>NZ_JBMKIZ010000005.1:0-250248 GCF_049237505.1 Enterobacter cloacae complex sp. SHL012
CTTAGAAGCAGCCATCATTTAAAGAAAGCGTAATAGCTCACTGGTCGAGTCGGCCTGCGCGGAAGATGTAACGGGGCTAAACCATGCACCGAAGCTGCGGCAGCGACGCTTATGCGTTGTTGGGTAGGGGAGCGTTCTGTAAGCCGTTGAAGGTGGCCTGTGAGGGTTGCTGGAGGTATCAGAAGTGCGAATGCTGACATAAGTAACGATAAAGCGGGTGAAAAGCCCGCTCGCCGGAAGACCAAGGGTTCCTGTCCAACGTTAATCGGGGCAGGGTGAGTCGACCCCTAAGGCGAGGCCGAAAGGCGTAGTCGATGGGAAACAGGTTAATATTCCTGTACTTGGTGTTACTGCGAAGGGGGGACGGAGAAGGCTATGTTAGCCGGGCGACGGTTGTCCCGGTTTAAGCATGTAGGCGGAGGTTCCAGGTAAATCCGGTACCTTTTTAACGCTGAGGTGTGATGACGAGGCACTACGGTGCTGAAGTAACAAATGCCCTGCTTCCAGGAAAAGCCTCTAAGCATCAGGTAACACGAAATCGTACCCCAAACCGACACAGGTGGTCAGGTAGAGAATACCAAGGCGCTTGAGAGAACTCGGGTGAAGGAACTAGGCAAAATGGTGCCGTAACTTCGGGAGAAGGCACGCTGATATGTAGGTGAAGCCCCTGCGGGTGGAGCTGAAATCAGTCGAAGATACCAGCTGGCTGCAACTGTTTATTAAAAACACAGCACTGTGCAAACACGAAAGTGGACGTATACGGTGTGACGCCTGCCCGGTGCCGGAAGGTTAATTGATGGGGTTAGCGGTAACGCGAAGCTCTTGATCGAAGCCCCGGTAAACGGCGGCCGTAACTATAACGGTCCTAAGGTAGCGAAATTCCTTGTCGGGTAAGTTCCGACCTGCACGAATGGCGTAATGATGGCCAGGCTGTCTCCACCCGAGACTCAGTGAAATTGAACTCGCTGTGAAGATGCAGTGTACCCGCGGCAAGACGGAAAGACCCCGTGAACCTTTACTATAGCTTGACACTGAACACTGGTCCTTGATGTGTAGGATAGGTGGGAGGCTTTGAAGCGTGGACGCCAGTCTGCGTGGAGCCGACCTTGAAATACCACCCTTTAATGGCTGGTGTTCTAACGTAGACCCGTAATCCGGGTTGCGGACAGTGTCTGGTGGGTAGTTTGACTGGGGCGGTCTCCTCCCAAAGAGTAACGGAGGAGCACGAAGGTTAGCTAATCCTGGTCGGACATCAGGAGGTTAGTGCAATGGCATAAGCTAGCTTGACTGCGAGAGTGACGGCTCGAGCAGGTGCGAAAGCAGGTCATAGTGATCCGGTGGTTCTGAATGGAAGGGCCATCGCTCAACGGATAAAAGGTACTCCGGGGATAACAGGCTGATACCGCCCAAGAGTTCATATCGACGGCGGTGTTTGGCACCTCGATGTCGGCTCATCACATCCTGGGGCTGAAGTAGGTCCCAAGGGTATGGCTGTTCGCCATTTAAAGTGGTACGCGAGCTGGGTTTAGAACGTCGTGAGACAGTTCGGTCCCTATCTGCCGTGGGCGCTGGAGAATTGAGGGGGGCTGCTCCTAGTACGAGAGGACCGGAGTGGACGCATCACTGGTGTTCGGGTTGTCATGCCAATGGCACTGCCCGGTAGCTAAATGCGGAAGAGATAAGTGCTGAAAGCATCTAAGCACGAAACTTGCCCCGAGATGAGTTCTCCCTGAGACTTTAAGTCTCCTGACGGAACGTTAAAGACTATGACGTTGATAGGTCGGGTGTGTAAGCGCAGCGATGCGTTGAGCTAACCGATACTAATGAACCGTGAGGCTTAACCTTACAACGCCGAAGCTGTTTTGGCGTGAGAGAGACGATTTTCAGCCTGATACAGATAACAGAATTTGCCTGGCGGCTTTAGCGCGGTGGTCCCACCTGACCCCATGCCGAACTCAGAAGTGAAACGCCGTAGCGCCGAGGGTAGTGTGGGGTCTCCCCATGTGAGAGTAGGGAACTGCCAGGCATCAAAGTAAGTGGTAAGCCGGTGCATAAATCCGGTGGTTACAAGCAGTCTTCGGTGGAGCGGTAGTTCAGTCGGTTAGAATACCTGCCTGTCACGCAGGGGGTCGCGGGTTCGAGTCCCGTCCGTTCCGCCACTTATTGAAAGCCCTGAGTTAACGCTCAGGGCTTTTTTCTTATCTGCTGTTTAATTATTGCGAAATGAGCAAAAATCCTCTGCGTTTTACGATCTTTTTCAATATAACAACGCCAGCGATAATCCTCCTCAGTTTACGAACATAATGATTGAGGAATACTATGACTCTCCCTGCATTTGGTCTGGGCACTTTCCGCCTGAAAGACGACGTTGTTATCGCATCTGTTAAAACGGCACTCGAGTTAGGCTATCGCGCAATTGATACGGCACAGATCTATGAAAATGAAGCTGCCGTTGGACAGGCCATTGAAGAGAGTGGCGTACCGCGTAACGAGATATTTATCACCACCAAAATCTGGATTGAAAACCTCAGCAAAGACAAACTGATCCCGAGCCTGAAAGAGAGTCTGAAAAAGCTGCGTACTGACTACGTGGACCTGACGCTGATCCACTGGCCATCACCAAACGATGCCGTTTCTGTAGAAGAGTTCATGCAGGCGCTGATGGAAGCGAAAAAGCAGGGATTAACGCGTGAAATCGGTATTTCAAACTTCACCATTCCGCTGATGGAAAAAGCCATTGCCGCAGTAGGTGCAGAAAATATCGCGACCAACCAGATTGAACTTTCACCTTATCTGCAAAACCATAAAGTCGTGGACTGGGCAACGCAGCACGGTATCCACATCACGTCATACATGACGCTGGCTTATGGTAAGGCGCTGAAAGATGAGGCGATTATACGTATTGCAGAAAAACATAACGCGACTCCGGCACAGGTCATTCTGGCATGGGCAATGGGCGAAGGTTATGCCGTGATCCCATCGTCAACCAAACGTGTAAACCTGGCCAGCAACCTGTCAGCGGTCGACCTTCATCTGGATGATGACGATAAAAAAGCGATCGCAGCACTGGAGTGCAACGATCGCCTGGTCAGCCCGGAAGGTTTAGCGCCTGACTGGGATTAAGTTTCACTAACCCTCTGTCGCCTTAACCCTCATACAGCTCCTCCGGGAGCTGTCTTTATATGTTCACTCAGGAAGTCAATAAAAGCACGAATCCGCGTACTCACCGCTCTGTCACTGTAATACACTGCGCTAAAAGGCATCTCGACCGGCAAACGTTTATCCGCCATCAGTTCCACCAGTTCACCTCGTTCAATCTCCTTATCTATCATATAGTCAGACAGGCACGCGATGCCGTTCCCTTCAAGACACAGTTGCTTTAGCGTTTCTCCACTGTTTGACGATAACCCACTGGTAATTTCATGAAGCTGACCATCACGACAGGCGACAGGCCAGGTGTTCAGTGATACCGGTTCCGTAAAGCCCAGACAAAGATGCTGCTTCAACTCTTCAACGGTCTCCGGTTTACCGTGCTCAGCAATGTACTGCGGCGACGCGATAATTTTTCGGTAGCTGGCAAAAAGCGGGCGGGCGCGCAAGCTTGAATCGGTCAGTGTACCGGCCCGGATAGCCACATCCACTTTACGCTCGATGAGGTTGATAAATGTCTCTGATGAGACCAAAGAAAGCGTCATCTCCGGATAGCGTTCACGAAAAGGTTTGATCAGCGGCATCAGAAAGTGCAGTACTACCGGCGTGGCCGCATCAATGCGCAGCAATCCCCGCGGCGTGCTGCGGCTTTCCATAATTTCTGTCTCTGCTGCAGCCATCTCCTGCAGCACCGACTGCACGCGGCGGAAATAACGCTCTCCTTCTTCCGTCAGGCTCAGTTGCCGCGTCGTCCGGTTGAGCAGGCTCACCCCAAGCTTCATCTCCAGCTTTTTCACTGAGCGGCTGATGGCCGAGTTAGCCTGTCCCAGCTGTTCGGCTGCCCGGCTAAAGCTACCGCTTTCAACAACGGCGACAAAGATTGTCAGCTCTTCTGACGTTGCTTTCATTGTTGCACCACCTGCAAAATTCTATTGATATTTTGACCATTTTTGTTATTTAAGCACTGGCGCATACTGCCTGTCATCTTAATCCTGATGATACGGAGTATTTTATGCCACTGGCGCTACTTGCCCTGACGATCAGTGCCTTTGCAATTGGCACGACCGAATTTGTTATCGTGGGACTGGTTCCCACCATTGCTAACCAGCTTGCGATCTCGCTGCCTTCCGCCGGATTGCTGGTGTCAATCTACGCCCTGGGCGTCGCCGTCGGTGCGCCTGTGCTGACGGCTCTGACCGGACGTTTTCCGCGTAAGCAGCTGTTAGTTGCGTTGATGGTGTTGTTCACCGCCGGTAACATTCTGGCCTGGCAGGCACCGGACTACACCACCCTGGTAATTGCCCGTCTGTTGACCGGCCTTGCACACGGCGTGTTCTTCTCAATTGGTTCCACCATTGCAACCAGCCTGGTCCCCAAAGAGAAAGCAGCCTCAGCTATTGCGATCATGTTTGGTGGACTGACCGTCGCACTCGTTACGGGTGTGCCGCTAGGCACGTTTATCGGACAGCACTTCGGCTGGCGTGAGACGTTTCTGGCCGTCTCCTTATTGGGGGTTATTGCCCTTGTTGCTAGCCTGCTGCTGGTACCGTCGACTATTCCAGGCCGGGCCAGCGCCAGCCTGAGCGATCAGCTAAAGGTGCTTACCCATCCGCGTTTGCTGATCATCTACGCGGTCACGGCTCTGGGCTATGGAGGCGTATTTACCGCCTTCACCTTCCTGGCACCGATGATGCAGGACCTGGCAGGCTTCTCCCCGAGTGCCGTGAGCTGGATTTTGCTGGGATACGGTATTTCCGTGGCGATTGGCAATATCTGGGGCGGCAAGCTTGCAGATAAACATGGTGCGGTTCCGGCGCTGAAATTTATCTTCGCCGCCCTGGTGGTTCTGCTGTTGATATTCCAGTTCACGGCGTCCATGCAATACGCCGCACTGATCACGGTACTGGTAATGGGTGTCTTCGCTTTTGGCAACGTGCCCGGGCTTCAGGTTTATGTTGTTCAGAAAGCGGAGCTCTATACGCCAAACGCCGTGGATGTGGCATCCGGACTGAACATTGCCGCGTTCAATATTGGGATCGCGCTGGGCTCCATTATTGGCGGACAAACCGTCGAACACTTTGGATTAACCCAGACACCCTGGATTGGTGCGGTGATCGTCCTTGTCGCTTTCCTGCTGATAGGGCTGAGTGGCCGCCTCGATAAACCTACTCGCGTAGCACTGGGATAACATCAGTAAGTGCTTGCTTACAAAACTGGAAAGCGGTTTCTCAGAAATTGCGTTGAAAGTGTGACCTAAAGTCCCTATAACATTAGAACCAGTCCGTTTTCGGGCTGGTTCATGTTACAGAGGCCGTTTCCAAAAGTGCGAAAAAATACCTATGCCATGCGTTATGTTGCCGGAATGCCCGCGGAGAGGATCTTGCCTCCGGGGTCGTTTGCGAGCATAAGCCAGGCATTACCCGCAGGGACACCGTTAAGCAGCGATGACAAAATTCGGGTACTGGTCTGGAATATCTTTAAGCAGCAGCGTGCGGAGTGGTTATCGGTACTCAAGAATTTTGGTAAGGATGCTCATCTGGTTCTGCTTCAAGAGGCGCAAACCACACCTGAACTGGTTCGGTTTGCCACAACGAACTATCTTGCTGCCGACCAGGTGCCGGCGTTTGTCCTGCCGCAACATCCTTCAGGCGTGATGACCCTCTCTTCAGCACACCCGGTTTACTGCTGCCCGCTGCGTGAGCGCGAGCCTATACTGCGTCTGGCGAAATCGGCGCTGGTGACCGTCTATCCGCTGCCGGATACCCGGATGCTGATGGTGGTGAACATCCACGCGGTAAATTTCAGCCTGGGCGTGGATGTGTACAGTAAGCAGTTACTTCCCATTGGCGATCAAATTGCCCACCACAGCGGGCCTATCATTATGGCCGGTGATTTCAATGCCTGGAGTCGTCCGCGCATGAATGCGCTGTATCGCTTTGCGCGTGAAATGTCTCTGCGTGAAGTCCGTTTTAGTGACGATCAGCGTAAAAAAGCCTTTGGTCGACCTCTCGATTTTGTCTTCTATCGTGGTCTGAGCGTGCATGATGCCTCTGTTCTGGTCACGCGCGCCTCCGATCACAACCCTCTACTAGTCGAATTCAGTCCCGGCAAACCTGATAAATAATGGTGTGTCAGGTCTGCCGTGGGGCAGGCCTGCGCGGGTGCTGCCCTTTTATTTTTAACCAACAAAGGACAGTACGATGACAACAACACACTCCCATCATGACAACGTAGAAAAACAGTTTGGCTCCCAGGCAAATGCCTATCTGACCAGCGCCGTGCATGCTTCAGGTCGTGACCTGCTGCGTCTCGGCGAACGTCTGGCAGCATTCCCGCAGGCGCACGTGCTGGATTTAGGCTGTGGGGCAGGGCATGCCAGCTTTACGGCTGCGCAGCAGGTGGCGAAGGTCACCGCGTATGACTTATCCAGTCAGATGCTGGATGTTGTTGCTGAGGCGGCGAGAGAGAAAGGGCTGAGCAACGTGGATACGCGCCAGGGGTACGCCGAGTCCTTACCGTTTGATGATGCCTCGTTTGAGGTGGTGATTAGCCGTTATTCCGCGCACCACTGGCATGATGTCGGCCAGGCATTACGTGAAGTCAAACGAGTCCTGAAGCCGGGCGGGATCTTCATTATTATGGATGTGATGTCTCCCGGGCATCCGGTGCGCGATATCTGGCTGCAGACAGTAGAAGCGCTGCGTGATACTTCCCACGTACAAAACTACTCCAGCGGAGAGTGGTTATCGCTTATCACTGAAGCGGGGTTGATTACCCGGATGTTAACAACAGATCGTTTGCCGCTGGAATACCCTTCGTGGATTGCCCGTATGCGTACCCCGGAAGCATTAAGTCAGGCGATTCGCCTCTATCAGGAGAGTGCCTCTGCTGAGGTAAAAGCGTACTTTGAATTGCAGGAGGATGGATCGTTTACCAGCGATACCATCATGGCTGAAGCGCAAAAAGCGGGATAAACAAAAAAGGCACCGAGGGGAATCGGTGCCTTTTTATCTTTCGATCGTGTAATCAGGAGTCTGGCGTAGCGCTGTTCTTCACAAACAACGTCAACTGGTCGCCTGGTTTCAGATTGTCAGTATCATTGTTCCAGCGCATTACATCTTTGATGTTCACGCCATGTCGTTTTGCGATACTGGACAGTGAATCGCCTTTACGTACGCGATAAGTGATGCTATCGCTGTTGCTGGCGAGACGCTGTGCGCTGCTACCTGCGCCTACCGTCAGAGTTTGACCCACTTTCAGACCTGAGCTGCGCAGATCATTCCACTGCTGCAGATCTTTCGCCGTCACGCCAAGACGTGATGCAATGCCAGAAAGCGTATCACCTGAACGCACCTTATAGCTGCGGCTGTTAACGGATGAAGCATCGGCGATCAGCGTTGACTGAACGGCGGCAATCTCACCCGATGCTAAAGACTCACGCAATTGCTCAGCATGTTTCTGCGGAACCATCACATACTGTGGGCCGCTAGCCCCCAGCGTTGAGCCTTTAACGCCTGCATTAAAGGTTTTAAGTTTACTTACCGACATACCCGTCATATCAGCAACCTGTTGAATATCCACAGGGTTGCTGAGGCGAACGCGCGCCAGTGCACGACTTTCGTCTGGTGTTGGCAGTTGTACACCGTAACGCTTGCTGTTCTTGAGAATATCGCTCAAGGCCAGCATCTTCGGTACGTAAATCTTCGTTTCCTGTGGCAGTGAGAGCGACCAAAAATCGGTGGATTTACCCCGTGCTTTATTCGCTTTCATTGCCTTCAGTACACGACCCTCGCCACTATTATACGCTGCGACCGTTAACAGCCAGTCGCCGTCAAACATCTTATTCAGACGTTGCATCATGTCGAGAGCGGCTGTCGTTGAAGCGACAACATCCCGACGCGCATCATAGTTGCGGGTCTGTTTCAGACCATAGTTTCGCCCGGTGCTCGGAATGATCTGCCAAATGCCTGCGGCATTGGCGCCAGACGTCGCGTGTGGGTCAAAAGCGCTCTCCACTATGGGTAGGAGTACCAGCTCCATAGGCATGTTACGTTTCTTAACTTGCCCGGCTATCCAGTACATATACGGCTCTGCCCGTAACGTTACATCGTGGAGATAGCTCTTATTTCTTAAATACTTCTGCTTCTGTTCGCGAATCCGGCTGTTTTCCGGAATTCCCATCTTTAGCTCGTCGCCAATAGAGGTCCACAAGTCTTGCTCCTGCGCGAAAGATGTCCCATCGTCCATCCATCGCGCCGAACTTGTAAACTTCCCTGCTTCCCCTTGACCAGCTGCAGAAAGGCTCTGTGCGTGCTGTTGTACGTTGCTGCCGTTCTGCGACTGGCAACCTACAAGCAGGACAGAGGCGAGTAATATCGCTTTTGCCTTCATGTGTGTGTCAATAGTTGCTTAAAAGACGAGCGATGATAACGGCGAAATTTTGAAAAGGCAACCCGCATTTATCTGAAGTTATCTTTCTTTGACCTTAACCATGCAAATCGCTGTTCTGGTTGTTGCAAATTTGTTTCTTGGTTAATTTTATTAATTAAATCAATATCATCTGTTCGCAGAAATAAATTAATTCGGCGCTCATTTTTCAGAATTGCGGGTAGTGTATTTTGGTTTTTTGCACGTAACTCCTTCACTTTGTGATAATAATCCTGAATCGCCCGATCCTCGGGTAAGAGGCTCACCGCAAACTTCATATTCCCTAATGTATACTCATGGGCACAACATATAAGTGTGTCATCGGGTAAAGCACTAATCTTTTGTAAAGACTGATACATCTGTTCTGGTGTGCCTTCAAAAAGTCTTCCGCAACCGCCTGAGAAGAGGGTGTCGCCACAAAAAAGATAAGGTTTACTGTAGAAACACAGATGTCCCAAAGTGTGACCTGGCGTAGCAAATACGGAAAACTCCCACTCACGGATGTGGATATTTTCGCCCTCATTGACTACTTGCGTCGTTCCCTTATCTTGTGTCTCAGCCGGTCCGTAAACCACAAGATGCGGAAAATGAGCGCGCAGTTCCGGCACGCCGCCAGTGTGATCGTTATGATGGTGCGTCAACAGTATGGCTTCTGGCTGCCAGCCGTTCTCCTTTATTGCATCAAGCACAGGGGCGGATTCGCCGGGATCGACAATGACGCATCGACGATCGTTATCGACCAAAACCCAGATGTAATTGTCCTGAAAAGCAGGAATACTGATAAGATTCATACATTACCTCTTATAGCGTGGCGGGTGTTTTGATGAAACCGGCAAGGATACCTCAGACTGTCGCAGCACCGGAACGTTGGGCGGAATTGCCCTGGGGTGAATACTATCGCGAGGCGCTTGAGCAACAGCTGAAGCCCTGGCTCGCGAAAATGTATGGCTTTCACCTGCTTAAGATTGGCAATCTCAGCGCAGAAATCAATACCGAAAGCTGCGCCATCTCACATCAGGTCAATGTCTCTCTCGGCGGATCGCCGGTTCAGGTGAAGGCTGACCCATTGCATCTACCGTTTGCGGAAAAATCCGTAGATGCGTGTCTTCTTGCCCACGCGCTGCCCTGGTGCAGCGATCCTCATCGTATGCTGCGTGAAGCCGATCGCGTGCTGATTGATGACGGCTGGCTGATACTTAGCGGTTTTAATCCGCTGAGTCTGATGGGGTTACGTAAGCTGGTGCCTGTATTGCGCCGAACGCCACCCTATAACAGCCGGATGTTCACCATGATGCGCCAGCTCGACTGGCTGTCACTGCTCAACTTTGAAGTGCTCAACTATGGCGGTTTTCAGGTACTGCCGTGGGCACGTCAGGGGGGAGTTTTATTGAGTACGCATTTGCCCGCATTAGGCTGCATGCAGTTTATCGTCGCGCGTAAGCGAACCATCCCTCTGACGCTTAACCCCATGAAGCAGAGCAAATCGAAAACGCCCATCCGCCAGACCGTTGGCGCAACGCGGCAGTACAGAAAACCCTGATCAGGATTCAGGCTGGTAGCCAGTATCCTCATGGGCCGGATTTGAGGCCGCCGCGCGCGCCAGTTCATCGCAGCGCTCGTTTTCCGGGTGGCCGGCGTGGCCTTTAACCCACTCCCACTTAATCTCGTGCTGGCCCAGTGCCGCATCAAGGCGCTTCCAGAGATCGACGTTCTTCACGGGCTTCTTGTCTGCAGTTTTCCAGCCGCGTTTTTTCCAGTTGTGGATCCACTGGGTGATACCCTGTCGCACGTACTGGCTATCCGTACTCAACACCACGTCGCAGTGTTCTTTTAAGGCTTCCAGCGCCACAATGGCCGCCATCAACTCCATACGGTTGTTGGTGGTCAGGAAATACCCTTCGCTAAAAGTTTTCTCATGCTGACGATAGCGCATAATCGCGCCGTAGCCGCCGGGTCCTGGGTTCCCGAGACAAGATCCATCGGTGAAAATTTCTACCTGTTTACGCATCTCTGGTAGACTTCCTGTATTGAAACGTTCAGTTAAACGATAAGTCTGACATAAATGACCGCTATGAGCACTGCAATTACTCGCCAGATTGTCCTCGATACCGAAACCACCGGTATGAACCAGATCGGCGCGCACTACGAAGGGCACAAGATTATTGAGATCGGTGCCGTTGAAGTGGTGAACCGTCGTCTCACGGGGAACAACTTCCACGTCTACCTCAAACCCGATCGGCTGGTGGATCCAGAAGCGTTTGGCGTTCACGGTATTGCCGATGAGTTCTTGCTGGATAAACCGACCTTCGCTGAGGTGGCAGACGAGTTTCTCGACTACATCAAAGGCGCTGAGTTAATCATCCATAACGCGTCGTTCGATATCGGCTTTATGGACTATGAGTTTAGTAAGCTCCATCGCGATATTCCGAAAACCAATACCTTCTGCAAAGTGACCGATAGCCTGGCGCTGGCGAGGAAGATGTTTCCCGGCAAGCGTAACAGCCTCGATGCACTCTGTTCACGTTATGAAATAGACAACACCAAGCGAACGCTGCACGGGGCACTTCTCGATGCCCAGATTCTGGCTGATGTCTATCTGGCGATGACCGGCGGTCAGACGTCGATGAAATTCAGCATGGAAAATGAGTCGCAGCAGGCGCAGGGCGAAGCGGGCATCCAGCGCGTGGTCCGTCAGGCAAGTCGTTTACGGGTTGTTTTAGCCAGTGATGAAGAGTTACTTAACCATGAATCCCGTCTCGATCTGGTACAGAAGAAGGGTGGCAGCTGTATGTGGCGCGCCTGAAAAAACGCCATAATGTCTGTAAAATCATCGGTTGGGCGATTTTTGCAGCAAACGATTCAAAACGTGAGAAAAAGCGTTGACGAGATCGGAAGCACACCGTAATATGCGCCTCGTTCCCCAAACGGGAACAGTGGAGCGGTAGTTCAGTCGGTTAGAATACCTGCCTGTCACGCAGGGGGTCGCGGGTTCGAGTCCCGTCCGTTCCGCCACTATTCAGAAGGCCTGAATCAGAAATGATTCAGGCCTTCGTCGTTTCAACAGCCTGTGTCTTTATTCCCCCTTTCTTTTCATTAACAAAATGTTAATTTATGTGGTGCAATTAATTAACATTTGCTCAGCATTAGTGCGTTATTTGCACTGTATTTGTGCATTCTTTCGCCCAGCCACTTTTTGGCCTTCATCAGACTGTGTCGCTTTGTAAAAATAATTTTCATGAAATCATTCGCTTACAGTAGATATCGTGAAAGTTTTTGAACCAATAAATAATTGGTTCGGTTATTGCTTAATCATTAGCACGATAAGGTTCATTCCATATCAATAACTTATCGTTAATAAAAAGAAAATAATGATGATAGCGAGCGAACCAATTTGGAAAAACCGTCACGGTTTCTGGCCAATTCCAGTACCGCGCTTGAGCAGTTGCGCGGGCTTATCAACCAGCATGAGTCAACACCAGGCACTCCGCTGCCCACAGAACGTGAGCTGTCGGAAACTCTCGGCGTCGGACGACGCGAAGTGCGTCGCGCGCTGGATGTGCTGGAAGAGGAAGGACGGATCTGGCGTAAACAGGGTAAAGGCACCTTTATTGGTCCCGCTGCCCCTGTTGAACCGCTGGCGCTTCAGGGATTGGTTCAGCAAACCAACCTGCTGGAAGTTATGGAAGCTCGTCTACAGCTCGAACCCGGCTTAGCCCGGCTTGCGGCACTGCGTGCCACCAGGGAAAACCTCGCGCTCATGCAGCGCATGCTGGAACGCATCGACAAGGTCAGCCCGGATGACCGCGATCTCAACGAACTGTGGGATAGCGCCTTTCACCGCGCTATTGCCGAGGCTGCGGGCAACCGCCTGATGCTTGGCCTGTTTGACGCGATTGATGCCGTGCGGCGCGAACCGGGCTGGCAGCATCTGCGCGAATTAGCCCGCACGCCCGAACGTGTCGACAGCTATAACGACCACCATCACAAGATCATGTCTGCGATTATCCATCGCCAGCCTAATGAAGCAGCTGCCGCCATGCGCGAACACCTGCTTAGCCTGCAAACCGCCCTGATTCAGGCGATCCACCTTGAGGACGACTTCACGCTATGACGACGATCCCGTTTAAGGACACCACGCCTGTACTTCGGCTGAATAATCTCAACGTTAAATTTTCCGGCTCGCCGGTTAGCGTACTGGACGGCATTTCCCTGACGGTCAAAGCAGGCGAGACGCTGGCGCTGGTGGGAGAGTCCGGCTGCGGGAAAAGTATCACCTCACTGGCGCTGATGGGGTTACTGCCCGCCAGCGCGCAGATTGTCAGCGGAGAGATGCAGTTTCGCCGTCACGATCTGCGAAAGCTCTCGCCGCGGGACTATGCCGATTTGCGCGGCAGCGAGCTGGCGATGATTTTCCAGGAGCCAATGACCTCGCTCAATCCCGCTTTCACATTAGGCGATCAGCTCAGTGAAGCGGTCATGCGTCACCAGAGCGTTTCCCGCACAGAGGCGATGAAGGTCGCGCTGCAGATCCTGGAGAAGGTGCAGATCCCCGCGGCGGAGATGCGCCTCAAGGCTTACCCGCATCAGCTTTCCGGCGGTATGCGCCAGCGTGTGATGATTGCCATGGCGCTGATCAACCATCCTAAATTACTGATTGCCGATGAACCGACTACCGCGCTCGACGTCACCATCCAGGCGCAAATCCTCACCTTGCTCAACACCCTCAAAGAAGAAACCGGCACGGCGGTCCTGATGATCACCCACGATTTAGGCGTGGTGGCCGAAGTCGCCCAGCAGGTGGCGGTAATGTATGCCGGGCAGGTGGTGGAGCAGGGGAGCGTCGAGGCCATCTTTGCCGACCCGCAGCACCCGTACACCATCGGCCTGATGGGCTCAATCCCTTCGCTGGGCGCACGTAAAGGCCAGCTCTCCACCATTCCCGGGTCGGTCCCGCTCCCGGAATCCATGCCGAAAGGCTGTCGTTTTGCGACGCGCTGCCCGTTTGCGCAGTCTCGCTGCCATGATGAAAAACCGCCGCTCAACACGCTCGGCGCGGGTCATCAGGTCGCCTGCTTCCGCGTGCCGCTCGAACTCCACATTGCCCTGGGAGAGACCGCATGACTACGCCAATTCTTGAAGCCCGTGACCTCAGCAAGCGCTTCCCTGGTCCGAAAAAACTCTTTTCACCGGCCCGGTTTGTTACGGCGGTCGATCGCGTTTCGCTTGCCGTGATGCCGGGTGAAACGCTGGCAATTGTCGGCGAGTCTGGCTCCGGCAAATCCACCCTTGGGCGTCTGCTGCTGCGCCTGCTCGCCGCCAGTGAAGGGCGCGTGTTTTACCAGGGTGAGGAGATTACCGACGCCTCGGGCACCCGTCTGAACCAGCTCCGGCGTGAGCTGCAAATTATTTTCCAGGATCCGTTTGCCTCGCTGAACCCGCGCATGACGGTGGAGCAGATCGTCGGTGAGCCGCTGTGGCTGCACCAGAACATGAAGAAAGCCGATCGTCAGTACCGCGTCGCCGAACTCCTCAAAACCGTTGGCCTGCCTGCCGCCTGGGCCGGGCGCTATCCGCACGAATTTTCCGGCGGCCAGCGCCAGCGTATCGGCATTGCGCGCGCGCTGGCCTCGGGACCAAAACTGTTGCTTGGCGATGAACCCGTCTCTGCGCTGGATGTTTCCGTCCAGGCGCAGGTCGTCAATTTGCTGGAAAGCCTGAAGCACCAGCTCGGGCTGACGATGGTGATCGTTGCCCACGGCCTGGCGGTGATTCGCCATATGAGCGACCGCGTGGCGGTCATGTATCTCGGGCAAATCGTTGAACTTGCGACCGTCGACGAGATCTTTGACGCCCCGCTGCACCCTTATACCCAGGCACTGATCGCCTCGGCACCACAGATGCAGCCGGGCATTGAACGCGACGCACCGCTGCTGCAGGGGGATCTGCCGAACCCGGCGAGCCCTCCATCCGGCTGCCGTTTCCATACCCGCTGCCCGTATGTTACCGATGAATGCCGTCAGGTTGAGCCAATTAATCAGGTGCTGGACGGTGGACGTCAGGTTGCCTGTCACCGCTGGCAGGACATCAATCGCGATCGCAGTGTTATTCAGATAGCACCGCCATCCGCAGCTTTTCTGCGCCGCCGCGCGCTGTTTGAACACGCGGCCACTCACTCCTCCCTTCCTTCAAGGAACTCATGATAATGACAATGCGTAATTCTCTTTTGACCGTACTGGGAAGTGTTATGTTGCTTGGCGCGGCGCTGCCCGCCCATTCTGAAAGCGTGCTGCGAATTGGTCTGGGAGCTGACCCGGACATGCTCGACCCGCATCTGGCGCGCACCTACTATGGCCGCTTTGTCTTTGCTTCCCTGTGCGACAGGCTGGTGGATGTCGACGAGCATCTGAAAGTGGTGCCAGGTCTGGCGAAGTCGTGGGCCTGGAGCGATGACGGCAAAACGCTGACCATGGATCTCCGTGAGGGGGTGACCTTCCATGACGGCGAGAAATTCGACGCCGCTGCTGCGAAATACAACCTCGACCGTGCGTTGACCCTAAAAGGCTCCCTGCGCAAAAGCGAGATCTCCTCGGTGGAATCGGTAGAGGTCACCGGTCCGATGCAGATTGCGCTGCACCTGAAAACCCCTGACGCCGCGCTGCTGATGCAGCTGACTGACCGCGCGGGCGCGATGATGGCACCCGACGCGGCGAAAAAGCCTGACTTTGCCGCCCATCCGGTCTGTTCCGGTCCTTATAAGTTTGACAGCCGCGTGTCCCAGGACCGCATTGTTCTGACTCGCTTCGACAATTACTGGAATAAAGACGCCTACCACTTCGACAAAATTATCTATCTGCCGATCCCGGACGCCTCCGTGCGCCTCGCGAACCTGCGGGCAGGCGATCTCGACCTGACCGAAGGCATTGCGGCCAGCGACGTTAAAACCGTTGAAGCCGACAGCAAGCTGGCGCTGGCGAAGGTAACGGGTCTGGGTTACCAGGGTATTACCTTCAACATCAATAACGGCAAGGTCCCGGCGAACGATCCGTTCAGAGATGCCCGCGTACGCGAGGCATTTTCGCAGGCCATCGACCGTGATGCGCTAAATCAGGTGGTCTTTGAAGGGCTATACACGCCGGCAAACCAGGCGTTTTCCACGGTGAGCCCATATCACGTCAATTTGCCGGTTCCGCCCCGTGACGTCGATAAAGCCAAAGCGCTGCTCAAAGCGGCAGGCGTCACCACGCCGCTGACCGTCAACCTGCTGGTGCCGAACAACCCGACCTCGCAGCAGGTGGGTCAGGTTCTGCAGGCAATGGTTGCCGAGGCCGGCTTCACGCTCAACCTGCAGATGACCGAATTCGCGACGCTGCTGGATCGTCAGCAGAGTGGTGATTATCAGCTCAGTTTCTCCGGCTGGTCGGGCCGCCCGGACCCGGACGGCAGCATCTACGGCTTTGTCCATAGCAAAGGCACTCTGAATGACGGACGCTACAGCAACGCGCAGGTCGACGAATGGCTGACTCAGGCGCGCCAGAGCACCGACCAGGCCGCACGCCAGCCGCTGTATGACAAGGTGGTGAAACAGCTGCAAACCGACATGCCGATTGCCTACCTCTACTTCGAGCCGCGCATTTTTGGTCTGAACAAGCGCGTGCAGGGCTTTAAGCCTTACCCGGACGGCATCGTGCGTCTGGCGGGTTTGACGCTGGCGAAATAAACGTCCTGAGGAGAACCCATGCTGGAACTGATTTGCAAACGTCTGCTGCTGGCCATCCCGACCCTGCTGCTGGTGAGCATGATGGTGTTTGGCCTGCAAAAACTGCTGCCCGGCGACCCGCTGATCGCCATGGCCGGGGAGGAGCGCGATCCGGCGGTTATCGCCCAGCTGCGTGCTGAGCTCAATCTGGATGCGCCCATTCCTGTGCAGTATTTCAACTGGCTAACGCGCGCATTGCAGGGCGACCTGGGGGTCTCCTTACGCACGCACGAACCGGTGACGCAGCTTATTGCCAGCAAGCTGCCTGTGACGCTGGAGCTGTCGCTGCTGGCGATGATTATCGCGCTGGTATTTGGCATTAGCATGGGGATCCTCGCGGCAGTGAACAAAAACAGTTGGATCGATCACGGGGCGAACTTTGTGGCGATCTCGGGGATCTCGATCCCCCATTTCTGGCTGGGGATCCTGCTGATTCTGGTCTTCTCGGTGAAGCTGCAGTGGCTTCCCGCGTCCGGCTATGTACCGTTCAGTGAGGATCCGGTGCAAAACCTGCGCACGCTGCTGCTGCCCGCAGCCGTTCTCGGTACAGGGCTGGCGGCGACGCTGATGCGCCATACCCGAGCATCGATGATTGCGGTCCTGAAAGCGGATTACATCCGCACCGCGCGCGCGAAAGGATTACTGCCGAAAGCGGTGATCTTAAAGCACGCGTTTCGCAATGCGCTGGTGCCGGTGATCACCCTTACGACGCTGCTGTTTGGTGAGCTGCTGGGCGGTGCGGTGCTGACCGAGCAGGTCTTCACCATTCCCGGCTTCGGCAAGATGATCGTCGATTCGGTATTTAACCGAGACTACGCGGTGGTGCAGGGCGTGGTGCTGATCGTGGCGATCGGCTTCCTGCTGCTCAACCTGCTGGCTGACGTGCTCTACGTTCTTATCAACCCGAAAATGCGAGGTTAACCATGGCGGAACTGACGACGCAAACCGCTGTGCCCGCGCAGCCGCGCGCGCAAAACCGGGTGCTAAAGAAATTCCTCGCCAATAAAAGTGCGGTGATTGGCGCGGTGGTGGTGGGCTTCTTTGTGCTGGTGGCGCTGCTGGCGCCGTGGATTGCCCCGTTCGACCCGGTCAAAGCCAACTTCCTGGCGGTGCGTAAAGCGCCGTCGGCAATGTACTGGTTCGGCACCGACGAGCTGGGGCGCGACATTTTATCCCGCATTATCTGGGGGGCGAGAACCTCGCTGATGGCGGGCTGTATGTCGGTCGTTATCGCGGTAGCGATCGGCGTGCCGCTGGGGCTGGTAGCGGGGTATTTCCAGAAGATGTGGGATGGGGTTATCTCGCGCTTCATTGAAGCGCTGCTGGCCTGCCCGTTTCTGATCATGGCGATCGCGCTGGGGGCATTTTTAGGCCCAAGCCTGACCAACGCGATGATCGCCATTGGCCTTTCCGCGATGCCGATCTTCGCCCGTCTGACGCGTGGGCAGGTGATCGCCATCCGCAACGAAGAGTACATCGACGGCGCGCGGGCGATTGGACTGCCGGATCGCTGGATCATCATCAAATACGTGCTGCCCAACGTGATGTCACCGATCCTGGTACAGGCCACGCTGGCGATTGCCTCGGCGATTATCGCCGAAGCCAGCCTGTCGTTTTTAGGGTTGGGGCAGCAGCCGCCCAATCCGTCCTGGGGGTCAATGCTCAACACCGCGAAAGGTTTTCTTGAGCAGGCGCCGTGGATGTCCGTTTTCCCCGGCGTGGCAATTTTCCTTGCCGTGCAGGGCTTCAATTTACTTGGCGACGGGCTGCGCGATGCGCTCGATCCGCGCCACGACTAAGGAGTCATGATGACTAAAGCGCTTGATTTTACGTCCGGTTACGAATCACGACGCCCGCCGATGATGGGCCATAACGCCGTTGCCACTTCGCAACCGCTGGCGGCGCAGGCAGGAATGAAAATGCTGCAGCTGGGCGGTAATGCCGTTGATGCGGCGATCGCCACCGCGATGGCGCTGACAGTAGTCGAGCCGACCGGTAACGGGATCGGCAGTGATGCCTTTGCCATCGTCTGGGACGGTGAAAAACTTCACGGTCTGAACGCGTCGGGGCGCTCACCGGCCAGCTGGCATGCGGATCTCTTTGCCGGAAAAACGGCGGTACCCGAAATCGGCTGGGACGCCGTGACCGTGCCCGGTGCGGTATCCGGCTGGGTCGCACTGGCAGAGCGTTTCGGCACGCTGCCGCTGACCACGCTGGCGCAGCCAGCCATTGACTATGCGCGAAACGGTTTCCCGGTTTCGCCGCTGATTGGCCATCTCTGGCAGCGCGGCTACAACAAGCTGAAAGATCAGCCTGGCTTCAGCGCCTGCTTCGCGCCGGAAGGCCGCGCGCCGCGAGTGGGGGAGATCTTCCGTAATCCGGCGCAGGCGAATTCGCTGGAACTGATAGCGAAAACCAACGGCGACGCGTTTTACCGCGGCGAGCTGGCGCAGAAAATTGCCGCCTTCGCCAAAGAACACGGCGCGCATTTGACGGCTGAAGATCTCGCCAGCCACCGCGTGGACTGGGTAGACCTGCTTTCACGCGACTTCGCGGGTGGTTCGGTGCAGGAGCTGCCGCCAAACGGCCAGGGGATCGCCACGCTGATTGCGCTGGGTATTCTGGAGCAGTGCGGCATCGAGCAGCATCATCCGGACTCCGTGCAGTCTCTGCATTTGTCCATTGAAGCGATGAAGCTGGCGCTGGCGGATCTCGACCGCTACGTGGCGGATGAAGATCATATGGCGTTCGCGGCCAAAGAGCTGCTGAGCGATCATTACCTGAAATCGCGTGCGGCGCTGATCAACCACGAAAGCGCCTCTGATTTTGTCTACGGTTCACCCACCCAGAGCGGTACGGTCTACATCAGCACTGCGGATGCCAGCGGGATGATGGTCTCCTTTATTCAGTCCAACTATATGGGGTTTGGTTCAGGGATCGTGGTGCCAGATACCGGGATTAGCCTGCAAAACCGGGGCTGTGGTTTTTCGCTGGATCCTAATCATCCAAACGCGCTGGCGGGCAGCAAGCGTCCGTTCCACACCATCATTCCGGGCTTTGCGATGGACGGCAACGGCAAGCCGTTGATGTCCTTCGGCGTGATGGGCGGCCCGATGCAGGCGCAAGGACACATGCAGATGGCGCTGCGCATTATGCTGCACGGGCAAAACCCGCAGGCGGCGATTGACGCTCCGCGCTGGCGCGTGGTGCAGGGCAGGGAAGTGATCGTCGAATCAACGTTCGATCGCAATACTATCGCCGCGCTGCGCGAACGCGGACACCAGATCGTGGTGGAAGATCCGCTGCAGGATTATAACTTCGGCGGTGCGCAGGTGATTTATCGCCTTCCGGAAGGGCATTACGTGGCTGCGACGGAGAGCCGCAAAGACGGGCAGGCGTTGGTGAGTTAAACGCGCGATCAACATTTGTAGGCCGGGTAAGGCGTAGCCGCCACCCGGCTTTTTTTACCCGATGCTAAACGGATCCGCATCCTGCCAGGCCGGAAACTTCTCCCGATACTCCTTCAGCGCGGTCAACGATAGCTCCGCATCAATTCGCGTTGCCTGATGCGGCTCGGCAGTCGCAATAATCTCACCCTGCGGATTTACCACCCGGCTGTCGCCGCGGTAGTGATGCCCGTTGCCATCCGTCCCCACACGGTTACAGCCCACCACATACGCCTGGTTCTCAATGGCGCGCGCCACCAGCAGCGACTGCCAGTGCAGCGAGCGCGGTGCTGGCCAGTTGGCGACATACAGCGCCAGGTCATAATCGTTGCGGTTGCGCGACCACACCGGGAAGCGCAGGTCGTAGCAGACCAGCGGCAGAATGCGCCAGCCGCGCCACTCGAATACCACGCGCTCGTTACCCGCTTCATAGTGATGATGCTCATCCGCCATGCGGAACAGGTGGCGTTTATCGTAAAAATGCACTTTCCCTTCCGGCTCAACCAGCAGAAAACGGTTCACTGGCCCGCGCTCGGTTTGCAGGGCGGCACTACCCGCGATCAGCGCGTTTGTTTGCTGCGCTTTGGTATGCATCCAGGCGACCACGTCATCCTGAGGCATTGATTGCTTAGCTGCTTCCATGGCGAAGCCGGTGGTGAACATCTCCGGCAGGACAATCACATCTCGTCCGGTAATCTCTTCCAGTTGACGATCAAAGTGGCGCAGGTTGGCAGGGCCATCCATCCACACTAAAGGTTGCTGCAAAATCGAAATCTTCAAACCCGGCACGATACAGACTCCTCAAACGACCCCTTTTTGACACTGTAGCACGTCATTACGAGAAAATGTGGCAATAAAAAACCCCGCGCGCGGCGGGGTTTGTCAGAACGAAACGGGTTATGCCGCTTCAGGTTTTCGGTGCTTCTCTGGCAGCTTTACCGGCTGTGTTGCCAGCTCGTCCGGTTCGAAATCATCGACGTTAATACTGCGCAGACGGCTCTCTTCGGCTTTCACCAGAATTGCTGCTTCAGCATTATCGATAATGCCACCTGACAGCGCCTGTTTCGCCAGTTCATCCAGACGGGTGAACGGCAGGTTTTTGCCCAGTTGTTTGCAGATCTTCTGATGAATTGGGTCGGCGGCCATTACATCAAGCAGCGCCTCTTCCAGCAGACCCACCGGGTTATGTGGCGTAGGGGCCAGGTACTGACCACGGCCGATACGGGAGCGTGTCGCGCTTGGTACCTGCAGGATTTTCGCCACTTTGTGGTCCAGCTTGTCGGACGGTGCCAGGTGGTGACGTCCGGTCGGGAAGATCACCACGCGCAGGGCGCCTGCGACAAAGCGGTTCGGGAAGTTCGCCAGCAGATCTTCAATCGCCTGTTCTGCCTGATACATCGCATCCTGAACGCCCCAGTGTACCAGCGGCAGATCCGCTTCCTGACGCCCTTCGTCGTCGTAACGCTTCAGGACCGCAGAGGCCAGGAAAATCTGGCTCAGCACATCCCCCAGGCGGGCAGAGATACGCTCGCGACGCTTCAGGCTACCGCCGAGAACGGCCATGGAAACATCCGACAGCAGAGCCAGGTTGGCGCTCAGACGGTTCAGATGCTGGTAGTAACGTTTGGTCGCATCGCCGGTTGGCGTCGCGCTGGTAAGACCGCGCGTCAGGCCCAGCCAGAAGCTACGCACCTTGTTGCTACCCACGTGACCGATATGTTTGAACAGCAGCTTATCGAAGGCATCCACGTCATTATTCTGCGCAGCGGCCATCTCTTCCAGCACGTACGGATGGCAGCGGATTGCGCCCTGACCAAAGATCATCATGCTGCGGGTCAGGATGTTGGCCCCTTCCACGGTGATGGCAATCGGTGCGCCCTGATAGCCGCGCGCCAGGAAGTTGCCTTCGCCGAGCATAATGCCTTTACCGCCTGCGATATCCATCGCGTCAATGATCGACTGCTGCGCGCGGTGGGTACAGTGGTATTTCACAATCGCGGACAGCACGGCCGGTTTTTCGCCCAGCATGATGCCGTAGGTAATCAAAGATGCGGCGGCATCCATCACGTAGGCATTACCCGCGATACGCGCCAGCGGCTCTTCGATACCTTCCATCTTGCCGATGGAGATTTTGAACTGACGGCGGATGTGGGCGTATGCACCAATCCCCATCGCCACAGATTTCAGGCCACCGGTAGAGTTCGACGGCAGGGTAATGCCGCGGCCAACCGACAGACATTCCACCAGCATACGCCAGCCCTGACCGGCCATTTTCGGACCACCGATGATGTAATCAATCGGCACAAAGATGTCCTGACCGCGGGTTGGACCGTTCTGGAACGGCACGTTCAGCGGGAAGTGACGGCGACCAATTTCAACGCCTGGGGTAGAGGTTGGGATCAGCGCACAGGTAATGCCCAGATCTTCTTCGCCGCCCAGCAGTTTTTCCGGGTCAGAGAGCTTAAAGGCCAGACCCAGCACGGTGGCGATTGGCGCCAGGGTGATATAACGCTTGTTCCAGGTCAGGCGCATGCCCAGCACCTGCTCGCCCTGCCACTCGCCCATGCAGACCACGCCGGTATCCGGGATCGCGCCTGCATCGGAACCCGCTTCCGGGCTGGTCAGCGCGAAGCAAGGGATTTCCTGACCACGCGCAAGACGCGGCAGGTAGTGATCTTTCTGCTCTTCGGTACCGTAATGCTGCAGCAGTTCACCCGGGCCTAAGGAGTTAGGCACGCCAACGGTAATCGCCAGGATCCCGGAGACGCCCGCCAGCTTTTGCAGGACGCGAGCCTGAGCGTAAGCGGAGAATTCCAGACCGCCATACTCTTTCTTGATGATCATCGCGAAGAAGCGATGTTCTTTCAGATACGCCCACAGCTCTGGCGGCAGATCGGCCATTTCATGGGTGATGGCAAAGTCGTTTGCCATGCGGCACGCTTCTTCCACCGGGCCGTCAATAAAAGCCTGTTCTTCAGCGGTCAGACGCGGCTGCGGATAGTTATGCAGCTTTTTCCAGTCCGGGTTGCCCTGGAACAGGTCGCCTTCCCACCAGGTGGTACCGGCATCAATCGCTTCTTTCTCAGTCCGCGACATTGGCGGCATCACTTTGCGGAAGCCTTTGAACACCGGCGCGGAGATCATCGACTTACGCATCGGGGTAAAGTTAAACGGCAGAAGAATGATGGCCAGCGGAACTAAAAGCCAGATATTCCACAGACCAGCGACGCCAAGTGCAGCCGTCCAGGCCAGCAGAATCACACTACTCAGGAATAAACTGACGCGGTGATAGAACAACACACCGAGCAGTACAACAGTTGCGAGAATGCTCAAAATCATCATAAAGAAAAGCTCCCTTGCTTGTAGGAGGTCTGACCACTTGTGATGATATGGTTGTAGTTGATGTTATTTCCTTTAGCAATGTGTTTACAAAATAATTACAACCGGGCTCACATTGTTCGTGTTTTCGCCGGCACGAAAAAGCAAAACGCCGGAGGATTCGCATGGCTTTAGCTTCTCGCTTTTCCCGCTATCCGGTACACTCCACTGTGTTATTTCATCAATACTGAAGGATTATCCTCATGTACCAGGATCTTATTCGTAACGAACTGAACGAAGCGGCGGAAACGCTGGCTAACTTTCTGAAAGATGATGCCAACATTCACGCTATTCAGCGCGCGGCGGTCCTGCTGGCCGACAGCTTTAAAGCGGGCGGCAAAGTGCTCTCCTGCGGTAACGGTGGTTCCCACTGTGATGCCATGCACTTTGCAGAAGAGCTGACCGGACGCTATCGCGAAAACCGTCCGGGCTACCCGGCGATTGCGATTTCCGACGTCAGCCACATCTCCTGCGTAGGCAACGACTTCGGTTACGACCACATCTTTTCCCGCTACGTTGAAGCGGTAGGCCGTGAAGGCGACGTGCTGCTGGGGATCTCTACCTCTGGCAACTCCGGCAACGTGATCAAAGCGATCGCCGCCGCGCGTGAAAAAGGGATGAAAGTCATCACCCTGACCGGTAAAGATGGCGGTAAGATGGACGGTACGGCGGATGTCGAAATTCGCGTTCCGCACTTCGGTTATGCTGACCGTATTCAGGAAATTCACATCAAAGTGATCCATATCCTGATCCAGCTGATCGAAAAAGAGATGGCTAAGTAAGACTTCGCTGGGGGCACTCTTGCCCCCGCTGTTGTGGAGGTGATGTATGTGCGAACTGCTCGGGATGAGCGCCAATGTGCCAACCGATATCTGCTTTAGTTTCACCGGGCTGGTGCAGCGCGGTGGAGGAACCGGGCCGCATAAAGACGGCTGGGGCATTACCTTCTACGAAGGCAAAGGGTGTCGCACGTTCAAAGATCCACAGCCCAGCTATAACTCACCGATTGCCAAATTGGTGCAGGACTATCCCATCAAGTCCCGCTCGGTGATTGCGCACATCCGTCAGGCAAACCGCGGCGAAGTGGCGCTGGAAAATACCCATCCGTTTACCCGTGAACTGTGGGGGCGAAACTGGACCTACGCGCACAACGGGCAACTGACGGGCTATAAGTCGCTGGAGACGGGGAATTTCCGCCCGGTCGGCGAAACGGATAGCGAAAAAGCCTTCTGCTGGCTACTGCACAAGCTGACGGAACGTTATCCTCGTACGCCCGGCAACATGACCGCCGTGTTTAAATACATCGCGACGCTGGCATCCGAGCTACGTGAAAAAGGCGTGTTTAACATGCTGCTGTCAGACGGACGCTATGTCATGGCGTTCTGTTCGACGAACCTGTTCTGGATCACGCGCCGTGCGCCGTTTGGCGTTGCAAAGCTGCTCGATCAGGATGTGGAGATAGACTTTCAGAAAGAGACCACACCGAACGATGTGGTCACAGTCATTGCGACGCAGCCGCTGACGGGCAACGAAGCCTGGCAAAAGATCATGCCAGGCGAGTGGGTGCTATTTTGTCTCGGGGACCGTGTAATTTGACGCCAGCTGTGGATGGACGACTTCGTGGCTCAGCGGTTTGCTGACCACGTAACGGCCATCGACGATAGAAACCACAGGCGGCTTGTGGGTCTGCTCAAAGTAGTCGTAACCCGGCTTCAGCTGTTTCCAGAAATCGGCGTAATAGGAGTATTTATGGCGGGCCATGTTGGCATCTGTCATACGGAACGGATAAATGCTGACCTGAACGTTAGGCTGCCCGAACACCAGTGCGCCTGTTACGAACTGGAAAATTTCATCAATGCCGGCATCGGTCATCGCATAACAGCCGATAGACACGCAGGCACCGTGGATCATCAGGTATTTCCCTTCATAACCGTGAGCACGGTCATAGGCATTGGGGAAACCGATGTTAATGGCTTTATAGAAGCGGCTGTCTGGTTTGAGCTGGCTACGCTGAACGTTATAAAACCCTTCCGGACTTTTAAAATCACCCTGGCGCTGTTTTGGCCCCAGCCCGCCGGAGTAATTACAAATTTTGTAGCTATCAAGCAGCTGATATGTCTCGCCCATTTTCACAAATAGATCGAGCGTGCGTTCTTCCTTGAAGATTTGAATATAAACCGGCGATCCCATTAACTGCTGTTTATATTCTTTGCTGATCGGCGTCGTGGAGCTGTTGCTGCTGAGCAGCCCGGCAAACGACATGCACGGAATCAGAAGCATCGCAATGAACAATGCGATTTTACGCATACTACAAGTTCCTTGATAAAACGTAGATCAACTTGCCAGGGCGGCAAAAGAGACCCGAAATCAGATTATTCTGTTAGGAGCGCTCACATTAGCACCGCTATAGATTTTCGCAAGAGTCGGGCGATGAGTTTACAAATTAGTTTTACTTTATAAACCATCAAAATCACGCTGGCTCCAGGAACTTTGCGTATTAGCTCGCAATTTGGCGCGCCCGAAGGCGGATCCCCTGCCCGTGAGAAGGGGAAAATGGTACACTTCGCGCCCACTGGATTGTTGTTTATGGAAACCTGCTAACCACATGTTTAAAATAAAAAAAGGACTTAATCTGCCGATTGCAGGCGTGCCCGAGCAGCACGTTTCGCCCGGTGCAAGTGTCCGTCATGTCGCCATCGTAGGCGACGATTATCTGGGAATGCGCCCCTCTATGCTGGTTCAGGAGGGCGATCGCGTTATCAAAGGGCAGGCGCTCTTTGAGGATAAAAAAAATCCCGGCGTGCTGTTCACTGCTCCCGCCAGCGGCACCGTTGTGGCGATCAATCGTGGCGAGCGCCGTGTCCTTCAGTCGGTGGTGATCCGCATTGAAGGCGATGAACAGCGTGAGTTTGCCCATTACGACGCCGCAGAACTCGCGTCGCTTAGTCGGGAAACTGTGCAGGCTCAACTGCTGGCATCCGGTTTGTGGACGGCACTTCGCACGCGTCCTTTCAGCAAATCCCCCGCTCCTGATACGGCCCCGGCTGCCATATTCGTGACGGCCATCGACACCAACCCGCTCAGCGCAGACCCGCAGCCCGTTATTCTGGCGCAGCGTAAAGCCTTCGATGCCGGGCTGACGGTTTTAACGCGCCTGACGCCCGGAAAAGTTCACGTCTGCCAGGCCGGCGGTGGCAAGCTTGGCGGCCATCCGCAGGGGCAGGTCACGTTTAATGAATTTTCGGGTCCACATCCGGCTGGGCTGGTCGGCACCCATATTCACTTCCTTGAGCCGGTGAGTCTGAAAAAACAGGTCTGGCATCTTAATTATCAGGACGTCATTGCCATTGGTAAGCTCTTTACCACTGGCGTTCTCTGCGCTGAGCGGATCATCGCTATCGGCGGTCCGCAGGCTGCAAACCCGCGCCTGGTAAAAACGCTTCTGGGAGCCGATCTTAATGACCTGCTTTCCGGGGAAACGAAAGAGGGTGAAAACCGCCTGATTTCCGGTTCAGTACTCAGTGGGCGCCGTGCAGTTGATGCGCATGCGTACCTGGGCCGTTTCCATCTTCAGGTGAGCGTTGTGCAGGAAGGGCGTGAGAAAGAGCTGTTCGGCTGGGTGCTGCCGGGTGCAGAGAAATACTCCGTGACCCGCACTACGCTGGGTCACTTCCTGCGTCATAAGCTCTTTAATTTCTCCACCAGCACGAACGGCGGGGAGCGCGCAATGGTCCCGATTGGCAACTACGAACGCGTGATGCCGCTGGACATTCTGCCCACCGTGCTGCTGCGCGATCTCCTTGCCGGTGATACCGACGGCGCGCAGGCGCTGGGCTGTCTCGAGCTGGATGAAGAAGATTTGGCGCTGTGTACCTATGTGTGTCCAGGTAAATACGAATATGGACCCGTATTGCGCGAGGTGTTAACCCGCATTGAGCAGGAAGGATAACGATGGGCTTAAAACACCTCTTTGAAAAAATAGAGCCGCATTTTACCGAGGGTAAACTGAAGAAGTACTACCCGCTGTACGAAGCGACGACGACCATTTTCTACACGCCGGGTCTGGTGACGAAAGGGGCGGCGCACGTTCGCGATGCCATCGACCTGAAACGCATGATGATCCTGGTGTGGTTTGCGGTCTTCCCGGCCATGTTCTGGGGTATGTACAACGTGGGGCTGCAAACCATTCCGGCGCTGCATCATCTCTATGATGCGCAGCAGCTGGCGCAGGTCATTCAGTCTGACTGGCACTACCGCCTGGCACAGTCGTTAGGCGTGAGCTTCGCGGCGGACGCGGGCTGGCTCAGCATGATGACGCTGGGGGCGGTATTCTTCCTGCCGATTTATATGACTGTCTTTATCGTGGGCGGTTTCTGGGAAGTGCTGTTCGCCATCATCCGCAAACACGAGATTAACGAGGGCTTCTTTGTTACCTCTATCCTGTTTGCGCTGATTGTGCCACCTACGCTGCCACTCTGGCAGGCGGCGTTGGGGATAAGCTTTGGCGTCGTGATTGCCAAAGAGATCTTCGGCGGGACCGGGCGTAACTTCCTGAACCCGGCGCTGGCGGGGCGTGCGTTCCTTTTCTTTGCCTACCCGGCGCAGATCTCAGGTGACCTGGTGTGGACGGCTGCGGACGGTTTCTCCGGTGCGACACCCCTTTCCCAGTGGGCGGCAGGCGGCGGTGAAACGCTGGTCAATAATGCGACCGGCCAGCCGGTGACTTGGTTTGATGCGTTTATTGGCAACATCCCGGGCTCCATCGGGGAAGTGTCTACCCTGATGATTTTGCTCGGTGGGGCGATCATTCTCTTTGGTCGCGTGGCCTCCTGGCGCATCGTCGCAGGCGTGATGCTCGGGATGGTGCTTACTGCCACCCTGTTCAATCTCATTGGTTCAAACACGAACCCGATGTTCTCTATGCCGTGGTACTGGCACCTTGTGCTGGGCGGTTTTGCGTTTGGCATGATGTTCATGGCCACCGATCCCGTCTCGGCCTCGTTTACCGACAGAGGTAAATGGTGTTACGGCGCGCTCATTGGGGTGATGTGTGTATTGATTCGCGTGGTCAACCCGGCCTATCCGGAAGGGATGATGTTGGCCATTCTGTTTGCCAATCTGTTTGCGCCGCTGTTCGACTATCTGGTCGTGCGCGCCAACATTAAGCGGAGGAAGGCGCGTGGCTGAAGTCAAAAATAACGACAGCATCAGCAAAACATTGCTGGTGGTTCTGGTGCTTTGCCTGGTCTGTTCCATTGTCGTCGCCGGTTCTGCCGTCGGGTTAAAACCGCTGCAGCAGGAGCAACGGGCGCTGGATAAACAGCGTAACATCCTGGCCGTGGCCGGGCTGATGCAGGAAGGCATGACGAAGGACGACGTCTCAGCCGTGTTTGCTGAACGCATTACCGCACGGCTGGTGAATTTAAAAACCGGTGAACTGATGGATAAAGACCCGGCGAAATATAACCAGGCGCTGGCGCTGAAAGATCCGCAGATGAGCACTTCGCTTGATGCCTCTCAGGATCCGGCAGGGATTAAGCGCCGCAGCAATATTGCGGAGATTTATCTCGTTCGTGACGAGCAAAAACGCGTGCAGGAAGTGGTTTTACCCATCTATGGTAACGGCTTGTGGTCAATGATGTACGCCTTTGTGGCGCTGGACACCGATGGCCGCACGGTCAAAGGCATTACTTATTATGATCAGGGCGAAACGCCGGGGCTGGGTGGCGAAGTTGAGAACCCTAACTGGCGTGCGCAGTTTGTCGGTAAAAAAGTACTCGACGATAACGGTCAGCCTGCGCTTAAGGTGGTGAAAGGGGGGGCGCGTCCCGGTGATGACTTCGCCGTTGACGGCCTTTCCGGGGCCACGCTCACCTCTAACGGGGTGCAGCACAGTTTTGATTTCTGGATGGGTGAACTGGGCTTTGGTCCCTTCCTGAAAAACGTACGTGAAGGAGCGCTAAACAATGGCTGATACGGGTGAACTGAAAGAAGTTAAAAAGGTACTGATTGGCCCACTTTTAGCCAATAACCCGATAACGCTGCAGGTGCTGGGCGTTTGCTCTGCCCTGGCGGTGACGACCAAACTGGAAACGGCGGTAGTGATGACGCTGGCAGTTACGCTGGTGACAGCGTTCTCCAGCATGTTTATCTCAATGATCCGCCACCACATACCCAACAGCGTAAGGATCATCGTCCAGATGGCGATCATCGCTTCGCTGGTGATCGTCGTTGATCAGCTGCTGCGCGCGTTTGCTTATGAAACCTCGAAGCAGCTTTCGGTGTTTGTCGGCCTGATTATCACCAACTGTATCGTGATGGGACGCGCTGAAGCCTACGCCATGAAAATGCCGCCGCTGGCGAGCTTTATGGATGGGATCGGCAACGGTCTGGGCTACGGCGTGATCCTCCTGACGGTCGGTTTCCTGCGCGAGCTTATTGGCAGCGGCAAGCTGTTTGGCATCACGGTGCTGGACACGGTACAGAACGGCGGCTGGTATCTGCCAAACGGACTGTTCCTGCTGGCCCCAAGCGCATTTTTCATTATCGGTTTGCTGATCTGGCTGATTCGTACGTTGAAGCCCGAACAGCAAGAAAAGGAGTAACCGACAATGGCTCATTACCTGAGTTTATTTGTGCGCGCGGTGTTTGTTGAAAACATGGCGCTCGCCTTCTTCCTGGGCATGTGTACGTTCCTTGCCGTTTCCAAAAAGGTCTCGACGGCATTTGGTCTGGGCGTGGCGGTCACCGTGGTGTTGGGGCTTTCCGTTCCGATTAACAACCTGGTGTTCAACTTTGTGCTGCGGGACAGTGCGCTGGTGGAGGGGATTGATCTCAGCTTCCTGAACTTCATCACCTTTATCGGGGTAATTGCGGCGCTGGTGCAAATCCTGGAGATGATCCTCGATAAGTATTTCCCGTCGCTGTACAACGCGCTGGGGATCTTCCTGCCGCTCATCGCCGTAAACTGTGCCATCTTTGGTGGCGTCTCATTCATGGTTCAGCGTGATTACAACTTCAGTGAATCCGTGGTGTATGGCTTTGGATCCGGTATCGGCTGGATGCTGGCGATTGTTACCATGGCGGGGATCCGCGAAAAAATGAAATATGCCAACGTCCCTGCCGGGCTGCGTGGCTTAGGGATCACCTTTATCACCACCGGCCTGATGGCGTTGGGCTTTATGTCCTTCTCCGGTGTGCAGCTATAAGGGCTAAAAGATGGAAATTATTCTTGGCGTGGTGATGTTCACGCTGATAGTACTGGTGCTCTCAGGGCTGATTCTGGCGGCGCGCGCGAAGCTGGTCAATTCCGGTGATGTGGTCATTGATATCAATGACGATCCCCAGAATCAGATCCGTACCCCGGCAGGGGATAAACTGCTTAATACGCTCTCCGGCAACGGGATCTTTGTCTCGTCAGCCTGCGGTGGCGGCGGCTCATGCGGGCAGTGCCGTGTGACGGTGAAAGAGGGTGGCGGTGATATTCTGCCCACAGAACTGTCGCATATTACGAAACGTGAAGCGAAAGAGGGTTGTCGTCTGGCATGCCAGGTCGCGGTGCGTCAGGACATGAAGATTGAGCTGCCGGAAGAGATCTTCGGCGTGAAAAAATGGGAGTGCGAGGTTATCTCTAACGATAACAAAGCCACCTTCATTAAAGAGCTTAAGCTGCGTGTGCCTGAAGGGGAGAGCGTCCCGTTCCGTGCGGGTGGCTATATCCAGATTGATTGTCCGGCACACACCGTGGCGTATGCCGACTTCGACGTGCCTGAAGAGTACCGTGCCGACTGGGATAAATTTAATCTCTTCCGCTTTGTTTCCGAGGTCAAAGAGCCCGCGCTTCGCGCCTATTCCATGGCTAACTACCCGGAAGAGAAGGGCATCATTATGCTCAACGTGCGTATCGCCACTCCGCCGCCAAACGTGCCACATGCCCCGCCGGGCGTGATGTCGTCGTACATCTGGTCCCTCAAGCCTGGCGACAAAGTCACCATCTCCGGTCCGTTCGGGGAGTTCTTTGCCAAAGATACCGACGCAGAAATGGTCTTTATCGGCGGGGGCGCGGGTATGGCGCCGATGCGCTCACACATCTTTGACCAGCTCAAGCGTCTTGGGAGCACGCGTAAGATCAGCTTCTGGTATGGGGCGCGTTCCCTGCGCGAAATGTTCTATGACGATGAGTTCGAACAGCTGGCGCGTGAGAACCCTAACTTTACCTTCCACGTGGCGCTTTCCGACCCGCAGCCGGAAGATAACTGGACAGGCTATACGGGCTTCATCCACAACGTGCTCTATGAAAATTACCTCAAACAGCACCCGGCACCAGAAGACTGCGAGTTCTACATGTGTGGTCCGCCAATGATGAACGCCGCTGTGATCAAGATGCTGAAAGATCTCGGCGTGGAAGATGAGAACATCCTCCTTGATGATTTCGGAGGCTGATCATGTTGACCTTTCTGGCGACCTTTGCGGTGTTTGTGCTGGTGGTATTCGGCATGTCATTAGGCTGGATCATCAAGCGTAAAAGCATTCAGGGCAGCTGCGGCGGGATCTCTTCTCTCGGAATGGAAAAGGTCTGCGACTGCCCGGAACCGTGCGATGCGCGGAAAAAAAGAATGGCCCGCGAACAGCAGCGCATTATTTAGTCTTGTTAGTCGGGTAAGGCGAAGCCGCCACCCGACAATTCCCACGTACACTTCTCAACCCTCATTTGTTTACTGTATACTTATCCAGTGATGAGTGAGGGCTTACTATGCGCAAAATAATCCATGTCGATATGGACTGCTTTTTTGCCGCAGTGGAGATGCGTGACAACCCGGCGCTGCGGGATATCCCCATCGCCATTGGCGGCAGCCGCGTACAGCGTGGGGTGATCAGCACCGCCAACTACCCTGCGCGCAAATTTGGCGTGCGCAGCGCCATGCCGACGGCGATGGCGTTAAAACTCTGCCCGCACCTCACCCTTTTGCCTGGGCGCTTTGAAGCCTATAAAGAAGCGTCGAACCATATACGGGAAATCTTCTCACGCTATACCTCACTGATTGAGCCGCTATCCCTGGACGAAGCCTATCTTGACGTCACCGACAGCCTTCACTGTCACGGCTCCGCCACCCTGATGGCGCAGGAGATCCGCCAGACTATTTCCAGCGAGCTGAATCTCACCGCATCAGCAGGGGTCGCGCCGGTAAAATTTCTCGCTAAAATCGCCTCCGATTTAAATAAACCCAACGGTCAGTACGTCATTACCCCCGAAGAGGTGCCTGCGTTTTTGAAAACGCTTCCGCTTTGCAAAATCCCCGGCGTAGGCAAAGTCTCCGCCGCGAAGCTGGAAAGTATGGGATTACGCACCTGCGAAGATGTGCAGCGAAGCGATCTGGCTATGCTACTCAAGCGTTTCGGAAAGTTTGGTCGCGTGCTGTGGGAACGCAGTCAGGGCATTGACGAACGCAGCGTAAGCAGCGAGCGGTTGCGTAAATCGGTTGGTGTTGAACGCACGCTGATGGAAGATATTCACGACTGGTCCGAATGTGAATTCATCATCACTGAACAGCTTTATCCTGAGCTGGAAAGGCGCTTAGCGAAGGTTAAGCCCGATCTGCTCATCGCCCGGCAGGGCGTGAAGCTCAAGTTTAACGACTTCCAGCAGACTACGCAGGAGCACGTCTGGCCGCGTCTGAACAGAGACGATCTTATCGCGACGGCAAAAAAAGCATGGGAAGAACGGCGGGCAGGGCGCGGAGTACGGCTGGTGGGGCTGCACGTCACACTGTTGGATCCACAGTTAGAGCGTCAGTTGGTTTTGGGATTGTAGATTACGCCAATCGTAGGCCCGGTAAGCGTAGCGCCACCGGGCAACAGACGACGAATTACTTAGCAGGAATCGCCTTCAGCAACTCGGTCAGCAGGGTCCAGTAATGGCCCACGCTTTCGATATGAACTTGCTCATCCGGCGAGTGCGGCCCGGTAATGGTTGGCCCGATAGAGACCATGTCCATGTTCGGATACGGTTTCTTGAACAGACCACACTCCAGACCCGCGTGGATCACCTGAATGTTCGGCGTGCTGTTGAACAGACGCTGATAGGTTTCGCGCACCAGCGCCATCACCGGAGAACTGGCATCCGGCTGCCAGCCCGGGTAGCTGCCTTTAGCGGAGGTTTTGGCACCCGCCAGCGTCCCCAGAGATTCCAGCATGCTCACCACGTACTCTTTACCGCTGTCGATCAGGGAACGGATCAGGCAGATAATTTCTGCACTGTCGTCGCTCATGGTGACCACGCCCACGTTCAGTGAGGTTTCTACCACGCCTTTCGCCACGTCAGAGTTGCGGATCACGCCGTTTGGTGTCGCGTTCAGCAACTGAACAAAGGTGTCACGAGACTGCACGGTCAGCGCGGCTTTGTCGGTAGTAACAGACTCCAGCACCACGGTCAGGTTTTTCTCTTTCGCTGACAGTTCGTTTTTCAGGATATCCAGGTAGACGCTGGAGAGTTTTTTCAGCTCGTCCGCTTTTGCTGCAGGTACTGCAACGGTGGCGAAGGCTTCGCGTGGGATCGCATTGCGCAGGGTACCGCCGTTGAAGTCTACCAGGCGCAGATCCAGCTCAGCCGCGTGGCCCGCCAGGAAGCGTGCCAGCAGTTTGTTGGCGTTGCCCAGGCCCAGGTGAATATCACCGCCGGAGTGGCCGCCTTTCAGCCCTTTCAGCGTCAGCTTGAAGGTCTGGTAACCCGCAGGCACCGCTTCGCGTGACAGTGGCAGGGTAGAGATGAAATCAATCCCGCCCGCGCAGCCCATGTAGATCTCACCTTCTTCTTCGGAGTCGGTGTTGATCAGGATATCAGCCTGCAGCCAGTTCGCCTGCAGACCGAATGCGCCGTCCATGCCCGCTTCTTCGGTCATGGTCAGCAGCACTTCCAGCGGACCGTGCTCAACGCTGTCATCCGCCAGCACGGCCAGCGCAGAGGCCATGCCGATGCCGTTATCTGCACCCAGGGTGGTGCCGCGCGCTTTCACCCAGTCGCCGTCGATGTAGGGCTGGATCGGGTCTTTAGTGAAATCGTGAACGGTGTCGTTGTTTTTCTGTGGCACCATGTCCAGGTGCGCCTGCAGTACAACCGGTTTGCGGTTTTCCATGCCTGCGGTGGCCGGTTTACGGATCAGAATGTTGCCAACCTGGTCGCGTTCAGCGTGCAGACCTTTTTCCTTCGCCCAACCCATAATATGTTCGGCAAGCTGTTCTTCATGGTAGGAAGGGTGTGGAATGGAACAGATTTTGGCAAAAATATCCCACAGCGGCTGCGGAGATAATTGAGACAGTTCAGACACGATAAGTCTCCTTGTCGATGCTCTGCAAACAAGGTTGCAGGTCACAGGGTTAGCAGGTTAATAGTTACCACAAGACAGGCTTGCGAGATGCAACTGAGAATACCACTTTCTCTGCGGGCTGGTAGCATAAAGCATGTAAAAACTCAGGCAGAGGGCGCTAAACACTGGTTTTTAGTGCGTCAGATCTCTATAATCTCGCGCAACCTATTTCCCCCTCGAACACTTTTTAAGCCGTATAAAAACAGGCTGGGACACTTCACATGAGCGAAAAATACGTCGTCACCTGGGACATGTTGCAGATTCACGCCCGCAAACTGGCTGCGCGTCTGATGCCTTCCGAACAGTGGAAAGGCATTATTGCCGTCAGCCGTGGCGGTCTGGTACCGGGGGCGCTGCTGGCACGTGAGCTGGGTATTCGTCATGTCGATACCGTTTGCATCTCCAGCTATGACCACGACAACCAGCGTGAGCTGAAAGTGCTGAAACGCGCTGAAGGCGACGGTGAAGGCTTTATCGTCATCGACGATCTGGTGGACACCGGTGGTACCGCGGTGGCTATCCGCGAAATGTATCCAAAAGCGCATTTCGTCACTATCTTCGCGAAACCGGCGGGTCGCCCACTGGTTGACGATTACGTGATTGATATCCCTCAGGATACCTGGATTGAACAGCCATGGGATATGGGCGTGGTCTTTGTACCGCCTATTTCAGGCCGTTAATTTCCGCACGTAACTTTACACGCCCGGCTATGTCGGGCGTTGTTCTTTTTATCCTGCCACGCGTTACAATGGACGTTATATGACGTATCCATGGAGGCAACGCAATGACGCAGGCGAATCTCACCGAGACACTCTTCAAACCCCGTTTCAAACACCCTGAAACGTCGACGCTGGTCCGTCGGTTCAATCCGGGTATCCAGCCTGCCGTCCAGTCTGCCTTAGACGGCAAAAACGTCCCCCACTGGTATCGCATGATTAACCGCCTGATGTGGATCTGGCGCGGTATTGATCCGCGTGAAATCCTGGATGTGCAGGCGCGTATCGTCATGAGCGAGTCGGAGCGCACAGACAGCGAACTCTACGACACGGTGGTCGGCTATCGCGGCGGCAACTGGATCTATGAATGGTCTAAACAGGCGATGCTCTGGCAGCAAAAAGCCAGCCAGGAGGAAGATGCTACGCGGAGCGGCAAGCACTGGCTCCATGCAGCCAATCTCTACGCCATTGCCGCCTACCCGCATTTAAAAGGTGATGAGCTGGCTGAGCAGGCTCAGGCGCTGGCGAACCGAGCCTATGAAGAAGCGGCTCAGCGCCTTCCGGGCCAGATGCGCGAACTGGAGTTCACCATTCCCGGCGGTGCGCCCGTCACCGGCTTCCTTCATATGCCTGAAGGAGACGGCCCGTTCCCGACCGTCCTGATGTGCGGCGGGCTGGATTCGCTGCAAATCGACTATTACAGCCTGTATGAGCGTTACTTCGCACCAAAAGGGATCGCGATGTTGACGCTTGATATGCCCTCAATTGGTTTCTCATCCAAATGGAAGCTGACTCAGGATTCCAGTCTGCTGCACCAGCATGCGCTAAAAGCGCTGGAAAACATTCCTTGGGTTGACCACACCCGCGTGGCGGCATTCGGCTTCCGCTTTGGGGCGAACGTCGCAGTGCGTCTGGCTTATCTTGAATCATCGCGCCTGAAGGCCGTCGCGTGCCTGGGCCCGGTAGTCCACGCCCTGCTTAGCGATCCTGCCCGTCAGGGCAGCGTGCCGGAAATGTACCTTGACGTGCTGGCCAGCCGCCTTGGCATGCATGATGCATCAGATGAAGCGCTGCGCGTTGAGCTCAATCGTTACTCGTTAAAAACGCAAGGTTTGCTGGGACGCCGTTGCCCGACGCCGATGTTGTCCGGCTTCTGGAAAAACGATCCGTTCAGCCCGGAGGAAGAGTCACGCTTAATCACTTCGTCATCTGCGGATGGCAAATTGCTTGAGGTGCCGTTCAGCCCGGTATATCAGAATTTCGACAAAGCACTGAAAGAGATTACGCGCTGGATCGCTCAGAGATTGTGTTAATAGATTGCTAAATTTTGCTGGTTTGGTAAAACAGTGGCTTCACAAAAGGAGATCGCAATGACGTTACCGAGTGGACACCCGAAAAGTAGGCTGATTAAGAAATTTATGGCTCTCGGCCCGTATATTCGAGAAGAGCAGTGTGAAGAGAATCGCTTTTTTTTCGACTGCCTGGCTGTTTGCGTCAACGTGAAGCCTGCACCCGAAAAACGTGAATTCTGGGGCTGGTGGATGGAAATGGAAGCTGAGGAGAAACGTTTTACCTATAGCTACCAGTTTGGCCTGTTTAATAAAGACGGCAACTGGCAGGCCACCACCATCAACGATCAGGAAGTGATTGATCGCCTGGAATATACCCTCAAAGAGTTCCATGACAAAGCGAGCGCACTGCTGGCCTCTCTGGAGCTGAAGTTCGAACCCGCGGATAACTTTTCCAGCGAAGCGGTGAAGCTGACCGCGTAATGCTTTTCTCCCTCTCCCTGTGGGAGAGGGCCGGGGTGAGGGCATCAGACCGCATTCATTTCGGGCAAAAAAAATCCCGGCACATCTGCCGGGATTTTCTTATTCGGATAATCTTAGAACTGGTACGTCATACCCAGCGCAACAATATCATCGCTGCTTACGCCCAGTTTATTATCGTCGTCAATCTGGTTGATTTTATAATCAACAAATGCGGACATATTTTTGTTGAAGTAATAGGTCGCGCCGACATCGATATATTTCACCAGGTCTTCGTCACCAATCCCTTCGATATCCTTGCCTTTAGACTGGACATAGCCCAGAGACGGGCGCAGGCCGAAATCGAACTGATATTGTGCAACAACTTCAAAGTTCTGCGCTTTATTAGCAAAGCCGCCGGAAATTGGCGTCATATTGCGGGTTTCGGAATACATGGCTGCCAGATAAATATCGTTCGCGTCGTATTTCAGACCGGTAGCCCAGGCTTCCGCTTTCTGGCCCTGACCACGCGCCAGCAGGTTTTGCGCGTTGGTGCGGTCAGAGTTGGTGTACGCGCCGCTGACGGCGAAATCGCTGCCGCCGAAGTCATAGGTCAGAGAGGTACCGAAACCGTCACCGTTCTGTTTTTTGGCGTCACGGTTTTCGTTTTTGCCCTGGTACTGCAGCGTCATGTCCAGGCCATCAATCGCACCGAAGAAATCGGTGTTACGGTAGGTTGCAAGACCGCTGGCACGCTTGGTCATAAAATTGTCGGTCTGTGCGGAAGAGTCGCCGCCGAACTCAGGGAACATATCGGTCCACGCTTCGACGTCGTAAAGCGCACCCAGGTTACGACCATAATCCAGGGAACCAAAGTCTTTCAGTTTCAGACCCGCAAACGCCAGGCGTGTTTTCTGAGAAGAGTCGCTTTCGGCTTTGTTACCGGCAAATTCGGCTTCCCAACGGCCATAGCCCGTCAGCTGATCGTTAATCTGGGTTTCACCTTTAAAACCGAAGCGAACGTACGTCTGGTCACCATCTTTGGTGTCATCATCGCTGATATAGTGCATCGCTTTAACTTTGCCGTACACGTCCAGTTTATTACCGTTTTTATTATAAACTTCAGCTGCGTGAACGGATGCAGAAGCCACCACGCCCATAACCACTAATGCCAGAGTGCTCTTTTTCATTTTCGATCCTGTCTTATAAACGCGCTAAAAAAATTCGCTGGACGATAAGCTCATGCTTAAGTCCCGTGAAAAAACAGGAAGGGTTTTATCGTTCTGGAATGAAACTTTTATGACAAACTAAGAATAATTTTAAAAAACTGTGATTTATTATTTCGGTAATAAATCCGTCAAATTTTGCCGCTACGCTTCCTGATCCCGCGCAACAAAGTGCTTTGTGATGTACTAAGGCAGTTGGCAACCGGGCTGACTCCTGTTAAAACGTTCGTTCGACATTACTTTCCCTTATCGTTGAACGGCAGAGAATCATGAGTGACAGCCAGACGCTGGTGGTAAAACTCGGTACCAGTGTGTTAACAGGCGGATCGCGCCGCCTAAATCGCGCCCACATTGTTGAGCTTGTACGTCAGTGCGCTCAACTGCATGCCGCAGGGCATCGTATTGTGATTGTGACTTCCGGGGCGATTGCCGCCGGGCGTGAACATCTGGGTTACCCCGAACTCCCCGCGACGATCGCCTCTAAACAGCTGCTGGCCGCCGTGGGACAAAGCCGACTCATTCAACTCTGGGAACAGCTGTTCTCTATCTATGGTATTCACGTCGGGCAGATGCTGCTGACGCGCGCGGATATGGAAGACAGAGAGCGCTTCCTGAACGCGCGTGATACCCTGCGCGCGCTGCTGGACAACAACATTGTTCCCGTCATCAACGAAAACGATGCCGTTGCCACCGCTGAAATCAAAGTGGGGGATAACGATAATCTCTCTGCGCTGGCCGCCATTCTGGCTGGAGCTGATAAACTCCTGCTTCTGACCGATCAGCAAGGGCTGTTTACCGCCGATCCGCGCTCCAACCCGGAAGCCGAACTGATCACCGACGTTCATGGCATCGACGATGCGCTGCGTGCCATCGCCGGTGACAGCGTTTCAGGGCTGGGAACCGGTGGCATGGGAACCAAGCTGCAGGCTGCTGACGTGGCGTGCCGTGCCGGTATCGACACCATTATTGCGGCGGGCAGCCGCCCGGGCGTGATTGGTGACGTGATGGAAGGCATCTCTGTCGGCACCCGCTTCCACGCGCAGGAATCCCCGCTGGAAAACCGCAAGCGCTGGATTTTTGGCGCGCCTCCTGCCGGTGAGCTCACCGTTGATGAAGGCGCGACGGCGGCGATTCTGGAACGAGGGAGTTCATTGCTTCCTAAAGGAATTAAAAGCGTGACAGGCAACTTCTCCCGTGGTGAAGTGATCCGCATCCGTAACCTTGAAGGTCGCGACATTGCCCATGGCGTAAGCCGCTATAACAGCGACGCGCTGCGCCGTATTGCGGGCCACCATTCGCAGCAGATCGACGCCATTCTGGGCTATGAATATGGCCCGGTTGCCGTTCACCGCGATGACATGATTATTCGTTAAGGAGCCAGAACATGCTGGAACAAATGGGCGCAGCCGCGAAGGCCGCCTCTTACAAACTGGCGCTCCTTTCCAGCCGTGAGAAAAACCGCGTGCTGGAAAAAATCGCTGATTATCTGGAATCGCAATCCGCTGAGATCCTGCGAGCCAACGAACAAGATTTAGCTGAGGCGCGTGAAAACGGCCTGAGCGAAGCGATGCTCGACCGCCTGGCGCTGACGCCGGCGCGCCTGAAAGGCATCGCTGATGATGTCCGTCAGGTTTGTAATCTGGCTGACCCGGTAGGGCAGGTGATTGACGGTGGGCTGCTTGACAGCGGTTTGCGTCTGGAGCGTCGCCGCGTGCCGCTCGGCGTCATTGGTGTGATTTATGAAGCCCGTCCAAACGTGACGGTTGACGTCGCCTCTCTGTGCCTGAAAACCGGTAACGCTGCCATTCTGCGCGGCGGAAAAGAGACCTGGCGCACCAACGCCGCGACGGTAAACGTCATTCAGCAGGCGCTGGAAGAGTGTGGCTTACCGGCGGGAGCCGTGCAGGCGATCGAGAGCCCAGACCGTGCGCTGGTCAACGAAATGCTGCGCATGGATAAATACATCGACATGCTGATCCCACGCGGTGGCGCAGGTCTGCACAAGCTGTGCCGTGAACAGTCCACTATTCCGGTCATTACAGGCGGGATCGGCGTATGCCATATCGTTGTCGATGACAGCGCAGAGATTGCCCCGGCGCTGAAGATTATCGTTAACGCCAAAACTCAGCGTCCAAGTACCTGTAACACCGTGGAAACGCTGCTGGTGCATCAGGGTATTGCAAATACCTTCCTCCCGGCGCTGAGCAAACAGATGGCGGAGAGCGGCGTAACGCTGCACGCGGATGCCAATGCGCTCACACTGCTCCAGGATGGCCCGGCTAAGGTAGTGCCAGTCAAAGCGGAGCAGTACGATGACGAGTTCCTTTCGCTGGAACTGAACGTGAAGATTGTTAGCGATCTCGATGACGCGATTGCCCACATCCGTGAGCATGGTACCCAGCATTCTGACGCGATCCTGACGCGTACGCTGCGCAATGCCGATCGCTTCGTGAACGAAGTGGACTCCTCTGCGGTGTATGTCAACGCCTCAACGCGCTTCACCGACGGTGGCCAGTTTGGACTTGGCGCAGAAGTGGCGGTCAGCACGCAGAAACTGCACGCGCGCGGCCCTATGGGCCTCGAAGCTCTGACCACGTACAAATGGATCGGCTTCGGTGACGATACAATTCGTGCGTAAATAATCACGGGTGATGCAAAAATAGCCGTTTGATTCAAAAGGGCATTGACGCATCACCCGGTTAGATCTAACCTTTTGCCCCGTGGTTACACTCGTAACCGGCCTCTCAGGGCCGATATAGCTCAGTTGGTAGAGCAGCGCATTCGTAATGCGAAGGTCGTAGGTTCGACTCCTATTATCGGCACCATCTAATAAAATCAATCAGTTAGCGTCAAAAAATATACAGGGTTCTATCTTTCATTATCATCCTTGATAGACGCCTTTGTGTTGTATTGGCTCAAGTCGAGTACAATGTTTTGACCTGGCAGCTACCAGTCCCAGAAGCTGAAAGAGTTGCTGAACTCTCTAAACACATCACTTGAACCCTTGGGTATACGTTCCGCGCTTCGCGCGGTGCTCAATAATGCTACACGTCGAGATGATGTGGGGGAGGATAAAACAGCGTAATGTTGGGCAGACTAACCGGATCGGAAAAGAAACTGGCTCTGCCATGGTTTAGATAGCCGGAGCATAACGCTCACCTGATAAGAGTTAGTGCTAAGGGGTTATCCTCTCTTCGGAAGCGCTACGCACCGTCTTTTCTTATGTGCCTAACAATAATGATCTACACCATTATGACTTTCATTGTAATTTCTCTCAGCTTTACGTTGAGCCCTGGCATATTCAGCGTAGGGGGGAGCATGTAAAAAAGCTAACCAAAAATCAGTTACAAAACGCAACAACCGCAAAATTCACACCCGTAAATTTCTGGCAACACCGGAGGGCAAATCATGGTTAGGGCGCATGAAAGTCAAAGAAGCTGAAATTAAGCTGGCTACAGAGAAGCGAGGAAATTTACCTAAGGGTGAAGGGTCTGTTGCTTTTAGCATATGCCCCCCTTCCTCAACTTTTTTGTGCGTCAGCCGCGATTCTTACACCACAGATGAAATCACCAAGACCAGCCCCAACACTGGTCCCATCAGCCACGTAATCACCTTTAAAAGCCAAACTTCCATCCATATAGAAAATTTTATTTCACCATATCCATTATCACAATCTGTGTTTTTCATACTAATTTTGTAATATTCAACTTTTTTATCTGTTTTTTCATACATGAACAAAGCAGATGAATCACCTTTTACATTTCTGAATGTGCCTTTTTTGACTAAAAAAGCGCCATCTTTATTCGTTGTAACTTCAATCCAATTGCTTGAAGTCTCAGCGAAGGCAACTTGTGTAGCAAAAAGAGCCGACAAGCTCAGTAAAGTGATTTTCTTAACCATATGCGCCATTCCATTTATTTAAGAATTATCTTGATTTTATCCTTGTTTTGGAGAGTGTACAACGATAAGTCAGTATGACATTTAGCTACTGCTGAATTTTTCGTATCCCAAAAAATAAGGGGACATGACCCCCCGGAGCTTACTTCTTCAATTCACCAGTACATTGATACCTCATAGTGACTATTGTTTCCATATATCACCTTGAGGATGGCTGAGAACAAAAAGAAGTTAAACCGCCGAAAGGCTCGGCACAAGAAGATCCCCATGCAGTGCAACTCCGTGCTGCCACTTGAGCACCTTGCCAAACGTTAACTTTAGGTGGTTCAGAAAGCCTTACTATATTCATAGAGTATCCGTGGCGATTCAATGGAAGATACTCACCAAACTTAAGACCAGCTACACCTGGTCTTTTTAATTCTGTAGCGGTCAACTAATCTCAACCCTCTTTTTCCCCACCCGCATAAATATCAGGCCGCGTAATCGTCCAGGCATAGTTTTCCCTGTTAACGGGCTCGTAGCCAAATTTCTCATAAAGCCAGGGCGCGGTGGTAGTAAATAACATGATCCTGCGAAGCGGCTCAAACACGGGGTGACTGTGAATGCATTCCATAACCCATCTTCCAAGCCCTTCACCCTGATAGTCTTCAAGTATATAAACATCGCAAAGGTAGGCGAAGGTTGCATAATCCGTTATCAGACGAGCGAAACCAATCTGGTTTCCATTATGGTAAACGCCAAAGTTAAGACTGTTTTCTATTGAGGAAGAGACTATGTCCAGGCGAATACCTTTTGCCCAGGTTGATCTCGTCAGATATTGATGGATGGCCTGCACATCCAGCTTGTCTCTGTCTGTACTCACCAGGTAGTCATTCTTATACCATTCATAGTTGTCTGAAATACTCACGTTGGCTTCATCCCGGTAGAGAGAGGGAAATCTACCTTATCATTCGACTACCAACTTGTAATGCCTCATTCGTTCAGAACTGGGAACCAGGAGTTGACCAGTCAGGGCGTTTCACAAGGCAAAAAAGCCTTACCGCCCCGGAGGGGGCGGTAAGGGCAGGCGAAAGTGAGGCATTATCCTGGACAACGAAAATTGGTCATCCACTGTTTCTTCAGGCTTCTGCATAAACACGCCATCAGACTATTACCCCGCGGGTTTCGACAACGATTTATACTCAGTGTGATCCGGTTTCCCCTTTAGGCGGTACCGCAAACGTCCTCCTGTCGTGCCATTAACGCAAACACGCCCCAGCCGAGGTATTCCCGCGTGTAGGTCACATGGCGTTCAGGCGCGCTTTTCAGCTCCGCTCGCACCTCCTGCGCAAAGTCATCGTCAGGGTGTTGCTCCAGCCAGCGACGCAGCGTCATCCATTTCGCGGCTTCATATCGGTCCCAGCCTTCCTGGTCGGCCAGCACCATTTCCACCAGGTCATAGCCTTGCCGATCGAAAGAGGCGACGAGGTCGGGCAGGGTGAGAAAGTCTGCGATGGACGAGGCGCCACAGGCCCGAGCCACCTCATCCGTTGCGGGAAGCCGCCGCCAGTAAGGTTCGCCGATGAGCATGATTCCCCCGCGCTTAAGGCTTTGTGCCAGCAGGCTCATTGTTCCGGCGACGCCACCTGCAATCCATGTGGCGCCAATACACGCCGCCACGTCACATTTTTCATCCGCAACGTAACCTGCCGCGTCGTTATGAAAAAATTGAACGCGTTCGGCAACGCCCAGTTCCTCTGCGCGCAGTTTGGCCTGCGTAGTAAAGAGCGGGCTCATGTCGATGCCAGTGCCGGTAATCCCGTGGTCACGTGCCCAGGTGCAAAGCATCTCTCCCGAGCCGCTGCCGAGATCGAGAATGCGCGTGTCTGGCTTCATGCGTAACACGCGGCCCAGCGTGGCGTACTTTTCTGGCGTAAAGGGGTTATGAATGCGGTGTTCGCTTTCGCTGACGGTAAAAATACGTGGGATATCCATATTCCTCTCCTTAACGATTGTCAGGCTGAGCACGAACGTTGTTCAGCCCGGTGGTATTGATGCGGTAGGGCTGACCCTTAACGGATTTGATCAGCTTTTTAGTTTTGAGTTTTTTAAAGACGGCGAGCGTGCAATCAGACAGCAGCAGCCCTTCGCGGCTGTAGCATTCCACGGCGGTGACGCGGCCGGACGTATCGCGGACGTGCACAATACGGCCACCTTTGGCGAGAACGTGTAAGGTACGTTGTTCCTGACGGGATAAATTCATACTGGAAAACCTGTTTAATCATCATGTGCAAAACGTGCAAACACACAGCGGTGCCCGCATTCGATTTCGGCGCATTGATAATCAGTCCGGCCTGAAAGGTCGGGAGCTGATTATCGGATGATGACATTCTCCAGCATCAAAGCCTCGGGTTGAGTTGAAAGGTATTTACGGGGTGAATGGTAACAGCTGGTGAGGGGATGTGAATACCCACGGCTGAAAAGTGTGATCCCGGTGGGATCACGCTGCACCGCTTTTTATTTTTTTGTCGACTTCAGCCTGCGGTTTTCCGAACAGATAGCCCTGCACGAGGTCGCAGCCAAGCGCCTGAAGACGTTCAAGCTGAGCTTCGGTTTCGACACCTTCTGCAATGACCCTCATATTAAGACTCTTCGCCATACCGGCGATCAGCTTAACGATATTCAGCGCATCATCTTGCGTGGAGATGGGATTCACAAAGGATTTATCTATTTTGATTTTATCAAAGTTGAGTTCACTGAGCCGTGAGAGCGATGAATACCCGGTACCGAAATCATCGATCGAAATTCTTACCCCCAGCGATCTGAGCTTTTTGAGAATAGTGACTGGCGTGTTGCTGTCACTGAAGAGTGAAGACTCGGTGACTTCTAACTCAAGGCGATTGGCCGGTAGCCCAGTCTCTTTCAGAATAGACTGCACCATCGCCGTAAAGGATTTCGTGCCTAACTGAACAGGCGAGACGTTCACCGAGATCCGTGCCGGAACCGCCCAGGAAACGGCCTCCCGGCAGGCAAGCTCAAGCACATTTTTACCGATCTCATTGATCATCCCTGTTTTTTCAGCGACAGAGATAAAGTAATCCGGCGACAGTATTCCCTTCTGCGGGTGTATCCAGCGAATAAGCGCTTCATAGCCGTAAATATCATTGCTGAATGCATCGACAATAGGCTGGTAATACACAACAAATTCATGATGATCGAGCGCCAGCGCCATATCATGTTCAAGGGTTCTGCTTTCCTGCAGTTTTTGCAGCATCCACTGACGGAAGACTTTTATCTGCTGCGAGCCCTCTTTTTTGGCTTCGTAGAGGGCGAGATCGGCAAACTTGTAAAGATAATCAGAGCGTCGTTCGTTATCCGATAAAACAATACCCACGCAGGTGGCAATTTTTATCAGCTGGTTATTAATCGTATAGGGCTGGCTGATATGATCGCTGATCTCTTTGGCGCGCGAAACCGCAGCGCTTTCCGTCAGGCCGCTGGAGAGAAGGGCAAACTCGTCGCCACCCAAACGGTAAAACGTATCCGTCGCGCTGCTCATTGAGGTAAGGCGGCGGGAGACCTGGTTCAGCAGTAAATCTCCGGCATCATGACCATAGGTATCGTTGACCTCTTTAAACCGGTCTAAATCAAATAACATTACCGTGACGGGGATATGGTTTTTATCCGCCTGAAGATTAATTTTGTTGAGATCGTCCCAGAAGAAAAGGCGGTTTTTCATACCGGTCAGGGAATCATGATAAACATCATACTCCAGCTTCGCGTTCTGAATCTGCAGCGTTTCTTTTGATATCTGTAGTTCGTCAGCCAGGCTTTTAACCTGCATGTGGGCTTTGAGAATGTTTTTATTCTGGTAGATCATTAAAAAGCCCAGAATAAAGCTTAAGATCACCAGAAGTAATGAAAGTGCGGAGTAAATATAATACAGGATTTGGATTTTTCTGTTTGATTCATTAACTGTATTAATATCTTTTGTTAATGCCGTGGCCGAAAGTTGGCTGAGCGGCGCATCAAGCATATGCATATTTTTCAGGTATGCCTGTAACTCCGAATGGCTCATTTTTTCGAGATTGCCATCCAGATACGCCAGTATTTTCTCTAAACGCGAAGCGAGTTCCTGGTGCATTTTATCGCTGTCAATATAGCGACCTAAATCCCCGCCGTTCATTAAATCGCTCTGGCTTAGCATAATTTCAAGACGCATGCGGACCTGGTCTATCGTAACGTCATCGGTATCGGTTGCGTATAGACCAAGCCATGATTCAAATCGGTAATACTCTGATACCAGTTGAGCCACGGACCAGGACTCGGTGTATTGAGTCAGTTTTTGCAACTCCTGCTGTCGATCGTAAACAAGGAATGCAATATATCCTGTCGTGATAAAAAGAGAAAAAATGATACCAACCAGTATCCTGTTCATTATGTTCTCCTGAACTGCTACTCAATCTTCATTTTGCTAACCTGCCATGCTGAACGCGAATAATAAATTTGATTATTCAACTCAGGAAGACTGTCATAAGGGTAAACAATGAACGACGGGCCTTTGTCGCGGATGCGCATATATTCGCCATTGACCTTTAAGGCAAGTATGGCGTTGTATTTTTTGAAGTCGCTAAGAGGGATGACGGTAGAGTAATCATTGAGCGCAATGACGTTAACGTTAGTACCCTTTGCCCCCACATAATCCATGAGTTTTCTCATTGGGACACCCTCAAACTTAGTACGTCCGTTATACCAGGGCGATGTCGTCTCGAAACTCACCATCCCTAGTTTTTCAAGGCTGGCGAGATCAAACACTGCTTTTCCCTCTTCGTTGGTATTTTCTATATTACCGTAAATCGTCAAAATAGGTTTTCCAACAGGTTTTGGCAGTTCACCTGCCCAGGCTAAAGTTGGCACCAGACAGCACAACAGCATTAAGGTTAATCTCATTTTGACCCCCACTTTTTTAACGAAGTATATGAATTATAATTTAGTTATCACAGTAGTTTACATATTTTGTTGAGTAGCGGTTGTTACTGCACGTTTAGTTTAGTAAAAACCATTAAAAACAATGGGTTGGGTGGTTTTGGGGTAGGGTGTTTGATTTGTGGATGGTGCTACTGAAATTTTGAGACAAACTAACGTTACTTGAATAAGCTCTTTTGCGTTTAAAAAATAATCGTTTTAAATGAGCGTTATTTTCTCACGACACAGATTTTACCTGCCCATCACAGCTAAAAAAGCGCCACCCATGGGGTGGCGCAGCCATATTAGCGAGTGTTCATCGGCGGGTTCGTGTCCTGTCGCAAGCGCCACAGATCGTACCGTTCATGGCCTGGTTTGACCATTCCAGCGAAGTGGTCATTAAGGCTACTTGATGTGAAGATCAGGTCACCGTCCGGGCGAATAGCCGGTGTGTCTGGCCACTTTATGGCTTCATTTGCAGCAATAAGTAACATTTTACGGGTCTTCGGATCATATCTGACAATGCCGTTATGGGTGACATCTGTAATATAGAGGTAGCCTTTTGCATCGGTCACCAAACCGTCAGTATTACCTCCCACCGTGCCCAGATTCTGAATTTGAGCGGCAATCTGCGCATCAGTTGAATCATGTTGCTTCAGCACGGCAGTGGGCACCGCGTATGCATGTGTTCCCGTCGTCACCGTCCAGTACAATGTTTCTGCATCGGGAGACAGCGCAATGCCGTTGATACCAATCAATAGCGGTTTACCTGGCCATACCTCCGCGCCATGGGAAATGACGTTTACCCCCGGTTCAATCTGCAGGGCAGGGTGACTATTCAGCACGCGTCGGGCTGTGCCGGTGGCGAAATCCACGACGATCAGGCCGACACGGTTTTCAGGCGCACTGCGCGACCCGCTGTCGGAAATGTATGCGATACGATGATTCTCATCGACAACGACATCATTAAGGAAACTTGCCTTACGGTCGGCCACGCCGTCCAGGGGGATACGTTTAACCGTTCGGCCCGAGTCGAGATCCAGTACGACCAATTTCTGCGAGCCTGAAGGGGATTCCGTTTCTCCCGCGATGAACCCCATATCCAGCGCCCATAACCAGCCGTTTTTACGATCAACATAAAAGCCGAGCACGTTGCGCAGGTTCTGATCGGGAGCGGAATCAACCGCATTACGCTCGCGGGACGGAAATGCTGTCAGGCGCGCGGGTCCGGACTGAGGATCGGTGTCGAGAATATTCAACGTGGCGGGGGCGCTGGCTGAAATCAGTCGGGGCGTACTGACAAAGGCCCGGCCCTTTGCATCAAAGTGAATGCCTGCTAAGGGGGCATTCACCGACCCGGAAAACACGGCTGGCATTTGCACGTTTTCAGGTTTATCCCAGCTTACGCCTGAGTAGCTGCGCCAGCGCTCAAGAGGCATCTGATCCGCCGCGCTGGCGCAGCTTGCGAAAGAGAACAATGCCGCCATTGCAATGGCGGGGAAAGTACCGATACGGTAGGACATACATGCTCCGGTGATGTGAGTAAGACGCGGTTTCTTAATGCGGTATCAAAGAATGGAGCGGAACGTTCCGCCTTCGACGCGTACCGCAGCCCCGTTTGATGCCGCGCCGAGTGGGCTTGCCAGTAGCGCGACCATAGCGGCTATCTCGTCAGCCTCGATCATTCGCGCGATCAGGGAACTGGGGCGGTAGGTCTGGAAGAAATGCGCTTCAATCTGCTGGTCTGTCATGCCAGGTTCAGGCGCTGTCTGGCGCAGGTAATCAATGATTCCGTCAGAGCGGGTTGCCGATGGCAGTACGCTGTTGACCGTTACGCCGGTACCCTTCGTCAGCTCTGCCATTCCTCGCGATACGGCGAGTTGAGCTGATTTGCTGACGCCGTAATGCACCATGTCTGGCGGAGTGAAAGCGCCAACTTCGCTGGACATAAAAATCACCCGGCCCCAGTTGCGTGCTAGCATGCGTGGGAAGTAATGCCGTGAAAGACGAACGCCTGACATCACGTTAATGTTGAACATGCGTAGCCATTCCTCGTCGGTGATATCAGCGAAAGGGGTGGCTTCATAAAAACCCAGGTTATTGATAAGAATATCGGTATCCGTACAGGCCTTAATCAGCGCTTCTGCACCTTCAGCGTTAGCCAGATCGGCGACAATGGCTGATACCCGGGCCTGGGGAGCTGCCTGAGCAATTTTCGCTACCGCATTGTGCAGTTTTTCCCGATCGCGTCCGGTAATCGTGACGGCAACACCTTCGCGCGCAAGAGTACTGGCGATAGCCAGCCCAATGCCTGCGGTGGCCCCTGTAACAAGTGCTGTCTTACCGTTGAGTTGAAGATCCATCGTTTTTGCCTTTTGGTAACAAGTGCGGCTACTTTACTCATCGCTCAAACGGAGATAAATTAGCGAAAATGAAAAACATTTGTTCCTGAAAGAGCAAAATGAGCAGAAAATTCGATTATCTCGGCGATGTTGAGGTCTTCATTACTGTTGTTGAACATGGCTCCTTTACCGCTGCAGCGGTCGCCCTTTCAACCACGCCCTCAGTGTTGAGTCGTGCGGTCTCCCGTCTTGAAGTGCGTCTTGGACGACAGCTATTGCAACGCACCACACGTCGTGTGGGGCTAACGGAAGCCGGACGGATTTATCTTGAGCAGGCGCGTTCTGCTTTTTCCCTGCTTGATGACGCCGAACGCGATGGCCGGGGGCAGGAGGGGGATCTGACTGGCCGGGTACGGATCAGCGTCCCGACCACCTATGGGCATTATTGTCTGCCGCCCTTGCTGGCCCGCTTTTCCCAACAGTTTCCGCGCGTTCAGGTGGAGCTGAACATTACCAATCGCAATGTCGACCTGATCGCTGAGGGATTCGACCTGGCTATTCGCCTGGGTCAAATGCCTGACAGTGGATTCGTCGCGCGTAAATTGCAGGATGCGGCACTGCTGTTGGTTGCTTCACCCGCTTACCTTCATCGCATGGGAATGCCGCAGACGCTCGATGAACTGCGGCAGCATATGTGCCTGCCTTTTATTATGCCGCGTACCGGCCGTATTGCGCCCTGGGTATTTCGCGTGGATGAGCGGGATGTTGACTGGCAGCCAGATTCAACCATCGAGATTTCAGATGATGTCCTTGGCGTGGTTTCGCTGGCTGAACATGGAATAGGGGTCTGTCAGAGCTACGAATTCATTGTCCGCGAGAAGATACAGCGCGGCCAGTTAGTTGAGATACTTCCGCAACTTCGTGGACGATCGCGACCTTTCTCGCTCATCTATGCGCCCCATCGACGCCAGTCAGCAGCCACACGGGCCATGATTGATCTTCTGGCGTCAGAACAATGACATGAACATCATGCGTCATGAATAAGAGTCTAACCTTAACCCGCTTCCAGCATCCCAAAACTCACAATCCGCGCCCGGCCCAGCTCTTTCGCCCGGTATAAGGCGACATCCGCGGCGCGCAGCAGGTTGTCGCTCTGGGCATGCTCTGGATAGCTGGCAATACCAATCGAGACATCCACCGGCCCAATCTCTGAGAGGCCGTAACGAAGCGACAGCTCACGCACACCGTCATAAATCTTCTGCGCACAGGCATGCGCTTCTGCTTCTCCGGCGCCGGGAAGCAGTACCAGAAATTCCTCCCCCCCGAAGCGAAAGGCCAGCCCGCTGTCATGCCCGGCTCGCTGAACAATCAGCGCCACGCTTTTAATGACCAGGTCTCCGGCCTCATGGCCGAAACGGTCATTAATGCTCTTGAAGTGATCGATGTCGATCATCAGGCAGCTAACCGGTTCATCGTTACGCATGGCTTGTGCCATCTGGGTGTGCAGGGTGTCTTCCAGATGATGGCGATTACGCAGGCCGGTGAGCGGGTCAAACAGGGCTTTTTCCAGTAACGCGTCGCGCAGACGTTGGTTCGCCAGCGCCAGTCCGAGCGCCTCAGCCATCAGTTCAAGATACGGGCGGGAAGGGGCATTGTCCGCGTTGATGTTCTGGAAAGAGAGCAAGCCAATGGCCTCACCCTGGGCGATAAGCGGCACGCACAGCGCGCTGTTCGCCGTCTCTTCCTGCAGGTGATAGCAGGCGATATCCGGCTCACCGTTGACCGGCGGATGGCTCTGACCACGACGCACGGCCCAGCACTCGTCAGGGTGGAACATCGTCTCGTCACCCACCGGCGCAAGCCATTGCGCGACGCAGCGCATCTGCCACGGATCCCGGTCGAGAACGTAGAGTCGGCCAGGGATCCCCGGTGCAATATTGGGCGCAAACAACTCCGCCACGTTAATCACATCGTTTACGTTCTCACATCCCTGCAGCCTCTGGGTCATGCGCGCCAGCAGCTCGCGGATGGCCCAGTCGGCATCGCGCTCTTTTTCCAGACGCTGGCGCGCAAGGCCGTTTTCACGGAAGATGCGGATGGCCTGCGCCATATCGCCGATCTCATCAATCTGGTTGAAGTTGGGCGTTTCCACCGCGTAGTCCTGTGATGCCAGGCGGTGCACCACGTCGCTCAGGCGCACGACCGGACGCAGCACGCGGCGTTTTAATATAAAGCCAAGCACAAACAGGAACAGCAGGGCGGTGAGGCCAACCATCAACTCAGAGGCCGTTCGCAGCGCTTTCGATTTTTTTGTCGCCTCCCGTACGGACGTGATTACACGTTTGTCGAGTATCTGGCGAAAGTGATCGATCTGGTTCTGGGCGCGCTCAAGCTCTTGCTCATAAGAGGCACCATAGAGCAGGGCGATGGCCTGAGCGTCTTCACCCCGCGCCGTGTTCGCCAGGGCCATTTGCTGTTCGTCCTGCAGCTCATCAACGATCTTTAAGCCTTCATGCAGCAGGGCAAGCTCGTCATCCGATGCGCCAGCGTCCTGCAGTTTTTCCAGCTTCAGCTCGATGTGCTTCAGGCTATTCTCTGACTGGTTATACTCTTTGAGGATTTGAGGATCTTTTTTGACGACGTACAGGCGCGCTAAATCGGACTGTACCCAGGCATCAGTTTCAATATTTTCCGTCAGCTCATCAAAACGTTGACGCTGTTCAATGGCCTGACGCTCGGCGGTGTCGGCGCCGGAAGCCAGCAGCATGATAATACCGGACGCAATGGTCAGGCAGACCGTGGCACCATAGGCCCAGTTAGTAATTGTCGCGATTCGCACCTGGTGATCCTTTTACAACTTGAAGAGGATGGCGTTCTTCAGATTATAGAAAACGGCTGATTTAAGGCGAAAAAAAGGCGGCACAGTGCCGCCTGGTGGGGTCTATATCGTCACATCCTTACAAATCTGGAGGGTTTTTTCCCTCTTCAATGAAATCGGCATCCAGCTCTTCAGCATTTCCTTCGTGGTCGCGGCCGGAGAAGAGGTTCCAGCAGGCGATAAACAGCGCGGCAATCAGCGGCCCAATGACAAAGCCATTAATGCCGTACAGCTCCATGCCGCCGAGGGTGGAGATCAGTATCAGATAGTCCGGCATTTTGGTGTCTTTACCCACCAGCAGCGGTCGTAGGATGTTGTCCACCAGCCCGACGACTATCACGAAGAAGCCGACAATGAACAGCCCCTGCCAGATCTGGTGCGTGGCGAACAGGAAGATGGCGGCAGGGACCCAGACAATCGCCGAACCGATGGCAGGTACCAGCGAGAGGAAAGCCATCAGCGCGCCCCAGAGGACGCTGCCGTCGAGGCCCACAATGGCAAACGCAATCCCGCCGAGTATGCCCTGGACCACCGCCACCGCCGCCGTGCCTTTTACCGTGGCACGCGATACGCCGACAAATTTGGCGAACAGGTGTTGTTTGGCGAAATCAGACAGGGGCAGGGAGTCGAGGATCTGGCGCACCAGATACGGTCCGTCTTTCAGCAGGAAGAACAGCAGATAAAGCATGATGCCGAAGCTAATCGCAAAGCCAAACGTACCTTTGCCGATCAGAAACGCGCTACCCGCCAGATACTGCCCGCCCTGCAGCGCAACATCGGAGAGTTTTTTCTGGATCTGCGCCGCGTTGTTCAGGTTGTGATCCGCGAGGAAGCCGCTGGCCCAGTCCGGCAGGTGGTTAAAGATGCTCGCCACCACTTCCGGAAACTGCGTGTTGTTCTCCTGAAGCTTCGTGTACACCACGTTCAGCTCAATGGCGAGTGAGGAGAGGATCACCATCAGCGGAATAAAGACGATCAGGCAGATAATGCCGATGGTCAGCAGCGAGGCCAGCCCGTTGCGATCCCCCAGCGCGGTGCGCAGCTTGTTTTTTACCGGGTTAAAAATCACGGTCAGAATAGCGGCCCACAGTATTGCGGAGAAGTAGGGCGACAGCACGTCGAAGAAGGCCCAGGTCACAAGGGCGAGGATGAAAATAAAGAAACCTTTGGTCAGTCCGTTAAAGCGCATCAGTCATTCCTGGTTACTAAGAAACTGTTCGACTATAGAACTGATTGTGAGAATTACCAACCTTTGCGCCTTACCTGTTCTGTGGACAGTGTTGCGGTATGAATCCACTCTTCACGGATCCCACTTTCGACTGACCGAAGATCGTCTCTTCCCGCACCATGATATACATATCAGCTTGCGGAGGTGCTTATGGCCTGGCGTCCTTTTCTCTATGTCATCCTGACATCCCACCCCAGACTCAGTGCGCGGCGCGCTCGTTTGCGTCTGGTCATCTAGCTTTTTATTAACAATCGCGGTATAACACCTTCTTTGGATGTTTAGATGTCCATACGTATAGAAGGTAATATGCAAACACAACAAGAAAATGGGCAGCTGAAGCGCACCATGAAAACACGCCACCTGATTATGCTCTCGCTGGGCGGCGTGATTGGGACTGGGTTATTTTTTAATACGGGCTATATCATTTCCACGACCGGGGCGGCGGGCACGCTGCTGGCATACCTGATTGGCGCGCTGGTGGTCTGGCTGGTGATGCAGTGTCTTGGTGAGCTTTCCGTGGCGATGCCGGAAACCGGTGCGTTCCACGTTTATGCCGCCCGTTATCTTGGTCCGGCGACGGGCTACACCGTGGCGTGGCTCTACTGGCTCACCTGGACGGTGGCGCTCGGGTCGAGCTTTACCGCCGCCGGGTTCTGCATGCAGTACTGGTTCCCGCAGGTGCCCGTCTGGACGTGGTGCGTGGTCTTCTGCGTGGTGATTTTTGGCCTTAACGTCATCTCCACGCGCTTCTTTGCTGAAGGCGAATTCTGGTTCTCGCTGGTGAAAGTTATCACCATCATCGCCTTTATTATCCTCGGCGGGGCGGCGGTCTTTGGCTTTATCCCGATGCAGGACGGTTCTCCTGCGCCGGGGTTAAGCAACATTACCGCTGAGGGCTGGTTCCCGCACGGTGGCCTGCCGATCCTGATGACCATGGTGGCGGTGAACTTTGCCTTCTCCGGCACCGAACTTATTGGTATCGCGGCGGGCGAAACCCAAAATCCGCACAAGGTCATTCCGGTCGCAATCCGCACCACCATCGCGCGGCTGATTATCTTCTTTATCGGCACCGTGTTTGTACTGGCGGCGCTGATCCCGATGCAGCAGGCGGGCGTGGAAAAGAGCCCGTTCGTGCTGGTGTTTGAGAAGGTCGGTATTCCTTACGCGGCAGATATCTTTAACTTCGTGATCCTGACGGCGATCCTCTCGGCGGCCAACTCCGGGTTGTATGCCTCCGGGCGCATGCTGTGGTCGCTCTCTAACGAAAAAACGTTGCCGCGCTGCTTTGCCCGGGTGAACAAAAATGGCGTGCCGTTGACGGCGCTTTCGGTTTCCATGCTCGGTGGCGTGCTGGCGCTGTTCTCAAGCGTTATCGCCCCGGACACGGTGTTTGTCGCGCTCTCGGCCATTTCCGGCTTTGCGGTGGTGGCGGTCTGGATCAGCATCTGCGCGTCGCACTTCGTTTTCCGTCGCCGACATCTGCAGTCCGGCCAGCCGCTCTCTGCGTTGCAGTATCGTGCGCCGTGGTATCCGCTGGTGCCGGTACTCGGTTTTATTCTCTGCGTGGTTGCCTGTGTCGGCCTGTGGTTTGACCCGAGCCAGCGTATTGCCCTTTATTGCGGGCTTCCGTTTGTCGCCCTGTGTTATGGTGCGTACTACCTGACCCGAAATATGACATCGCAGGAGCCTGAACATGTCGCAGAATAATCCGCTTACCGCCCTTCTCGAAAAACAGCCGTTTGTGGTGCTGGATGGGGCGATGGCAACGGAGCTGGAAGCGCGCGGGTGTAACCTTGCAGACAGCCTCTGGTCTGCCAAAGTGTTGGTAGAAAACCCGGAACTTATCCGCGAAGTGCATCTTGATTATTACCGCGCAGGGGCGCAGGTGGCGATCACTGCCAGCTACCAGGCCACGCCCGCGGGCTTCGCGGCACGCGGGCTGGACGAGGCACAGTCCCGGGCGTTGATTGGCAAAAGCGTGGAACTGGCGCGTAAGGCGCGCGAAGCGTATCTGGCTGAAAACCCGCACGCAGGTACGCTGCTGGTGGCAGGCTCCGTGGGGCCGTACGGCGCGTATCTGGCAGATGGTTCGGAATATCGCGGCGACTACGTGCGCAGCGCCGAGGCGTTTACCGCCTTCCACCGCCCGCGTGTGGAAGCGCTGCTGGATGCGGGGGCTGACCTGCTGGCCTGCGAAACGCTGCCTTCGTTTGGGGAAATTAAGGCGCTGGCGGCGCTTCTGGCCGAGTATCCTCGCGCCCGGGCGTGGTTCTCGTTTACCCTGCGTGATAGCGAGCACCTGAGCGACGGCACGCCGCTGCGTGAGGTGGTCGACGTGCTGGCAAACTCCCCGCACATTGTCGCGCTGGGCATCAACTGCATCGCCCTGGAAAACACCACCGCGGCGTTGAAACATCTGCAAAGCCTGACGGCGATGCCGCTGGTGGTCTACCCGAACTCGGGCGAGCACTATGATGCGGTGACCAAAACCTGGCACCACCACGGCGAAGCGTGCGAGACGCTGGCGGGCTATTTGCCTCAGTGGCTGGCGGCTGGAGCGAAATTAATCGGTGGATGCTGTCGCACCACACCGAAGGATATTGCTGAGCTAAACGCAAAGCGCTGAGGCTCTCATCCTGATCCTTTTCCACGGGGGTGAGGGATCCTTACAAATTAATGGCTGCACAGACGGCCCCCTCTCCCTTGAGGGAGAGGGCTGGGGTGAGGGGGAACATACGGCTGTGGTGGTCATTACGTTCACTTTATGTTCCTTGCTATTCTGTAACGACATGACCGGTGAACGTGCCAGGGTGGCTCAATCGCCACCACCCTGGCGACCCGGGCTCCCGGCGGTAAATCGCCGCTTCGCGGTACCCTCAGCTTATTCCTTCAGGCTATCGGGTCGGGCATGAGCCTGCATCCCTGCAGGCCACGCCCTCTCGGCGCATCCGTGCGCCTCGCCCCGGCCTTACGGAAACGCTTCGGCGATTTACAGCCGGACCAGGGCGCCGCTGTAAGGCATTCATTATTCTGATGCTACATTCATCGCTTCAGGAAAAAATTGCTGGAGATTCCTAAGCCCACAGGGAGAGGGGAAAAAACGAATCGCACAAAACCAACTATCCTTTCCCACTTTTTATCTAAAAACGAATCGTTATGAGCGATGCGTTTTAATTCCTTTATCAAAATTCCCGCGCCGGAAATACTGCCCTCATAACAACAAGGGGAGCAGATACTATGGCAATTTCATCGCGAATCACACTTCTCGGCGCGCTGGCGCTGTGGGCCTTTCAGGCGCAGGCGGTAGACGTCACCGTCGCGTATCAAACCTCTGCGGAACCGGCGAAAGTTGCGCAGGCGGATAACACCTTTGCCAAAGCGAGCGGCGCGAACGTCGACTGGCGCAAGTTCGACAGCGGGGCGTCCGTCGTGCGTGCGTTAGCCTCCGGCGACGTGCAGATCGGCAATATCGGATCCAGCCCGCTGGCGGTCGCGGCCAGCCAGCAGGTGCCGATTGAGGTGTTCCTGCTCGCCTCGCAGCTCGGTAACTCTGAAGCGCTGGTGGTGAAGAAAAACATCACCAAACCGGAAGACCTGATCGGCAAGCGCATCGCCGTGCCGTTTATCTCTACCACCCACTACAGCCTGCTGGCGGCGCTCAAACACTGGGGCATCAAGCCGGGGCAGGTTCAGATTCTTAATCTCCAGCCACCCGCGATAATCGCGGCCTGGCAGCGTGGGGATATTGACGGAGCCTATGTCTGGGCCCCAGCCGTGAACGAACTGGAAAAAGACGGCACCGTGCTGACCGACTCCGAAAAGGTGGGCCAGTGGGGCGCGCCGACGCTCGACGTGTGGGTCGTGCGCAAAGACTTTGCTGAGAAACATCCCGAGGTGGTGAAAGCCTTTGCCAAAAGCGCCCTCGACGCCCAGCAGCCCTATATCAGTAACCCCGATGAATGGCTGAAGCAGCCCGCCAATCTGGAAAAACTCGCCCGACTGAGCGGCGTGCCGGAAGCGGACGTGCCGGGGCTGGTGAAAGGCAATACCTACCTGACCCCTGCGCAGCAGGTGCAGCAGCTGACCGGGCCGGTGAACAAAGCGATTGTCGATACCGCCACCTTCCTGAAAGCGCAGGGCAAAGTGCCCTCGGTAGCGGCGGATTACAGCCAGTACGTCACCGACCGCTTTGTGAAATAAGGAGTCCGCCATGCTGAGCATAACGAACCTGTATGCCGATTACGGCGGCAAACCTGCGCTGGAGGAGATCAACCTGACGCTGGCCAGCGGTGAACTGCTGGTGGTGCTGGGCCCCTCCGGGTGTGGGAAAACTACGCTACTGAATCTGATTGCCGGTTTTGTCCCTTATCAGCGTGGCACCATCCAACTGGAAGGCAAAAAGGTGGAAGGCCCCGGCGCCGAGCGCGGCGTGGTTTTCCAGAATGAAGGTTTGCTCCCCTGGCGCAACGTGCAGGAAAACGTGGCATTTGGGCTACAGCTTGCGGGGGTGAACCGCGAACAGCGGCTGGAAACGGCACGGCAGATGCTGAAAAAAGTGGGTCTCGAAGGGGCGGAAAAACGCTTTATCTGGCAGCTTTCCGGCGGTCAGCGCCAGCGTGTCGGCATTGCCCGTGCGCTGGCGGCAAACCCGCAGCTGTTGCTGCTGGACGAGCCGTTCGGCGCGCTGGACGCCTTCACCCGCGAGCAGATGCAAACCCTGCTGTTGCGTCTCTGGCATGAGACGGGTAAGCAGGTCCTGTTGATCACCCACGACATCGAAGAAGCGGTGTTTATGGCGACCGAGCTGGTGCTGTTATCGCCGGGGCCGGGGCGCGTGGTGGAACGCTTGCCGCTCGAGTTCGCGCGCCGTTATGTCGCCGGAGAACCCGTGCGCAGCATCAAATCCGATCCGCAGTTTATCGACCAGCGTGAGTACATCCTAAGCCGCGTGTTTGACCAACGGGAGGCTTTCTCATGAGCATCGTCTTCAGTGAAAAAACGCGCCGCACGCGTCAGGCGCTACGCTGGCCGTTCTCCCGCCAGCTCACGTTGAGCGTCGGGACGCTGCTGGTGTTACTGGCGGTGTGGTGGCTGGTGGCGGCACTGCAGTGGATCAGCCCGCTGTTTCTGCCGCCGCCGGGACAGGTGCTGGCCAAACTTATTGCCATCGCCGGGCCGCAGGGGTTTATGGATGCCACGCTCTGGCAGCATTTGGGCGCAAGCCTGACGCGCATTCTGGTGGCGCTGCTGGCTGCGGTGATGATCGGCATTCCGGTTGGCATCGCGATGGGCTTAAGCCCGACGGTGCGCGGCATCCTCGATCCGCTGATTGAGCTTTACCGCCCGGTGCCGCCGCTGGCCTATCTGCCGCTGATGGTAATTTGGTTTGGCATCGGTGAAACGTCAAAAATCCTGCTGATCTATCTGGCGATTTTCGCCCCGGTTGCGATGTCGGCGCTGGCGGGCGTCAAAAGTGCCCAGCAGGTGCGGATCCGCGCGGCGCAGTCGCTGGGCGCCAGCCGGACACAGGTGCTGCTGTTCGTGATTTTACCGGGCGCGCTGCCGGAGATCTTAACCGGGCTGCGCATCGGCCTCGGCGTGGGGTGGTCCACGCTGGTGGCGGCAGAGCTGATCGCCGCCACGCGAGGATTAGGGTTTATGGTGCAGTCGGCGGGAGAGTTCCTGGCGACTGACGTGGTGCTGGCTGGGATCGCGGTCATTGCCGCGATCGCCTTCGGATTAGAGCTGGGGCTGCGCGCTCTACAGCGTCGTCTGACGCCCTGGCATGGAGAAATACAATGAGTGAACGTCTGACCATTACCCCGCTGGGGCCGTATATTGGCGCGCAGGTGTCGGGCCTGGATGTAACCCGTCCGCTGAGCGATAACCAGTTCGAGCAGCTGTATCACGCGGTGCTGCGCCATCAGGTGGTGTTCCTGCGCGAGCAGGCGATCACCCCGCAGCAGCAGCGCGCGCTGGCGCTACGCTTTGGCGATCTGCATATCCATCCGGTCTATCCGCATGCGGAAGGGGTGGAGGAGATTATCGTCCTGGATACCCATAACGATAATCCGCCGGATAATGACAACTGGCACACCGATGTGACCTTTATCGAGACGCCGCCCGCAGGGGCGATCCTCGCGGCAAAATTGCTGCCGGAGACCGGAGGCGATACGCTGTGGGCGAGCGGTATTGCGGCTTTCGAGGCGCTGTCCGCACCGTTCCGGACGCTGCTGAGTGGTCTGCGGGCGGAGCACGATTTCAAAAAATCGTTCCAGGAATACAAGTACCGTAAAAGCGAAGAGGAGCATCAGCGCTGGCTGGATGCGGTTGCAAAACATCCTCCGCTGCTGCACCCGGTGGTGCGTACCCATCCGGTCACGGGCAAGCAGGCGTTATTCGTGAACGAAGGGTTTACCACGCGCATTGTGGACGTGACGGAAAAAGAGAGCGAGGCGCTGCTACGCTTCCTGTTTGCGCATATCACCAAACCGGAGTTTCAGGTGCGCTGGCGCTGGCAGGAGAACGATCTCGCGATCTGGGATAACCGCGTGACGCAGCACTATGCCAATGCGGATTATCTGCCGCAGCGTCGGATTATGCAGCGGGCGACGATTTTGGGGGATAAGCCGTTTTATCGCCCTTGATCCTCTAGTACCTGTAGGTCGGGTAAGGCGTAGCCGCCACCCGGCAATTGTGCACCGTTTTTGCCGGGTGGCGCTGCGCTTACCCGGCCTACAAAGAGTGTACCCCTATATACCGCTGATAGCGGTTCGTCTTCAGATAGCACAAATCCACCAGCACCAGCCCGTCTACGCAGTTGTTGAACGCCGGGTCGCTGCCAAAATCAATAAACTGCACGCCACCCGGTTCGCACAGCTCGGAATACTGCTTGTAGAGTGGCGGAATGCCGCAGCCCAGATTGCCGAGCAGGGATTTCAGCTTCGTCAGATCGTCCACGTAATCCACGCCGCCAAACTGTGCCAATACGTCCGGTAACGATGCAGGATAAGGCTGGCGCGACGCGGCCAGCGGATGGCTTGCCGGGAACCACAGACGGTAAAATGCCACCAGCAGATCCCGCGCCGCTGGCGGTAAGCCTCCGGAGATCGAGACCGGGCCAAACAGATAACGGTAGTGCGGATAACGTGCCAGATAAGCCCCAATCCCGGACCAGAGATAATCCAGGCCGCGGCGTCCCCAGTAGCGCGGCTGAATAAAGCTGCGACCCAGTTCAATGCCGTGCTCCAGCACGTCCTGCATTTTATCGTCGTAGTGGAACAGGCTGTAGCTGTACAACCCTTCCGGACCCCGATGCGCAATCTGCTTTGCGGTGGGCATAAAGCGATACGCCCCCACGATCTCCAGATCCTCATCATCCCACAGGATCAGGTGCAGATAATCGTCATCGTAACGGTCGGTGTCCCGGCGCTTGCCGCTCCCTTCCTCCACCGCACGAAACGCAATTTCGCGCAGGCGGCCCAGCTCGCGCAGCAGCGGAGCCTCTTCCTGGCCGTTGCGCTGCCACAGATAGATGAGCTTATCGTCGCCGGTTTTGCCCAGACACTCGGCCTGCGCCAGCGCGCGTTTCAGAGTCGCCCGGTCCTCCGGACGAGCAATGGCGCACTGGGTTTTAAAGACGCCAGGCATTCCCTTGCCAAGACGCATCACGTGCTGACGGCACTGCTCGGCCATCTCACGCGACGAAAGGGTGGCGCTGTGCCAGTGATGCCAGGCGATCTGCTGGCCGATTTTAATCGGCAGCTGGCTATGGCGGCGGCGGAACATCTGCTGCATTAACAGCAGCATCGACAATGTCGGCGACACCAGTGTGCTGGCATAAAAGAGGAGACTATTGTGCGCCTGAATATGCACCGGCAGCAGCGGCGCGCGCAGCTTGCTGGCGAGCTTGATAAAGCCCGGGTGCCATTTTTTATCGTGAATGCCTTTGCGCGTCGGACGTGAAACTTCTCCCGCCGGGAAGAAGATCAGTACGCCCGCATTTTGCAGATGTTGTTCCATCTGCACCAGGGAGGATTTCGCCGTCCTGCCCCCCATATTGTCCACCGGGATAAAGAGTGAACTGAGAGGCTCAAGGTGGGTCAGCATCCGGTTGGTCACGACTTTTACGTCACGGCGTACGCGGGAGACGGCGTACAACAGCGCCAGCCCGTCCAGCGTACCCGTCGGGTGGTTGGCAATAATGACCAGCGGGCCATGTTCGGGGATTTGTTCGAGATCGCGGGCGGAAACGGTGCAGAGAATATCAAGGTGCTCCAGAACTTGCTCCACCATGTCCAGTCCTTTGAGGTGGCGGTGCGCGGCGGCAAACTGCTGGAATTCTTCTTCGTAAAACAGTCTTTTTAACAGACTTTTTTGCCAGGGTGCAGGCCTCGCCTGAGGCCAAAGATCGTCGAGAACGCTATCGAGGCTAAACATGGTTACTCCTCCTGCCGTCTTGCGAAGACAGTAGAAGGAGCAGATGTCGGTTGTATTGCAGTTTGGTGAAGATTAGCGGAGGATTTTTTTCTCAGCCAGATCCAGCGCGAAGTAGCTGAAGATCAGGTCCGCGCCCGCACGTTTGATCGCACCCAGGCTTTCTAGGATCACTTTCTCTTCGTCAATCGCTCCCGCCTGCGCGGCGAATTTGATCATCGCGTACTCGCCGCTCACCTGGTAAGCGCCAAGCGGCAGTTCAGTGCGTTCGCGGATGTCGCGCAGAATATCAAGATACGCGCCAGCCGGTTTGACCATCAGGCAGTCTGCGCCCTGAGCTTCATCCAGCAGGGATTCGCGAATCGCTTCCCGGCGGTTCAGCGGGTTCATCTGATAGGTTTTACGGTCGCCCTTCAGCGCCGTGCCAGCCGCTTCACGGAACGGGCCGTAGAAGGAGGAGGCAAATTTGGTGGAGTAGGACATGATGGCGGTGTCGGTGAAGCCTGCCGCATCCAGCGCCTGACGAATCGCCTGAACCTGTCCATCCATCGCGGCAGAGGGGGCGATGAAATCTGCACCCGCAGCGGCCGCGACCACGGCCTGCTTGCCGAGATTCAGCAGGGTGGCATCGTTATCCACGCCATGATCGCACAGCACGCCGCAGTGGCCGTGAGAGGTGTATTCGCAGAAGCAGGTGTCTGACATGACGACCATTTCCGGCACGGTCTCTTTGCAGATGCGGGACATACGGGCGACAAGGCCATCTTCTTTCCACGCATCGCTGCCGGTGGCGTCGGTATGATGGGAGATGCCAAAGGTCATCACCGAGCGGATCCCCGCGTTGGCGATACGTTCGATCTCGCGCGCCAGATATTTTTCCGGAATGCGCATCACGCCCGGCATGGCTTCGATGGCTTTGTAGTCATCGATCTCTTCTTCAACAAAAATCGGCAACACCAGATCGTTTAAGGTCAGGGTTGTCTCTTCAAACATAGCGCGCAGTGCAGGTGACTTGCGCAGACGGCGGGGACGTGCAATTAAATCGGTCATGGGATGCCTGATGTTTGTGGAACAAAGAGGCCTAGTGTACCTCAAAGTGAAGGCCGTTGTTTTACGAAAGTAGGCTTTTTTCTTTTCTCAAATTGACGGCTGAAGAACCTTTTTTCACTCTACACTCGCGCGGTCTGTTTTTTCAGGAAAAGGGGAATGATTAGTATGATTTCTATATCAGATGGAATATATAAAAAATAATGATCTATTTATTTTAATAATATTAATGTGAGTTATGAAATTAATTTTCAACTTTCTGTTTTTATAATGTTTATAATGAATGCCTGCTGTGTGTTTGACCTTTTTTCTGTTTTTTTGTCTGTATGCGGACTTAATGGAATCATTCATTGAACCTTTTCTAAATGCAACTGCATAATTCTCTCCGCAATTGAATATTGCACAATGATTTGACGGACAAACTTGCTTACGTCCCTGAGGAGGGATGACCCAATGCAAACATGGAAAAAGAAACTGGTTGTATCTCAACTTGCATTAGCCTGTACCCTGGCTATCGCTTCTCAGGCCAATGCGAAAGATATTTCCGGTACGACGTATAATACATTTGGATATGATAACGCCGCCTCAACCCCGTGGTATTATGGTTATGCTGACTGGGATTACACCGATGCCAGCCACGACGGTGATATTTATCCGGTGATCAATAAATCAACGGTGAATGGCGTTATTTCGACGTATTATCTGGATGACGGCATCAATGGTCATTCAAATGCGCTCAGCATTTCTAACAGCACCATCAACGGTATGATTACCTCTGAGTGTATGACCGCAAACTGTGCCGACGGCGTAGACGCCGACGGTACCGCGCATAGTCAGTTCGATCGTTTTAGCCTGACTGTCGATAACAGCACGATCAACGACGCTTACGAGCATTACGCTTATGACGTCGTGAAGGGCGAAACATCGGAAACCCATTACCTGGATACCTACGCTCTCGGTAACGCGATTACGCTGGACGTGGAGTCTGATATTGTTATCCAGAATAATTCCCACGTTGCGGGCATTACGCTAACGCAGGGATATCAGGAGCTCGATAATACTCCGTATGACGGCGTTGAAGGCGTGGCGAACAGCGCAAACGTGTTCACCGATACGCTGGTGGTTAAAGACTCCGTGCTGACGTCAGGCGCCTACAGCGATCTGGGTACCAGCGGATTCTACGGTCAAACGGCTAAGCCGAGCGACTACGGTGAAACCCACGCCACGGGCGCGGATGACGCGGCGCTGATCGTTGCGGCCAGCGCGTCTGACAACGCCATGCAGACCACCGCCACGTTCGACCATTCTACCGTCACCGGCGACATCCTGTTCGCCAGCACCTTCGATAACAACTTCTACGAAAATGGCGATCCGGCAACCGATACCACCGATGATGGCGTCTATAACCCAACCACTAACGGCTGGGATGGCACCGACAGGCTGGACGTGACGCTGACCAACGGCAGCAAGTGGGTCGGTGCGGCGCAGTCCAGCGTTGAAGCCATTGGCACTTCGCAGATGTACGGTCTGGGTTACAGCAACGTTGACTGGCATGCGCTGGCGCCTAATAGCATCTGACCTGACTCCACCTTTGACAGCAACGGCCACGTAGCGGGCGAAGCGGTCTACCAGAGCGGCCTGTTCAACGTAACGCTGGACAACGGTTCCGAGTGGGATACCCGTAAGATCTCTAACATCGACGCGCTGGCGGTGAATAACCGCTCTCAGGTCAACGTTGAAAACGCTGGCCTGCTGGCGGACTCCATTACCTTAAACAATGCTTCATCGCTGAATATTGGCGACAGCGGCGGCGTAGCGACCGACAGCCTCTATCTGGACAGCGATAGCCGTGCAGCTCTGACCGAAGAGACGGCCGCGCTGTATGCGAATACGATCACCGTCGATAACGGTGCCGAGCTGGCGCTGGGTCTGGGTCAGGTCGACACGCACAATATGGTGCTGACCGACGGCGGCGTACTGAACGTAGCCAGCCGTGATTATGTGCTGAACAGCGATCTGAATAACGCGCGTTATATCACTAACGATCGTTACAGCGCGGACTACGACTATGGTGTCGTCGCACTGAACTCAGACGGCCATCTGGCGGTGAACGGTGACGTTGCCGGTAACTATAAAGTGCGCATTGATGATGCGACCGGCGCAGGCTCCGTCGCTGATTACAAAAACAAAGAGATCGTCCGTGTTTATGATAACAATCCGGATACCGCAGCCCACTTTACTGCCGCAAACAAAGCGGATTTAGGGGCTTACACCTATCAGGCACAGCAGCAGGGTGATACCGTTGTCCTTGAGCAGAAAGCGCTGAGCGACTACGCCAACATGGCGCTGAGCATTCCTTCTGCCAATACCAATATCTGGAATCTGCAGCAGGATACCGTCGGTTCGCGTCTGACCAACAGCCGTCATGGCCTGGCGGACAATGGCGGAGCCTGGGTGAGCTACTTCGGTGGCAACTACGACGGTGACAATGGCGTTATCAGCTACGATCAGGACGTGAGCGGCATTATGGTCGGTCTGGACACCCAGATTGACGGTAACAATGCGAAGTGGATCGTCGGCGGTGCAGCAGGCTTCGCGAAGGGGGATATCAGCGATCGTACCGGTCAGGTCGATCAGGACAGCCAGACGGCAATGATCTATGCCTCTGCGAAGTTTGCGAACGATATGTTCCTCGACAGCTCCCTGAGCTACACCCGCTTTAACAACGACCTTTCAGCTACCATGAGCAACGGTCAATACGTTGACGGTGACACGACCACCGATGCGGTTGGCTTTGGCATGAAGCTGGGCTATGACTGGAAACCAAACCTGTCTGGCTACGTAACCCCTTACGCGGCGGTATCCGGTCTGTTCCAGTCCGGGGATGATTATCGCCTGAGTAATGACATGCGCGTTGATGGGCAATCTTACGATAGCCTGCGCTATGAACTCGGCCTGGATGCGGGTTATACCTTCAACTACGGTGGCGAGCAGGCGCTGACGCCTTACTTCAAGCTGGCCTATGTCTATGATGATGCTGATAACACTGCGGATATCAACGACGACAGCATCGACAACGGCGTTAAAGGCTCTGCGGTGCGTGTAGGGCTGGGTACGCAGTTCAGCTTCACGAAGAACTTCAGCGCGTACACGGATGCCACGTATCTTGGCGGCGGTGACGTTGACCAGAACTGGGGCGCCAATTTGGGTGTGAAATATACCTGGTAATTCCTGAAAGCGGGGGAGAATATCCCCCGCTTTTTTACGATAAAAACAAAAAACAATATTGAACCGACCAATACGGATGTCTTGAGGTCTGCATGAACGTTAATGCGAAACCGCTTTCTGAATTAAGCCGGCTCGAACAGTGTCTGATAGCAGCCAGTAGTACGTTTCAATGTGCTCCACAACAAATCATTACTTCTCACGAGTGCAATGAGTCACGCACGGTCGTATTACAGACCGGTATAATCGAAATCTATCGTTATCCAGATGAATTGCTGTTGGGGATCGCGAAAGCGCCATTTATTTTTGGGCTATCCACCGTGATGATTAAACACTGTCACGAATACAAAGTTATCGCCAAAACACCCTGTACGGGTTTTTATTTGTCCACGGAAACCACCCGTCAGCTCATACAACAGAATGCGCTCTGGAAAGAGGCCTTCGCCTGGTTATCATGGATAAATTACATTCTTGCGAAACGCGATATGCAGCTGGTGGGAAATAATTCTTATCACCAGATCCGCGCCATGTTGCTGAATATGGCGGAGTGGGATGAAACGTTGCGCTCGAAAATTGGTGTGATGAATCATATTCAACAAAGCACCCGTATTTCGCGCTCGGTTGTTGCAGAGGTTCTCGCTGCGCTGCGGCAGGGAAACTACATTAATATGAGCCGGGGCAAGCTGGTCAGCATCAACCGCTTGCCCACGGAATATTAAGATCAGTTAGACGCGGTCAGCACCTGGGCTTTATTGGCACTCAGTTCAGCCACCAGGTTATTAATGCCATCACTCATATTAACGAAGCGCGTATGCGGGGAGCGGGTGACCACCACAAATGCGCCCACGTTGGACTGCGGGATCATCGCCATATAGGTAATGAACCCGCCACCGCCGCCGGTTTTCTGAATAATACCCGGACGGCCATTTTTGGGTGCCATATAGACCCAGCCCAGGCCGAGCGCATCGGCTTTACCCGGTACGTCCATTCCGACCACACGGTGCAGCTGAGTTCGCTGATAAATCAGGGTCTGCATACGGTCGGCCTGGCTGCTGCGCGAGTAGAAATCCGATGAGAGGAACTGCTGCATCCAGCGCATCATGTCGCCTGGGGTGGAATAGACCCCGCCGCTCCCCACTGCCGCCAGCGTGTTGTTACACGGGCTTGCGCCTTTCTCCGCCACCATCAGGCGACGGCACTGGTCCGGAGAAGGGGTAAAGGTGGTGTCTTTCATCCCCAGCGGACGGGTTATCTGCTCTTCAAACAGCTGCGTGTAGGGTTTGCCTGCGGCCGCTGAGAGGGCATCCGCCAGCAGGTCGAACGCCAGATTTGAGTAAGAGGCCTGCGAACCCGGGGCCGCCTTCAGCGTGGCGGTGCTCAGGTAGTTCCAGCGCTGCTCGCGGGTGGGCCAGACAAACACGTCGCGGTGCGCCGCCCCGCCAGGCTGCTCACGCGGTAGCGCGCTGGTGTGCGTCGCGAGGTTCACAAGGCGAATGGGCGTTCCCTGATACGTCGGCACTCGTGCACCCGGTGGGGCGTATTTGCTGAGCGGATCGTCGAGCTTCACCACGCCCTGGTCGAGCAGTTTCACCAGCATTTCGCTGGTCATTAGCTTGGTTAAGGACGCGATGCGAACGACGGAATCCAGCTGCGGGTGAATGTTATTGCCTGGGCGCGTTTCACCGAAGCTGCGGAATACGCGCTGGTTGCCATCAATAACCACCATTGCCATCCCGGTTGCGCCGCTGCCGTAATAGATCAGGTTCGCGTAGCGATCGGCAATGTCTGAAGCCAAAACGGGCGCCGTCAGCGGTTGGGCCGCCTGGACGGTGGAGAAGCTCACCGCACACAGCGCGGCAAAAGAGAGCAGACAACGTTTCAACGAAAAGCATCCATGAAGTGAATGAAGAAAGTAATGGGTATTTATACTACTAATCTCTACCGTGCAATGCCCGGAATAGCATAACGATAGCCAGAAAAACGTAACCATGGGTAAATATGAATAATTTACTTGCGAGCGCTCTCCCATTTTCTGGCATCGGGCTTATGATAGGCACCAGTATTACTCAATCTTACGGAGAACGGTATGTCTGAAAAGCGTGTGGTCATGGTGGTTGATATGCAAAACGGGGTATTTGAAACCCCTCGTCATCAGCGCGAAAAGTGTGTCTCTCTGATCAACCAGCTTACGCAGGCGGCCGACACCGTCATTTTTATTCAGCATACCGAGGCCGGGGGGCTGGAAGAAGGAAGTGAAGGGTTTGCGCTGCTGCCTGAACTCCATCAACCGGCTGATGCGCTTTACGTTACCAAGACCGCCTGTGATTCTTTTTACAACACATCGCTTGAAGCGCTGTTACGTGAACACGGAATTCGTGAGTTTGTCATCTGCGGCTGCGCCACGGATTACTGCGTGGACGCGACAATTAAAAACGGCGTCAGTCGGGGCTACCACATTACCGTGGCTGAGGATGCCCATACCACCGCGAATCGCCCGGCGGCTGAAGCACAGATTCTGATTAACCACCATAATGACGTCTGGCGTAACTTCATTGCACCGATGAACCCTCCCGCGGTGAAACGCACCGAAACAATTCTCGAAAACTGGAAAGCGAACTAATAATCAACCCTCGGGTCTGACCTTTTTGCCCGAGCCGGTCTTCCGGCCCGGGCAGGGTATTCGTTTGGTCATGTGTTGAGCACAGCAACAACCATAACAACAAGAAGGAAGCATCATGTTTAAGTCTTTTTTCCCAAAGCCGGGGCCATTCTTCCTGTCGGCATTTATTTGGGCACTCATCGCTGTCATTTTCTGGCAGGCGGGCGGCGGTGCATGGCTGGCACGCATAGTTGGGGCGACAGGCGACGTGCCGATTAGCGCAGCGCGCTTCTGGTCACTGAGCTATCTGCTGTTTTACGCCTACTACATGCTGTGCGTAGGGCTGTTTGCGCTGTTCTGGTTTGTCTATTCTCCGCACCGCTGGCAGTACTGGTCGATTCTCGGTACCTCGCTGATCATCTTTGTGACGTGGTTCCTGGTGGAAGTGGGGGTGGCGGTAAACGCCTGGTATGCACCGTTCTACGATCTGATTCAGACCGCGCTGAGTTCGCCGCACAAGGTCACTATTAACCAGTTCTACCATGAAGTCGGCGTCTTCCTCGGTATCGCGCTTATTGCGGTGATCATTGGTGTTATGAACAATTTCTTCGTCAGCCACTATGTTTTCCGCTGGCGTACCGCGATGAACGAACATTACATGGCGCACTGGCAGCATCTGCGTCATATCGAAGGTGCCGCGCAGCGTGTGCAGGAAGACACCATGCGTTTTGCCTCCACCCTTGAAGATATGGGCGTCAGTTTCATCAACGCCATCATGACGCTGATTGCTTTCCTGCCGGTACTGGTGACGCTCTCTGCGCATGTGCCGGATCTGCCGATTGTCGGCCATCTGCCGTATGGTCTGGTGATTGCCGCGATTGTCTGGTCGCTGATGGGCACGGGCCTGCTGGCGGTGGTGGGGATCAAGCTGCCGGGTCTGGAGTTTAAAAATCAGCGCGTTGAAGCGGCGTATCGTAAAGAGCTGGTTTACGGGGAAGATGATGCCAGCCGCGCGTCGCCGCCGACCGTCCGTGAGCTGTTTGGTGCCGTGCGTCGTAACTACTTCCGCCTTTACTTCCACTATATGTATTTCAACATTGCGCGCATTTTGTATCTGCAGGTGGATAACGTTTTCGGCTTGTTCCTGCTGTTTCCGTCGATTGTTGCGGGTACGATTACGCTCGGTCTGATGACGCAGATCACCAATGTTTTCGGTCAGGTGCGCGGGTCGTTCCAGTATCTGATCAGCTCCTGGACCACGCTGGTGGAGTTGATGTCCATCTACAAACGTCTGCGCAGCTTTGAGCGTGAGCTGGACGATCGTGACCTGCAGGAAGTGACCAATACCTTTAGCTAATACAGGGAGTTGCTATGTCTTTTGCCGTACCGCGCGCGTTATCGCTGTCCTTACTGGCCGCTCTGGTGCTGGCGGGCTGTGCCGAAAAAGGGGCAGCCCCGCTCAAAAAGGGTGAAAAGCCCGTGGATGTGGCAAGCGTTGTGCGGCAAAAAATGCCCGCCAGCGTGAAGGATCGCAATGCGTGGGCAGATGCGCTGGCTAAAACCTTTGAAAGTCAGAAGATTGCCCCGACCGAGGAAAATATCTGCTCGGTGCTGGCGGTGGCGCAGCAGGAGTCCATGTACCAGTCAGACCCGGTGGTGCCGGGTCTGAATAAAATTGCCTGGAAAGAGATCGACCGCCGCGCGGAATCGATGCATATCCCGGTGTTCCTCGTGCATACCGCACTGAAAATCACCTCGCCGAACGGTAAAAGCTACAGCGACCGGCTGGACACGGTGAAAACCGAAAAACAGCTCAGCGCCATTTTTGATGATTTCATCAACATGGTGCCAATGGGGCAGAAACTGTTTGGCTCGCTCAACCCGGTTCACACCGGCGGACCAATGCAGGTGAGCATCGCGTTTGCCGAGAAGCATACCGACGGCTATCCATGGAAAATTGACGGTACGGTGCGCCAGGAGGTCTTCTCACTGCGCGGCGGACTGTGGTTCGGCACGTATCATCTGCTGAACTATCCGGCGAATTACAACGCGCCGCTGTACCGCTTCGCAGACTTTAATGCGGGCTGGTATGCCAGCCGTAACGCGGCGTTTCAAAGTGCGCTTAGCCGCGCAAGCGGCGTCAAGCTGGCGCTGGACGGCGATCTCATCGCCTACGGCAGCAGCGAGGCGGGAGGCACCGAAAGCGCGGTACGGACATTATCGACAGCACTTGATATGAGCAACAGCGATATCCGCCGTCAGCTTGAAAAAGGCGATAGCCTGGCATTCGAGAAAACGGATCTCTACAAGAAGGTGTTTGCCCTTGCGGAGCAGAAGAGTGGGAAAACGTTACCGAGGGCTATCCTGCCGGGTATTCAGCTGGAAAGCCCGAAGATCACACGTAACCTGACCACCGCCTGGTTTGCGAAGCGCGTGGACGATCGCCGGGCTCGCTGTATGGGGCTTTAATGGCGACGACGAAAGCGCAGGACTAACGCGACTACGCCTAAAATCATACACCCCGCGAGGAAAGGAACGAGACCGAACAGCGTGCTCACGCCAAATCCAATCTCCACTCGCGGACGCCCGTTATCCTGCACCTGCATCAGGTGTTCATAAACACCTGGCGCATGGACCAGCATATTGAGCAGCTGGGAGCCTGCCCAGAAGCAGAAAAGGACAAACAAGGCATACGCGATATTACCCGCCGTAGAGGTTTTTGGTTTGCCGCCAAAAATCGGTTTCGACAATGTAAAGTCAGCCATGTTGACCTCCCGAGGTATAACTCTGTTTTAATACGCGTCTTACGGGGTGAGTTTGACAGGTGATTGCATTTGTCAATATCAGAATCGTGTTAATTTACGCTCAGGAATTCTCCTGGATTATTGATTTCTGCAGCGCGTCACAATTTTTAAACTTAAGTGAAATTGCGTCGCGTTTCAGAATTTCCGCATATGCCACAGACCTCGTGCTTAAACTGTGAGAGGATGTCTTTTTTTCCTGCCGGAGTTGTTATGAAGCTCACGTCCAAACTTCGCCGTGACTGGCACTACTATGCCTTTGCTATTGGGCTGATTTTTATTCTTAACGGCGTCGTGGGGCTGTTAGGATTTGAAGCAAAAGGGTGGCAAACCTATGCCGTCGGGCTGGTGACCTGGGTGATCAGTTTCTGGCTGGCGGGGTTGATTATCCGCCGTCGCCCGGAAGAGACGACGACGGAAGAGACGGCGAAGGGGGCCGATTAACCGTTAACGGAACTTTTCAGCGCGCTGTCGGCGGCGTGACGCTCCAGCGCCAGTTCGATCAGGCGGGTGATCAGCTCAGAGTAGCCAAGCCCGCTGGCCTGCCACAGTTTTGGATACATGCTGATGTTGGTGAAGCCCGGCAGCGTGTTGATTTCATTGATTACCACGTCGTTCTCCGGCGTCAGGAAGACATCCACGCGCGCCATGCCGCTGCAGCCGAGAGTCTGGTAGGCGCTGATGGCGATCGCCCGGATCTTGTCGTTGATCGCCGGATCGATATCCGCAGGAACAACGACCTGTGCGCCTTTATCATCAATGTATTTGGTGTCGTAGGAGTAGAAGTCGCTGTTTAAGACCACTTCACCGCAGGTGCTCGCCTGTGGAAAATCATTGCCCAGCACGGCGCACTCAATTTCGCGACCTTTGATCCCTTGCTCAATAACCACTTTATGGTCAAATTCAAACGCCAGACGGACGGCTTGCGTGAACTCTGCTTCGCTGGCGACTTTGCTAACGCCCACGGATGACCCCTGGTTGGCAGGCTTCACAAACAGCGGCAGCCCCAGTTGACCGCTAACCTGCGCGAAGCTGTACTTGTCTCGGTTGGCGCGGGTGAGCGTGACGAATGGCGCGATATTCAGTCCGGCATCGCGCAGCAGGCGTTTGGTGACGTCTTTGTCCATGCACGCGGCGGATCCCAGTACGTCTGATCCGACGAACGGCAGGTTGGCCATGCGCAACATCCCCTGCAGGGAACCATCTTCCCCGAGCGTGCCGTGTACGATAGGGAAGACCACGTCGATCTGAGTGAGAGCCTGCGCATTGCCGGCGTCGATGAGCTGTCCCTTCATGACGCCAGGAACGGTCGCGACGCTGATGTCCGAAGGATTGAGGGCGATGTGCGCCGGATCGTGGGCATTCAGCAAATACTGGCTGGCGTCGTTAACATGCCACTGGCCCTGTTTATCAATGCCCAGCAGGACCACGTCAAACCGGCTTTTATCGATCGCATCAACGATATTTTTGGCCGATTGCAATGACACCTCGTGTTCCGCTGATTTTCCCCCAAAGACAATACCTACGCGCTGCTTTGCCATCTCACTCTCTTCCAGTCTGACGAAAAGCCAATAACATACCACGATGCCCTGCGGGTTTCGCGGCCTTCTGCCATAATGTTTTGGGGAAGAGTGAGGGGGGAACGTGAAAGGAAAAACTCTGCTGACCGTTTTCATCCTGGGGGCAGTTGCAACGGCGGGCTATCGCTGGTTGCCGTCTTACTACAATCCATTTAAACCGCTGGCCCTGGACGATCCCCCTGGCCGTATTACCCAGTATAAACTGCGACGTTTAACCCCCGAAGCCTGCGCGAGCCTGTTAACGCAGGCCAATCAACGAAACCTTATCCGCACCCAACCGGTCGCTGACGGCGGCGGGACATGTCCGCTGCGCAACGTCGTGCGCGTGCGTGACTTCGGCCCGGTGAGTCTGAACGGCAGTTTTCTTGCCAGCTGTCCGCTGGCGCTCAGCTCTGCACTGTTTGTCAGCCAGCAGGCCCGGCCATTGACGCAGCGCTTCACGGGACATGAGCTGACGCGCATTGAGCACCTTGGCAGCTTTGCCTGTCGCAATATCTACCACCGGCCCGATGCGCGGCGCAGTGAGCATGCCACCGCCGACGCGCTGGATATCGCCGCTTTTCGGCTGGCGAACGGGGAGCGCGTCACGGTGCTGAACGGCTGGAAATCGGCAAAAACGCAGCCATGGCTGAAGGCCCTGCTGGCGGCCAGCTGCGGCTACTACGGTAACGGTCTGGGGCCGGAGTATAACGCGGCGCATGCCAACCATTTTCATCTGGGGATGCGCGGTTTCGGACTCTGTCGCTGAAGCATAATCTTCCGCCAGAAAGTGGATGGTTTGTGACTTATTTCACAAATATGATGACTGGGAAGATAAAACACCAAAGTCAGCAAAGCCGCATCTCTGGTGCGACGCCGGCGTGCGTAACTTGCTAATCTGACGGCGAATTCGCCTAAAAATGAAGACTATTTCTTTATGGAATCCTGGAAAGTTAATCTCATCTCGGTCTGGTTCGGCTGCTTTTTTACCGGGCTGGCCATTAGCCAGATCCTGCCGTTCCTGCCGCTGTACGTGTCGCAGTTGGGGGTTACCTCCCACGAAGCGCTCTCCATGTGGTCCGGTCTGACGTTCAGCGTCACGTTTCTGGTCTCCGCCATTGTGTCTCCGATGTGGGGCAGCCTGGCGGATCGGAAAGGCCGTAAGCTGATGCTGCTGCGCGCCTCGCTCGGGATGGCGATTGCGATTCTGCTCCAGGCCTTCGCCACGAACGTCTGGCAGCTGTTTTTCCTGCGGGCGGTGATGGGGCTGACGTCCGGGTACATTCCGAATGCCATGGCGCTGGTGGCCTCTCAGGTGCCACGCGAACGAAGCGGCTGGGCGCTGAGCACCCTCTCAACGGCGCAGATAAGTGGCGTCATCGGTGGCCCGCTGCTGGGCGGCTTTCTGGCAGACCACGTTGGGCTGCGCGCGGTATTTATCATCACTGCGATCCTGCTGGTGGTTAGCTTTCTGGTCACGCTCTTTCTGATCAAAGAGGGAGGGCGCCCCGTTGTCAGCAAGTCTGAACGCCTGAGCGGTAAGGCCGTCTTCGCCTCGCTGCCTTACCCAGGGCTAATGATCAGCCTGTTTGTCACCACCATGGTGATCCAGCTCTGTAACGGCTCGGTGGGGCCCATTCTGGCGCTGTTTATTAAATCAATGGAGCCAGACAGCAATAATATTGCTTTTCTCAGCGGGATGATTGCCGCCGTGCCGGGCGTTTCCGCGCTGATCTCTGCGCCACGTCTGGGGAAGCTGGGGGACAGGATCGGCACGGCGCGTATCCTGATGGCGACGCTGATTTTTGCGGTGGTGCTCTTTTTCGCGATGTCGTTTGTTACCTCTCCGCTTCAGCTGGGCGTGCTGCGATTTTTACTCGGTTTCGCCGATGGGGCTATGTTGCCTGCCGTACAGACCTTGCTGGTCAAATATTCCAGCGACCAGGTCACCGGACGTATTTTTGGTTATAACCAGTCGTTTATGTATTTAGGCAACGTTGCCGGTCCGCTTATTGGCGCATCCGTTTCTGCGATGGCAGGTTTTCGTTGGGTATTTGCTGCTACGGCAATTGTCGTTTTAATCAATATTATCCAGCTGGCGATTGCCCTGCGCCGTCGAACACGAATGGCGGAGGCGAAATCAGCGAAATAGTCCTTTCGCGGGTGTATTATATATTCTTATGGTAGCCGTTTTTTATATAACTAAATGCGGCGTTTTTTTATAGAAAAACGTTTCGCTAATAAGGGTGGCACCCTAATTTGGCGGTAATGTCACTTTTACATAAGATAATACTTTTCTCCGCTTTGCATATTTCATTCCTGGTGTTAATTTCAGAGGAAACCCCATAAGGAAATAGCACGATGAAGAATCTCATTGCTGAGTTGCTGGTTAAGCTTGCACAAAAGGAAGAAGAGTCTAAAGAACTGGTTGCCCAGGTCGAAGCGCTGGAAATTGTCGTCACCGCGCTATTGCGGCGGATGGATACATCCGATCAGCAGGCGTTAATCAATAGCATCGAAGGGGCGCTGGATAAGGCTCGACCCGACACTCAGGTTCCACCAGAGGATGCCGAATTGCTGCAGCAATACGTAAAGAAGCTGTTGAGGCATCCGCGCAGTTAAGCCGTCACGAACGGTTCTGACGTTTCACAAAATTGTCATGCAGGATGCCTGGCGCTGCTCTGTATTTATTTTTTATCTGTTTGTACCGGGAGAAAATAAAAGTGAAACAGAGCACGCGTGTTATCGCGTTACTTCCCCTATCCTTTATGTCGACACCGCCAATACCGGTACGTTAGGTCTGAAATGAGAAATTCCCGGCAAATCACCGCTGCCGGGTGGTTTTTTTCCTGTTACGAACCAGACTTACAGGGAATATTCACAAAAGGATGGTGCAATGAAAACAACATTACTGGTTACTCTGCTCTCCGGCCTGTTCCTGATCTCATCGGCGAATGCGGAAGAGAAAACGCTAACGCCTCAGCAGCAACGGATGACGACCTGTAATCAACAGGCGACGTCCCAGAGTCTGAAAGGCGATGCCCGTAAGACCTATATGAGCGACTGCCTTAAAAACGGTGCCGCGAAGCCTGGCGAAAAAAGTCTGACGCCGCAGCAGCAAAAAATGCGCGAGTGTAATGCGAAAGCGACCGAACAGTCCCTGAAGGGAGACGATCGCAGCAAGTTCATGAGTGCCTGTCTGAAGAAACAAGTGTAGTTCTAACGGGTGAGTGGCGTCGGCTGCTCACCCGAAATTTCATACTTTCCCCGCAGTCCCCCTCTCTATAATTTGGGAAAATGTTTCAGAATATTCCCAAAAATGATGAATGATGAAACGTATTACAACAAAAAGCGCATTCGGGAAGAGTGGAGTTTAACCCTTTCTCAGGATGACCCTTACCGCTCCGGCATCCAGTTTGCCCGGCGGGTTCGGCTGGCGCGCGCTGTTGGTCTGGCAGCCATGTTTTTCCCCGTGGCGGGAATGCTGGTCATCCATTTTTTACCCGGCGGATGGTGGTTGATCCTGGTAGGGTGGGCGTTCGTCTGGCCCCATTTTGCCTGGCAGTTATCCTGCCGCGCCGCGTCACCTCACCAGCAGGAGATTTTCAACCTTAAGATGGATGCCATTATCGCCGGGCTCTGGATTGGCGTGATGGGGCTGTATGCATTACCCACGGCAGCGCTGGTAATGATGGTGGGAATGAACATGATGGGCTCCGGTGGCTGCCGCCTGTTTCTTGTGGGGATAACGTTAACCCTCCTGACCGCGCTGGTGACGCTGCCCCTCGTCGGGAAAGTAACTGTCTTCAACCCCGATCCCGTGGAGTGGGGCTTAACGCTTCCGGTGCTCATGCTTTATCCCATGCTGTTTGCCTGGCTCAGCCACCGGACGGCCATCAGGCTTGCGGAACATAAGCGGCGGCTGGAAATGATGAGTACCCGTGACGGCATGACCGGGGTCTTTAACCGACGACACTGGGAAATGCTGCTGCGTAATGAGTTTGAGCACTGCCGCCGGAGCCACTGCAACGCCACAATATTGCTGATTGATATCGACCATTTTAAAAACATCAATGATACCTGGGGGCATGACGTGGGCGATAAGGCGATTGTTGCTCTTACCCGTCAGCTTCAGATGTCAGTCAGGTCAGGCGATGCGATAGGCCGTTTTGGCGGAGATGAGTTTGCCGTGATTATGTCGCAGACAGCGGCTGAAAGCGCCATCGCCGTCATGTCTCGGGTGCACGAGCGTCTGGAAACGTTGTCCTTACCGTGCGCACCGAAAGAGCCTCTGCGCATCAGCGTAGGTGTTGCCCCCTGGGGGCCGCAGTTTCGACATTACCGGGAATGGCTGAAGGCGGCAGATGTGGCGCTGTATAAGGCGAAAAATGCCGGGCGCGGCCGCACCGAAGTGGCCGCCTGACGCCCGGTCAGAAATCAGGATTTACTCAGCTTCTCTGATTTTTCCATGCATTTTGCCATCGCCTCGATGACGGCAGAGCGGAATCCACGTTCTTCCAGCACTCGTACCGCTTCGATGGTCGTGCCGCCAGGCGAGCAGACCATGTCCTTCAGTTCTCCCGGATGTTTACCGGTCTCCAGCACCATTTTGGCGGAACCCATCACCGCCTGAGCGGCGAATTTATACGCCTGCGCACGCGGCATGCCGCCAAGCACGGCGGCGTCGGCCATGGCTTCTAAAAACATGAACACGTATGCAGGTGCAGAGCCGCTGACGCCGACAACAGGATGGATCATGGATTCCGCAATCACTTCCGCCTCACCGAAGCAGCGGAAAATGTTCAGCACATCAGCCACCTCTTCTGAGGTCACCAGCGCGTTAGGGGTGACGGAGGTCATACCGGCATTAACCAGTGAGGGAGTATTGGGCATCGCGCGGACGATTTTACGGTCATGACCGAGCGCGCGGGCCAGTTGATCGAGCGTCACGCCCGCGGCAATCGACACGACCAGCGTCTCTTTATTCAGACTGGAGGTGATGTCGCTCAACACTTTGATCATGATGTTCGGCTTAACGGCGCCAAAGACGATATCGGCGACCTGGGCGACTTCCTGCGCGCTTTCGGCGGCGTTGATCCCGTATTGATCGCGCAATGCGGCGACGTTGTCCGGTGACGGGGTATAGACCCAAATCTGACCGGGCAGAACCTGCCCGCTGGCGATCAGGCCGCCCAGGATGGCTTTGCCCATGTTACCGCAGCCGATAAACCCGATTTTCTTATCCATCACGATTCTCCGTCATTATGCGTTGTTTTCTCTGATTGATAGCTTAACAACGAAATGCAGGCGACAATAGTCGGCAGAGACATTATGGGGAGACAATATGGCGATTTGGGTTGATGCGGACGCGTGTCCTAATGTGATTAAAGAGATTTTATTCCGCGCCGCCGAGCGCGTTCAGATGCCACTGACGCTGGTGGCGAACCAGAATATCCGCGTTCCGCCTTCGCGCTTTATCCGTTCCTTGCGCGTCCCGGCCGGGTTCGACGTGGCGGATAATGAAATTGTTCGTCTGTGCAGCCCGGAGGATCTGGTCATTACCGCTGATATTCCACTGGCGGCGGAAGTGCTGGAGAAAGGCGCAGCGGCGCTTAACCCGCGCGGTGAACGTTATTCGCCTTCAACCATCCGGGAAAAACTCACTATGCGTGATTTTATGGATACCATGCGGGCCAGCGGCGTGCAGACCGGAGGGCCGGACAGCCTGTCCCAGCGCGATCGCCAGCAGTTTGCTGCCGAACTGGATAAATGGCTGCTGGAAGTGAAGCGTCGCACAGCGTAATGATAATTATTGTCACTTTGTGGTACAGTGTGGCTTCCGCAGGGTTGTCATCCCGTACCGCTTTGCAGTAAAGTATTCTACACATCTTCTGCAATGATTTCTTTACACTCTTCAGCCATCCGGCATCAAGGGGAACACCTGGCTATGACCCAACCCATCTTTTTAGTTGGCCCCCGCGGCTGTGGGAAAACCACCGTTGGCCTGGAACTGGCACGCGCATGTCATCGTCAGTTTGTTGATACCGACCACTGGCTGCAAACCGAGGCCGGCAGAACCATCGCGGACATTGTTGAGCAAGAGGGATGGGAGAGCTTTCGCGCACGCGAAACGGCCGCGCTGAAAGCGGTCACCACGCCGTCAGCCGTGATTGCGACAGGAGGGGGGATTGTTCTCGCCGAGTGTAACCGGCATTTTATGCGTGAAAAGGGCATTGTGATCTATCTCTGCGCGCCGGTTTCGGCTCTCGTGGGGCGCCTTGAGGCCTTTCCGGAGGAGGGACAACGTCCGGCGCTGACCTCCAGACCGCTCAGCGAAGAGGTGAGCGAAGTCCTGGCCGAGCGTGATGCCCTGTACCGTGAAGCGGCGCACCACGTTGTGGATGCTTCTGCGGCACCGGAAGAGGTGGTGATTCAGATTATTACCGCCCTGCGTTTGGCTTGTGCCAGCTAACCGCCGTCTATACTGATAGCTCAGACATAAAAAAAGGATGAGCTATGCCAACCAGACCTCCCTATCCGCGCGAAGCACGTATCGTTACCGTTGAAAAAGGCACAGGCGATCAAACCGTGACCTGGTATCAGCTGCGTGCCGATCACCCCAAACCGGACTCGCTGATCAGTGAACATGAGACTGAACAGGAAGCGCTGGACGCCAAACGGCGCTACGAAGATCCCGAAAAGTCATAGATGTTTTCTTAAACGCTCCAATACCGTGCCTGAATCACACTTTTTACTCATCGCCAATGTTAAGCAGGAGTTAATATTTAGTTATTACAGGTGACTCCGTTACCCGCAGGTGATCTTTACATTTCGCGATGCAGATCACCTGCTACGCTTGGTGCTGTTTTGTTGAAAAAACGAACTGTGCAGCGTAGTGAGCCTGTACCTGTGTAATAAGATTTTGTAGTAATGGAAGGCGAAAACGATGAAGGCAACGTTGGCGATCCTCACTATTGGTGTGGTCCCTGTAAGCGAAGTGTTACCGCTTTTAACCGAGCATGTCTCTGAACAGCAGATCACGCATCTCAGCCTGCTGGGTAAGATGAGCCGGGAAGAGGTCATGGAGGACTACGCTGTTGAGGCGGGGGAGGAGCCCCTGGCGACGTTATTAAGCGACGGTAAACTGGCGCATGTTTCACGACAGAAAATTGAGCGTTCGCTCCAGTCAGTGATAGAAGTGCTCGATAATCAAGATTATGACGTTATTTTGCTGATGAGTACCGCCCCCATTAAGGGACTGGTGGCGCGCAATGCGATTTTGCTTGAGCCAATGCGCATCATTCCGCCTCTGGTGGCCTCTATTGTTGACGGGCATCAGGTGGGGGTGATTGTGCCGATGGAAGAGCTCATGAACAACCAGGAAGCAAAATGGCACGTGCTTGAAAAAACGCCTCTGTATGCCCTGGCAAATCCCTTCTGGGACAGCGAGGCCAAACTGATCGCTGCCGGGAAGGCGCTACTGGAGAAAGGGGCGGATGTGTTGATACTGGACTGCCTCGGTTTCCATCAGCATCACCGTGATTTATTGCAAAAGGCGCTGGACGTGCCGGTGCTGTTATCAAATGTTCTGATGGCGCGCCTGGCTTCCGAACTCCTGATGTAATGATTTTGCGTGACAGGCAATGAGCATGGCCCCTATAGTGAATTTTTATCTCTGAATATAAGGGCCAGTTCATGCTTCAAAGTAACGAATACTTTTCCGGTAAAGTGAAATCCATTGGTTTTACCAGCAGCAGCACGGGCCGCGCCAGTGTGGGCGTCATGGCTGAAGGGGAATACACCTTTGGCACGGCCGAAGCGGAAGAGATGACGGTAGTCAGCGGCGCGCTGAACGTCTTACTGCCGGGTGAAACGGAATGGAAAGTTTACGCTGCCGGGGAAGCCTTCAACGTTCCTGGCCACAGCGAATTTCATTTGCAGGTTGCTGAACCGACCTCTTATCTGTGCCGCTATTTGAAATAAAAAAAAAGCCGGGTGACGCTAACGCTTACCCGGCCTGTGTTTTGCCTGTTATCTCTGCGCTTCGCCGCCGAGGCCTTCCACCAGATTCTGAATTAACGCCGCCAGCTCACCTGTCATCAGGATAAAGTCCGCATCAAAACGCTGGGCGTAATCTTCCCGGTCAATATCTTCGTTTTGATCGCGCAGCTCATCACAGAACTTCAGACGCTTCACGGAGCCGTCATCACACATCACGAACTGAATGCGCTGCTGCCAGTCGAGCGCCAGTTTGGTAACGACTTTCCCGGCTTCGATGTGTACCGCGATTTCGTCACTCACCAGATCCTGCTTTTTGGCGCGGATCACGCCGCCATCTTCCAGCAGGGCTTTCAGCTCGGCTTCATCCAGAATCTGGAAACCTTGCGCCGCAGTACCACTGCGAACCCATTCTGTCAGGGTCAGCTCAATCGGCGTTTCCAGTGCCAGCGGAACGACCGGTAAAGAACCGATACTTTTACGCAGCAGGGCCAGGGTATCTTCTGCTTTTTTGGCGCTGGCGCAGTCGACCATGATCAGCCCGTTAACGGTATCGATCCACATCATCGTCTGGCTAAAGCGGCTAAAAGCGCGCGGCAGCAGAGAGTGCAGGACTTCATCTTTCAGCGAATCTTTTTCGGTTTTTTTCAGCTTGCGGCCCTGCTCGGCTTCCAGCTTGAAGATTTTTGCTTCAAGCGCTTGCTTCACCACCGGCGTGGGCAGAATTTTCTCTTCTTTGCGAGCGCAAACGATGATTTGTCCCGTGCTGCTGGCGTGGGTCAGGGCATCGCTTTGTGAACCCATTGGCGGAACCCAACCGGTTTTTGCCATATCCTGGCTACCGCAAGGGGAAAAGCTATAAGCGGCTAACTGTTTTTCCATCTCTTCTGCACGCAGCGAAACGTCGCGGCTGAGACGGTAAACCATCAAATTTTTGAACCACAGCATGATAATTTCCACGGCCTTGTCGTTAAATCAGCGGGCATGATAACGAATTGTCGCATCGCTTGCATTGCTAATCGGGAAGCGTGCTTCTACTCTGTTGATAATCAAAAGAATGAGGAGAGTCTTGTGCGTATTGGGATTGATTTGGGCGGCACCAAAACAGAAGTCATTGCACTGAGCGAGCAGGGGGAACAGCTGTTCCGCCACCGTCTGCCTACGCCGCGCGATGATTACCACCAGACCATCGAGACGATTGCCCGGCTGGTCGATATGGCCGAGCAGGCGACAGGGCAAAGCGGTACCGTCGGGATGGGTATCCCGGGGTCAATCTCCCCTTATACCGGCGTGGTTAAAAACGCTAACTCCACCTGGCTAAACGGTCAGCCATTTGATAAAGATTTAAGCGCGCGTCTGAACCGGGAAGTGCGTCTGGCCAATGACGCCAACTGCCTGGCGGTCTCCGAAGCCGTTGATGGCGCCGCCGCAGGGGCGCAGACCGTTTTTGCGGTGATTATCGGGACCGGCTGCGGTGCGGGCGTGGCGTTTGGGGGGCGTTCGCACATCGGTGGCAACGGCACGGCGGGCGAGTGGGGGCACAATCCGCTGCCGTGGATGGATGAAGATGAACTCAAATACCGCGCCGACGTGCCGTGTTACTGCGGCAAGCAGGGCTGTATTGAGACGTTTATCTCCGGCACCGGTTTTGCAACCGATTACCACCGCCTGAGCGGTCGACCGCTCAAGGGTAATGAAATCATGCGTCTGGTTGAAGAACAGGATCCGGTGGCTGAACTGGCCCTGAGCCGTTACGAAATGCGTCTGGCAAAATCGCTGGCGCACGTCGCGAATATTCTCGATCCGGACGTGATTGTGCTGGGGGGCGGGATGAGCAACGTTGACCGCTTGTACGCCACGGTGCCAAATCTTGTGAAGCAGTGGGTTTTCGGCGGCGAGTGTGAAACCCCGATCCGCAAAGCCGTCCACGGCGACTCCAGCGGCGTGCGCGGCGCGGCGTGGCTGTGGCCGGAATAAAAGCAAAACAGCAACGCAAGTTGCTGTTTTTGATGTTTATACCCTCTCCCTGTGGGAGAGGGCCAGGGTGAGAGCACCAGACCGCAGCGACCCTTTATTCACCCTACCGCAAACTCCCTGTCCAGCCTGCTATACCCCAGCCCATTAATCTTCTTCACCTTAATCTGCACCGGTATGCGCTCTTTCATCGCCTCGACGTGGCTAATGACGCCGATGGTTTTCCCGGTAGCGTTCAGCGCGTCGAGCGCATCCAGTGCGGTATCCAGCGTTTCACTGTCGAGGGTGCCGAATCCTTCATCCAGGAACAGCGAATCGATTCGCGTTTTGTGGCTCACCAGATCGGAAAGCGCCAGCGCCAGCGCCAGGCTGACCAGGAAGCTCTCGCCGCCAGAGAGCGTGCGTGTATCGCGTACGGCATCCGCCTGCCAGGTGTCGACTACTTCCAGCTCCAGCGCATCGCTGGCTTTGCGCTGCAGCAGATAACGCCCGTGCAGGCGATTTAGCTGCTGGTTAGCAAGCCAGACGAGATTATCCAGCGTCAGCCCCTGAGCGAACTTACGGAACTTATCGCCGGTACTGGAGCCGATCAGCGCGTTCAGATAGCCCCAGTCGTCGGCCTGACGCGCGGCCTCTTCAATTTGTTGCATCAACGCCAGCTGATGCTGACGGTTGTCGCTGTCCTGCTTGAGCTGCTGGCGGATCTCGCCCTGATGCGTGGTGTTCTCGCGAAGCTGTTGCGCCAGCTGCTGCAGCTGGATTTGCAAAGTGGATGCATCGGCCTCGAGACCTTCCGGGCGCAGCGCAACATGCGCCTGTAGCTGCTGGTTCGCCTGGCCGGATAGCGCCGTGGCCTGCTGTATCTGGTTTTCCAGCGACTGCTTCAGCTGTTCGAGGCCACGGAGGGTGTCATCATCCAGCAGAGCGGCAATGAACGCCTCCCGGTCGGCAAAACAGCTGGCAGAGAGCGCCGCGGAGAATTGGGTCTGCGACTGTTGCAGGCGCTCTTGCTCCAGCGCCTCCTGTTGCTGCTGGGCGGTAAGCTGGCTTTGCAGCGATACGCATTCATCGTGAATGGCGCGCCAGCCATCAGGAATGGCCGGTTCGGTCTCTTCGGTGTGGGTTGCCGGAAGTGTGTCGAGCAACGGCTTCAGAGCGTTGCTGCGTTCCACAAGCACGCCGTGCTGCGTTTGTTTTTCCTGCCACTGCGCGAATTCTCCTTCGCGGGCGTGCAGCCAGGCGGCTTCGTTCCCCTCTTCGGGAACGCTAAGCGAAAGCGTGAGCAGGGTGTGTTCCAGCGTCTGGCGTGTCGCCGTCAGCTGCTGCTGATACTGGCGCGCCTGCGCTTCCTGTTCGTTCAGCTGGTTTTGCAGGGTAAGACGCTGGCTGAGCTGATAAAGCTGGCGCTCATAGTGTTCCTGCTCGTTTATCCATGGCGCGATATCTTCCTGAATATTCAATGTGATATTCAGGGACGCGCAGATCTCAAGCCACTCTTTAGTGAGTGCTTGCTCTTCCTCAGACAGGGTCTGCACGTCGCCCGTCTCGCGCTGAATCTGCTGAGCCAGGGCATTAACCTGCCCCAGCACCAGCAGGCCTTCTTCTTTTAGCGCGGCCACCTCTTTTTCCAGCGCATCACGGCGGCGCTGGTTATCCGTCAGCTCAAGCGATTGATATTGCTCAACGGCGGGATGCTCGCAGGAACCGCACAGGGGACAAGGTTTGCCTGCCTCAAGCTGTGAACGATAGCTCTCCAGATCTTTAATTGTCGCTTCACGCTCGCACAGGGCCTTTAGATCCAGATAGTGCTGGTGTTTCTCTTTGTACTGCTGGCGGCGCAGCGTCAACGTTTCATTAAGTTTGCTCTGCTCCGCCTGGGCTTTTTGTACGTTTTCATTGCTCTGGCACAGGCGCTTTTGCAGCGGCTGATAGCGAGCGTGTAGCGACGTCAGCCGCTGGCGCTGCGTGCGTGACCGGGACTGCTGCTCCATTGCCACGTTGACCTCATCCGCCGTCAGCGTGAGCGTATTTTCCGGCATGTCAGTCAGCTTGTTACGTAACTCAGTCATCCGCGCAGCGTGCGTGGCCAACTGGTTTTTATCGCGGTTAAGCTGTGAGAAGAGCGCGCGCCATCCGGCAATCTCCTGACCCAGCAGGCGATAACGCTCGTGCTCCGCCAGCCACTGCGCCAGCGCCGTCAGTTCAGTATGAAGCTCGGCGTGGGTACGCAGGGCAGTATTACGGATCCGCGCGCGCAGCGCGGTTTTGGCTTGTAAGCGAGTATTTACTTCAATAATTCGCTGCTGGGTTTGCGTCAGACGCGCGGTTTGCTCCTGCTGGTGCGCCCAGAGCGGACGAAGCTGGGCGGCGGGCTGCGCAAGCTGGAGCTTTGCCAGCTCAGGCGCAGCGTCCGTCAGAGCCTGTTGTGCCTGCTGCTGCAATGCGGTGATGCGTTGTTGCTCGCGCACAAGCTCATCATGACGGGTAAGCCACTGAAAATGTTTCTGCTGGTTTTGCTGCTGTGCCAGCAACGTTTTCTCTTCGTCAGTAAGTGCCTGCAAACTTTGCTGTAATTGCTGCTGCTGTTCTTCACTCAGCAGCACGACGCCCGCTGCCTGCGCCTCGCACTTTTCCAGCAGGTTGCGGGCGGCTTTGTGTTTTTCAAACACCATGGCGGAAATCTGGCCGTAGATTTCGGTGCCGGTCAGCTCTTCCAGCAGCTCTGCGCGATCGCTCGGTTTGGCATTCAGGAAGGCGGCAAATTGCCCCTGTGAGAGCAACATTGAACGGGTAAAGCGGCCATAGTCCAGACCGGTGAGCGCGGCGGTTTGCTCCAGCTTGTCCGTGACTTTATCGGCGAGGATTTTGCCATCTTCGCAGCGGGCCAGCTCCACGCGCGGCGCCTGCAGGTTGCCGTCCGGCTGGTTGCGTGCCCGGTTCTGGCTCCAGAAGGCGCGGTAGGCGATGCCTTTTACCTCAAACTCCACTTCCGCCAGACACTCGGCGGTATCTCGCGTCATCAGGTCGTTTTGTGCCTGGGAAACCTTACTCAGGCGCGGCGTTTCGTGATAAAGCGCCAGACAGATGGCGTCGAGCAGGGTGGTTTTACCTGCGCCTGTGGCGCCGGTAATGGCAAACAGCCCGTTGCTGGCAAAGGGTTCAGCGGTAAAGTCAATTTTCCACTCGCCCTTGAGGGAGTTGAGATTTTTCAGACGCAGGCTCAAAATTTTCATGCGTTTTCTTCCTCGTCATTGAGGGCATGCAGGGTATGGGTGAACAGTTCGCTGAGTCTTTCGCGCTTCGCGTCGTCAATATCCTCCTGTAAGAGCCTGCGCTCAAACACCTCTTCTACCCGCAACTCGCTGAGCGTTTCCCGCTGGGCGCTTAACAGAATTTTCTCGCGCTGCTCGCGGCTGCGGCGCACCAGTAAGACCTCTACCGGCAAGTCTTCCGTCAGCGCCTGGATTTTTCGCTGCATATCATGCAGGTAGTCATCCGTAGTGATTTCGATATCCAGCCAGACGGGGGGATTAAGCGCGGTGCCGCGCCACTGTTCAAGCTGAGCGGTGATGGCCTCCAGATCGCCTTTCAGCACCGCCAGCGGCTGGGTGACCGGCACCTCCAGCGTCTCGACGGCACTGAGTTTGCCCTCGCTGAAGCTCACCAGATGCACGGATTTGGCTTTGCCGGTTTCATCGAAACTGAGCGAAATAGGGGATCCGCAGTAGCGGATATGCTCGCAGCCGCCGATCACCTGGGCGCGGTGAATATGCCCGAGCGCAATGTAGTCCGCAGGCGGGAAGTTCTGCGCCGGAAAGGCGTCCAGCGTGCCGATATAGATGTCACGCACGGCGTCACTTTTACTGGCCCCAACGGTGGTGAGATGCCCGGTCGCAATCACCGGTATCGGCTGTTCGCCACGCAGGTTGCAGGCATCCGCGTGCTGCTGGTGATAATAGTCGGTGATGGCCTGTAATAAATGTTGCTGCTTTTCTGTGCCCGACAGTCCCGCCTGACTTTGTACGATATCGCGCGGGCGTAAAAAGGGGATCGGGCACAGCACTGCCCCCGGCGTACCGTCGCGTTTTTTCAGGATCTGCGGGGCATGCCCGGCGCTGGCGACGACGGTAGTATTGAGAAACGCCAGAATGTCACGGGATTCATTGAGCGTTGCCACGGAGTCATGGTTACCGGCCACTATCACCAGATGACAGCCGGTCTGCTGCAAATTCACCACGAAGCGATTATACAGCTCGCGCGCATAGCTGGGGGGCGACCCCGTATCAAAGATGTCACCCGCGACAATAATCGCATCGACCTCGTGGGCCTGCGCCGTCTCCAGCAGCCAGTTCAGGAACGCTGCATGTTCAGCCGCACGGCTTTTGCTGTAAAAATTTTGACCGAGATGCCAGTCCGAGGTGTGAAGTATGCGCATAGCGGTTCCGTGGCAAAAATGAGAAAGCAGGATTATAAACGTTCAGAGAAGGGAAAATAACCGCTGTAATAAAACAACGGTTTGCCCGCTACCGTGGTAATGTTTTTCATAAATCTGTCATAAATCTGACGCATAATGGCGCCGAATTACAAACGTGTAACTTAATAAGATAAGACAGGGCAAAGTATGGCGAGACGTATTCTGGTCGTAGAAGATGAAGCTCCAATTCGTGAAATGGTGTGCTTCGTGCTCGAGCAAAATGGCTTCCAGCCGGTTGAAGCGGAAGATTATGACAGCGCAGTGAACCAGCTGAATGAACCCTGGCCCGATCTGATTCTGCTGGACTGGATGTTGCCTGGCGGCTCCGGACTGCAGTTTATCAAACACCTGAAGCGTGAGGCACTGACCCGCGACATCCCGGTTGTTATGCTCACGGCGCGCGGAGAGGAAGAGGATCGCGTGCGCGGACTAGAAACCGGCGCGGACGATTACATCACTAAACCGTTCTCCCCAAAAGAGCTGGTCGCCCGCATTAAAGCCGTGATGCGCCGTATTTCACCGATGGCGGTGGAAGAGGTGATAGAGATGCAGGGACTCAGCCTTGACCCGACCTCGCACCGCGTGATGACCGGCGAAAACCCCCTCGATATGGGCCCTACCGAATTTAAACTCCTGCACTTCTTTATGACTCACCCGGAACGCGTATATAGCCGCGAGCAGTTGCTGAATAACGTCTGGGGAACTAACGTGTATGTCGAAGACCGGACGGTTGACGTACATATTCGCCGCCTGCGAAAAGCGCTGGAACTGAGCGGCCACGATCGCATGGTACAGACGGTCCGCGGCACGGGTTATCGTTTTTCGACCCGTTTCTGAACAATGACAGGAGTGTGACGCGTGCTGGAACGTCTGTCATGGAAAAGGCTCGTCTTTGAACTGATCTTATGCTGTATTCCGGCCTTCCTTCTTGGGGCCTTTCTCGGACATCTGCCGTGGTTTCTGCTGGCGTCGGTCACCGGGCTGCTGATCTGGCATTTCTGGAACCTGCTGCGCCTCTCCTGGTGGCTGTGGGTTGACCGCAGTATGACCCCACCGCCGGGCAGCGGCAGCTGGGAGCCCCTGCTGTACGGCCTGCACCAGATGCAGATGCGTAATAAAAAGCGCCGTCGCGAGCTGGGAAGCCTGATTAAGCGTTTTCGCAGCGGGGCGGAGTCGTTGCCGGATGCGGTCATCCTGACCACTGAAGAAGGCACCATCTTCTGGTGTAACGGCCTGGCGCAACAGTTGCTGGGCCTTCGCTGGCCGGACGATAACGGTCAGAACATCCTTAACCTTTTACGCTATCCCGAATTCACGCTGTATCTGAAAAAGCGTGATTTTACCCGCCCGCACAATCTGAAGCTCAATAATGGTCGCCATCTGGAAATCCGCGTGATGCCTTACAGCGATAAGCAGTGGCTGATGGTGGCGCGCGATGTCACCCAAATGCACCAGCTTGAGGGCGCGCGCCGTAATTTCTTTGCGAACGTCAGCCACGAACTGCGTACTCCGTTGACCGTGCTTCAGGGCTATCTGGAGATGATGCAGGAGCAAACGCTGGAAGGTGCGCCGCGTGAAAAAGCGCTGCATACCATGCGCGAGCAAACGCATCGCATGGAAGGGCTGGTGAAGCAACTGCTCACGCTCTCGAAGATTGAAGCGGCGCCTACGCTTGCGCTGAATGACACGATAGATGTGCCGATGATGCTGCGGGTTGTGGAGCGTGAAGCGCAGACGTTAAGCCACAAAAAGCATCACCTGACCTTCGAGGTCGAAAGCACGCTAAAGGTGCTGGGCAGTGAGGATGAGCTTCGTAGCGCCATATCCAACCTGGTGTACAACGCGGTGAACCATACGCCGGAAGGAACGGATATTATGGTGCGCTGGAACCGTACCCCTACGGGCGCCGAGTTTAGCGTGGAAGATAACGGGCCGGGGATCGCACCGGAGCATATCCCGCGTCTGACCGAACGCTTCTACCGCGTGGATAAAGCGCGGTCGCGGCAAACAGGGGGGAGCGGCCTGGGGCTGGCGATTGTGAAGCACGCGGTAAATCACCACGAAAGCCGACTTGATATTCAGAGTACGCTGGGGAAAGGAACCCGCTTCAGTTTCGTTATTCCGGAACGATTAATTGCCAAAAAGACCGCCTGAGGGCAGGTGTGTCATTTTCCCTTTCCACGGGTCAGCGTCTGCTGGCCCGTTTGCTTTGCAGTCAAGCGAAACGCGGATGAATAATATACGGCTGGGTGTTTTTTGTTCGCATGATTAGCCATGAGTTTTTCCTGTAGATAGCGTATTGTGCTGGCGTGTATTTTCATGCTGGCATATTGTTCTGGTTTTGAGATCCCACCTTGCCTTTAAACGTTATAAGCGTTTAAATTGCCCCCCAGATACTGTCAGACCGACTGTATTTGCGTGGTAAATCGAAAAACTATTCTTCTCCACGCCAGGACGGGAGCATTTCCCGCTGAAATTGAGCAATTTTTCGGCTGTATCGTCCCGTCAGGGAAAACGAAAATCTCAATGTTTTCAACACCACATCCACAGGCAGTAAGGTTTTATGACCCATCACTTAAAATCGCGTGACATCATCGCGCTGGGCTTTATGACATTTGCGCTGTTCGTTGGCGCAGGCAACATTATTTTCCCTCCAATGGTTGGCTTACAGGCGGGTGAACACGTCTGGACCGCTGCGTTTGGTTTCCTGATTACTGCCGTGGGTCTACCGGTACTGACCGTCGTCGCGCTGGCGAAAGTCGGTGGCGGCGTGGACAGCCTCAGCACGCCGATTGGCAAAGTCGCAGGTGTTCTGCTGGCCACCGTCTGCTATCTGGCCGTGGGCCCGCTGTTTGCCACCCCGCGCACGGCGACCGTTTCCTTTGAAGTGGGGATTGCTCCGCTGACCGGCGACGGCCCGATGCCGCTGTTTATCTACAGCCTGGTCTACTTCGCGATTGTCATTCTGGTCTCCCTCTATCCGGGCAAACTGCTGGATACCGTGGGTAACTTCCTGGCGCCGCTGAAAATCATCGCCCTGATCGTTCTCGCCGTGGCCGCTATCATCTGGCCAGCAGGCCCGATCAGCGAGGCAATGGACGCCTATAAAAACGCCGCGTTCTCTAACGGTTTTGTGAACGGCTACCTGACGATGGATACGCTGGGCGCAATGGTGTTTGGTATTGTTATCGTTAACGCCGCGCGTTCCCGCGGTGTGACCGAAGCGCGTCTGCTGACCCGCTATACCATCTGGGCTGGCCTGATGGCTGGTGTGGGTCTGACGCTGCTGTATCTGGCGCTGTTCCGCCTGGGCTCTGATAGCGCCATGCTGGTTGATCAGAACGCGAACGGTGCGGCTATTCTGCACGCTTACGTCCAGCACACCTTCGGTGGTGCGGGCAGTATGCTGCTGGCGGCGCTGATTTTCCTGGCGTGTCTGGTGACCGCAGTGGGCCTGACCTGCGCCTGTGCTGAGTTCTTTGCGCAGTATCTGCCGCTCTCTTACCGCACCCTGGTGTTTATCCTCGGTATCTTCTCCATGGCGGTGTCCAACCTCGGTCTGAGCCACCTGATTCAGGTCTCTATTCCGGTGCTGACGGCCATCTATCCGCCGTGCATCGTGCTGGTGGTGCTGAGCTTCACCCGTCCGTGGTGGAATAACTCCTCACGAATTATTGCGCCAGCCATGTTTATCAGCCTGATTTTTGGTATCCTTGACGGGATTAAAGCATCAGCGTTCGCCGCGATTCTGCCCGCCTGGACACAGCGTCTGCCGCTGTCCGAGCAGGGCCTGGCCTGGCTGATGCCTACCGTTGTTGCACTGGTTCTGGCGATTATCTGGGACCGTGCTGCAGGGCGCCAGGTTGCATCTAACGCCCATTAATCAACGGCAACAAACTGTTTAACCACGGGGCTTAAGGCCCCGTGGTTTTTTGTTTTTTCGTGTTGAATGGCAAGATTTTAATGGAAAGCACTAACAAACTTAAACGTGGTCTCAGCACACGCCACATCCGCTTTATGGCGCTGGGCTCTGCGATTGGTACCGGTCTTTTTTATGGCTCGGCAGATGCCATCAAAATGGCCGGTCCAAGCGTTCTGCTGGCCTACATCATTGGCGGCGTGGCGGCGTATATCATCATGCGCGCCCTCGGAGAGATGTCGGTTCACAATCCTTCTGCCAGTTCGTTCTCGCGCTATGCGCAGGAAAACCTCGGACCGCTGGCCGGGTTTATCACTGGCTGGACCTACTGCTTTGAAATTTTGATTGTGGCCATTGCCGATGTGACGGCGTTTGGGATCTATATGGGCGTCTGGTTCCCGACGGTGCCGCACTGGATCTGGGTGCTGAGCGTGGTGCTGCTCATCTGCGCCGTCAACCTGATGAGCGTGAAGGTGTTCGGCGAACTTGAGTTCTGGTTCTCCTTCTTCAAGGTCGCCACCATTATCATCATGATTGTGGCCGGTTTTGGCATCATCCTCTGGGGGATTGGCAACGGCGGTCAGCCGACCGGGATCCATAACCTCTGGAGCAACGGGGGCTTCTTCAGCAACGGCTGGCTCGGGATGGTGATGTCGCTGCAGATGGTGATGTTCGCCTACGGCGGTATTGAAATTATTGGTATCACCGCCGGGGAAGCGAAAGACCCTGAGAAATCCATTCCACGTGCCATCAACTCCGTGCCGATGCGTATTCTGGTGTTCTATGTGGGCACGCTGTTCGTGATTATGTCCATCTACCCATGGAACCAGGTCGGTACCAACGGTAGCCCGTTTGTGCTGACCTTCCAGCATATGGGCATTGCGTTTGCTGCCAGCATTCTGAACTTCGTGGTGCTGACCGCGTCGCTTTCCGCGATCAACAGTGACGTCTTTGGCGTAGGCCGTATGCTACATGGCATGGCGGAGCAGGGCAGTGCGCCGAAGGTGTTCGCTAAAACCTCCCGCCGCGGCACGCCGTGGGTGACGGTGGTGGTCATGACCGTTGCGCTGCTGTTCTCGGTTTACCTGAACTACATCATGCCGGAGAACGTCTTCCTGGTGATTGCGTCGCTGGCGACCTTCGCGACCGTGTGGGTGTGGATCATGATCCTGCTGTCGCAGATTGCGTTCCGCCGTCGCCTGTCGCCGGAAGAGGCGAAAGCGCTGAAGTTTAAAGTCCCGGGTGGCGTTGCAACAACCGTCGTCGGGCTGATCTTCCTGGTGTTTATCATTGGCCTGATTGGCTACCATCCGGATACCCGTATTTCCCTCTACGTGGGCTGTGCGTGGATCGTCCTGCTGCTGGTTGGCTGGGTGTTTAAATGCCGCCGCGATCGCCAACTGGCAGAAGCGCAGTAATTTTTTTATTCCCTCTCCCTGTGGGAGAGGGTTAGGGCATCAGGCCGCACTGATCCCTCCTCCCCCGTCCTCCTCCCCCAATAAATCACGTCATGGTGAGCTATCCTTAACCACCCTGTGGCAAGGTGACGTCAATTTCATCAAAGGGGATTCGTGATGTTAAATGCCTGGCACCTTCCGGTTGCCCCATTTGTTAAGCAAAACAAAGACAACCTTGTGATTACGCTCTGGCTGGCGGGGGAAAATCAGCCAGAACGCGTGACGCTCCGCGCCGAAATTGATAATGAAGAGACCGGGCTGAAAATGCACAAGCTGCGCAGCCAGCCGCAGCCGGGGATCACCGCCTGGCGGGCGAATATCGATTTGCGTAGCGGACAGCCGCGCCGCCGTTATAGCTTCAAGCTGCTGTGGAACCATCGTCAGCTGTGGTTTACCCCGCAGGGGTTTAGCCGGTTCCCGCCCGCACGGCTGGAACAGTTTGCCGTTGATTATCCGGATAGCGGACCGCAGTGGGTTAACGATCAGGTCTTTTACCAGATTTTCCCGGACCGCTTTGCGCGTAGCGAAAAACGCACTGCCGACCAGGATAAGGTCTATCACCACCACGCGGCGGGCCACGACATTATCCTGAAAAAATGGGATGAGCCGGTGACGGCGCAGGCGGGCGGCTCGACGTTTTACGGCGGCGATCTCGACGGCATCAGCGAAAAGCTGCCGTACCTGAAAAAACTGGGCGTGACGGCGCTCTACCTCAACCCGGTGTTTAAAGCCCCGAGCGTACATAAATACGATACACAGGATTATCGCCACGTTGACGCGCAGTTTGGCGGGGACGAGGCACTGCTGCGCCTGCGAGAGAACACCCTTAAGGAAGGCATGCGCCTGATTCTGGACGGCGTGTTTAACCACAGCGGAGATTCGCACGCCTGGTTTGACCGTCATAACCAGTCGATGGGCGGAGCATGTCATAACCCGGACTCGCCGCAGCGTGACTGGTACAGCTTTAATGAGGAGGGGCGTGCCCTGGACTGGCTGGGCTACCCCAGTCTGCCGAAGCTGGATTTCCAGTCATCAACGCTGGTTAATGAGATTTACGGCGGCGAAGACAGCATCGTCCGCCACTGGCTGAACGCCCCGTGGAATATGGACGGCTGGCGTCTGGACGTCGTACATATGCTGGGTGAAGCGGGTGGGGCGCGAAATAACCTGCATCACGTCGGCGGGATCACGCGCTCGGCAAAAGCGGCCCGGCCTGAAGCGTTCGTGTTTGGCGAACACTTTGGCGACGCGCGCCAGTGGCTGCAAAACGATGCCGAAGATGCGGCGATGAACTATCGCGGTTTTACCTTCCCGCTATGGGGTTTCCTGGCGAATACCGATATCTCCTACGATCCGAACCACATTGACGCCGAAACCTGCACAGCGTGGATGGATAACTACCGCGCCGGGCTGTCTCATCAGCAGCAGCTGAGGATGTTTAACCAGCTTGATAGTCACGATACCGCACGCTTTAAATCCCTGCTCGGCAAGGATGTGGCGCGTCTGCCGCTGGCGGTCACCTGGCTTTTCACCTGGCCGGGCGTACCGTGTATCTACTACGGAGATGAAGTGGGACTGGACGGTAACAACGATCCGTTCTGTCGCAAAACCTTCCCATGGGCGCCAGAAAAACAGGACAAGGTACTGTTCAGCCTCTATCAGCGGCTGGCGAAGCTGCGTAAACAGAGTCTAGCCCTGCGCTACGGCGGCTGCCAGGTGGTGTACGCCCACGATAACGTGGTGGTCTTTGTCCGCGTCTATAACCAGCAGCGCGTGCTGGTGGCTATCAACCGGGGCGAGGCTTGTGAAGTGGTGCTGGATGATTCCCCGCTGTTGAAGGTGGCTACGTGGAAGAATAAAGAGGGCAAGGCGACGATTCAGGACGGCGTGCTGGCGCTGCCGGCGATATCCGCGACGATCTGGGTCGGTAGCTAACGCGACGGTAAATGTTTCCACCTTTAAGATGGCGCAAATGCAACGATTTGTGTCAATCTTAACGAATAGTTTACGGTGAAGGTGGAAACATGGACGAGCTCTACATCCTTGGCTGTTTGTTACTGGTTTTTGCGCTGGTGGTTGCGCCCGTGCTTGCGGTTATTGGCTTTAATCGGAGCACGGCGGCGCGGCAGGAGATCGCCAGGCTTCGCCAGCGCATTGAAGCGCTTGAGCAGCGTGGTGCCGCTGAGATAGCGTCGGAGACGGCGCAGACCGCCGCGCCGGTGGTTGTGACCGCGCCAGTGGTTGAGCACGCTCCCGCACCTGTCGACCCCTGGCGTCCGGACGCCCGCGTGCCCAGGGCTGAACCCGTTTCCGCTCCTGCCCCTGCGGCAAAACAGCCATCCGCCTTTGGCGGCATACTGACGTCGCTGGTGCGCTGGTTTATGCAGGGAAATCCGCTGGCGAAGCTGGGGATCCTGCTGCTTTTCCTCGGTCTCTCTTTCCTGCTGCGCTATACCGTCGAACATTCCCTGTTCCCGCTTGAGCTGCGCCTGGTGGCGACGGCGCTGTTTGCCATCGTTCTGCTGGCGTTTGGCTGGCGACTGCGGCATAAGCAGCCGGTTTATGCGCTTATCTTACAGGGTGGGGCGACGGGCATTCTTTACCTGACGGTCTTTGGTGCCTTCCGGCTCTGGCAAATGTTGCCGATGACGCTGGCTTTTGCGCTGCTGGTAGCGATTTGCGCCGCGAGCGTCGGGCTGGCCGTGCTGCAAAAGGCCTTGAGCCTGGCCATGCTGGCGAGCCTCGGCGGGTATCTGGCACCGCTGCTCCTGTCTACCGGAGGCGGCAACTTTGTGGCGCTGTTCTCTTTCTATCTCCTGCTTTCCATCGGTATTCTCGCCATCAGCATCTGGCAGCACTGGCGCGAGCTCAATCTGCTCGGTCTGCTTTTTACGTTTGGCGTGGGTGGCCTCTGGGGGCTGAGCGACTATCAGCCTGAACACTATTGGGTGTGCCAGCTGTTCCTGATTGCCAATACGCTGATATTCGGCGTGCTGTGCGTGGCGCTGTCGCTGCGGGCGCAGGAAAAAGGGAAACAGATTATTGACGGCGTACTGCTGTTTGCTCCGCCGCTGATTGGCTTCGGGATGCAGTACGGCATGACCCGGCACTGGGAATATGGCCCGGCGCTGAGCGCGCTCGGATATGGGGCATTTTATCTTACCCTTGCGTTCCTCGCGCTGCGGCGCTATCCGTCCATCGGACGACCACTGGTCATGGCGGCGCTGGCCATCGGCGGCGGGTTCGCTACGCTCGCCATTCCGCTGGCACTCTCGGCGCGCTGGACGGCGATGGCCTGGGCGCTGGAGGGGCTGGGTATCCTCTGGCTGGGCATGCAGCAGAACCAGCGTCGTATGAGCTATAGCGGGACGGCGCTGCTGGTGCTGGCACTCGGCAGCGCGCTGTGGGCGCAAATGGACGGCGTGACGTCGCTGAGCCTTCTCCTTATCTTCGCCATCCTCAGCCTTTGCTGGCTGGCTGCGGCGTGGCTATGGCGCAAAAGTGTTCTGCCGGTCAGTTGGGCGTTGTTGGCAGGCGGCCTGTTGTTCTGGATCGTGGCGCTATTGGGTGCCTCGCAACGGGTGCTGAAACAAGAATTACCTGTTCTGGCAGGCGTGCTGGCGCTCTCGGCCGTCTCGGTCTGGGGCTGGCGCCAGGCTGCCGCTCGTCTGGCGTGGCGGGAGCTGGATGCCAGCAAATGGCTGCTGTGGCCACTGATGCTGGTGATGGTGGTTTACCAGCTTTCGCATCAGCAGATCGTTGCCGCTGGCTGGTCAAATCTGGCCTGGTGCATTGCACTTCCTGCCGCATTGATGCTGCTGCGACGTGACGGTGAACGATTGCTGCCGCGCATCGCGATGGGGCTGCACCTGACGCTTTGCTGGATGATTTTACTGGCGCTGGCGGCCGAGCTTTACTGGTTTGCTCGCGCGCTACCGTTGGGCATGGCGGCGTGGGGCAGTGGACTGGCGATGGCGGCTGGGGGCGGCGTGATTCTGGCGCTTTCCGCGGCGGTGCGTCGCCGCGCGTGGCCGTTCGGGGAGTGGCCTGCGCTCTATACCTGCCTGGCGCCGATCCCTGTCGTCGTGGCGCTGCTGGTGCTGCTGGTCGTGACCAATTTCCAGGACGGCGTCGTTTACCGGCAAACCTGGCTGCCGCTGGTGAACCCGCTTGAGGAAGGCGCGGCATTCGCGCTGCTGGGGCTGGTGGTCTTTTATCGGGGGGTGGATCGCTACTATCCCGCGTTGCTTGCTCAGGCTCGCCCGTGGCCTGCCGTTGCTATCATGGCGTTTGGCTTCTGGTGGCTTAACGGGGCGCTGATGCGCGCCCTGGCCTGGTATGGGGATGTGGGCTGGAATATGGCGTCGCTGTGGGATTCGCGGCTTATCCAGACCACGTTTGCCCTGTTCTGGATGCTGATCGCGCTGGTGGTCATGGTCCATGCTACCCGCCGGGCCTCCCGCCAGGAGTGGCTCTGCGGGGCCGCCTTGCTGGGGGTCGTGATGGTTAAACTGATGCTGGTGGACAGCGCAGGCGGAGGCGGCCTGTCCCGTGCCGTGGCATTTATCGGCGTGGCGATACTGGTCCTGATCGTGGGGTATTTCTCGCCACTACCGCCTAAAACTGGAGATGAAAAATGAAATGGATGAAAGCGGTAGTCTGTACCACGCTGCTGGCGCTATCGGGCATGGCGTTCTGCGACGAGATGCAAACGGAATCGCCGCGGGATTATGCCTTTGGTCGTTCACTGGAAACGTCGGTTCCTTCCCAGTGGTATCGGGTATTGCTGCCGCTCGCCGTCTATGAACAGAGCACCTCCCCGAATCTGGACGATGTCCGCGTCTTTAATCAGTCGGGTGAGCCGGTTCCCTTCAGCCTGGTCACCGCGACGCGCCCGCAGGTGGTGGCGCAATCCACGGCGCTGCGTCTTTTTCCTCTGGACGCCTCACCGCTTGCCGCTGCGCCAGATGCCGGTGAGAGCAATAAGATCCTGCTCCGTTCCGGAAATGGCGTTGAGATTGTGCTCGAAGGGCAGAAAGCTGCCGTGGCCGGGCAACATTATCTGCTGACCTTGCCAGAGCAGGCGACGGGTGAGATGGCTATATCCCAGCTGCAGCTGCTCTGGAATCCCCCTAAGACGTCATGGCAGGGAACGGCATCGGTCTATTACAGCGAGGATTTGAAGCGCTGGTATACCCTACGCGAGGATATGCCCTTGCTGGACGTCGTCAGTGGCCAGGATCGCCTTAAGCTCGATCGGATCGATACCGATACGGTTTTATCTCCTGATGCGAATCGCTATCTCATGGTGGTGCTGAATGCGCAGAGCCAGGGCATGACCTTGACCGGCGTAAACGCGATTAGCGCCCCTGCGCAGATGGCTCCGGAAGCGATCGACCTGGAGGGGGAAGGGGAACAGCTATCGACAAGCGAAGCGCAGTGGCACTGGGCGCACCCGCAACCATTGAGCACGGTCAGCTTCTTGCTGAATGGCGACGGCGTTCTGCCCGTGGAGATTGCGTGGCGAAGTACGGAAAAAGACACATGGCACCCCCTGAGAAAAGAGGTTCTTTACCGCCTGGAGGGCAAAACGTCTGCGCCGGTTTCGCTTAACGGAGAGCGGGTCCAGGCGGTAAAAATCACGACGCTGAATGCGCGTCTGCCTGAATACCTTCCGAACGTCATAGGGCATCGCGACCGCGTTGATCTGGTGTTTAACGCGCAGGGGAAAGCACCGTACGTGCTCGCCTGGGGAAACGGGGCGGCAAAACCAGCAAACCTGGAACCTGACATGCTGATCCCCGCCGACCTGCGCAAAACCTATGATATGGCGAATCTGCCGCAGGCCGATATTGTGGATGATGTCGCGTTGGGCGGTGAGGCGCGTTTAACCGCCACTTCTGCGGGCGAGCAGGAGAGCCGGATGAACGCGCTGCTGGTGTGGAGCGTGCTGATTGTGGGCGTGATCCTGCTGGCGCTCATGGCCTGGCGCATCTGGCGAGAGACGCAGCGTAAAGCATAAAAAAAGGCCCGCATGTGCGGGCCTTCTTCGTAAACCGTGCCGATTACAGGCTGGATACGTTCTCAGACAGGTATTTTGCTACGCCGTCTGGGGAAGCAGCCATACCTTCTTTACCTTTTTCCCACTGAGCCGGGCACACTTCGCCGTGCTCTTCGTGGAACTGCAGCGCGTCAACCATGCGCAGCATTTCGTCGATGTTACGACCCAGCGGCAGATCGTTAACAACCTGGTGACGAACGATGCCGTTTGCGTCGATCAGGAAAGAACCGCGCAGTGCAACGCCAGCGTCCGGATGTTCGATACCGTAAGCCTGCTGGATTTCGCGTTTGATGTCCGCAACCATTGCGTATTTCACCGCACCGATGCCGCCTTTGTCGACAGGGGTGTTACGCCATGCGTTGTGTACAAATTCAGAGTCGAAGGAGACGCCAACCACTTCCACGCCACGCTTCTGGAATTCTTCATAACGTTTGTCGAAGGCGATCAGCTCAGACGGGCAAACGAAGGTGAAGTCCATTGGCCAGAAGAACAGAACGGTCGCTTTACCGTTGGTGTGCTGTTTGAAGTTGAAGTTTTCAACGATTTCACCGTTGCCCAGAACTGCTGCAGCTGTAAAATCCGGAGCCGGACGAGTTACCAGAACCATATGATTCTCCTGTAGATACTAAGGTTATTTGGAACGCAACGCGAGCCAGTATAGAGAGTGTTCATGGATAAGACAAAGAGGTGGTGACAATCGTTCCGCCAGCTTTTACCTATCAATGTAAATCTGTCATAGCTGTTTGTTTTTCGCTTGCGCCATCATGCGCGGATAGAACTGCCAGAATTGCGTCTCCAGCGCGTCATAGTGTGCATCCAGGTCATACCAGGAGTCACGCAGCGCATCCAGACGCGGCCGGCGGCTGGCCATGCCATTCAGGACGTTCTGGATAAAAGCCATCTCACCATAGCGCTCCAGCCAGCGTTCTGACCACAAATAGTTGTTCAGATTGACAAAGCGCGGCGGTGAATCGGGCAAAATGACCGACACCTGTGCATGGGCGTAGCGCACAAACTCTGGCAACGGTAGCGACGGGGAGAGCTGTTCCCAGTGGCGAGACAGGAAATGGTCCCACATCACATCCAGCGTGATCGGCGCAACGCGGCGCGTCTCAGGGCGGAACCACGCTTTGGCTTCCGTGACCTCGGGCAGGTTATCGGTGATGACATCAATGCGGCGGTGCATAAAGATGCCGTCGACAACCTCAGGGGAATAGTCTTCTGCAGGGTTGCCGCGCACGAAATCGGCCAGCAAATTGCCGGAAAGGGAGCTGTCAGCGAGGTGAGCGAGATGCAGGTGAGCGAGAAAATTCATGCGTTTTATTTGTCCGGGGGCGGCTAATTGTTGCAGCAAAAGGGTGTGAGCACTAGACTATGCCGCCTGTTTTTAAGTCACGAGTATACGTCATGCGCGTCGCCGATTTCTCCTTTGAACTACCTGAATCCCTGATTGCTCACTATCCCATGCCTGAGCGCAGCAGCTGTCGCTTACTGTCGCTGGATGGGCCAACGGGCGAGCTGACGCACGGTACTTTCACCGATTTGCTCGACAAGCTCAACCCTGGCGATCTGCTGGTCTTTAACAACACCCGCGTGATCCCGGCGCGTCTGTTTGGCCGTAAGGCCAGCGGCGGCAAGATTGAAGTGCTGGTCGAACGTATGCTCGATGATAAACGTATTCTGGCACATATTCGCGCCTCTAAAGCGCCGAAGCCGGGCGCAGAACTGCTGCTGGGCGATGACGAGAGCATTAAAGCGACCATGACCGCGCGTCACGACGCGCTGTTTGAGGTGGAATTCCAGGACGAGCGCACGGTCCTCGATATCCTTAACGCCATCGGCCATATGCCGCTGCCGCCGTATATTGAACGCCCGGATGAAGAGGCCGACCGCGAGCTTTACCAGACCGTCTACAGCCAGAAACCTGGCGCGGTCGCGGCGCCGACGGCGGGCCTGCACTTTGATGAACCGCTGCTGGAAAAACTGCGCGCGAAGGGCGTTGAGATGGCGTTCGTGACGCTGCACGTCGGCGCGGGTACGTTCCAGCCGGTACGCGTAGACAGCATTGAAGACCACATCATGCACTCTGAGTATGCCGAAGTGCCTCAGGAGGTGGTGGACGCGGTGCTGGCGGCGAAAGCGCGCGGAAACCGCGTGGTTGCGGTAGGCACGACTTCAGTCCGTTCGCTGGAGAGCGCTGCACAGGCCGCGAAAACGGGTCTCATCGAGCCGTTCTTTGGTGATACGCAGATCTTTATCTACCCGGGCTACCAGTACAAAGTCATTGATGCGCTGGTGACCAACTTCCATCTGCCTGAATCGACGCTGATTATGCTGGTTTCCGCGTTTGCGGGTTATCAGCATACGATGAATGCTTACAAGTCTGCGGTAGAACAAAAATATCGCTTTTTTAGCTACGGGGACGCGATGTTTATCACGTACAATCCGCAGGCTTTGAATGAGCGTGTCGGGGAATAAGTCCGCGGCACCGTATGACAACGTTGGACTGTTTTTCTGACGTCGGAGAAAAAATGAAATTTGAACTCGATACCACCGATGGCCGCGCGCGTCGCGGTCGTCTGGTGTTTGATCGCGGCGTGGTGGAAACCCCCGCGTTTATGCCTGTGGGTACGTACGGCACCGTAAAAGGGATGACGCCGGAAGAAGTTGAAGCCACTGGCGCACAGATTATCCTCGGTAACACCTTCCACCTGTGGCTGCGCCCGGGTCAGGAGATCATGAAGCTGCACGGTGACCTGCACGACTTCATGCAGTGGAAAGGCCCAATCCTGACTGATTCTGGCGGTTTCCAGGTCTTCAGCCTGGGGGATATCCGCAAGATCACCGAGGAGGGCGTTCACTTCCGTAACCCGATCAACGGCGATCCGATTTTCCTCGATCCAGAAAAGTCGATGGAGATTCAGTACGATCTCGGTTCTGACATCGTGATGATCTTCGACGAATGTACGCCATACCCGGCTGACTGGGACTACGCGAAACGCTCTATGGAGATGTCTCTGCGTTGGGCGAAGCGTAGCCGCGACCGTTTTGACTCCCTGCAGAACAAAAATGCGCTGTTCGGCATTATCCAGGGCAGCGTTTACGAAGATTTACGCGATATCTCCGTTAAAGGTCTGGTAGAGATAGGTTTTGATGGCTACGCTGTCGGCGGTTTGGCTGTGGGTGAGCCGAAGGAAGATATGCACCGCATTCTGGAGCATGTCTGCCCGCAAATCCCGGCGGATAAACCACGATACCTGATGGGTGTGGGTAAACCAGAAGATCTGGTGGAAGGCGTACGTCGCGGCATCGATATGTTCGACTGCGTCATGCCAACCCGTAACGCACGTAACGGTCATCTGTTCGTGACTGACGGCGTGGTGAAAATCCGTAACGCGAAGCATAAGAGTGACACCAGCCCGCTCGATTCCGAGTGCGATTGCTATACCTGTCGCAATTATTCCCGCGCGTATCTGCATCATCTCGATCGTTGCAACGAGATTTTGGGCGCGCGTCTCAATACCATTCATAATCTTCGTTATTATCAGCGCTTAATGGCTGGTTTACGTAAGGCTATCGAAGAGGGTAAATTAGAGAGCTTCGTGACCGATTTCTACCAACGTCAGGGGCGGGATGTTCCACCGTTGAACGTTGATTAATTTTAATAATGAGGGAATTTGAATGAGCTTTTTTATTTCTGATGCGGTAGCGGCAACAGGTGCTCCGGCGCAGGGCAGCCCGATGTCTCTGATCCTGATGCTGGTTGTGTTCGGTCTGATCTTCTACTTCATGATCCTCCGCCCACAGCAGAAGCGTACCAAAGAGCACAAAAAGCTGATGGACTCCATCGCGAAAGGCGATGAAGTGCTGACCAACGGTGGTCTGGTCGGTCGCGTAACCAAAGTGGCTGAAAGTGGCTACATTGCAATCGCCCTGAACGACACCACTGAAGTGGTTATCAAACGTGACTTCGTAGCTGCCGTTCTGCCGAAAGGCACCATGAAGGCGCTGTAATCCCAACTTTTCCCAAAGGGAACTGCCGTGTTAAACCGTTATCCTTTGTGGAAGTACATCATGCTGGTCGTCGTGATTCTCGTCGGCCTGCTGTACGCGCTTCCCAACCTGTATGGTGAGGATCCGGCCGTTCAAATCACTGGCGCGCGCGGTGTCGCCGCCAGTGAGCAAACGCTGATCCAGGTCCAGAAAACGTTACAAGAAGAAAAAATTACCGCTAAGTCTGTGGCTCTGGAAGAGGGTGCAATTCTTGCTCGCTTCGACACCACCGACACGCAGCTCCGCGCTCGCGAAGCGCTGATGGGCGTGCTGGGTGACAAATATGTCGTGGCGCTTAACCTTGCTCCTGCAACCCCGCGTTGGCTGGCTGCGCTGAACGCAGAGCCGATGAAACTGGGTCTTGACCTGCGTGGTGGTGTTCACTTCCTGATGGAAGTGGATATGGATACCGCGCTCGGCAAGCTGCAGGAACAGAATATCGACAGCCTGCGCAGCGATCTGCGCGACAAAGGCATCCCGTACACTACCGTGCGTAAAGAAGATAACTACGGCATGAGCATCACGTTCCGCGACAGTGCGGCGCGCGATCAGGCTGTAGATTACCTGACCCAACGTCACCGTGACCTGGTGATCACCTCTCAGGGCAGCAACCAGCTGCGCGCGGTGATGACCGATGCGCGTCTGAAAGAAGCGCGTGAATATGCCGTTCAGCAGAACATCAACATTCTGCGTAACCGTGTAAACCAACTGGGCGTGGCTGAGCCGCTGGTACAGCGTCAGGGTGCTGACCGTATCGTGGTTGAACTGCCGGGTATTCAGGACACTGCGCGTGCGAAAGAGATTCTGGGTGCGACCGCAACGCTGGAATTCCGTCTGGTTAACTCTAACGTCGATCAGTCCGCTGCTGCCGCAGGCCGTATTCCGGGTGACTCCGAAGTGAAACAGACCCGCGAAGGTCAGCCTGTTGTGCTGTACAAACGCGTCATTCTGACCGGTGACCATATTACCGACTCCACTTCCAGCCAGGACGAATACAACCAGCCGCAGGTTAACATCTCGCTGGATAGCGCGGGTGGTAACATCATGTCTAACTTCACCAAGGATAACATCGGTAAACCGATGGCCACCCTGTTCGTGGAGTACAAAGACAGCGGTAAGAAAGATGCCAACGGTCGTGCAGTGCTGGTGAAAGAGGAAGAGGTGATTAACATCGCCAATATCCAGTCTCGTCTGGGTAACAGCTTCCGTATTACCGGTATTAGCAACCCGAACGAAGCGCGTCAGCTCTCTCTGCTGCTGCGTGCCGGTGCGCTGATTGCGCCAATTCAGATTGTTGAAGAACGTACCATTGGTCCAACGCTGGGGATGCAGAACATCCAACAGGGTCTGGAAGCGTGTCTGGCCGGTCTGGTGGTCTCTATCCTCTTCATGATCTTCTTCTATAAGAAGTTTGGTCTGATTGCGACCAGTGCGCTGGTCGCCAACCTGGTGCTGATCATCGGCATTATGTCCCTGCTGCCAGGGGCGACGCTGACCATGCCGGGGATTGCGGGTATCGTTCTGACCCTTGCGGTGGCGGTCGACGCCAACGTACTGATTAACGAACGTATCAAAGAAGAGTTGAGCAACGGTCGCTCTGTTCAGCAGGCGATTGACGAAGGTTATAAAGGCGCGTTCAGCTCTATTTTCGATGCGAACGTAACAACACTGATTAAGGTTCTTATCCTGTATGCAGTGGGTACTGGCGCGATCAAAGGCTTTGCGATTACTACCGGTATCGGTGTCGCAACGTCAATGTTTACCGCTATTGTCGGCACCCGTGCCATCGTGAACCTGCTGTACGGCGGCAAGCGCGTCAAAAAGCTGTCTATCTGAGGAGTGCGTTGTGGCACAGGAATATACTGTTGAACAATTGAACCATGGCCGTAAAGTCTGGGACTTTATGCGCTGGGACTACTGGGCCTTCGGCATTTCAGGTTTACTGCTGATTCTGTCCATCGTCGTTATGGGCGTGAAAGGCTTTAACTGGGGTCTGGATTTCACCGGTGGTACGGTTATCGAGATCTCCCTGGAAAAACCGGTCGATATGGACCAGATGCGTCTGTCTCTGCAGAAAGCGGGCTTTGAAGAGCCGCTGCTGCAGAACTTCGGCAGCAGCCGTGACATCATGGTGCGTATGCCGCCGGTACACGATGCTAACGGCAGCCAGGAGCTGGGCAGCAAGGTTGTTAACGTGATTAACGAAACAACCAGCCAGAACGCGGCGGTCAAGCGTATTGAGTTTGTCGGCCCGAGCGTGGGTGCGGACCTGGCGCAGACCGGTGCAATGGCGCTGCTGGTGGCGCTGATCTCCATCCTAGTGTACGTCGGTTTCCGCTTCGAGTGGCGACTGGCGGCCGGGGTGGTTATCGCCCTGGCGCACGACGTGGTGATCACCATGGGGGTTCTGTCGCTGTTCCACATTGAGGTTGACCTGACCATCGTGGCATCCCTGATGTCCGTTATCGGTTACTCACTGAACGACAGTATCGTGGTATCTGACCGTATCCGTGAAAACTTCCGTAAGATCCGTCGCGGTACGCCGTACGAAATCTTTAACGTGTCGTTGACCCAGACGCTGCACCGTACCCTGATCACCTCCGGTACCACTTTGATGGTGATCCTGATGCTGTTCCTGTTCGGTGGCCCGGTACTGGAAGGCTTCTCGCTGACCATGCTGATTGGTGTCTCCATCGGTACGGCGTCGTCTATCTACGTCGCATCCGCACTGGCACTGAAACTCGGCATGAAGCGCGAGCACCTGCTCCAGCAGAAGGTTGAGAAAGAAGGGGCGGATCAGCCGTCCATTCTGCCGTAAGGCGTCGAATAGCGTGTTATCGAAATCCCGGTCGGTTGACCGGGATTTTTTTTATCTGCTCCTGACAAACACTCCTGACAGTATGCTGTCAGGAGCCCTGTCGTAGACTCTTTTCGAACCCCAACAACAGTCAGGAGGATGTATGAAAAGTGTGATTAACTGGTTTGAAATTCCCGTGGTAGATATGGATCGCGCCATCAAATTTTATGAGCCAGTCATGCAGGTACAGCTGAGACGTGAGAAAATGGACATGGCAGAGCTCGCGGTATTCCCGCATGACGATCCGGCCACCGGCGGCGCGCTGGCAAAATTTGAGGGTGTTTCGCCGTCGCAGCAGGGCGCTATTATCTATCTGCATACGGATAACCTGGCGGCTACGCTCGATCGCATTGCCTCCGCGGGCGGCGAGTGCGTGTTTGGCCCGCTGGAACTGCCGGATGGGATTGGCACCATTGCTTTGTTTATCGACAGCGAAGGTAACCGCGTCGGCCTCCATCAACCTGCCTGAGAGCGTAATACGATATGACCCGACGCGCTGACCGTTTGTTTCAGATTGTGCAGATCCTGCGGGGCAGGCGTCTGACGACGGCAGCGCATCTGGCGGACAGGCTTGGCGTCTCCGAGCGCACGGTCTACCGCGATATCCGCGATCTGTCGCTCTCCGGCGTGCCGGTGGAAGGCGAAGCGGGAAGCGGATACCGGCTGATGTCGGGTTTTGATCTGCCGCCTCTGATGCTGACAAATAAGGAGTCTGAGGCGCTGATCGTCGCAATTCGCCTGCTCAAGACCTGGGGAGGAGAATCGCTGTCGCGCGAGCTGGAGTCGGCCCAGGAGAAAGTGCTGGCGATCCTGCCTGAGGAGAGTCGTCGAAAGGCGGAGCAGACGCGGATTTATGCCCCGGATTTCTGCATGCAAAGCCACTCCCGCAGCGATTTTGACATGATTCATCAGGCAATTTCCGCCCAGCACGTGCTGGCGTTGCATTACCGTGATGAAGCCGGGCAGCTTTCAAAGCGTGAGGTTCAGCCGCTGGGCTTGTTCTTCTGGGGAGAGCGTTGGCTGCTGGCGGCGTGGTGTGAACGGCGCGATGACTATCGCTGTTTCCGGCTCGACAGATGTCTCAATATCGTGCAGACGGAGAGACGGTTTAGCGAAAGTGCGGACAGGTCTCTGGCGGATTTTTTGCGCAAGGTTAAGCAATAAAAAGCCAGCTCTTGAGCTGGCTTTTTTGCCCGGCGGCGAGGTAAAAGCAAAACGGCAACGTATGTTGCCGTTTTTAGTATTTGTTCCCTCTCCCTGTGGGAGAGGGGCAGGGTGAGGGCATCAGCCCGCACAGTCCCGCACGGGTTAGAAGTTGTAACCCACGACCAGGTAACCACCCCAACCGGTAGAACGAACGCTGAAATCGCCGTTGCCGAAGTTCAGGCTGGCATCGTCGTTCCACTGACCACCGTTGTGCCAGTAACGCGCAACCACGGAATAGTGCCAGTGATCGTAGTTCAGCGCCAGGATGTGGCTGGACGCGATAGAATCATTGGTACGTGCTTTCTTACCGTTCAGATCGCGGAAGTCGTTATCGCCCAGGTCTGAGCCCCAGTCAAAGTTGGTGAAGCCGATATAGCTCAGGTTGCCGCCCCACAGCTGGGTGATTGGCACAAAGTATTTCACTTTGAAACGGTAGCCGTCCCACTCGTTTTCGTTTGCCGCACCGTAGTTCTGCCACTGGTACTTAGCATAAACGTTCAGGGACAGGCTCATTGGCAGGCCAGTATCGATGTCCGTACCCAGACCCATGTACCAGGTGCTCTGACGACCGGACTTGTTGCGGCCCATATCGTAGATGTAGTTGTTTGCGAAGTACCACTCTTTGAACGGACCAAAGCTCAGATCGGTACCGGTCAGCTTGTCGATAGAGAAGCGTGGTTCGATTTCCATAAACAGCGGAGAACCGTGGTTCCAGATACCTTTTGCATCGGTGTTACCGCCGAAGAAGACCGGAGCATCCATGTAGCCGTAGAAATCAAACCAGTCTTTCTTGGCAAATGCTTCGTATTCCAGGTAGGTGTCGTTGCGGATCTGTGGTCCGAAACGGGTGTGATAGCTACCAACCACGTTAACGCTCTGGTGCCACCAGTCGGAGAGATATTGTGGTTTGTCGTTTTCCGCTGCGTTAACAGTGAAAGAGGAGGACAGTGCCAGCACGGCGCCAGCTGCGAGTAATGTTTTTTTCATAATCATGCCACTGATTGAAATTCCCTTCCGGGAGTGAAAAATGCGCGAATTGCGTTTCTAAATATTTCGTGTTTCTGCGGAGCCTATTATAGGAATCCTTGCTCACAAAAATATGTGTTGTTTCACATATCTCTCACACGCGTAATCGATTGCGTTCACGTTTGCGTACTTTAAACGGCCGGGATTGTAGCGGCAATCATTTATGTTGCCAATCCATACGAAATGTAAATGTTAGCGGAGTGACATTTCACTCCGCTCAGAAGGAAGGGTTTACTGCGCGGCGGGTTGGATGTCGTGAATGCGGATAAAGCCTAACTGTTCTGGCGTAAGGCCGCTTAACTGCAGCGGAATATCCACATCACTGGGCGCTAAAACGCTGGCCGGGGCGGTGAAGAGCTGGTTCTTCACGTTCACTTCCTGGTAATTCTCCGTCGTGCCCTGGATCTGTCCCCACTCAACGGTGCCGCTAAAAGCGGGCAGCGGATCGTTGGATTCTCCCTGAATGCGCAATGTTGCGCGCGTACCATTTGCATTCGCTGCCACATTGACCAGCGACATTTTCAGCGTGCCAATCTGGCTATTCAGCCGCGCAGGTGTGTTCGCGCCAGGCAGCAGGTATACCCCGCTGCTGGATTTGGCGTTCAGCGCGTTTTGCTGGGTGATCTTCACCGTTTCTTTGTTCAGTTTGTCCATCGCCGTATTAAGTGTATTCACACTCTGTTTCATCTGACGGACTTCGGTTTGCTGTGCACAGGCACTGAGGGTGAAGAGGCTCCCCACAAGTAAAATTCTCAGGTAACGTCTTGTCATAGCGTTTATTTCCTTGAAATAACGGATCTCCCTAATGGTAGCTAGCAACGTGCCGTCAGACATAGATCCTTTGTCTCAAAAAGCTCTTCCTTTGTTGTCAGGCCAGATCAGGGTAAAATGAAACTCAGTTAACCGGATAACAGGGATACCGTATGCATTGCCCATTCTGCTCCGCTGTGGATACCAAAGTCATCGACTCGCGTCTTGTAGGCGAAGGGTCATCCGTACGCCGTCGTCGGCAGTGTCTGGTGTGCAACGAGCGTTTTACGACCTTTGAGGTTGCTGAGCTGGTAATGCCGCGCGTGGTGAAAAGTAACGATGTGCGCGAGCCGTTTAACGAAGAGAAGCTGCGTAGCGGGATGCTGAAGGCCCTGGAAAAACGTCCCGTCAGCGCGGATGACGTCGAAATGGCGTTAAACCACATAAAATCTTATCTTCGTGGTCTGGGCGAGCGCGAGGTGCCAAGCAAGATGATCGGCAACCTGGTGATGGAGCAGCTGAAAAAGCTCGATAAGGTCGCCTATATCCGCTTCGCCTCTGTCTACCGCAGTTTCGAAGATATCAAAGAGTTTGGCGAAGAGATCGCCCGCTTACAGGATTAAGCTCATGCAGGATGAGATTTACATGGCGCGAGCCATGAAGCTGGCGCAGCGCGGGCGTTTTACTACCCATCCCAATCCGAACGTCGGGTGCGTGATCGTTAAAGATGGCGAGATCGTGGGGGAGGGGTTCCACTATCGTGCCGGCGAGCCGCACGCCGAGGTCCATGCGTTGCGGATGGCAGGCGAGAAGGCACGCGGTGCCACCGCCTACGTGACGCTGGAGCCCTGCAGCCACCACGGGCGTACCCCACCGTGCTGCGACGCGCTGATTGCTGCGGGGGTTTCCCGCGTGGTGGCATCGATGCAGGATCCGAATCCGCAGGTTGCCGGACGCGGTCTGTATCGCCTGCAGCAGGAAGGCATTGACGTCAGTCATGGGCTGATGATGCAGGACGCCGAAGCGATCAACAAAGGCTTTCTGAAGCGCATGCGCACCGGGTTCCCGTATATCCAGCTTAAGCTGGGCGCCTCGCTGGACGGTCGTACGGCGATGGCAAACGGTGAAAGCCAGTGGATCACCTCGCCCCAGGCAAGGCGCGATGTGCAACGCCTTCGCGCGCAAAGCCATGCTATCCTCACCAGCAGTGAAACCGTTCTGGCTGACGATCCGGCTATGACCGTGCGCTGGGACGAACTGAATGCCGATACTCAGGCGCTTTACCCGCAGGAGAATCTGCGTCAGCCGCTGCGTATTGTCATTGATAGCCAGAACCGCATAACGCCGGAACATCGCATCGTGCAGCAGCCGGGTGAAACCTGGATTGCCCGTACCAAAGAAGATACGCGCGAATGGCCAGAGGGCGTGCGTAGCATTATGGTACCTGAGCACAACGGTCGCCTCGACTTAGTGGTGCTGATGATGCTGCTCGGCAAGCAGCAGGTGAACAGCATCTGGGTAGAAGCGGGACCCACGCTCGCGGGTGCGCTGTTGCAGGCCGGGCTGGTGGATGAACTGATTGTATACGTTGCGCCTAAACTGTTAGGCCACGACGCGCGCGGCCTGTTTGTGCTGCCTGGCCTTGAAAAACTGGCCGACGCACCGCAACTCACATTCAGCGAGATTCGTCCTGTAGGCCCGGATGTCTGCCTCCATTTAACGACAGCGTAATTGCTCCTGAAATAGGGAAGCAGTGCGCAAAGTATTATGATAAAATCCGCCCCCCTGCGGGGCCAAATGAACCCGTAAAGGAAGAGTATGAACATTATTGAAGCTGCTGTAGCTACCCCGGACGCTCGCGTCGCCATCACCATTGCGCGTTTCAACAACTTCATCAACGACAGCCTGCTGGAAGGTGCGATTGACGCCCTGAAACGTATCGGTCAGGTGAAAGATGAGAACATTACCGTTGTTTGGGTTCCAGGCGCTTACGAGCTGCCACTGGCAGCGGGCGCGCTGGCGAAAACCGGTAAATACGACGCGGTGATCGCGCTGGGTACTGTTATTCGTGGCGGCACTGCGCACTTCGAATACGTTGCGGGCGGTGCAAGCAATGGTCTGGCACACGTTGCGCAGGATGCTGAAATTCCTGTCGCGTTCGGCGTGCTGACCACCGAAAGTATTGAACAAGCCATCGAACGTGCTGGCACCAAAGCCGGTAACAAAGGTGCAGAAGCTGCACTGACCGCGCTTGAAATGATCAATGTATTGAAAGCCATCAAGGCCTGATTTTTTTGTAAGGGGAATTCCGTGAAACCTGCTGCTCGTCGCCGCGCCCGTGAATGTGCCGTTCAGGCACTTTACTCCTGGCAGTTGTCCCACAACGACATCGCCGATGTTGAGTACCAGTTCCTGTCAGAACAGGACGTGAAAGACGTCGATGTTCTGTACTTCCGTGAACTGCTGTCGGGAGTGGCGACTAATAGCGCGTATCTCGATGGTCTGATGAAGCCATACCTGTCCCGTCTGCTCGAAGAGCTGGGTCAGGTGGAAAAAGCAGTGTTGCGTATCGCGCTGTTTGAGCTGTCTAAACGTGATGATGTGCCGTACAAAGTGGCCATCAACGAAGCGATCGAACTGGCAAAAACCTTCGGCGCTGAAGACAGCCACAAATTTGTTAACGGCGTTCTTGATAAAGCTGCACCTGCGATCCGTCCCCACAAAAAGTGATCCGCAAACCGGAGTCCTGCATTGCCTGACGGGCAGTGCGGCTCCGGTTTTTTCTTTTATTTGCTGAGGCATAACGTATGGCATGCGGCGAATTCTCCCTGATTGCCCGTTATTTCGACCGTGTCAGAACCTCTCGTCTTGATGTTGAAACCGGCATTGGCGATGACTGTGCACTTCTCAATATTCCCGAAAAACAGACGCTGGCAATCAGCACCGACACCTTAGTGTGCGGACGTCATTTTTTACCCGATATCGATCCTGCCGATCTGGCGTATAAAGCGCTGGCGGTCAACGTCAGCGATCTGGCCGCGATGGGTGCCGATCCGGCATGGCTAACGCTGGCCCTGACGCTGCCCGAGGTCGATGAAACCTGGCTTGAAGCCTTTAGCGATGCGCTGTTTGAACAGCTGAACTACTACGATATGCAGCTGATTGGCGGTGATACAACTGCCGGGCCGCTGTCGATGACGCTGGCGATCCATGGCTATGTGCCCCTCGGTCGGGCGCTCAAACGCTCGGGCGCAAAACCAGGTGACTGGATCTACGTGACCGGTACACCGGGAGACAGCGCTGCGGGGCTGGCTATTCTTCAGGATCGCTTGACCGTGAAGGATGCTGACGACGCGGCGTATCTGGTGAAACGCCATCTGCGACCCACCCCGCGTATTCTGCATGGGCAGGCGCTACGGGAACGGGCAAGCTCGGCTATCGATCTCTCCGACGGGCTGATCTCCGATCTTGGCCATATTCTGAAGGCCAGCGGCGTGGGCGCGCGCATCGACCTGGATCTGTTCCCGCTATCAGAGCAACTGCTTCGCCACGTGGAGCCTGAGCAGGCCCTGCGTTGGGCGCTTTCCGGTGGTGAGGATTACGAACTGTGCTTCACGGTACCTGAGCTGAACCGTGGCACGCTGGATGTGGCGTTAGCGCATCTCGGCGCGAAATTTACCTGCATCGGGCAGATCATGCCGGAGAGCGAAGGGCTGAAGTTTGTTCAGGACGGCGCCCCGGTCACGCTCGACTGGAAAGGGTACGATCACTTCAGTTAATTTTGTGCGCTCTGTATTGCCGGGTGGCGGCTCCGCCTTACCCGGCCTACAAAAGAGGGTGCTTATTTAAACCCCACCACCGGATGCTGCTGATACGGCGTTTCGAGCTCGGCAATCTGCTCCGGCGTCAGGGATAAATCCACTGCACTCAGCAGTTCATCCAGCTGTTCTTCCCTGGACGTCCCGATAATCGGTGCCGCGACCCCGCGCTTACTCAGCAGCCACGCCAGCGCCACCTGTGCGCGGGTGGCACCCGTATCGTCGGCAATCCCGGCTAAGCGTTCGGCAATTAACGCATCGCTGGCTTCTGTACCGTCATAGAGATTTTTTCCGACTTCATCTGAGACCAGACGAGCCGTGGTTTCCCCCCATGGACGGGTTAAACGTCCGCGCGCCAGCGGGCTCCACGGGATCACCGCCACGCCCTCCTGATAGCACAGTGGCAGCATTTCGCGCTCTTCTTCACGGTAGATCAGGTTGTAGTGATCCTGCATGGTGACAAAACGTGCCCAGCCGTGCTGTGCCTGGAGATCCAGCGCCTGTGCAAACTGCGACGCATGCATAGACGACGCGCCGATATAGCGCGCTTTACCGGCTTTCACCACCTCGTTGAGCGCTTCAAGCGTCTCCTCGATCGGCGTGTTGTAATCCCAGCGGTGAATTTGCAGCAGGTCGACGTAATCCATGTTCAGGCGTCTAAGGCTGTCATCAATAGAGCGCAGGATCTGCGCGCGAGAAAGGCCCTGAGTCAGGTCACCTGACGGGTAGTACACCTTGGTGGCGACCACAATGTCATCCCGACGCGCAAAGTCACGCAGGGCACGACCGACAATCTCCTCGCTGCTGCCGTCGGAGTAGCTGTTGGCGGTGTCGAAGAAGTTAATGCCGCCCTCGATAGCGCGTTTAATAATCGGACGGCTACTCTCTTCCGGCAACGTCCAGGCGTGGTTCCCTCGTTCGGGCTCGCCAAAAGTCATACAGCCCAGGCAAAGCCGGGAAACCTTAAGGTCGGTTTTTCCTAATGTGGTGTATTGCATGGTTCCGCTCCTGCTGTTTAAACAATACGTTTAAGCATAGCAGGAGCGAAAAAGGGGAGGGATTAGTCCAGCCAGGCGCGGATTTTGGCTTCAATACCGGCGGCGTCCAGGCCAATAGCCGCACGGGCTTCATCCTGGGTACCCTGAGGAATGAAATGATCCGGCAGGCCGAGGTTCAACACCGGCACGACGTTGCGGTTTGCCATCAGCACCTCGTTCACGCCGCTTCCCGCACCGCCCATGATGGCGTTTTCTTCCAGAGTGACCAGCACGTCATGCGTCTCGGCCAAATTCAAAATCAGAGATTCGTCGAGCGGCTTCACGAAGCGCATATCCACCAGGGTAGCGTTTAGCGTTTCAGCGACCTTCGCAGCTTCTGGCATCAGCGTACCGAAGTTCAGGATCGCCACTTTCTCACCGCGACGTTTCACCAGACCTTTACCGATCGCCAGTTTTTCCAGGGGCTGCAGCTCAACGCCCACCGCATTGCCGCGTGGGTAGCGCACCGCACTAGGGCCATCCTGATAGTGATAGCCGGTAAACAGCATCTGACGACATTCGTTTTCGTCGCTTGGCGTCATGATGACCATATCCGGAATACAGCGCAGGAACGACAGATCGAATGCGCCCTGGTGCGTCTGACCGTCAGCGCCGACGATGCCCGCACGGTCTATCGCAAACAGTACCGGCAGCTTCTGGATGGCCACGTCATGGATCACCTGATCGTAGGCGCGCTGCAGGAAGGTAGAATAGATAGCGACCACCGGCTTGTAGCCGCCAATGGCCAGGCCCGCTGCGAACGTCACCGCATGCTGCTCGGCAATCGCCACGTCAAAATACTGGTCAGGGTATTTTCTGGAGAACTCCACCATGCCGGAGCCTTCACGCATGGCCGGGGTGATCGCCATCAGCTTGTTGTCTTTCGCGGCGGTTTCACACAGCCAGTCGCCGAAGATTTTGGAATAGCTCGGCATACCGCCGCTGCTTTTTGGCAGACAGCCGCTGGACGGGTCGAATTTTGGTACCGCGTGGAAGGTGATCGGATCTTTTTCCGCCGGTTCGTAGCCACGCCCTTTTTTGGTCATGATATGCAGGAACTGCGGGCCTTTCAGGTCACGCATGTTCTTGAGGGTGGTGACCAGGCCCAGCACGTCATGGCCGTCAACCGGGCCAATATAGTTAAAGCCCAGCTCTTCAAACAGCGTACCCGGCACGACCATGCCTTTGATGTGTTCTTCGGTGCGTTTGAGCAGCTCTTTAATCGGCGGTACGCCGGAAAAGACTTTTTTACCGCCTTCACGCAGCGAGGAGTAAAGCTTGCCGGAAAGCAGCTGCGCCAGATGGTTGTTCAGCGCACCGACGTTCTCGGAAATCGACATTTCGTTATCGTTGAGGATAACCAGCATGTCCGGTTTGATATCACCCGCATGGTTCATGGCCTCAAAGGCCATCCCGGCGGTGATAGCACCGTCACCAATCACGCAGACGGTGCGGCGCTGTTTATTCTCTTTTTCGGCGGCAACGGCAATACCGATGCCCGCAGAAATGGAGGTGGAGGAGTGGCCGACGCTCAGCACGTCATACTCGCTCTCACCGCGCCACGGGAACGGATGCAGGCCACCTTTCTGACGAATGGTGCCAATTTTATCGCGACGTCCGGTCAGAATTTTGTGCGGATAGGCCTGGTGGCCCACGTCCCAGATAAGCTGATCGAACGGCGTGTTATAGACATAGTGCAGCGCCACGGTCAGTTCTACCGTGCCAAGCCCGGAGGCGAAATGGCCGCTTGAGCGGCTTACGCTGTCGAGCAGGTAGCGACGCAGCTCGTCGCACAGCTTCGGCAGGCTCTCTTTCGGCAACAGACGCAACTCCTGGGTGGAGTCAACTAACGCCAGTGTCGGGTATTTGGCAATATCAAAACTCATCAAAGGCTCATCGAGATATATAGTTTATTTATCACGCTGGATTATATAGTCCGCTAGCGCTTCCAGTGCCGAGGTATCCAGCGATTGTGCGGCCAGTACATTTAGCGACTGGCGGGCATCGTCAATCAGATCCCGGGCTTTACGTTGGGCTTGCTCAAGACCCAGCAGGGCGGGGTAGGTACTTTTGCCAAGCTGCTGGTCTGCACCCTGACGTTTACCCAATGTTGCAGTATCGCCCACCACATCCAGAATGTCATCCTGAACCTGGAATGCCAGACCGATACTTTCTGCGTATCTGTCCAGCGTCGGCAAGGCTTTGCGCCCTTGTTCACCCGCGCTCAGCGCGCCCAGGCGAACGGCAGAACGAATCAATGCCCCGGTTTTGTGGCGATGAATACGCTCCAGCTGTTCCAGATTAACCTGACGTCCTTCAGCTTCAAGATCCAGCGCTTGTCCGCCGCACATGCCGGCCACGCCGCTGGCCATCGCCAGTTCAGAAATCATTGCCAGGCGGTCACGGTCAGCCACTTCCGCCATCGGCGCATCGCTCAAAATAGAGAACGCCAGCGTTTGCAGGGCATCGCCCGCCAGAATGGCATTCGCTTCGCCAAACTTGATATGGCAGGTAGGTTGACCGCGACGCAGGTCGTCGTCGTCCATCGCCGGTAAATCATCGTGGATCAGCGAATAGGCATGGATGCACTCAACGGCGGCAGCCGGGGCGTCCAGCGTGTTATCGCTGATACCAAACATATTGCCTGTGGCGTACACCAGGAACGGGCGCAGGCGCTTTCCACCCAAGAGTGCGCCATAGTGCATAGCCTCAACCAGAGGAGTGTTCTGAAAAGGCTGTGGTGCAATAAAACGGCGCAGGGCGTCGTTGGCGCGAACTACACGCGCCTGAAGCTCGTTGGCAAAATCCATTTACTCGGCGTCCGGTGTGAAAGGCGTAGTTTTCGCGTCTTCGCTGTCGGAAAGCAGGATCTGCACGCGCTGCTCGGCCTGCTGCAGTTTGACCTGCCCCTGTCGCGCCAGCTGCACGCCACGTTCGAATTCGTTGAGCGCCTCTTCCAGCGGGAGATCGCCGCTCTCAAGACGGGTAACGATTTGCTCCAGTTCACTCAGCGCAGTTTCGAAACTGGCCGGTGCGTCGTTCTTCTTCGGCATAGTGAATTGACTCTTATATTCTTCGCCCCGACATGGTAACGGACTCGGGCGGATAAGCAAATAACGCGCAATGTGCACAGGAGCGGCGCGATGGTGGTATACTTGCGCGCCTGGATGCAGCCACGGGTGTGGGCTGCTGTACTCTTTTCCATTACAAGCCTTAATACGCTTGCCTAAGAAACATTGCCGCCATGAAGTTTATCATTAAATTGTTCCCTGAAATCACCATCAAAAGCCAATCTGTGCGTTTGCGCTTTATTAAAATTCTCACCGGGAACATTCGTAACGTATTAAAGCACTACGACGAAACGCTCGCCGTGGTGCGCCACTGGGACCACGTTGAAGTCCGTGCGAAAGACGAAAACAAACGTCAGGATATTCGCGACGCGCTGACCCGTATTCCGGGGATCCACCATATTCTGGAAGTGGAAGACGTCCCGTTCAGCGATATGCACGATATCTTCGAGAAAGCGCTGGTTCAGTACCGCGATCAGATCGAAGGCAAAACCTTCTGCGTACGCGTGAAACGTCGCGGTAAGCACGAATTCAGCTCCATTGAAGTGGAACGTTACGTTGGCGGCGGTTTGAACCAGCACGTCGAGTCTGCGCGCGTGCGTCTGACGCACCCGGACGTGACGGTTAACCTGGAGATCGAAAACGATCGCCTGCTGCTGGTGAAAGGGCGTTATGAAGGTATCGGCGGTTTCCCGATCGGCACCCAGGAAGATGTCTTGTCTCTGATCTCCGGCGGCTTCGACTCCGGCGTTTCCAGCTATATGCTGATGCGCCGCGGCTGTCGCGTCCATTACTGCTTCTTTAACCTGGGCGGTGCGGCGCATGAAATCGGTGTTCGCCAGGTCGCGCACTACCTGTGGAACCGTTTCGGCAGCTCCCACCGCGTGCGTTTTGTGGCGATCAACTTCGAGCCGGTGGTGGGCGAAATTCTTGAGAAAGTGGACGACGGCCAGATGGGCGTTATCCTGAAGCGCATGATGGTGCGTGCGGCATCCAAAGTGGCTGAGCGCTACGGCGTGCAGGCGCTGGTCACCGGCGAAGCGCTGGGGCAGGTCTCCAGCCAGACGCTGACCAACCTGCGTCTGATCGACAACGTCTCTGATACGCTGATCCTGCGTCCGCTGATCTCCCACGATAAAGAGCACATCATCGATCTGGCACGTGAAATCGGCACCGAAGATTTTGCCCGCACCATGCCGGAATACTGCGGTGTGATCTCAAAAAGCCCGACCGTCAAAGCGGTGAAGGCGAAGATCGAAGCCGAAGAAGAGCACTTCGATTTCAGCATCCTGGATAAAGTGGTGGCGGAAGCGTCCAATATTGATATCCGCGAAATCGCCCAGCAGACCGAGCAGGACGTCGTCGAAGTGGAAACCGTGAGCGGTTTCGGCGCTAACGATGCGATTCTGGATATCCGCTCTATTGATGAGCAGGACGACAAGCCGCTGCAGGTGGAAGGCGTTGAAGTGGTGTCGCTGCCGTTCTACAAGCTGAGCACCAAATTTGGCGATCTCGACCAGAGCAAAACGTATCTGCTGTGGTGTGAGCGTGGGGTGATGAGCCGCCTGCAGGCACTGTATCTGCGCGAGCAGGGCTTTGCGAATGTGAAGGTGTATCGCCCGTAGTTTTTTGCGCGGGAATGCGGCCTGATGCCCTCACCCCGGCCCTCTCCCACGGGGAGAGGGAGAAAACATAAAAAACGGCAACCTTTGGTTGCCGTTTTGCTTTAACCTGGCGCCACCCGGCTTTTTTACGCACTACTCTTCATAGTAGTTATAAATTCCCGCCGGCATCACCAGCGATGACGCCACCTCGTACGCTTTTTCGCGCCCGACCAGCAGGTCAATAATCTTCAAACCAAAATCAATCGCGGTGCCGGGGCCCTGGCTGGTCAGCAGGTTGACGCGTGGATCCCACACGACGCGTTTGTCCACCCACTGGTCTTCCGGGATGGTCTGCTTCAGACCGGGGTAGCCGGTCATATTGCCGATAGGGAAAATATCGTGCGGAACCAGCACTGTTCCGGCGGCGGCACAGATGGCGGCGACGATACGACCCGATAAGTGGAACTGACGCACGGTCTCGACCAGCAGCGGGCTGTCGCGAAAATATTCCGCACCCTTCAGGCCACCGGGCAGGACGATGATGTCGTAATCCCCGTCGGCCACCTGCACAAGCGGCGCATCCGCAAGCAGTTTCACGCCTCGCGAGCAGGTCACCGCCAGACTGCCATCGCTGGCAACGCTGGCGACCGTCACCTCAATACCGCCGCGAACCATCAAATCAATGGTGGTGACCGCTTCTGTCTCTTCGCTACCAGGGGCGAGGCAGATCAGTGCCGACGCGCTCATATTCACTCTCCTTACGTTTAACCAGGTCATACAAACGGGCGTTTTCCGGCACGGCGATGCCATGTGCTCGGGCACGTTTTAGTAGATAGCCGGTAATGTAGTCGATTTCTGTGTGGCGCAATGCCCGGACGTCCTGCAACATTGAGGAGATATTTTCTGCCGTACTCTCAATAACCTGCTCGACATAACCGCGCAAATCCTCTGCCGAGGTATGCAGACCTTCCCGCTCAATGACCGACGCGACTTCAGCACACAGTGATGCAACCTCCTGCGGATGGTTTTTCAGCTCCCCATTCGGGCAGTTCCACAGTGCCGTCAGCGGATTGATCACGCAGTTCACGGCCAGCTTGCGCCAGAGTTGAGGGCGAATAGTGTTATGCCAGGCGACGTCCGGCAATACCTTCTGCAGCACATCGGCAAGATAACTGTAGTCGCCATCCTGTGTTCTGGCCGGTCCCATATGGGTCACGCCGCTGGCGACGTGCACGATGATGTTGCCGTCGCGACGGGCTGCGTGCGTGGTTGTCGCCATCAGCAGGGGCTGCGGGATGCCTTTCAGCTCATCAATGGTTCCCATGCCGTTATGCAGCAGCAGTATAGGGGAAGTGGAGGGGAGTTGCGCAGCCAGCGTCTTCACCGCGTCTGAGACCTGCCACGCTTTAAGCGTCACCAGTAACAGGTCACTTTGCGCCAGGAAATCGGGATCGTTCGCGGTGAGGGATTCGTTAAAGATGCTTCCGTCTTCACCAATCAGGTTTACACTGCAATAGGGCTGGGGCACGCGCAGCCAGCCCTGAACCTCATGTCCGTGCTTGCACAGCGCGGTCAGCCATAGCTGACCAAGCGCTCCGCATCCGAGCACTGTAATTTTCATTGTTCCTCCTCACCTGCAACTGCGCCAGGTGTTACAGCTTAATTATACAGCTAAGCTTCTGTTGAGTTATGCCTCGTAGCGGGTATTATGCAACGCAACAAAAGTGAAGGGAGAAGAAAAGATGCCATCTTTCGATATTGTTTCCGAAGTTGATATCCAGGAAGTTCGCAACGGCGTTGAGAACGCAACCCGCGAAGTTGAGTCACGTTTCGATTTTCGTGGCGTTGAGGCGTCGTTTGAGCTGAACGACGCAAATAAGACCATTAAGGTGCTGAGCGAGTCTGATTTCCAGGTGAATCAGCTGCTCGACATTTTGCGCGCCAAGCTGTTAAAACGCGGCATTGAAGGGACCTCTCTGGATGTGCCGGAAGAGTTTGTGCACAGCGGTAAAACCTGGTTCGTTGAAGCTAAACTGAAGCAGGGCATTGAGAGCGCGGTGCAGAAGAAGATCGTGAAGCTCATTAAAGACAGCAAGCTGAAGGTGCAGGCGCAGATCCAGGGTGAAGAGATTCGCGTCACCGGCAAGTCCCGCGATGACCTGCAGTCCGTGATGGCGCTGGTGCGTGGCGGCGATCTGGGACAACCGTTCCAGTTTAAAAACTTCCGCGATTAATACCCAAAAGCCCGGTTCAACCGGGCTTTTTTCACGCTTTCAGGGCCTGCTCCACTTCGAAGCGGTTGGTCATTTTGCTGTCTATCTTGACGTAAGCGCTGCGCTCTTCCGGGACAATCAGGACCTCCGTCACACCCTCTTTTGCTTCCAGACGCTGTTTCAGCGCGTCGCTAATCTGAACATCATCCGGGATTTCTACCCGCAGGCTGCTCACGTAGCGTGGCTCTTTCATGGTACTGGCGACCAGCAGCCAGACTGTCGCCAGCAGTGCGCCCGCGAGAAACACGGTTTGAGAGTCAAACAGACCGTCCACCCAGCCGCCAAGCGAGCCGCCAATGGCCACGCCGAGGAACTGGCTGGTGGAGTAGATGCCCATCGCCGTGCCTTTGTAACCGGCAGGGGACTCTTTGCTGATCAGCGACGGCAGCAGGGCTTCCATCAGGTTAAACGCCAGGAAGAACAACTGCACGCCGGCAATCAGCTCCCAGAAGTGCGGGCCGGCACCCCAGAGCACAATCTCAGCTATCAGCAACAGTGCTACGCAGCCAATAAAGACGCGCTTCATCTTGCGCTTCACTTCAGCGTAGATAATGAATGGCACGACGGAGACAAAGGAAATCAGCATCGTGACCAGATAGATTTTCCAGTGCTCGGCTGCCGGGAAGCCCGCAGCGGCCAGCTGGCCGGGAAGGGCGACAAAGGTCGACATCAGCAGGATGTGCAGACACATAATGCCGAAGTTAAGCTTCAGCAGGCGTGGCTCAACCAGCACTTTGCTGAAGCAGCCCTTTACCATTCCCGATTCACGGTTGAGGACGTGGTTTTTGCTGTCCGGGACGACCCACAGGGTTAAGCCAATACCGAGGGTTGCCAGCACGGCAATCATCCAGAACAGCGCGTGCAGGCCAAGCGCATGGGTGATTATCGGGCCCAGTACCATCGCAATGGCGAAGGTGACACCAAAGCTAACGCCGATGAACGCCATCGCTTTAGTCCGGTTCTGTTCGCGGGTGAGATCGGACAACAGCGCCATCACGGCGGCGGCAATCGCGCCGGAGCCCTGAAGGGCGCGGCCAAGAATAATCCCCCAGATGGAGTGGGAGAGGGCGGCAATCACACTGCCCAGAACAAAAATAAGCAGGCCACCGACAATCAGTGGCTTGCGGCCAACCCGGTCAGAGAGCAGGCCAAACGGGATCTGGAAGACCGCCTGGGCCAGACCGTAAATGCCAATGGCCAGGCCAATCAATGCCTCGCTCGCCCCCTGCAGCGCCATGCCGTAGGTGGTCAGAACAGGCAGGACCATAAACATGCCGAGCATCCGTAGCGAGAAGACAGTCCCTAAGCCCCAGGTCGCGCGTAGCTCGCCTGGCGTCATTTTATAATCGTTCATTACCACCTCAGTTCAAAAGCAGGCCATAGTGTAGTGCGGGGAAGGGGCGGGGTAAATAAGGGCTTATTTAACAAATATTACATGCGTTATTAATTGATTTTGTGAATAAAAAAGGGTGCCGAAGCACCCTTTTATTGACCTGTTGTCGCTTACCAGACGTAAGTCAGCAGGTTGTGCGAATCTGGCACCATGAAATCCACGGACATCATCACGGACAGAGAAGTGATGGCGACAATGGAGAACACAAACAGCTTACGTGCCCAGACTTTGTCATCTTCCACTTTGTATCCGCGCAGCGCCATGCCAAGCCACCAGACGCTCACTGCAGCCGCTACCGCCAGATATTTATACCCGGCGTAACCACCCAGAGAGAGCATCAGCGTTGCTACGGCAAAGGCGATGATGTAAAGCGTGATGTGGTTCTTGGCAACCGAAATGCCCTTCACGACCGGCAGAACCGGGATGTTCGCTGCCTGATAATCCTTAAAGCGGAAAATCGCGATGGCATAGGAGTGCGGCATCTGCCACAGGCTAAAGATAGCCAGCAGGATCAGCGCACCGCTGTCGAACTCGTTCGTGACGGCGCAGTAGCCAATCACCGGCGGCGCAGCGCCGGAGAGAGAACCAATCAGCGTGCCGTAGACGGAGTGACGTTTCATATACAGGCTGTAGACGCCCACATAGACCACGAACCCCATCACCCCCAGCCAGCAGGCCAGTGGGTTAGCACCAAACCACAGCAGCATAAAGCCAGCAATACCCAGCAAGGTGGCGTACACCAGCGAGACGGAAGGGGCGATCAGGCCTTTCACCAGCACCCGATTTTTGGTCCTTTCCATCTTCTTGTCGATATCCATGTCGATGTAGTTGTTAAATACACAACCGGACGCAACAACCAGTGACACACCGACCAGCGTGTAAATAAAGAGGGCGTAATCAATGCTGCCTTTAGAGGCCAGCAGGAACCCTCCGATCACGGAGATCAGGTTGCCAAAGATGATGCCTGGTTTCGTTACTTGCAGGTATTGCTTAAACATACTCGCCGCTCTTAGTGAACCATCATGTTGTAGTTGAGGTTCCACATAATCCAGATGGAACCGACTACCAGGATAGCGATGATAATCACGGTAAAGATAAAGGCCGTCATGTTCCAGCCTTCATCGGATTTGGTGTTCATGTGCAGGAAGCAAACCAGATGCACCAGAATCTGAATCACCGCGGTCACCAGGATTGCTCCCAGGATAACCGGTTTAGACGCAGAACCGCTCATCACCATCCAGAACGGGATCACCGTCAGGATGATCGACAGGATGAAACCTGTCATGTAGGTTTTTACGCTGCCATGGGAAGCGCCATGATCGTTAGAATGACTCATTACATCGCCCCCATCAGATAGACAACAGAGAACACACAGATCCACACCACGTCCAGGAAGTGCCAGAACAGGCTCAGGCACAGGATACGGGTACGGTTAGTGCTGGTCAGGCCGCGGCGGGAGATCTGGAACATCAGTACTGCCATCCAGATCAGACCCGAGGTCACGTGCAGACCGTGGGTACCGACCAGCGCGAAGAACGCGGACAGGAAGCCACTGCGATCCGGACCAAAGCCTTCCATAATCAGGTGATGGAATTCATAGATTTCCATCCCGATAAATCCAGCACCAAACAGCCAGGTCAACGCCAGCCAGGAGACAACCTGGCTCTTGTTGTTTTTGTACATGGCGATAGCCGCCATGCCGTAGGTGATAGAGCTGAATAACAGCAGTGCGGTTTCAACCAGAACGAACGGCAGTTCAAAGATGTCCTTGCCGGTCGGGCCGCCCGCTGTGCCGTTCACCAGAACGGCATAGGTCGCGAACAGACAGCAGAACAGAATGCAGTCGCTCATCAGGTAGATCCAGAAACCGAAGACTTTGGTCGGTCCTGTATCGTGGTGCGCATGTTCATGCGCGTGGGCAGTTGAGTGCGCCAGAGTATCAGTTGCCATTTTTCAGCCCCGCTTTAGAAATCTCGTCGAAATGCTGATTTTCCAGCTTTTCAACTTCACGGACTGGTACGTAGTAGTCCACGTCCTCGTCAAAGCTCTTCACAATCCAGCTGATTACGATGCCAGCGAAGCCAACAATCGCCATCCACCAGATGTGCCAGATCATTGCGAAACCAAATACCGTAGCGAAGGCGGCAATGACAATGCCCGCACCGCTGTTTTTCGGCATATGGATCTCTTCGTAATGAGCAGGTTGCTTGTACGCTTCACCTTTTTCTTTCATTTCCCAGAATGCGTCGCGTTCATGAACCTGCGGCACGATGGCAAAGTTATAGAAAGGCGGTGGAGAAGAGGTCGCCCACTCCAGCGTACGGCCACCCCATGGGTCACCGGTCAGGTCACGGTTCTGATCGCGGTCGCGAATAGACACGTAGAACTGAATCAGCTGAGACGCGATACCGCAGGCAATCAGCACCGCACCGCCCGCTGCAACCATCAGCATTGGGTGGAACTGCGGATCGATCTGCTGGCTCAGACGACGGGTCATACCCATGAAGCCCAGCACGTACAGCGGCATAAATGCCACGAAGAAGCCGATGATCCAGAACCAGAACGCGCGTTTACCCCATTTCTCGTTCAGCGTGAAGCCGAACGCTTTTGGCCACCAGTAGGTTACGCCCGCGAAGCAGCCGAAGACCACGCCACCGATGATAACGTTATGGAAGTGCGCAATCAGGAACAGACTGTTGTGCAGAACGAAGTCAGCACCTGGTACCGCCAGCAGTACACCGGTCATCCCACCTACGGAGAAGGTCACGATGAAGCCGATGGTCCACAGCATCGCTGAGTGGAACACGATACGGCCCTGGTACATGGTGAACAGCCAGTTGAAGATCTTCACCCCGGTCGGGATGGCGATAATCATAGTAGTGATACCGAAGAAGGCGTTTACGTTCGCGCCCGCACCCATGGTGAAGAAGTGGTGCAGCCAAACGATGAACGACAGAACGGTAATACACACGGTTGCCCACACCAGAGAGGTGTAACCAAACAGACGTTTACGCGAGAAGGTTGCCGCGATTTCGGAGAACACACCGAAGACAGGCAGAACCAGGATGTACACTTCCGGGTGACCCCAGGCCCAAATCAGGTTGATGTACATCATCATGTTGCCACCCATATCATTCGTGAAGAAATGGGTGCCCAGGTAGCGGTCCAGGGTCAGCAGCGCGATGGTGACGGTCAGAATTGGGAAAGAGGCAATAATCAGGATGTTGGCGCACAGAGATGCCCAGGTAAATACCGGCATCTTGAACATGGTCATGCCAGGGGCACGCATCTTGATAATGGTCACGAAGAAGTTGATACCGGTCAGGGTGGTACCGACACCGGAGAGCTGAAGCGCCCAGATCCAGTAGTCAACGCCAACGCCCGGACTGTACTCAATTCCTGATAGCGGCGGGTATGCCAGCCAGCCGGTCTGCGCGAATTCGCCCACACCCAGTGACAGGTTAACCAGGATAACGCCGACAACCGTGAACCAGAAGCTCAGGTTGTTCAGGAACGGGAACGCCACGTCGCGCGCGCCGATTTGCAGCGGAACGACCACGTTCATCAGACCGATAACCAGCGGCATCGCTACGAAGAAGATCATGATAACGCCGTGAGCGGTAAAGATCTGATCGTAGTGGTGCGGCGGCAGGAAGCCGGCTTCACCCGCAGAAGCGAGTGCTTGCTGGCTACGCATCATGATCGCATCCGCAAAGCCACGAATTAACATGACGATACCGACGATGCAGTACATGATACCGAGTTTTTTGTGGTCAACCGAAGTCAGCCACTCGTTCCACAGGTAGCTCCACTTACCGAAGTAAGTGATCAGGGCCAGTAAGGCCGCGCCACCAATGATAATTGCAGCCACCGTAACCACGATAATCGGTTCATGGTAGGGCACTGCATCCAGTGTCAATTTTCCGAACATTTTCTTCCTCGGCCCCTTAGTGAGCGGTTTCCGCGTGGCTCATGTCCATGCCTTCCATACCTTCATGCGCGCTGTGCTCGCCTTCAGGCTGGGTCATGTCCATGCTCTTGCCGTGATCCATAAATTTGCCAATGACATCTTTGAACAAATCAGGTTTCACATTAGAGAAGTACTCCACCTTGTTGTATTCGCTAGGTGCAGCCACTTTTTCGAACGCCGCCATGTCAGACATGGTGTTTGGAGACTGCTTCGCTTTTTCAACCCACTGGTCGAAAGCGGCACGGTCTGGCGTTGCAATAGCTTTGAACTTCATACCTGAGAAGCCCGGGCCGCTATAGCTGGCGGAGATACCATCATAGGTGCCTGCTTCATTCGCGATCAGATGCAGGTTAGTCTGCATACCGGCCATCGCGTAGATCTGGCTACCCAGACGTGGGATGAAGAAGGAGTTCATTACGGAGTTGGAGGTCACTTTGAACTGAACCGGAGTGTTCGCCGGGAAGGCGATTTCATTCACGGTAGCAATACCCTGCTCTGGATAGATGAAGAACCATTTCCAGTCCATGGAGACCACTTCAATGGTAATAGGTTTCTCATCGTGAACCAGTGGTTTGCTTGGCTCAAGTGCGTGAGTGGTTTTCCAGGTCAGTACGGCAAGGAACAGGATGATCAGAATAGGTACCGTCCAGACCACAGCTTCCACTTTATTGGAGTGTGACCAGTTAGGGCTATACTTCGCATCTTTATTGCTCGCACGATACTTCCAGGCGAAACCAACAGCCATCAAAATGGCAGGAATAACCACAATCAACATCAGGCCAAAAGCCGTCAGTATCAGTGAACGTTGTTCCAGTCCAATCTGTCCTTTGGGGTCTAGTAGTGCAGAATCGCAGCCACTGAGTAATACAGTGCCCGCGAATAATGACAACCATCCCAAACTTTTATTGTATTTCCCGAGTCTCATTTAACGACCTCAATTCCACGGAGTCTGGTGGCGTTTAAAGTGTGGGGGCATTTTACGGGAAGGTTACATTACTGTAAACATCATTAGGCCTGTGTCAGGAAGGTGTTACCGGGTTCTGCCGCACGTGTCACAAGTGTTGCAAATTATGTCGGTTTTTATGACAGAAGCCGCATGGCGTGGGCTTTATAACGAAAGGACCCCCAAGCATACCCTAAAAGGGACAATTGGTATAACCATTGTTAAAAATAAACAAAAAATTAACAATTAATTATCAATAAAAAGACATCTAAAAAACGAAAAATCAAACTATCGGATGCTGAATCGTTTAATGAAAAATAGCGTTTTGGAACTGGAGCCAATAATTTCCAAATCCTATCCCGCACAAAACAACAAATATTTTTTTGGGGGGGCGCTGGCTATTTCGCCGTTATAATTTCGGTTAGTGATTACAACGGGAAATAACCTTTCGCATTTTTCTTCAGGTCATCTGCGTTTTACGCAACGCCATGAAATCGAGCAGACCCCCGGTCAGGATCCCGGCAATAGCCAGCAGGGCGCCCGCGTCCAGAAGAAGCGCTTCGAACGGGAGTGCCAGTGACGTGCTGGCGTTAATAATCAGCACCACAAGCCAGAGTGCCAGAGCAACGCAGCCCACCATTAACAGACGTAACGCAAAACGGTAGGCGGTATGATATTCGGTGCGCGGCATAAAGTGTTCGGTCCGCTGCGTATATTCCAGCGTCTGACGGCAGACCAGCAGCAATAAAATTCCCGGCACGGCAGCCACGACAGAGAAGAGATAAAACGTTGGCCAGCCGTGGGCTTCCACGAACCAGCCCGCAATCGGTCCAACGTACACGCGACCCACGGCAGAGAGCGCCGAGAGCAACGCAAACTGCGTAGCGGAAAATGATTTATTGCAAAGCGTCATCAACAGGGCAACAAATGCCGCGGTGCCCATGCCGCCGCAGAGGTTCTCGAAGAATACCGCCGCGGCCATGCTGATCATATGTTTATCGGTAATCGACAGCAGCCAGTAGCCCGCGTTAGAGGCTCCCTGAAGGATGCCGAAAATCAGCAGTGCGCGAAACAGGGTCAGGCGCTGCATCAGCACGCCGCCATACAGCGCGCCCACAATCGTCGCAAACAGTCCCAGCGTTTTGTTTACCACACCCACTTCACCGGCATCAAAACCGACACCGCGTATCAGGAAGGTGGTGGTCAGGCTCATGGCGAACGCATCCCCCAGCTTATAAAGGACGATGAGCAGCAGGATCAGCCAGGCATTATTGCGACCAAAAAAGTCGCGCAGCGGTTCGGCCACGGCCTGCTCCAGCGAGCGGGGGACCGGAATGACATCGCTCGGTTCGGGAGCAAAGATCGTCGCGATAATGCACGGGATAAGCAGGGCGGCCATCAGCCAGTACATACCCTGCCAGCCGAGGTAACGGTCAGCCAGCCACAGTGCCAGTCCCCCGGAGACCAGCATCCCGAGGCGATAGCCCAGCACGCTGATCGCGGCACCGGCGCCGCGCTCTTCCGCAGGCAAAACGTCCGTCTTCCAGGCGTCAAAGACAATATCCTGGGAGGCGGAACAGAAGGCAATCACGACCGCAAGTGCGGCCATCCAGCGAAGCTGTGTGGTCGGCTCAAGAAAACCCATCGCCGCAATGGCCAGCAGCAGCAAGACTTGCGTCATCACTAACCAGCCGCGACGACGTCCCAGGAAAGGTGGCGTGTAGCGATCCATGACCGGAGACCACAGGAACTTAAAGACATAGGCCTGACCGACAAGCGAGAAGAAACCGATGGTTTTGAGATCGATATTTTCGACCGTCATCCACGCCTGAAGCGTGCCGGAGGTGAGCGCGAGAGGTAAACCCGAGGCAAAGCCGAGGATCAGCAGAATCGCTGATTTCGGTTGCTGGAAAATACGTAAGTAATGGCTGGACATGTTCTTATGAACTGACCCGGTGAAGCACCGGGTCAGTCGGCAGGATTAACGTGCGTTCTGCTTGATGAAGTCGTGGATGCTGGTGTCCTGCGCCATGTCGGAAATGGTATCCGTCAGCACGCTGTTAACCGCATCAGCAATATTTTTATTCGATGCCTGGAACGCGCCTTCGACAGAGTAGCTCGCACGGTAGTTTTTGGTCATCTTATTACCGTTTTTCGCGGTAGCAATGATGGCGATATCCGCTTTGGTCGCGATGTTGTAACGCACGTTGCCCTGAGACACGTCTGCGTACAGGTTGTTAACGATGATCTGCAGATCAACCGCACCGCTTGGGCCAATCATATAGCCGCGAGCGGTCATTTGCTTCTCAAGCACTTCCTGCAGCAGGAAGCGCAGGTCGCGGGACGCGGTCAGAGTCACCTGCTGGTTATCGCGGGTCACTTTTGCCAGAGCCTGGTCCTGACGCTGATCGGCACCGTTAATGCTCACGGTGACGCCCATCAGGCTTGGATCCTGTTGAGGCAGCGTAATTTTGGGTGAGACATCAATGGTGGTAGGCGGGGTTGCACAGCCTGCCAGCATAAAAAGGGCTACCAACGGAAAGAAGAGTTTTTTTAACATTTTCGGGTTCTCAACGAATCGTAAGCATATAAAGAGAAAAATTGCCGTCATCATAACATCGCCAACGGCGAGGGGAAGTGGTCAACGCATGTAAATTCATCGCCTTGTCCGAAAACTGACCAGCTTACCCAATTTCCCCTCTCGCGAATGATGAAAGGTATGAGTCTCGCAGTGAACTTCATTCGTTTGAATGAGAAAATCAGACGAAAGCTAAATATTTGTTGTCAAGGTGTAATGGAAACGGTAAAAGCGGCTAACATTTAAAGGGATGGGTGACATCCTGGCGTTGTCGGAGGAGTAATTTCATGATGATACGTGAGCAGATAGAAGATAAATTAAGGGCAGCGTTCAACCCTGTGTTCCTCGAAGTCGTCGACGAGAGCTATCGTCATAACGTGCCGGCAGGTTCTGAAAGCCACTTTAAAGTGGTTCTGGTTAGCGATCGCTTCACGGGAGAACGTTTCCTGAACCGACACCGCTTGATCTACAGCACCTTGACGGAAGAACTCTCCACCACCGTGCATGCGCTGGCACTGCATACCTACACCATTAAGGAATGGGAAGGCTTGCAGGATACGGTTTTCGCATCACCGCCGTGTCGCGGTGCAGGCACCATCGCCTGATAAATCGGATTTGCAACGGCTGGAGCTTTTCCAGTATGTTGCTTACAGATTTCCTCAAAACGGCCTCCGGGCCGTTTTGTTTTGTCTGAGTTTTGAGCGGATGGAGCGATTTTAAGGCTAAAAATAGCCTTAAAGTGTGAAAAAAGCCGCAGCAACATGCCCCAACCGTTCTCGACTCACCTAAGTGATGCCGCTATAATGCCGCGTCTTATTGAATGTCTTCGGGATGATTCTGGCGACAGGGAATGTGAATCTGCACTAAGAGAGCATCCCGGTATAACAGACAGATTCAGAGTTGACCGAGCACTGTGATTTTTTTGAGGTAACAAGATGCAAGTTTCAGTTGAAACCACTCAAGGCCTTGGCCGCCGTGTAACGATTACTATCGCTGCTGACAGCATCGAAACTGCTGTGAAAAGCGAGCTGGTCAACGTAGCAAAAAAAGTACGTATTGACGGCTTCCGTAAGGGCAAAGTTCCAATGAATGTTGTTGCTCAGCGTTATGGCGCCTCTGTGCGTCAGGATGTGCTGGGTGAACTGATGAGCCGCAACTTTATTGATGCGATCATCAAAGAAAAAATCAATCCGGCCGGCGCGCCAAACTACGTTCCAGGCGAATACAAACTGGGCGAAGACTTCACTTACTCCGTAGAGTTCGAAGTGTACCCGGAAGTTGAGCTGAAAGGTCTGGAATCTATCGAAGTTGAAAAACCGATTGTCTCCGTGACTGACGAAGATGTTGACGGCATGCTGGACACCCTGCGCAAGCAGCAGGCGAACTGGAAAGAGAAAGAAGGCGCTGTTCACGCGGAAGACCGTGTGACCATCGACTTCACCGGTTCTGTAGACGGCGAAGAGTTCGAAGGCGGCAAAGCGTCTGACTTCGTACTGGCAATGGGCCAGGGTCGTATGATCCCAGGCTTCGAAGACGGTATCAAAGGCCACAAGGCTGGCGAAGAGTTCACTATCGACGTGACCTTCCCTGAAGAATACCACGCTGAAAACCTGAAAGGTAAAGCAGCGAAGTTCGTGATCAACCTGAAGAAAGTGGAAGAGCGCGAACTGCCAGAACTGACTGAAGAATTCATCAAGCGTTTCGGCGTGGAAGATGGTTCAGTTGCTGGCCTGCGTACCGAAGTGCGTAAAAACATGGAGCGCGAGCTGAACGGTGCTGTGCGTAACCGTGTGAAATCTCAGGCGATTGAAGGTCTGGTGAAAGCGAACGACATCGACGTTCCTGCAGCCCTGATCGACAGCGAAATCGACGTGCTGCGCCGTCAGGCTGCACAGCGTTTCGGTGGCAACCAGCAGCAAGCGATGGAACTGCCACGCGAGCTGTTTGAAGAGCAAGCGAAACGTCGCGTTGTTGTTGGCCTGCTGCTGGGCGAAGTGATTCGTACCCACGAGCTGAAAGCTGACGAAGAGCGCGTGAAAGGCCTGATCGAAGAGATGGCTTCCGCATACGAAGATCCATCAGAAGTGATCGAGTTCTACGGTAAGAACAAAGAGCTGATGGACAACATGCGCAACGTCGCACTGGAAGAGCAGGCTGTTGAAGCGGTTCTGGCGAAAGCGAAAGTGACCGAAAAAGCGACCTCTTTCAACGAACTGATGAACCAGCAGGCGTAATAACGCCCTAACGGTTTAAAGTTTGACCAAAAAACCCGTTGCCCTCCGGCGACGGGTTTTTTTTATCGCAGCTTTAGTCCTGGAAGGGTGCTAAAACGCCCTTTCAGTGTTAGCGTTACAACAAAAGGTTGTTATGCTTGAAATAGGGCGTGGCGAACCCCATAAGTATGTAATCACGATGATTGAGACTGGCTGATAATCCGTCCATAAGGTTACAATCAGTACAGCAGGTGTTTTCAATTTTGAACCAGGAGACGGAAATGTCATACAGTGGCGAACGAGATAACTTTGCACCCCATATGGCGCTGGTGCCAATGGTTATTGAACAGACCTCACGTGGTGAGCGTTCTTTCGATATCTATTCCCGTCTGCTCAAGGAACGCGTTATCTTTCTGACCGGCCAGGTAGAAGACCATATGGCTAACCTGATCGTAGCGCAGATGCTGTTCCTGGAAGCGGAAAACCCGGAAAAAGACATTTACCTGTACATCAACTCGCCAGGCGGTGTGATTACGGCGGGTATGTCAATTTATGACACCATGCAATTCATCAAGCCAGATGTCAGCACGATCTGTATGGGTCAGGCTGCATCCATGGGTGCCTTCCTGTTAACCGCAGGGGCGAAAGGTAAGCGTTTCTGCCTGCCTAACTCCCGTGTGATGATTCACCAGCCGCTGGGTGGTTACCAGGGGCAGGCGACGGATATCGAAATCCACGCCCGCGAAATTCTGAAAGTAAAAGCGCGCATGAATGAACTTATGGCGCAGCATACAGGTCAATCTCTCGAGCAGATCGAGCGCGATACCGAGCGCGATCGCTTCCTCTCTGCTCCAGAGGCAGTTGAGTACGGCTTAGTCGACTCCGTATTGACCCATCGTAATTGATGCCCGCGACGCGAGTGTGCCGCTATACTAAGGTAGGGCGGCACGCTGCTTTAAGCAGTACGCGTCTTAGAATGGCATTTGCGTCGTCATGTGCGGCACAAAGAACTTAAAAAGAGGTTTGGACTCATGACAGATAAACGCAAAGATGGTTCGGGCAAACTGCTGTACTGCTCTTTTTGCGGCAAAAGCCAGCATGAAGTGCGTAAACTGATTGCCGGGCCGTCCGTGTATATCTGCGACGAATGTGTTGATTTATGTAACGACATCATTCGCGAAGAGATTAAAGAAGTTGCGCCGCACCGTGAGCGTAGCGCATTGCCAACGCCGCATGAAATTCGTCATCACCTTGACGACTATGTCATCGGACAAGAGCAGGCGAAGAAAGTGCTGGCGGTAGCGGTATATAACCACTACAAACGTCTGCGTAACGGCGACACCAGTAATGGCGTAGAACTGGGTAAAAGTAACATCCTGCTGATCGGACCGACGGGTTCCGGTAAAACGTTGCTGGCGGAAACCCTGGCGCGCCTGCTGGATGTTCCGTTTACCATGGCCGATGCCACCACCCTGACCGAAGCCGGTTATGTGGGTGAAGACGTTGAGAACATCATTCAGAAACTGCTGCAGAAGTGCGATTACGACGTACAGAAAGCACAGCGCGGCATTGTTTATATTGATGAGATCGACAAGATCTCCCGTAAATCAGACAACCCGTCCATCACCCGCGACGTGTCGGGTGAAGGCGTGCAGCAGGCGCTGCTGAAGCTGATCGAAGGTACGGTTGCCGCCGTTCCACCGCAGGGGGGGCGTAAGCATCCTCAGCAGGAGTTCCTGCAGGTTGATACCTCCAAGATCCTGTTCATCTGTGGCGGTGCGTTTGCCGGTCTGGATAAAGTCATTTCCCACCGTGTTGAAACCGGCTCCGGCATTGGTTTTGGCGCAACGGTAAAAGCCTCGTCCGAAAAACCGAACGAAGGCGAACTGCTTTCGCAGGTTGAACCTGAAGATCTGATCAAATTCGGTCTGATTCCTGAGTTCATTGGCCGTCTGCCCGTTGTGGCAACGCTGAATGAGCTGAGTGAAGAGGCGCTGATTCAGATCCTGAAAGAGCCGAAAAATGCGCTGACCAAGCAGTACCAGGCGCTGTTCAATCTGGAAGGGGTTGACCTGGAATTCCGTGACGAAGCGCTTGATGCGATTGCTAAGAAAGCGATGATCCGTAAAACCGGTGCGCGTGGTCTGCGTTCAATCGTTGAAGCGGCGCTGCTCGACACCATGTACGATCTGCCGTCGATGGAAGATGTTGAGAAAGTGGTTATCGACGAGTCCGTAATCAGCGGCCAAACCAAGCCGCTGCTGATTTACGGTAAACCGGAAGCCCAGCAGGCATCTGGCGAATAATTCACCAAATCATACAAGCAGTTAATTAAAAAGGGGGGATTTTATCTCCCCTTTACTTTTTCCGTATTCATAGCGTTGAATGTGTGGGAAACATCCCCATATACTGGATACATGTTAATGGTTATGTGAAGTACAGTGACATGACCAGCTTACCTGGCGGACACTAAACTAAGAGAGAGCTCTATGAATCCTGAGCGTTCTGAACGCATTGAAATCCCCGTATTGCCGTTGCGCGATGTGGTGGTTTATCCGCACATGGTCATACCCTTGTTTGTAGGGCGGGAAAAATCTATCCGTTGCCTCGAAGCCGCCATGGATCATGATAAAAAAATCATGCTGGTGGCACAGAAAGAAGCATCGACGGATGAGCCGGGTGTAAACGATCTTTTCACCGTCGGGACCGTGGCCTCTATTTTGCAGATGCTGAAGCTGCCTGACGGCACCGTGAAGGTGCTGGTCGAAGGGCTGCAGCGTGCGCGTATTACCACTCTGTCAGATGACGGCGAACATTTCTCTGCCAAGGCAGAGTACCTTGATTCGCCTGAGCTTGATGAGCGCGAGCAGGAAGTGCTGGTGCGCACCGCAATTAGCCAGTTTGAAGGCTATATCAAGCTGAATAAAAAAATCCCACCAGAAGTGCTGACGTCGCTGAACAGCATCGACGATCCTGCGCGTCTGGCGGACACCATCGCAGCACACATGCCGCTGAAGCTGGCTGACAAACAGTCCGTGCTGGAAATGTCCGACGTTAACGAACGTCTGGAATACCTGATGGCGATGATGGAGTCTGAAATCGATCTGCTGCAGGTTGAGAAACGTATTCGCAACCGCGTCAAAAAGCAGATGGAGAAATCTCAGCGTGAGTACTATCTGAATGAGCAAATGAAAGCGATTCAGAAAGAGCTCGGCGAGATGGACGACGCGCCGGACGAAAACGAAGCGCTGAAGCGCAAAATCGACGCGGCGAAGATGCCGAAAGAGGCGAAAGAGAAAGCCGAAGCAGAACTGCAGAAGCTGAAAATGATGTCTCCAATGTCGGCTGAAGCAACCGTCGTACGCGGCTACATTGAGTGGATGGTGCAGGTTCCGTGGAACGCCCGCAGCAAGGTCAAAAAAGACCTGCGTCAGGCGCAGGAGATCCTGGATACCGACCACTACGGCCTGGAACGCGTGAAAGACCGCATTCTTGAGTACCTCGCGGTACAAAGCCGTGTAAACAAAATCAAAGGCCCAATTCTGTGTCTGGTAGGACCGCCGGGGGTGGGTAAAACCTCTCTGGGACAGTCCATCGCCAAAGCGACCGGACGTAAGTATATCCGTATGGCGCTGGGTGGCGTACGCGATGAAGCGGAAATCCGCGGTCACCGTCGTACCTACATCGGTTCTATGCCGGGTAAACTGATCCAGAAGATGGCGAAAGTGGGCGTTAAAAACCCGCTGTTCCTGCTTGATGAGATCGACAAAATGTCTTCGGACATGCGTGGCGATCCGGCCTCTGCGCTGCTGGAAGTGCTTGATCCTGAACAGAACGTGGCGTTCAGCGATCACTACCTGGAAGTGGACTACGACCTGAGCGATGTGATGTTCGTGGCAACCTCCAACTCCATGAACATTCCGGCCCCGCTGCTGGACCGTATGGAAGTGATCCGCCTCTCCGGTTACACCGAAGACGAGAAGCTGAATATCGCGAAACAGCACCTGCTGCCGAAACAGATTGAGCGTAACGCACTGAAAGCCAACGAGCTGACCGTCGAGGACAGCGCGATTATCGGCATCATTCGCTATTACACCCGTGAAGCGGGCGTGCGTAGCCTTGAGCGTGAAATCTCTAAACTGTGCCGCAAGGCGGTGAAACAGCTGCTGCTGGATAAGAGCCTGAAACACATTGTGATCAACGGCGACAATCTGCATGCCTACCTGGGCGTTCAGCGCTTTGACTATGGTCGTGCGGATAACGAAAACCGCGTAGGCCAGGTGACCGGTCTGGCATGGACGGAAGTGGGCGGCGATCTGCTGACCATCGAAACCGCCTGCGTGCCGGGTAAAGGCAAGCTGACCTACACCGGCTCGCTGGGTGAAGTGATGCAGGAGTCCATTCAGGCGGCGCTGACCGTGGTGCGCGCGCGCGCGGAAAAACTGGGTATTAACCCGGATTTCTACGAAAAACGCGACATCCACGTTCACGTCCCGGAAGGGGCGACGCCGAAAGATGGTCCAAGCGCGGGTATTGCCATGTGTACGGCGCTGGTCTCCTGTCTGACAGGCAACCCGGTACGCGCTGATGTGGCAATGACCGGTGAAATCACTCTGCGTGGTCAGGTTCTGCCTATCGGCGGGTTAAAAGAAAAACTGCTGGCGGCACACCGTGGTGGGATCAAAACCGTATTGATTCCTTACGAGAATAAACGCGATCTGGAAGAGATTCCGGACAACGTAATTGCCGATCTGCAGATTCATCCTGTTAAGCGAATTGAGGAAGTTCTTACTCTCGCATTGCAGAATGAACCGTCCGGAATGCAGGTTGTAACCGCAAAATAGTGACCTCGCGCAAAGAGCGTCAATAAAAACAAGGCTGGTAAGGCATTTCGCACTTGCCAGCCTTTTTTTGTATAGCTAATTTAGATTGCTGATTAGGTCAGCCATCAACAACGGGTGTTGTAAGGTCATGGCAGGCCTGATATAACTGCTGCGCGGTCGCGTTGTGAAGGACTCAGACGCGATATAAATTATAAAGAGAGGAAGAGAACAGTGAATAAATCTCAACTGATTGACAAAATTGCTGCTGGTGCTGATATTTCTAAAGCTGCAGCTGGACGTGCGTTAGATGCATTAATTGCTTCTGTTACTGAATCTCTGCAGGCTGGAGACGACGTTGCACTGGTAGGCTTCGGTACTTTTGCTGTTAAAGAGCGTGCTGCCCGTACTGGCCGCAACCCTCAGACCGGTAAAGAGATCACCATTGCTGCTGCTAAAGTGCCGGGTTTCCGTGCAGGTAAAGCGCTGAAAGACGCAGTAAATTGATTGCTTTCCCGTTTCAGGGAAGCCGGAAAGTACAAGGGCGCATCATTTGATGTGCCTTTTTTGTTTGTCCAGACCTGATTTGTGCGAGTTTATGCGAGTTGTGGGCTGACAATCGCCCCGTTTTCTTGTCACAATACGCCTTTACGCGCGACGGCCAGGATTTTCCGTCAGCGTCAGGTAACCAGTCACCTACAGCGGAGTGTTGTTACACCATGATGGACAGCTTACGCACGGCTGCTAACAGTCTCGTGCTCAAGATTATTTTCGGTATCATTATCGTGTCGTTCATATTGACCGGCGTGAGCAGTTACCTTATTGGCGGTGGCGCGAACTATGCCGCAAAAGTGAATGGCCAGGAGATCAGCCGTGGTCAGTTCGAGAATGCTTTTGCCGGTGAACGTAACCGTATGCAGCAACAGCTGGGCGACCAATTCTCTGAACTGGCGGCGAATGAAGGGTATATGAAGACCCTGCGCCAACAGACGCTGAACCGTCTTATCGACGAAGCGTTACTGGATCAGTATGCCAAAAAGCTGGGCCTTGGCATCAGCGATGAGCAGGTGAAAAAAGCGATCTTCGCCACTCAGGCATTCCAGTCAAACGGTAAATTCGACAACGCCCGTTACAATAGCATCGTCAACCAGATGGGCATGACGGCCGACCAATACGCTCAGGCGCTGCGTAACCAACTGACCACTCAGCAGCTTATCAATGCCGTTGTGGGCACCGATTTCATGCTCAAAGGTGAGACGGAAGAGCTTGCCGCGCTGGTGGCGCAGCAGCGCGTTGTCCGTGAAGCGACCATTGATGTTAACGCCCTGGCGGCCAAACAGCAGGTCAGCGACGCGGAACTGAACGCCTGGTACGAGCAGAACAAAAATACCTTCGTTTCTCCAGAGCAGTTCCGCGTGAGCTACATCAAGCTGGATGCTGCCGGGCTGCAGGAAACGGCGTCTGATACAGAAATTCAGTCTTACTACGATCAGCATCAGGATCAGTTCACTCAGCCGCAGCGTAACCGCTACAGCGTGATTCAGACTAAAACCGAGGCTGACGCCAAAGCGGTACTGGATGAGCTGAATAAAGGGGCTGATTTCGCCACCCTCGCGAAAGCAAAATCCACCGATATTATCTCTGCCAAAAACGGCGGTGATATGGGCTGGCTGGAAGACGCAACCACGCCGGACGAACTGAAAAATGCGGGTCTGAAAGAGAAAGGCCAGCTTTCTGGTGTCATTAAGTCTTCCGTTGGTTTCCTGGTCGCGCGTCTGGACGACATCACCGCGGCGAAAACCAAGCCGCTGGCTGACGTTCGTGATGATATCGCGGCGAAAGTGAAACAGGAAAAAGCGCTGGATGCCTACTACGCACTTCAACAGAAGGTGAGCGATGCCGCCAGCAACGACAACGAATCGCTGGCGGGTGCAGAGCAGGCTGCTGGGGTGAAAGCGGTTGAGACGGGCTGGTTTGGTCGTGATAACCTGCCGGAAGAGCTGAACTTTAAACCGGTTTCAGACGCCATCTTTAACGGTGGTCTGGTGGGCGAGAACGGCACGCCAGGCAGCAACTCTGACATCATTACCGTCGACGGTGACCGTGCGTTCGTGCTGCGCGTCAGCGAGCACAAGCCGGAAGCGGTCAAACCGCTGGCAGAAGTGAAGGATCAGGTTGCCGCTCAGGTTAAGCACAACAAAGCGGAACAGCAGGCGAAACTGGATGCTGAGAAGATTCTGGCTGATCTGAAAGCGGGCAAAGACGATGCGCTGAAAGCGGCAGGCCTGAGCTTCGGTGAAGCGAAAACGCTGAGCCGTACCGGTCAGGACCCCATCAGCCAGGCTGCGTTTGGCCTGACTCTGCCGGCGAAGGACAAACCAAGCTTCGGCACCACCACCGATATGCAGGGTAACGTTGTTCTGCTGGCGCTGGACGAAGTAAAAGCCGGTACCCTGCCAGAAGCGCAGAAGAAGGCGATGGTTCAGGGCATTACCCAGAACAATGCTCAGATTGCTTTCGAAGCCATGATGAGCAACCTGCGTAAAGACGCCAAAATCAAGCTGGGCGATGTGATGACTCAGCAGCAATAATTACGTCTCTGCTCGCAGATTTTCGTAACGCTCTGCAAAAACTAAAGGCCGCTTTCGCGGCCTTTTCCATTTCTGCAATCTGCTGTTTGTAGCTGTTTTTCCGGGCGGCTATCGTGACGTGGCTGTCAACAAACAAGGAGAAAACAGCATGAAATGTGGAATCAAAGCACTGTTAATTGCGCTGGCTATTGCAACCACCGGGATGACCACGAGCGCGCTGGCCGCGACGCCCGCTGCCAAAGCACAGACGGTGCAGAGCAAGTCTGACGCCTCAGCGTCAGTGCAAGGACAATCCAAAGCGGCTGATGCCGGTAAAACGGCGGATGATGACGGTACGCGGGTCAGTATCAATTCGGCCTCTGCGGAAGATCTCGCCCGCGCAATGAATGGTGTCGGCCTGAAAAAAGCCCAGGCCATCGTCAGCTACCGCGAAGAGTATGGTCCTTTCAAAACTGTTGACGACCTCAAACAGGTTCCGGGCATGGGCAGCGCGCTGGTGGAGCGTAACCTCTCACACCTGACGTTGTAATCTCACAATTACTTGCACTGCGGCGATAATTTGCCAGGATAAAGAGGTCATACCAGTTATGACCTCTGATCCTATAACAACAGTAAAGGCTATTGCGCTATGCAGACAAAAATCAAAGTACGTGGTTACCACCTTGATGTTTACCAGCACGTTAACAACGCCCGCTATCTTGAGTTCCTTGAAGAAGCGCGCTGGGACGGGCTGGAAAACAGCGAAAGCTTTCAGTGGTTGACCGCGCATAACATCGCGTTCGTGGTCGTCAATATCAACATCAACTACCGCCGCCCGGCTGTGCTGGGTGATGTACTCACGGTGACCAGTCAGGTGCAACAGCTCAACGGCAAGAGTGGTGTATTAAGCCAGGTGGTGACGCTCGATCCTGAAGGGGAGGTGGTGGCTGATGCACTGATCACCTTTGTCTGTATCGATCTGAAAACCCAGAAGGCTCTGCCGCTGGAAGGGGCGTTGCGGGAGAAGCTGGAGCTGATGATCGTTTAGAAATTTTGTCTTTTATAAAAGACAAAACGTTTTTCCAGGGATAGAATCATGGACAGGGACTACGTTGTTGAACGCTACCGTACCCGTGACGGAAAAGTGCCATTTGAGGAGTGGGTAGCGAAGATGAAGCGAAAGGATCCGGATGTTGTTTTCCGGATCCTTGTACGGGTTAACCGTGCGATAAAACGTAATTTTGGCGATTACCGATATCTCAGGGAAGGTATCTGGGAGATGCGCATCGACAGTGGTCCCGGCTACAGGATCTATTTTGCGGTAGAAAATCGGCAGGTTTTATTGTTACTTGTGGGTGGTGGCAAAAAGAGCCAGAAAGCAGATATTCAACTGGCGATAGACTTCTGGAACGATCATCAATCAAAAGGATAATCAGATGAGTGCCGCTGAACGAAAATATTCAAGTTCTGTTAGTCACCATGATGCTGTTGTGAAAATGCTGCGTGAGGATCCCTCCTGTGCTCAGCTTTATCTGCAAACAGCCCTGGAGGAGATCTATGAAGACCAGGGGATCCCTGCCTATCTCATTGCACTCCGTCAGGTCATCGAATCCCGCGGTGGCATAGGTGAAATTGCCGCCAAATCCGGTCTGTCCCGCCAACAGTTATACCGAACCTTATCTGACAACGGCAACCCAACGCTGACGACGCTAATGAAAGTGACCCGTGCTGCCGGCGTAAAACTGTTCGACAGCACGGTTAAGTAGCGTTATTTAAGCCCGGTCTTTTGCTTCATTGCGGCCATCACGCCAACTTTATCGGCCAGATAGTGGTTCAGCCCGTTAGCGCGAAGATTACAGGCCGCGCACTGGCCGCAACCGTCGCCTTTGATGCCGTTATAGCAGGTGAGGGTTTCACTGCGAACCAGATCCAGCTTGCCCCAGTAGTCCGCCAGGGCCCAGGTTTCGGCTTTATCCAGCCACATCAACGGCGTCTCAAAGCGCGTCTCTTTCGCCATGCCCAGATTGACGGCGTGGTTTAATGCTTTCACGAATTCGTCACGGCAGTCAGGGTAGCCGGAGAAGTCTGTTTCGCATACGCCGGTGATTACCGCTTCGGCTTTCACCTGGTAGGCGTAGATCGCCGTCAGGGTCAGAAACAGAATATTGCGGCCCGGTACGAAGGTATTCGGAATGCCGCTGGCATCGGGTTCATAATCCGGTACAGGAATGCTGTCGCGGGTGAGGCTACTGACAGCCAGTTCATTTAACAGCGTAACGTCCAGCACCTTGTGCGCGCGTGCCCCCAGTTTGAGGGCCAGTTCACGGGCAACGTCGATTTCAGCGCGGTGGCGCTGACCATAATCGAAGGTCACACAGTGAACTTCATCATACTGATGAAGGGCCTGAACCAGGCAAGTAGTAGAGTCTTGTCCTCCGCTGAACACGACGACGGCACGTTTCATAAATCATCTCAACAGTTACGGTAAAAACGTTATGTTACCGCCTGGCTACGGCGGCGACCAGCTTCTTCACGATTTGGGGGCAGGCAGCCAGGCTTCGGTAAAATCAAACCAGCCGCGGGTGTTAAGGCGTATCCCGTTTACGCCTGGCGGCGCGCTGATTTGATACTGATAATTAAAGAGCGGCGTCAACACCGCGTTCTCCATTAAGCGGCTGAAAATGGCTTGCAGCCCCGCGTGCCGGTCCCGGGACTCGGCTTGGGCCTGCACCGCATCCAGCGTGGCTTGCAAATGGGCGTAAGCCGGTGCGCTTAACACATGCGGCCAAAGCGCATCACAGCGGAGCCACTGCTCAAGCGTATACGCTGGCGCTTCGCCAATCAGCTTATCTCCCATCATGATGTCTGCATCGGCAAGCTGCTGGCATCCATCCCACGTCTTCGCGTCGTGAAAGATGACGGTCAATTCACAACCCTGCAGGGCGAGGTACTCCTTCAGCTGGCTGGCCATGGTGTGAAGCTCAACGGGCAGATGATAAACCAGCGTCAACGCCTCAGGGAGGGCAATGTCCGTTAAATCAGGCCATTCCGGGATTGTCCAGCCGGGAAGCAGTTCATGAGTTGGCGTGATGAGCCCTTCGTTGAGCGGAAGCGTGTGCAGAAGCCTGGAGAGATGAATGATATTAATCAGCCGCTTTGCCTGGATCTCACTCAGCCGCGCGCTCTGTTTCATCGTGAGATAACAGAAGCCCAGGCTGGTGCTGCTGCTCACCAGCCGCAGGCTTTCGAGCTCATCGGCCTCGCCAATGGCGATTTGCACCGGGTGGCGACAGCTGGTACCCAGCCTGTAATCAAAAAGCTGGGGAGTGATCCAGTACTCGATGGCCTTAAGCAGCGGATGACTCAGGTGGTACTGCTCATGGCTTTCCAGGCGTACCAGGTCGGGCTCAAAGAGGGTCAACCGGAAGGGACCACTGCCGACGACCGGGCGATCGGGATGCGCCAGACGGCTACAGTAGGTTGCCAGCCTGTGCGCCAGCCAGTAGTCCGGTTGATGTAAAACAAACGTCAGACATTGCGGATGTGTGGTTTCGACAGACAAGACGCTCTGAAAAAGCGTTCGCATGATGGGCTGCGCTAACAACGCCGTCAGGCTTCGCTGGAGTTGCGCCGTTTCTATTTTATCGCCGTCATGCCAGTGCAGCGTGGAGCGAATATAGAAATGCCAGCGCAGCCCGTCAGCAGAGACCTCCCAGTGATGCGCCAGATCGCCGGTGGGTTCACTGCTGTTACCGTTAAATCGCGTCAAGCCTGAGAACACCTGTCCTGCCAGATGTTGCTCGGCCCGGCCCGGTAAAAAACCCGGCTGAAGGGGTTCCAGCGAGCGATAGTAGGGGATGCGCAGCGTCGGCGTGTCGTTTTGCCATTGCCCACCCAAAAACGGATGCAGTAACGAACGCAGCTCGTCAGGCGCAAGCTGGGCCAGCTCCAGCGCGTTATGCTGCTGTCCGCTCTTCAGCGCTTCTTCCATCATCATATTGCGCAGGGACTCCGGGGTGGCATGGAACGTCAGTTCGCCGCGCTTGCCGCGACCAGACTGCGCGCGCCAGCTCAGCCAGCCCGCCTCCTGAGCCTGACGCAGCAGCGTTCGGACATGCCGCTCGCTACAAAAACAGCGGGCTGCCAGCTCGCTGATAGTGACCTGCTGCGTCGCACCTTCGGACGGCTGCCATAAACGGTGATACTGGTTAAGACGGTTAAGCTGACGCATAGAAACCCGGAACAATAATTATCATCTATTCACTATTACTTCCGTATATCTCACCTGATACTGATGCACAAGCTAATCGCATCACATTTCAGGAGTCATCATGGCCCGCCTCGCTGCATTTGATATGGACGGCACGCTGTTAATGCCGGATCACCGTCTGGGAGAGAAAACGCTGAGTGCCCTGAAGCGCCTGCGCGAGCGAGATGTCACTCTGACATTTGCCACCGGCCGACATGTTCTGGAGATGCGCCATTTACTGGGCGCGTTTTCTCTTGATGCTTTTCTGATCACCGGAAACGGAACGCGCATTCACACCGTCGAAGGGGAGGTACTGCACCGTCAGGATCTTAACCCGGAAGTGGCGGATATCGTCCTGCACAGCACCTGGGACACACAGGCCAGTGTCCACGTTTTTAACGATCAAGGCTGGTTTACCGGAAGCGAAATCCCCGAGTTACTGCATGCGCATGTCTATAGCGGTTTTAAATATCAGCTTATCGATCTGCGCCGGATCCCCGCCCACGCGGTGACCAAGATTTGCTTCTGTGGCGATCACGACGATCTGCGACGCCTGCGCATCCAGTTAAATGAGGCGCTCGGCAACCGGGCGCATCTGACCTTCTCGGCGGTAGATTGTCTGGAAGTATTACGCGTGGGCTGTAACAAAGGTTCCGCCCTGGCGGTACTGAGCGACCATCTGGGCTTAACGCTGCAGGATTGTATGGCATTTGGCGACGCCATGAATGACCGAGAGATGCTGGGCAGCGTGGGGCGCGGCTTGATTATGGGGAATGCGATGCCGCAGCTGATTGCCGAGCTTCCTCATCTGCCCGTTATCGGACACTGCGGTAACGAAGCGGTGTCCCATTTTTTGACTCATTGGCTGGACAACAACAACCTCCCTTATTCCCCCGAATAGCGAGCGCCTTCCAGCAAGCCAGACGTCGGTCTGGCTTTTTTTTATTTCAGCAGCTGTGCAATCTGCACTTTCCACGGCGTGATGTCGCCGATGTTAGCCTGTACCCATTCTGCATTGTAGTAGGTCTCAAGGTAGCGCTCGCCGCTGTCGCACAGCAGCGTGACGATGGAGCCGGTACGCCCTTCCTCACGCATGCGTGCCGCCAGATGCAGTGCGCCCCACATATTGGTGCCTGTCGATGCCCCGACTTTGCGGCCAAGCTGGGTTTCCAGCCAGTGTGCGGTTGCCACGCTGGCGGCATCCGGCACGCGCAGCATTTCATCCACTACATCCGGGATGAATGACGGTTCCACGCGCGGGCGGCCAATTCCTTCAATTTTACTGCCTGACGGGCTGCGAAGATCGGCATCGCGGCTCTGCCAGTAGTCGAGGAACACCGAGTTTTGCGGGTCAACCACCATCAGTTGGGTATCGTAGCCCTGACAGCGAATGTAGCGTCCTATGGTGGCTGAGGTGCCACCGGTACCGGCGCTCATCACAATGTACGACGGCACGGGGTGCGGCTCGTGGGTCATCTGGCGGAAAATACTGTCAGCGATGTTGTTATTGCCGCGCCAGTCCGTTGCGCGTTCGGCGAAGGTAAACTGGTCCATATAGTGGCCGTTGAGCTCACGGGCCAGCATTTCAGAGGCGGCGTAGATTTCGCAGGCACTCTCAACGAAGTGGCAGCGACCGCCGTAAAATTCGATCTGCTCGATTTTGCGTTTTGCAGTGCAGGAGGGCATCACCGCGATAAACGGCAGGCCCAGCAGGCGGGCAAAATAGGCTTCGGACACGGCGGTTGAACCGGACGAGGATTCAATAATGGGAGTGCCTTCTTTGATCCAGCCGTTACATAAACCGTATAAAAACAGTGAGCGCGCCAGGCGATGCTTCAGGCTGCCGGTCGGATGGGTGCTTTCATCCTTCAGATAGAGCTGAATACCGTCAAATCCCGGCAGGGAAAGGCGGATCAGGTGGGTATCCGCCGAACGCTGGTAGTCGGCATTGATTTCGCTGATGGCATGTTTAACCCAGGTGCTATTCATCGTAATTATCCGTTTGTCATTTTGTGCCCAGCATAGCGAAAAGCACAGAAAAAATTGTTGCTATCTGGCCTTTAAAATAGAATGAAGGGAGAAAAATTTTCTCTGTGAGGTGGGTATGCTAGATAAAATTGACCGTAAGCTCCTTTCCTTGCTGCAAAGTGACTGTACCCTCTCTTTGCAGGCGCTGGCAGATGCCGTTAATCTGACCACCACACCGTGCTGGAAGCGCCTTAAGAAGCTCGAAGATGATGGCATTTTGCTGGGGCGCGTCGCGCTGCTCGATCCCGAAAAACTGGGGCTTGGGTTGACGGCATTTGTGCTGATTAAAACCCAGCACCACAGCAGCGAGTGGTATTGCCGCTTTGTTACTCAGGTCTCTGAGATGCCCGAGGTGCTCGGTTTCTGGCGAATGGCCGGCGAGTACGATTACCTGATGCGCGTCCAGGTGGCAGACATGAAGCGCTATGATGACTTCTACAAGCGGCTGGTGAACAGCGTCCCGGGCTTATCAGACGTTACCTCAAGCTTCGCCATGGAACAGATTAAGTACACCACAGCCTTACCCATTGAATAACTTCGTAAAAAACCTTCAGGAACAAACCGCGTGCGATTATTTGCCCAATTAAGCTGGTACTTTCGTCGGGAGTGGCAACGCTACCTCGGTGCAGTGGCCCTGCTTATTATCATTGCCATTCTGCAGCTGATCCCGCCGAAAGTGGTGGGGTACGTCGTGGATGGCGTCACCGAACAGCATTACACCACCGCACGGGTGTTGATGTGGGTCGGCACGCTGGTGCTGACGGCCGTCATTGTTTATCTCCTGCGCTACGTCTGGCGCGTGCTGCTGTTTGGTGCGTCCTATCAGTTGGCCGTTGAGCTGCGTGAAGATTTTTACCGCCAGCTGAGCCGACAGCATCCCGAATTTTATCTGCGCCATCGCACCGGGGACCTCATCGCCCGAGCCACGAACGATGTTGATCGCGTGGTCTTCGCCGCCGGAGAAGGGGTATTAACGCTGGTGGATTCGCTGGTGATGGGCTGTGCGGTATTGATTGTCATGTCCACGCAGATCAGCTGGCAGTTGACCCTTCTGGCGCTGCTGCCGATGCCGCTGATGGCATTGGCGATCAATCGCTACGGCGAACAGCTGCACGAGCGCTTCAAACTGGCGCAGGCGGCATTTTCGTCTCTGAACGATCGCACTCAGGAGAGCATGACCAGCATTCGCATGATCAAAGCCTTTGGTCTGGAGGACCGGCAGTCCGCGCTGTTTGCCGCCGATGCGGCAGACACGGGGGCGAAGAACATGCGCGTCGCGCGCATTGACGCCCGTTTTGACCCGACAATCTATGTTGCGATTGGCATGGCTAACCTGCTGGCTATCGGAGGCGGTAGCTGGATGGTGGTACAGGGGACGTTAACCCTGGGACAATTGACCAGTTTTGCGATGTATCTCGGGCTGATGATCTGGCCGATGCTGGCTTTAGCCTGGATGTTCAACATTGTGGAGCGGGGCAGCGCCGCCTACAGCCGCATTCGCGCCATGCTGGCCGAAGCGCCGGTGGTGACTGACGGCAGCGAAGCGGTCCCGGAAGGGCGTGGCGTAATGAAGGTCGACGTCCGTCAATTTGTCTATCCGCAGACGGCGCATCCGGTACTGGAGAACGTTAGCTTTACGCTTCAGCCCGGCCAGATGTTGGGTATTTGTGGTCCGACGGGGGCCGGAAAAAGTACCGTCCTCTCTCTGCTCCAGCGCCACTTTGACGTCACCGAAGGGGATATTCGTTTCCATGATATCCCCCTGAAGAACCTGCTGCTGGATGAGTGGCGTGGCCGCCTGGCGGTGGTCAGCCAGACGCCGTTTTTATTTTCGGACACCGTGGCGAATAACATCGCCCTCGGATGCCCTGCGGCGACGCAGGAGGAGATCGAGCATGTGGCGCGTTTAGCCAGCGTGCATGATGATATTTTGCGTCTGCCGCAGGGGTACGAAACGGAAGTCGGAGAGCGTGGCGTCATGCTGTCCGGCGGGCAGAAACAGCGTATTTCGATTGCCCGTGCGCTGCTGCTGAATGCCGAAATCCTGATCCTGGATGATGCGCTCTCCGCTGTGGATGGCCGTACCGAGCACCAGATCCTGCATAACCTGCGTCAGTGGGGTGACGGTCGCACGGTGATTATCAGCGCTCACCGTTTGTCGGCGCTGACCGAAGCCAGCGAAATTCTGGTATTGCAGCACGGGCACATTGCCCAGCGCGGGCAGCATGAAAATCTTGTTGAGCAACCGGGCTGGTATCGCGATATGTATCGCTATCAACAGCTTGAAGCGGCGCTGGACGATGCCCCCGAACAGAATGAGGAGGCCGCTAATGCGTAAGCTCGGAACGATGTGGCCGACGCTCAAACGTCTGCTGGCCTACGGCTCGCCGTGGCGTAAACCGCTGTCCGTGGCCGTGCTTTTACTCTGGATAGCGGCGATTGCAGAAGTGAGCGGGCCGCTGCTCATCAGTTACTTTATCGACAATATGGTCGCCAAAAGCTACCTGCCCCTGGGGCTGGTGGCGGGTTTAGGCGTCGCTTACGTTGGGTTACAGCTGACGGCTGCAGGGCTGCACTATGCGCAGTCGCTGCTGTTTAACCGCGCAGCCGTCGGTGTCGTTCAGCAGCTGCGTACGGATGTAATGGACGCCGCGCTTCGCCAGCCGCTCAGCGAGTTTGATATTCAGCCGGTCGGGCAGGTTATCTCCCGGGTAACCAACGATACCGAGGTGATCCGCGATCTGTACGTCACCGTGGTGGCGACGGTGCTCCGCAGCGCGGCGCTGATTGGTGCGATGCTGGTGGCAATGTTCAGTCTCGACTGGCGCATGGCGCTGGTGGCGATCACGATCTTCCCGGCGGTGCTGATCGTCATGGTCATCTACCAGCGCTACAGCACGCCAATCGTGCGTCGGGTACGAGCCTATCTGGCCGACATCAACGATGGCTTCAACGAAGTCATCAACGGCATGAGCGTTATCCAGCAGTTCCGCCAGCAGGCGCGCTTTGGTGAACGGATGGGCGAAGCCAGCCGCTCGCACTATATGGCACGCATGCAGACGCTGCGGCTTGACGGTTTTCTGCTGCGTCCGCTGCTGAGCCTTTTCTCTGCGCTGGTGCTTTGCGGTCTCCTGATGCTGTTTGGGCTGAGCGCTAACGGTACGATTGAAGTGGGGGTGCTGTACGCCTTTATTAGCTATCTGGGGCGCCTTAACGAACCGCTGATCGAGCTCACCACCCAGCAGTCTATGCTGCAACAGGCGGTGGTCGCCGGTGAGCGTGTGTTCGAGCTGATGGACAGGCCGCGACAGGCCTACGGCAACGATGAGCGACCTTTGCAAAGCGGTGCCATTGATTTTGATAATGTCTCGTTTGCCTATCGCGAAGACCGGCTGGTGTTGCAGGATATCTCACTTGATGTTCCGTCGCGTGGTTTCGTGGCGCTGGTGGGCCATACGGGAAGCGGTAAGAGTACCCTCGCCAGCCTGTTAATGGGGTACTACCCGGTTACGCACGGTGAAATCCGGATCGACGGACGTCCGCTCGCGTCTCTTAGCCACAACGTGTTGCGTAAAGGCGTCGCGATGGTGCAGCAGGATCCGGTCGTCCTGGCCGATACCTTCTATGCGAACGTGACCCTGGGGCGGGACTACACGCAAGAGCAGGTCTGGGAGGTACTGGAAAAAGTGCAGCTGGCGGATCTGGCGCGCGGGTTTAGTGAGGGGATCAATACGAAGCTGGGCGAGCAGGGGAACAATCTCTCCGTCGGGCAAAAACAGCTCCTCGCCCTGGCGCGGGTGTTGATTGAAACGCCGCAGGTTCTGATTCTGGATGAAGCGACAGCCAGTATTGACTCCGGTACCGAGCAGGCCATCCAGCAGGCGCTGTCGGCCGTGCGTGACCATACGACGCTGGTGGTGATTGCCCACCGTCTTTCCACCATCGTTGATGCCGATACCATTCTGGTGCTACATCGCGGCCAGGCCGTTGAACGGGGTACGCACCGTGAACTGCTGGAAGCCAAGGGACGTTACTGGCAGATGTATCAGCTTCAGCTGGCAGGCGAAGAGCTGGCGGCAAGCGTGCGTGAGGAAGAATCGCTGAGCGCCTGATGCACCAAAATGAGGCGACGCGCTAACAGTCATTCCTGTTGGTGCAAAACGGAAACGCACCCTGCACCGGCATGGTGCGTTTTTTTTCACCGGTTCGTTTATCAAGGCCGTGTAGCGCTCTTTGCACCGCAGTTCCTTCTGGTTTTCATTTCTGGCACACCCCTTGCAATACCTTCTGCGTAAGCTGCGGCCATTACCGAATTCTGACTGGAGGGGATCTATGAAGCTGGTTACGGTTGTAATCAAACCATTCAAACTCGAAGACGTGCGTGAAGCGTTGTCTTCCATGGGTATTCAGGGACTGACTGTCACCGAAGTGAAAGGCTTTGGTCGTCAGAAGGGTCATGCCGAGCTTTACCGCGGGGCGGAATACAGCGTTAACTTTCTGCCAAAAGTAAAAATTGATGTCGCGATTGCTGACGATCAGCTTGATGAAGTCATTGATGTCATTAGCAAAGCGGCCTACACAGGCAAAATTGGCGACGGCAAAATTTTCGTTGCCGAACTGCAGCGCGTCATTCGCATTCGTACCGGCGAATCTGACGAAGCGGCACTGTAAGTAACTCCTGGCACACAGTGATAGGGATCGAGAAAATGAAGATAGCAACACTTAAAACGGGTCTGGGTTCGCTGGCACTGCTGCCGGGCCTCGCGCTGGCTGCCCCTGCGGTGGCAGATAAAGCCGATAACGCCTTTATGATGATCAGCACCGCGCTGGTGCTGTTCATGTCAATTCCGGGGATTGCCCTGTTCTACGGCGGTCTGATCCGTGGCAAAAACGTTCTCTCCATGCTGACCCAGGTAGCCGTGACCTTCGCACTGGTCTGCGTGCTGTGGGTGGTTTACGGTTACTCGCTGGCCTTTGGCACCGGCAACGCCTTCTTCGGTAACTTTGACTGGGTGATGCTGAAAAATATTGAGCTGACCGCGCTGATGGGCAGCTTCTACCAGTATATTCACGTTGCGTTCCAGGGCTCGTTCGCCTGCATCACCGTCGGGCTGATTGTAGGCGCACTGGCCGAGCGTATACGTTTCTCTGCCGTTCTGATCTTTGTGGTGGTCTGGCTGACGCTCTCCTATGTGCCGATTGCGCACATGGTCTGGGGCGGCGGTCTGCTGGCAACGCACGGCGCGCTGGACTTCGCGGGCGGTACCGTCGTACATATCAACGCTGCGGTAGCGGGTCTGGTTGGCGCATACCTGATCGGCAAACGCGTGGGCTTCGGTAAAGAAGCGTTCAAACCGCACAACCTGCCGATGGTCTTTACCGGTACCGCGATCCTCTACTTTGGCTGGTTTGGCTTCAACGCCGGGTCTGCAAGCGCAGCAAACGAAATCGCCGCGCTGGCCTTCGTGAACACCGTCGTGGCCACAGCCGGTGCGATCCTCTCCTGGGTCTTCGGTGAGTGGGCGGTGCGCGGTAAACCTTCCCTGCTGGGTGCCTGTTCTGGCGCAATCGCGGGCCTGGTCGGTATCACGCCTGCCTGTGGTTATGTGGGTGTCGGTGGTGCGCTGCTGGTAGGTTTGGTTGCAGGTCTTGCAGGTCTGTGGGGCGTTACGGCACTGAAACGCGTGCTGCGCGTTGATGACCCTTGCGATGTATTTGGTGTGCACGGTGTGTGCGGCATCGTCGGCTGTATCATGACCGGTATCTTCGCCGCGAAATCGCTGGGTGGCGTGGGCTATGCAGAAGGTGTCACTATGGTTCATCAGGTACTGGTGCAGCTGGAAAGTATTGCTATCACTGTGGTGTGGTCTGCCGTTGTCGCTTTTATTGGCTACAAGCTGGCGGACATGACTGTGGGTCTGCGCGTACCGGAAGAGCAGGAGCGCGAAGGTCTGGATGTGAACAGCCACGGTGAGAATGCGTATAACGCATAACCAACAGCAAAACGGCAATCTCGATTGCCGTTTTTAATGTTTATTCCCTCTCCCTGTGGGAGAGGGCCAGGGTGAGGGCATCAGGCCGCACGTTATTAACCGCGATTACGCATTACCCCTTCCTGCACCGTTGAAGCGACCAGCACGCCGTCCTGCGTATAAAACTCTCCACGCACAAACCCGCGAGCGCTCGATGCCGACGTACTCTCCACGCTGTAAAGCAGCCACTCATTCATGTTGAAGGGACGGTGGAACCACATGGAGTGGTCGATGGTCGCGACCTGCATCCCTTTTTCGAGGAACCCGACGCCGTGCGGCTGCAGCGCCACCGGCAGAAAGTTAAAATCTGACGCATACCCGAGCAGATACTGATGCACGCGGAAATCTTCCGGCACGGTACCGTTGGCGCGGATCCAGACCTGACGTTTCGGCTCGGCGGTGTGACCCTTCATCGGGTTATGGAACTCGACGGGGCGGATCTCCAGCGGTTTATCGCACAGAAATTTCTCTTTGACCTGTGGCGGAAGCAAATGCGCCAGCGCACGGGCGATATCGGTCTCTGATTTGAGCGTGTCTGGCGACGGTGCCGGCGGCATCGTTTTCTGATGCTCGTATCCCGGTTCCGGTGCCTGGAACGAGGCGGTCATGTAGAAGATGGGCTTACCGTTCTGAATGGCCGCTACGCGGCGGGCACTGAAACTATTACCGTCACGCAGAACTTCAACATCATACACAATCGGTTTTGCGCTATCGCCAGGGCGTAAGAAATAGCTGTGGAACGAATGCACCAGACGGTCTGCCGGGACGGTCTCCTTTGCCGCGTACAGCGCTTGTCCAACGACTTGCCCACCGAAGACCTGGCGCAAGCCTAAATCTTCACTCTGTCCGCGAAAGAGTCCTTCCTCAATTTTTTCCAGATTCAGTAATGTCAGCAGATTGTTCAGTGCCTGACTCATAGTTGTCCTCAATAAACGCCGTAGCGAAAGATAGGCTGAGTATAACGCAGAAATGTAAGTGGTCCGATGGGTAGAATAATCTTAATATCGGCACGTTTTCAGGCATTAATCGGTGATCTGTGCCACACTTGAATACGTTATGTGATTGAAACGACATCGGATGGGATCGATCCCGCTGGTGCATTGATGATAAGGAGACTTCAATGAAACTCGTGCCTATGCTAAGTGGTGTAGCTATTGCGGTGGCGTTGTCCGCCTGTGCCGGTAAGAGCGCCCAGGTGCCGGTACCTGCAGCCGATCCAAACGGGATTAATACCCTTTCACAGCAATCCATTCAGCAGCCTAATGTTTCCGGTACCATCTGGATCAAACAGAGAGTCGCTTTACCGCCGGATGCGGTATTAACGGTCACGCTGTCTGATGCTTCTCTGGCCGACGCGCCGTCGAAAGTCCTGGCTCAGCGTGCGGTTCGTACTGAAGGTAAGCAGGCGCCATTTAGCTTCGTCCTGCCATATAACCCGTCAGACGTACAGCCGAATGCCCGTATCCTGCTGAGTGCCGCGGTAACGATCAACGATAAGCTGGTCTTTATTACCGATACGGTTCAGGAAGCCATTAACCACGGTGGGACTAAAGTCGACCTGAATCTGGTTCCCGTACAGCAAACCGAAGTGCCGGTTGCTCCACAGACCAATCAGCCGTCCCTGCCAACCCCACCGACCCAGATGTAATTGTTGCTATCACCCTCTCCTTCGGGGGAGGGGTTAGTACACCCAGCGGTACTTTTGCAAATCTATCTGTCCCGATCCCGATACCTGCACACCCTCTGACAGTAATGCCTGGCGCTGACGCTGGAGATCCGGTCCGGTCAGCGAGATGGCACCATGACGATTCACCACGCGATGCCAGGGCAGCGTGCTTCCTTCCGGCAGCCGTTTAAGGACGCCGCCTACCTGTCGCGCCGCGCGCGGTGAACCGGCCAGCTGTGCGACATCACCATAGGTTGTGACGTAGCCTTCCGGGATTGAGGCCACAATTTGCCATACGCGCTGGGGAAAGGAGTCGTGTTCGTCCATACCTGCACCTGTGGGGATCATCTGGACAGCCATGGTAAACGAAGATTGCCCTGATTGCTGCGTCTGTTTGCGCAATAAACCAGCATCCGGTTCCGGGTCGCTTGCAATTGGGTCTTCGCACAGGGATAATGCGCCAGCGCGTTGGTTATCAACGCTCTCAATGGGGGCTCTGTTGGTTCTCCCGCAACGCTACTCTGTTCACCAGGTCAGGTCCGGAAGGAAGCAGCCAGGGCAGACGACGTGGGTGCCGGGATGTAGCTGGCAGGGCCCCCACCCATTTACGGCCTCGTACAAACCTTCCTGCGTTACCTCTCTCTGTAGTCATTATTCCACAATACTATAACGCCTATACGCTGTAATATATATTTCATCGTGCTGAAATATTATTGTCATAAACCTGTAATAATAGACTGGCATTTTATAATTGGACGTCTATTTAACACCAAAATTCAAAAAAATATAAATCTGGATAACAGTGTTAACTTCGTGTATTACATAAAGTACTTATTCCGAAGGGAAGTGACAAACATGGCTACTGCGGTTTTAAATGTTAAAATTGACGACGCGCTAAAAGAAAGGCTTCGCCACTATGCGGAAGTGAATAACGAGAATTTAAGCGTGACCACAGAGAAACTGCTGCTGCTGGCGTTTGAAGCAGTAGAAGAGGCGGGAGTATCGGAAGAAGATATTGATAATCAGCATACGGAAGAAGAGAGTGTTTCTCCTTTTACTCCTAAAGAAATCAAAGCACTACGTAAACTTCTGAAGAAGAGAAAATGAAACAACAACTGTCAACTGCCAGTGACTACAACGAGGCCTGCGATCTCTTGCGCTCAGGCTATGTGAAGCATGTACGTCTTGGCTGGAATGTTGGAAGCGATGAGTTCTTTCGTATTGCGTCTGACTGGTGTGATACCGGTGCAAAAATAAAGAAAGACGGTGATAACTTCGTTATTTCGCTGAAAGGTTTCCCTATTCCTCCGCAACATTAATTGTTGTCCAGTGAAAACTGCTGACTGCATATATTACAGTCAGCAGTTTTTATTTTATGATCCCCTTCAAACTTTTTATTCTTAAACCAGACTGCGTTTGATGGCTGGCTCATTTGAATGTAATACACGCCATAAGGGTTTAATCCGCAGTAACGCCGCTTCCATTTCCGCTGGCTCCAGCGAGAAGGGCATGCGCAAAAAGCGGTCAAACGCCCCCGATAAGCCAAACCGTGTGCCCGTTCCCAGGTTAATCCCGATGATTTCTGCCCGCGCGGCAAGCTGTGTCGCCAGCATGCCGGGAAGTTCGATCCAGTAAGAAAGTCCGCCTTCCGCCTCATGGAATCGCCACTCGGGAAAATGTTCACGCAGCAGTTCACTGCATCGATCGCGCCGTTCCGCAAGCATCTTGCGGCGAGCGGGCAGAAAACGTTCGCTATTGTTGATAAGCCACAGCGTCGCCAGTTGCTCCAGCAGCGGCGAGCCCAGATCAAGCGTATCTCGCGTCTGGGCGAGGGTGGCGATGGTACGTGAAGAGGCGCGGATCCAGCCGAGACGCAGCCCGCCCCAGAAGCTTTTTCCGGCGGAGCCTAATGTCATGACGGTTGCCTCCCGGTTAAATGATGCCAGCGGTGGCGGTGGGGGCGAGTCAAACCAGAGATCGACCATCGTTTCATCTACAACCAGCGTCGTGCGGGTTTGTGCGGCAATATCGGCGATCGCCTGACGGGTGGCGATATCCATACAACGCCCGGTTGGGTTGTGAAAATCAGGCATCAGGTAAGCCAGGCGCGGTGCGGTCTGGGCAAGCGTGGCGGCAAAACCATCCGTGTCCCAGTCTGTATCCGGCAGCGACACCCCAACGGGCCGGCACTGCGCCCCCTGAATGGCGGCAATCGCCAGCGGATAGGTGGGGTGATCGACCACGACGCGATCTCCCGGCCCGGTTAACATCCGCAATATCAGCGCAAAACCGCTGACGGCACCGTTGACCACCATGACTTCGTCTGCGCGGGTGGGAAGACCCCGTTCGGTATAGCGTGCCGCTATAGCTTCCCGAAGCGCAGGCAGCCCAAGCTGGTCATAGCCCGTCAGCGAGAGGTGCTGGGTAATAGCCGTCAGCGCGTGGGTATAAGCCTGGTGGATCTCTGGCCCGGCATTGAGGGCGGCAGTGGAGAGATCCAGTGCGGCACTCGCCGCTGAAAGGGTAGGAACGGCGCGCGTATCCGGGAGGATCACGCGCGACCCGCTGCCGTGGCGGCTTTCAAGATATCCCTCCTCGCGCAGATGGGCGAGGGCGCTGCTGACGGTGGTCCGGCTCACGTCCAGCGCCGTAGCCAGCTCACGCTCACCCGGCAGTCGCGTATTTAATGCCAGTCGGCCATCAAGGATTAACAGACGCAACGCGTCAGCCAGCTGGCGCCAGAGCGGGGTGCGGGATGAAGCTTGCTGCCAGTGGCCTAAAAGGCGTACCAGAGACTGACTTCCAAAGCGGCGTGATGACATATGCAGTCCACTATTTGAAAACTGGACATTAATCATAGTGCCATTTTAGGTCAGGATGAAAGCCTGGTTATCGGGAGAAGATAAAAAATGGTACGTCGTCTGCTACAACTTTATGTCGGTTTGGGTCTGTATGGCCTCTCTACCACGATGTTTATTCGCTCGGATCTGGGGGTTGATCCGTGGGATGTATTTCACCTTGGCGTCGGGCTGCAGCTGGGGATGAGTATCGGGACGGTGATCATTTTGACCGGCGCTGCGGTGCTGCTGCTGTGGATCCCCCTGCGCCAGATGCCCGGACTCGGCACGATCAGTAACGTGATTTGTATCGGTCTGGCGGCAGACGCCAGCATGGCGCTCATCCCCGAGCTGAGTTCGTTACCTGTGCGAATCGCTTTCCTGGTATCGGGCATTGTGATGAACGCGATTGCCACCAGTATGTACATTGGTGCCGGTTTCGGGCCCGGCCCGCGCGATGGTCTGATGACAGGCATTCACGCCCGGCTGGGCTGGTCCATTCGCAGCGTGCGAACCACAATCGAAGTGTCCGTCCTGCTGATTGGGTGCGTGCTTGGCGGTACGTTTGGCGTAGGAACCGTACTGTATGCCCTGACCATTGGTCCGCTTATTCAGCTCTGTATGCCCTGGTTCCGCCAGAAGTCGCGCAATGAGAACGTTCCTCAGCCGGAACGGGTTGTTTAATTTGCGAAGCGCTCACATGTTTTAACGGCATCGCTGTGGCAGAATAGTCGCTTCGACTATCGCGATGCCAGAATGCATGAAAGCAATCACTCTTTATGATGTCGCCTCCCTTGCGGGGGTTTCTTATCAGACCGTTTCCCGCGTGATTAACGACGCGGAGCATGTCTCTGCCCGCACGCGGGAAAAGGTGCAGCAGGCAATGGCGGAACTGCACTATGTGCCTAACCTGCGGGCACAACAGCTGGCGGGTAAACGCACCCGTACGCTGGGTCTTATTACGACCGATCTGGCGCTGCACGCGCCTTCACAAATCGTCTCGGCGGTAAAATCCCGGGCAGCGGAACAGGGGGCGAGTGTCCTCATTTCCATGGTAGAGCAACCGCACCAGTGTCAGGCCGCGCTTCAGGCGTTGCTGGCGCAGCGGGTGGAAGCACTGCTGGTCAATGTGCCGCTTGACGATCCTCACGCCGAACAGCTCAGGGCGCTGGCATCGCCCGTTCCGGTGCTGTTTCTGGATGTATCGCCCTCAGCGCAGGTAAACAGCCTCGTGTTTAACGCAGAGGAGGGGGCGCGTCTGGGCGTTGATCATCTGCTTTCGCTGGGGCATCAGCATATTGCTTTGTTGAGCGGACCGGAAAGCTCGGTCTCTGCGCGTGCGCGTCTGGCCGGATGGCAAGCGACGCTGGCACAGGCCGGCCTTGACGCGGTTGCCGTGGAATACGGTGACTGGAGCGCGGCCAGCGGTTATGAAAAAGGGCATATGCTGCTGTCGGGTACGGTATTACCGGAGGCGATTCTGGTGGCGAACGATCAAATGGCGCTTGGGGTGATGCGCGCCTGCGCGGAAAAAGGGGTAGCGATCCCTGGCCAGCTATCGGTAGTCGGGTTTGACGATACGGCCGACAGTGCCTGGTTTTCGCCGCCGCTGACGACCGTTCGCCAGGCGTTTCGCCAGGCGGGCGAACGCAGCGTGACGTGGCTGCTGGACCCCCTCCAGGGCGATGCGTGCTGGCAGGTTCAGCTGCCGGTTACGCTGGTGATCCGTCACTCCACCGCGCGCCGCCATCCGCAGCAGGCCGAACAAGAGGATCTGGCGGAGCAGCTCAGACGCCTGGCTCTCCTGGCAGAGCAGCTTGCGCGTAAATAAAACTTTGTGATCTGACTCGCTGCTCCGCGATGGAATGCTTTACCCTCGCTCAGTGCCAGGGCATGTTAACCAAAATTGTGAGCGCTTCGCAAAGAGGTTAGTATGCCCAACACTTTATCACCGACGCTCGGTGCCATTCTGGCCCGACGGGACTGGGAAAACCCCGGCGTTACCCAGTGGAACCGGCTGTCGGCTCATGCGCCGTTACACAGCTGGTGCCATGAATCCTCGGCCCTGAACGACGAGGAGTCAGTCAGCAGACGTTCTCTTAACGGGGCGTGGCGGTTTAATTATTTTCCTGCACCCGAGCAAGTCCCGGAGGCATGGGTAACGGAAGATTGCGCGGACGCCGTTGCGATGCCCGTGCCGTCTAACTGGCAGATGCAGGGATTTGACACGCCCATCTACACCAACGTCACCTATCCCATTCCCGTCACGCCGCCTTTTGTTCCGCAAGAGAACCCAACCGGATGTTACTCGCTCACATTTGAGGTGGATGACGCCTGGCTCCACGGCGGGCAAACCCGCATTATCTTTGACGGCGTGAACTCGGCGTTTCATCTTTGGTGCAACGGACAGTGGATAGGCTATTCCCAGGACAGCCGCTTGCCCGCCGAATTCGATCTCTCGGCGGCGCTGCGCGCCGGGGAGAACCGCCTGGCGGTCATGGTACTGCGCTGGTGCGACGGCAGTTATCTTGAAGACCAGGACATGTGGCGGATGAGCGGCATTTTCCGCGACGTCACTTTGCTGCATAAACCCGAAACGCAGATCGCCGATTACCATGTGTTGACGGACCTGAACGCTGAGCTGGACCGCGCGGTGCTGAAAGTGGCGGTCGCGCTGACAGGCGCTCGCTACGCGGAGTGCGATGTCACGATAACGCTGTGGCGCAACGGTGAACGCTGTGCCAGCGCGACCCAGCGGCCAGGCTCTGCCATTGTGGACGAGCGCGGCGGCTGGGCTGAGCGGTTAACGGTGGCGATCCCCGTCGAGCACCCTGCGCTGTGGAGTGCTGAAACGCCGGAACTGTATCGCCTGACGATTGCGCTTCTCAACTCGCAGGGTGAGGTGGTCGAGGTCGAGGCATGCGACGTTGGCTTCCGCCGCGTTGACGTCAGCAATGGCCTGCTCAAGCTCAACGGTAAACCGCTGCTGATCCGCGGCGTTAACCGACATGAGCACCACCCTGAAAACGGCCAGGTGATGGATGAAGCAACCATGCGTCGCGATATCGAAATCATGAAGCAGCACAACTTCAACGCCGTGCGCTGCTCGCACTATCCTAATCATCCGCTGTGGTACCGGCTTTGCGATCGTTATGGGCTGTACGTCGTTGACGAAGCGAATATCGAAACGCACGGTATGGTGCCGATGAGCCGCCTCGCTGACGATCCGCGCTGGCTACCTGCCATGAGCGAGCGCGTGACCCGCATGGTGCAGCGCGACCGAAATCATCCTTCGATTATTATCTGGTCGCTGGGCAATGAATCCGGCCACGGTGCGAACCACGATGCGCTGTACCGCTGGCTGAAAACCACCGACCCGACGCGCCCGGTGCAGTATGAAGGCGGCGGGGCGAATACGGCAGCGACCGATATTGTCTGCCCGATGTACGCCCGGGTCGATCAGGATCAGCCTTTCCCGGCAGTACCTAAATGGTCAATCAAGAAATGGATCGGCATGCCGGATGAAACGCGTCCGCTGATCCTCTGCGAATACGCCCACGCGATGGGCAACAGCTTTGGTGGGTTTGCGAAATACTGGCAGGCGTTTCGCAATCATCCTCGCCTGCAGGGCGGGTTTGTCTGGGACTGGGTCGATCAGGCCCTGACGAAGCAAGACGAAAAGGGTAACGCGTTCTGGGCGTACGGCGGAGACTTTGGCGATAAGCCGAACGATCGGCAGTTCTGCCTCAATGGTCTGGTATTCCCCGACCGAACCCCGCATCCGGCGCTGTACGAAGCGCAGCGCGCCCAGCAGTTTTTTACCTTTACGCTGGTGAGCACTGCTCCGCTGGTGATTGAGGTGCAAAGCGGCTACCTGTTCCGCCACACCGATAACGAGGTGCTGAGCTGGACGATTGCACGTGATGGAGAGGTGCTGGCCGCGGGCGAGGTCACGCTCGCGATGGCTCCCGAGGGCACCCAGCGTCTGGAGCTCGATCTGCCTGCGCCGAAGGCCGGGCCGGGAGAGGTTTGGCTGAATGTTGAGGTTCGCCAGCCGCGGGCAACGCCGTGGTCACCGGCTGGCCATCGCTGCGCGTGGGAGCAGTGGCCGCTCCCGGTTCCTCTCTTTATTGCGCCGACAGTGTCTGCGGGCGAACCTCCCGTGTTGACGCAACATGACCTCATGCTGGAGATAACGCATCAGCAGCAGCGCTGGCAGTTCGATTGCACTTCCGGAAACCTGACCCAATGGTGGCGAGATGGCGTGGCACTGTTGATTTCACCCGTGACGGATAGCTTCAGCCGCGCGCCGTTGGATAATGACATTGGCGTGAGCGAAGCGACGAAAATCGATCCGAACGCGTGGGTTGAACGCTGGAAAGCAGCGGGTATGTACGATCTCACCTCCCGCGTACTGTCCTGTGATGCAGAGCAGCATGCTCGCGAGGTGGTGGTCAATACCCTGCATGTCTGGGAGTACCACGGCAAAGCGCTGTTCCTGAGCCGTAAAACCTGGCGGGTGGACGAGCAGGGCGTTCTGCATGGTGATATTCAGGTCGATATGGCGTCTGATATCCCGGAACCCGCGCGGATTGGCCTGAGCGTTCATCTCGCCGAAGCGCCGGAAAACGTTCACTGGCTGGGGTTGGGGCCGCACGAAAATTACCCGGACAGAAAGCTGGCGGCACAGCAGGGGCGCTGGACATTGCCCCTGGAGGCGATGCACACGCCGTATATCTTCCCGACGGAAAATGGTTTGCGCTGCGATACCCGCGAACTTGTGGCAGGAACGCATCTGCTGAATGGCCGGTTCCACTTCTCAATAAGCCGCTACAGCCAGCAGCAGTTGCGCGAGACGACCCATCATCACCTGTTGCGCGAAGAGCCGGGGTGTTGGCTCAACCTCGACGCGTTCCACATGGGCGTGGGCGGCGATGACTCCTGGAGCCCCAGCGTCTCGCCGGAATTTCTCCTGCAGACGCGCCAGCTTCGTTATCGCTTCATCTGGCGTCAGAAGGCGGTCTGACGGGCAGTCCCGCGGCCATATTTTGTGTCCGCGGGGCTTAGTCAGAATACTTCCCGAGGTTATTTTCTGCCCACAGAATAAATTCCGTCTTTGGCAGCGCCTTACTGTAGAACCACCCCTGCCCATACTGCACCCCATGACGGTGCAGCCACGCGAGCTGCCCTTCGGTCTCGACACCCTCCGCCACCATCGCCAGCTTCAGCGATTTCGCCATTTCAATAATGTGCGGCGTGACGTTTTTGTACTCCAGCGCATCCACGAACGATTTATCAATTTTGAGCGTATCTACGTCGAGATCCTGCAGATAGCTCAGGCTGGAGTAGCCTGTGCCAAAGTCATCAATATAGACAGGGTGACCGGAATGGCGCAGCGCGGCGATAGCCGGGGCGCTAATGTTGGGATCGGCAAAGCCGCGTTCGGTGAGCTCAAGGGCGATTTGTCGGGGGTGAATTTGCCATTTATTCATTAACTGACTCAGCAATGGCGGCAGTTTGCCGGAGGTCAAATCGGCGGGGGCGAGATTAATGGAGATATGCTGTTCGGGGTGGTGTTGCAACCAGTGGCCCATATCTTCAAACACTTTTTCAATGACTAACTGCGTGAGCTGCGAGATGAGCCCGGTTTGTTCAGCAAGGGGAACAAAAATATCCGGTGAGAGGCTGCTGCCATCTGGCTGAGGCCAGCGCGCCAGCGCCTCTGCCCCCACCACTTTCCCGCTACAGAGCGCCACGATGGGCTGATAGTGAACCACAAAATCCCGGCTGTTAATGGCGTCAAGCAGGCGATTGCGGGGCGACTGGATGCGACGCAGTATCCGCAAGACAAACAGTGCGGCGAGCAAACTTATCAACATGCCAAACGGTAACCAGAAAAGGAGTTGCCTGTGCCAGGTATCAGCCAAAGGTTTGAGCGGAGCCCAGGTCACGACGTTAAAGCCCAACTCAGGGACAGGCTTCATCACGTACATTGAACCGTTGTACTGGACGCGGTCTCCCTCTCGTTCCTGAATCATCTCGCGGATATGCGGCGCGAGTGGATTAGTGCTGGCAAAAATGCGGTGTGTTGCGGTTCCGACCAGGGCGGCATCGATGGCTATTTCCCCGAAGGGGATCACATCCACCAGCGAGTCAGGATCGATCATGACAAGGTAGCGGCCTTTGCCCAGCACAACCATGTAGCGGTGAAATCCCAGATCGTTTTGCGCCGTCAGCCATGCGCTGTAACCATCCCGGGTAATGCGCGTTGGTGGGGGGAAGGGGGAGGCATGGCTGGATTGCTCCAGCGAGGAGCAGCGTGGTTTCAGGTTGTCGGTATAGATCGCTTCCTGGACATATCGCCAGGAAAACGCGGCCCGGCGCATCTCTTTTAAATGCGAAGGGCTGCACGGCACGCCGTCATACGTTTGCAGATGATTAAGCGCATCTTTTGCCTGAGCCAGGACCCTGTCGGTTCGTATCAGCACACGAGAAGCATAGTTATCCAGCGCATCGACAAATTTCTCTTCCGCCTGGCGATGCGCCAGCCAGATGCTCAGGCAAATGGGAACCAGCACAGAAAAGATAAGTATGCCAGTCACCAGACTGACCAGATGTCGGGTGTTCATGCTGTCGTTTCCTTTCTCATATGTCGAAATCCGGACGCTGAGTTCCCTGCCTGAAGAGAAAGATTTTACCGCGAAATGATACAGTTATAGCACGTGGGCGGCCTGGTTTTTATTTTATCTCAGGTAAACCTGTAAAATATCAGTGGCAAAAGGGGGGTTGTTTTTTCAACAAGGGCTGGATATTATTTTGTTATGTTATAACAAAACATGAGAGATTGATGATGAAACCCGATATCCATCCAGCGTATCGCACTGTGGTATTCCACGACACCAGTGCCAATGAATACTTTAAAGTCGGCTCAACCATTAAAACTGACCGCGAAATTGAACTCGACGGTGAAACGTATCCATACATCACCATCGAGGTTTCTTCGAAATCGCACCCGTTTTATACCGGTAAGCAAAAAACGTTCTCCACAGATGGCAGCGCGGCGCGCTTCCGTAAGCGTTTTGGCGGTTTTCTTAATGCGAAGCGGGGGTAATGATGCAGGTGCTTAACTCATTGCGCAGTGCAAAACAGCGTCACCCGGATTGCCAGATAGTCAAACGCAAGGGACGCTTATATGTGATTTGCAAATCCAATCCGCGCTTTAAGGCGGTTCAGGGGCGTAAGAAAAGACGCTAGGCGCGTATTTCTCGCCAGCTTTCCAGGGATCTTTTCTGTTTGCCATCGGCGGTAAAATTGTCGGTGGCAAGCCAGCCTTCAAAGGCGCTCGCCAGCGCCGGCCACTCTTTGTCGAGAATCGAAAACCAGTCGGTATCCCGGTTACGGCCTTTTATGACCAGCGCCTGGCGAAACCGCCCTTCAAACTGAAAACCCAGGCGCAGTGCGGCTTTGCGTGAAGGTGCGTTCAGGCTGTTGCACTTCCATTCGTATCGCCGATAGCCCAGGGTATCAAACACGTACCGCATCAGCAGGTATTGCGCTTCTGTCGACATTGGCGTGCGGCTCAACAGGGGCGAGAAATGAACGTGACCCACCTCCACGACGCCGTTTTTCGAATCGATCCGCATCAGGGCCAGCGTTCCCACCGGAGACTGGGTCTGATTATCAATGACGGCAAAGTGCATCGGGTCAGATAAGTCACTCACGCTCGCCACCCATTTGGCATATTCAGCGGCCGTGGCATCAGGTTCGCGCAGCAGCCACGTCCAGCTACGGGTGTCTTCGGCCAGGGAATAGGCGGAGAAGAGCGCCTCGGCATGCGCCACGCGCAGCGGTTCAAGCCGACAAAAACGCCCCTGCAGTACCACCCGGGACGGATGGGGTCGAGGCTGCCAGTCGATAAGGGCGTCGCCCACGGGTTGTCCAAACTCATTGAATGTCTTCATCTTCATTTCCGTGACGTTGAAAAGAGCTTCAGACTAGTGAATTGCTGGTTCCTTAAAAAGCACCACTTGGCTATGTTTTGTTGGTACCACAAGGAGATGAGATGAATATACCGGGTGATGAATTTTATACTTTGCTCCATGCTGCACTGAAAAAGCGTGGGGACGAGACACTCCAGCGGGCGCTCTATCTGGCTTTGCGAGAGGCCATCCTCAGCGGGAAACTTCAGTCCGGTAGCCAGCTATCCGGCTCGCGAACGCTGGCGCAGCAGCTTGCGGTTTCCCGGAACACCGTTAACGCGGCGCTGGACCAGCTTACGCTTGAAGGCTATTTGCTGCGTAACCGGCAGGGGACAAAGGTTGCTCAATTTGCGCATCGCGCACGCGTCCGGGCATTGCCGGCGCCTGAGGTTGTGCTGGCAAAACGGGTCACTCATCTGCCTGCGCCGGTGCAGCGTGATACTCCGGTCATGGCATTTACGCCGGGAACGCCCGCCATCAACTATTTCCCGTTGCCGCTGTGGCGGCGATTGTACGATCGCGTCTTGCGCGAGGAGGGGAACGCTCTGCTTGGGTATGGCGATCCGGCCGGAGAGCCGTCGCTTCGTGCGGCGATTGCTCGCCACCTCGCGCTTTCCCGGGGCATTGACTGCGACGCCAGCCAGATAGTGATAACCGAAGGGGCGCTTGAAGGGGTTAATTTGTGCACGATACTGTTGAGCGAACCTGGCGATGTTGCCTGGGTGGAAAACCCCGGCTACGCCGGGGCCAAAAGTGCCTTTGTCAAAACCGGCCTGACAATGACGGGAATGCCGGTGGATGATGAGGGAATGTGCTGGGAAGGGCGGAATGCGCCTTCCCCCACGCTGATTTTCACTTCGCCCTCGCATCAGTTCCCTTACGGAAGCGTGCTCAGCGCTCGGCGGCGGCTGGCGTTGCTGGAGCTGGCCCGACAGCACAACGCATGGATCATTGAAGATGATTACGACAGCGAGTTCCGTTATGCCGGTGAGCCCGTACCGGCCATGCTGGGAATGGTGAATAACGCCCCTGTTGTGTATCTCGGAACCTTCAGCAAAACGTTGTTTCCGTCACTCAGAATGGGGTTTATGGTGCTGCCGCCCGCACTGGCGAAGGCGTCGCGCGCTGCCATTGGCTCGCTGCTGCGCGGCGGGCATCGTGCGGAGCAGCGCGCCCTCGCGCTGTTCATTGAAGAAGGTCACTATGCCCGTCATCTTACTGCCATGCGTCGGCTTTATCGTAAACGTTACCGCCAGCTGCGCGAGGCGCTGAGCACAGCGCTTCACACCCCACACCGTATTCTTGCCGGAGAGGGCGGGATGCACCTGACGGTGACGATTGACGGTATTGATGACCAGAGGCTTGCGGAGAAGGCGAGGGCATTTCAGCTGGCACCCGCTGCGCTGAGCGGGTACTACCTGGAGGCGAAGCAGGGGCAAACCGGTCTGGTTTTAGGCTATGGCAATACCTCTGCTTCGCAGTTTGTGCCGGGTATCCGACGCCTGCAGGCGTTAATTACGCAGCAGCAGGGCGGGAAAGAGTAAAGACATCATAGAAAGAGAGCTGACCTTTGGTGGAAACCATTTTTTGCAGCTTCTCTTTTTGCACGGTTTCAACGGCCGGAGAGTGCATGATGCTCTCGATAAGCTCCGCAGGCACGAAACGCGTGTTGTACCATTCACCGTTGTAGCAGACCCGGAAATCGAGCACGTCGATATCTTCGTAACGGTAGCGGGGATTCACGTCGAAAAAGAAAAAAGCGTTAAAGACGACAAATAACACAACCAGTAGCCAGACGGAGTCCACCAGCGTCTCGGACTTCAGCATCACAATAAGCGTTGCCAGCCAGGCGGCATACATTGCGACAAACAGTCCGGGATGTTTGCGGATAAAGCTGATGCTAAAGCGCGGGCGATTATCGCGCTTTTCGCGGAGGTTAAGATCGTCGATGGTGGCGGTAAGCAGGCGCTGTATCTCGGTCATTTTTTGCCTTTATGCGTGTAGACAATACAGGGTGTCTGCCAATTTTAGGGGAGCCATCCCGCTGAAAAAAGTAACAGTCAGGCGCTAAAAGACCATAACAGTTGACTCCCCCGGGATCTTACAGCGTTTTGATGATCTTCGCCGGGTTACCCCCAACGACGACATTAGACGGGACGTCTTTCGTCACGACGGCACCGGAAGCGACGACCACGTTGTCACCCAGGGTAACGCCTGGGTTAATGACCGCCCGTCCGCCAATCCAGACATTATTGCCAATAGTGACGGGCTTACCAAACTCGACGCCGCTATTACGTTCCTCCGCATCCAGGGGATGGGTTGCTGTATAAATATGAACACCCGGCGCGAGCATACAGTTATCGCCGATATGAACAGGACACACATCCAGCATCACGCAATCGAAGTTCGCGTAAAAGTTTTTGCCCGGATAAATGTTATATCCATAGTCGCAGCGGAAACTCGGCTCAATATAAGCCCCTTCACTTTGCCCCAGCAGTTCCGCCAGAATGGTCTGGCGTTCTGTTTTTTCATCAGGCGCAGTGTGGTTATAGCGATGGATGAGATGGCGTGCCCGCAGTCTGTCGGCTCGTAGTGTCTCATCACCCGGGCGGTAATGTTCACCTGAAATCATCTTCTGTTTTTCAATGCTCATCGTAAACCTCTCTGGATGTGATTCCTGAAGGGTAATCGCAACTGGCCAGGAGGGGAACGTTCCCGAAAAGCCGATGTGAGCAGAGTCACAACATTGTTGCTGATGAGCGCGTTTAACACGGAGACCTGGCTTTCGCACAGGGAGCATAACGGGACAGGTAAATACAGCTTAGAACGTGGCGTAGAAACTCTACAGACACACTTCAAAGATCAACGAACAAATTTCCACACGGATGTGGGGATTTTGTCATATAACTTATTCATCGTTAGCTCAGCGAGGCGATGGTCAGCAGCTGAATAAAATACCGCCAGTTCATTATCAGAAAGCTCGTATTTATTCTTTTCAATGACACGTTCGAGGGTGTCAATTGACTGACAACGACGTAAGCGCATCAAATAATCGACCTTTGTGAGTGGTTTTTCAGACATAAATTCACCTTAGTAATTGTAATAATTTTAACAGGAAAGGCTAACGGGGTTAGCTCTGCTCACGTTGACGAAACAGCGGAATAGTCGGTTTCCCGATTTGCGCCATTTTTGCAAATCCTGAGCGTTAATGCCGTAACTACTGAACAACATAAAGGTGTCGTCCAGGTATTCATCAATTTGCTCAATGAGCTTATTATCTTCATTGTACTTAATTTTATAATTAAGTGCGAAGGTAGCGATATGCTCGATAAGCTCGTTCAACTGTAAATTGATGGCAGACGTTGGATCGTTTACCCAGCCATGGTTACTTTCATCAAGATTGGCAAGGCAGTCATGGTACAAGGATTCGCAGAGAAATTTCAACTGCGCGATATCATGCCGTTTTGGCGAGTACTCGTCCATAGCGCATCCCCTTCTGAGTGATTTATTACTCACCGAACATCATTGTCGGGATGGATACAACTGACTTAGCTACATGAGTGCTGTGTTCCTGATAACCTAACTATAAGCCACTCCTGTCTGGATTTCACCGCGCTATTACGAAAAATTACAAATAAAACCGCAGGCTGCGAGACTCTACGCAAATGTTCATCCGGAACGGAACATTTTTATCCAGATTAACGCTTGTTTTGTTAGCTTCCTTACGTTTCATTAGCTTAGGTTTGCGTCTGAAGAAAAAGTTCAAATCCGGAGTTCTGTTTTTCCGAACTTTTAATTAGGAATATTCCTAACCCTCTGACCGAAGAAATGAATTTAAAAAAATCCTGTATTCTCGGATTACGTTATCCGTTATTTATGATATGTCCTGTTACGCTGGCAGAAAATAAATAAAAACACAATAAGCGTATTTTATGATTTTTTCTTAAAATGAAAAAGGCCGCTAATGCGGCCTTTTTATGATGTGAAACCGGTATCAGTGCGGTTCTACCGAATGACTGTGCTCAACATCTTCATTTTTGCGGCTGAAGCGGCGGCGAACCACCACGAAGAACACCGGAACGAAGAAGATAGCCAGCACGGTCGCGGTGATCATACCGCCCATCACGCCAGTACCGACCGCGTTCTGCGCACCGGAGCCCGCGCCAGAGCTGATAACCAGCGGCAGTACGCCGAGGATAAACGCCAGTGACGTCATCAGAATAGGACGCAGACGCATACGTACCGCTTCAAGCGTCGCCTCGATAAGCCCTTTACCTTCTTTCTCCATCAGGTCTTTGGCGAATTCAACGATAAGTATCGCGTTCTTCGCCGACAAGCCAATAGTTGTCAGCAGGCCTACCTGGAAGTACACGTCGTTGGTCAATCCACGGAACGTAGCCGCCAGCAGTGCACCGATAACCCCGAGTGGAACCACCAGCATAACGGAGAACGGAATCGACCAGCTCTCATACAGTGCCGCCAGACACAGGAATACCACAATCAAAGAAATGGCATACAGGGCAGGGGCCTGGTTACCGGACAGACGTTCCTGATAGGACATACCGGTCCAGTCATAGCCGATGCCCGAAGGCAATTTGCTCGCCAGCTCTTCCATCAGGTTCATGGCTTCACCGGTGCTTCGGCCTGGTGCGGCCTGACCCAGGATCTCCATTGATGGCAGACCGTTGTAACGTTCCAGACGTGGTGAACCATATTCCCAGCGTGACGTTGAGAACGCCGCGAACGGAACCATCTGACCATTGCTGCCGCGAACGTACCAGTTGTTAATATCGTTCGGCAACATACGGTACTGCGCCTCTGACATCACGTACACTTTCTTCACACGACCACGGTCGATGAAGTCGTTCACGTAGCTACCGCCCCAGGCCGCGCCCAGTGTGGTATTGATGTCGCTGATGGACACGCCCAGCGCCTGTGCTTTCTCCTGGTCGATATCGATCTTGTACTGCGGCGTATCTTCCAGACCGTTTGGACGCACGCCAACCAGCAGGTCAGGGTGTTTCGCCACCTCGCCGAACAGTTGGTTACGTGCCTGCGTCAGTTTTTCGTGACCCAGACCGCCCTGGTCGATCAGCTGGAAGTCGAAACCGGTCGCGGTACCCAGTTCAACAATCGCTGGCAGGTTAAAGGCGAAGACCATCGCATCCTTAATCTGCGAGAAGGTCCCCATTGCACGGCCAGTGATGGCCTCAACTTTGTTCTCTTCGCCCGGACGATCCGCCCAGTCTTTCAGAGAGACGAAGGCGATACCGGTGTTCTGACCACGACCCGCAAAGCCAAAGCCGTTAACCGCAAACACGGACTCAACGTTCGCTTTCTCTTTGGTGAGGTAGTAGTCCGTCACTTCATCCAGCACTTTCTGGGTACGCTCCTGCGATGCACCCGCCGGAAGCTGCGCCATCGTCAGGAACACGCCCTGGTCTTCATCAGGCAGGAACGAGCTTGGCAGACGAACGAACAGATAGGCCATGCCGACGACAATGATGATATAGAGCAGCAGATAACGACCGGTGCTACGCAGGATGTTGCCCACGCTGTCGGTGTAGTGGTGCGTGCTCTTGTCAAACATGCGGTTAAACCAGCCGAAGAACCCTTTATGCTCGCCATGACCGCCTTTCTGAATGGGCTTCAGCATGGTGGCACACAGCGCAGGCGTCAGGATCAATGCGACCAGTACCGACAGCGCCATCGCGGAAACGATGGTAATCGAGAACTGGCGGTAAATCGCACCGGTAGAGCCGCCGAAGAAGGCCATCGGGATAAATACCGCCGACAGTACCATCGCGATACCGACCAGCGCGCCCTGGATCTGGCCCATGGATTTACGGGTTGCTTCCTTCGGCGGTAAACCCTCTTCCGCCATGACACGCTCGACGTTCTCTACCACTACGATGGCGTCATCCACCAACAGGCCGATGGCAAGCACCATCCCGAACATCGTCAGGGTATTTATCGAGAATCCAAAGGCCGCAAGGATGGCAAAGGTCCCCAGCAGAACGACCGGCACGGCGATGGTTGGGATCAGCGTCGCGCGGAAGTTTTGCAGGAACAGATACATCACCAGGAAGACCAGGATAATCGCTTCTACCAGCGTTTTAACCACTTCATGAATCGAAATTTTTACGAACGGCGTCGTGTCGTACGGGTAGACGATTTTCAGACCTGACGGGAAGAACGGTTCCATCTTCTTCAACTCTGCGCGGATCGCCGTGGCGGTGTCCAGGGCGTTAGCGCCGGTCGCCAGTTTAATACCCAGACCGGAAGCCGGTTTACCGTTAAACTTCGCAATGATGTCGTAGTTTTCGCCACCCAGCTCCACTTTCGCTACGTCGCGCAGGCGAACCTGCGAACCGTCCTGATTCACTTTCAGCAGGATTTTGCTGAACTCATCGGCGGAGGTCAGACGGGTTTGCGCGATAATGGACGCGTTAAGCTGCTGGCCTTTCACAGGTGGTGTACCGCCTAACTGACCGGCTGCCACCTGGGCGTTCTGCGCTTTAATCGCGTTAATCACGTCAACCGGCGTCAGCTGGAAGTTGTTCAGTTTGTTCGGATCCATCCAGATACGCATCGCGTACTGAGAACCGAACAGCTGAACGTCACCCACACCGGAAGTACGGCTGATGGCATCCTTCATGTTGGCGCCCACGTAGTCGGAAATATCCTCCTGCGTCATGGTGCCGTTGGTGTTGATAACGCCAACAACCATCAGGAAGCTACTGGACGATTTCTCGACGCTCACGCCCTGCTGTTGTACTTCCTGCGGCAGCAACGGCATTGCCAGCTGCAGTTTGTTCTGCACCTGAACCTGCGCGATGTCAGCATCGGTACCTGACTCGAAGGTCAGGGTGATCTGTACTGTACCGGTTGAGTCACTGTTTGATGACATGTACATCAGGTTATCGATACCGTTCATGTTCTGTTCGATAACCTGGGTGACGGTGTCCTGCACCGTTTTCGCATCAGCGCCCGGGTAGGTTGCGGAAATTGTCACCGCCGGTGGCGCAATCGTTGGATATTGCGCGACAGGCAGCTTCAGGATCGCAAGTCCCCCGGCCAACATGATGATAATGGCGATCACCCACGCAAATATGGGGCGATCGATAAAGAAATTAGGCATGTCTTAACGGCTCCTGTTTAAGTTAAGACTTGGTTTTTTCTGACTGGTCAGCGGCCGAAGCAGATTGTTTATCGTCAGATTTCACTTCCTGTGCTTTGACCTGCGCACCAGGACGAACTTTTTGCAAACCAGTAACAATCACGCGATCGCCATCTTTCAGACCTTCCGTCACCAGCCATTTATCGCCAATCGCCTGAGTGGCGGTAATGTTGCGCATTTCGACTTTGTCATCCGCCCCGACAACCAGCGCGCTCGCATCGCCACGTGGCGTACGGGTCACACCCTGCTGTGGAACCAGAAGTGCGGTTGGATTGGTGCCTTCTTCCAGACGCGCGCGAACGAACATACCTGGCAGCAGATTTTTGTCAGGGTTCGGGAAAATCGCCCGTAAGGTGATGGAACCGGTAGTCTGGTCGACCGTCACATCGGAGAACTCCAGAGTCCCTTCCTGCGGGAACTTGATACCGTCGTTGGTCACTAGCTCCACTTTGGCTTTGCCGTTTTCCTGTTTCAGGGTGCCGTTAGCCAGCTCCTGTTTCAGGCGCAGGAAATCATTGCTGGACTGGGTTACGTCAACGTAGATCGGATCAAGCTGCTGCACGGTAGCCAGCGCAGTGGTTTGTCCGTTCTGTACCAGCGCCCCTTCCGTGACGGAAGATTTACCAATACGACCGCTGATAGGGGAGGTCACTTTGGTATAGGCCAGATTAATACGTGCGGTTTCGACGGCCGCTTTGGCGGCCACCACGGCGGCGTTAGCCTGCTGGGCATCGGCCAGAGCGGTATCATAATCCTGTTGACTGATGTACTTCGTACCGAGCAGTTTTTGATAACGGTTCAGCGTCAGCTGGGCGATTTTGGCGGCGGCTTGCGCTTTTGCCAGGTCGCCTTTGGCGCTTTCATAAGAGGCCTGATAGGTCGCGGGATCAATCTGATACAGAGACTCACCGGCTTTCACATCACCGCCTTCGGTAAAGTTACGTTTCAGGATAATGCCACTCACCTGAGGGCGAACTTCCGCAATGCGATAGGCATTGGTACGGCCAGGTAATTCGGTGGTGATCTGCAGAGGTTCAGATTTGAGTGTCACTACGCCGACTTCTGGCGCCTGCTGAGCTCCTTGTTGAGCTGGTTTGTCGTCACATCCTGTTAGCGCTAAGCTGCCTGAGAGCATCAGAACGACCGCCAGAGGCGTTAACCCTCTGTTTTTGTTCATATGTAAACCTCGAGTGTCCGATTTCAAATTGATCAATGGTCCTGAGTCCAAAAACCCATTGCTGCGTTTATATTATCGTCATGCTATGGTACATACATTCACAAATGTATGTAAATCTGACTCCTGTAAATTCACTCACCTATGGCACGAAAAACTAAACAACAAGCGCTGGAAACCCGACAACATATCCTTGATGTGGCAATACGTTTGTTCTCTCAGCAGGGTGTTTCATCAACCTCGTTGGCACAAATTGCTCAGGCTGCTGGCGTGACTCGGGGTGCGATTTACTGGCATTTTAAAGATAAGTCAGATCTGTTCAGTGAAATCTGGGAGCTTTCAGAGTCCAGCATTAGCGATCTTGAGAGTGAGTATCGGGCAAAATTCCCTGACGATCCACTCTCAGTATTAAGAGAGATATTAGTATATATCCTTGAAGCTACGGTAGTTGAAGAACGTCGCAGATTAATGATGGAAATAATTTTTCATAAATGCGAGTTCGTGGGCGAGATGGCGGTGGTGCAGCAGGCGCAGCGTAGTTTGTGCCTGGAGAGTTATGACCGCATTGAACAAACGCTCACCCAGTGTATGCAGGCGAAGCTGTTACCGGCTAATTTACTGACTCGTCGGGCGGCTATCCTGATGCGCAGCTATATTTCGGGCCTGATGGAAAACTGGCTTTTTGCGCCGGACTCCTTTGACCTCAAGCAGGAAGCACGCAGCTACGTCGCGATTTTACTGGAAATGTGTCAGTTCTGCCCGACGCTGCGCAGCGATGCCCCTTCGTTACCCGCCTGAGCCATTCCAGGATTTATCTTAGAGGATAACGTTCACGCTATTCTGCTTCAGACGAGCGTGATATTCTTCACGCCGGACTATTATCGGTCATCTGCTGACATCATTCACAACTATGCTGCCCATCAATCGCTCGCAACATCCTGTTTTTGCATTGCTCTTTGCTATGCTGTTTTTCTTCTCCACCGGACCGCTTTCGTGGGCCCGCGCAGATAACAGTACGGATATCCCCTCACGCAGTGATATTCAGTCGCAACTCGACACCCTGAACAAACAAAAAGAGCTCTCTCCGCAGGAGAAACTCACCCAGCAGGATCTGACAGAGACGCTGGAAAACATTGATAAAATTGAGCGCGTTAAAGCAGAAACCACCCAGCTTCGTCAGAAGGTGGCGCAGGCGCCTGAGAACATGCGCAAGGCCACGGAAGCGCTGAATGCGCTGAGTGACGTCGATAACGACGACGAAACGCGTAAGACGCTCGCCACGCTTTCTTTGCGTCAGCTGGAGTCGCGCGTTGCCCAACTGCTCGACGATCTGCAAACCGCGCAGTCCGACCTCGCGACCTACAACAGTCAGCTCGTCTCTCTGCAAACCCAGCCCGAGCGCGTGCAAAATGCGATGTATACCGCGTCTCAGCAGCTGCAGCAGATCCGCAACCGCCTGAACGGTACGACGGTGGGGGAAGGTACGCTTCGCCCAACTCAGCAAACTCTGCTGCTGGTTCAGCAGTCATTACTCAATGCGCAAATTGAACAGCAGCGTAAAAGCCTGGAAGGGAATACGGTGCTGCAGGACACGCTCCAGAAACAGCGTGATTACGTCACGGCGAATATTAATCGTCTGGAACACCAGCTTCAGCTGCTGCAGGAAGCGGTAAACAGTAAGCGTCTGACCCTGACGGAAAAAACGGCCCAGGAGGCGGTATCGCCGGACGAAACAGCCCGTATTCAGGCCAACCCGCTGGTGAAACAGGAGCTTGAGGCTAACCATCAGCTGAGTCAGCGTCTGATTCTGGCGACGGAAAACGGCAACTCGCTGGTTCAGCAAAACATTAAAGTGAAAAACTGGCTGGATCGGGCGCTGCAGGCGGAACGCAACATCAAAGAACAGATCGCGGTCCTGAAAGGTAGCCTCCTGCTGTCGCGTATTCTCTACCAGCAGCAGCAGACGCTGCCGTCCGCCGACGAGCTGGAAGACATGACTAACCGCATTGCGGATTTGCGTCTGGAACAATTTGACGTGAATCAGCAGCGTGATGCCCTTTTCCAGAGCGATAACTTCGTCGCCAAAATTGAAGAGGGTCATTCCAGCGACGTGAATCCGGAAGTGCATGACGCGCTGCTCCAGGTCGTCGATATGCGCCGTGAGCTATTGGATCAGCTCAACAAACAGCTGGGCAACCAGCTGATGATGGCCATCAACCTGCAGATCAACCAGCAGCAGCTGGTCAGCGTTTCCAAAAGCCTGCAGGAGATTTTGACGCAGCAAATTTTCTGGGTGAACAGCAACAAGCCGATGGACTGGGACTGGGTGAAGTCCTTCCCTGAACAGCTGAAAACGCAGATCAAGAGCATGAAAATCACCGTGAACTGGGAGAAAGCCTGGCCTGCGGTAATGATTGCTTTCCTGGCAGGATTACCCCTGCTGCTGATTGCCGGTCTGATTCGCTGGCGTTTGAAATGGCTTAAACAGTACCAGGCGAAGCTGGCCTCGGAAGTGGGGCAACTGCGCAACGACAGCCAGCTCCATACGCCAAAAGCGATTCTGATCGACCTTATTCGCGCTCTGCCGGTGTGCCTGATTATTCTGGCGGTAGGCCTGATTCTGCTCACCATGCAGCTTAACGTCAGCGATCTGCTGTGGGCATTCAGCAAAAAACTGGCGCTGTTCTGGCTGGTGTTTGGCCTGTGCTGGAAGGTCCTGGAAAAAGACGGCGTTGCGGTCCGTCATTTCAACATGCCTGCCCAACTGACCAGCCACTGGCGTCGTCAGATTGTACGTGTCAGCCTGGCGCTGCTGCCGCTTCACTTCTGGTCGGTTGTTTCTGAACTGTCTCCGCTGCATCTGATGGATGATGTGCTGGGTCAGCTGGTCATTATGCTGAACCTGCTGCTGATTGCCATCCTCATGTGGCCGATGTGCCGCGATAGCTGGCGTGATAAAGAGTCCCACAATATTCGTCTGGCCACCGTGACGGTACTGGCGATCATTCCGCTGGCGCTGATGGTGCTCACGGCGACGGGCTACTTCTATACCACGCTGCGTCTGTCCGGGCGCTGGATCGAAACGGTCTATCTGGTGATCGTCTGGAATCTGCTCTATCAAACCGTACTGCGCGGGTTAAGCGTCGCGGCTCGCCGTATTGCTTACCGTCGTGCCATCGCGCGTCGTCAGCATCAGGTGAAAGAGGGCGCCGAAGGGGCGGAGCCACAGGAAGAACCGACCATCGCGCTGGAGCAGGTCAACCAGCAGACGCTGCGTATCACTATGCTGGTGATGATCGCGCTGTTTGCGGTGATGTTCTGGGCTATCTGGTCTGATTTAATTACCGTTTTCGCCTACCTCGACAGCATCACCCTCTGGCAGTACAACGGCACCGAAGCTGGCGCCGCGGTGATGAAAAGCGTCACCATGGGCAGCCTGCTGTTTGCGCTGGTGTCGTCGGTGGTAGCCTGGGCGCTGATTCGCAACCTGCCGGGTCTGCTGGAAGTGCTGGTCCTCTCGCGGCTGAACCTGCGTCAGGGGGCGTCGTACGCTATCACTACGATCCTGAACTACGTCATTATTATTGTCGGGGCGATGACGGTATTCGGCTCGCTGGGCGTCTCGTGGGATAAACTCCAGTGGCTGGCGGCCGCCCTCTCGGTAGGTCTGGGTTTTGGCCTGCAGGAGATCTTCGGTAACTTTGTCTCCGGTCTGATCATCCTGTTCGAACGTCCGGTGCGAATTGGCGATACCGTCACCATCGGGACGTTCTCCGGTACGGTCAGCAAGATCCGCATTCGTGCCACCACGATTACCGATTTCGATCGCAAAGAGGTGATCATCCCGAACAAGGCGTTCGTGACCGAGCGTCTGATCAACTGGTCGCTCTCTGATACGGTGACGCGCGTGGTGATCCGCCTGGGCGTAGCCTATGGATCGGATCTGGAGAAGGTGAAAGAGGTGCTGCTGAAGGCAGCCTCAGAACATCCGAAAGTGATGCACGATCCGGCTCCGGCGGTGTTCTTCACCACCTTCGGGCCAAGCACGCTGGATCATGAACTGCGTTTATACGTGCGTGAACTGCGTGACCGTAGCTACACGGTAGATGAGCTTAACCGGTCTATCGATCGCCTGTGCCGTGAAAACGATATTAATATCGCCTTCAACCAGCTTGAAGTTCACCTGCGTAACGAAAAAGGTGATGAGCATACGGAAGTGAAGCGCGACATTAAAGGTGACGATCCCACTCCGGCTTAATCTATTTTCCCTCTCCCTGTGGGAGAGGGTTAGGGTGAGGGCTACTGGCCTTCACCTTTCCTTCGAAATCCCGCTGCACAATCTCCAGCGCTTTCAGCACCGTTTCGGCGGGAATATCATGATTCTCCAGCAGCATAATTAAATCGACGGCCAGCTTGACCTCATCGGGTGCATTTTCCAGTGACATGGGTGTGGCTCCTGTTAGCGGGTCAAACGTTCAATGACGCGTTCAATCTCATCCAGCGCCTGACGGCAGCGCACAATGCGGCCTTCCAGGGCGCTAATCTCGCGCATCAATAATTGTTGTTCTTCCAGCGTTTCGCTGTTATTCAGCCGCACTTCGCGCTCACGTTTCATCTCAAACAGTCGGCGTTCAAACTCCTGATTCTCCAGCCGCTTGCGCTGCCATTTGCCGAGTCCGGGCGAGCCGCTGTCCCAGGCGCGTAGCGGCCAGGCGGCAATTTCGCGATGCAGGGCGGTGATTTGCTCAGTGAGATGCTCTGCAAGCCACGCCACCTGTTCCTGCTGTTCACTTTCAACCGCATGGCAAAGCTCGTCAAGGTGGGTCTGCGCCTCAGCCAGGTAATCCTGAATGACCGTACTGCGGGTACGAAAAAGCTGCCGATCAAAGCGCGGCTTCAGCGTGGCGTGCCCCAGCAGAGGGGTGGCCTCTGCTCGCAGGGTGGTCAACTGTTTTTGCAGCGTCTCCAGAAGCAAGGCTGTTTTCAAAACGCTCTCCAGTGGTAAAGTAGCCGTTCAGTTTGATAACGATTCGCATTATGCAGCGTACTATTTTAATCATCATTGGCTGGCTCGCGGTAGTGCTGGGTACACTGGGTGTGGTTTTACCCTTACTGCCCACCACGCCGTTTATCCTGCTGGCAGCCTGGTGCTTCGCCCGCTCGTCGCCGCGTTTTCACCACTGGCTGCTTTATCGCTCATGGTTTGGTGGCTACCTGCGCCACTGGCAAAAACACCGTGCCATGCCGCCCGGCGCGAAGCCGCGCGCGATTGCGGTGATCCTCATTACCTTTGCTATTTCATTATGGCTGGTGAAAATGATGTGGGTGCGGATCCTGCTGCTGATCATTCTGACCTGCCTGCTTATCTTCATGTGGCGGATCCCCGTGGTTGATGAAAAGCAACAAAAGCACTGAAGCCTCATAATGGCTGTTGCAATTATTGCGTACAGCCAGTAAATTCGACCGTTTTCGAGCACAGGCGCGCCTGGTTAAAGGTTAAACGATTGTTACCTTTACCCACTCCGTTGCGCGTCGTGAGTAACACTGTTTCATTTAGGCACAAACCGATGACCGCAACTGCACAGCAGCTTGAATATCTGAAAAACAGCATCAAAAGCATCCAGGACTATCCAAAACCTGGCATTCTTTTCCGTGATGTCACCAGCTTGCTGGAAGACCCGAAAGCGTACGCGCTCAGCATTGAACTGCTGGTCGAGCGTTATAAAAACGCCGGGATCACCAAAGTAGTAGGTACCGAAGCCCGTGGCTTCCTGTTTGGCGCACCGGTTGCGCTGGCAATGGGCGTGGGTTTTGTGCCGGTGCGTAAACCGCGCAAACTGCCGCGTGAAACCATCGCAGAGAGCTACGAGCTGGAGTACGGCACCGATCAGCTGGAAATCCACGTTGATGCGATCAAGCCTGGCGACAAAGTGCTGGTGGTGGACGATCTGCTGGCGACCGGCGGCACCATCGAAGCGACCGTGAAGCTGATCCGTCGTCTGGGTGGCGAAGTGACCGACGCGGCGTTCATCATTAACCTGTTCGATCTCGGCGGCGAACAGCGCCTGGAAAAACAGGGCATTACCAGCTACAGCCTGGTGCCATTCCCGGGTCATTAATCCCGGTTTTCACAACCTCGCTCAATGGGTGAGGTTGTGATAGCATTCCCCTCCATAAATTCACCTTCCAGCGTTGCAGAGCCTGCCCATGAGTTATCAGGTGTTAGCCCGTAAATGGCGACCACAAACCTTTGCTGACGTTGTCGGTCAGGAGCATGTGCTGACGGCCCTGGCGAACGGCTTGTCGCTAGGTCGCATCCATCACGCCTATCTTTTCTCCGGCACCCGCGGCGTCGGTAAGACCTCAATTGCCCGTTTGCTGGCGAAAGGTCTCAACTGCGAAACCGGGATCACCGCCACGCCGTGCGGCGTGTGTGATAACTGCCGGGAGATCGAGCAGGGGCGTTTTGTCGATCTGATCGAGATCGACGCCGCCTCGCGCACGAAAGTCGAAGATACCCGCGATCTGCTGGACAACGTACAGTACGCCCCGGCGCGCGGTCGCTTCAAGGTCTACCTGATCGATGAAGTGCACATGCTGTCGCGCCACAGCTTTAACGCCCTGCTGAAAACGCTGGAAGAGCCGCCCGCGCACGTGAAATTCCTGCTGGCGACGACCGATCCGCAAAAGCTGCCGGTCACCATTCTGTCCCGCTGCCTGCAGTTCCACCTGAAGGCCCTGGACGTAGAACAGATCCGCGCCCAGCTCGAACACATTCTCGACGAAGAGAAGATCGTCCACGAGCCGCGCGCCCTGCAACTGCTGGCGCGTGCAGCGGGCGGCAGCCTGCGTGATGCGTTAAGCCTGACCGACCAGGCGATTGCCAGCGGTGACGGTAAGCTCTCTACCGAAGCAGTCAGCACCATGCTCGGTACGCTGGATGACGATCAGGCGCTTTCACTCATCGAAGCGATGATTGCCGCCAACGGTGAGCGCGTCATGACGCTGGTCAATGCTGCTGCTGGCCGGGGGATTGAATGGGAAGCGCTGCTGGTTGAGATGCTCAGCCTGCTGCACCGCGTGGCGATGCTGCAGCTTTCTCCGTCGGCAATTGGCGCAGATATGGCCGCCATTGAACAGCGGATGCGCGAACTTGCCCGCACCGTGCCGCCTGCCGATGTACAGCTTTATTACCAAACCCTGCTGATTGGCCGTAAAGAGCTGCCGTTCGCGCCGGATCCCAGGATGGGCGTAGAAATGACGCTGCTGCGCGCGCTGGCGTTCCACCCGCGCATGCCGCTGCCGGAGCCGGAAGCGCCGCGGCAGTCTTTTGCCCCGGTCGCCCCAACGGCGGTGATGTCACCTCAGCAGGTGCCACCGCAGCCGACACCGCCGCCGCAAAACGTGCCGCTGTCGGATGCCACCAGTTCGGTGCTTGCCGCTCGCAGTCAGCTGCAGCGTGCGCAGGGAGTAACCAAACCAAAAAAGAGTGAACCGGCAGCGCCAGGAAGAGCGCGGCCGGTGAACAACGCCGCGCTTGAACGACTGGCCTCGGTAACGGAGCGCGTACAGTCGCGCCCGGCACCGTCCGCGCTCGAGCAGAAAGCCCCGGCGAAAGAAGAGGCATACCGCTGGAAGGCGACCACCGTTGTCGAAACGGTAAAGGAAGAGGTCGCTACGCCGAAAGCGCTGAAAAAGGCGCTGGAGCATGAGAAAACGCCGGAGCTTTCCGCGAAGCTCGCAGAAGAATCTATTGCCCGCGATGCCTGGGCCGCTGAGGTCAGCAAACTCCAGCTGCCGAAGCTGGTCGAGCAGGTTGCGCTGAACGCCTGGAAAGAGCAGGACGGTAATCAGGTGCGTTTACACCTGCGTCCTGGTCAGCGACACCTGAATTCGCCAGGCGCGCAGAAGGCGCTGGCCGAGGCGCTCGCCACATTACAGGGTGCGCCGGTTGAATTGACTATCATTGAAGATGATAATCCGGCAGTGAAAACGCCGCTTGAGTGGCGCCAGGCCATTTATGAAGAGAAACTCGCGCAGGCGCGCGAGGCGATTATTGCGGATAACAACATTCAGACCCTGCGCCGGTTCTTCGACGCCGATCTGGATGAAGAGAGTATTCGCCCCATTTGATCGTGAGTCTGACTTACGGTTGTAATCCTTAAACGTGAAAGAAGAGAGAAGCCTATGTTTGGTGGAAAAGGCGGTCTGGGTGGCCTGATGAAGCAGGCTCAGCAGATGCAGGAAAAAATGCAGAAGATGCAGGAAGAGATCGCTCAGATGGAAGTCACGGGTGAATCCGGTGCCGGTCTGGTCAAGGTGACCATCAACGGTGCGCATAACTGCCGTCGCGTTGAAATCGACCCAAGCCTGCTCGAAGACGACAAAGAGATGCTGGAAGATCTGGTTGCTGCCGCGTTTAACGATGCTGCGCGCCGTATCGACGAAACCCAGAAAGAGAAAATGGCCTCTGTTTCCAGCGGTATGCAGCTGCCGCCGGGCTTTAAGATGCCATTCTGATGCAAACCAGTCCGCTGCTCACGCAGTTAATGGAAGCACTGCGCTGCCTGCCGGGCGTTGGCCCGAAGTCGGCGCAGCGCATGGCGTTCACGCTTTTGCAGCGCGATCGCAGCGGCGGGATGCGCCTGGCGCAGGCTCTGACCCGCGCGATGTCAGAAATTGGTCACTGTGCGGATTGCCGCACCTTTACCGAGCAGGATGTGTGTAACATCTGCTCGAATCCGCGTCGTCAGGAGAACGGTCAGATTTGCGTGGTGGAGAGTCCGGCGGACATCTACGCCATCGAACAAACCGGGCAGTTTTCCGGCCGCTATTTCGTGCTGATGGGGCATCTCTCCCCGCTGGACGGTATCGGCCCGGACGATATCGGTCTTGACCGCCTTGAACAGCGTCTTGAGTCCGAAACGATTAAAGAGGTGATCCTCGCCACCAACCCAACGGTGGAAGGGGAAGCAACCGCCAACTACATCGCCGAGCTGTGCTCACAGTACGGCGTTGACGCCAGCCGCATCGCCCACGGCGTGCCGGTGGGTGGTGAGCTGGAGATGGTGGACGGCACCACGCTGTCGCACTCTCTGGCCGGGCGTCACAAGATTATTTTCTGACCAAACGGAGGCTGCGTTCGCGGCCTCCGCTTGAAATTTCTCTCCCTTATCCCCATCTCTCACTCAACGTTTTACAACCCCATTAAATGGCATTGTTGAGGTCGACTTAGATGAAAGGACAAGAAACCCGTGGTTTCCAGTCAGAAGTAAAACAGCTTCTGCACCTGATGATCCATTCCCTGTATTCCAACAAAGAAATCTTCCTGCGTGAGCTGATTTCCAACGCCTCCGATGCGGCGGACAAGCTGCGCTTCCGCGCGCTGTCTAACCCGGATCTGTATGAAGGCGACGGCGAGCTGCGCGTGCGCGTCTCTTTCAATAAAGAGAACCGCACCCTGACCATCGCTGATAACGGCATTGGGATGAACCGCGACGAGGTGATCGACCACCTCGGCACCATCGCCAAATCCGGCACTAAAGCGTTCCTTGAGTCCATGGGCTCTGACCAGGCGAAAGACAGCCAGCTGATCGGTCAGTTCGGCGTGGGCTTCTACTCAGCGTTCATCGTGGCGGACAAAGTCACCGTGCGTACTCGTGCGGCGGGCGACTGCGCGGAGAACGGCGTGCTCTGGGAATCCAAAGGCGAAGGTGAGTACACCGTTGACGACATCACCAAAGCAGACCGCGGGACTGAAATCACCCTGCACCTGCGTGAAGGGGAAGATGATTTCCTGAACGACTGGCGCGTACGCTCCATCATCAGCAAATATTCCGATCACATCGCTCTGCCGGTTGAGATTGAAAAACAGGAAGAGAAAGACGGCGAAACCGTGGTCTCCTGGGAGAAAATCAACAAGGCGCAGGCGCTGTGGACGCGCAACAAGTCTGAAATTAAAGACGACGAATATAACGAGTTCTACAAGCACATCGCCCACGACTTTACCGACCCGCTGACCTGGAGCCACAACCGGGTGGAAGGGAAGCAGGAGTACACCAGCCTGCTGTACATCCCGGCGCAGGCCCCATGGGATATGTGGAACCGCGATCACAAGCACGGCCTGAAGCTGTACGTGCAGCGCGTCTTCATCATGGACGACGCCGAGCAGTTCATGCCGAACTACCTGCGCTTCGTGCGCGGCCTGATCGATTCTAACGATCTGCCGCTCAACGTCTCCCGCGAGATCCTGCAGGACAGCACCGTCACCCGTAACTTGCGCAACGCCCTGACCAAACGTGCGCTACAGATGCTGGAAAAACTGGCGAAAGACGATGCGGAAAAATACCAGACCTTCTGGAAACAGTTTGGCCTGGTGCTGAAGGAAGGCCCGGCAGAAGACACCGCAAACGTTGAAACCATTGCTAAGCTGCTGCGCTTCGCCTCCACGCACACCGACTCCTCCGCGCAGACCGTGTCGCTGGAAGAGTATGTCTCCCGCATGAAAGAAGGGCAGGAGAAGATCTACTACATCACCGCCGACAGCTACGCGGCGGCGAAGAGCAGCCCGCACCTGGAGCTGTTGCGCAAGAAAGGCATCGAAGTGCTGCTGCTGTCTGACCGCATCGACGAGTGGATGATGAACTACCTGACCGAGTTCGACGGTAAAGCGTTCCAGTCGGTTGCAAAAGCCGATGAGTCCATCGACAAGCTGGCGGATGAGGTAGATGAAAGCGCGAAAGAAGCCGAGAAGGCGCTGGAGCCGTTCGTTGAGCGCGTGAAAACCCTGCTGGGTGACCGTGTGAAAGAGGTACGTTTCACTCACCGTCTGACCGATACCCCGGCCATTGTCACGACCGATGCCGACGAAATGAGCACTCAGATGGCGAAGCTGTTCGCTGCGGCGGGCCAGGCGGTGCCGGAAGTGAAATATATCTTTGAGCTTAATCCGGATCATCCGCTGGTGAAACGCGCGGCGGATACCCTGGACGAAGCACGTTTTGCCGAGTGGGTTGAGCTGCTGCTGGATCAGTCCCTGCTGGCCGAGCGCGGCACGCTGGAAGACCCTAACCTGTTCATTAAACGTGTGAATGCGCTGCTTCTGGCGTAACTGACCACGCCTCCCCTGGTCTTCTCCCTCTCCCCGTGGGAGAGGGCCGGGGTGAGGGCTCCAGACCGCACTCACCCAAATTATCTCCCCCCGTTAACCGTTTCAGCCTTCCCGCCTTCCTTGAGCGATGTCCGTTCTGGTGGTATTGTTTAGCGCTTTTGAAAAATTGAAACGACATTTGAGGGGATTTTCGCAATGCGTATTATTCTGCTTGGCGCTCCGGGCGCGGGTAAAGGAACTCAGGCTCAGTTCATCATGGAGAAATACGGTATTCCGCAAATCTCCACCGGTGACATGCTGCGCGCCGCTGTAAAATCTGGCTCCGAGCTGGGTAAACAAGCGAAAGACATCATGGACGCAGGCAAGCTGGTAACCGACGAGCTGGTTATTGCGCTGGTCAAAGAGCGCATTGCACAGGAAGATTGCCGTAACGGTTTCCTGCTGGACGGCTTCCCACGCACCATTCCTCAGGCTGACGCCATGAAAGAAGCGGGCATCAACGTGGACTACGTTCTCGAGTTCGACGTACCGGACGAGCTGATCGTTGACCGTATCGTTGGCCGTCGCGTACACGCTGCTTCTGGCCGCGTTTACCACATCAAATTCAATCCGCCTAAGGTTGAAGGTAAAGACGACGTGACCGGCGAAGAGCTGACCACCCGTAAAGACGATCAGGAAGAGACCGTGCGTAAACGCCTGGTGGAATACCATCAGATGACCGCGCCGCTGATCGGCTACTACACCAAAGAAGCGCAGGCGGGTAACACCAAATACGCCAAAGTCGACGGCACCAAAGCCGTGGCTGACGTACGTGCAGAGCTGGAAAAAATCCTCGGCTAATCGCGCGCCTCTCACCCGGGTCCCCGGGTGAGAAATATTCTCACCTTACCTATTACAGCAATGGGTTTCGTTTAAACGCATTTCCGCTACAATTGACAACCTATCAAATGGTTAAGAGGCGTGAATGAGTCAGGCGAAAACCGGCATCCTGCTTGCCAATCTGGGCACTCCAGAAGCACCTACATCAGACGCGGTAAAACGCTACCTGCGACAATTTTTAAGCGACACGCGCGTTGTGGATTTCCCGAGACTGCTGTGGTGGCCGCTGCTGCGTGGCGTGATTCTGCCGATTCGTTCTCCGCGCGTCGCCAAACTCTATCAGTCCGTCTGGATGGAGGAGGGCTCGCCGCTGATGGTTTACAGCCGTCGTCAGGAAAAAGCGCTGGCTGCCCGCTTGCCGGATATGCCCGTCGCGCTCGGCATGAGCTACGGAAAACCGTCCCTGGAAAGCGCAGTGGAATCACTGCTGGCGCAGGGTGTAGACCATATCGTGGTGCTGGCGCTCTACCCGCAATACTCCTGCTCGACGGTGGCCGCCGTCTGGGACGAGCTGGCGCGCATTCTGGCGACCCGTCGCCGCATTCCTGGCGTGACCTTTATTCGCGATTACGCCGATAACGATCTCTACATCAAGGCGCTTGCCAACAGCGCGCGCGCGTCGTTTGAAAAGCACGGCGAGCCGGATCTGCTGCTGCTCTCCTATCATGGGATCCCACAGCGTTTCGCCAACGAAGGGGATGATTATCCGCAGCGCTGCCGCGATACCACCCGTGAGCTGGTTTCCACCCTCGGCCTGCCGCCGGAAAAAGTGATGATGACCTTCCAGTCGCGCTTCGGTCGCGAGCCGTGGCTGACACCGTACACCGATGAAACCCTCAAAATGCTTGGCGAGAAGGGGATTAAGCACATTCAGGTGATGTCGCCAGGCTTCTCGGCGGACTGCCTGGAAACCCTGGAGGAGATCGCGGTGCAAAACCGGGAATTTTTCCTTGAGGCTGGCGGCGAAAAGTACGAGTACATTCCGGCGCTTAACGACTCGCCTGAACATATCGACATGATGGTCTCGCTGGTGACGAACAGCCGCTGATCGCACTCCAGGCCGGGTTTGTGCTACCATTCCCGGCCCATATTCTTCATACAGTTCAGACCATGAAATTTCCCGGTAAACGTAAATCCAAACACTACTTTCCCGTTGATGCGCGCGATCCGCTCCTGCAGCAAATCCAGCCTGAAAATGAAACCAGCGCCGCCTGGGTCGTTGGTATCGACCAGACGCTGGTGGACATTGAAGCGAAAGTGGATGATGAGTTTGTCGCCCGTTATGGTCTGAGCGCCGGTCACTCACTGGTGATCGAAGACGACGTTGCCGAAGCGCTGTACCAGGAGCTGGTGCGTGAAAATCTCATTACCCATCAGTTTGCCGGGGGGACCATCGGTAACACTATGCACAACTACTCCGTGTTGGCCGATGACCGCTCGGTACTGCTCGGCGTGATGTGCAGTAACATTGAAATCGGTGGTTATGCCTACCGCTATTTGTGCAACACCTCCAGCCGTACCGATCTGAACTATCTTCAGGGCGTTAACGGGCCGATTGGCCGCTGCTTCACGCTGATCGGCGAATCTGGCGAACGGACTTTTGCCATCAGCCCGGGTCATATGAATAAGCTGCGCGCCGAGAGTATTCCGGAAGCGGTGATTGCGGGTGCCTCTGCGCTGGTATTGACCTCCTATCTGGTACGCTGCAAGCCGGGCGAGCCGATGCCGGAAGCGACCATGAAAGCGATCGAGTACGCGAAAAAGTACGACGTGCCGGTGGTTCTCACGCTGGGCACCAAATTCGTGATTGCCGATAACCCCGAGTGGTGGCAGGCGTTCCTGAAAGAGCACGTCTCAATTCTGGCGATGAACGAAGAAGAGGCCGAAGCGCTCACCGGTGAGAGCGATCCGCTGCTGGCCTCTGACAAAGCGCTGGACTGGGTGGATCTGGTGCTTTGCACTGCCGGCCCCGTCGGGCTCTATATGGCGGGCTTTACGGAAGAAGAGAGCAAACGCAAAACCCAGCACCCGTTGCTCCCTGGCGCGATTGCCGAGTTCAACCAGTACGAGTTCAGCCGCGGTATGCGCCATAAAGATTGCCTCAACCCGCTGCGTATCTACTCCCACATTGCGCCTTATATGGGCGGACCGGAGAAGATCATGAACACCAACGGGGCGGGTGACGGCGCGCTGGCAGCACTGCTGCACGACATTACCGCCAATGCCTACCACAAAACCAACGTACCAAACTCCAGCAAACACAAGTTCAACTGGCTGACCTATTCGTCGCTGGCGCAGGTGTGTAAGTACGCGAACCGCGTGAGCTATCAGGTGCTGAACCAGCATTCACCGCGCTTAACGCGTGGCCTGCCGGAACGGGAAGACAGCCTCGAAGAGGCTTATTGGGACAGGTAAAAGCAAAACGGCAACCCTGTTGCCGTTTTTAGTGTTTGTCCCCTCTCCCTGTGGGAGAGGGTCAGGGTGAGGGCATCAGACCGCAAAAATCTTACCCCGTAACAGCCTCTTCAACCGGCGGTTTCGCCAGCAGCGTCAGCATCGTGTTCGCAATCTCACGTTCGCCCATCACTACCTTATCCGCACCGCGCTCGGTGATGTACTCCACCTCATCGTCATAATGCGCCCGGGCGATAATCTCAATATTGGGGCATTTCTCACGCGCGGTGGCTACAATCTCGCCCGCTTCATAGCCATTCGGAATAGTCAGCAGCAGCCAGCGCGCGCAGTCCAGATGCGCCAGCGCCATAATCTCCTCGTTCGCCGCATTGCCCAGTACCGCACGTATACCACGCTCGCGCAGTTCATCAACGCGGGTGCGTGAGGTTTCAATCACCACCAGCGGAATGCCCTGCGCCATCAGCTTCTCACCGAGCAGGCTGCCCACGCGACCAAAGCCGACCAGCAGCGCATGGTTGCAGATATCCACCGGGATTTGCTTCTCCTCTTCGATGGCTTCTTCCAGCGTCTGCTCTTCCAGCGTTTCGGTTTTATCGAGGTATTTTTCCAGCAGGGCAAACAGGACCGGGTTCAGCATAATCGACAGAATCGCCCCCGCCAGCACCAGATTCTGCCCGGCCTGGGGCAGCAGGTTCAGAGCCATACCCAGACCCGCGAGGATAAAGGCGAACTCACCAATCTGCGCCAGGCTGGCGGCAATCGTCAGCGCCGTACGCGGGGAGTGGCCGAACATCCGCACCAGGAAGAAGGCGGCGAGCGACTTACCGAAGATAATGATCGCCAGCGTGCCCAGCACGGCCAGCGGCTGCTGAACCAGAATCATCGGATCAAACAGCATGCCGACGGAGACAAAGAACAGCACGGCGAAGGCATCACGCAGGGGCAGGGTGTCATGCGCGGCGCGGTGGCTCAGCTCAGACTCGTTCAGCACCATTCCGGCGAAGAACGCGCCCAGGGCAAAGGAGACGTCGAACAGTTCTACAGCGCCAAAAGCGATCCCCAGCGCCAGCGCCAGCACGGAAAGCGTAAACAGCTCGCGGGAGCCGGTCGCCGCGCTGCGGGACAGGATCCACGGCACCAGACGACGGCCCACCAGCATCATGATGGCGATAAACGCCACCACTTTACCGATGGTGATACTCATATCCAGCGCCAGCGAGGCGAAGCCGATGTTGTCTTTTTCCATCATTCCGGCGACGGCAGGCAACAGCACCAGCGTCAGCACCATCACAAGATCTTCCACAATCAGCCAGCCTATCGCGATTTGCCCGCGCTGGCTGTCTATCAGCTGTCTCTCTTCAAGCGCGCGCAGCAGCACCACGGTACTGGCGGTTGAGAGACACAGCCCAAATACGATACCGGTCATCAACGACCAGCCCAGCACGGCCGAAAGCGCCATCCCCAGCAGCGTCGCCACCCCTATCTGGGCGATCGCGCCAGGTATGGCGATCGACTTTACCGCCATCAGGTCCTTCAGGGAAAAGTGCAGGCCAACACCAAACATCAGCAGAATCACGCCTAATTCCGCCAGCTCAGGCGCCAGCTTGGTATCCGCGACAAAACCTGGCGTAAACGGTCCCGCCAGAACCCCCGCTAATAAATAGCCGACAAGAGGAGAAATACGCAGTTTATTGGCAATCATGCCAAGGATAAAAGCGAGCACAAGTCCACCAACAATGGTGGTGATAAGCGGTGTGGCGTGGTGCATTCCGTCTCCTTTCGCGGTGAGTGTTCCATTTTTGGCGTGAATACCAAAAGACCAGGTAATAGTTTATGACAATTTTTGCCCTTATGTTTATGAATAATTGTTGAAGTTTGAATAAAACGGCAATATGCGCGTAAAAAAGCGCATATTGATAAATTCAGGTCAGGGATGGAGAGGAAACCCTTATGGCATAAGGGGAGCAGGTAGCCAAAGTTTTACTTTGGCTACCTGTAATTCACGCTTTGTGACGGTTATCAGGCAGGAATATGGTCAACATCCCCAGAAGTGGCAGGAAAGCACAGATTTTGTAAACCAGGAAGATGCTGGTGTGATCCGCGACCATCCCCAACACCGCTGCACCAAGCCCGCCCATACCGAAGGCGAAACCGAAAAAGAGTCCGGAAACCATACCGATACGGCCCGGTAACAGCTCCTGGGCATAGACCAGAATGGCGGAAAATGCCGAGGCGAGGATAAAACCAATGATCACGGTTAAAATGCCCGTCCATTCGAGGCTGGCATACGGCAAAATAAGGGTAAACGGCGCGACACCGAGGATAGAGCCCCAAATAACATATTTCCGGCCAATCTTATCGCCCACCGGCCCGCCAATAACCGTTCCGGCAGCAACCGCGAAAAGGAAGGCAAACAGGTGGATTTGCGCATTTTGTACCGATAATCCGAATTTTTGCATCAGATAAAAGGTGTAATAGCTGCTGATGCTTGCCATGTAGAAGTATTTCGAGAAAATCAGCACCAGCAGTACGGAAACCGCCAGAATGACCTTATTCCGGGGCAGGGGATTGATAACCTTCGCTTTAGGTTTCCCCTTATTTACGCGATGCTGAGCGGCATACCAGCGGCTGATCTGCGCCAGCACGATAATCGCCAGCAGTGCGGCCAGCACAAACCACGCCACGTTCCCTTTGCCATACGGGGCGATAATCACCGCCGCCAGCAAGGGGCCGAGGGAGCTGCCAAAGTTACCGCCGACCTGGAAAAGTGACTGCGCCAGCCCGTGGCGGCCGCCGGAGGCCATACGCGCCACGCGTGAGGACTCAGGGTGGAAGACGGACGACCCGGTACCCACCAGCGCGGCAGCAATCAACACCGCCTCAAAGCTGCCAGCCATCGCCAGCAATACCAGACCGCTCAGGGTAAAGCACATGCCAATCGGCAGCGACCACGGCATCGGGTATTTGTCCGTCCAGTAGCCCACCACCGGTTGCAGCAGCGAGGAAGCCAGCTGGAAGGTGAGGGTGATCATCCCGATCTGCACGAAAGTTAACGAAAACTCGGACTGCAGCAGCGGATAAATTGCCAGAATCAACGACTGGATCATGTCGTTGAGCAGGTGCGAAAGACTGATTGCGCCTAATACCTTAAAAGAGGTGCGCGATTTTGGCGGCGACGCCGGGGTTGATTCGCTGATTGCCATAAATACCACGTTGTTTTGTTATTAGAGATGCAGGGTGTAATTATTATCCGACTAACATACCCGCCCGGGACATTTGAAGAAAGTCGCAATTCTGAAAACTTATTTGTCTATTATTGTGAGTCACTGTAATTTTTGCCTTTGTCTATTGGTCAGGGAGAGAGAAGATGAAGTTAATGAAGCGGGGCGTCGCGCTGGCGCTCATCGCCGCATGGGGTCTGGTAAGCCTGCCCGCGCAGGCGTATGAAAAAGATAAAACCTATAAAATCACCATTCTGCATACCAACGATCATCATGGTCATTTCTGGCGCAGTGAATATGGCGAATATGGTCTGTCGGCGCAAAAAACGCTGGTGGACGGCATTCGCAAAGAGGTGGCAGCCCAGGGCGGCAGCGTGCTGTTGCTCTCAGGCGGTGATATTAATACCGGCGTGCCGGAATCTGATTTACAGGATGCCGAGCCGGATTTCCGTGGCATGAATCTGATTGGCTACGACGCGATGGCCGTCGGTAACCATGAGTTTGATAACCCGCTGACGGTGCTGCGTCAGCAGGAAAAATGGGCCAAATTCCCCTTCCTCTCCGCCAACATTTACCAGAAAAGCACCGGCGAACGGCTGTTCAAACCCTGGGCGCTGTTTAAGCGTCAGGATTTGAAGATCGCAGTCATTGGCTTAACCACCGACGATACGGCAAAAATCGGCAATCCCGAGTTCTTTACGGATATTGAATTCCGCAAACCGGCAGACGAAGCGAAGCTGGTGATTCAGGAACTGCAGCAGAACGAAAAGCCGGACGTGATTATCGCCACCACGCACATGGGGCACTACGACAACGGTGAGCACGGCTCCAATGCACCCGGCGACGTGGAGATGGCGCGCAGCCTGCCTGCAGGGTCACTGGCCATGATTGTGGGTGGTCACTCACAGGATCCGGTGTGCATGGCATCGGAGAATAAAAAACAGGTGGATTACGTGCCGGGCACGCCGTGTGCGCCGGACCGTCAGAACGGTATCTGGATTGTGCAGGCCCACGAATGGGGTAAATACGTGGGCCGGGCGGACTTTGAGTTCCGTAACGGCGAGATGAAACTGGTGCACTACCAGCTTATTCCGGTCAACCTGAAGAAGAAAGTGACCTACCCGGACGGGAAAAGTGAGCGCGTACTTTACACGCCAGAGATCGCTGAGAACCCGCAGATGCTCTCCCTGCTGACACCGTTCCAGAATAAAGGCAAAGCGCAGCTGGACGTGAAAATCGGCACGCTTAATGGTCGTCTGGAGGGGGACCGCAGTAAAGTCCGCTTCGTGCAGACCAACATGGGACACCTGGTGCTGGCGGCGCAAATGGCGCGCACCGGTGCTGATTTTGGCGTGATGAGCGGGGGCGGCATTCGTGACTCTATTGAAGGCGGAAATATCACCTACAAGGATGTCCTGAAGGTGCAGCCGTTTGGTAACGTAGTGGTCTATGCCGACATGACCGGCAAAGAGGCGATTGACTACCTGACCGCCGTCGCGCAGATGAAGCCGGATTCCGGGGCCTATCCGCAGTTTGCCAACGTCAGTTTTGTGGCAAAAGACGGCAAGCTGAATGATCTGAAGATCAAAGGCGAACCGGTCGACCCGGCAAAAACCTACCGTCTGGCGACGTTGAGCTTTAACGCCACCGGCGGCGACGGTTATCCGCATATTGATAGTAAACCGGGCTATGTGAATACCGGCTTTATTGATGCGGAAGTGCTGAAGCAGTACATCGAGCAGAATTCACCGATTGACGTGAACGCGTATGAGCCGAAGGGTGAGGTGAGCTGGCAGTAGTCTGGTATTTTGCCGGGTGGCGGCTTCGTCTTACCCGGCCTACATGCGAATCGTAGGCCCGGTAAGCGCAGCGCCACCGGGCAATTTTCTCAATCCCTGCGCGCAATATCCGCAAACTTCGCGTCCAGCATTTTCGCCAGATCGCCCGCCGCCAGCTCGATATCCAGCCCGCGTTTGCCGCCTGAAATATAGATCGTGTCAAATTCCTGCGAAGGGGCATCAATCAGCGTCGGCAGGCGTTTTTTCTGCCCCAGCGGGCTAATCCCGCCCACCAGGTAGCCGGTGGTCCGTTGCGCAACCATCGGATCTGCCATATCCACCTTTTTCGCCCCCAGCGCCTTCGCCACTTTCTTGAGATCGAGCTGTCCGGCGACGGGCGTGACCGCCACGGCGAGATGTTTCATATCGCCGTTCACCGCAACCAGCAGCGTTTTATAGACCTGGTCAGCGTTCAGCCCCAATTTGCGCACCACTTCGTCGCCAAAGTTGGTTTCATTCGGATCGTGATCGTAAGTGTGGATCCGGAAAGAAATGTTGTTTTTTTCGAGTAATTTAACGGCGGGAGTCATAGCTATCCTTCTTACGACAGACAAATCATGCCAACAGCATACGCCTGACGTTTGTCTAAAAAATAGCACCATCTTGCGCAATAGTATTGGCAGTGATGGTCACTTTGAGCGACAATCGGCTCAACCGAAGGTCTCCTTCGGCATAATAAAAACGATGAAATTCCTCTTTGACGGGCCAATAGAGATATTGGCCATTTTTTTATTTCAGCAGCGACGGCAAATTCCCTTCTCCGTACAAATGTAACGCCCCGACCGCAACCACGTATTCCCCGGCAGGTAATGCATGCAGCGTCTCTCGCCAGGCATTGTTGCGCGCATTCATCAGCACATCATACAGCGATTCGCTGAACGTTGACGGTAGCGCCAGCTTTCCGTCTGCTGGCGGCGCATCCAGCCACCAGCCAATCATGGTTTGCAGCAGACGTGCGTTGGTGTGCCAGTGGGTCAGCGTATCATCCAGCAGCATGCGGCCGTCGTCCGGAAGCTGACGCAGGAGCGCAATCTGGCTGTCCGTTCCTTCCAGTTCAATGATGGGCAGATTGTGCGCTCTTGCCTGATTGAGCAGCTGGTAATCAATACCGTAGTCACCGCGCAGACCCAGTCGCTGCGCCTGCGTGGCCTGTAGCACCATCGCAATTTGCCAGAGTGGCAGGGCGTCAATCATAGAGAGCGACACGCCGGTTTCTTCGGCGACGCGCGTCAGTTCCGCCAGTTGGGCTTCGTCCAGACGTTCCGCCAGGGTCAGATCGCTTTCAAGCCCGGCAAACGGTGACTCCTGGCCCGAAATATCCGCCTCGACGACCAGCGCGTCGGCGCGCTTCAGCCGTTTTATCAGACCGGGGGGCAGAGGTGACATATCCTGAGTACCCATATGGATGCTGCCGACCAGATGCAGGTGCTGACCGCCGGGCAGGGAGATATCCAGGCCGGGCCACGCATAACGGCGGGGAAAGAGAGCGCGAAACGAGGTTTTTATACGATTAAACAGGCTCATACGCGCTCCATAAACGGAAAGGTTCATGCTAGCGCGTACGAGAACAAGGTTCAATCTTTCGGTTTAAAGCGCAACAGGCGGTTGGCATTACTCACCACGGTGATGGAGGAGAGCGCCATTGCCGCACCTGCAACCACCGGGTTAAGCAGCGTGCCGGTCAGCGGCCACAAAATGCCGGCGGCAATTGGAATACCGAGCGAGTTATAGATAAATGCCCCCAGCAGGTTCTGCTTCATGTTGCGCAACGTGGCTTTCGAAATGGCCAGCGCATCGGCAACGCCCATCAGGCTGTGGCGCATCAACGTGATGGTGGCGGTTTCAATGGCAACATCGCTCCCGCCCCCCATGGCGATACCGACGTCTGCCTGGGCCAGCGCCGGGGCATCGTTGATGCCGTCGCCCACCATCGCCACCTGACGTCCTTGGCGTTGCAGGTTCTTAATCGCATCCGCTTTGCCATCCGGCAGAACGCCTGCAATGACTTCATCAATACCGGCTTCTTTCGCAATAGCGTTTGCCGTCGTCGGGTTGTCCCCGGTCAGCATCACCAGGCGATAGCCCGCGCGGTGCAGACGCGCCAGGGCATCCACGCTGTCCTGACGAAGTGGATCGCGCACGGCCAGCAGGGCAGCGGCTTTGCCATCCACCGCCAGCAGAACCGGGGTTGCCCCCTGAGATGCCTGCGCTTTCAGTTCGCTTTCCAGCGCCGCGGTATCAATACCATTATCATTGAGTAAGGCCTGGTTACCCAGCAGCAGCGTATGCCCCTCGGCTTCACCGCTGACACCGAGCCCGCGCAGCGTGCGGAAGTTACTGACCTGCGGCAGGGCCGCAGCATTCGCTTTCTCGAGAATGGCGCGCGCCAGCGGGTGGCTGGAGCCTTGCTCCAGCGCGGCGGCGAGACGCAGCGCGTCCTCCTGCGCGATGCCTGCGGTGTTCACGGCCACAACCTGCGGTTTCCCCTCGGTCAGCGTGCCGGTTTTATCAAACACCAGCGTATCCAGCGTACTGGCCCGCTGCAGTGCGTCCGCATCCCTGACCAGCACGCCAAACTCGGCGGCACGGCCTACGCCGGAGATAATGGACATCGGCGTGGCCAGGCCAAGCGCGCATGGGCAGGCAATAATCAGCACCGTGGTGGCAATCACCAGGGTGTAGACAATCTGTGGCGCAGGGCCGAAGAAATACCAGATCGCCGCGCTCAGCAGGGCAATACCGACCACCACCGGCACAAAAATGGCCGAGATTCGGTCAGCAAGCTGGCCAATCTCCGGCTTGCTGCTCTGAGCCTGGCGCACCATTCGGATAATACGCGACAGCGTAGTATGGCTACCAACCGCACTGGCGGTGAACAGCACGCTGCCGTCCTGAACGACCGTGCCGGCATGGACGGCATCGCCGTCGGATTTCTGCTGAGGGATGGGTTCCCCGGTCAGCATCGCTTCATCCAGCCAGGCTTCACCCTGGGTTATCGTGCCGTCAACGGGCACGCGATCGCCGGTGGTCAAACGCAGCGTCATGCCGGGCTGCACTTCCGCCAGCGGGACGCTTTTTTCCCCCTCATCCGTGACCACGCGGGCCGTCGGTGGGGTTAAATCGAGTAATCGTTCCAGCGCTTTGGAGGAGCGCTGACGGGCGCGGGCTTCCAGCATATGGCCTAAGTTAATCAGGCCGATAATCATCGCGCTCGCTTCATAATAGAGATGACGCGCTTCCATCGGGAACCACTGCGGCCAGACGTTAACGCTCATTGAATAGAGCCACGCCGCGCCGGTACCGAGTGCGACCAGCGTATCCATCGTCGCGGTGCGGTTTTTCAGGCTCTTCCAGGCGCTGGTATAGAAATGGCCGCCTGCAAACACCATGACCGCAAGGGTAATCAAACCAATCACCAGCCACAGCGCGCGGTTGTCGGCGGTGACCATCATATTGTCACCCATCATGCCCCACACCATCACCGGGATCCCCACCAGCAGGGCGACAATCGCCTGCCAGCGGAAGCGCTTCATGGTGGCGATAGCCGTTTCCTGCTGGCGCTCACGGCGTTCGACATCATCTTCGATGGCCTCTGCGCCGTAGCCCGCTTTCTCCACGGCCTGCACTAACTCTGCGGCGGAGGCACTGCCCATCACCAGCGCAGTACGCTCCGCAAGGTTTACCCGTGCCTGTGCGACGCCCGGTACCGCCTGTAAGGCATTTTGTACCCGGGAGACGCAGCTGGCGCAGCTCATACCGTTGATCAGCAGCTGTTGGCTGTCATCAATATCATCCGCTGCCGGAAGCTCAGGAGTGGCCGCTGTCAGTGCTTCCGACGGGGATGATGACTCTGCCAGCGGTTTAGCCTTTGGGTGGCTCAGCTCCGCCCCATAACCCGCTTGTTTAATGGTATCGATCAGCGCATCCGCGCTGGCGCTGCCGGTCACGGCGGCATGGTCGATAGTCACCTCAGCGCTTTCAACATCAGGACGCTGTTCCAGGCTTTCTTTAACGCGTTTGACACAGTGGCCGCAGGAGAGGCCGTCCAGCGTCAGGTCAATAGTGTGAGACATAACAAAACTCCCGTATAATGAACTGGTCAGTTGTTGACCGGAGTAACGCTTTTCGCTAACTGTTATGAAGGTTAAACCTTCCATCAAGGGGAAGGTCAAGGGGGAAATGTGAATATCAGTGACGTGGCAAAAAAAACCGGCTTAACCAGCAAAGCCATTCGCTTTTATGAAGAGAAAGGGCTGGTAACGCCGCCGTTGCGCAGTGAAAACGGCTACCGCAGCTACACGCAACGGCATCTTGATGAACTGACGTTACTGCGCCAGGCAAGGCAGGTGGGGTTTAACCTGGAAGAGTGCGGCGAGCTGGTAAACCTGTTTAACGATCCGAAGCGCCACAGTGCCGACGTGAAAAAACGCACGCTGGAAAAAGTGGCGGAGATCGAACGCCATATCATCGAATTACAGTCGATGCGTGAACAGCTGTTACAGCTGGCGGATTCCTGTCCGGGTGATGACAGCGCCGACTGCCCGATTATCGACAATCTTGCCGGCTGCTGCCACCGCAAAACCCACGCTTAACAGGCTTTTACCCGCAGGGTAATGCCTTCTACCGCAATGACCTCGACCCGTGTTCCGGCGCTGAGGTCGTCGTCGGCCACCACCGGCCACGAGCTGTCACCTACGCGCATATGCCCGCGCCCGTTCACCAGCGGGGTGTCGAGCGTAAAACGCTTGCCGACGATCTGCTGTCCGCGCTGGTTAAGGTGGGCATCCAGCGGTTTCTGTTCGCTTACCTGTCGGTTCAGCCAGCGCCACCACAGCCAGGCGGCCACCAGCGTCAGCACGGCAAACAGCGCCCCCTGCCACGCCCAGTCAAGCGGCAGAAGCCAGACGACCAGGCCGGTAATGACCGCGGCAACACCGCTCCACAGCAGGTAACCGTTGCCGCCCAGCATCTCGGCGGCCAGCAGTAAGCCACCGAGGCTTAGCCAGAACGCATGAGGATGTGCGACGATCAGTTCAATCATTTTTTACGCTCGTTTCCGCTGTCTTTAATCAGTTCGGCAATCCCTGCGATAGAGCCCATCAGGCTGCTGGCATCCAGCGGCATCATCACCACTTTGCTGTTGTTCGCGGAGCCGATCTCTTTCAGTGCATCGGTATATTTTTGCGCGACGAAGTAGTTCACGGCCTGGATATCACCGGCGGCAATCGCCTCGGATACCATCTGGGTCGCGCGGGCTTCCGCCTCTGCAGAACGTTCACGCGCTTCTGCCTGTAAGAATGCGGACTGACGATCGCCTTCCGCTTTCAGGATCTGCGACTGCTTTTCCCCTTCCGCTTTGAGGATTTCGGCCTGACGCACCCCCTCGGCTTCCAGAATATAGGCACGCTTGGTTCGCTCAGCCTTCATCTGGGCGTTCATGGAGGCGATCAGTTCTGCCGGCGGGCGCACGTCGCGGATCTCGATACGGGTGACTTTGATCCCCCACGGGTTCGTGGCCTCATCGACAATGTGCAGCAGGCGGGTATTGATGCTGTCGCGCTGGGAGAGCATCTCGTCCAGCTCCATCGAGCCAAGCACGGTACGGATGTTGGTCATCGTCAGGTTAACGATCGCCAGCTCCAGGTTGCTCACCTCATAGGCCGCTTTCGGCGCATCAATCACCTGAATAAAGCAGACGGCATCAATGGTAACGTTGGCGTTATCCTTGGAGATCACTTCCTGAGAAGGGATATCCAGCACCTGTTCCATCATGTTGATCTTGCGACCGATGCGGTCCATGAACGGGACAATCAGGCTCAAGCCAGGCTGTAGCGTGTTGGTATAGCGGCCGAAGCGCTCGACGGTCCACTGATAACCCTGAGGGACAATTTTGACGCCTGCGCCGACGATAACCAGCGCAACGAAGATAAGGACAGGAACAACGATGAGCATAAAAACCTCCTGTTTTGCATGCTATGGCAGAAATGAAATCACTTTTTGTTGATCCTAAGTATACGAGGAAAGTCGCTTTATTATCACTCATCGCCGTAAACTACTGCTCATTATTGGGATAAAGGCAGAAGATCACATGAAGGATAACAGCGCGGTATTAACCATTGAGGACGTGGGCTACCGCACAGGCGGTACCACCATTCTGAATAATGTCAGTTTTAGCCTCTTGCCGGGCGAGTTTCGACTGATTACCGGCCCCTCAGGCTGCGGGAAAAGTACGCTGCTTAAAATCATTGCGTCGCTGCTCACGCCAACGTCGGGAAAGATCTTCTTTGAGGGGAAGGATATTTCAACGCTTTCACCCGAGGCTTACCGCCAGCAGGTCTCTTATTCGGTGCAAACCCCTAGCCTGTTCGACAGCACGGTGTACGATAACCTGCTTTTCCCCTGGCAGATCCGACATAAGACGCCCGATCCTGAACGGTTTTCCGCCGACCTGGCACGCTTCAATCTGCCGCCGGACACCCTGACAAAGTCCGTTTCCGAACTGTCGGGCGGAGAAAAGCAGCGCGTCTCGCTGATCCGTAATCTGCAGTTCTTACCGAAGGTGTTACTGCTCGATGAGATCACCAGCGCGCTCGATGATGCCAACAAGCGCAACGTCAATGAAATCATTCATCGTTACGTCCGCGAGCAGAATATTGCCGTGCTGTGGGTGACGCATGACGCTAACGAAATTACCCATGCGGATGACGTACTGACGCTCCAGCCGCATGGCGGAAAAATGCAGGAGGCAAACCGTGGGTGAGCACAATATTACGAACGAATCCCTGGCGTTTTCGATGGTGCTGGTGCTGATCGCGATTGTCGTCAGCTACCGTGAAAAGCTGGGGCTGGAAAAGGACATTGTGTGGAGTATCTGCCGCGCGGTGATTCAGCTCATTATTGTCGGCTATGTGCTGAAGTATATTTTCAACGTCAACCACGCGGTGCTGACGCTGCTGATGGTGTTGTTTATCTGCTTCAATGCGGCGTGGAACGCGCAAAAGCGCAGTAAATACATCGATAAGGCGTTTGTCTCGTCGTTTATCGCCATTACCACCGGAACCGCATTAACGCTGGCGGTACTGGTGCTTTCCGGCTCAATTGAGTTTACGCCGATGCAGGTTATCCCTATCTCAGGGATGATTGCCGGGAACGCCATGGTGGCCGTTGGGCTGTGTTATAACAATCTCGGCCAGCGCTTCAGCAGTGAACAGCAGCAGCTACAGGAGAAATTAAGCCTGGGAGCGACGCCTAAAGTGGCCTCCGCGCGGCTGATTCGTGAGAGCATTCGCTCATCGCTGATCCCCACGGTAGATTCAGCCAAAACGGTCGGGCTGGTGAGCCTGCCGGGCATGATGTCGGGGCTGATTTTTGCCGGTATCGATCCGGTAAAAGCGATTAAGTATCAGATTATGGTGACGTTTATGCTGCTCTCAACGGCAAGCCTGTCCACCATCATTGCCTGTTACCTGACCTATCGGAAGTTTTACAACGCGCGCCATCAGCTGGTGGTGACGCAGTTGAAAAACGTGCGGTGATTATGCCGGGCGGCACTGCGTTTGCCCGGCCTACGATCCGCACTTTTCCAGGCCCGGTAAGCGAAGCGCCACCGGGCATTTTTTTGTTAGTAGAGCAACGCGTACAGCTGACGACGATACTTCGACGCCAGCGCATCGCCGGTGCCCAGCGCGGCCAGGATCTCCTGGAACATCTTGCGCGCCTGACCGTCTGCGGCAGCGAGGTCTTTTTGCAGATGGCTAAACAGCAGCTCAAGCGCTTCTTCGTTACGCCCCACCTGATGCAGCTGCAGCGCCAGCTGGCTTGCCAGAGCCGCATCGGCCGGGTTGTCAGCGACCTGCTGCTGCAGTTGCTGAATTTCCGGCGTATCTGCCGCCTGTTTCAGCAGTTCAATCTGCGCGACCAGCCCCTGATAGCGGGTGTCCTGATCCTGCAGGGGAACCGTTTTGAGCACGGCTTCGGCGTCTTCTGAACGGTGCAGAGCAATCTGCGTTTCCGCCAGCAGCAGGCCAATCTGACTGTTCTGATTCGAGAGCTGCCACGCGTCTTTAAGCAGCGGCAGCGCCTCGTCGTATTTGCCTTCCTGCATCAGCGCCATGGCTTCCTGCGCTTTCAGCTCTTCTTCGCGCGGGAGGACTTTATCCAGCAGGGCGCGAATGGCCTCTTCCGGCTGTGGCCCCTGGAAGCCATCGACAGGCTGACCGTTCTGGAACAGGTAGACGGTAGGAATGGCGCGCAGACCAAACTGAGACGCCACCATCGGTTCTGCGTCACAGTCCAGTTTGGCAAGAATGAACTGACCGTTGTACTGCGCGGCGAGGCTTTCCAGCACCGGCGTCAGCTGTAAACAGTGCTGGCTGCGTTCAGACCAGAAGTAGAACAGCACGGGTTTTGCCATCGACTGTTCGAGGATCTGTTGCAGGTTTGCTTCAGTAATATTGACGATATTCTGTACGGACATGCGGCCTTCTCTTTTATCGGTTTGTTATTTACATGGGGGTGAGCGCTGTCGCTTCAACTCAACCGTGTAAAATTTTGTCCATCATCCGGCCCGGTAGCAGACGTTTTAACCAGCCAACGGCATGGGTGACCAGCGTTACCGGGTAGCGCATTTTGGGATGTTCACTCTCAAAAGCATGGCGCACTTTGGCAACCACCGCTTCGGGCCCGAGCGTAAATCGTGCGGCAATGCCGGGGTTTTCGACCGGTTTATCCGCCTGCGTCTGGTTAACGTTTTCGGTAAAGCGGGTGCGGATCGGGCCGGGTTCAATCAGGCTGACCTTAATGCCGCTGTGACGTAACTCCATGCGCAGGGCGTCGGACCAGGCCTCCAGCGCATATTTGCTGGCGGCGTAGGCGCCGCGGCCGGGCGTTGATATCAGACCCATAACTGACGATGTCATCACGATACGCCCCTCGCCGTGCGGCAGCATGGCGGGGAGCAGACGCATGGTGAGCTGGTGGACACCAAAGAAGTTGGTTGAAAACTGCTTTTCCAGCGTTTCGCGCGAGAGCGTATCCAGCGGGCCATACACGCCGTAACCGGCATTATTAAAAAGCCCGTACAGACGATTGTCGGTCAGGGCTATCACCTCATCGGCGGCGCGTTCGACGCTTTCCGGGGAGTCCATATCCAGCAGCACGCCGGTAAAGCCCAGCCCGTTCATGCGTTCGACATCGTCGGGTTTGCGGCAGGCCGCCAGCACCCGAAATCCCTGACGCTTTAATTCGAGCGCGCTTTCAAGACCGATTCCGCTGGAACATCCTGTAATTAAGACCGATTTTTGCATAACTTTACCTGTCAGGATCTCCGCTTAATCAGGAGTCATGTTTAACTAAAGGAGCCAGCCGCGTTGCCATCCAGTCGGCAATAAACGGCTGCGCATCGCGATTGGGGTGGATCCCGTCGTCTTGCATCCACTGGGGTTTGAGATAGACCTCTTCCATGAAAAATGGCAGCAGCGGAATATCAAACTCTTTGGCAAGCTTAGGGTAGATCGCGCTAAAGGCTTCATTATACCGACGACCGTAGTTAGCGGGCAGGCGAATTTGCATCAGCAGCGGCTGGGCGTTTGCCGCCTTGATGTCCTGCAAAATGGTGCGCAGCGTCTGTTCCGTCTGCTGAGGCTGGAAACCGCGCAATCCATCGTTGCCGCCAAGCTCAACCAGCACCCAGCGCGGCTGATGCTGTTTGAGTAGCGCTGGCAGGCGCGACAGGCCCTGCTGCGAGGTATCGCCGCTGATGCTGCCGTTGATAACCGTCGTCTTGCTCTGCCATTTATCGTTGAGCAGAGCGGGCCAGGCTGCGCTGGCCGCCATACGATAGCCCGCGCTCAGGCTGTCGCCGAGAATCAGTAACGTGTCCGCTGCCGCCGCGCGGAAGGTCATCAGAATCAAGAACAGGAAGGGCAAATGCCAGCGGAAAACAGTGTTGAAGTTCATCGTCTTAAGAAGTCCGTCGGTCAGGGGGAACACGAGCTTTCCATCCTTACTGGAGTTGAACTCGTTGTCAAACGCGCTGAAACCATCGCGCTGATTGGCGAATCCGGTTCCGGCAAGTCCACGCTGCTGGCGATTCTGGCCGGTCTGGACGACGGGAGCAGCGGCGAGGTTCATCTTGTCGGGCAGCCGCTGCACCAGCTTGATGAAGAGGCGCGTGCTGCGCTGCGTGCGCGCCACATCGGGTTTGTCTTTCAGTCTTTTATGCTGATCCCCACGCTGAACGCGCTGGAGAACGTCGAACTCCCGGCGCTGTTGCGCGGTGAAAAGAGTCGCGAAAGCCGCGCCCATGCGAAGGCGTTGCTGGAACAGCTCGGTCTGGGCAAGCGCCTCAGCCATCTTCCCGCACAGCTTTCCGGCGGGGAGCAACAGCGTGTGGCGCTGGCGCGCGCCTTTAATGGCCGCCCGGAAGTACTGTTTGCTGATGAACCCACCGGCAACCTTGACCGTAAAACCGGCGACAAAATCGCGGATCTGTTGTTCTCGCTTAACCGTGAACACGGTACCACGCTGATCCTCGTGACCCACGATCCGCAGCTGGCCGCCCGCTGCGACCGGCGTCTGCGGCTGGTCAACGGTACGCTTCAGGAGGAAGCATGATTGCCCGCTGGTTCTGGCGCGAGTGGCGCTCGCCCTCGCTGCTGATTGTCTGGCTGGCGTTAAGCCTGGCGGTGGCCTGCGTGCTGGCGCTCGGCAGCGTCAGCGACCGTATGGAAAAAGGGCTCAGCCAGCAGAGCCGGGAATTTATGGCCGGGGACCGGGCGCTGCAAAGCTCGCGTCCTGTTCCGCCGGGCTGGATTGAGGAAGCGCACAAAGCAGGGTTGAAGGTGGGGGAGCAAATCACCTTCCAGACCATGACCTTTGCGGGAGACACGCCGCAGCTCGCCAGCGTGAAAGCCGTGGATGATGTCTACCCGATGTACGGTGACTTACAAACCAGTCCGCCGGGGTTAAAACCAACGCCCGGCACGGTGCTGCTGGCATCGCGTTTAATGGCGCTTCTGAACCTGAAAGCCGGTGACAGTATTGACGTGGGTGATGCCACGCTGAAAATTGCCGGGGAGGTGGTGCAGGAGCCCGACTCCGGCTTTAACCCCTTCCAGCTTGCGCCACGCCTGCTGATGAACACGGCGGATGTTCCGGCAACCCATGCTGTCCAGCCGGGCAGCCGCGTCACCTGGCGCTACAAGTTTGGCGGCACGCCAGCCCAGCTTGATGGGTATGAAAAATGGCTGCTCCCGCAGCTTAAACCGGAGCACCGCTGGTACGGGCTGGAGCAGGACGAGGGGGCGCTCGGTAAATCTCTGGAGCGCTCTCAGCAGTTCCTGCTGCTTTCGGCGCTCTTAACCCTGCTGCTGGCGGTAGCGGCAGTGGCGGTGGCGATGGGGCATTACTGCCGCAGCCGCTACGATCGGGTGGCGATCCTTAAAACCCTCGGCGCGGGACGGGCGCAGCTACGCACGCTGATCGTCGGCCAGTGGCTAATGCTGCTGGTTTTGTCAGTGTTCACTGGCGGAATCATAGGGCTGCTGTTTGAAAAACTGCTGATGGTGATGTTAAAACCGGTGCTTCCGTCCGCATTGCCACCCGCCAGCTTCTGGCCGTGGCTGTGGGCGATTGGCGCGATGGTCGTGATCTCGGTGCTGGTGGGGCTGCGGCCCTACCGGCTGCTGCTCGCGACGCAGCCGCTGCGCGTGCTGCGTAATGATGTGGTGGCGAACGTCTGGCCGCTGAAGTTCTACCTTCCGGTGATTATTGCGGTCGCGGTGGGGCTGCTGGCCTGGCTGATGGGCGGCAGCACGCTGCTGTGGGCGGTGCTGGCCGGTGCGGTTGTGCTGGCGCTGCTGTGCGGCGTACTGGGCTGGATACTGCTCAACGTTCTGAAGAGGCTGACGGTGAAATCGCTGCCCGTGCGCCTGGCCGTTAATCGTCTGCTGCATCAGCCCTGGTCTACGCTCAGCCAGCTGTCGGCGTTTTCACTGTCGTTTATGCTGCTGGCCCTGTTGCTGGTGCTGCGGGGCGATCTGCTGGATCGCTGGCAGCAGCAGCTTCCCCCGGAAAGTCCGAACTATTTTCTGATCAATATCGCGCCTGAGCAGGTTACGCCGCTGAAGGGTTTCCTCTCTGAGCATCATATTGTCCCGGAGTCGTTTTATCCGATTGTTCGCGCCCGTCTGACGCAAATCAACGGGCAGTCGACGGAGGGGAACAAGGACGAGTCGCTGAACCGCGAACTTAACCTGACCTGGCAGGAGAAACGGCCCGACCATAACCCGATCACGGCAGGCACCTGGCCGCCGAAAGCGGGGGAGGTATCAATGGAGGGAGGGCTGGCGGCGCGCCTGAACGTGAAGCTCGGGGACAGCGTGACCTTCACCGGCGATACCCAGGACTTTACCGCCAAAGTCACCAGCCTGCGAAAGGTGGACTGGGAAAGCCTGCGGCCCAACTTCTTCTTTATCTTCCCGCCGGGGGCGCTGGATGGACAGCCGCAAAGCTGGCTGACCAGCTTCCGCTGGGAAAATGGCAACGGCATGCTGACGCAGCTTAACCGGGAATTCCCGACGGTCAGCCTGCTGGATATTGGGGCGATCCTGAAGCAGGTGGGACAGGTACTGGAGCAGGTGAGCCGCGCGCTGGAGGTCATGGTGGTGCTGGTGACCATCTGCGGCGTGCTGTTGCTGCTGGCCCAGGTGCAGGTGGGCATGCGTCAGCGCCATCAGGAGCTGGTGGTCTACCGCACGCTGGGGGCCGGGAAGCGGTTGCTGCGGATGACGCTCTGGAGCGAGTTTGCGCTGCTGGGGCTGGTTGCCGGTCTGGTGGCCGCGATTGGCGCCGAGACGGCGCTGGCGGTGTTGCAGACACGTGTCTTTGACTTCCCGTGGGAGCCTGACTGGCGTCTCTGGCTGATCCTGCCTCTCTGCGGCGCGGTGCTGCTCTCCCTCTGCGGGGGCTGGCTCGGAACGCGCCTGTTAAGGGGCAAAGCACTGTTCCGGCAGTTTATGGGGTAATCCAGCTCCGTGATAATTGCACACCGGTTTTTATGCCGGTGTGCAATATTTTAAAAGCACAAAGTGATAATACCCACGTATTTAGTAGCACAAAACATTAAAAACCCGTCCACACAGCCCGATTATTTCCAGTTAATATTCACCCGCTAAATATTTAGCAGCGTGTCTATTAAGGAAAAATAATGACTATAAAAAAATCAGCGCTGGCGGTAACGATTGGCGCGGCAGTGGCATTAACGACCTTCGCTTCTCAGGCGGAAATCACCGTTCTTAAACAGGATCCGCAGGCGGGTAACCCGCTGAGCCGCCTGAACTTTACCGTTGGCGGTAGTATTCGTCCTCAGTTCCAGAACATGACCGGCGACGACGGTAAAAACAGCTACAAACGTAACGGCTTTGACGGTGGTACCCGTTTCCGTTTCGCGGCTGATTACTACCTGTTTGATGATATTAGCTGGATAAGCTACTACGAACTGGGTGTGAACATCCCTGCCCAGTTTAACTGGGATCATCACTATGCAGACGGCGCACACGATACCACTCGCCGTATGCTCTACACCGGCCTGAAGAGCGATACCTGGGGTACGCTGACCTTCGGTCAACAGAACAGCGTTTACTATGATGTGGTGGGCGCGAAAACCGATATCTGGGACTACGACATGATTGCTCAGGCACCAGGTAACGGGATCAATGGCGACTACGACGGTTCTTACCGTTCACGCCAGATGTTGAAATACAAGAAAACCGTGGGTGATGCCGACATCTATGCATCTTACCTGTTTGAAGACAGCGAATACCTGCCGGGTAACGGCCTGCGCTATAAGCGTAAAGGCGGCGGTTCACTGGGCCTGGATTACCACCTGACCACCGACCTGACCTGGGGCGTAGCGTGGAACTACACCCGTGCGGACATGCGTAACCCGGACAACGGCGACAGCAAAACCTACGACCAGAACATCCTCGGTACCGCGCTGAGCTGGACGCCGGACAACTGGACCTTCTCCGCAGGCGGCGGCTGGTACCAGAACTTCCTGACCACCAAAAAAGTGTCTGTTAACGACTACTTTGCGGGCGACGCGTGGGGTATTGAATACTTCGCAGGGTATAAATTCCCGATCGGCCAGTATGCGGTGAAATCCATCCAGCCTTACTTCATGGGTGACCGCATTGAGTATGTGAATGGCCGTAACTACCAGCGCATCGACAATGGCGTGGGTATCAGCTTCCAGCTGGATTACGGTTTCCGCGTGGATTACGAACACGTGTTCACCTCCAGCACCGACAACCTGGGCGACATGAACCTGGTGCGTCTGCGTTACGACTTCTAAGTCGTCTGTTCCCCGGTGGCGCTGCGCTTACCGGGGCTACAAAAGCACGCGTAGGCCGGGTAAGGCGTAGCCGCCACCCGGCTTTTTTCAGCGATTCAACCAGCCCGCAACCTCTGCGAACGTGCCGCGATAAATAATCTTCTCCGCTTTCTTCTCAAGCTGATAGCCGTACATCGGGTCGTAATAGTCGTTAAGCAGGGGCGCAAGCCAGCTAAAGTGAACCTCGGTGCAGCCTGTCCGTTGCTGTTCAAGCAACGCGGAATCGAGTAGGGCTGTCAGTTCCGCAAAACGCTGTAGCCCCAGGCGGCGGCGAATGGCGAACAGCCCGTGGTGCAGATACGCGCTGTACTCTTTCCAGCCGGCCTCTTCACCATAAGCGGCAGAAAAATCCGCCCACATGTGGTCGAAGTACTCTTCACGCAGACGCTCAAGACGAATATCAAACGGATCCTCGACAACCGCGATGGGCGCTTCATTCATGCGGTCGCGCAGGCACTCCGGCAGGTGGTTGGAGCCAATCATTCGACCTTCATCTTCCAGCACCCAGCGTGCGGCATCTTTTTTTAACAGCTCGACGGCAAGGTGATTTTCAAAGCTGGCCTGGGACAGTTGCGGAGTGAGCGTGCGGCCAAAGGACGAACCGCGGTGGTGCGCCAGCCCTTCCAGATCGATACCCTGCGCATGCTGCTTCACCAGCAGGGTTTTCCCGTTTCCGGTACAGCCGCCGATAAGCACCATCGGCTTTTGCGACTGCTCAATCGTCACCTGAATCGCCGTCTGGCGCAGGGCTTTATAGCCGCCGCGGATCAGCGGGTAATCGACACCGGCCTCTTTCAGCCAGGCCTGTGAGATATGTGAACGCTGGCCCCCGCGCGCGCAGCAGAGATAACCTTCAGGGTGAGCAAGGCTGGCTTCACGCCAGGCGTTAATGCGCGCCTCACGCGTCTCGCCGTTGACCAGACTGTGGCCGAGCGCCAGTGCGGCCTCGGGGCCCTGACGTTTATAGCAGGTGCCCACGGCGGCGCGTTCGTCGTCGTTCATCAGCGGCAGGTTAAGGGCGGCGGGCATCGCGCCCTGGGCAAATTCTATCGGCGCGCGAACGTCGATTAAAGGGGTATCAGACGCGAGGATCGCGCGATAGTCCGTTCCATCGTTCATGGGTATTCCAGAAATAAAACCAGCAATGGCGGGGATTTTACGCGCGAGAGGAGAGGCCGGGGAAGGGGAAGATCAACTCCCCGGCACTTATCGCTTATTTAAGCTTTGACTGAGCCCAGACAATGCCGCTCGCGTATTCCGGCGGCAGGAGAGGGATCATGGCTTCCAGGGTGGCGCTCAGGCGGCCCGTGTCGCTATCGTTCAGGTTCAGGTGACCCACTTTACGACCCTGGCGGACCTCTTTGTCATACCAGTGCAGATGCACCAGCGGCAGCTTGAGCCAGTCGTAGTTCAGATCGGTCCCGATCAGGTTGATCATTACCGACGGGCTGTTCACGACCGGCTGCGGCAGTGGCAAATCGGTGATGGCACGCAGGTGGAGCTCGAACTGGCTGATGGAGGCACCGTTTTGCGTCCAGTGGCCGCTGTTATGCACGCGCGGCGCCAGCTCGTTGATCAGCAGGCCGGATGGGGTAACAAAACACTCCATCGCCATCACGCCCACGTAACCCAGCTCGTGCATTATGGCTGAGAGCATGTCTTCCGCCTGCGCCTGCTGGTCGGCGTTTGCCTGAGGGAAGGCGACGCTGGTGCGCAGAATGCCGTCCTGATGCAGGTTATGTGTCAGCGGATAAAAGACGGTGTGTCCGTCATGCCCGCGTGCGCCAACCAGGGACACTTCGCCGCTAAAGTTGATGCCCTGCTCAACGATACACTCGCCGTAGCAGTCGTCCGGCAGCTCCGCGGTTTCGTGCGCACGCAGACGCCACTGGCCGCGGCCGTCGTAGCCGCCGACGCGGCGCTTCACGATCGCCAGCTCGCCCAGCATCGCGAACACGTCATTCCACTCGCCTTTATCGGACAACAGCTGCCACGGCGCGGTCGCCAGACCGAGCTTGTCGAACAGCTGCTTTTGCGTCAGACGGTCGGCAATGATCGGAAACACGTCGCGGTTAACGAAGGCGTTATGGCGGGCCAGCTCGCGGGTCAGCGCGGTTTCTGGCCAGCGTTCGATCTCGGCGGTGATCACGCTCTGGTGGAACGGAACCGCTTCCGGTTCGGCATCCAGCCCGACAGGCCAGACGGCAATACCCAGCGGTTCACCGGCCTGGCGCAGCATGCGGCCTAACTGGCCGTTACCGAGGACGCAAACCTGCTTCATGCCGCACCCCGCGGGTCTGGATTATCCAGCACCTCATCGGTCTGGGCTTTACGCCACTCCGCCAGACGCTGGTGTAATGCTTTATCGTGCGTCGCAAGAATTTGCGCCGCCAGCAGGGCGGCATTAGCCGCACCCGCTTTACCAATCGCCAGCGTGCCGACAGGGATACCGCGCGGCATCTGGACGATGGAGTAGAGGCTATCCACACCGCTTAACGCGGCGCTTTGGACCGGGACACCGAGAACCGGTACCAGGGTTTTAGCGGCAATCATGCCGGGCAGATGTGCTGCGCCGCCCGCACCGGCAATGATCACCTCATAGCCATTCTCTTCGGCGCTTTCGGCGAAGCTGAACAGTTTGTCCGGTGTACGGTGCGCGGAGACCACTTCAACGTGGTGCGGAACATTCAGGATTTCAAAGATTTCGGCGGCGAACTGCATGGTAGCCCAGTCGCTTTTGGACCCCATCACGATGGCGACACGCGCCGGATTATTGCGGGAAGACATGCGTCTTAAAACTCCTGTGGTGCGAAACACACTGCTTTCGAGGGCACAGAGAATAGCATGTTATACGGGCAAGGAAAACGGTTGCGCGGTCGTAAACCAGTCGAAAAAACGTTAAAACGGAAACGCAATCAGCTCAACACCCTCAGGCGTCACTTTGACCATGGAACCTTCGCTGTGCCAGGCACCCAGTACAACGCGATGGGCCGGTTCGCCGTTGGCAAGAAGGGAATGAACGTCAGGGCGGTGGGTATGACCGTGGATTAACCACTGAACCCCATGTTTTTCCATTACGCTCACTACGGCCTGCGGATTGACGTCCATGATGGTCATGGATTTACTGCTGTTAGCGGCTTTACTGCCCGCACGCATTCTGGCTGCGATGCGTTTACGGATAAAGAGCGGCAGGGCAAGAAACAGCGTCTGGATCCAGGGGGTGTGAACTTTGGCGCGAAACGCCTGATAGCCGGTATCGTCCGTGCAGAGCGTATCGCCGTGCATAATCAGCAGCCTGCGGCCATAGAGGTCGAGCACCTGTTCTTCCGGCAGCAGCGTCATGCCGCTTTCGCGGGCGTAGCGCTTGCCGAGCAGAAAATCACGGTTGCCGTGAATGAAATAGCAGGGGACTCCGGAATCAACCAGCGCCTTAATGGCGGAGGCGATTTCACGATGCAGCGGGTCAGGATCATCGTCGCCAATCCAGGCTTCAAACAGGTCGCCCAGGATGTACAGCGCATCGGCGCTTTTCGCTTCACCGCGTAAAAAACGCAGAAAACCGGCGGTGATCGCCGGTTCTTCTGTTTGCAGATGCAGATCCGCAATAAAGAGTGTCGCCACGAATTACTCGCTGACGGTCACGCTTGTAATCACAACGTCTTCTTTAGGTACGTCCTGGTGCATGCCGCTGCGGCCAGTAGAGACGGCTTTGATCTTATCGACCACGTCCATACCTTCAACCACTTCTGCGAACACGCAGTAGCCCCAACCCTGCAGGCTTTCGCCGGAGAAGTTCAGGAAGTCGTTATCAGCCACGTTGATGAAGAACTGCGCGGTCGCGGAGTGAGGCGCCTGGGTACGGGCCATTGCCAGCGTGCCACGGGTGTTTTTCAGGCCGTTGTTGGCTTCGTTTTTGATCGCTTCTTTCGTCGCTTTCTGCTTCATACCCGGTTCAAAACCGCCACCCTGGATCATAAAGCCGTTGATCACGCGGTGGAAAATGGTGTTGTCGTAGAAACCTTCGCGGCAGTAGTCCAGGAAGTTTTTAACTGTTTCAGGCGCTTTGTCATCAAAGGTTTTGATTACGATATCGCCATGATTAGTGTGGAAAGTAACCATTTTTGCATCCTGTTCCGTTATTGTGGTACGTCGACCCGCGTTCGGGTCACATATAGGGGCTTGTTATAGCATAACCACAGGACGCGATCACCTTGCATTGTGTGCTGATCCTATTCCGAATTATAGGTATTATAGGGAACAAACAACCCACACACGTGTTTACATGGAATCTTCGATGTTAAAAATCTTTAATACAATGACGCGCCAAAAAGAGGAATTTAAACCTATTCATGCCGGGGAAGTCGGCATGTACGTGTGTGGTATTACCGTTTACGATCTCTGTCACATCGGCCATGGGCGCACCTTCGTTGCCTTCGACGTGGTGTCACGTTACCTGCGTTTTTTAGGCTACAACCTGAAATACGTCCGCAATATCACCGACATCGACGACAAAATCATCAAACGCGCGAATGAAAACGGCGAGAGTTTTGTTGCGCTGGTGGATCGCATGATTGTCGAGATGCACAAAGATTTCGACGCTTTAAACATTCAGCGTCCAGACAGCGAGCCGCGTGCAACTCACCATATTCACGAAATCATTGAGATCACCGAGAAGCTGATCGCACGCGGTCACGCCTATGTGGCGGATAACGGCGACGTGATGTTCTCCGTGCCAACGGACCCGACCTACGGTGCGCTTTCCCGTCAGGATCTGGATCAGCTGCAGGCTGGGGCCCGCGTGGACGTGGTCGACGTGAAGCGTAATCCGATGGACTTCGTGCTGTGGAAGATGTCCAAAAAGGGTGAGCCAAGCTGGCCATCTCCGTGGGGTGAAGGGCGTCCGGGCTGGCACATTGAATGTTCCGCGATGAACTGCAAACAGCTGGGCAAACACTTCGACATTCACGGCGGCGGTTCGGATCTGATGTTCCCGCACCACGAAAACGAAATTGCGCAGTCCACCTGTGCCCACGGCGGCGAGTACGTGAACTACTGGATGCACTCCGGAATGGTGATGGTTGACCGCGAGAAGATGTCAAAATCGCTGGGCAACTTCTTTACCGTGCGCGACGTGCTCAAGTATTACGATGCGGAAACCGTGCGTTACTTCCTGATGTCCGGCCACTATCGCAGCCAGCTGAACTACAGCGAAGAGAACCTGAAGCAGGCGCGTTCGGCGCTGGAACGTCTGTATACCGCGCTGCGCGGTACCGACAAGTCTGTTCCTGCCGCAGGCGGCGACGCCTTCGAAGCCCGCTTTGTTGAGGTGATGAACGACGACTTCAATACTCCGGAAGCCTACTCTGTGCTGTTCGATATGGCGCGCGAAGTGAACCGTCTGAAGTCAGAAGATATGGCGGCGGCGAATGCGCTGGCCTCTCATCTGCGTAAGCTCTCTTCCGTGCTCGGCCTGCTGGAGCAGGAGCCAGACGCCTTCCTGCAGAGCGGTGCGCAGGCGGACGACGGCGAAGTGGCGGAAATTGAAGCCTTGATCAAGGCACGTCTGGAAGCGCGTCAGGCGAAAGACTGGGCGGCGGCAGATGCGGCACGTAACCGTCTGACCGAGATGGGGATTATTCTGGAAGACGGCCCGCAGGGCACCACCTGGCGTCGTAAGTAATTTTCCCCTTACCCTAACCCTCTCCCACAGGGAGAGGGAATTGTTAGGTTTTCTCCCTCTCCCTGTGGGAGAGGGCCGGGGTGAGGGCATCAGCGCGCACGTTTTCTCCACCACAGCAACCCCATCAGCACCACTCCCGGCAGCCAGACCCACAGCAACTCTGAAATGATCACCTGATGTCCGTACGGCGTGGTATAGCGCGACAGGGCAAACGGCGCGACTTTTATCACCTGCCACGGGGCAAAGAAGCGTTCATCTGACCACGGCCACAGCCAGCCGACCCCTTTTCCGCCGGTCGTCACGGAATCCAGCAGGCTGTGAGACAGCAGTGACACGGTCAAAAAAAGCCAGCAGCGCGTCAGAGGGGTTTTGAACCATCGTCGGCCAATCAGCACGCAAAGTATCGGCACCACAAAGGCAAACAGCAGGGAATGGGTAAAGCCGCGATGGCCGAAAACATTGCCGTAAGCGACGCCGAACTTAAACGCCAGCACGTCGGCGTCGGGCAGCATGGCGAGGACAATTCCGGCAAATAACAGGCGGGGAGGGATAACTTTACTTCCCAGGCCTAAGCCCAGGCAAAGGGGAACAGCTGCGTGAGTGATAACGGTAGGCATTGCATTTATCCATGGCAAATCATGGAAATATAGCAGGGTAATGGCGGAAAATACGCTGTGCTATATTCTGATTTTACGCCGACTCGCGTGCGATAAGCTGCCCGGAGAGGGTGATGCGTTGCGTTTGCAGATCTGGCTCTTTCAGCTTACGGATAATCAGCCCTGCCGCCTGACGCCCGGTTTCATCGCTCGCTGAGGAGACATAGGTCAACGACGGTGAGGTAAGGTTAACGTGAAGCATATCTTCAAAACCGACCAGCGCGACCTGCTGCGTCAGGAACACATCTTTACCCACCGTACGCCCCACCTGGTGAATGCCTGAGATGGAGCCGAGCATGGCATCCGGCGAGTGGCAGAGCAGGGCGGTGATGGTGTTGTTCTTCTCAAGCAACTGGCGCGTTGCCATCGCCGCCGCCTGGGTATCATCGGGGCAGGCGGGAGAATATTCGTCACGCCAGACCAGCCCGCTTTGCGTCATGGCACTGCGAAAACCGAGCAGACGTTGCTCGCGGAGAAGACAGCCGTCGCGCCCGCCAATGTAGGCAATGTTGCGATGTCCGCGCTCGATAAGATAGCGCGCGGCCAGGTTCGCGGCCTGGCGGTTATCGCGCATGACCAGGTTACATTTTTCATCCAGCAACGACTGGGAAACGACCACCAACGGCAGCGGGCAGTGGCGAATGTGTTCCGGCAGCGTTGCGGTGCGGGTGTCGGACGCCAGATAGATGACACCCGCCACGCCCTGCTGCTTAAACGAGAGCAGGGTGCGTTCAAGATGCTCACGGTCATTCAGTGGCTGACCGAGAAACACCATATAGCCTTGCTTCTCCAGCTCCTGAACAATGCTCGCCATCACCTTGATGGAAAAGCTGTCGCTGAAGTCCCGCAGGATCAGGCCAATTAAATTAGAGGTGTTGGCGCGAAGGTTGGCAGCGGCGACGTTATGAACATAGCCCAGCGTCGTGATGGCGGCGTTGACCTTCCCGATCGTTGCCTCTGAGATTTTCCCTTTCTGGCGCAGCACCAGTGAAACGGTCGAGACCGAGACGCCCGCGTGCTTTGCGACATCAATAATGCTGACTTTCTTCAAAACCGCTCCCTGAAATTAACCGATTATCAGCCAGATAAAGTAATGCGTCCCCCAGCGTACAGGAGACGCATCACGCCGGCATCTTATTATTTGCCAATCATGGTGGACATGGTCTGGGCGATAAACTGTGCTCTGGCACCGAAAATCACCTGAATACCGTTGTCGCCAACGAAGACCACGCCGCGGGCGCCGAGTCCGTTCAGGCCGTCTTTATCCACTGCCTCGCTTTTCGCCACTTCCAGACGCAGGCGGGTAATGCAGGAGCCAACGGAATCAATATTCTGCGCGCCGCCCAGCAGGCTGATAATCTCTGTGGCAAGTTCGGAATCGGACTTGTCATTTGCATTGGCAGTGACATCGGTACGACCCGGGGTTTTGACGTCGAAGCGACGGATCACGAAGCGGAACGTAAAGTAGTAAATCAGCCCCATTGGAATGCCGATGATAATGGCATTCAGGAAGTTGGTCTTGTAACCGTTAAAGGACGGTAGGATCCCAAACGACAGGTAGTCGATAAAGCCCGCCGAGAACGATTTGGCGATATGCGCATGCAACAGATACATGGTCATGTAGGCCAGGCCCGCCATGATGGCATTAAAGACGTAGAGAATCGGTGCCACGAAGATAAAGGTAAACTCTACCGGTTCGGTGATCCCCGTCAGGAAGCAGGTGAGCGCTGCCGAGAACAGAATACCGGCCGCAATCTTTTTGTTTTTCGTGTGGGCTTCGTGATACATCGCGAGGCACGCCGCAGGCAGCGCGAACAGCATCAGCGGGAATTCACCCTGCATGAATTTACCGGCGTTCTGGTAGGTGTCGCTGCTGAAGGATTTCACCCCTTCTTCCAGCATCTTGAACCAGATGGTCTGGTCGCCATGAATCACCTGGCCTGCCTGAGTTGTGTAATCCCCAAACGAATACCAGAACGACGGATACCAGATATGGTGCAGACCGAGGGGGATCAGCGCACGCTCCACCAGGCCGAAGATAAAGGTCGAGGCCGCCTGGTTATCGCCGTTAACAATCACCGAGAGTGCGTCGATACCGGCCTGAATATGCTGCCAGACGTACGGCAGCAACAGCCCCATCAGGAACGAGAGGAACGCGGTGGCAATCGCCACGAAGCGCTTACCGGAGAAGAAGCCAAGGAACTCCGGCAGCTGCATGGTGTGGAAGCGGTTAAAACACCAGGCCGCAAGGATACCGCAGATCAGGCCGCCGAAGACGCCCATCTGCAGCGTTGGTATGCCGACCACCATGGCGTATTTCCCGCCCTGCGAGGCCATTTCCGGCGTGATGCTCAGCATGGTGCTGATGGTGATGTTGGTGACAAACACCGAGACCGCCGCAGAGAGCGCCGCAATACCGGACTCTGACGCCAGGCCCACGGCGGAGCCAATGGCGAACAGCATCGGCAGGTTGTCAAAAATCACCCCGCCCGCGTTCATCATCAGCGGCAGATGGAACTTGTCGCCGAAGGCCAGCAGCAGGCCCGCAGCGGGAAGCAGTGAAATTGGCAGCATTAAGGCGCGACCAATCATCGATAACTTAGACAGCGATTTAACAAACCCTGATATCAGACCCATGCTGATTTCCCCCGAGTAGCGCTTTTTTTGGCGCTGTTATTGTAAGTAGAACGTTTTAGTAGAACGTTCTACTTATCGTGGAGAAAGCCTGAAAAACGCGCAACTGAATTCTCACCTTTCAACAGATGAAATAGTGATTATTTGAAGTTGATCGATAATTAACCGTGATGATTGTGGGGGGATGGTGAGAGAAATTGCCGGGTGCGGCTTCGCCTTACCCGGCCTACAAATGGAGACAGTACGTAGGCCCGGTAAGCGCAGCGCCACCAGGCATCAGACGGCTCAGGCCGTAACCGTCACGCTCTGTCCTTCAAAACTCACGGTCTGGCCCGCGACAATTTTGCAGCGCTTGCGGGTTTCCACCGCGCCGTCGACTTTTACCAGTCCATCGGCAATGGCGATTTTGGCCTGCGCGCCGCTTTCGCTCCAGCCTTCCAGCTTCAGCAGATCGCACAGCTCTACGTGCGGGTGTTTACCTAATGAAAATGTCGCCATCTTACGCGTCCTCTACGTCGTGATACTCTTCGCATGCCTGCAACGTATTCTGAATCAGTGTTGCTACGGTCATTGGGCCTACGCCGCCCGGTACTGGCGTGATGTAAGAGGCGCGTGCCGCCGCATCTTCATATACCACGTCGCCGACCACTTTGCCGTTTTCCAGACGGTTAATACCGACGTCCACGACAATTGCGCCTTCTTTGATCCACTCTCCAGGAATAAAGCCCGGCTTGCCAACCGCCACGATCAGCAGATCGGCGTTCTCGACGTGGTGACGCAGGTTTTTGGTGAAGCGGTGGGTCACGGTGGTCGTGCAGCCAGCCAGCAGCAGCTCCATGCTCATCGGGCGGCCCACGATGTTGGACGCACCGATGACAACGGCGTTAAGACCGTAAGTGTCGATGTTATAGCGCTCCAGCAGCGTCACGATACCTCGCGGGGTACATGGGCGCAGACGCGGCGCGCGCTGGCACAGACGACCCACGTTGTACGGATGGAAACCGTCAACGTCTTTATCCGGAGCGATACGCTCCAGCACCTTCACGTTGTCGATGCCTGCTGGCAGCGGCAATTGAACCAGAATACCGTCGATCTCTTTATCGGCGTTCAGGGTGTCAATCAGTTCCAGCAGTTCCGCTTCGCTGGTGGTTTCAGGCAAATCGTAAGAGCGGGAGACGAACCCCACCTCTTCACACGCTTTGCGCTTGCTACCGACATAAATCTGCGATGCCGGGTTGCTACCAACCAGCACAACGGCGAGCCCGGGAGCGCGTTTTCCGGCAACTTTACGCGCCTTCACTTTTTCCGCGACCTCAGAGCGCACCTGCTGCGCAATCGTTTTACCGTCAATTATCTTTGCTGCCATCAGAGAGATGATTCCGTCTGTAACGTTTGAAAGGGGGGATTGCCTGTATTTTGTCAGAAGCGAGCGCCGCTGTCAGTCACCCTTTACGCGTTTTTATCAGCGAGACGCAAAAACCCTTCTTAGTGGGTGGTCAATTTCTTAGGCAGTATTAGGATGTGACCTGGCGAAATGGCAGCGTTTTGACATATTTAAAAACCTATTCCTGCGCTACTTTGTCTCCTCCGAAATAAGCTTTCAATTAATCAATTGAACGTATTTCTTATTCCCGATTTTCGCGGGAAGGGTTATTTACATTTTAAAGGAATAGACATGAAACTCAGCAACATTGCTTCTACTGTTATTGCTACACTGGCCCTGGTCGCGGGTGCCGCCCATGCTGAAGATCCAGCCACGCCGGTTACCGTAAATGGCGGTACCGTGCATTTTAAAGGTGAACTGGTTAATGCTGCTTGTTCAGTAAATACTGATTCTTCCGAGCAGACCGTTAATCTCGGTCAGTATCGTACCGCGAAATTCACCAAAGTGGGCGACACCACCTCTAATATTCCATTCAACATTGAGCTGAATGACTGCGATCCGCTGGTCGCTAAAACCGCTGCGGTTGCCTTCACCGGTCAGATCGACCCAACCGACAAAACCCTGCTGGCCGTGACGTCCGGTAACAACGACAACACCGCAAAAGGCGTGGGTATCGAGATCCTCGACAGCAAATCCAGCGTGCTGACTCCAGACGGTGCGACCTTCTCTGCCGCTCAGACGCTGATTGAAGGGACTAACACCCTGAAATTCACCGCGCGTTATAAATCAACGGCTGCGACCACTGAGCCTGGCCAGGCGAACGCTGACGCCACCTTCGTAATGAAATACGAATAATTCCCTCGCACAAGGATGTTCAGGCCTCAGGGATGAGGCCGTCATACGCAAATGCCAGGAATGAAGGATGACAAGGACTGGAACACTACTGCTGTTAACCCTTGCGATGGCTGGCCCGGCATCGGCACATACCGTGGTGATCGACGGTGGCAAAGTGCATCTTCGCGGGGAGCTGGTAAACGGCGGCTGCGCCGTGGCGCCCGACAGCCAGAATATGCGCATCGACATGGGGCAGTACCGAACCAATTCATTTTCCGGTGTGGGCAGTTTCTCAACGGTTAACGTGCCCTTCACCGTGCGACTGTTGGATTGCAGCGTGGATGTCTCGCGCACCGTAGGGATCCAGTTTCAGGGTGTTACACCAGAGGAAGATCCGCAGGTTTTTCTGGCGACATCGCGGCCAGGCGAAACACCTGTCAGCAGCGGCGTGGGGCTGGCGCTTTTTGATGAACAGCAGCGTCAGATTATCCCAAATGCGACGGCCGTTAGCTGGTTGCCGGTGAATACCAGCGAGCTCGCATTTCATTTTAGCGCCCGCTATCGCGCTATTTCCGAACACCTCGTGCCAGGCAATATTCAGTCGGATGTCTGGTTTACGTTGATTTATCCATAACACCTGCGAACACATTATTAAAGGTACGGTTTTGATGAATATGCTAATTAAACCAGGACTGATGTTATCGTTTATTTTAATGATGGTTTCTACTTGCGCGAATGCTTCCGGCGGTATTGCGCTGGGGGCCACACGCGTTATTTACCCGGCGGATGCGAAGCAAACGTCGCTGGCGATCACCAACAGCAATAAACAAGAACGCTATTTAATTAACGCGTGGATCGAAAATGCAAACGGGCAGAAGGAGAAAACCTTTGCCGTCACGCCGCCGCTGTTTGTTAGCGAGCCGGACAGTGAAAACACGCTGCGTATTATTTACGCCGGGCCAGCGCTGCCCGCCGATCGCGAGTCGCTCTTTTACATGAACGTGAAGGCGATCCCGTCAGTGAACAAAGCAAAAACAGAAAACAATAACGTGCTGCAGCTGGCGATCCTTTCACGTATCAAACTGTTTGTACGCCCGAATAATCTTGCGATGCAGCCAGAAGAGGCACTCTCTCAACTGCGTTTTGAGCGCGTTGGTAACCATCTCAAGGTCAGCAATGCGTCTCCTTACTACATCACCCTGGTCAACCTGAAGCTGGGCGGTCAGACGCTGGAGAACCTGATGGTGGCACCGAAAAACTCGGCTCAGCAGGTGCTGCCAGCCGGTGCCAGCGGTACGCTCTCATGGCAGAGCGTGAACGACTACGGTGCCATTACACCGGCGCGTAGCGTCAACCTGTGAGCAGAGACAGGGCGATGAAAAACCATCAGGGACGTTACTGCCCGGTTGCGCTGGCGCTGATGGCCGCGCTCTGGCCCCAGGCTGGCTGGAGCGAAAGCTACTTCAACCCGGCCTTCTTGTCTGACGATACTGCCAGCGTGGCGGATTTGTCGCGTTTTGAACAAGGACACCAGCAGGCACCCGGCGTTTATCGCGTGGATATCTGGCGTAACGATGAGTTTATCGGCACTCAGGACGTGCGTTTTGAGCAGGCTGAGAATATGCCACCGGTGGCGGGCGGTCTGACCCCGTGCATTACGCGCGCGATGCTCGATCGCTTTGGCGTCAACGTTGCGGCGTTTCCCGAACTGGCTAACGTGCAGGGCGAAACCTGCGTTCCGTTGACCACGGCCATTCCCGGCAGCGAAACGGTATTTAACTTTGCCTCACAGCGTCTGAACGTCAGCCTGCCGCAGGTGGCGATGCAAAACAGTGCGCGCGGCTACATCCCGCCCGAACAGTGGGATGAAGGTATTCCCGCCGCCCTGGTGAACTACAGCTTCACGGGCAACCGGGGAAGCGAAGACGACAGCTACTATCTCAACCTGCAGAGCGGGCTGAACTATGGTGCCTGGCGTTTACGTAACAACGGCGCATGGCGTTACACCCAGAATAACGGGCAGCGGCACAGTGAGTGGGAGAATATTGGCACCTGGGCGCAGCGCACCGTTATCCCGCTCAAAAGCGAACTGGTGCTGGGCGACAGCAATACCGGGAATGATGTTTTCGACAGCGTCGGTTTTCGCGGCGGACGACTCTATTCGTCCGACAGCATGTACCCGGACAGCCTGCAGGGCTACGCCCCGACCGTGCGCGGTATTGCCAGGACGCCAGCCAAAGTTGTGGTGCGTCAAAACGGCTACGTTATCTATCAAAGCTACGTTCAGCCTGGTGCCTTTGCCATCACCGATCTTAACCCGACCTCCTCAAGCGGTGACCTGGAGGTGACGGTGGAAGAGAAAGACGGCAGCCAGCAGCGCTACACCGTGCCGTATTCCACCGTCCCGCTGCTGCAGCGAGAAGGGCGCTGGAAATACGATCTCGTGGCGGGGGACTATCGCAGCGGTAACAGCGACCAGGATACGCCGTTCTTCACCCAGGGCACCCTGGTGACCGGTCTTGCCAACGGCTTTACCCTGTATGGCGGTACGCAGCTGGCGTCACGCTATACCGCGCTGGCCGTCGGGGCCGGGAAAAACCTCGGTGACTGGGGCGCGGTATCGGTCGATATCACTCATGCCCGCAGCCAGCTCGCGGACGACAGCAAGCACGAAGGGCAGTCGCTGCGTTTTCTTTATGCCAAATCGCTCAACGGCTTCGGCACCAACTTCCAGCTGCTGGGCTACCGCTACTCCACCAAAGGGTTTTACACCCTGGATGATGTCGCCTGGCGCTCAATGGAAGGCTATCAGTATGCCGATAATCAGGACGGTAACGATGTGCCTGACGTACAGAGTTATCACAACCTGACGTGGAACAAAAAAGGCCGCTTTCAGCTCAACGTCTCTCAGTCACTGGGGGATTACGGCTCGGTCTATATCTCCGGGAGTGAGCAAACCTACTGGGGGACGGACGAAACGAACCTCTGGTATCAGCTGGGTTACGCGGGGGGCGTGAAGGGGATCAACTATTCCGTCTCGTGGTCGTGGAACAAATCCGTCGGTATCGACGGGACTGACCGGATCGCGTCGTTCAACGTCTCCGTGCCGTTTAGCTTGTTTACCCGTCAGGGCTATCGCCGGGACAGCGCGATTGACCGCGCCTACGCCACGGCATCCGCCAGCCGAAACAGTGAGGGTGATACCAGCTGGCAAACCGGCGTCAGCGGCACGCTGCTGGAGGACCGCAACCTGAACTACAGCGTGACCCAGGGACACGCCAGCACCAACGGCTCAAGCGGAAGCGCCAGCGCCAACTGGCAGGCAACCTACGGCACGCTGGGGGTGGGCTACAACTATTCCCGCGATCAGCACGATTTCAACTGGCAGCTCTCCGGCGGGGTGGTCGGCCATGCTGACGGCGTGACCTTTAGCCAGCCGCTGGGCGACACCAACGTGCTGATCAAAGCCCCGGGGGCATCAGGCGTCAGCGTGGAAAACCAGACCGGCGTGAAGACCGACTGGCGCGGCTACGCGGTGATGCCGTATGCCACCGTCTATCGCTATAACCGCGTGGCGCTGGATACCAATACCATGAGCAACAACACCGATATCGAAAATAACGTGAGCAGCGTGGTGCCGACCAAAGGCGCACTGGTGCGCGCCAGCTTTGACACCCGTATTGGCGTGCGTGCCCTGCTGACCGTCACACGTGGTAACCAGCCCGTGCCGTTCGGCGCCGTGGTGCGTGAAACCCAGAGTGGCGTGACCAGCATGGTGGGGGATGACGGGCAAATTTACCTGAGTGGGCTGCCGCTCGAAGGCGAACTGCTGATCCAGTGGGGGAACGGGGCACAGTCCCAGTGCCGTGCGCCTTACAGCTTGCCTGAAAAGAGCCTGCAACAGGCAATCACACTTAAGGGGATCCGCTGTGATTAAAATCCACATTTTTGCTTTATCACTTCTGGCTTTACTGCCCGCGTCACACGCACTGGCGACCGTGTGCGTCAACGAAAATGGCGTGCCGACAGAGGTGTACTACGACCTGACGGATAAATTCAACAGCTCGAATAACCAGGTGGGTCAGATTGTGACCCTCAGCGAAAAATCGCAATGGGTGGGGGTGAATGCCGTCTGCCCGAAGGGCACAACCGGCAATACCACCAGACGCAGCTACGTCACCGATTACCCGATCACCGGGACCAGCGATCGCTACCAGTATCTGAAGCTTAACGACTATCTGGATGGGGCCATGAAAATCACGGACAGCTATGCTGGCGAGTTTTACCCCCCGCAAAACTATATCCAGATGGGGAGCCATCCGAACGTCTCAAAAAACAAACCGTTTGGCGTTAAGGATTCCAACCTGGTGTTCCGTCTTAAGGTGACCCGGCGTTTTATCAACATGGTGGTGATCCCGCGTGCCACGATGTTCCGTGTTTACGTGACTACGACCGCCTCTGACCCGTTAACCACACCGGTCTATACCATCAGCTACAGCGGAACCATTCAGGTACCGCAAAGCTGCGCAATCAATGCCGGTAATGTGGTTGAGTTTGATTTCGGGGACATTGGCGCCTCCTTGTTCAGCAAAGCGGGCGCGGGTAACAAGCCGGAAGGGGTTTCATCGCAGAGTAAAACCATCGCGATTAAATGCACCAACGTCGAGGCGAATGCCATGCTGACGATGCGCGTTGAGGCTGAAAAGGTCTCCAGTAACGCACTGGTATCGGATAACCCGGATGTGGGGTTCATCATTGCCAACGAGAGTGGTACGCCGTTAACGCCTAACAACCTGACGAGCAAAATTCCGTTCCGTCTGGACGACAGCGCGCAGGCGCAGGTGGGGATCCGGGTCTGGCCAGTGAGCGTGACGGGCAATAAGCCCGCGGAAGGGCGCTTTACCTCGCGCGGGTATTTGCGTGTGGATTACGACTAAGGAGCCGATATGCGAAACGGGATCCGTTTTATCACCGTAGCGCTCTTTGCGCTTTGCACGCAGGCTCAGGCGGAAACCGCGTTGGGCGAAATTAACATTCAGCTCTACGGCAATATCGTTGATTTTACATGCGTGGCCGAGGGGAACGACAGTGACAAAACCGTCACGCTGGGCACCTGGCCCACGAAGCAACTCAGCACTACCGGGAGCCGCACACAGCCCATGCCTTTTACGCTGAAACTGACCGGCTGTCCGCCAGGAGCCGCGTCCATTACGTTTTCCGGTAAAGCTGACGGGAGCAACAGCGGGTTGCTGGCACTGAACGACGCCAGCACGGCAAGCCGTGTCGCCGTCGAGATCAGGGATGCGGATAAATCGCGTCTGGATCTCCAGCAGGCCAGCCAGCCGGTCACGGTCGATGCGCAGGGGAATGCGACACTGTCATTTTATGCCAATTATATTGCTACTGCCGATAACCCTCAGCCCGGAAAGGCTGATGCTGATGCGACCTTCATGATTAATTATAATTAGCACTGACCGCACTCCCTGCAGCTCAGATAAACTGCAGGGAGTGAATTCAGGTTATAGCAGTTCGTGTGCTTTAGCGTAATCAATTAATTCCACGATGCTTTGCACTCCCAGCTTGGAATAAATATTGGATTTGTGCGCGCTAATGGTCTTGTTGCTTAATAGCAATTGCTCCGCAATTTCCTTATTGGACAGTCCATTCGCCAGATAACGTAATACCGTAACCTCGCGATTCGATAACGGCATATCTGCCAGTTCTCCCTTTCCCGATCCCATATGGTTTATAAAATTCAGCGTCTCCGACGGGAAAAAAGAATAGCCCATCAGGATCATCTCTACGGCGTTGTAGATCTCACCCAAATCTTTTCGTTTACTGACAAAGCCGTTGGCCCCGGCGCGAATGGCACGTCCGGCGTAAAACAGTTCTGATTTAGATGATAAGAAAAGAACCTTAATCTCTTTATTTAAGTTTTTGATTCTCTTAAGTAAAGCAAAGGCATCTGTGCCCGTAAGTTCAATGTCAAGGATCACCAAATCGATAGGGTGATTGCGGATGCAGTCAAGAACTTCATGGCTATCGCCAGACTTAAGCTTGACGATGATATTCTTATTTTTCTGTAGCAGGACTTCTATCGACATTCTGACGATAGGATGTTCGTCCATAATGATAACGGATGCCGGTTTCATTTTTAATGCCTCAGATTGTTAAAAGCGTTATGTAGAGTTTTGTAAAACTCTCGAAATGCCGGAAGGATATAATGAGCAGATCCCTATACCGTAGTATTTCCCTGGAAAGAGCGAAAGCATCCCTGTTTACGTAATGAAAAGAACTCTGCCTCAGCGCGGTCGTCTCATTTGGCTGGTGTTGGCAAAAAGGTTTTTCTTATTCAATTTTGATACGCATCTTATTATACAGGGTAAGTTTTTTCCGAAAACCCTGTAAATTACGTTCCGCTTATTGGTTTGTATTATCTTCTGGATCTGAATAGCCTCCTTTTTAAATTTAGCGGAATTATCCTGGTATCCCATTTACCGCATCTTTTCATCTTTATGTAATAACAAAAAATAACAGATGTCTCTTTATGTTGCAAAAATGTTAATGAAATAGCGTCTCGATTTCAGGCAGGATCTTGAGAAGAGGAGGCGAAAAAGTGCCCTCTCAGGGCATCAGACCTTCATCTGAAAGTCCTTAAGCGATATCAACGTCGCTCCATCATCGTACAGGAGAACGTGCTGCCAGCTTCGCTTCCCGCTCCTGGTGCGTAAAGGGAAGCTGCTTGTTTTTACATCATTATCATCTCGTTAACGCCTTCTGCATTCACTTAACGGATGGAGGAAAGTGCTGCAGTTGATTCAATCTTTGACATTTCACATGGTTCAAGGCCATAAATTAGGAATAGTTATAAAATCGACTTTATTGTTAATGTTTAACATTAAATTAACATAATTGGTAAGTAAATTCTTAAAGCGCTTTAGGAAATAAGGGGTTAGGACGTAAGTTAAAACGAGCAGTCTGAGAGGTTATTAAGAAGGTGTAACAATTCCTGGCGATGGCTCAGCCCGAGCTTCATCAGGATGCAGCTGAGGCGATAGATAATGCGGCTATAGGGACGATTCTGCAGAAGGGCAATCTGTCGTAACGTCTTGCCACGGGCAAGCTCCTGCAAAATGGGCCATTCGTTGCGCGAGAACCAGTCTCTATCGGAGCCCTGAAGGGGGCGGGGTTCCATCAGGCTGTGCTGAAGCCCTGCTGCGTTCATCTGACGTTCGAGCACATGAAAAGGACCTGCCGCTTTGCAGAAGAGACGCGCGTCATAATTATCAGCCCGGATCAGCAGCCACGGCGTCAGGAAGGGGGGATACAGGCTATGTCTTCTTAACTGATCCAGCTGATCAATCAGCCCCGTGGAACGGCTTTCAATATCCACTACCAGACGGGCCGAGGGCCATTGGCTCTGCGCACCCAGCGCATCGTCCAGCGACGTGAAGTCGCAACAGCTGCTTAGCGGAAACTGCCCATTGAGAAAACCGGAGCGCAAAAAATTGTCCTCCGTTACCAGGATGATAAACGGGGCATCGGTTTTTCGGGGCTGGTTGATGGACTGGCTCAAAAACTCGAGTCGGTCGAAAAAGGGGGGGGCAAAAGGTGAGTGCGTAAATCCCAGTGCATCACTTCCTGTACGCCGCCGCCGGTAACGGCGCACTGTCATTCGCATGGCCTCCCTCCTGGAAATGGCGTGTTAATCCTCCGGCCATGTCCAGGACGGCCAGTAATATCCCTGGCCGAGATCGGCACCCGCCTGCAGTGCCCAGATACGATCGCGTTCAGTCTCAATACCTTCGATGAGTACGCTTCCGGCCAGCTGAAAGCAAAGTGAAACCAGTTTCCTCAGTGCAGGTGTGGCGCGTAAACGCCAGAATGCGTTCTTATCGATTTTGATGCCGTTCAACGGTAATCGACAAAATAAAAACGGCTGAATGATAGTTTCGTCGATATCATCCAGCCAGATAGTGTGTCCCCGTTCCTGAAGTTGCCGCAGGTTGTTAACGACGCTCTGCTTCTGTGCGGCGGAAAGCGTCAGAAAGAGAGGGAGGTCGACAATCTCAATATTCAGCGGCGCGGTTTTCATATTGATGAGCCGCACAAAAGGCGCAGATGCTGTCAACACGGTTATCGGCAGATTAATAAAAAGATTATTGCCGTGCGGGGTATTTTTTAATGCGGCCAGCTGCGCTTCAAGCAGCGTCAAAGACGCGTCTGCCGACTGATGGCGGAAGAAGTCCTCGCTATGCCCGGTGTCGGACAAGACGCTCAGGACCTCCACGCCGACCCGGCGCCGGGCGTTGAGGGCGACGATAGGCTCCAGTTTGATGCCGACGATGTCCTGAGAAATAGACTGTAATCGGGGGGGCGTATCGAACGGGTTTTGCGCTGTCACTCCATTGTCCTGTTGTCTGTCAGCCTCCAGGCGGCCGGGATACCTCGCTCTAGTGTGACGAGCTGACGTTCAGGAAAACAGCAGGCGTTACTTAAATGCAACTAAGCCTTTTCGCAGCGCTAAATTTTAAGGTGAAACAGCGAGAAATGTTGAGAAAATAGCCGTATTTACAATCGGCTAGCGGTAATTGCCTCTTAAAGCGGAAAAGGCATTGACTCACCTGCCATTGACCGTATAATTCTTCGCGTTTCACCGCCGCGAAGTTCACTCTTCTCAGTGCGCCCTTAGCTCAGTTGGATAGAGCAACGGCCTTCTAAGCCGTAGGTCGTAGGTTCGAATCCTACAGGGCGTGCCATTCGATACTATCCTCAATTCTCCCAAACTCTATAAATCCCAGTAATCATGCTACTTGCAACGCTTTTTCCTGTTTCAAGCTCTACTGACTTATCTTGAAATCTACTTCTAAATGGGGGCCTTATTGGGGCATTGTTATGTTCAATAAAGCTGATGTCCCCAAATGAAACTCACAGCCATATAAATCAAGGCCGCGAAGCCAAAAGAAAAAGCATATAAGCTTTCTGATGGAGGGGGCATGTATCTCGAAGTGTTCCCTAACGGTGACGTATGGCAGGTTCACACGCCACGGACTGGCAGCATGGCGCTTATATCATGCCTGAGACGGTGAAATCATCGGTACACCTGCAGCGCCTGTCCTGTTTAACGGTCGCAGTACTGCAGCAGCCGGTTACACGGTAAAAGGCTCTGCTGAGGGCTGGCGTGAAAGCGTGGGGCGTTTACGGCGTGTTTTGAGGCAACTTACAAACTGAGGCAACCAGATTTCAGCGCGAGTTGCCTCAAATCACCCCTAAGTTGCCTTACATTTTTAAATTAAACCCTTAAAATACAGATGGTTGTGATTTTTGAGGTAATGAGGCAACTGAGGCAACTGAGGCAACTGTTTTTTGTATATCTATTAGTTGGTGTTTTCTATTTCAGTAGTTGTGATAAAAGTGTCTCTGCTGCTGCACCCAAAAGCGTATTCACTACCGGGTTCTTAAGAAGTGCCGCAAACTTTGATTTAGCCTCAGTGTCACCACTCTTGGCAACTTCCTCCACAAGCTGGTGGATGGTCATATTAATAGTCTGGGATTGTGTATTTCCGTCACCTATCTGAACAGGGCTTATTTGTTTTCATCTTTTCCACACTCACCTCGCTAATGATTTTTTCCTGCATAAATTGGATGTGACGGGACACGTCGATTTTGGAAGGGAAAGTCATTCCATCACCCCGCAGTATGCGGTCTGTTTCAGCCATTTTGTCATAAACCCTGATAACCATTCCGCAGAGCATATCGCCAATATCACTGAGAGCATCATCCGTAGATAAATTACATTCTTCTGCGAGGATTCTGGTTTTCTCTATGAGCTCCAGGCTCCGTATCTTGATGTAGGGATCAATAAAATCCTCCCAGAAGATATCCCTGACAGAGTCAGAAAATGCCACTCCCTCGTAGCTGATATCTGTTTTGTTAGGTCGAGGAATCACCAGCTTATGACCCGACTTGAGAGAATGCCATTTGTCGATTAGTTGAAAGAGTTCGTCCTGTGTTTCTTGAATAAAACGATTAAGGCGAGGATTGAGAGGCGATACGCGTCTTTCTGAGCTCATTCCAAAGACTCCCAAAGTTTTTAAAGAAATTAGCAAATAGCTCCTGAAAAGCAACAGTCCTCCTGATCGGTAACTTAGGTAATATTATTTCAATAAATGCAATGATAGTGATCTGTGTTGCTGTATGTACAATAATAACTGTATATAAAATCAGGGGGTGCTAATGAAAAAGCCAAACGTGAAACCTGTATTGCTTAGCCAGGGGCATCCTCACCCGCGCCAGTTACCCAAGAGTCATGCTTGGTCTCATGCTCCTGCTTCCTCCCACAAGGGCAGGGTAAGTGGCAGAAGCGGAGCCGGGGGGTCTAAGTTACAGTTGCTTCAGACAGTACTTCCCAAAAGGAACTGACTTATCAGTTCATAGCCAACTAAGACTAAACAGTGTTGCCAGACAGCTCAACGAGAGGCCGAGAAAAACGCTAGACTATGAATCACCCGTAGAACGGTTCAATAAGTGTGTCGCGTCCATCGGTTGAACTAATAGCTTAGAGCGGACCGTCATGTCAGTTCAAAAAACAGGCTTAACGTAGGATATTTTCCGTTATCCAAGCGGCTCCCTACCGGCACGATCGGCCAGCGCATTTTCCACTGGCCGAAAAGGTCAGACGAACAGGGCTGTTGCACTACACTGCTGGATCATGTCCCCTCCTCATCTGCTGTTCTGGTGTTAAGCTTCTTCCCATGGCCTATAAGTTGCAACCTTGTTTTTTCTGCAACGGAAATGGCTAAAGCTTTTTCAGATAATGCAAATCCTTTCCAGTTAATAAATTAAATCCATTTCATGGAATGTTTTGAGTATCATTTAACAACACAGATAAATACAGGTGAGTGGAGGTTTCCAATAATATATGAGTTCATAATCTTACCTAGAGTCATGTAACGAGCTTTCTCATGGTGGGTGCTGAAAAATACGCTATCGATAAGTGTGTCTGGTGCATTATCGCTTGAGTGCTTTACCGTTTCAATGTTTGATAGTCTGTAGAGACCATTACTCTCTTTCTCATAGGTAAACCTAAACTCCCTGTAGAGAGTCATCACCTTCTCATGAAGGTTTATATTTCCGGAGAAAGCGATATAGCCACTGTTATCAGTATTCAAAACTAATCTGATGGTTTCCGTTGAGTGGAATCCACTTATTCGCTCCTCAGTCCTTAATACGGATACACAAGTATCGTTAAAAATCTCACCTTGATTAGAGGTAAAGAATAAAATATTACTTGCGATTAATAAAACCACTAAACATGAATTAAGAAAAAAAGATCTTCTCGCTAGTTTATTTATTTGCATAGTTGGCCCCATAAAAATTATCACAAGCAGCGAATTTCTCATCTGTATCTTTATTATATGTGCAACGAGATAAAAATACTCTTCCCGGATATCCATAAACTACGGGATCTGATGGTTGAAAAAACAACCTGGTATTTTTCATGCACTTTATGTCTGTCTCTTTCATCAGTCTCCTGGCGATAGAAATTTTAACGCCAGTCATATCAACGGAGCTTTGCTGGAGAGTATAGATATCACACCCATCGATATTACCTAATAGATATGAATTGCTTTGAGGAAGTGAACCAACTCCAGAAAGTTTGACGCCAACTCCTAATGATGAAAGTAATATTGGCAACAAGCCAATAATAATTACTAAAACAGGCAGTTTGAATTTCGTTTTGGATGGTTTATTGTCAGTGCTAACTATACTTTGCTGAAGTTCAGACTCAAAGAGATCATCATCAACAGCAGGTTCCTTATCTACCTCAATCTCTCTGTTAAACATAAATCCGATTTTTGGAACAGTAATAATGATATCACCAGTCAGTTCCAGATTACTGAAGACCTTTCTTAAATCCGCGATATATTTATTAAGGCTGTTGTTAGAAGAGCGCAGCCCATGGGATTCCCAGACAGTCTCTAGGATGTCATCTCTTGAGGCTACTTCTCCGTGATGTTCAAGCAAAAATGTGAGTAACCGGCTGGTTGTAACCGTAAGTGTTATCGCCGAAGGCTCATTCTCGTCTTCCTTCCACAAAGCACCATCCGTGTTCCTGAAGTGTATCGTTCGGTTTATTACATAACGCATAACATATGGCTCCTTGATGAGGGAACGATGTTTTAACGGATTTTTACCAGAACTCAAGCTTGCGAAAATTCCTAGCATACTTTAGGTGCAACTAAAGAGTAACCACCGCAAATAATTAATCTTTAAACCAACATAAAAATCTGTGGATTATAATAATAAAGTTATAATGCAGAATTAAATGCCTAATAAACACATATTTTCGATACCAATAACCAAAATCATCAAGACTGATTACTATGTATCCCGTCCCCTGAACAGCGAGTGTGATCGGACAGGTCATTCAGTTCAGTGTCAGGTATGAAGCCTGGAGGGGACGTTACCTAAAAAAATTAACATACATTTTGTTGTCGAGGATTAAATGAAAAAGATTGCTTCACTGACCGCTATTGCCGTACTGATGGGTTCCGCATTTGCTGCAAATGCTGCGTCTACCGGTACGATTACCTTTAACGGTATGGTGACTGACACGACCTGTAATGTGGACGTTGACGGCCAGGGTGCAGATGCGACTGTAACTCTCCCAACCGTGCCAGCGACCGAGCTGTCTGCTGCAGGTCAGACCACGGGGCGCACTAACTTCAACATGGCCCTGAGTGACTGTGTTGTCGGTTCAGAAGGTGAGAATACCGTTGCGGCATTCTTCCAGACAGGTGCGACTGTTGATAACAACACTGGTCGTCTGAAACAGACTGCTGCAGCTGGTGCTGAAAACGTTTCCCTTCAGTTGCGTGATGGCACTAACGACGCTGTTATTTTCGCCGGTAACCAGAACCAGGCAACTTCTAACGCCTTTGCCGAAATCAAAGATGGTGAAGAAATCACGCTGCCATACTCCGTTGAGTATTATGCTGAATCAGCGGCAACCTCTGGTGTTGTAACTTCCAGCGTTGTTTACAACCTTCAGTATAAGTAACTAGCCTTTTTTGAAATGAAATACCTGGTGCCTTACACCAGGTATTATCTGAGGGGAATAAAAATGAATCAGATGACGTTGCTCGCCATGGCAATTATGTTCTCGACCTCCGTATTAACAGTGAATGCGGCGTCAACGGGGACCGTTAATTTTAAAGGTCGTGTTACCGGCAGTACCTGTAACGTTAATGTTGATGGCCAGGGCGCGGATGCTACCGTCATGCTACCGACTGTTCCTGCAACAGAACTTGCAAGTGCCGGAGACACGACGGGGCGTACCAGTTTTGTGATGACACTGACGGATTGTTCTCTGCATTTAACGCCACCTACGGATGATAACGAGGGATACTGGAGTGAGTCTTATGTATCTGCTTATTTCCAGGCTGGCGCTACCGTTGACAGTAATACCGGTCGACTAAAACAGACAACGGCGTCGGGGGCTGAAAATGTTTCTCTGCAACTTCGCGACGGAACAAATAACAATGTGATTGTTGCGGGAAGTCAGATGCAGAGAACGAATAATTACTTTGCTGATATTGATGTCAATAACCAGGGTGAGGAAATTAAATTACCTTACGCTGTGGAATATTATGCAGAAGATGCGACTACGTCTGGAATTGTCACCTCCAGCGTGGTGTATAACCTGCAGTATAAATGACACCTACTGCTCATCATTAAATATCTGGCATTCCACCAGATATTTAACTTTGCGAGAAAAAAACGATGAAACCTGTTATGTCTTTAATCCGTAAAGCGGCCATAATGTCGCTCGGCCTGATGTTTGCCTCTCATGCGCTGGCAAATATCGTAATTACCGGAACGCGTGTTATTTATCCGGCAGGTGATAAGGAAATCTCTGTTAAGGTAAATAATAAAGGGAAAGGGCCGGTTTTAATTCAGGCATGGATTGATAATGGCGATGCCAATGCTAACCCGGACACGATCCGTGTCCCTTTTATTATTAACCCTCCCATGAACCGTGTGGATGCAGCAAAAGGACAGACACTGCGCATTTCCTATACAGGGGGAGCGACGTTACCCGCCGATCGTGAAAGCGTGTTCTGGCTGAATGTACTTGAAATTCCGCCAAACAACATGAAAGAAGCGGATATTAATAAACTGCAGGTGGCCTTCCGTTCACGTATCAAAATTTTTTATCGCCCTGCTGCTTTAAAAGAAGACAGCACCAAAGCAGCGGAAGCAGTTAAGTGGGAAATTAATGGGGGACAGCTTACCGCAGTTAATAATTCGCCGTACCACGTTACCCTACTGGGCGTTCGTGCCGAGAACAGCAAAACAGAGGGTTCTGGCGACATGGTCGCGCCTTTCGGACGCCTGGCGATTAAAAATAAAAGCGGTAGCTTTGCACACGGTCAAAAAATTGTCTGGCAGTACATCAATGACTGGGGTGCGATAAAAAAAGCTGAAATCACACTGTAATAATTGTTCCTGAACTACGGACTTAAAAAAATGAAACGAACACCACAATTTCGTCTGAATATGCTGACCGCTTTTATCATCTCTGTTTTTGTCGTGGTGCCGGCACAGACGCGGGCAGATGATAGTGACAATACCGTCACATTCGACCCGATTTTTTTGAGTCCAGGTTCAGCCAAAAAAGCAGATCTTAAACGTTTCGAAAAAGGTGCAGCGGCGATGCCAGGTACATATACGGCGGGCATATTTATAAACGACATGGGGTTTGGTAATGAAAGCGTAACTTTCAAAGAAGATGAACAAGGTAACGTCAATCTATGCCTTCTGCCGTCTACTCTGCGTAAAATGAATTTCAACGTGAAAGAGCTGCCTTCCGAGACGGTCAGAAAGATCCAGCAGGAAAGTGACGAATGCCTGGTCCTGAAATCCTTGATACCGGACGTCACCGTTGATTATGACTCCGGCGCCCAGCGACTGAACCTGGTTATTCCGCAAGCTTATCTGCACAACGTTAACAATGGCTACGTTAGCCCGGAATACTGGGATGAAGGCGTCAATGCGCTGATGCTTGGCTATCAGAGTAACTACTACTCCATGTCCTCAAACGGCAAGCGTTATGACTCTGCCTATCTTGGCCTAAATGCAGGGATCAACGTCGGTGCGTGGAAACTGCGTCATAACGGTAACTACAACTGGATGCAGGATACCGGCGGCTCCTATCAGCGTATCAACACTTACGTTGAGCGCGATATCCCGTCTATCAGCGGGCGTTTCATTGCCGGTGAAAACAGCACCAGTGGGAATGTGTTCGATACCTTGTCTTATCGAGGTATCGAGTTGAAAGATGAAGAGCGTATGCGTCCGCAGTCTGAACGTGGATACGCACCGGAAGTCCGCGGGATTGCGCGAACCAACGCCAAAGTCACAGTGCGCCAGAACGGCCAGATTATCCGTGAAACAACGGTAGCGCCAGGTGCATTTAACATCGACGATCTTTACCCGAACGGTTACGGCGGTGATCTGGAAGTGACGGTGACGGAAGCGGACGGCAGCATACAGCGTTTTAACGTGGCTTATGCTGCAGTCAGCCAGCTGCTGCGTCCTGGCAGCCACCACTATGACGTGGTCATTGGTGAGTTTAACGACACCCGTGCGTCCAAACGCCGCCCACTGTATCAGGCCACTTATCAGCGCGGCCTGACCAATATGTTTACCGGCTACGGCGGGATACAGAGCAGTAACGATGATTACTACTCCCTGCAGCTCGGGACGGCGGTGAATACACCGGTAGGTGCGCTGGCGTTCGATGTCAGCCAGGCGCGTACACACTTTAATGGCAATGCTTCAAAAGACACAGCCATGTCCGGGCAAAGTTACCGAGTGAGTTATAGCAAGTTTGTCCCGGAAACGAAGTCTAACTTTTCCGTGGCGGCGTACCGTTATTCAACGTCAGGATACCTAGACTACCGCACCGCTATGCTGATGATTGATGAAGTGGACAACGGTCATAGCCCGGAGAATATATATCGTCCAAAGAACCGTTTTACCACCACCCTGAATCAGGGACTACCGGACGGCTATGGACAGTTTTACGTCACTGGCTTTACGCAGGATTACTGGAACAAAGGCTCTGGCTCAGACCTCCAGTACCAGCTCGGTTACAACAACAATTTCAAATCGATGGCATACGGTATTAATGCCGGTCGTACCCGCAATGGTTCGGGGAATATGGAAACGACCTTCATGTTCAATATGAGTATGCCACTTGGTAGCACCGGTGCGTCAAATACCCCGAACCTGACGGCAGCGCTGAGCCGTGATGGTAACGGTAACTACGGCCAGCAGGTTGGTGTGTCAGGTACGGCAGGTCAGGAACACCAGTACAGCTATGGTGCAACGGCCTCACACTACAACAATGGTGCAGGTAGCAGCGGTAACCTGAACGGACAGTATCGCTCACCGTTCGCGAACCTGAGCGCATCGGTCAGCAAAGGTAAAAACTACAACAGCGTGTCTGCCGGTGCCAGCGGTACATTGCTGGCCTACTCTGGCGGCGTGCTGGCGACACCGTATACCAGTGATACGTTCGCTATAGTGGAAGCTCAAGGCGCGACGGGCGCGGCAGTGGGTAACTACACCGGCGTGAAAGTTGACCGTTTCGGTCATGCTGCAGTGCCGTACCTGAACCCGTATGAAATGAATGAAATTGCACTGGATCCGAAAGGGACCTCTCAAACCATTGAGCTGGATAACACCAGTCAGCGCGTGGCGCCACATGCCGGTTCGGTTGTACGCCTGAAATATGAAACCCGTAAAGGTTTCCCGATCCTGTTCAGCTTGAGCAAAGAGGCTATCCACATTCCTTTTGGCGCGGAAGTAACCGATACCAAAGGCAATAGTGTCGGCATCGTCGGCCAGGGGGGCGGGGTATATGTACGTGTGGAATCACAAAGCGACATCCTGCACGTGCAGTGGGGTACTTCAGCCAGTGAGCAGTGCAATATCCGCTACAGCCTGACGGATGCACAGATTAAAAGTGAATCGCTTATCCAGATGTCGGCGGTCTGTACGAATTAAGACACCCGGAAATAATCGGAGAAAAACATGTTGAATCAACAAATGAATAAATGGCTGCCGGGAATTGCGCTATTAATTGGCTTATGTACGGGGAACAGTGCGTGGGCAGTCATTACCTGCAAAAGTGCACAAACTTTTCCACCAGAAACATCTTCGGTTGCTCTCGCGGGATCGTTTTATGCAGGTAATGACCTGCCCATTGGATCCGTGATTTATCGAACAACGGTAAAATCGTCAGGAATGCCCGGCATAACCTGTGACGCACCTTTTACCGTCAATCGCTATCTCTCTGTTACTACTGAACCTTCAGGCAGCGCATTTAACCTGAGTGGTTCACCCTATACGGGAGAAATCTATCCAACAAATGTTCCAGGCATTGGCGTTGCACTGTGGTACTCCGGTAAAACGTTTACTAAAAATTCGCCATTACAACGTATCAGCCAGCCTTACACGCACGAAAGTCCGGGAGCGTCGTATGGTGTTAGCGGTGTCTTTGATGTTTCATTAATCAAAACGGGTCCGATCGATTCCGGCAGCGTGGTTAACGGCATCTCGTTCCCTACAGTCATTATGTATGCCGGGGAAGAGCCTGGGTATACCGGTTTGCCGATCAGAACCTGGACCGTTAATTTTAGCGGCAGTATTAATTTCACCACCCAAACCTGCCAGACGCCAGATATTGACGTCGCGATGGGAAGCTATGAGGTTCGTCAATATTTCCGTGGTGTGGGTTCGACTACGCCGTGGGTGGACTCTTCCATCCGTCTGGAAAATTGCCCGACTTTTACTGGTTATCATGGCGGCGGAACGGGTCAATCAATTACCGGGTCGGGTTCGCCCTCTGGCACTAAGCTGACCAACAACCTGCTCAAGGTGTCGCTGCAGCCGCTTACTGACTTTATCGATAACGGCAATGGTGTATTCGCGGTTAATGCCAGCAACGGCGGCAGCCCGGCAACCGGTATTGGCTTGCAATTAGGCTATACACCAGACGTCACAGCCAGCCCGACGACCCCGACGAAAATCTGGAAAAACGGCGAAACCTGGGATGTAACGCCGCCGAACAGCGGTACAGCAAATTTTCGCATCCCGCTTGCCGCACGTTATTACCAGACCAACAACGTCGTAACGCCAGGGCCAGCCGATGGGAAAGTCGTTTTTACTATTAACTACAACTAAACCACCAGGCTATTTATGTCGATCGGTTAGTAAGCATTCAATCACACTTCTTTCGGGGGAGTGATAAACCAGACCAGAAAAAATTCATAGCATGCGTAACACGAATACTGACGAACTTAAACGGATTGGCATATTATTCCGGAATAATAATAAATACCAACAGCTAGCTTATCACGAGCTAATAAAGGAAAAGTACAAGGAAGACTATGCCGTTGTCTTTGTCATTAACGAAAAGATGTTAAGTGAATATGGCGATAAATATGAACGCATCTACATAATTACCGACTACATTAATTATTCATCGCAATGTATTTGCACTAATGAAAATTCCAACAAAATATATATTGTTGATGAAAGTGGGAATGCGATAACTAGCTTGCGTAAACAGCACATAAACTGGAACGCATATGGCTGGGCGCAAGGGAAATTATCGTTACAACAACCAGAATGCCTGTACTGTAGAACACTTAACGACTTGTCTTTATCTGAACTGAATTTCATTTCTACGTTAACGTGCTATATCAATGAGGCATCTGATATCAAAGAAAAGGTTATGTCTTATCTTGACATTGATCGAAAGGGCTACAGCCGATTATTGCGGAAATTACTAACTCGCCTTGAGCTCAAAAACGAACATGCCCTTTACCGATGGGCTAACCAGCAGACTTATCAAAAATAAAGGAAATCCTACATTATGAAAACTGACACCATGCTTACTCGAGTTCTTGACTTTATCGCCAAAGTTGCAATCAGCAAGAAGGGCATCATCAGAAAACGTCACGTCAACAGCTTTGTTGAGACGGTTGAATTTATTCCATTCCTCCAGCCTATTTTTAACGGGAACGGTGATACTGTTATCGGGTGCGAGGTTCTTCTCCGCGTCAAAACTGATAAAGGATGTAAATCTCCAGTAGGCTACATCCAGGATCTTGAGAAAAGTGAACACATAAATGATATCACAGGGCAACTGATGAGAGATGTTGCTCAGTATTTCATTGATGAGGATATTAAATTACCTGAAGGATTTTACTTCTCATTTAATATTTTTGCTCCACAGCTTTCATCTCCAAAGGTTATCAGTAGCATCTTGTCCTTTAATGAAAAATTAATGGGTAAAGCCACTTTGGTACTTGAGATCGTAGAGCGTGGTGTGCTCAAGCTAGATGAAGACACAATGGATATCATGGATGAACTCATGAGCAAGGGTATCAGATTCGCGATTGATGATTTTGGTTCAGGTACCTCTTCGCTGAAATATGTCGAGCATGTTGGTTTTTCAACGATTAAGATTGATCGAGAACTTACACTGTCAACGGGTAATGAACTGGTTTACCAGAAGGTAGTTGATGCAATAGTTGCGCTGTCCACTCAGTTAGGTTTGTCTGTAACAGCTGAAGGCGTTGAGAATCACACTCAACTTGAGTTACTTCATAAATCCGGAGTGAACTCTATGCAAGGATACTATCTTGCAAGACCAGTCGGGATGCTGGACTTTAATAGAAAATATCTTCATACGATATGAAAAGCATACCGTATGGATGAGGATGAAAAGAGCAACTTTCTCTGCTCTTTTCATCACTGACTTTTATAAATTTTAGTTGTAGCTGATTAAAAACTGGCTGGCTTTTTCTGACAACCTTAAGTGGCTGACGCTTTCAACCAGCGGAGAACTCACGTTTTTTTCTGTATAAAAATTCGTACTGACAGCACTTCTTGTCAGGCCCCGGTCATATAGACATGTCAGATATCCATAATTCTCATCAGAACTGAACACATCCGCTGTACTGCATGAGTCGGCGACTATATTACCGCTGAAGCGAATAACTCCCCCGGAGCTATTGCTTGCAGCCAGCGCCGCACCTAAGGGGGCAAGGGTGAAGAGGATTGCCATGATGGAGATGTTTCTGCTATTCATAACGTTACCTCATTTGCTGGGGAACTGCTTTAGACTTAACATGCATAAAAACCCATGACAACTCGTAAATACCTTCAGGTCGGAAAGGAATTTACATCTGTGCGTATAAATTCCATGGCCTGATAAGAACCCGCTCAGTTATACCCCCTCTACCGCATGCATTTATTATGTTTGTCATGTCTTAATCAGGACGCCGTCTACCAAATGCATCCTAAATGCAGGCCTTAAATCTGAAATGCCAAACAATATAGATAAAGCGCCAAGAGATGACGAGATGATCGGCTGGTCTGTGCTTGCCAGAAGCTATCGGCGGGGTGATATCGATCCGCCCCATTACCACGTGGAGGGGCAACTGCTTTGTGCAACTCAGGAGGTGATGCTCGTTGAAACGGGAGAAAGGTAATGGGTTATCCCCCCACAGCGCGCTCTGGCTGCTGGTGCTTCAGGAGCACAGATGGCCTGCTTTAGCAAACCGAGCTTCGCACGGTTTACATCAGCCGTAGCCTCATTGCCGCGTGCAGTCGCTTTACCAAAAGTGATGACGTCCACGTCATCACAGCGACGGCCTTGGCGAAGGAGTTGATTGCCGGTCTGTTCAGCGCTGGCTACCAGGAAGCAAGCCAGCGGACAATGGCGCTGTTGTTAATGAAAATCCTGAGTGAAGCAGAGCACCGGGTGACCGAGTTGCTGATGCCGCAGGATGAACGTCTATACCGAGTGGCCACCGATCTGCTGGTTAACCAGCGTTGTGAGACGTCATTGAGCGACCTAGCGGATCTGGCGACAATGTCAGATAGTACCTTCCCCCGGCTTTTTATCCGGGACACGAGGTCCAGCTTCAGAAACTGAAAGCAGCGGGCGCGGATCTGCTTCTCGCTGGATCTACTGTCGTCAGGCGTTCTTGTTAAGCAGGTTGCCTATTAGCTAGGATTTTCCTGCCCGGCCGCTTATACGGCGGCATTCCGCTCGGTAATGGGCGCAACCCCCCGTGATTTTATGACCTAATTTTTGCCTCTACAGGTCTTCCCAGTGAAAGCACGGGTAATTAACTAAATAATTCCTCCAGCCACTCATCGTCCTATTAGATCCTGTTGGGGGTGAACTTCCGCTTTTCGCTCTCAACGGACTGAGGGTGTCATCTGTAAACTAGGCGAAAAGAGCGTGTCAAACTGGCTACAGCGCTCAATCATGAATCTCGCTGCATACAGGAATTTGGGTGCATTATTGGGGGCATGTATCAGTTTGAGTTTATAAAAATAATAGTTAAAACAATCTATTGGATGTTTTTATCGAATCCTACAGGCCCCCCCTTTTTTTCATATTTGAACTGCAACATATCCCTGCTTTACTGAAAGGTGATTAATCCTGCGATGAGGGCTCACCTGTGGCATATGTTGATAAAGCACTTCGGTTTAATCCTGCCTCACCTGTCTTTCAGGAAAATCTTCATAACGTCTACCACCACATGCGAAACCACCAGCCGGTGGCGCGAATCGGCAAAACGTGGGTGCTTACCCGCTATCAGGACGTATATCAGACGCTTAAAGAGCGAGCATTCGTCTCCTCGGGTATACCTGAAGATGTGCATAGCGAAATGGAAAAAGAGTGCTTCAGCCTCTCGCCCCCCATACGCGATCTTCTCTACGGCATTGTGCTGTTTGAAGACGGGAATGTGCATCGCGCGCACCGTCAGGCGCTGCAGGCTCTGTTTACCGGCGAATCCTGGGCTGCGTTAACCCAGCTGATTTCTGACGAGTCACATACGTTGGTGGCAGAGTTAACCACCATCGGCACGTTTGACGGCATTCGCCAGATTGCTGCCCCGCTCTGGGGGAAGCTGTTCACCGCCTGGCTCAACCTGCCGGAAGCGCAGCAGGAGGTAGTTGAACAAGAGAAAAACGCCATCAGGCTATTGCTGGACCCCAGCGCAATTGATCGAGAGGGATTACAGCGGCTGATCGTGGCGCTTTCCCGTCTGGATGACAGTTTTCGCCAACTCGCGCAGGCACACAGCCAGGGTTACGACTCGCTTTTTTATCGCAGCCTCCTGAAAGGATATGGCGGCGATCGGGATGCGCTTGCAACTCGGTTTAGCACAGACTGCGTCACTATGCTTATCGGCGGGAGTGAAACCAGCGAAGCGTTAACCGGAAACCTGGTGTATATGCTGGCACAACATCCTGAATTACAGGCGTGCGTCAGAAATAACACGCTGCGGATGAAAGATGTCGTCAGTGAAACCATGCGCTTTGAGTCTCCGTTGCAGATGGGCAGGCGAAAGGTAGTGGCTCCCGTGCAATTTCTGGGACGCGAACTTAAAGCAGGGGATAACATCTTAGTATGCCTTGGTTCTGCAAATCGCGATGAAAGCGTATTTGAAGAGGCGTGGCGTTTTATTCCTGGCCGCAAGAATGCCCAACGTCAGCTGGGATTTGGCGCAGGTGTGCACCAGTGTATTGGACAACTGCTGGCGCAGTGTCAGGCTGAAACCCTTGCCATGGCTTTATGCGAGCGCGGGACACTCTCTCTCGACGGTGAGGCTAAATGGTCGACGCGAAGCCTGATTCTGAGAACGCTGGAGACGCTGCCGGTAAAAATTACCTGAGGTAATAATAAGGACAACGCTATGAAGGGAATCATATTTTCACGGCGGAAGTGGTGAACGTTTTTTATTCTTAAATTGTCAGATAAATAACGACGTAATAAATAGAAGGCTAATGATATTTTGTAGTGTGTTGTCTTAAGGTTTTCTTAATCTTTAATTAATTCGTTTTTTAAATCTGGATTTTTATCACTTCACTCCCCGCAAAAAAGAAATTTTACACTTTTACGCTTAAACTGGATTGATACTAATTATCATTAGCGTTTTTGTATGCTTTAATCCTGTCCCACAACGCTATGCGTCATTATTCCCGTTGCTCTATTAAGGATATGTTCATGAATTCTCGCCTGCTGTCCTGCTTCTCGCTTGCCTTGTTGTCATCATCGCTTTTCCTTTCCACACAATCCGTTGCCGCCGATAACAGCGAAGGCATTGTGGTATACAACGCGCAGCATGAAAACCTGGTGAAGTCGTGGGTTGACGGTTTTACCAAAGAGACCGGCATTAAGGTCACGCTGCGTAACGGCGATGACAGCGAGCTGGGTAACCAGCTGGTTCAGGAAGGCAGCGCATCACCTGCAGACGTATTTCTGACGGAAAACTCACCGTCCATGGTACTGGTGGATAACGCTAACCTGTTTGCCCCGCTGGATGCAGACACCCTGAAGCAGGTACCGGCAGAGTACCGCCCGGCGCATGGCCGCTGGATCGGCATTGCCGCCCGCAGCACCGTATTCGTCTATAACCCGGCAAAACTGAGCGAAGAGCAGCTACCTAAGTCGCTGATGGACCTGGCCAAACCCGAGTGGAAAGGCCGCTGGGCTGCATCACCGTCAGGGGCGGATTTCCAGGCCATCGTGAGCGCAATGCTGGCGCTTAAAGGCGAAAAAGCCACGCTGGAATGGCTGAAGGCGATGAAAGCGAATTTCGTTGCCTATAAAGGCAACAGCACCGTGATGAAAGCTGTCAACGCCGGCCAGATTGATGGCGGGGTGATTTATCACTACTACCGTTTTGTCGATCAGTCCAAAACGGGTGAGAACAGCAAAAACACCAAACTCTACTACTTCAAACACCAGGATCCGGGCGCGTTCGTCAGCCTTTCCGGTGGTGGCGTTCTGGCGTCCAGCAAACACAAAGCGCAGGCCCAGGCGTTCATCAAATACATTACCGGTAAAGAGGGCCAGGAAAGCCTGCGCACCAACAATGCCTTTGAATATGCGGTGGGCGTGAACGCGGCCTCTAACCCGAAACTGGTCCCGCTGAACGATCTGGATGCACCGAAAGTTGAACCTTCAACGCTCAACAGTAAAAAAGTTATCGAGCTGATGACGCAAGCCGGTCTGCTGTGATCCTGAGAGTGAAGTGAAGGTCTTATGTCTGGTCTGAGTCTCGACCTCGGCAAAAACAGCGTGCGGGAGCCTGGCCGCAGGCGTCCTGCACTGCCGATGGTAGCGTTAGCTGTCCTTTTTTCTTTACTGGCACTTCTGCCCCTGGGTTTTATCATTGCCATAGGCGTTGAGACGGGCTGGGAAACGATTAGGGCGCTGGTATTTCGCCCACGTGTTGCTGAACTGCTCAGTAACACGCTGTGGCTGACGGCGCTGGCGGTACCGCTGTGTATCGTGACAGGCGTGGCGATCGCCTGGCTCACGGAGCGCACGCAGCTTGCCGGGCGAGGGATCTGGTCCGCGCTGGCGGTCGCCCCACTGGCGATCCCCGCGTTTGTGCAAAGCTATGCCTGGGTGAGCGTGGTTCCCTCGATGCATGGCCTTTCCGCGGGCGTGTTCCTCTCCGTTTTAGCTTACTATCCGTTTATTTATATGCCGGTTGCGGCGGTGCTGCGTCGTCTTGACCCAACGCTGGAAGATGTGGCCGCCTCGCTCGGCACCCCGCCGTGGCGGGTCTTTTTCCGCGTGGTGCTGCCGCAGCTAAAACTGGCTATCTGCGGCGGCGCGCTGCTGGTGGCGCTGCACCTGCTGGCGGAATACGGTCTGTACGTGATGATCCGTTTTGATACCTTCACAACGGCCATCTATGACCAGTTTCAGTCCACCTTCAGCGGCCCGGCAGCGAACATGCTGGCGGGCGTATTGGCCTTATGCTGCCTGGCGATCTTAGTGCTGGAAGGCGTGACGCGCGGGAAAGCGCGCTATGCACGCATTGGCGCTGGCGCGGCACGTGAACAGAAACGCTGGTCGCTGAAGCTTGCGGCGGCTGTGCTGGGACAGCTGTTTTTCCTCGCGCTGGTCATTCTGGCGCTGGGCGTGCCGTTACTTGTCCTGTGCCGCTGGATTTGGCTCGGCGGCGTGCAAAACTGGATGAACGCCGATCTCTGGCACTCCCTGCGCCAGACGCTGATGCTCGGCGTGGGCGGGGCACTGCTGACGACGGCGTGCGTCATCCCCATCGCGTGGCTTGGGATCCGCTACCCGCACCGTATTTTCCGGATGCTGGAAGGGTGCATCTATATCACCAGTTCGCTGCCGGGCATTGTCACCGCGCTGGCGATGGTCACGGTCACTATTCATTACGCTCGCCCCATTTATCAGACGGAAATCACCCTGTTCCTGGCCTATCTGCTGATGTTTATGCCCCGCGCGCTCATTAACCTGCGGGCAGGGATTGCCCAGGCGCCGGTTGAGCTGGAAAACGTGGCGCGCAGCCTGGGCAGCACGCCTGCGAAAGCGCTCTGGAGCGTTACCCTGCGGCTGGCCGCACCGGGCGCTGCGGCAGGCGCCGCGCTGGTATTCCTTGGCGTCAGCAATGAATTGACCGCCACGCTGCTGCTCTCGCCGCTGGGAACCCGCACGCTCTCCACCGGATTTTGGGCGCTGACCAGTGAAATTGATTATGTGGCCGCCGCGCCCTACGCAATGCTGATGATCCTGATCTCACTCCCGCTGACCGCCATTCTCTATATGCAGTCGAAAAAAATTGCAGGGCTATGACATGCTTGAATTAACCGCCATTTCAAAATCGTTTTCGGACGTGCAGGTGCTCGACAGCTTAAACCTGAGCGTTGCGCCGGGGAGCCGCACGGCGATTGTCGGCCCCTCCGGGTCGGGGAAAACCACGCTGCTGCGTATTCTCGCCGGGTTTGAGACGCCGGATACTGGCCGCATCGTCATGCAGGGAAAAACGCTGTTTGATGAAAATCATGTTGTTCCTGCTCACCTGCGCGGGATCGGTTATGTGCCTCAGGAGGGCGCGCTGTTCCCCCATCTCAACGTGGCAGATAACATTGCCTGGGGGCTGGACGGTACCCGCCACGAGAAGCGCCAGCGCGTTGAGGTGCTGATGGAGATGGTCTCTCTCGACAGGCAGCTCGCGACGCACTGGCCCCATGAGATTTCCGGCGGACAGCAGCAGCGCGTGGCGCTTGCCCGTGCGCTGGCCCAGCGTCCTTCGCTGATGCTGCTGGATGAACCGTTCTCGGCGCTGGATACCGGCTTGCGCGCCATGACGCGTAAAGCAACGGCCGATCTGCTGGCGGAAGCGGGCGTGGCCTCAATTCTGGTCACCCACGATCAGAACGAAGCGTTGTCTTTTGCCACGCAGGTTGCCGTGATGCGCTCTGGCCGCTTCACGCAGGTGGGTACGCCTTATGACGTCTATACCTGTCCCGTTGACGAAGAGACGGCGCTGTTTCTTGGCGATGCCGTGATCCTGCCTGCTCGGCTCGCTGGCGGTTACGCCGTGTGTGCACTGGGCGAGGTGCCGACGGACAATCCGCATGCAACAGGAGAGGGCCGGGTAATGATGCGTCCTGAACAATTGCGCGTGACGGCATGTGCGCCTCATGAAAGCCCGGTCTCCATTCTTGATGTCGACTTCACCGGTCAGCTGTCTACGCTGACGCTGGGATTAGCCGGGCATGAACAGCCCGTTATCCTCAGGACCGTCAGTCAGCCGGGCTGGAGCCCGGGCGCGGCGGTACGCATTGATGTGACGGGCACTGCGCGCGTTTTATAATCATAACCACCCCAAAACGGGGTGGTTGTTCCCCATCGTCCTCATTACCTCCCTTCATGAACGCGTGACGCTTGCCAATGCATGGATAATGCGTATAGTTCTCATTTGCATTGCAGTTAATACATTCTAAGGCCCGACAACGGGTCATTTTTTCGCGCACTTTCAAATGAGTTAACGATGGACAACACCAAAATACACAAAACGCTGCTGGCGCTCGCCATTGGGGCGGTGACACATTCCGTCCAGGCGGTGGATGATAAAAAAGAAGATACGCTTGTTGTGCAGGCTGCACCTGCCAGCGACTTTAAACCCGGCGGCGACCAGCTGGTACCGGCCTTTCTTGACGGGCAGGTGGCGAACGGCGGGCGCATGGGGATGCTGGGCCAGCAGAACGCCATGGACGTGCCGTTCAACATCATCAGCTACACCTCGAAGCTGGTGGAAGATCAGCAGGCGAAAACCATCGCTGACGTGGTCGCCAACGATGCGGGCGTGCAGTACGTTCAGGGGTACGGTAACAGCGCGGAGACCTACCGCATTCGTGGTCTGAAGTTTGACGGCGACGACATGACGTTTGGCGGGCTGTCCGGCGTACTGCCGCGTCAGGTGGTGGATGCGCAGATGGTTGACCGTATTGAGATCTTCAAAGGCGCCAACGCGCTGATGAACGGCGCGGCAAGCTCTGGCGTGGGCGGGATGATCAATCTTGAGCCGAAACATGCGGGCGATACCCCGCAGGCAAAAGTGGGCGTGGATTACACCTCAGATTCGCAGTTTGGCACCACGCTGGATGCAGGCCGTCGCTTTGGCGACAGCGACCAGTTCGGCGCGCGCGTGAACCTGGTCCACCGTGAAGGGGAAACCGGCGTACCGAACGACCGTCGCCGCACCACGCTGCTCTCCACCGGTCTCGATTACAACGGCGACAACGTCCGCACCTCGCTGGATCTGGGCTATCAAAAGAAAACGTTCCACGGCAGCCCGACCAGCGTCAACATCTCGGCGGTGGATTTCGTGCCTGAACCGCCGAAAAACGATCGTAACTTCTCGCAGAAGTGGGCCTACAGCGACATCGAAAACGAATTTGGGATGTGGCGCAGCGAATACGACATCACCGATAACTGGACCGCCTATACCGGCCTGGGCGCGCAGCACGCGCACGAAGAAGGGATCTACAGCGCGCCGAAGCTGCTGGACAAAAGCGGCAAAGCCACGGTCAGCCGTCTGGATACTAACCGCATTAGCGATTCCGTTAGCGGGATGGCGGGCATTCGCGGGAATTTCAATACCGGCTTTGTGTCGCACAAGGTGAACGTTGGGTACTCGGCGACGACCAAAAACGAAAAAATCGCGTGGAAAATGTCTGCGACGAAGGATAACCCGACCACCAACATCTACCACAACACCGGCGTTGATATGCCGGACAGCTCCAACTTCAATGGATCAGGTGGCAAATACAGCGATCCGCTAACCAGCGGGCGCACCCGTACTCAGGGCTGGCTGCTGAGCGATACGCTGGGCGTCCTGGACGACAAGCTGCTGTTCACCGCGGGGGCGCGTCATCAGAAAGTGGTCATCCGCGGGTATAACAAAATTACCGGTGCGGAAAACGACGCGGACGGATTCGACGGTAGCCGCTGGATGCCAACCTACGGCGTGGTTTATAAACCGTGGGAGCAGATTTCCCTTTACGCCAACCACACCGAAGCGCTGCAGCCGGGAAAAACCGCGCCGGACACCGCCACCAACTACGGCCAAAGTACCGGTATTGTTCACTCTAAACAGAATGAAGTCGGCTTGAAGGCAGACTTTGGACGCGTGGGCGGCTCTCTGGCGCTGTTTGAGATCAAAATGCCGTCGGCGATCCTCGACGATGACAATCACTACGGCCTGGACGCTGAACAGCGTAACCGTGGCGTAGAGCTCAACGTTTTTGGCGAGCCCATGCTCGGGATGCGCCTGAACGCCAGCGCCACCTGGCTGCAGGCCGAGCTGACCAAAACCAAAAACGGCGTGAATCAAGGCAACGATGCGATTGGCGTGCCGAACTTCTATGCCGTGCTGGGGGCAGAGTACGACATCAAGCCAGTTGACGGCCTGACCGCCACCGCACGCGTGAACCACTCGGGCACGCAGTATGCCGATCTCGCGAACAGCAAAAAGCTGGACAGCTATACCACGCTGGATCTGGGCATGCGCTACCGCTTCGCGCTGAACCACAATGCAAACCAGATGACCGTGCGCGCAGGCATCGACAACGTGACCAATGAAAACTACTGGGCCAGCGTGGACGATTCCGGTACCTACATCACTCAGGGCGAACCGCGAACCTTTAAGGTCTCGGTGGGCTACGAGTTCTAAGCGTTCCACCTCGTTATCCGGGGCAGGGACGCCCCAATCCCGCCGTTATCCTGTTATAAAATTGTAACAAAAGCTTCTTACACTGTTCGCCAACTCCTTACCTCTTGGCCAATGACAGGAAGCCGCTATGGGCAGACCCCTCAAATCCGTTTTTAAAAAAGAACATCGCGACGACATCACTAACCGCAGCGCTAACCCGGTTTTCTCCGAGGTTGCAGAGGTTTTCCTTTCCCGCCGTCGTTTTCTCCAGATGGGCGCCGTGGCGGGTGCTGCCGTTTCCTTTCCCTTTTTGATCAAACCTGATAGCGCCATTGCCGCGGTATCGAAGCCGTCCGCGCTGGCAAAAGCGGTGTCGCTTGGGTTTACCAGTATTCCCGTTTCCACGGACGATACGGTGAGGGTGCCGGAAGGTTATATTGCCCGCCCGTTTTATCGCTGGGGTGACCCGACGGGCATCAAAGACCACATGCCGGCATTTAAGCCGGATGCCAGCAACACAACCGACGAACAGGCCGTGCAGGCGGGGATGCACCACGACGGTATGGCGTGGTTTAGCCTGCCGCAGGGGGAGCAAAACCCGGAACATGGTCTGCTGGCGCTGAACCATGAATACATCGATAACGGGATGCTGTTTACGGACGGTATGGCGAACTGGAACCTCGACAAAGCCCGCAAGGGGCAGAACGCGATGGGCGTGTCGGTGGTGGAAGTGAAAAAAGCGGGCAGCGACTGGGAGGTGGTTCGCCCGTCTTCTTATGCCCGCCGTATCACCGTCAATACGCCGATGCAGCTTACCGGCCCGGCGCGGCATCAGGACTTAATGAAAACCGCCGCCGACCCGCAGGGGGAGCGCGTGCTGGGCACCATGCAAAACTGCGCCAACGGCCACACGCCGTGGGGCACCTACCTCACCTGCGAGGAGAACTGGTCGGATATTTTTGTCAAAAAAGCCGATCTCAATCCGCTCGAAAAACGCTACGGCATCAGCGACAGCGACGAATCTTACCGCTGGAACGAGGTGGATGAGCGGTTTAGCGTCGATAAAACGCCTAACGAGCCTAACCGGTTCGGCTGGGTGGTAGAGATTGACCCCTACGACCCGACCTCCACACCGCGCAAGCACACCGCACTTGGCCGCTTCAAGCACGAGGGGGCCGCCGTTACGCTCGCCGCCGATAATCGCGTGGTGGTCTATATGGGGGACGATCAGAAGTTTGAGTACATTTATAAATTCGTCTCTGACAAAAAATACGATCCTGCGAACCGTGAGGCCAATATGCAGTTGCTGACCTCGGGTACGCTGTATGTTGCCAGGTTCAATGAAGAGGGAAGCGGCGACTGGCTGCCGCTGATCTTCGGGCAGAATGGTCTGGATAAAAGCCACGGTTTTGAAAACCAGGGCGATCTGCTGATTAAAACCCGCCTGGCGGCTGACGTGGTGGGGGCGACGAAAATGGATCGCCCGGAGTGGATAGCCGTCGATCCGCACGCCAGCGGCAGCGTCTACTGTACGCTCACCAACAACAGCGATCGCGGTAAAGAGGGGAAAGCCCCGGTCGATGCCGCCAACCCGCGTGCTAATAACGTGTTTGGTCATATTATGCACTGGCACGAAGAGGGGGCCGATCCTGCCGCCGCACGCTTTAAATGGGATATTCTGGTCATGGGCGGGCGCACAGACAGCGACGATCCGAAGGCCAAAGGCTCTATGCAGGGCGCGGCATTCGGCAGCCCGGATGGTCTGTCGTTCGATCATCAGGGCGTTCTGTGGATCCAGACCGACGTCTCTTCCAGCACGATCAACAAAAAAGCGTATGAGGGGATGGGCAATAACCAGATGGTGGCCACCATTCCGGGCAGCAATGAGTTTCGTCGTTTCCTGACGGGGCCGCGTGGGTGTGAAATCACCGGTATTGCGTTTACGCCGGACAACCGGACGCTGTTTATCAATATTCAGCATCCGGGAGAGGGTGGGGATGATATTACCGACCCGGCCAATCCGCGTGCCGTCTCTAACTGGCCGGACGCCAGCCCGAACGGACGCCCGCGTTCGTCAACGGTGGTGATCGTCAAAGCGGACGGCGGGATCATCGGGTCGTGACGTTAATCCGCCGGGCGCATGCGCTGGCCCGGCGTTAAACTTGCTACCACCAGCATGAAGTGTTAAAACGTGCCCCTTCTAAAAAAGAGACAGGGGTAGGGCGTGAAAGACGCGTCATCCGCTTCAGGCCATGGTAGCGCTGAAGCCTCGTCGGATCAGAATCCGACGCTGCAACGTGGTTTGCAAAATCGACATATTCAGTTAATTGCCCTCGGCGGCGCGATTGGTACCGGGTTGTTTCTCGGCATCGGCCCCGCTATTCAAATGGCTGGCCCTGCGGTACTGCTGGGATACGGCATCGCCGGGATTATCGCCTTCCTGATCATGCGCCAGCTCGGCGAAATGGTCGTTGAAGAGCCGGTGTCAGGCTCCTTCGCACACTTTGCTTACAAATACTGGGGCCCGTTTGCAGGCTTCCTCTCCGGCTGGAACTACTGGGTGATGTTCGTGCTGGTGGGGATGGCCGAACTGACCGCCGCAGGCATCTACATGCAGTACTGGCTCCCGGATGTCCCGACGTGGATCTGGGCGGCGGCCTTTTTCATCATCATTAATGCCGTTAACCTCGTCAATGTGCGCCTGTATGGCGAAACCGAGTTCTGGTTTGCGCTGATCAAGGTACTGGCGATTATCGGGATGATCGGCTTTGGCCTGTGGCTGCTGTTCTCCGGTCACGGCGGCGAGCGGGCAACCATTGATAACCTCTGGCAGCACGGCGGCTTTCTGGCAACCGGCTGGAAAGGACTGGTTCTCTCTCTGGCGGTGATCATGTTCTCCTTCGGCGGGCTGGAGCTGATTGGTATTACCGCTGCCGAAGCGCGCGACCCGCATAAAAGTATCCCAAAAGCGGTCAACCAGGTGGTGTACCGTATTCTGCTGTTTTACATCGGCTCGCTGGTGGTTCTGCTGGCGCTCTATCCATGGGTGGAAGTGAAATCTGACAGCAGTCCGTTCGTGATGATTTTCCACGATCTGAACAGCAATGTGGTGGCGTCGGCGCTGAACTTCGTCATTCTGGTGGCGTCGCTTTCGGTCTATAACAGTGGCGTTTACTCCAACAGCCGTATGCTGTTTGGCCTTTCCGTACAGGGGAATGCGCCGAAGTTCCTCACCCGCGTCAGCCGTCGCGGTGTGCCGATTAATTCCTTGTTCCTTTCCGGCGCGATTACGTCATTAGTGGTGCTGATCAACTACCTGCTGCCGAAAGCGGCATTTGGCCTGCTGATGGCGCTGGTTGTCGCCACGCTGCTGCTGAACTGGATCATGATCTGCCTGGCGCACCTGCGCTTCCGTGCGGCGATGCGACGCAAGGGACGCGAGACGCAGTTTAAAGCGCTGCTCTACCCGGCAGGGAACTATATCTGTATCGCGTTCCTGGGGCTGATTCTGGTGCTGATGTGCACGATGGATGAGATGCGTCTCTCAGCGATGCTGCTGCCAGTGTGGGTGGTGTTCCTGTTTATTGCGTTTAAATTATCCCGTAAAAAGTAGTACGTTTTTCGCCCGGTGGCGCTGCGGTATGAACCGGAAACATGGGTAACACTTTAGACCGGATACATGGGTAACAGTTATAACTGGCATAGAAGAGGAGACTCGCTATGCCCTGGACTGAGACCCGACCTA
>NZ_JBMKIZ010000006.1:0-235832 GCF_049237505.1 Enterobacter cloacae complex sp. SHL012
GTGTTGATGGTGATACCACGAGCTTTTTCTTCTGGTGCGTTATCGATCTGGTCGAATGCACGAGCAGAACCACCGTAGGTTTTAGCCAGAACGGTAGTGATTGCAGCGGTCAGCGTTGTTTTACCATGGTCAACGTGGCCGATAGTACCGACGTTAACGTGCGGTTTTGTACGTTCAAACTTTTCTTTAGACATCGATTGTCCCTCTAAGACACGGATAAATCGGTGATATCACCACATCAACCAGGCGAAATGCCTGAATTGTTGAATACAGTAAAATTGAAACAGAGAGAAACGGGAAGGAGAAGTGAAGTGGTGCTGATACCCAGAGTCGAACTGGGGACCTCACCCTTACCAAGGGTGCGCTCTACCAACTGAGCCATATCAGCACGTATTGGAGCGGGCAGCGGGAATCGAACCCGCATCATCAGCTTGGAAGGCTGAGGTAATAGCCATTATACGATGCCCGCATCCTGAAACTCGGCTACCCAGTTCTTTCTGTAACAAAAAAAGAGATTTCTCTCTTTTTCAGTTTGAGCTGGCTAATTTTTCCAACCAGCTCCGGCGGCATTTACGCTGCCAGAAAGTGGTGGTGGGGGAAGGATTCGAACCTTCGAAGTCTGTGACGGCAGATTTACAGTCTGCTCCCTTTGGCCGCTCGGGAACCCCACCGGACTTGATGGTGCCGACTACCGGAATCGAACTGGTGACCTACTGATTACAAGTCAGTTGCTCTACCTACTGAGCTAAGTCGGCATCAAGTAGCGCGCATTCTATGGATACCTGCGCGGTCATGCAACTAAAAATTTGCATAAAACGTTCTTTCGCTCACATTTTATGCGAACAGCATACTAAGCGCTGTAAAAGTAGTCATTCGCGGTCAAATAATCAACATGCAAGGGTCGTTTGCACGGGATACACCGTAGCGTGACGGCTTCCGCGTAACGTAGCGCTTTCCATCTTTTTTCTTATTATTCCTGCCATCTGGTGTTAACCTCCTGCCCATTGTCCAAAATTAACTGTGTGATGAGCCACGATCCGGCAGTATTGAGCTGGCTCACTGAAGCATGCTTATGAGCAAAAAAGAGCAAACGTTAATGACGCCTTATCTTCACTTTAACCGCAGCCAGTGGGCTGCCCTGCGTGATTCCGTCCCTATGACGCTGACGGAAGGTGAAATCGCACGGTTAAAAGGGATAAACGAAGATCTGTCCCTGGAAGAGGTGGCAGAAATTTATCTCCCCCTTTCTCGCTTGCTTAACTTCTATATCAGCTCCAACCTGCGCCGTCAGGCGGTACTGGAGCAGTTCCTCGGAACGAACGGTCAGCGCATTCCTTATATCATCAGCATTGCGGGCAGCGTGGCCGTGGGTAAAAGCACCACCGCGCGCGTATTGCAGGCGCTGTTGAGCCGCTGGCCTGAACACCGCAGCGTTGAGTTAATTACCACCGACGGCTTCCTGCACCCGAACGAAGTATTAAAAGAACGCGGGCTAATGAAGAAGAAGGGCTTCCCGCTCTCTTATGATATGCACCGTCTGGTGAAATTTGTCTCTGACCTGAAATCCGGGGTGCCTCACGTCACGGCACCGGTCTATTCACACCTGATCTACGATCGTATCCCGGATGGGGATAAAACGGTGGTCCAGCCGGATATCCTGATCCTGGAAGGGTTAAACGTCCTGCAGAGCGGGATGGATTATCCTCATGACCCACATCATGTGTTCGTTTCAGACTTCGTCGATTTCTCTATATATGTTGATGCGCCGGAAGATCTTCTCCAGAGCTGGTACATCAACCGCTTCCTGAAGTTCCGGGAAGGCGCGTTCACCGATCCTGACTCTTACTTCCATAACTATGCGCAGCTGTCAAAAGAAGAGGCCATTAAGGTGGCGACGGGGCTGTGGAATGAGATTAACTACGTGAACCTGAAAGAGAACATCCTGCCGACGCGTGAACGCGCAAGTCTGATCCTCACCAAGAGCGAGAAGCACGCAGTCGACCAGATTCGCTTGCGGAAATAATTGCGCAGACATAAAAAAACCGGCTTAACGCCGGTTTTTTTCTTTATGCATGTGGCTTCTCGCCATTTTCATCCTGATCGACCGCGAAACAGGCGACCAGTTGACCACCATAATCCTTCAGCTGCGGCTGCAGCTGCGTGCAGGGACCAAAACGGCGACTGCAGCGGGCGTTAAATGCACACCCAGGAGGCGGATTCAGCGGGCTTGGCAACTCACCCGTCAGCTTAATACGCTCACGGCGATCGTCCGGGTTGAGGCGCGGCGTCGCAGACAGCAGGGCCTGGGTATACGGGTGACGCGGGTTAGTAAAGATCTGGTCTTTGCTCCCCTTCTCCACGCAGCGACCCAGATACATCACCATCACTTCATCCGCAATGTGTTCGACAACCGACAGATCGTGGGAGATGAACACGTAAGAGAGCCCCAGTTCCTGCTGGAGATCCATCATCAGGTTCAGCACCTGCGCACGCACGGAAACGTCGAGCGCGGAGACGGGCTCATCGGCAATCACCACGTCCGGGTCGAGCATCAGGCCGCGGGCGATGGCAATACGCTGACGCTGGCCACCGGAGAACATATGCGGGTAGCGGTCATAATGCTCGGTTTTCAGGCCGACCTTCGCCATCATCGCCAGCGCTTTTTCGCGGCGCTGCTCTTTGCTCAGATTACTGTTAATGAGCAGCGGCTCTTCCAGAATCTGTCCCACTTTTTTACGCGGGTTCAGAGAACCGTACGGGTTCTGGAACACAATCTGGATTTTCTGACGACGCAACTTCTGCGCCTGAGGATCGTGTTTGAGCAGATCCTGCCCCTGATAATAAAGTTCACCGCCGGTCGGGACTTCAATCATCGTCAACAGACGGCCCAGCGTAGATTTACCACAGCCCGACTCCCCAACCACCGCCAGCGTTTTGCCGCGCTCGAGGGTAAAGGAGACGCCGTCCAGCGCTTTCACCAGGCGCTCAGGGGCAAAAATCCCCTTCTTCACCGGGTAGTGTTTTTTCAGGTCGATGGCCTGCAACAGCGGTTGTTGCGTGGTGGCCTGTTGCGTACTCATAGTGTTGGCCTCCCGGCATCATCGAGTGGGTAGTGGCATTTCGACTGACGGCCGTCAGCAAGCTGGTTCAGCTCTGGCTCCTCCGCCCGGCATTTGTCCGTCGCATACGGACAGCGCGGGTTAAGCAGACAGCCCTGCGGACGGTCATATTTACCCGGCACCACACCCGGCAGTGACGCCAGGCGCGCTTTATCCTGGGCAAACTCCGGCAGCGCACGCAGCAGAGCCTGCGTATAAGGGTGACGCGGTGCGCGGAAGATATCGTGCGAACTTCCGGTCTCGACGACCTGGCCTGCATACATCACGATGATTTTGTGCGCCGCTTCGGCCACCAGCGCCAGGTCATGCGTAATCAGGACCAGCGCCATATTTTCCTGCTGCTGCAACTCCAGCAGCAGTTCGATGATTTGCGCCTGAATGGTCACGTCCAGCGCCGTCGTCGGTTCATCCGCAATCAGCAGTTTTGGCCGACAGGCAATCGCCATCGCGATCATCACGCGCTGGCTCATCCCGCCAGAGAGCTGGTGCGGGTAGACGTCCAGACGCGATGCCGGGTCAGGAATACCCACCTGATTCAGCAGATCGATCGCGCGCTGGCGACGGGTTTTCTTATTACCGCCCTGATGCACCTTTATCGCTTCCATAATCTGGAAGCCGACGGTGTAACACGGGTTAAGGCTGGTCATCGGGTCCTGGAAAATCATCGCCACTTCCGCGCCCACCAGCTGGCGGCGCTGTTTTTCGGAAATGCGCTTCAGATCCTGACCATTGAACTGCAGGTTTTCCGCCATCACACGGCCGGGATAATCGATAAGCCCCATAATCGCCAGTGAGCTCACCGACTTACCGGAACCGGATTCCCCGACAATACCCACCACTTCGCCCTGATTTACGCTGTAGCTGATGCGGTCCACGGCGCGAAATGGGGTGCCTTCGTCTCCGAAGTGCACCGATAATTTATCTACATTTAATAACGCCATCTCGTGCCTCTTACTGCTTCAGTTTGGGATCAAGCGCATCACGCAGGCCATCACCCATCAGGTTAAATGCCAGCACCGTCAGCAGGATTGCCAGACCCGGGAAGGTGACAACCCACCAGGCGCTTTGTGCGAACTGCAACACGTCGGAGAGCATCGTGCCCCACTCCGGTGTTGGTGGCTGCGCACCCATGCCCAGGAAGCCAAGAGCGGCCATATCAAGAATGGCGTTTGAGAAACCGAGCGACGCCTGAACAATCAGCGGCGCAAGGCAGTTCGGGAAGATATTGACGAACATCTGGCGCATCGCCCCCGCCCCCGCCACGCGAGACGCGGTGACGTAGTCGCGGTTCACTTCCACCAGCACCGCCGCACGGGTTAAACGCACGTAGTGAGGAAGCGCCACGAAGGTCAACGCCAGCGCGGCGTTACCGATAGACGGACCGAAGATCGCCACCAGCACCAGCGCCAGCAGCAGGCTTGGCAGCGCCAGCATGATGTCGACAACACGCATAATGATGTTATCGACGATGCCGCCGAAGTAACCCGCCACCAGACCAAGCACAATCCCCATAATCAGGGACAGCACCACCACCAGGCAGCCAACCAGCAGCGACAGACGCGCACCGTACATCAGACGCGACAGCACATCGCGGCCTACATCATCGGTACCCAGCAGGTGTGCCAGGCTACCGCCATCCTGCCACGCAGGAGGCGCAAGCAGCGCATCGCGGAACTGATCCGCAGGGTTATAAGGTGCGAGGAAGTTCGCAAACACCGCAATCAGGATCATGATTGCGACATACACCAGCCCTACTACCGCACCTTTATTGCGCTTGAAGTAGTGCCAGAACTCCTGCAGCGGTGTCATCGGAACCGGTGCAGCAACCACTTTGTTTTCAGAAACGTGTGACATGATGGCCCCTTACTTCTTATGACGAATACGCGGGTTCACCACGCCGTACAGCAAATCGACCAGCAGGTTGACGAGGATAATCATCGTCGCGACCAGCAGCACCCCGCCCTGCACGACCGGATAGTCACGGCGTTGCAGCGCATCAATCAACCAGCGTCCAAGGCCGGGCCAGGAGAAGATGGTTTCGGTCAGGATAGCCCCTGCCAGCAACGTACCCACCTGAAGACCAATAACGGTCACCACCGGCAGCATGGCGTTACGCAGCGCATGTACGATGATGACGCGCATACGGGTTAACCCTTTGGCGCGTGCGGTACGGATGTAATCTTCGCCCAGCACTTCCAGCATGGAGGAACGGGTCATACGCACAATCACCGCCAGAGGGATGGTGCCCAGCACCATGGCTGGCAGGATCATATGCGCGACGGCATCGATGAAGTTCCCCTCTTCACCCCAGATAGCCGTATCAATCAGCATAAAGCCGGTCAACGGATTGGTGTCGTCGAGGAAAACCATATCGCTGACGCGCCCGGAAACGGGCGTCAGGTTAAGCTGCACCGAAACCAGCATAATCAGCATCATGCCCCACCAGAAGATAGGCATGGAGTAGCCGGTCAGCGCCAGGCCAACAGCGGTGTGGTCGAAAATTGAGCCACGTTTAACGGCAGCCAGTACCCCAACTGGAATACCCACCGCAGTGGCGAAAATCATGGCGCAGACGCCAAGCTCCAGTGTCGCTTTAAAACGCGGCACGAACTCGTCCCACACCGGAAGACGGCTTTTCAGCGAAATCCCTAAGTCACCGTGCAACACGCCCCAGATATAATGGAGGTACTGCTGCCACATCGGCTTATCGAGGCCGAGTTCAGCCAGAAGCTGCGCATGACGTTCAGGGGAGATACCACGCTCGCCCGCCATAATCATTACCGGGTCGCCGGGGATCATATGGACGAAGGCAAAAGTGAGAAGGGTGATACCGATAAACGTCGGGATAACAAGTCCCAGACGTCGGAGGATGAACTGCAACATAACCCGGATTCTCTCTGATGACGCACGACCAGTGGCGTGACGTCTGTATTGCTCACAAATCTTATCCCCTCTCCTTTCAGAGAGGAAATAAAGCACTGCTGCCGGGTGGCGCTACGCTTACCCGGCCTACATACCGTAGGCCAGTGCAAGCGCAACGCCGCCTGGCGTTGCTTTTAATTATTCAACCGATACGTTTTCGAAGTGGTGTTTGCCCAGTGGATCAACCACATAGCCCTTCACTTCTTTACGCACTGGCTCATACACGGTGGAGTGAGCAACAATCAGCGCCGGAGCCTGATCGTGCATAACAACCTGCGCTTGCTTGTACAGCTCAATACGTTTGTTGTGATCGTCGGTCGCACGCGCCGGCTGGATCAGGTCTTCAAACGGCTTGTAGCACCAGCGAGAGTAGTTAGAACCGTCTTTCGCCGCCGCGCAGCTGAACAGGGTAGCGAAGAAGTTGTCCGGATCCCCGTTGTCACCGGTCCAGCCCATCATCACCGCCTGGTGCTCACCCGCTTTGGCGCGCTTCAGGTACTCGCCCCACTCGTAGGTCACGATCTTGGCCTGTACACCAACTTTCGCCCAGTCAGCCTGAACCATTTCCGCCATACGGCGTGCGTTCGGGTTGTACGGACGCTGTACCGGCATCGCCCACAGCTCAACGGTGAAGCCTTTATCCTGGCCCGCTTCTTTCAGCAGCGCTTTCGCTTTCTCAGGATCGTAGCTGTAGTCTTTAACGTCATCGTTATAGCCCCACATAGTTGGTGGGATCAGGTTCTTGGCTGCAACGCCTGCGCCCTGGTAAACGGCTTTGATGATCGCTTCTTTGTTCACCGCGTAGGTCAGCGCCTGACGCACCTTCACGTCATCAAACGGTTTCTTCTCGGTGTTGAAGGAGAGGTAGCCCACGTTCAGGCCCGCCTGTTCCAGCAGGTTAATGTTCTTATCCTGCTTCATGCGCGCGATGTCAGCCGGGTTCGGGTATGGCATCACCTGACATTCGTTTTTCTGCAGTTTTGCATAACGCACGGACGCATCAGGCGTGATGGAGAAGACCAGACGGTCGATCTGCGGCTTGGTGCCCCAGTAGCCCGGGAAGGCTTTATACAGAATACGGGAGTCTTTCTGGTACTGCAGCAGTTGGAACGGGCCGGTACCGATTGGGTTCAGGTCCACTTTCTCAGGCGTGCCGGCTTTCAGCATGTTGTCCGCATACTCTTTAGAGAGAATAGAGGCGAAGTCCATGGCCAGGTCAGCCAGGAATGGCGCTTCCGGACGCGTCAGCACGAACTGCACGGTTTTATCGTCCACTTTTTTCACTTCTGAGATCAGGTCAGGCAGACCCATCCCTTCGAAGTACTCATAGCTGCCGCCCGACACTTTGTGGTACGGGTTCTGGGCATTTTTCTGACGGTCGAAGGAGAACACAACGTCGTCGGCGTTAAAGTCACGCGTTGGTTTAAATTCTTTGCTGTCCTGCCACTTCACGCCCTGACGCAGGTGGAAGGTATAGGTCTTACCGTCTTCGCTGACGTCCCACTTCTCAGCCAGACCCGGAATCACTTCGGTGGTGCCGGTTTTGAATTCAACCAGACGGTTATAGATCGGTACAGAGCTTGCGTCGTACGTCGTGCCAGAGGTAAAGAGCTGTGGGTTAAAGCCTTCCGGCGAGCCTTCAGAACAGTAAACCAGGGTTTTTGCCTGTACGCTTGCTGCCACGGTCATAGCCACCAGGCTCAGACCAAGCTTCAGCATCCCTGACTTCTTCAAGGAAATACTCATTATTCTGCTCCAATGTGATGTTTTGCTTTGTTGTGTTACGCCGCCAGACCTTTATTTATTTTTTACCCGGTCCGGTCGGTGGTGCCCGAAGGCAGTAAAGGGATGGAGAATCCTTTCAGAAGAGCGTTTGAGTTGCAGCGCAGATCGTCCCTGAAATGCCCCTCATGCCCTACAATCTGTCAACAGAATGTGAAAACGTCAATACAGGTGACGGGGATTTACGTGGAGTGTGAGAAACCGCAAACAAAGATTAAAAAAACTATGTATGCCAGTTTTCAGCAGGGAAATTTATGCTACTCGCCATCTTGCAGCACAAATATCTACATATTTCGCAACAATCAGTGATTAACTTTTATTCAGAATGGGTAAATTTTCTTGCAGAATGGTGATTATCTGAGCACTAAATACCGCGAACGTTAAAACGCACAGCGAAAAATGCTGAGGTTATCCATAAGCAACGCGAAAAAAGATCAATCTATATATAAAAAAATACAATGGATTATGTCACAAAATCGTTAACAGGCAGGGAGAAGCCAGGATAAGGGGCGTTTTGGTGACTCTGGCGGGCTAAGGTCATAATGCAAAAAGGGCTAACCTTGCGGTTAGCCCTTTTCAGAATGTGGTCGGCGAGAGAGGATTCGAACCTCCGACCCACTGGTCCCAAACCAGTTGCGCTACCAAGCTGCGCTACTCGCCGAATGCGGAGCGCATCTTACTGCTGAGGTGCGCCCCCGTCAATCCCTTATTTTCAAAAAGCTATTCAACTGGCGATATTCTCGCCAGAGCCGCTACTGCGCGGCTTTTGCGGTGCTATCAGGCAGTTTACACCAGTTGTTGTTTTCGTTAATTCCACCATTTGGTGAGGTATAGCCGAGACAACCCATAATGGTGTCGTACAGTTCAACGTGGCGACGTGGCACCTTCATCTCCGCCTCTTTTTTCAGATGAGCAAACATTGCGGCTTTGTCAGGGTTTTCCAGATACTTATCCGACATCCACATAATCATCGGCACGCGGAACTGCTCCGGCGGTGCCATTTTACGGGGTGTGCCGTGAAGATGCTCAAAATCATTAATGGACTCACCATGGTCAGCCGCATAGAACACGATCGCTTTCTTATCGCGTACCTGGTCAATCACCGACTTGATAAAATGATCCACATACAATACTGAGTTATCGTATGAGTTAATTAACTGGTCTTTGGTGCAATCTTTATCGACGCCAACACATTCCGGTGTCCATTTAGCAAAGCTGCGAGGATAGCGCTGGGTATAGTTATAGTGAGACCCTTTGGTATGCAGGATGATCATATGCTTGCCATCCGGATTGCCATTGAGAGAGTTTTTCATCTCGTCGATCAGCAGCATATCATCGACTGCCTTGCCACGATTTCGCGGCTCCGCGCCAATTTGCTCACGATAAGCGATGTTCTTTGCCATGGTGTTGCTGTAGAACCACATCTCGCTCTGCATAGCATAAAGATCGGCACTAAACCCGAGCTGATGAAGCACAGAAAAAACGTTCTGTTCCTTTAAGGTACGCTGTGGGTTATCGCTCGTCCCACCCTCACGAACAAACATGCAACGCAAGGAGAGCTTAGTGGCGGTATCACAGGAGTAGCCGCGATAGGCAATCAGGTTTTTCTCCTGAGCCAGCTCAGGCGTGGTATCACGGCCATAGCCCAGAATCCCCATATGATCCCAGCGCGTTGTTTCGCCAATGATAAAGACGACATAGGTATCGTCGATATCTTTCGGTGCTTCATAAGTAAATTTCTTCACCGGGTTCATCAGCGATTTATTATCAGAAGATTCGTCCACCTGCGCCCACGCATACAACCCCAGAGCAGAGATCCAGTTAGACGGCAGGTAAGAGTTGGCGACCACGCCACCGTAGCTTGGCATATCCACGCCAGAGGTACGTTCATCACTTCTCTGCTTCACTTCCAGCAAGCGAATCGGTCCCCACACCATCAGGCCCGCCAGGAGTACCAATGCGACACTTCTAAAGCGTTTACCTGGCGTTCGAATCTGATGCACAAGCGTATACCGGCAGCGGTTGCTCCAGATGAGCAACAACGGTAAAGCGCTGACAGCCACCAGCCAGAGAATAAAGTGTAACCCAACGACTTCTTTAGAAAGATCGATGTCGGTCGTCATTACGGAGGCAATAATGCCGTATCCTATGACGACGTTCATAAACGTCATGTAATAGCTTGCACCCGCCGAGCAAAGCACAATAAACGTTGCCAGAACACGCCACACGCGGCGGCCAAACAGAGTCAGAACTCGTAGTAAGAAGAAGGTAACCAGTACTGCAGCGACCAATTCGACAACCGCTGCAATTCCTTTCCAGACGGTGAAATCATGCGCGTAACCGTCAAACCGACGAAAAAAAACTGCGCCATTCATAAACAGGCCGATGTACAACGCCAGCAAAAAGCAGAGCTTTTGTTGCGCCATCGATTTAATGTATTTCATGCAAGCTACCCGGAAAAAGGGACAGTACCGCCGCCCATCTCGATTAAAAAGTGGGCAGATTAGACATACGCTCAGGGGATCGTTCAATGAAACGTCTACAAGCGTGATAAGTAGACCACAGGGAAGAGGAAAAGTGGCAAAAGAGAGTGTGATCGGTACAGTTATTTACAAAAAAGCAAATCCCAAAACAGACAATATCGCTTTTTTTCCAGTCTTAAGAAAAATAAAAAGGCCGAATTACCGGCCTTTCTCGTCGTGATTATACATGAACTTCTTTAAATATTTCGCGCTGCGGCTGACGAATCGTCGTGGACAGTGCCAGCGAAATAATCAGCAAAGCAAATATCACGCAGAAGGTCACGTAGAACCCGCCGAACAGCGAGGCAATCAGCGAGCCGCAGATACTGCCGATCCCAAAGCCGAGATAGATAACCCCGTAGTTTTTCGCCAGGTTATTCAGCCCAAAGAACTCGCTTACCAGCGACGGGAAGACGGTAATGGTGCCGCCAAAGTTAAAGGCCACGCAGGCAATTGCTGCAAAGAATGTCGCTTCATTCAGCGGGGCGAACAGTAACGCCGCCATCCCCACCAGAGAGACCACCTGCCCTATCGTAATGACGCGGATACGGGCAATCTTGTCGGACAAGATCCCCAGCACCAGGCGACCAGACAGGTTGGCGATGGAAATAACCGTCACCGCATTCGCCGCGGTTGCCGCATCCAGTTTCACCATTCCCTGGGCGATATCTTTCGCCACGCCAATGACGTACAGACCGCTCATGCAGGCCGTCAGGAACATCACCGCCAGCATCCAGTACTGCGGTTTGCGCATGGACTGCGCCAGCGTAAAGTCGTTCTCCACCACGCCGTTAACGGATTTCACTTCCTGCTGCGGGGCATCTTTCATCAGCGTGGCACCGAACAGAATCATCACCAGCACGATGGCACCCCATATCATGAAGGTCTTTTCGAGGCCAACGGACGCCAGCAGATGGGCATCAATAAACTTAAAGCCGAGGCTGCCCAGGCCATAAGAACCAATGGCAAAGGCGGAGATTAACCCCTTACGCTCCGGGAACCACTTCACGCAGTTCGACAGCGTCAGCAGATAGCCCGCACCGTCTGCCAGGCCCACCAGGACGCCAGCACTCAGCCACAGCATCATCAGGTTGCTGGAATGCGCCGTCAGGAAGAAGCCCAGACCGAGCAAAATGCCGGACGCCATGGTCACGCGCTTCACGCCAAAACGCTCCTGCAGCTTGCCCGCGACGGAAGACGAGATCGCCAGTCCCAGGCTCAGCAGACCAAAAGAAAACGCCACCTGGCTGACCGGTGCGCCAAGTTTGTCGGAAAGCGCACTGTTAAACAGACTCCAGGTATAGACCGATCCCAGCGCGAACTGGGTGACGATGGTGCCAAAGAGCGTGAGCCAACGCGTACGGTTATAAGTTGATGTGTTCATGGCCGTTGTCCTGCAACAGAAATTAGAAGAATTCGCTGAGGGCAACGATAAACAAAACCCTATCAGTGATGGGGTAAAACGGCATGAAATGCAGGAGAAACGGAATGAAATGCCTGGAATCGGGAATGAATGACCTTGCCGGGGAACAAAGCGACAGCAGGTTAGTACCTGCTATCGCTGTAAAGCCTGTGATTATTGTTTTCGAGATGTTATCGCTACGTTTAAAAAAGTAACAACATTAAAAATTCGCGCTCACCCCCAGGGTATAGAGAAACTCTTCACCGGTCGTGGTGCGTTCCCCCTGAGCCAGCGACGCATACGCCGCCATGTGCGTATTAAAAGGCATATCCGTTCCAACAGTGACATCCATCCAGTTACCGTTTTGAGCAGGGGCCGGCGTTTGCGGCATGCCAAACTGCGATTTCCACTGGTTTTCACCAAACTGCTGGTTATAGCTCACCTGCGCCCAGGGACGAAGATCGCCGTACTGAGTATTTACGCGCCAGCCTAGCGTGCTCACGCTGGCATGCCAGAGCGGATCGGCGAGCGTCTGCGTCGTCGCGCTATCGCCAAACTCATTGATCATCATCGGCGTCGAACCGTCATACCGCCAGGACATCACCGGACCGGTGGTGATCCGCGCTGAAACCGGAAAATTCCATCCCAGGCTCATCGCCGCGTCCGTGGTGGCACCTGAGGGAACAGCCAGGGCAAGCCCAGGCAAATTTTGCGAAGACTGAATACGCTCAGCAAGAATATCTTCATAACGCGGTTGGTGATCCGCGTCCCATGTATAGCGTTCCGCCGTATTATTTTGGGCGTCTGAAACGATATATTCCTGTTGCCAGGCAGACGCTGTATGACAAAACAACAGGCAGGCTGAAATCCCCACCAGGCCAGAAACAGCATGGCGACCACTGATTTTTTTTATCATCATCAAAGCGACCCCAGAGAGAGCCGAATTCGGCGATATTTGTCGTTATTCAGGAAGCATTTCTCGGGCATATGGCCCTGTATTAACTATTGTCTTTATACGAGGCACGTCAAGACAGACGGAATGAAAATTTTGCGAAATCAGCATCAGTAAGGGAGATAACGGATGGAACGTTGCGGTTGGGTAAGCCAGGATCAGCTTTATATCGACTATCACGATCGGGAATGGGGCGTGCCGGAGACGGGGGGCAGAAAACTTTTTGAGATGATCTGCCTTGAGGGACAGCAGGCGGGATTGTCATGGATTACGGTACTGAAGAAACGTGAAAACTACCGCAAAGCCTTTCACCAGTTCGACCCCGTCGCCGTCGCCGCCATGACCGATGAAGACGTAGAACGCCTGGTGCAAGATGCTGGCATCATCCGCCATCGCGGTAAGATCCAGGCCATCATCGGCAATGCCCGCGCCTACCTGGCGATGGAGCAAAACGGCGAGCCCTTCTCTGCGTTTGTCTGGTCGTTTGTGAATAACACGCCGCAGCTCACTCAGGCCACCACGCTGGCGGAGATCCCGGCCTCCACGCCGGAGTCGGACGCGCTCTCTAAGGCCCTCAAAAAGCGCGGCTTTAAGTTTGTCGGCTCCACCATCTGCTACGCCTTTATGCAGGCCTGTGGCCTGGTCAATGACCATGTTACCGGCTGCTTCTGTCATCCGGGGAGGCAACATGATCCGCAAATGGCAAAATGACAATGCCGATCCGCTCCTGAGCCTGTGGCTTGAAAGCACCACCGAAGCGCACCCGTTTATCAGCGCAAGCTACTGGAAGGAGAACGAAGCCATGGTGCGAGAAGTCTACCTCCCGGCGGCGGAAACCTGGGTGTGGGAAGAGGACGGTACGCTGCGCGGTTTTATTAGCATTATACAGTCGCAGTTTGTAGGGGCGCTGTTCGTCAGGCCAACGTATATCGGGCAAGGTATTGGAGGCGCGCTGCTGAACCATGTTCAACAGCGCTTCCCGCATTTAAGCCTGGAGGTCTATCAGAAAAACGTCCGGGCGGTGAATTTCTATCATGCACAGGGCTTTCGCATCGAAGACAGCGCCTGGCAGGACGATACCCAGCACCCGACCTGGATTATGAGCTGGCAGGCGGATCAAACGCCGTTAAGGTAAGCTCAGGCCCCTGGTATTTCTCGACCCAGGCCAGCGCCGTATTCCCTGCACAACCGTTCCCCAGCTTCGAGCTGGGGAGATCTTTGGTCAGCACGTTAACCGCCCCGTTTTTACAGATCCCCCCCTCGGCAGGCTCAAGATCGGGCCATGCGCCCTGGTGAATACAGATCACGCCCGGTTTAATCCCGTCGCTGACCACCGCCCCTGCCAGCACCTGACCACGATGATTCCAGACGCGCACCACATCGCCGTCCGCAATCCCGCGGGCTTTAGCGTCATGGGTATTCAGCGTGATCGGCTCTCGCCCGGCGACCGCATACTGCTCGCGCAGTGAGGAGTAGTTAAGCTGGCTGTGCAGACGATGTGCGGGATGAGCAGATAACACCTGCAGCTGCTCCGGCTGGGCGTTGCCGTGCCACTCGTCTGGCTCCAGCCAGGAAGGGTGTGGCGGGCAATCGGCATAGCCAAAGCTGGCGATGCGCTCGCTGTAGATCACAATCTTGCCGCTCTCGGTTTTCAGCGGATGGTTCTCCGGGTCGCGGCGGAAATCAGCGAAACGGACGAACTGCGCGTTCTGTTCGCTTTCCGGCATTTCGATCAACTGGTTCGCTTCCCAAAACGCAGAAAATGGCGGCAGCGTTACGCCCTGCGCCGCACCGCGCTGCCCTGCGATCTGGTAAAACGTCTCCAGCCATTGCAGATCCGTTTTCCCTTCGGTAAAACGTTCGCGACCGCCCGCTTCCCACCGCTCGCTCAGTTCAGCAAACACGTCAAAATCATCACGTGCTTCATCGCGCGGCGCCACAACGCGCTTCATCGGTACCATATGCTGGTTGCTGTAATCGCCGGTCATGGTGAGATCGTTACGCTCAAACGACGTGGTCGCCGGCAGCACAATATCCGCATGTTTGGCCGAAGCGGTCCAGAAACACTCGGAAATCACCACCAGCTCCGGCTTTTGCCAGGCGCGGATCAGGCGATTGGTATCCTGATGGTGCGTGAAGTTCGCCCCGCCCGCCCACCAGATAAATTTAATATCCGGGAAATGGCGGTCCAGACCGTTGTGCTGATAAAAACCGCCCGGGTTTTCCAGGGCTTCAATGATTCGCGCCACCGGGATTTTATCCACGGCATCCACGCCGCCCACCACCGAACCTTGCAGAGAAGCCAGCACCGCCGCTTTGCGCGTTGGGTTTCCGCCGTTGGCAAAATGATAGGAGAGACCAAAACCGCCGCCCGGCGTACCGATCTGTCCGAGCATGGCGGCAAGCGTGACCAGCATCCAGTGCTTCTGCTCGCCAAACTGCTGGCGCTGCATCCCCCAGCCGGACATTAACATCGTGGTATTTTTATGGAACAAGTCCGCCAGTTCGCGGATTTTCTCCGCAGAAACGCCACAAATGTCTGCCGCCCACGCTGCCGTTTTCGCCACCCCATCGGACTGGCCCGTCAGGTAGTCGGCGAACTTATCGAAGCCGGTGGTACAGCGCGTGAGGAAGTCGTCATCGTGCCAGCCGTTTTCGACCAGCGTATGGGCGATACCCAGCATCATTGCCACGTCGGTGCCCATATGCGGCGCAATCCACTCGGCGCTGTCGCCGAAGAAATCCATGGTTTCAGAGCGCATCGGGTCAATGCAGATGATGCGCTTGCCGCTTTTGCGCAGCGCGTCGAAATAGCCAATGCCCTGCTCGTCACTGGCATTCCAGGCAATTTTCAACGTGTTAAGCGGGTTGGCACTCCAGAGCACCACCACATCGGTATGCGCCAGCACCAGAGGCCAGCTGGTCTGCTGCTGGTAAACTTCGTTACCGCCGACCACGTACGGCATGATCGCCTGCGCAGCGCCAGTGGAATAATCTCCCAGATGTCCGGTATAACCGCCCGCCAGGCTCATGTAACGCTGCAGCAGCGTCGACGCCTTATGCAGCACGCCGTTCGAACGCCAGCCGTAAGATCCGGCAAAAATGGACGATGGGCCGTAACGTTCGCGGATGCGCTTATGCTGGGCGTGGATCAACGCCAGCGCGTCATCCCAGCTCACGCGAACAAACTCATCCTGGCCGCGAATACCCTGCGGTTTGTCCGGCGAAGCCAGAAAACCTTTACGCACCATCGGCCAGCGCACGCGCGTTTTGCTATGCACCTGATCGCGAACGACGGTCTGTAAAGAGTTGGGATGTTGTGTTGGCAGTGCCCCGCGGGACGACAAAACATTTTCGCCATCGGTTTCGACCAGCATCGGCCCCCAGTGGGCGGCGGTCAGAATGGTTTTCGTTGAGGTGCTCAAGCGTGCGCTCCTGGTTGCGTGCAGGTTTTACGGCCTTCTTGCTGAGGCCGTTTATGGTTTGTCACAAATTTCAGAGTTATACCCGGAATTTTCTCCGTATCTGGACGTCATAATCAACTGCCACGCACGCCGTGGCAAAGAATAAAAAGGATTAAGGAAAGAAGATGAAAAAACGCGTACTCGTTATTGCCGCTCTGGTGAGCGGTGCACTGGCTATTTCTGGCTGCACAACCAACCCTTACACCGGTGAGCGCGAAGCGGGTAAATCCGGCATCGGCGCAGGTATCGGCTCGCTGGTCGGCGCAGGCGTTGGAGCACTCTCCTCCTCCAAAAAAGACCGCGGTAAAGGCGCGCTGATTGGCGCAGCGGCGGGGGCAGCACTGGGCGGCGGCGTCGGTTATTACATGGATGTGCAGGAAGCAAAACTGCGTGACAAAATGAAGGGAACCGGCGTAAGCGTGACGCGCAGCGGCGATAACATCATTCTGAACATGCCGAACAACGTGACCTTTGATAGCAGCAGCGCAACGCTGAAACCAGCGGGTGCGAACACGCTGACCGGCGTGGCGATGGTGCTGAAAGAGTACAACAAGACCGCCGTGAACGTGATTGGCTACACCGACAGCACCGGCAGCCAGGATCTGAACATGCGTCTGTCACAGCAGCGCGCGGATTCCGTTGCCAGCTCGCTGATCGCCCAGGGTGTGGAAGCGAACCGCATCCGCACCAGCGGCATGGGCCCTGCCAACCCTATCGCCAGCAACAGCACGGCGGAAGGTAAAGCGCAGAACCGTCGCGTAGAGATTACGTTGAGTCCAATTCAGTAATCGCATTTCTCCCTCTCCCGTGGGAGAGGGTTGGGGTGAGGGCACCAGACCGCACCCCAGGTAAGCGCTGCGCCACCGGGCAAATTACTTGATTCGTCCGATTTTCCCGTTAAGGTATTCTCACTAAATTCAGGGAAATCAGCGATGAGCAAACCAGCCCGGGCCACCATCAGCGACGTGGCGAAAGCCGCCAGAACCGGTAAAACCAGCATTTCGCGCTACCTTAACGGCGAGAAACATCTATTGTCCGATGCATTGCTGGCGCGTATTGAACAGGCTATTGCCGATCTCGACTACCGCCCCAGCCTGATGGCCCGCGGGCTCAAACGTGGCCGCACCCGCCTTATCGGACTTATCATCGCGGATATCACTAACCCCTACTCTGTAAACGTGCTCAGCGGTATCGAAGCCGCCTGCCGCGAAAAAGGTTTTACGCCTCTGGTCTGTAATACCAACAACGAGGTCGACCAGGAGTTGCACTATCTCGATCTGCTGCGCAGCTACCAGGTGGAAGGGATTGTGGTCAACGCGGTGGGCATGCGTGAAGAGGGGCTGAACCGTCTGCAGCAATCCTCCCTGCCCATGGTCCTCATCGACCGTAAAATCCCGGAATTCGCCTGCGATGTGGTCGGGCTGGATAACACCCAGGCCGCCACGACCGCGACCGAGCATCTGATTGAACAAGGTTTCGAGGCGATTCTCTTTCTGAGCGAACCGCTGGGCATGGTAAATACCCGACGCGATCGGCTGGCTGCATTTCGTGCCACGCTGGCGCGTTATCCTGGCGTGATCGCCGAAAATGCCGAAACGCCGCTTCACGAAGCCGATCAGCTCGACAATACCCTACGCCAGTTCCACACGCGCCATCGCGGGATGCGCAAAGCCGTTATCTCCGCCAACGGGGCACTAACCCTGCAGGTTGCCCGCTCACTCAAGCGTATTGGCCTGCACTGGGGCAGCGATATCGGTCTGCTGGGGTTTGATGAACTGGAGTGGGCGGAGCTGGCTGGCGTCGGCATTACCACCCTCAAACAGCCCACCTGGCAGATTGGCTATGCTGCTGTAGAACAAGTGGTTCGTCGTATTGAAGGCACCAGTGAGGCCGTACGCGAGCAGGTCTTCTCCGGCGAGCTGATCGTCCGCGGCTCCACCGCACGTTAATTTCCCCTTGTGATAGCGATCATAAATTCGACATCCTGAGCTTTTCTTTGGAACCGGTTCCATCTAGCGTAATAGTATTGATATGTTGCGATGGAGTCCGAAGATGGGCAGGAAAATCATGGTGGTCACCGCCGCGTATGGCGCGGAGCAGGTGCGACAGGCGGGCGGTCAGCGGGCGATGCTTCCCGTTATTGCGGGTGCAGGCGCCGACGGAGTGGAGATCCGCCGCGAGCTGTTCAATAGCGAAGAGTTACTGGCGCTGCCTGCGCTCGGTGAGTCCATTGAGCTTCTGGGCCTGCTGGCGTGTTACTCAGCACCTGCCGCCCTGTTTATGCCCGATGGCACCCTCAACCCGGACCTGCCGCGGTATCTCTCAGAAGCCAGCACCCTGAACGCGCTGTGGCTGAAGGTTTCCCTGGGCCATTTTAGCTACACGCAGCCTCTCGATGCCTTACGTACTCTGCTCAATACCAGCGGTATAGCGCTGGTTGTGGAAAACGATCAGACCGACTGCGGCCAGCTTGCACCGATGCAACGCTTTCAGGCCGCCTGTCGCGAAAGGGCGCTTCCCGTCACGCTGACTTTTGACATGGGCAACTGGCTGTGGGTCGGTGACTCCCCGGAAGAGGCCGCGCGTCATCTGGCGCCTGCCGTGAGCTATATCCACGTTAAAGCCGCCGTTCCGCATAAAGATAACTTTCGCGCCGTCGCGCCGGACGGTGCCGATTCCCGCTGGCTGGATCTGCTTCGCCAGCTGCCTGCCGATGCCCCGCGCGGTATCGAGTTCCCGCTGGAAGGGGGGGATTTAACCGCCGTTACCCGCCATTACGTCAACCTGCTGCGCGAGGAGTAAATCATGCACAAGACGCTGGATGTCATCACGATTGGCGAAGCCATGGCAATGTTTGTCGCCACCGAAACGGGCGAGCTGAGCGCGGTAGAGCACTTTATCAAACGCGTGGCGGGCGCAGAGCTGAACGTCGCAACCGGCCTGGCGCGTCTGGGCCTGAACGTCGGCTGGGTCAGCCGCGTGGGCGATGACAGCTTTGGCCACTTCGTTCTCGATTCGCTGAAAAAAGAGGGGATTGATGCCGCAGGCGTTACGCTCGACGGACGCTTCCCCACCGGCTTTCAGCTTAAGTCTAAAGTTGAAAATGGAACCGATCCCATCGTGGAGTATTTCCGTAAAGGGTCGGCCGCCAGCCATCTCTCCGTAGAAGATTACCACGCCGATTATTTTGCCTCCGCGCGCCATTTGCACCTGAGCGGCGTGGCGGCGGCGCTCTCTGCCAGCTCGTATTCGCTGCTGGATCATGCGGCAACGACCATGAAGTCGCTGGGCAAAACGATCTCTTTCGATCCAAATTTGCGCCCGGTGCTGTGGAAAAGCGAAGCGGAAATGATCGAGAAGCTTAACCGGCTGGCATTCAGGGCGGACTGGGTTCTGCCGGGCCTGAAAGAAGGGATGATCCTGACCGGCGAAAATACACTGGAAGGCATTGCTGACTTCTACCTGAATAAAGGGGTAAAAGCGGTGGTGCTGAAAACCGGCGCCGATGGCGCATGGTTTAAAACAGCCGAAGGCGAGCAAGGCGCGGTCGCGGCGGTGAAGGTCGAGAACGTCGTCGACACCGTCGGCGCGGGCGATGGCTTTGCCGTGGGCGTCATTAGCGCGCTGCTGGAAGGCAAACCGCTGCCGCAGGCGGTTGCACGAGGCAACAAGATTGGCTCACTGGCCATTCAGGTGCAGGGCGACAGCGAAGGATTACCGACACGAGCACAGCTCGGCATGTAAATTCCCTCTCCCCGTGGGAGAGGGCCAGGGTGAGGGCCACAGGCCGCACCCAATAATTAAACCACCGTGTACCCTACAGACAACGGCGGTAACAACCTCAACAACAGAGGCAAGCCTATGAACAGTTCGACCAATGCAGTAAAACGCTGGTGGTACATCATGCCAATCGTGTTTATCACGTACAGCCTGGCGTACCTTGATCGTGCCAACTTCAGTTTCGCATCCGCGGCTGGGATCACCGAAGACCTCGGGATCACTAAGGGCGTCTCATCCCTGTTGGGCGCCCTCTTCTTCCTGGGGTATTTCTTCTTCCAGATCCCCGGTGCTATTTACGCCGAACGCCGCAGCGTGCGTAAGCTGATCTTCATTTGTCTGATCCTGTGGGGCGCCTGTGCGTCACTTACCGGCGTGGTGAACAATATTCCTGCCCTGGCCGCCATTCGCTTTATCCTTGGCGTCGTTGAGGCGGCGGTCATGCCCGCGATGCTGATTTACATCAGCAACTGGTTTACCAAATCTGAACGCTCACGCGCGAATACTTTCCTGATCCTCGGTAACCCGGTCACCGTACTGTGGATGTCGGTGGTCTCCGGCTACCTGATCCAGTCCTTCGGCTGGCGCGAGATGTTCATCATCGAAGGGGTTCCGGCAGTGATTTGGGCATTCTGCTGGTGGGTGCTGGTGAAAGATAAACCTGCCCAGGCGAAATGGCTTTCCGAAGATGAAAAAGCGGCGCTCCAGGCGCAGCTGGATAAAGAGCAGCAGGGTCTGAAGGCGGTACGTAACTACGGTGAAGCCTTCCGCTCCCGTAACGTGATCCTGCTCTGCGCGCAGTATTTTACCTGGAGTATCGGCGTGTACGGTTTTGTGCTGTGGCTGCCGTCGATCATCCGCAGCGGCGGTGAGAATCTCGGCATGGTTGAAGTGGGCTGGCTCTCGTCCGTACCGTATCTGGCTGCGACCATCGCCATGATCGTCGCCTCCTGGGCGTCGGATAAGCTGCAAAACCGTAAGGTGTTCGTCTGGCCGCTGCTGCTGATTGCTGCTTTTGCCTTCATCGGCTCCTGGGCCGTGGGCGCGAATCACTTCTGGGCCTCTTATACCCTGTTGGTCATTGCCGGTGCCGCCATGTACGCCCCGTACGGTCCATTTTTTGCCATCATCCCGGAGATGCTGCCGCGTAACGTGGCGGGCGGTGCCATGGCATTAATTAACAGCATGGGCGCGCTGGGTTCGTTCTGCGGCTCCTGGTTTGTTGGTTACCTGAACGGAGCCACCGGCAGCCCATCCGCATCGTACATCTTTATGGGGGTGGCGCTTTTTGCCTCCGTGTGGCTTACTCTGATTGTTAAGCCTGCTAATAATCAACAGCACCCCGTCGGCGCACGCCACGCCTGAATCCTTAAAAATCAACGGAGATTAGCATGAAGCCGTCCGTCATTTTGTATAAAGCACTGCCGGAAGATCTGCAGAAACGCCTGGAAGAGCACTTCACCGTCACGCAGGTGAAAAACCTGAGTCCGGAGACCGTGGCACAGCATGCCGATGCGTTCGCCAGCGCCGAAGGCCTGCTGGGTTCAAGCGAGAAAGTGGACATCGCCCTGCTGGAGAAAATGCCGAAGCTTCGTGCTACTTCAACTGTTTCAGTAGGTTATGACAACTTCGACGTGGATGCCCTGAGCGCCCGCAAAATCCTGCTGATGCACACGCCGCATGCCCTGACGGAAACCGTGGCCGACACGCTGATGGCGCTGGTGCTCAGCACCGCCCGTCGCGTGGTTGAAGTGGCCGAGCGCGTTAAAGCAGGCGAATGGACAAAAAGCATTGGCCCGGACTGGTTCGGCGTGGATGTTCACGGAAAAACGCTGGGCATCGTGGGTATGGGGCGTATCGGGCTGGCGCTGGCACAGCGCGCGCATTTTGGTTTCAACATGCCGATACTGTACAACGCGCGCCGTCACCACGGTGAAGCGGAAGAACGTTTTAACGCGCGTTACTGTGAGCTGGATACGCTGTTGCAGGAAGCCGATTTTGTCTGCCTGATCCTGCCGTTGACGGATGAAACACGTCACCTGATTGGCAAATCCGCATTTGAAAAAATGAAGAAATCCGCCATTTTCATCAACGCGGGTCGTGGCCCGGTGGTGGATGAGCAGGCGCTCATTGAAGCCCTGCAAAATGGCGAGATCCACGCCGCCGGTCTGGACGTGTTTGAGCAGGAGCCACTGCCGGTGGATTCTCCACTGCTGAAAATGCCAAACGTCGTCGCCCTGCCCCACATCGGCTCTGCCACGCACGAGACACGCTACAACATGGCGGCTACCGCAGTGGACAACCTGATTGCCGCGCTGAGTGGAAAAGTGGATAAAAACTGCGTTAACCCGCAGATCCAACAGTAGAAACGAAAAAACCCGCCAGAAGGCGGGTTTTTGAATTTTGTGCTACTGGGTTGGAAGCTTACAGGCTTACAACGTTACCAGCTGCTGGGCCTTTAGCGCCGCTTTCGATGGTGAAGGACACTTTCTGACCTTCGTCCAGAGATTTGTAGCCATCGTTCTGGATAGCAGAGAAGTGTACGAACACGTCTTTTGAGCCATCGTCAGGAGTGATGAAGCCGAAACCTTTATCAGCGTTGAACCATTTTACCAGACCAGTCATTTTAGCAGACATAGAATTACCTTAATTAACAAATATATTGTGCCTTCCGGCTTGATGGATTGCGTTACAGATTTTTAAGCGATGAAGGAAGGGTCACAACGAAGGGTATCTATGGATAACAATCTGGACTGCTTTACTAAACTGCTTTAGGTCTGTGTAACAAACCGACGGGAATAGTTATACCGATGTGGTAGAGGAATGACAAGCGTTATTTTCGCAATGCATAAAAAAACCCCGCCTGACGCGGGGTTTTTTCGGTTTATTCTGTGGCCGTGACGGCGGCACTCCAGGCCTGGCTAAAGGCCTGATGCTGGGAGGCCAGTGGCCCAATCAGCGTATTGTACTGACTTGCCTGCTGCGAAGTCGGGAACTGGATGCCGTTGGCAACAAAGCTCACCTGAGTGTCCTGCTGGGCGATAAAGTCACCCACCTGAACCAGCTGCTGCGTGAAAATTTGCGCGGCCGGAATCAGCGGTTGCAGTGCTTCAGACGGTTTGGTCACCACTTTCTCATACACTTTGTCAAAGACCGGTTTGAGATCGTCACCCTGCTTCAGCGCAGAACGTGACGCATCAGCCTGCATTTTCGCATTCTGTAGCTGCTGGCTCAGCACGCCGAGCGCACCGTTGGACTGGCGCAGCGGTTCACGCTGAGTCACATAATCCTGTGGAACGCGGATGGCGTTTACGCTATCCACGACCGGGCGGATACCGGAATCCATCGCCTGGCTCACCTGCTGTGAATACCCATAAAGAATGGCGTAATCGGACACAAAGGGACCAAACTGTTTTTTCTGATCCGCAGTCAGCGTCGGTAACCGCTCGCCGCTGCGCATCACTGTATTCTGCAGAAAATCGATAAACGCTTTGCGCTGATCGCCTTCTTTATCAAAACACCCACTCAGGCTAACAACCATCAACAACGCCGCAATAGGCGCAAACCAGCGAGAGCAGGACTTTCCTGTCGCCATTTTATTACTCCTTTCACCCAAAAAAGCGCACACCGGCACACGCGTGCCCGACGGCTTACAAGGATAGTCCAGGTCAGCCTTGCAAGATACTCTTTTCATGTAAAACGCCTATTGCCGATTTATTTCTTATCATTTACAAAAAAATACCTGACGGGCCCTCCTTATGGTTAATCAGGTAATTAGCATAACTATCCATATAGCTGAATCGGATAAAGCGATCGTTACCGCACGATTAATCACACCCGTGACGATCCTGGGTTTGTATTAGGGACTATTCTTAATTGGCTCTCTGATGTTCTTGATCACGATGTGAGATTTAAGAGGAGTTCTCAATGGAATATAAAGATCCTGAGTTTGAGCTGCTGAGCAGTCTGGAACAGATCATTTTTAAAGATGTACCGCAGACGATTACCCTGCAACAAAAAGCCAATCCCTTTACAGAATATGAGCAATTGCGCAAAGGGACAGGTCTGAAGACAGAAGAATTCGCCAGAGCGATGGGTGTCAGCGTAGCGATGGTGCTGGAGTGGGAGTCAAAACGTGAGAGACCCACGCCAACCGAGTTAAAGCTGATGCGCCTGATTCAGGCCAACCCTGCACTCAGCAAACAGATAGCGTAGTGACGTTTGAACGCCCCCGCCTTCGCGGGGGCTTGTGTTTAAAGACTTTCGCAACGCCAGCCCGCCTCTTCCCAGATCATCTCGTGCGACAACGTTAACCCTTTTAAAAAAGCGTCATCGTGTGACACCACCAGCAGTGCTCCCGGAAAACCGGCCAATGCCGCTTCAATGGCCTGAACCGAGGCCAGATCCAGATGGTTGGTCGGTTCATCCAGCAGCAGGAGCTGCGTGGCCTCAGCACGCCATAATACGCAGGCCAGTGCCGCCTTAAGACGCTCACCGCCGCTCAGTTCCGCCAGCGGGAGCGCGACTTTATCGACCCCCAACTGAAGCTGCGCTAAACGGGTTCGTAATACCCCCTCTTCAAGGGGCGTATTGCCCAGGTTGAGGTGGGTCATGACCGACTGCGAGAGATCGAGCCGGGACAGATGTTGATCGAGATAAGCGCAGCTGACGGAAACGTTGCAGGTCCCTGAACGCGGGCTGATTTCGCCGAGAATCGCTTTTAACAGCGTCGACTTCCCGCAGCCGTTTGGTCCTTTTAACGCCACGCGCATCGGACCATCCATCCGCCAGTTGAGTGGGGGAACGGGCACATGCGGCAGCACCAGATTTTCCATCACCAGCACCTGTTTTCCTTCCGGGATCTGACTCCCCGGCAGGGTAAACATCACCGGGTTATCGTCTTCAACCCGCTCACGCGCCTTGTTTACGGCAGCGTTCAGGGCATCATTTTGCTCGTTATGCTGTTTTTTCCAGCTGCCAATACGTTCCTTTGCCGCGCCTTTATATTTGACGCGTTCGAACGATGCGATATTGAGGGTATCGACGGTGCGCAATGTTTTTGCCGACCGCCGCTGGCCGTCGTCATGCTCTTTCTGCATGCGCGCGCGGGTACGTTTGCGCGCCGTCGCCGCGTGCTCCAGCGCCGCACGGGCAGCCTGTTGCTCAGCATCGCGCTGGGTTTGATAATCCGCATAATTCCCGCCATAGCTGCGAAGACCCGCGCCACTCAGTTCAAGAATACGCGGCACCTGCGCCAGCAGCTCACGGTCATGGGAGGCCACCAGTACACCGCCCTGATAACGGGCAAGCTGGTCGTAGAACCATGTCCGGCCTTGCCGGTCCAAGTGGTTAGTGGGTTCGTCCAGCAGCAGATAATCCGCTTGCGCCGTAAACGCCCCGCACAGCAACGCGCGGACACGCTCGCCACCGCTGAGTTCAGCGGCAGGCTTATCCGGATCAAACGGCGGCAGTCTCGCCCGGGCAAACGCCTCGCTCAGGCGTTCTGCTAAATCCCAGAAGCCATCAAGCGTTTCCAGATCGTCAGGCTGATACTCTCCGCTGTCGACACGCGCTCGCGCCGCGAAGATTGCCTCGTACCCGAGCAATTCAGCCAGCGTCGTGTGTGGCAAAATATCCTGCTGCTGCGCCACATAAACCTGTGTTCCGGTTCGTTCGATATGCCCGTTTGCGGGTTCATCAAGCCCCGCCAGCAGGCGCAGCAGACGTGTTTTCCCACTGCCGTTGCGGCCCACCAGCGCGCACAGAGACGGTTCCAGAGAAAGATTCAGCGGACCAAAAAGGATATCCCCCGTCGCAAACTGACAGGTGACCTGATGCAAAATAAAAGAAGGGGACTGCGCAAAATGAGCCATAAGCACTCCTGAATGAAATCAAAACATCCCCTGCCGACGCGGTGGCGTTTAGCAAGGATCGAAATTCATCAGTCGTGTTTGTTCATTTTTGGGGGGCACTCCAGCGCGAGAAATTTAACGAGGGTAAGGATAACGGTAATGTGTTGAAGGTTTCAAGGTTAAATTTTGGGCGACTTATACTCCCTCAGCCCTTTGGGAAGGACTACTTTGCCGATACCCTGAAGGCGCCGCGCTTATCCGGCCTACAAAAGCCCCATAAAAAAACCCGCCGAAGCGGGTTTTCAAACTGCTGGCAAAGTGCATTTTGTCAGTTTCGCCCGGCGGCGCTACGCTTGCTCGGGCCTACAATGAAACGTGCAACCCGTTACACAATGTAGGCCGGGTAAGCGTAGCGCCACCCGGAAAGAAAGACGGCTCACATGTTTATGACAGCGTGCACATTACTGCAGCAGCGAAATATCCGCCACGCGCAGGAACAGCTCGCGCAGTTTTTCGAGCATAGAGAGACGGTTGATACGCAGGTCTTTATCTTCTACGTTCACCATCACTTTCTCGAAGAAGGCGTCGATCACGTCACGCAGTTCCGCCAGCTCCACTAGCGCTTCCTGGTAGCGGCCTTCCGCGAAATACGGTTCGAGCTTGTCGCGCAGCACCACAACCTGCATCGCCAGAGCAATCTCTTCCGGCTCTTTCAGGGTTGCGGCGTTCACGCGTTCGTTCAGCGTTTCGTCGGATTTCGCCAGAATGTTGGAGACACGCTTGTTAGCCGCAGCCAGCGCAGATGACGCTTCCAGCGTACGGAAGTGGGAAACCGCCTTCATACGCGCATCGAAATCAGCCGGACGGGTCGGACGACGCGCCAGCACCGCCTGAATGGTGTCAACGGTGTAACCTTCGTCCTGATACCAGGCGCGGAAACGACCGAGCATAAAGTCGATAACGTCGTCCACCACGTTCGCGTTGGTCAGCTTGTCGCCGTACAGACGCACCGCTTCTTCGGTCAGTGTCTGCAGATCGAGGTTCAGGTTCTTCTCAACGATGATGCGCAGCACGCCCAGCGCAGCACGACGCAGCGCAAACGGGTCTTTGTCCCCTTTTGGATGCTGGCCGATACCGAAGATACCCGCCAGGGTGTCCATCTTGTCGGCAATCGCCACGGCGCAGGCGACCGGGTTGGACGGCAGTTCGTCACCCGCAAAGCGCGGCTGATACTGCTCGTTCAGTGCCACAGCCACGTCTTCCGCTTCGCCATCGTGACGCGCGTAGTGCATGCCCATCACGCCCTGGGTGTCGGTAAATTCGAACACCATGTTGGTCATCAGGTCGCACTTGGAGAGCAGGCCCGCACGGGTCGCATGGTTGACGTCGGCACCAATTTCGCGGGCGATCCAGCCGGACAGCTCCGCAATGCGGTCGGTCTTGTCGCGCAGCGTACCCAGCTGCTGCTGGAACAGCACGGTCTGCAGACGCGGCAGGTTATCTTCCAGACGTTTTTTGCGGTCGGTATTGAAGAAGAACTCGGCATCCGCCAGACGCGGACGAACGACCTTCTCGTTACCGGAGATAATCTGGATCGGATCTTTCGATTCGATGTTGGCGACGAAGATGAAGTTTGGCAGCAGCTTGCCGTCGTTGGCGTAGACCGGGAAGTACTTCTGGTCACCCTTCATGGTGTACACCAGCGCTTCTGCCGGAACGGCCAGGAATTTTTCTTCGAACTTCGCGGTCAGCACCACCGGCCATTCAACCAGAGAGGTCACTTCTTCCAGCAGGCTGTCGCTCAGATCAGCATTACCGCCAATCTTGCGCGCCGCCTCTTCCGCGTCCGCTTTGATTTTGGCTTTACGCTGTTCGTAGTCAGCAATGACCTTGCCGCGCTCCAGCAGAATTTGCGGATACTGGTCGGCATTGTCGATGGTGAACTCCGGCTCACCCATAAAGCGGTGGCCGCGGATCACGCGATCGGACGCCACGCCCAGAATGGTGGCAGGAATAACGGTGTCGCCCAGCAGCAGGGTCACGGTATGCACCGGACGCACGAAGTGGACGTCAGACGCGCCCCAGCGCATCAGCTTAGGAATCGGCAATTTCGCCAGCGACGTGGCAATCATGTCCGGCAGCAGCGCTTCTGCGCTCTCGCCTTTCACATGCGCACGATACAGCAGCCACTCGCCTTTGTCGGTGGTCAGACGCTCGGCCTGGTCAACGGTGATGCCGCAACCGCGCGCCCAGCCTTCAGCCGCTTTGCTCGGCTTGCCTTCCGCGTCGAACGCCTGGGCAATAGCCGGGCCACGTTTTTCGACTTCACGATCCGGCTGAGACGCCGCCAGATTTGCCACTTTCAGCGCCAGACGACGCGGCGCAGCAAACCACTCAATTTTACCGTGCGCCAGGCCAGCGTTATCCAGCTCAGCAGTCACGTTCGCAGCAAAAGATTCAGCCAGGCTGCGCAGGGCTTTTGGTGGCAGCTCTTCGGTGCCGATTTCCACCAGGAAAGTTTTCTCAGACATGGCCGCCTCTTATTTGTTTCGGTTGCACATCGGGAAGCCAAGGGCTTCACGGGACGCGTAGTAAGCTTCAGCAACGGCTTTGGTCAGGGTACGAATACGCAGAATGTAGCGCTGACGTTCAGTCACGGAGATGGCTTTGCGGGCGTCCAGCAGGTTGAAGCTGTGGGCGGCCTTCAGAATACGCTCGTAAGCAGGCAGCGGCAGCGGAGTCTCCAGCGCCAGCAGCTGCTGCGCTTCTTTCTCGTACTGCTCGAAGCAGGTGAACAGGAAGTCCACGTCCGCGTATTCGAAGTTATAGGTGGATTGCTCCACTTCGTTCTGATGGAACACGTCGCCGTAGGTGGTTTTACCCAGCGGGCCGTCGCTCCAGACCAGGTCGTAAACGCTGTCTACGCCCTGAATATACATCGCCAGACGTTCCAGACCGTAGGTGATTTCACCCGTGATCGGCTTACATTCCAGACCGCCAACCTGCTGGAAGTAAGTGAACTGGGTCACTTCCATGCCGTTCAGCCACACTTCCCAACCCAGACCCCAGGCACCCAGCGTTGGGTTTTCCCAGTTATCTTCCACGAAACGGATATCGTGAATGGTTGGATCCATACCCAGCTCTTTCAGCGACCCGAGGTACAGTTCCTGAATATTGTCGGGCGATGGCTTAATCACCACCTGGAACTGATAGTAATGCTGCAGACGGTTCGGGTTCTCACCGTAACGACCATCGGTCGGACGACGGGAAGGCTGCACATACGCGGTCGCCATTGGCTCTGGTCCCAACGCGCGCAGGCTGGTCATCGGGTGTGAAGTGCCGGCGCCGACTTCCATGTCCAAAGGTTGAACAATGGTGCAGCCCTGACGAGCCCAGTAATCCTGTAAGGTCAGGATCAGGCCCTGGAAGGTCTTGGTATCAAACTTTTGCATAGTATTTCGTGCTGGATACGTGTGGTTTTAAATGGAAGGGACCAGTATACCCGCTGGCTGCAAGATATACAGTACGAAACGGGGTTGTTTAGGGAAAATTGGGAAATAAGCCTTCAGGCCAGAACGTGGGCGACGTCTGGCTGTTGATTATGCGAGCAGGCTAGCGCATGGAGAGGTGTAAAAACTGGCCGTCTGCATCAAACGAGCAGACAAAGCCCTCTTTACGCGACGTATGGCCCCGCAGCTCATAGCTTCCCTGAAAGCGCTCAAATCCGGTGACATCAATCTTCTGAACGGCCGAGTTATAGCGGCGTGCAGCCTGATCTTTACAGATTGCCTCCATGTTCAGTGAACGTTCCGGGCTCATTTTGCCCTGCTGTGCTTTTTGCACAGGTGCTTCTTGTGGCGTACTGCAACCTGCCAGCATGAGCAGCAGAAAGAGTGACGCCACTCGCTTCATCATCATTTTTATTACCGTCCTGGTCAGTGGCTGTTATTTTTAGTATCAAAGCTTTTATAGATTAAGGTCCGCCATTCTGCGAATCTCGCGGTCTTCCGGCAAGCCTGCTGATAAAACTCAGAATTTTCCAAACGAAGACTTTTGGACAATGGCAGTCACACTCCATTTACAGGGAATACGAGGAACTGATGGCGTCAAAAATTAACTGGATTGATAACCTGCGAGGAATAGCGTGTCTGATGGTGGTCATGATCCACACGACGACCTGGTATGTCACGAATGCGCACAGCATCAGCTCTGTTAACTGGGACATTGCCAACATTCTCAACTCTGCGTCTCGCGTCAGCGTCCCGCTGTTTTTTATGATTTCCGGCTTTCTCTTTTTTGGCGAACGTAGCGCGCAACCGAGGCACTTCACCCGCATCGCGGCCTGTCTGGGGTTTTACAGCGCCGTTGCCTTGCTCTATATCACCTTGTTCACCTCAATTAACGCCGGGGTATCACTCAAATATTTGCTGCAAAAACCAGTGTTCTATCACCTGTGGTTTTTCTTCGCCATTATCGTTATCTATCTCGTCTCTCCTCTTATTCAGGTGAAAAACGTCAGCGGGAAAATGCTGCTGGCCCTGATGGTGGTGATTGGCCTCATCGCCAACCCGAATACGGTCTCGCAGAAAATCGACGGATTTGAATGGTTGCCGGTCAATCTCTATATCAACGGCGATACCTTCTATTACGTGCTTTACGGCATGCTGGGGCGCGCCATCGGGATGATGGAGACGCAAAAACGTAGTCTAAACTGGCTTTGTGCGTCGCTGTTTATCGCAGGCGTGGCGGTGATATCGCGCGGGACGCTGCACGAATTGCAGTGGCGCGGTAATTTTGCCGATACCTGGTACCTGTATTGCGGACCGATGGTGTTTCTCTGTGCCGTCTCGCTGCTTACGCTCGTTAAAAACACGCTCAACGCGCGGCCACTCCCGGTCCTGAGCGTGATTTCGCGGCACTCGCTCGGAATTTATGGTTTTCACGCGCTGGTGATCCACGCCCTGCGAACAAGAGGTGTGGAGCTAAAGAGCTGGCCGGTGCTGGATATCATCTGGATTTTTGCCGCCACGCTGGTCATCAGCCTGCTGCTGTCGATGCTGCTGCAAAAAATAGACACTCGCCGCTTCGTCAGTTAACGCTTCGCTGCCGGGCGCGGTGATACTGGCGCGGGGAGGAAAACCCTGCCGCCAGTGAGGCCTGCTCCACGCCGCGCCCCTGCATCAGCCACTGTTCCGCCACCGCCAGACGCAGCTGCTCCAGATAATCGCGAACGCTAATCCCTAAATGTGACTGGAAAAGCCGAGTGAGATGACGTGGGCTGACGTGCGCCAGTGCGGCGATATCTGGCAGGCTCCACGTTTTTTGCGGCTCTGCGGTGAGCGCATCCTGCGCCCGATGGATCGCCGGATGCAGATGATTTCGGTAGCGTAGCCACGGCGAAAGCTGAGGATCGTCACCGGAACGGCGAAACCACACCACCATCTCACGCGCCACAGCCAGCGCCTTTTCGGGGCCGCACAGGCGATTAATCATATGCAGCGCCAGATCGATGCCCGACGTGATCCCTGCGCTGGTCCAGATGTTCTCATCCTGCACAAATATCCGGTTTTCTTTAATCGTCGCCCCAGGCGCCGCGGTGCGCAGACGGTTAATGACGTCATGATGGGTAGTACACTGCCGCTGATTCAGCAGGCCCGATTTCGCCGCCAGCAACGCCCCTGAACAGACGCACATAACGGTGATTTCCTGGCGTTGGATCTGCGGTTGCAGGCGCATCAGCCAGTGCTGAATCTGCTGCGCCTGTGGCGTGGAGAACTGAACACGGGAATCGCTCACTCCCGGCAATACCAGTAAGCTGCCCCGAGGCAGGCTTTCCGGCAACGGCTGGATGCCACCCATCGTCAGGCCAATCGACGTCGGCACCTCGGGTTGCGGACCAATGTAACGCAGACGAAACGCGTCGCCCGCCAGCACAAAAGTCTCTGCCGGGCCCGTCATATCCAATGACAACACCCCTGGCAACATTACGAACCAGACGTCGATGCGCATTACAGTGACTCCAGCGTCTCCACTACCGTTTTAATCTCGGCAAAGCGCCCGGACAGTACAGTCTCGGTACGATGGCGAATTTCCGCTGCACTCAGGGTAATGCCCTTGTAGGTCATAGGAAATGTCAGCGTTGCCTCACTCACAAAGGTCACAGCATAGCCCAGATCGGATGCCACCCGCGCGGTGGTTTCACAGCATTGTTCCGTGCGTATGCCACAGATAATCAGTCTGTTGATATCACGCTCGCGCAGCCAGCGGTCAAGCCCGGTATCCGTGAAGGCATTATAGACATGTTTCTGGAAAACCACATCCGGCTGATGACGCAAAAAGGCCATCGGTATGACATAGCCGCTTTGCAGTGTGAACGGGCCGTCTTCATCTACATGAAAAATATCAACGACCGGAATACCGCGCGCCTGGCAGCCTTCAATCAGACCCAGCATCGCCTGCTGAAAGGCAGGAATATCGCCTTCGTGCCAGTAATTGCGATGGTGAAATGACTGCTGAGTATCAATGTTGATTAATGCAGTACGTGACATGATAAATCTCCTCGCCAGTGGGTGTAACACCATACTGGCAAGGAAAGGAAGGCACGCACAGACCAAAAAAGGACATCCTCGAGCCTCTGTCGGACAAGCGTGTTTACGACATCAGCGGCAGCAGCTGCTGATAGATTTTGCGGAACACGTCGCGCCTCTGCGCATAGCGGGCATGGCGTGCTGCGTCAGGCAAGTGCGCCTGTTCAAGCGGAAGCTGCGGTAACAATTGTGAAAGCGGTTTTTCGGGGTTCATGGCTATCTGTGCCAGCCGTGCGGCGCCGAGCGCGGGCCCGACATCGCCACCAGTGCGGAAATCCAGCTGCAATCCGCTGATGTCAGCCAGCATCTGTCGCCAGTAAGGGCTCCGCGCGCCGCCGCCAATCAGGGTGACGCTCGACGGTTTCAGGCCGCAATCATGCACCACGTCCATGCCGTCGGCCAGCGCATAGCCCACACCCTCCAGAACCGCACGCGCCAGCTCAGCCGGGCCATGCTGATGAGTTAAACCAAAGAACACCCCTTTCGCTTCCGGGTTGTTGTGCGGCGTTCGCTCACCGGAAAGATACGGTAAAAACCAGATCGTACCCGCGGTGTCATCCGCCTGCTGCGCGGCGGAGATGAGCGCCGGAACATCGGCCATGCCGGTGAGTCTTGCCGCCCAGTCCAGGCAAGATGCGGCACTGAGCATCACTGACATCAAATGCCATTTCCCCGGAAGGGCATGGCAGAAACTGTGCACTGCGCTTTCAGGGTTGCTGCGATACCCGTCGCTAACGGCAAAATAGACACCGGACGTTCCCAGCGACAGCATCGCCTGCCCTGCCTCCACCATGCCGACACCCACGGCCCCCGCCGAATTGTCACCGCCTCCGGCCACCACCGGTACGGCTGGCATATTCCAGCGTTCAGCAACGGCTGGCTGCAGCGTGCCTGTCACCTCGCTACCTTCGAACAGCGCGGGCATATGGGCGCGGGTCAGATGGCAGGCATCCAGCATCGCCTCGCTCCAGTCACGTTTCGCCACGTCGAGCCACATCGTGCCCGCCGCGTCAGACATGTCGCTGGCGAAATCACCCGTCATGCGAAAACGCAGATAATCTTTCGGCAGCAGGACTTTCGCCACCTGCCGGAAAATCTCAGGTTCATGACGCTGTACCCACAGAAGTTTCGGTGCGGTAAAACCGGGCATCATCAGGTTGCCGGTGATCTGGCGGGAGGTGGGTACACGTTCCTCAAGAAGCGCACACTCTTCTGCACAGCGGCCATCGTTCCAGAGGATCGCAGGACGCAACACGCGATGCTGGCTATCCAGCAGCGTTGCGCCGTGCATTTGCCCGGCAATCCCCAGCGCTTTGACGTCCCGCAGAGGGTGTTTCTCGCCTAGCGCCTTGATGGCACGGTCCGTTGCCTGCCACCACTGCTCCGGGTCCTGTTCCGACCACAGCGGATGCGGACGTGAAACCTGCAGCGTTTCCGTCTGCGTGGCTAACACATCGCCCTGCTCGCTTAACAGGATGGCTTTCACACCCGACGTGCCAAGATCGATCCCGATATACATTACGGTGACTCCTTTAACAGAAATGCCCGGTGGCGCTAACGCTTACCGGGCCTACGTGCTGTTATTTATCGAACAGGTAGTGGTTGACCAGGTTTTCCAGCAGTTCCTGGTGCCCGCTCTGGTGCTGCGGCGCCAGCTGCTGCTGTTCAGCGTACTTCGCGATCTCCGCAAGTGATAACTGGCCTTTCAAAATTTGCTGACCCAGCTCACTGTTCCAGCCGCTGTAGCGCTTCGCAACACGCTTATCCAGCTCACCGTCTTCAATCATGCGAGCGGCGACTTTCAGCGCCAGCGCCATGGTGTCCATCGCGCCAATGTGGCCGTAGAACAGATCGTATTTGTCGGTGCTCTGACGACGTACTTTAGCGTCAAAGTTCAGGCCGCCGGTAGTGAAACCACCCGCTTTAATGATTTCGTACATCACCAGCGCATTCTCTTCCACGCTGTTCGGGAACTGGTCTGTATCCCAGCCCAGCTGTGCATCGCCGCGGTTAGCATCGACAGAGCCAAATATGCCCAGTGCAATCGCAGACGCAATCTCGTGATGGAAAGAGTGGCCCGCCAGCGTGGCGTGGTTGGCTTCAATGTTAACTTTAATCTCTTTTTCCAGACCGAACTGTTTCAGGAAGCCATACACCGTCGCCACGTCGTAGTCATACTGGTGCTTGGTCGGTTCCTGCGGTTTCGGCTCGATCAGCAGCGTGCCACGGAAGCCGATTTTGTGCTTATGATCGACAACCATCTGCATAAAGCGGCCAATCTGCTCGCGCTCCTGGCGCAGATCGGTGTTGAGCAGGGTTTCGTAGCCTTCACGGCCGCCCCACAGGACATAGTTTTCGCCGCCCAACTGATGCGTGGCGTTCATGGCCGTCACCACCTGCGTGGCCGCCCAGCTAAACACTTCCGGATCCGGATTGGTTGCCGCGCCCGCGCCGTAGCGTGGGTTAGTGAAGCAGTTTGCGGTACCCCACAGCAGCTTCACGCCGCTTTGCTGCTGTTTTGCCGCCAGCACATCCACCATCTGCGCGAAATTGTTCAGGTACTCTTTCAGAGACGCACCTTCCGGCGAGACGTCCACATCGTGGAAGCAGTAGTACGGCACGTTCAGCTTGTGGAAAAACTCAAATGCCACATCGGCTTTGCGTTTCGCCAGCTCGATGGCTTCACCCGGCTGCTGCCATGGGCGGTCAAAGGAACCCACACCGAACATATCGGCGCCGTTCCAGCAGAAGGTATGCCAGTAACAGGCGGCAAAGCGCAGATGGTCTTCCATGCGCTTACCCAGAACCAGCTCATCCGGGTTGTAGTGACGAAATGCTAAAGGATTGGTCGTTTTTGGGCCTTCGTAACGAACACGATCGAGTTGGTCGAAATAAGCTTGCATATTGAGCTCCATAATCAGGGTATGCGGCGAGTCGTTGATACAGGAGTAATAGTGAATAGACATTTTGGGTTGCTCAATTACGTTATTTCACACTGCTATTGAGAGAATGCACAACTGTGCGCTGGCTCGCAAAATAATGCGCAGGCAAACTATTTTTCGGCGTAAATTCCAGAATCAAATGTAATTAAGACGTTACGCATTTTAAAATCCGATCGCGGTCATAAATTCAGAAATAAACCAAATATCGTAATGAGAAGATAAAAATCTGTAATTGCCAGCCCGCCTTTCCGCGTTAAAAATTTGCTGCGTCCCAGCAGTGAATGTTTCTTTTATCTCAGCAACACATACCCCTACAAAAGGCCTAATAATTATGAAGATAAAGAACCTGACCCTAACGATCTGCACTACTCTCCTCCTTGTAAGCTTTGCAGGACATGCCAAAGAGGTCAAAATTGGCATGGCGATTGACGACCTGCGCCTGGAGCGCTGGCAAAAAGATCGCGATATCTTTGTGAAAAAAGCGGAATCACTCGGTGCGAATGTCTTTGTTCAGTCAGCGAATGGCAATGAAGAAACGCAAATGTCACAGATCGAGAATATGATTAACCGTGGTGTCGATGTTCTGGTCATTATCCCTTATAACGGCCAGGTATTAAGTAACGTAGTGAAAGAAGCGAAGCAAGAGGGCATAAAAGTTCTCGCTTATGACCGCATGATTAATAATGCGGATATTGATTATTATATTTCGTTCGACAATGAAAAAGTGGGTGAATTACAGGCGCAAAGCCTGATCGACAAAGTGCCTCAGGGCAATTATTTCCTGATGGGTGGCTCTCCGGTAGATAACAACGCCAAACTGTTCCGTGAAGGACAAATGAAAGTCCTTAAACCCTACATCGACAATGGGAAAATTAAGGTGGTTGGCGATCAGTGGGCCGACGGATGGCTGCCAGAAAACGCGCTGAAAATTATGGAAAACGCGCTGACGGCCAACAACAACAAAATTGATGCGGTCGTGGCCTCCAACGATGCCACCGCAGGCGGTGCTATCCAGGCGCTGAGCGCCCAGGGGCTGGCCGGGAAAGTCGCGATCTCCGGGCAGGATGCCGACCTGGCAGGGGTAAAACGCATTATCGCTGGCACACAAACCATGACGGTCTACAAACCGATTACCGAGCTTGCCAATACCGCGGCTGAAATCGCCGTGGAGCTGGGCAATGGCAAGCAGCCTAAAGCAGACGCGACGCTGAATAACGGGCTGAAAGATGTTCCGGCTCGCCTGCTCACGCCAATTGAAGTCAATAAAGAGAACATTGACGCCACCGTGATTAAAGACGGTTTCCACAAGAAGAGCGAACTGTAATCCAGCGCGGCCCCCGCTCTGCGGGGGCGCATCACGTTGTACTGTTCTTCCCTCGGGTTATGTGGAGCAGGTATGCCTTATTTACTTGAAATGAAAAGCATCACCAAGCGCTTCGGCGCAGTGAAGGCCGTCGACAACGTCAGCCTCCGGTTGAACCCCGGCGAAGTGGTTTCGCTGTGCGGCGAGAACGGTTCGGGCAAATCAACGTTGATGAAAGTTCTGTGTGGGATCTACCCACACGGCAGTTACGAAGGCGAAATTGTCTTTGCCGGTGAAGTGATCCAGGCGACACACATTCGCGATACCGAACGTAAAGGGATCGCCATTATCCACCAGGAGCTGGCGTTGGTGAAGCATCTCACCGTGCTGGAAAACATCTTCCTTGGAGCCGAGATTTCCCGCCACGGCGTACTGGATTACGACACCATGACGCTCCGCTGTGAAAAGCTGCTGGCGCAGGTGAGCCTCAATATTTCACCGGATACCCGCGTGGGCGATCTGGGTCTGGGGCAACAGCAGCTGGTAGAAATTGCTAAGGCGCTGAACAAACAGGTACGGCTGCTGATCCTCGATGAGCCCACGGCTTCGCTCACCGAACAGGAAACCGCAGTTCTGCTCAATATCATCCGCGATTTGCAAAACCACGGCATCGCCTGTATCTACATTTCGCACAAGCTAAACGAGGTTAAAGCCATTTCGGACACCATCTGTGTCATTCGCGACGGGCAACACATCGGCACGCGCGAAGCGGCAGGCATGAGTGAAGATGACATCATCACCATGATGGTAGGCCGCGAGCTGACGGCGCTCTACCCGAATGAGCCACACGCCAGAGGCGAGGAAGTGCTGCGTGTGGAAAACCTGACCGCGTGGCACCCCGTTAACCGCCACATTAAACGCGTGAATAACGTCTCGTTTTCTCTTCACAGCGGCGAAATTCTCGGGATTGCGGGCCTCGTCGGCGCCGGACGCACGGAGGCCGTACAGTGTCTGTTTGGCGTGTGGCCCGGGCGCTGGGAGGGCACGATTTATATCGACGGCCAGCCAGTGAAAATCGACAACTGCCAGCAGGCGATTGCCCGCGGCATTGCTATGGTGCCGGAAGATCGTAAAAAAGACGGCATCGTACCGGTCATGGCGGTGGGGAAAAACATCACGCTTGCGGCACTCGATCGGTTCTCCGGCGCGCTGAGCAGCCTGGACGATGCCGCAGAGCAACAGTGCATTCTTCAGTCGCTTGCCAGGCTGAAGGTCAAAACGTCCTCCCCGGAACTGGCGATTGGCCGCCTGAGTGGCGGTAACCAGCAGAAAGCGATTCTGGCGCGCTGCCTGCTTCTCAACCCACGCATATTAATCCTCGATGAGCCAACGCGCGGGATTGATATCGGTGCCAAATATGAAATCTACAAACTGATTAATCAGCTTGTTCAGCAAGGGATTGCCGTCATTGTCATTTCGTCTGAGTTACCCGAAGTGCTCGGCCTGAGCGACCGCGTGCTGGTGATGCACGAGGGGAAACTGAAAGCCAACCTGATTAACCAGAACCTGACGCAGGAGCAGGTGATGGAAGCCGCTTTAAGGAGCGAACGTCATGTCGAAAAGCAATCCGTCTGATATCAAAGTCGCCGTTCCGACGCCCGGTGCGTTCGCAGGGCTAAAAGCGCTGAACCTGCAGGTCTTCGTGATGATCGCAGCAATTATCGTCATCATGCTGTTTTTTACCTGGATGACCGATGGCTCATATTTAAGCGCGCGTAACGTCTCTAACCTGCTCCGCCAGACCGCCATTACCGGGATCCTGGCCGTAGGCATGGTGTTCGTCATTATCTCGGCAGAAATTGACCTGTCTGTAGGCTCGATGATGGGCCTGCTCGGCGGCGTGGCGGCTATTTTCGACGTCTGGCTTGGCTGGCCGCTGCCGCTGACCGTGGCGGTGACGCTGGTACTGGGTCTGGTCCTGGGGGCCTGGAACGGCTGGTGGGTTGCCTACCGCAAAGTCCCGTCGTTTATTGTTACCCTGGCGGGGATGCTGGCCTTCCGTGGGATCTTAATCGGGATTACCAACGGCACTACCGTCTCCCCCACCAGCGCCGCCATGTCGCAAATTGGTCAGAGCTACCTCTCCGATAGCGTGGGCTTTACGATTGGCGTGGTAGGTTTGCTGGCGTTTGTCGCCTGGCAGTGGCGGGGGCGCATGCGTCGTCAGGCGCTGGGGCTGGCGTCACCGGCATCAACCTCCGTGGTAGGACGCCATGCGCTGACTGCGGTCATTGTGCTGGGCGCCATCTGGCTTCTTAACGACTATCGCGGTGTTCCGACACCGGTCCTGCTGCTGGCGCTGTTACTGCTGGGCGGGATGTTTATGGCGACGCGCACCGCGTTTGGCCGCCGCATTTATGCCATCGGTGGCAACCTTGAAGCTGCCCGTCTCTCGGGGATCAACGTCGAGCGCACTAAGCTCGCGGTGTTCGCCATTAACGGCCTGATGGTCGCCATCGCCGGGTTGATCCTCAGTTCGCGTCTGGGTGCCGGTTCGCCCTCCGCAGGTAACATCGCCGAGCTGGATGCGATTGCCGCCTGCGTCATTGGCGGCACCAGCCTCGCCGGCGGTATCGGTAGCGTGGCGGGTGCGGTCATGGGGGCATTTATCATGGCGTCGTTGGATAACGGGATGAGTATGATGGACGTCCCGACGTTTTGGCAGTATATCGTCAAGGGGGCCATTCTTTTACTGGCAGTCTGGATGGACTCTGCCACCAAGCGACGAGCCTGATAACCGTATTGTGACTTAATTGGGAAGTGAGCCATGTTTGAAAAGCGTCACCGCATTACGTTGTTATTCAATGCCAATAAAGCCTACGACCGTCAGGTCGTTGAAGGCGTGGGTGAATATTTGCAGGCGTCGCAATCCGAGTGGGATATCTTCATTGAGGAAGACTTCCGCACCCGTCTGGAGAACATCAAAGACTGGCTGGGGGATGGCGTCATCGCTGACTATGACGATCCCGTCATTGAACAGCTGCTGACCGACGTCGACGTCCCGATCGTGGGCGTCGGCGGCTCCTACCATTCCCCCGAAAATTACCCGCCGGTTCACTATATCGCCACCGATAATCATGCCCTGGTCGAAGCCGCTTTTCTTCATTTAAAAGAGAAAGGCGTCCATCGTTTCGCGTTCTATGGTTTACCCGCCACCAGCGGCAAGCGCTGGGCAGTCGAGCGCGAGCATGCGTTTTGCCAGCTGGTCGCGCAGGAGAAGTATCGCGGCGTAGTGTATCAGGGGCTGGAGACGGCTCCGGAAAACTGGCAGCACGCGCAAAACCGGCTGGCGGACTGGCTGCAAACGCTGCCCCCGCAAACCGGCATTATTGCCGTCACCGACGCCCGCGCCCGCCACGTGCTGCAGGTCTGCGAGCATTTACATATCCCGGTGCCCGAGAAGCTGTGCGTGATTGGCATTGATAACGAAGAACTCACCCGCTATCTCTCCCGCGTGGCGCTCTCCTCTGTGGCACAGGGCACCCGTCAGATGGGCTATCAGGCAGCGAAGCTGCTGCATCGTCTGCTGGATAAAGAGTCTCTGCCGCTTCAGCGTTTGCTGGTACCCCCTGTCCGCGTCGTGGAGCGTCGCTCAACCGACTATCGTTCCCTGAGTGACCCGGCCGTCATTCAGGCGATGCACTATATTCGCAACCACGCCTGTAAAGGAATTAAGGTCGATCAGGTTCTGGATTCGGTGGGCATTTCTCGTTCGAATCTGGAGAAGCGTTTCAAAGAAGAAGTGGGCGAAACCATTCATGCCGTCATCCATGCGGAGAAACTGGAGAAAGCCCGCAGCCTGCTCATCTCAACATCACTGTCGATCAACGAAATCTCACAGATGTGCGGTTATCCGTCGCTGCAATATTTCTATTCGGTGTTTCGCAAAGAGTATGACACCACGCCAAAAGAGTATCGGGATCGCCACAGCGAGGTGCTGATATAGAAAAGAAAACGCCTTCATTTAGAAGGCGTTTTTAGTGATTACATATGGGCGGCGATTAAGCGCTGGTTATCCTGGTACATCGCGAACAGATAGTTGTTATAGCTCTGCCCCTTCGTCGAATAACCCTTCAGCTTGTGGATCATCGTACTGGCCGTCACTTCCTGATCCGCTTTACGCAACTGAGCACGTGATTTACGGAAGGATGAGTAGGCCGGATGCGTATTCAGATTGACCACATAGGCACCCACGGAATCTTTGACTGATTCAAACTGAGAATAGCCTTTCACCTTGCCAGGCGCATTATTACAACGACCTTTCACACACTTCATACCGAAAAGATTGTTGTTATTACGCGCCAGCTTTGACGTTCCCCAGCCGCTTTCGGCTGCCGCCATGGTCGCAACCATGCTATTCGGGATGATATCGACACGTTCAAGGAGAGCATTCCACGGCACACGACGGGTGTTACCGTTCCAGCTCAGCTTGTAGCGCTTCGTGATATCTTTCAGACGCGCGCGTTCTGAGGGCGACCAGCGGCTATCGTACTGTTTGGAAATCAGCCAGTTACGATCCGCAGTAATCGCGGCATTTTGACTCGTGATGTAAGGCATTACCGTCCGGAGAAACGCTTTTTTCCTTGGTGTTCCGGAAGGGTATTTTCGCAAATCAGGAAGTGAACTACTCTTTGCACTATTGCGAGAATACTCTTGTTTACTGCTAACCTTACTACTTGTCGTCTTTATTACGTGGGCTTTCTTACTCGTTGTATCCGTGTGCGTCTTCGCAAGCACCTCACCTGAAAATGCCATGGTGAGTAACATGAGTATCGCAGCCCCATATCGTCGAATGGGAGTCGATATCATTAGGTCTCCTGGTCGGATGTCATCATCCTAACACCTTATTTTTTTCACAAATTTGAGAGCGGAATCTCAAATCATATCAAAAATAGACTTCAAGAGCACGTATAGAAATAGTCCAAATCCGAAACTATGTCACCTGAAACTTGCTTATAAAAACAGCACTCCTGAAAATTTGTGCGCGATATCGCAGATAACTGCCTAATTTTGCGCGGGATCACTCATCCTCACACGTCCTCCTGGCAGAAAGCGCTGGAGGATGAGTTTTTACCCTCCGCCTGATGGCAAACTGGTTAAAAATGCCGCGACAGGAAAATGGAATGAAACGCACCGCTCTGGCTTTTCTGATGCTACCCGCACTGGCACACGCTGACTGGTCATCACCGGGGTTTAATAGTTTTAGCGCCGAAGGCACCGGGATTTTCACCAGCCAGGCAAAGCTTGCGAAGGGTACGCGTCCTCTTACGCTGAGTTTTGACAAGACGTGCTGGCAGCCATCAGAGGCGATAAAACTCAATGAGATGCTGTCGCTCAAACCCTGCGATAGCACGCCGCCGCAGTGGCGCCTTTTCCGCGACGGTGAATATCAGATGCGGATTGATACTCGCTCCGGCACGCCCACACTGCTGCTGACAATTCAGAGTGCAGCAGAACAACCGGTGGCAACCGCTACCCGCCAGTGTCCGAAGTGGGATGGTAAACCGCTGACGCTGAACGTTAGCGATACTTTCCCGGAAGGGACAGTAGTGCGTGATTTCTACAGCAAACAGACCGCGACGGTACAGAACGGAAACATTACCCTGCAGCCCGCCGCTGGCAGTAATGGCCTGCTGCTGCTTGAGCGCGCCGAAACGGATAAACCCGCACCGTTTAGCTGGCAGAACGCCACCGTCTATTTTGTCCTGACCGACCGCTATGTGAACGGTGACCCGAGCAACGACAACAGCTATGGCCGCCATAAAGACGGCATGCAGGAGATTGGCACCTTCCACGGTGGCGACCTCAAGGGACTTGCCAGCAAGCTCGATTATTTACAGCAACTGGGGGTGAATGCGCTCTGGATAAGCTCTCCGCTTGAGCAGATCCATGGTTGGGTAGGCGGGGGGACCAAAGGGGATTTCCCTCACTATGCGTATCATGGCTATTACACCCAGGACTGGACAAAGCTTGATGCCAACATGGGTACCGAAGAAGATTTGCGCCATCTTGTCGATGAAGCACACAAGCGTGGTATCCGCATCCTGTTCGATATCGTCATGAACCACACGGGCTACGCGACGCTAGCAGACATGCAGGCGTATCAGTTTGGCGCGCTGTATTTACAGGGTGATGAGCTGAAAAAAACGCTGGGTGAACACTGGACCGACTGGAAGCCAGGTGCAGGCCAAACCTGGCACAGCTTCAATGACTACATTAACTTCAGCGACAAAGCCGCATGGGAAAAATGGTGGGGCAAGAAATGGATCCGTACCGACATCGGTGATTACGACAACCCTGGCTTTGATGATTTGACGATGTCGCTGGCGTTCCTGCCCGACCTGAAAACGGAATCCACCGTCCCTTCCGGGTTACCCAATTTTTATCAGCACAAACCCGATACCCACGCGAAGGCCATCCCGGGATATACCCCGCGCGACTATCTGACTCACTGGCTCAGCCAGTGGGTACGAGACTACGGCATCGACGGTTTTCGGGTCGATACCGCGAAGCACGTCGAGCTTGCGGCCTGGCAGCAGCTAAAAGATCAGACAAGTCAGGCACTGGCGGCCTGGAAAGGGGCGAACCCGGACAAAAAGCTCGACAACGCACCGTTCTGGATGACCGGGGAATCCTGGGGTCACGGGGTGATGCAGAGTGATTATTACCGCCACGGTTTCGATGCGATGATCAACTTTGATTATCAGGAGCAGGCGGCAAAGGCGGTGAACTGCCTGGCCGATATCGACCTGACGTGGCAGCAGATGGCAGAAAAGCTGCAAAGCTTCAACGTTCTGAGCTACCTCTCCTCCCATGACACACGCCTGTTCCGCGAAGGTGGTCAGCGCGCGGCTGAGCTGCTCCTGCTGGCACCGGGCAGCGTACAAATCTATTACGGGGATGAATCCGAACGTCCGTTCGGCCCGACGGGCTCCGACCCGCTTCAGGGCACCCGTTCGGATATGAACTGGCAGGATGTCACGGGCACGCAGGCGTCAACCGTCGCCCACTGGCAAATGCTGGGTCAGTTCCGCGCCCGTCACCCGGCGATCGGCGAAGGCAAGCAAACCACGCTGTCGCTGAAAGAAGGGTATGGCTTTGTGCGCGAGCACAAGGGCGATAAAGTCATGGTGGTATGGGCTGGTAATCAATAATCCCCCCCTCACCCTAACCCTCTCTCCACAGGGGAGAGGGCCGGGGTGAGGGGAGAAAAAACCGCCAGAACAATTCACTGAATAAATCCTTACCCGCCACACAAAACAACAAATCCGACCACACCACCCGATTTGCACCAACACGGTGCTAGCGTTATGGTTACCCACTTTCAAAATAAGCTCGACAGATCACCTGCTATGACGTTTTCACTTTTCGGCGACAAATTCACCCGCCATTCAGGCATTACTCGCCTGATGGAGGACCTCAACGACGGGCTGCGCACACCGGGCGCAATCATGCTCGGCGGCGGAAACCCGGCTCAAATTCCGGAGATGAATACCTATTTCCAGACGCTGCTCGCTCAGATGCTGGAAAACGGCAAAGCGACCGATGCGCTCTGCAATTACGACGGTCCTCAGGGCAAAACTGAACTGCTGGCGCTCCTCGCTGGAATGCTGCGTGACGAGCTGGGCTGGGATATCGAACCACAGAATATTGCACTAACAAACGGCAGCCAGAGCGCGTTTTTCTACTTGTTTAACCTGTTCGCTGGACGTCGCGCCGACGGCACGACCAAAAAAGTGCTGTTCCCGCTGGCCCCGGAATATATCGGCTATGCCGATTCCGGTCTGGAAGAGGATCTGTTCGTCTCCGCACGCCCTAACATTGAGCTGCTGCCGGAAGGCCAGTTCAAATATCACGTCGATTTTGAACATCTGCATATCGGTGAAGAGACGGGCATGATCTGCGTCTCCCGTCCGACTAACCCAACGGGCAACGTCATTACCGACGACGAGCTGATGAAACTGGATGCGCTGGCAAATCAGCACGGCATTCCGCTGGTGATCGATAACGCCTACGGCGTGCCGTTCCCGGGCATTATCTTCAGCGAAGCGCGTCCGCTGTGGAACCCGAATATCGTTCTGTGTATGAGCCTCTCTAAGCTGGGCCTGCCGGGTAGCCGCTGCGGCATCATCATCGCCAACGAGAAAATCATCACCGCCATTACCAATATGAACGGCATTATCAGCCTTTCACCGGGCGGCATCGGTCCGGCAATGATGTGTGAAATGATTAAGCGCAACGACCTGCTGCGCCTGTCTAACGAGGTTATCAAGCCGTTTTATTATCAGCGCGTTCAGGAAACCATCGCGACGATTCGCCGCTACCTGCCGGAAGAGCGCTGCCTGATCCACAAACCTGAGGGGGCGATTTTCCTCTGGCTGTGGTTTAAGGACCTGCCGATCACCACCGAACTGCTCTACCAGCGTCTGAAAAAACGCGGTGTGTTGATGGTGCCGGGTGATTACTTCTTCCCGGGTCTGGATAAGCCGTGGCCGCACACGCACCAGTGCATGCGTATGAACTACGTGCCCGATCCGGAAAAAATTGAAGCGGGCGTCAAAATTCTCGCCGAAGAAATCGAAAAAGCCTGGCGCGAAGACGGTCAGTGACGCGTTACGCCAGATGATGCTGCACAGCGGGCATAATCTGGCGACCCCGAGACAGGTCAACCAGAATTAATATGCTCTTTACAGTACCGCCGTTTCCAGACGGCGGGCGTTAGACCGGTGTGCTTAGAAAAAATCTGTCGAAAATAGCCCACATCATTAAAACCGCAGCGTGTCGCTACTTCGGTTAATGATGCGGCCTCGTTGAGCAGTAATTTTTCTGCCGCCCGGACACGCTGGCGATGAATGGCCTCCGTCAGGGTTAAATGAAATGTCCGGCGAAATACTCGCCCAAGATAATCCGCATTGCAGTGCAGCTCTTTTGCCAGTAGCGACGTTGAAAGCGGTAAATGAAACTGTGTGCGAATAAGCTGTTTCGCCTTCCACGCCATGGCCGCACCGGCTTCATTGGCGCTGTCTTCATATCCGGAAGGACGGGAAATTTGCTGTAAGATCAGCAGTAAAATGATTTCAAGCGCCATGGTTCGCTGTAATTTCTCCTGCTCGCTTAAGAACTGGCGGAAAAGAGAAATGACAGACTGGGCGTCCCTCACGCGACAATGCTGTTCTATCGCCAGATTGGGTTGTGAAGAGGGGTAATGTTCAATCTCAAAATGCAGCCAGTAAAATTTAAGATCGACAGGGAATTCGCCTACGCCCACGTGTCGCCTGTCAGGCCAAAGCAGTAACGTCTCCCCCGCACGCACCTCAAACACCGTATTTTCTTCCTGGATCGTTAATGTCCCTTTTTCGACAAAAATAATCTCCCACGATGTTAATTTCCGCGCAGGATGGCGACCCACGCCCCGGGAAATAAATAGCCCGCCATTTTGGACCTTAATCGGAAGCGCTATGGATAATTCGAGCATGGATATTCACCATTCCGCTTTTATTGCCATCAATATTCAATTTACGCATTGATTATTAACTAATATCTGAATAACTGTCCGATCGAAATCACATTTTCTTCATCAGGTCGGAATCGTCACCTTTTTATACTTTTCCCTTCCCTTGTTGGCCTTGCCGTTCAATGCAGAATAAATGGGTACCTTGCATAAATACGATAATAAATTCGTTCATCGAGGAGTTACTTCATGACTTCCACACCGATTACTGAATCAGACGTGACACAAGGGGCGGCAGATGACCGGCTGTCCGTCCGCGAAAAAATTGGCTACGGCCTGGGTGATGCGGGCGGGACGGTAATTACCTGCCTGATCATGAATTTCCTGACCTTTTTCTATACCGATGTCTTTGGCCTCACTCCCGCGCTCGTGGGCACGCTATTTATTGCTCTTCGTGTGTTTGATGCCATCTCCGATCCGGTGATGGGCGTGATTGCTGACCGCACGCAGAGCCGCTGGGGACGTTTTCGTCCCTGGCAGCTATGGGTGGCGCTCCCCATCGGGGTGATTGGCGTGCTGACGTTCACCGTACCGGAAGCCAGCATGGGGGTGAAAATCGCCTGGGCGTTTGGTACCTATTTGCTGTTGTCCGTTGGTTATACCGCCATTAACGTGCCCTACTGCGCGCTGATTAACACCATGACTACCCGACACAACGAGGTGATCGCCTGCCAGTCATGGCGCTTTGTGCTGTGCGGCGTGGCGGGTTTTCTGGTCTCTGTGGGATTGCCATGGCTGGTCGCGGAGCTCGGTCAGGGCGATGCCGCAAAGGGTTATCAGCTTGGCGTCGGCGTCCTGTGTGCTGTCGCCGTGATGATGTTTCTCTGCTGCTTCTTCTGGGTTCGCGAGCGCGTTCCGCTGGCGCTGATGGGTAAATTCACCTTACGCGAGCACCTTGCGGGCCTGCGTAAAAACGATCAACTGCTCCTGATGCTGGTGATGTCGTTTCTGCTGATCAACGTTTTCAACATTCGCGGCGGCGGATACATGTACTTCATCACCTACGTCCTGCAGGGCAGCACGGCCTATACCTCGCTGTTTTTCACGATGGTGACTTTTGCGGCCATTCTGGGTGCGGTGATCGTCAATCCGCTGTCGCGCCGTATTGATACCGTCAAACTCTACTACTACACCAACCTGGTGCTCGCTGCGCTTGCGGTGGGCATGTGGTTTCTGCCGGGAGGCCCGGCGCACCAGACGCTCTGGCTGGTGATTATTTTAAGCAATGGCGTGATCCTCGGTTTTACCCTGCCACTGCACTTCTCGCTGATGGCTTTTGCCGATGACTACGGTGAATGGAAAAACGGCGTGCGCTCATCGGGCATGAACTTCGCCTTCAACCTGTTTTTCATCAAGCTCGCATGGGCATCCAGCGCCGGGATCATCAGCCTGGTGTTTATCACCGTAGCCTATCAGCCGGGCATGGGTAACCAGACGCCAGCCTCGTTACAGGGCATCACCGCCATGGAGACACTGCTGCCTGCCCTTTTCCATCTGCTGCTGGCGGTCACTATCCGCTGGTGCAGGCTTAACAATCCACTGATGTCGCGCATTGCCACCGATCTGCGCCAGCGTCATGTCCCTTCCTGAGGAGAATACGATGTCCGTAATGGAACCCGATCTGCACCAACTGAAAATCAATGACCCGTTTCTCGGGCAGTATCAACGACTGGTCCGTGATGTGGTGATCCCCTACCAGTGGGAAGCGCTGAACGATCGCGTGGCAGAGGCTGAACCCAGCCACGCCATCACCAACTTCCGCATTGCCGCGGGTCTGGAAGAGGGTGAATTCTACGGGATGGTGTTTCAGGACAGCGACGTGGCGAAATGGCTGGAGGCCGTGGCGTGGTCGCTATGCCAGAAACCGGATGCTGAACTGGAAAAAACCGCCGACGAGGTCATTGAACTGATTGCCGCAGCACAGTGTGAAGATGGCTATCTCAATACGTACTTTACGGTTAAGGCCCCCGAGGCGCGCTGGACCAATCTGGCCGAATGCCACGAGCTGTACTGCGCCGGGCATATGATTGAGGCTGGCGTGGCCTGGTTTCAGGGAACCGGTAAACGCAACCTGCTGGATGTGGTGTGCAGGCTGGCAGACCATATCGACAGCGTGTTTGGCCCTGGCGAAACGCAGCTGCACGGTTATCCTGGCCACCCGGAAATCGAGCTGGCGCTGATGCGGCTGTACGACGTCACGCAGGAACCACGCTACCTCAATCTGGTGAAATACTTTATTGAGGAACGCGGCACCCAGCCTCACTTCTACGATATCGAGTACGAGAAGCGTGGCAAAACGTCATACTGGAATACCTATGGACCTGCGTGGATGGTCAAGGACAAAGCCTACAGCCAGGCACATCAGCCTCTTGCTGAACAACAAACGGCCATCGGTCATGCGGTACGCTTTGTCTACCTGATGGCGGGCATGGCGCATCTGGCGCGCCTGAGCGGCGACGAAGGTAAACGCCAGGACTGCCTGCGGCTGTGGAATAACATGGCGCAGCGCCAGCTGTACATTACCGGCGGGATTGGCTCGCAAAGTAGCGGCGAGGCGTTCAGCAGCGATTACGATCTGCCCAACGATACGGTCTACGCGGAAAGCTGCGCCTCCATTGGCCTGATGATGTTTGCACGCCGGATGCTCGAGATGGAGGCAGATAGCCACTACGCCGACGTGATGGAGCGCGCGTTATACAACACGGTACTCGGTGGCATGGCGCTGGACGGAAAACACTTCTTCTATGTGAACCCGCTGGAGGTACATCCGAAAACGCTGGCGTTCAACCATATCTACGATCACGTGAAGCCCGTCCGCCAGCGATGGTTCGGCTGCGCCTGCTGTCCGCCGAATATCGCCCGCGTGCTGACCTCACTGGGACATTACATTTATACCGTTCGCCCGGATGCCCTGTTGATCAACCTGTATGTGGGGAACGATGTCGCCATACAGATTGATGAAAACACACTCCGGCTACGTATTAGCGGTAACTATCCGTGGCAGGATCAGGTGACCATCGAAATAACCTCGCCTGTTCCGGTGACTCACACGCTGGCCCTGCGGCTGCCGGACTGGTGCGCCGAACCGGCTGTTTCGCTGAATGGTGAACGCGTCACCGGGGAGGTCGTTCGTGGATATCTTTACCTCAACCGTTGCTGGCATGAGGGCGACACGCTGACTCTGACACTCCCTATGCCGGTTCGCCGCGTGTACGGTAACCCGCAGGTGCGCCAGCAGGCAGGTAAAGTCGCGCTTCAGCGCGGGCCCCTGGTTTACTGTCTGGAAGAAGCTGATAACGGCGCAAATCTGCATAACCTCTCTTTGCCTGAAAACAGTGCGTTCCGGGTATTTGAAGGCAAAGGCATTTTCGCGCACAAAATGTTGATACAGGCGGAGGGGCGCGGTTATCACGCGAAGGATACGGATGCGCTGTGGCAGTACGATCGCTCGCCGGTACAGCGTCAGCCCCAGACGCTGACCTTTATTCCCTGGTTCAGTTGGGCAAACCGGGGAGAAGGGGAGATGCGGATATGGGTGGATGAAGGCTGAATATTTGCGGTCTGTTGCCCTCCCCCCGGACTGTACACACCCACGGGGAGAGGGAGTAAACCGGCTTTAACGTATCAGAAGCGCCAGGTCAGCCCGGTCATCAGCACGAAGCTGTCGTCGCGGTCGATCATCGGGCTGTTCTTCACGTCGTCAGGCAACACGGTGTAGACCGCGCTGGCGTTAAGGTACAGCTTCTGAGTTAACTGATATTTAGCCGCCAGGCCAACGTATGGCGTCCAGCTGTCACCGGCGGTGTATTGCTTCAGACCTGAGCGGCGAGACTCGTTGCCGGATACGCCGTAGTAGTAGTCGTTATAGCTTTCGTCGGTATAAAAAACACCCACAGATGGCGTCAGGGTCAGACGTTCCATCCTGATGGGTCGAAAGTAGGAGACTTCTCCAATCATGCCGCCGCTTTCATCCGTGGCATCGCCAGAGACCGCCACTTTCAAAGAACCCCAGCTTTCATGGTGATAGTACGCGCCACCGAGGAAAGCGGACGCCTTACGCTCATCAAGCTGTTTCATCTGATGGTCGTCATTGTCATCGGGATCAAAATGCAGCGGCATCCATGATGCGGTCAGGCTGAGTTCATTTTTTGCGTCTTTCCACAGGATCCAGCCGCCCGTGGTCTGGCGCACATAAAAACGATCGCTTTCGTAACTGATTAACGGCACCGCAGTGGTATTTTCGTTATACCCCTTATAAGGCGACTCATTAAATACAGCCCCCGCCCCTATTGAAAAGTCACCGGCCATCGCAGACGTGGCTGCAAATAACGTGGCAGCGATAAGTAAATTGTATTTAATAGTCATCAAAGTAATCCATTTAAACGCCAAACAAGCGGGGCGAATAATAATGGTTACAAATTTGCCAATGCAACGCTGCGGTTTATATAATATTATATATATAATGATATAGATGGGCACGCATGATGAGTAAATTACAGCTAAAGCCACGCGAATTAAAAATAATCTCCGTCATCGCCGCCACTCACAGCATTGGTGATGCTGCTGCCCTGTTGGGTATGGCGCAGGCTAACGTCAGTAAATATCTCTCTGATTTTGAAGCGCGGGTTGGACTAAAGGTTTTTGAGCGCACGACCCGTCAGCTTGCGCTTACTCAGTTTGGTGAAGCGTTACTTCCCTATATTGACGCTTCGCTGGACAAAAACGATCAGCTCGTGAATTTCATTGCCGATTATAAGCATGAAAAGCGGGGCAAAGTGACCCTTTACGCACCCACGGGAATTGTCACCTACCTCGCGCGCCATGTCATCCATCAGATAAAAGACATCGGCGACATTCGTATCTCCCTGAAAACGTACAACCTGGACCGCAATGAATTTTCAGAAGGCGTTTCCTTCCCGGATGACTGCGATATTTTAATTACCTATGCACAACCAAAAGATGGAAGTCTGGTCGCCAGCGTATTAACAAAATATTCCGTTACGGCATTCGCCACTCAGGAATATTTAAATAATCATCCGTTAGCCGGACCTGACGATTTAATTAATCACTCATGTATTCTGATCGATTCCATGCTGGTCGACGATGCAAATATCTGGCGTTTTCGTACCCATGGTAGTGATAACGTGCAAGATTACAGGGTGACCGGAAATTATATTTGTGACAATACGCAGACGGCGCTGGAGCTGGCAAGAAATAACCTTGGCATCGTATTCGCACCTAAAGAGAGCCTGAAAAAAGAATTAGCGCAAGGCATGCTGGTTCCCTGCTTCCCGCATCAGGAAGAGTGGTGGCTCGATCTGACCGCGATATTCCGCAAACGTGAATACCAGCCCTGGCGTGTGCAGTACGTCCTTGATGGCGTCCTCAATTGCCTGCGCCAGCAAATTGCTCAGGCCGCCCAGGGACGGCCTGAGCAGGGCGACTAGAACAGGCCCAGCGGTTTATCGGAGTAGCTGACCAGCAAACATTTCGTCTGCTGGTAATGCTCCAGCATCATCTTGTGGGTTTCACGCCCGATGCCGGATTGCTTATAACCCCCAAATGCGGCGTGTGCCGGATAGGCGTGATAGCAGTTGGTCCAGACGCGCCCGGCCTGAATGCCCCGGCCCATTTTATAGGCCAGATTACCGTTGCGGCTCCAGACGCCTGCCCCCAGGCCATACGGCGTGTCGTTGGCAATCTCCAGTGCCTCCTCCATCGTTTTGAAGGTGGTCACCGCCAGCACCGGTCCGAAAATCTCCTCCTGGAAGACGCGCATGTTGTTCTTGCCAAACAGGATCGTCGGCTCAAGGTAATACCCGTCCTGCAGATCGCCACCAAGTACCTTACGGCGTCCGCCGGTCAGGATATCTGCGCCCTCTTTCTTGCCGATATCAATGTAGTTGAGGATGGTCTCCAGCTGTCCATGTGAGACCTGCGCCCCCATCTGCGTGACGTTATCAAGCGGGTTCCCGCTGCGGATAGATTCTACGCGGCGAATGGCGCGCTCCATGAAGCGTTCATAGATAGACTCCTGCACCAGCGCGCGACTCGGGCAGGTACAGACTTCACCCTGGTTAAACGCAAACAGCGCAAACCCTTCCAGGGCTTTATCAAAGAAGGCATCCTCTTCTTCCATCACGTCTGCAAAGAAGATGTTCGGGGATTTGCCCCCGAGCTCAAGCGTCACCGGAATGATGTTCTGCGTGGCGTACTGCATGATCTGCTGGCCCACTTCCGTCGACCCGGTAAATGCCACTTTGGCGATACGTTTAGACGTAGCCAGATACTCCCCTATCTCGCCACCCGCACCGTTCACCACGTTAATCACGCCCGGCGGCAGGAGATCGCCAACGATTTCCATCAGCAGCAGAACCGAAAGCGGGGTCAGACGCGCCGGTTTGAGCACAATGCAGTTGCCTGCTGCCAGCGCGGGCGCCATTTTCCAGCTCGCCATCAGCAGCGGGAAGTTCCACGGAATAATTTGCCCTACCACGCCCAGCGGTTCGTGGAAGTGATACGCCACGGTGTCGCTGTCGACCTCGCTGATTCCGCCCTCCTGAGCGCGAATACAGGAGGCAAAATAGCGGAAGTGGTCAATGGCCAGCGGCACGTCTGCCGCCATCGTTTCCCGGATCGGCTTGCCGTTATCCCAGGTTTCTGCCGTCGCCAGCAGTTCCAGATTCTGCTCCATCCGGTCAGCGATTTTGAACAGAATGGCTGCCCGATCCTGAACGGAGGTATGCCCCCATTTGTCTTTCGCGTTGTGCGCCGCATCCAGCGCCAGATCGATATCGCGCTTGCCGGAGCTGGCTATTTCACACAGCGGCTGGCCGGTAACGGGGGTCAGGTTGGAATAGTATTCGCCGTCGACGGGGGCTACCCAGTCGCCGCCAATAAAGTTGTCATAACGAGGCTTTAGCTTGAGGGGAAAACCATACTCGCCAGGCTGGATACGCGAAGAGGGAGGATTGTTTGTCATGACCGTCTCCTTGCTGTTGGTGTACAACAAGGGTAGTCCCGGCTGGCGATTTTCTCGCCAACCGGTAACGGTGTTTACGACGGGGGTCACGGAGTTTCAGGAAATAATAACGAATCTCGCAGAACATGGTCGTTACCGCGGCGACGCGTAAACCCAATACGATTGAAATATTCCAGGATCTGAATCGCCAGCTTGCGCCCTACGTTCAGCCGATCGCGAAAATCGGCTGCACAGGTAGAGCCGCGCGCCTGATCCAGCTCGCGTATCAGGTTAGCAAACGCCACAATACGATCGTTACGGTAATAACGATCTTTCACGATCGCGACTATCAGCCCCTGCTGCGCCGCGTGGCGCAATACCTGACGCATCGCCTGCTCGTCGGTGTTCGTTTCGCGCGCCAGATCGCGAACCCACCACGGCTCATCACCAAACAGCGAAGCCACTTTCTGCCAGATAACCTCCTGCTCTGCGGTGAATCCGGCTTTGTGATCCGGCAGGTGCAGCCAGCCGTGGTGGCTTTTAATCACCCCGCTTTCGCGCATGTTTTCAATCAGCACCAGCACCAGCGCATCGTCTTCCATCGGCAGCGCCATGCGGCGCAGACGCTCACGCCCCGGACCAGGCTCATCCTGATGCTGTTCATGATACGTCGCGAGAGTGGTGAGTATTTTGCGCTGCCAGCGTGCGGCAACCGGGGCATTCAACAGGCTATTACCGGCCTGAATAAAGCCCGGCTGCCGGGTCAGCGGGTCTAATCCTTCCCTGCTCAGCTGGCGTGCCCAGGCAAAATCACCCAGGTTCACTGCACCGCGATCGAGATGCACCCGCAGCGCGGCGTTATCATCAGGGGCCTGTGCCAGCGCGGCCAGCCATTGCAGATATTCCGGTTTACGCTTGCCGCGTCGCGGCGAGTTAAGCGCCACCACCCGTGCCCCGGCCAGCGTTTCCCGCGCGGAGATATCCCGCAGAACCAGACGGTCGTTGTCTGCAAGCCAGAGCGGTGAATCGAAAACCAGTTCGGCAAGATCGTTTTCCAGCAGCGACACGCGTCCGGTGATATGGCTGGCCGCGTGGTGAATATGCAGCGGCTGCCACTGAGTCAGCGGCACATTCGTCTGCAGAGAGACAATCACGCGTTCAGACGGCTCTGGCGGAGCATCGGCCAGCAGCCAGTCGCCGCGGTTAAGCTGCTCTTTTTCCGCATCTCCGGCAATATTCAGCGCGATCCGCTGCCCGGCATGCGCCTGCTCTGCGGGCTGGTTCTGTGCATGTAAGCCGCGCACGCGCATCGGTTTGTTAACGCCCGTCAGCCACAGGCTATCGCCCACCTTCACTTCACCGCTCAACGCGGTACCGGTGACCACCAGGCCCGCCCCTTTTACGGTAAATGCCCGATCAATCGCCAGACGGAAGCGATGATGACTTGCGTGGTCACGTGACGTCAGTTGCTGCAAATGGTGACGAAGTTCGTCGATGCCGCGTCCCTCGGTGGCCACGGTGACAAAAATCGGCGCATCGGCAAAACCATACTCCCGTAAGGTGGCCTGCACCCCTTCGCGCACCTCGCCGACGCGCGCGTCATCCACGCGGTCAGCTTTCGTCAGCGCTACGGTCAGCTGCGGGTTGCCGGTCAGCTGGAGGATTGCCAGATGCTCGCGGGTTTGCGCCATCACGCCGTCATCGCAGGCCACGACCAGCAGGGCATGATCGATACCCCCCACCCCCGCCAGCATGTTAGACAGAAACTTCTCGTGCCCTGGTACATCAATAAAACCCAGCACGTGGCCGTCTGGCTGGGGCCAGTAGGCATAGCCCAGGTCGATAGTCATGCCGCGCTTTTTCTCTTCCGGCAGACGATCGGCGTTTATGCCAGTAATCGCCTGCAGCAACGTAGTTTTTCCGTGGTCGACATGACCGGCGGTGGCAATAATCATTTCAACAACATCTCCAGAAATCGCTCTTCATCATCAAGGCAGCGCAGATCCAGCCACATTCGTCCATCGTAAATCCGCCCGATAACCGGCACAGGCATGGCGCGCCAGCGTAACGACAGGGCCTCCAGATGGCTGCCGCGCCCGTCACGCGGGGTAAACGTGAGCGCTTCGCTCGGCAGCCTGTCCACCGGCAGCGAACCGCTGCCAATCTGCGACTGGCAGGGCTCAATCCGAACGTCAAAATCAGGGTAGTGCGGGGCGATGCGCGGCAGCAATAACTCGGCCTGCGCACGAATCGAGGCGGCATCACGGGTTAAGAGACGCAGCACAGGCAGGCGGTCGGCCAGCTTCTCCGGATGGAGATAGAGCCGCAGCGTCGCATCCAGCGCGGCAAGGGTCATTTTATCGGCTCGCAGGGCGCGCTTGAGCGGATGCTGCTGCAGCCGGGCAATCAGCTCGCGTTTGCCGACGATAATCCCGGCCTGCGGCCCGCCCAGCAGTTTGTCGCCGGAAAAACTCACCAGGCTGACGCCCGCCGCAATCATCTCTTGCGGCATCGGTTCTTTTGGCAAGCCGTACTGGCTCAGGTCCACCAGCGAACCGCTGCCGAGATCGGCAATCACCGGGATATTCAGTTCGCGCCCAATTTCCGCCAGCTCGGCCTCATCAACCGTTTTGGTGAAGCCTTCAATCTGATAATTGCTGGTGTGAACCTTCATCAGCAGGGCGGTGTTTTCATTCACCGCTGCGCGATAATCTTTCGCATGGGTACGGTTGGTGGTACCGACCTCATGCAGCGTGCAGCCCGCCTGGCGCATCACGTCCGGAATGCGAAACGCCCCGCCAATTTCCACCAGCTCGCCGCGGGATACCACCACCTCTTTGCCACTGGCGGTGGCCGCCAGCATTAGCAGCACCGCTGCGGCGTTGTTATTCACAATGCAGGCATCTTCTGCACCGGTCAGCTGGCACAGCAGATCCGCCAGGGCACGATCGCGATGCCCGCGTCCTGCGCCGTCCAGATCGTACTCCAGCGTCACCGGCGTTCGCATGGCCTGCCCGACCGCAGCCACGGCCTCTTCCGCCTGCTGCGCGCGGCCCAGGTTGGTGTGCAGCACGGTACCGGTAAGGTTGATCACCGGGCGTAATGCGCTTTGCGCGTTCTTGTCCAGCCGATGTTCCACTTCCAGCTCCCACGCGCTACACCAGTCGGGCAAGCTATTTTCTGCCTGAATGGCGCATCGGGCTTCGTCCTGAAGCAGGCGTAACATCTCAACCGTCGCGGTATGGCCGAAACGCTCCACAACAGCATGAATGCGAGGTTCGCGAAGAAGACGATCGGTAGCGGGGATCTGGCTGTAGAGCGAATGATGAGTAGTCATGAAAGCGCCTGGCGAGTAAATATCTTCCCCCCTCCCGACGGGAGAGGGAGTTAACATGTGGAGAGATTGTACCGCCTCCTGCAGCGAAGTGTTATAACCCGCGTCAAGCCTTTGGCGGTTCGGTACGGGCAAAGCTCTCGCGGCTAAAGAGCGTTTCAGCCAGCTTCACCAGCAACGGTCGGTCAACGCACCAGCCGGGGGACACGCGGCGGAAATTGAGATACCCGATGGCGCAGGCAATGGCGATGGTGGCCAGGTTCAGGCTATCGGTGTGAATTTTTCCCTCCCGGATGAGCTGTTCGCACATATCCAGACTGCGGTTGATTTTTTCCCGCTGGCGCAGCAGTTCGTTTTCTGACTGCTGTGCGGCGGGCCTTGCCTGCTCACGCACGGAAGTCAGCGCCGCATCCATAATGCCGTCGGCCAGGGCTTCAATCTGCTTCACCGCCAGCGCCGCTTTTGGGTCAGCCGGCAGCATGGCCGGGGCCACGCCCAACAGCTCGATATACTCCGCAATAATCGGGGAGTCGAACCAGTATTCACCCTCGTCCGTCACCAGCGCCGGAACTTTTCCCAGCGGGTTGTACTGCGCGACGCCGTTTTCAGCGTTGTAGGGCTGTTCATTGACGAATTCGAATGTCATCCCTTTCTCCAGCAGGAGAATCGAGATTTTTCGCACGAAGGGACTGGTGTAGCTACCGATGAGTTTCATTGCCTGATCCTTGATGCCGGAAAAAGGTCAGTATGGATCACGGGATGAAAAAAGGGCAGGTATGGATGTCGCATTCCTGCCCTGGCGGGATTAATGATCGAGGTAGAGGTAGTGCATCCAGCTGGTCATGCGCAGCAACACTTTACGCATCACCGAGACGTGGGCGAAATGGTCTGAATAGACCGCCACCTGGGCATAGATACCGTCTGGTAGCGCATCGACGTCGGCGTTAGGCTCCAGTTCAATCAGCGCCTGTACACCATCCGTGCCCGGTGTGACGGTCAATGCCTGCAACGCCCCCTGCGCCTGGTACGACCCTCCCGGCACCACCGGCAGGACGCTGGTGAGTTTCCCGGTAAATACCTGGCCCGGCAGCGCATTAAACACCACTTCTGCTTCATCACCCGGCTTAAGACGCAGCAGCGAGTTCTGGCGGAACTGCGCCACAATCTGACGTTTCTGTTCCGGAATAAAGACCATGACCGGGCGCAGAGGTAACGCGGCGGCATAGGTCCCCGGACGGATCAGCACCTGGGTGATATAGCCGTTGCTCGGCGCGCGCACCACGGTCTGATCGAGATTGTATTTCGCTTCGGCAAGCTGGGCGCGTAATGAGGCAATCTGCGACTGTTCACCGTTCACCATGCTGTCTAACTGACTTTGAATCTGCGTCTGTTCAGCCACAGAACCTTTCACCAGCGCATCCTGCGCCAGATAGTTCTGCCGCGCGTTGTCGATATCGCTTTCAGAAAACGGGTTCACCTTCGCCCGGCTGCCTTTCAGGTAACGCTGATAATCTTTATACAGGCGGTCACGCTCTGCCGAGACGCGCGTGGTATTAGCGACGGCTTCTGCAAGCTGCGCTTTCAGGCTATCGATATTGTGGGTTGCGGTGACCAGATCGGCCTTGAGTCTGTCGACCCGCGCCTGGTAGCGGCCCGGATCAAGTTTAAATAATACTTCGCCTTTTTTAATGAGCTGGTTGTTTTTATCAGTCACTTCGGTGACCACGCCCGTCACCTGCGGTGTAATCGGAATGGAAATAACCGCTTTTTGCGCCGTAAAGGTATACGGATGGTTATAGTTCATTAACAGAATCAGTCCGGCAACAATAAATACCCCACCCAACGTTGCGGTGGCGAGCGTCCACTGATTTACCGGAATGCGGAATATTTTAAAGATCGCCCAGGCAAATGCCACATAGGTCAAAATAATCAACAGATCCATGATTAGCGCTCCAGCGTGTTCTGATCGGCAGTGAGCTGTACCGCCGCCAGCTTTTGTTCTAATTCGGCCACGCGTTTGGACAGCGCATCCATGCCCGGGACCTCATCTGGCTTTGTAATGTGATTCTGCATGCCCCAACCGCGATCTTCACGGTAGAGCGTGGCCCAAATCCACAGAAACGGCCAGATGGCATGGAGGGTGAACAGGCTAATCCAGCCTGCCGTATGAATCGCATCGGCATGGGGATGATTACGTTTTTTAGCCATATTATAAGGGATATCATGAATAGCGATAATCCCGTAAAAAAGCACCAGAAATACAAAAATCAATACGCCCAACGCAAAATAGTTGAGAAACATATTTTCCTCACTTAAACAACGTCAACTCATTAAACGAATAAAACAGCACGCAGCCTAATTAATTTATTTTTAAATTTAAAAGGCACACTGGTTATTTCAGAGCCGGGGAGTATCGGTTTTTATAATATCTCCATGCAAGTTTATAAACGTGTCAAAATATAACCTGAATAATAATATACTTAACCTTACATTATGAGCGTAATCCACCTTTTAACTTTTCGCCATACCACACATGAAAAGTGGTTTTTTAGCTTTACGTGTCACGCAAGACTATCCTGACGCCAATTCGCAAAGCAGAGTTTGCCGCCGATCACAGCCAGAGAAATCTGCATAAAAATATTTTGTGAAATCAGTCACAATCCAGAAACAAACCCACAAAACAAAAATGAGATCACAATCACAGAAACGCGTAGTTTTTGCTTTGTTTTTCGCCATCGTATTTTTTTTACCCACTAATTTTGTGACTCGGATCACGTCATTAAATGCCACACCCCCTACATTTACGTGACATGTGTCACACAAATTTTCACTGTCTGGACAGTTGAACGATTCAGTGCCAGATTTCACAGCATCAGAACAGGGCCCGGCTACCTCTGCCGCCGCACATTAACGATAAACCTCGGGCCGCAAGCCTAAGCGTAAACATAAGAAGGGGTGTTTTATGTCATCCGATTTCAAGATCAAAGTTCAAAGCTTTGGTCGTTTCCTCAGCAACATGGTGATGCCAAATATCGGCGCGTTTATCGCGTGGGGTATTATCACCGCATTGTTCATTCCGACAGGGTGGTTGCCTAACGAAACGCTGGCGAAACTTGTTGGCCCTATGATTACTTACCTCCTGCCGCTGCTGATCGGTTATACCGGTGGTCGTCTGGTAGGCGGTGACCGTGGTGGCGTTGTGGGTGCCATCACCACAATGGGTGTTATCGTCGGTGCGGATATGCCGATGTTCCTCGGTGCCATGATTGCCGGTCCTCTGGGCGGCTGGGCGATTAAGAAATTCGACGTCTGGGTAGATGGTAAGATCAAATCCGGCTTCGAAATGCTGGTGAACAACTTCTCTGCGGGCATCATCGGGATGATCCTCGCGATTCTGGCGTTCCTCGGCATTGGTCCTGCGGTTGAAGTGCTGTCCAAAATTCTGGCGGCAGGCGTTAACTTTATGGTGGCGCACGACATGCTGCCGCTGGCGTCTATCTTCGTTGAACCGGCGAAAATTCTGTTCCTTAATAACGCCATCAACCACGGTATCTTCTCGCCGCTGGGTATTCAGCAGTCTCACGATCTCGGCAAGTCCATCTTCTTCCTGATTGAAGCAAACCCAGGTCCGGGTATGGGCGTTCTGCTGGCATACATGTTCTTTGGTCGCGGCAGCGCTAAGCAGTCTGCTGGCGGTGCGGCTATCATCCACTTCCTGGGCGGTATCCACGAAATTTACTTCCCGTACGTGCTGATGAACCCACGCCTGATCCTGGCCGTTATCCTCGGCGGTATGACCGGCGTGTTCACCCTGAGCGTGCTGGGCGGCGGTCTGGTCTCTCCTGCTTCTCCGGGCTCTATCCTGGCCGTGCTGGCGATGACCCCGAAAGGTGCCTACTTCGCTAACATCGCGGCTATCTGTGCGGCCATGGCGGTCTCCTTCGTGGTTTCTTCTATCCTGCTGAAAACCAGCAAAGTGAAAGAAGATGACGATATCGAAGCGGCAACCCGCCGTATGCACGACATGAAGGCGGAATCCAAAGGCGCGACCCCGCTGGCGGCTGGCGATGTCTCTAACGACCTGAGCCACGTGCGTAAAATCATCGTTGCTTGTGATGCCGGTATGGGCTCCAGTGCAATGGGTGCCGGCGTGCTGCGTAAGAAAGTACAGGATGCGGGCCTGACCAACATCTCCGTGACCAACAGCGCAATTAACAGTCTGCCGCCGGACGTTGACCTGGTGATCACCCACCGCGATCTGACCGAACGCGCCATGCGTCAGGTACCGCAGGCACAGCACATTTCGCTGACTAACTTCCTCGACAGCGGCCTGTACACCAGCCTGACCGAACGTCTGGTTGCCGCGCAGCGTCATGAAGATAACGAAGTGAAAGTGCGCACCAGCCTGCAGGATAGCTTTGACGAGAGTAATGCCCACCTGTTTAAACTGGGTGCGGAGAACATCTTCCTCGGCCGTACCGCGGCTACTAAAGAAGAAGCGATTCGCTTTGCCGGTGAACAGCTGGTAAAAGGCGGTTACGTTCAGCCTGAATATGTCGATGCGATGCTGGAACGCGAAAAACTGACCCCAACCTATCTCGGTGAATCCATCGCGGTTCCACACGGTACCGTTGAGGCGAAAGACCGCGTGCTGAAAACCGGTGTGGTGTTCTGTCAGTATCCTGATGGCGTACGCTTCGGTGAAGAAGAAGATGACATCGCCCGCCTGGTGATTGGTATCGCCGCTCGCAACAACGAGCATATCCAGGTGATCACCAGCCTGACCAACGCCCTGGACGATGAGTCCGTTATCGAGCGTCTGGCCAAAACCACCAGCGTTGAAGAAGTTCTGGCACTGCTGAACAAATAACAGCGCCTCTTCCCTCTCCCCCCGGGGAGAGGGCTAGGGTGAGGGGGAGAAAGCTCCTCACCCCAGCCCTCTCGGGTAAAAACATTGATGAAGGTTAACACTATGAAAGCATTACATTTTGGCGCAGGTAACATCGGTCGTGGTTTTATCGGCAAACTGCTGGCAGACGCGGGCATTACGCTGACGTTCGCCGATGTGAATCAGGTGGTCCTGGATGCCCTGAATGCCCGTCATAGCTATCAGGTCCATGTGGTGGGCGAAAACGAGCAGGTCGATACCGTCTCAGGCGTGAACGCGGTCAGCAGCATTGGCGACGACGTAATCGACCTGATTGCCAGCGTTGACCTTATCACCACGGCGGTAGGTCCGGTGGTTCTGGAGCGTATCGCCCCGGCGGTGGCTAAAGGCCTGGCAAAACGTAAAGCGCAGGGCATCGACACCCCGCTGAACATCATCGCCTGTGAAAACATGGTACGCGGCACCACACAGCTGAAAGGCCATGTCATGGCGGCCGTGGCTGACGAGGATAAAGCCTGGGTCGACGCGCACGTTGGGTTTGTGGATTCCGCCGTGGACCGCATCGTTCCGCCGTCAGCATCCGCCACCCACGACCCGCTGGAAGTGACCGTGGAAACCTTCAGCGAGTGGATCGTCGATAAAACTCAGTTTAAAGGTGCACTGCCAACTATTCCGGGAATGGAATTAACCGATAACCTGATGGCATTTGTCGAACGCAAACTCTTCACGCTGAACACCGGGCATGCTATAACCGCGTACCTCGGAAAATTGGCCGGTCATCAGACCATTCGCGATGCGATCCTCGATGAGAAAATCCGCGCGGTGGTAAAAGGGGCCATGGAAGAGAGCGGCGCGGTGCTGATCAAACGCTACGGTTTTGATGCTGATAAACACGCAGCCTACATCCAGAAAATCCTCGGTCGCTTTGAAAACCCGTATCTGAAAGATGATGTTGAGCGCGTGGGACGTCAACCGCTGCGTAAGCTGAGTGCAGGCGACCGTCTGATTAAGCCGCTGCTCGGCACGCTGGAATACGGTTTGCCGCATGCCAACCTGGTGAAAGGGATTGCCGCTGCAATGCACTACCGCAGCGATCAGGACCCGCAGGCGATCGAGCTGGCTCAGCTGATTGATGACAAAGGCGCGCAGGCTGCGCTGGCGCAGATTTCCGGTCTGGACGCCAATAGCGACGTGGTTGTGGAGGCGGTTAACGCATACAACGCAACCAAATGATGCACAGTGTGGCGCAGGTTAGCCTGCGCCCAGATAACAGATTGTCAGATATGCAGGCAATAATGGAACAAACCCAGGCCTTTGAAAATCGTGTGCTTGAGCGTCTGAATGCTGGCAAAACCGTACGAAGCTTCCTGATTGCCGCCGTCGAGCTGTTAACCGAGGCGGTAAATATCCTGGTGCTTCAGGTGTTTCGCAAAGACGACTACGCGGTAAAATATGCTGTAGAACCGTTACTGGACGGCGATGGACCGCTGGGCGATTTATCGGTGCGTCTGAAGCTGATTTACGGTCTTGGCGTGCTGAATCGGCAAGAGTACGAAGATGCAGAGCTGTTAATGGCGCTACGTGAGGAGCTCAATCATGACGGTAACGAATACGCCTTTACCGATGATGAGATCCTGGGGCCCTTCGGCGAGCTGCACTGCGTGACCGCGCTGCCCCCTGCCCCTCATTTCGACAGCAGCGACCCTGAGCTATACGCGATGCAAAAGCTGCGTTATCAGCAGGTTGTCCGCTCCACGATGGTCCTTTCCCTGACTGAGCTGATTTCCCGGATCAGCTTAAAAAAAGCGTTTCAGAAGTAAGCCTGCTCACATTGGTGTATCCTTCCCTGTAAATTCCCCGTTTTCAGAGTTATTTGTCATGAAAGAAGTCGAAAAGAACGAAATTAAACGCCTGAGCGACCGCCTGGATCTGATCCGTCACCAGATGGCGGGTCTGTCACTGGTCGATTCCGCCGAGAAGTACGCCGAGCTGGAGAAAGAGACCGCGAAGCTGGAGGCAGAGATCGAGCGCCTGCGCGAAGTAAAAGGCCAGAAGCTGAGCAACGAAGCGCAGAAGCTGATGAACATGCCACACCGCCGCGCAATCACTAAAAAAGAACAGGCTGACATGGGCAAGCTGAAGAAAAGCGTCCGTGGCCTGGTGGTCGTGCACCCGATGACCGAGCTTGGCCGTGAAATGGGCCTGAAAGAGATGACGGGTTTTTGTAAGACCGCATTCTGATTTCATGCCGGGTGGCGCTGCGCTTACCCGGCCTACTCTTTTCCCCTTCGTGTGAATTGGTCCAACCAATTGCGCAATCAATCCTCCCCTGGTTCACAATTCCATTATTTCCGCTCACAAAACCATTGCCACCCCATAACATCTGATTAACCATTCATTGTCATTAACCCTACAACACAACATTGGCAGGACCACTTTTACATAACCTGTGATGCAGAGATGAGCGGAGACTCACCCGCCGCGCAGGTTATCTGGTCCCCAGGAGACCTGCATGAGCCTCTGGCAACAAAACTACGACCCGGCCGGAAATATCTGGCTGTCGAGCCTGATCGCATCGCTTCCAATCCTGTTCTTCTTCTTTGCGCTGATTAAGCTCAAGCTGAAGGGCTACCTTGCCGCGACGTACACCGTTGCCATCGCTCTGCTGGTGGCGCTGTTCTTCTACAAAATGCCGGTCGATCGCGCGCTGGCCTCCGTTGTCTACGGTTTCTTCTACGGTCTGTGGCCAATTGCGTGGATCATCATCGCCGCTGTCTTTGTCTATAAAATTTCGGTGAAAACCGGGCAGTTCGACATCATCCGCTCGTCGATTCTCTCCATCACGCCGGACCAGCGCCTGCAGATGCTGATTGTCGGCTTCTCCTTCGGGGCGTTTTTGGAAGGTGCCGCCGGATTTGGCGCACCGGTCGCCATTACGGCCGCCCTGCTGGTGGGCCTCGGCTTTAACCCGCTTTATGCCGCGGGCCTGTGCCTGATTGTGAATACCGCCCCGGTGGCGTTTGGCGCAATGGGGATTCCGATTCTGGTCGCCGGACAGGTGACCGGGCTGGATAGCTTTGAGATCGGCCAGATGGTGGGTCGCCAGCTGCCGTTCCTGACCATCATCGTGCTGTTCTGGATCATGGCGATTATGGACGGCTGGCGCGGCGTGAAAGAGACGTGGCCTGCTGTAATGGTGGCGGGCGGTTCGTTCGCCATCGCGCAATACCTCAGCTCAAACTTCCTCGGTCCGGAGCTGCCGGACATTATCTCGTCGCTGGTCTCGCTGGTTTGCCTGACACTGTTCCTGAAACGCTGGCAGCCGGTACGTATTTTCCGCTTCGCCGACATGGGTGCCTCGCAGGTCGATCAAACCCTGGCACGCACGGGCTATACCGCAGGGCAGGTGATCCGTGCCTGGTCACCGTTCCTGTTCCTGACCGCAACGGTAACGCTGTGGAGCATCCCGCCGTTTAAAGCCCTGTTCGCCCCGGGCGGCGCGCTGTACGACATGGTGATTAATATCTCCGTGCCGTTCCTCGACAAAATGGTCGCCCGCATGCCGCCAGTCGTGCATGCCGCCACACCGTATGCCGCGGTCTATAAGTTCGACTGGTTCTCCGCCACCGGGACCGCCATCCTGTTTGCCGCGATCCTTTCCGTGGTGTGGCTGCGCATGAAGCCTGCCGCCGCGGTGCAGACCTTCGCAGCGACGATTAAAGAGCTGATGCTGCCGATTTACTCCATCGGCATGGTGCTGGCGTTCGCGTTTATCTCGAACTACTCCGGCCTGTCATCGACGCTGGCACTGGCGCTGGCCCATACCAGCCACGCCTTCACCTTCTTCTCACCGTTCCTCGGCTGGCTGGGTGTGTTCCTGACCGGGTCAGATACCTCGTCGAACGCCCTGTTTGCTGCACTGCAGGCTACGGCGGCCCAGCAGATTGGCGTGTCGGATGTCCTGCTGGTCGCTGCGAACACCACCGGCGGCGTGACCGGGAAAATGATCTCCCCGCAATCCATCGCCATTGCCTGTGCGGCGGTGGGACTGGTCGGTAAAGAGTCGGATCTGTTCCGCTTTACCGTGAAACACAGCCTGATATTCACCTGCATGGTCGGGGTGATCACCACCCTGCAGGCTTATGTCTTAACCTGGATGATCCCATGATAGTGATGCCCAGACGCCTGTCCGACGAGATAGCCTCTCGCGTACGGGCGCTGATTGAAGAACAACAGCTGGAAGCGGGCATGAAGTTGCCCGCTGAACGCCAGCTCGCCGCCCAGCTTGGTGTATCGCGTAATTCCCTGCGTGAAGCGCTGGCCACGCTGGTCAGCGAAGGGGTACTGGTGAGCCGTCGCGGCGGCGGCACCTTTGTGCGCTGGCAGCATGACGACTGGTCCGAGCAAAACATCGTTCAGCCGCTGAAGACGCTGATGGAAAATGACCCGGACTACAGCTTTGACATCCTCGAAGCGCGTCACGCCATCGAGACCAGCACCGCCTGGCATGCGGCCATGCGGGCAACCGAGGCCGACAAAGAGAAGCTCAAAGCCTGCTTTGAGGCCACGCAAAGCAGCGACCCGGATATCGCCTCCCAGGCTGACGTGCGTTTTCACCTGGCCATTGCCGAAGCGTCGCACAATGTGGTTCTGCTCCAGACCATGCGCGGGTTCTTCGACCTGCTGCAATCCTCTGTCAAACAAAGCCGCCAGCGCATGTACCTGGTTCCGCCGGTGTTTGCCCAACTGACTGAACAACACGAGGCGGTGCTTAACGCCATTCTGGCCGGTGATGCCGAGGCCGCACGCAAGGCGATGATGGCGCATCTCGGCTTCGTTCACACCACCATTAAACGATTCGATGAAGACCAGGCCCGACAGGCGCGTATTACCCGTCTGCCTGGCGACAGTGATATTTCCAGGGAGAACAAAGCATGATCATTTCAGCAGCCAGTGACTATCGCGCCGCGGCGCAGCGCATTTTGCCCCCGTTCCTGTTCCACTACATCGACGGCGGGGCGTATGCCGAATACACCCTGCGCCGCAATGTGGAAGACTTGTCAGAGGTGGCCCTGCGTCAGCGCGTGCTGAAGAATATGTCTGACCTGAGCCTTGAGACGACGCTGTTCAACGAAACGCTCTCCATGCCGGTCGCCCTCGCCCCCGTCGGCCTGTGCGGTATGTACGCCCGTCGTGGCGAAGTGCAGGCGGCGGCGGCCGCGGATGCCAAAGGTATTCCGTTTACCCTCTCTACCGTCTCCGTCTGCCCGATTGAAGAGGTCGCGCCGACCATCAAGCGTCCGATGTGGTTCCAGCTGTACGTCCTGCGCGATCGCGGTTTTATGCGCAACGCGCTGGAGCGCGCCAAAGCGGCGGGCTGTTCCACGCTGGTCTTTACCGTCGATATGCCAACGCCGGGCGCGCGCTACCGCGACGCCCACTCCGGCATGAGCGGCCCGAATGCCGCTCTGCGCCGCTACTGGCAGGCGGTGACGCACCCGCAGTGGGCGTGGGATGTGGGTCTGAACGGACGTCCGCACGATCTGGGCAATATCTCGGCTTACCTCGGTAAACCGACCGGGCTGGAAGATTACATCGGCTGGCTGGCGAACAACTTCGATCCGTCCATCTCCTGGAAAGACCTGGAGTGGATCCGCGAATTCTGGGACGGCCCGATGGTGATCAAAGGGATCCTCGACCCGGAAGATGCCCGCGACGCGGTACGTTTTGGCGCAGACGGCATTGTGGTTTCAAACCACGGCGGGCGTCAGCTCGACGGTGTGCTCTCCTCCGCACGCGCGCTGCCCGCCATTGCCGATGCGGTGAAAGGCGATATCACGATTCTGGCCGACAGCGGCATTCGCAACGGGCTGGACGTGGTACGCATGATCGCGCTCGGCGCCGACAGCGTGCTGCTGGGCCGTGCGTATCTGTACGCGCTGGCGACGGCAGGTCAGGCTGGCGTGGCGAACCTGCTTGACCTGATCGAAAAAGAGATGAAAGTCGCGATGACGCTGACCGGTGCGAAAACCATTAGCGAAATCAGCAAAGACTCTCTGGTGCAGGAGTTAAGTCGATTACCGGCGGCGCTGGCTCCCCTTGCGCAGGGAAACGCTGCCTGAATACCCCTCCTGTTAACACCGCTGTTCACGCGCCCGGTTCCCCCTTCGGGCGCTTTTTTTTGCCGAAAATAACACTTAGATAACAAATTGGATAAGAAAATTTGACATATTTACCCCCCCCGCAATTGTATAGACAAGCAAATATAAGAACACAAAAACAACATCACATCGGAGAGGAGCATATGACATATTCAGGCAAGGTGGATATTCAGCAGGTGATCGATGAGAGTCCCTTTTCAGGGTTTCACTGGCTTCTTATCGTACTGGGCTTTCTGGTTCTGGCGATCGATGGATTTGATACCGCAGCAATGGGTTACATCGCCCCTACGCTGTCGGCAGAATGGGGGATACATAAACAGGATCTGGGGCCGGTGCTGAGCGCAGCCCTGCTGGGCTTGTCGCTGGGTGCCCTCATTGCAGGCCCGGTATCGGACAAGATGGGGCGCAAGCGCGTGCTGGTCTTCTCCTGCCTGTTCTTCGGCCTTGCAAGCCTGGGCACGGCCTGGGCGCAAACTCTGAACACGCTGACGCTGTGGCGGTTTCTGACGGGCCTTGGGCTGGGCGCCGCGATGCCTAACGCCATCACGCTGATTTCCGAGTTCGCCCCCCAGCGCTGCCGCGCCATGGCGATTAATACCATGTACTGCGGCTTCCCTCTGGGTGCCGCAGGGGGTGGTGCGATCTCTTCGTGGCTTATTCCCCACCATGGCTGGCGAAGCGTGCTGCTGACGGGTGCAATTGCGCCGCTGATTTTGACGCTGCTGCTGGCGCTGTTTTTGCCGGAGTCGGTGAAGTTTCTGGTGCAGCGCGGGAAGGAGGTCATGCAGATCCGCCGTATCGCCAGCCGGTTCAGCCGCAGCACCCTGGAGAGCGTTACCGGCTTTTTCCTGGCCGAGGAAAAAGTCGCTTCTAAGAAAGGGAGCGTGGCGCAGCTCTTCTCCATGCCCTGGCTGCCCGGCACACTGATGCTGTGGGTCACTTACTTTATGGGGCTGGTGATTTACTACGTCCTGCTGAGCTGGATGCCGACCCTGATGCAGGGGATGGGCTATGCGCTGGCGGAATCCGCCTGGCTCACCTCGCTGTTCACCTTCGGCGGTACCGCAGGCATTCTGCTCGCGGGCTGGATGATGGATCGCTGGGAGGCACACAAAGTGGTCGCGGGTGGCTTTGTGCTGACAATGGGTCTCATTCTGTTACTGGGCATTGAGCATAATCATATCGCCCTGTTTGGCGGGTTGATTTTCCTGATGGGGATCGCGATGAACGGGGCGCAATCGGGCATGCAAACCCTGGCAGCGACTTTTTACCCAACAGAGTGCCGCGCAACGGGTATTGCCTGGATGCAGGGGATCGGCCGCTTTGGCGGCGTGGCGGGAACCATGACCAGCGCTCAGCTGCTTTCCCTGCAGTGGCAGGCGGACAGTATTTTGATGATCCTCAGCGTGCCTGCCCTGGTCGCCGCAGCGGCAACGTGCTACAAAATGCTGCGTTGCCGTGCGCAGGAACCTGGCGTCGCGTAATTCCTCACTTTTCTGCTATTCTGCCCCCGCAATTAAGGGGGCAGCATGCTTAACATCGTTTTATTCGAACCAGAAATTCCGCCGAATACCGGCAATATCATCCGCCTGTGTGCCAACACCGGCTTTCGTCTGCACATCATTGAGCCGATGGGCTTTACGTGGGACGACAAGCGTCTGCGTCGCGCGGGGCTGGATTACCATGAATTTACTGCCGTCGTGCGCCATCATGATTACGCCGCGTTTCTGGAAAGCGAAAAGCCGCAGCGCATGTTCGCCCTGACCACCAAAGGCACGCCAGCGCACAGCGCCGTGAGCTATCAGGACGGTGACTATCTGATGTTTGGCCCAGAAACCCGCGGCCTGCCAGCCACGATTCTGGATGCCCTGCCCGCTGAGCAGAAAATCCGAATTCCGATGATGCCGGACAGCCGCAGCATGAACCTGTCGAACGCAGTGTCGGTGGTGGTGTATGAAGCATGGCGCCAGCTGGGGTACCCGGGCGCCATTCTCAGAAGTTAAATGCCGTCACCATACTCAAACGTATGGTGGATACCGTTGAAGTGCTGATCCATATCCATGGACGGCTTATCGCTGTCTGGTTTGCCGACGATACGCGCCGGTACGCCAGCCGCGGTGGTGTGCGGCGGAACCGGCTGGAGCACAACCGACCCTGCACCAATCTTCGCGCCGCGTCCGACTTCGATATTGCCGAGGATTTTGGCACCCGCGCCAATCATCACCCCTTCACGAATTTTCGGATGGCGATCGCCGCTGGTTTTACCGGTACCGCCAAGGGTAACCGACTGCAGGATCGAAACGTCGTCTTCAATCACCGCCGTCTCACCCACAACAATGCCGGTGGCGTGGTCGAGCATAATTCCACGGCCAATTTTCGCTGCCGGGTGAATATCGACCTGGAAGGTCACGGAGACCTGATTTTGCAGGAAGATTGCCAGCGCGCGGCGGCCTTCATTCCATAGCCAGTGGCCGATGCGATACGCCTGCAGGGCGTGGAAGCCTTTCAGGTATAGCAGAGGCGTAGAGTATTTATCTACCGCCGGGTCACGCGTACGCACGGCCTGAATATCACAGGCGGCAGAGGCGATCATTTCCGGGTCAGCGGCGTATGCCTCCTCCACCACTTCGCGGATGGCGATAGCAGGCATAATCGAGGAGGCCAGCTTGTTGGCGAGCATGTAGCTGAGAGCACTGCCAAGGTTTTCGTGTTTGAGTAGCGTAGCGTGGTAAAAACTGGCCAGCATAGGCTCACAGTCGGCCAGCGCCCGGGCTTCGGCTTTAATATTGTTCCAGACGATATCCAGTTCTTCACACGGCATTGCTTACTCCAGACGATAAGTTAATGACCAGCCAGTTCTGCGCTGGCTGGGTCATTCAGGTGACAACGGTTCCGACTACTTACTGCTGCGCTCGTCCTTGCGCGCACGACCTAATAAGGTCAATGCTGCCTCGCGCGCATTTTTTCCGCAATACAATACCTGATAAATTTCCTCGGTTATTGGCATTTCGACACCAAACCGGTGCGCCAATTCGCGGACTTCTTTGGTATTGCGGTAGCCTTCCACCACCTGTCCAATCTTCTCCTGCGCGCTTTTTACATCGCTGCCCTGTCCGAGCATCATGCCAAAGCGGCGGTTACGAGACTGGTTGTCGGTACAGGTCAGCACCAGATCGCCCAGACCCGCCATCCCCATAAAGGTAGCCGGATCGGCGCCCAGCGCCTCGCCAAGACGGGACATCTCGGTTAAGCCGCGGGTAATCAACGCCGTACGGGCGTTGGCGCCAAAGCCAATACCGTCAGACATCCCGGCACCGATAGCAATCACGTTCTTCACCGCACCGCCCAGCTGGACACCGATAAAATCAGGGTTGCTGTAGACGCGGAAACTCTTGCCACAGTGCAGCAGATGCTGGAGATCGTCGGCGAAAGCCTGGTCAGTCGATGCCAGCGAGATCGCCGTCGGCAGGCCAGCAGCCAGCTCTTTGGCAAAGGTCGGACCGGAGATGACCGCCAGCGGGATCGCATCACCCAGCGCTTCGCGGGCAACGTCCTGCAGCAGGCGTCCGGTTTCCGCTTCAAGACCTTTGGTTGCCCAGACAATACGGGCATCTGGGCGCATCAGCGGCTTAATCTGACGCAGCACTTCGCCAAACACATGGCTCGGGACGACAATCAGAATGTTGCGGCTGGCCGCCAGCGCGGTCGCAAGATCGCTTTCCAGGTGCAGGGAGTCAGGGAACGGAACGTCCGGGAGAAACGCCACATTGCAACGGTCGTGCTGCAGCGTGGCGATATGTTTTGGATCGTGGCCCCACAGGACTACGTCGTGACCATTTCTTGCCAGCGTGATGGCAAGAGCGGTGCCGTATGAGCCGGCACCGATCACAGTCATTGAAGCATTAACAGTGCTCATCAGGCATCCTGATGTTGTTCAGCACCTTCGCCAGCTTGCTGCTGCAGATAGTTCATGAACAGCGCATCAAAGTTAACTGGCGCAAGGTTCAGTTGCGGGAATGTACCGCGAGAAACCAGGCTGGTGATGCATTCGCGCGCATACGGGAACAGGATGTTCGGGCAGTATGCACCCAGGCAATGCGCCATCTGGTTGCCTTCGATGCCGCCGATGGAGAAGATGCCGCCCTGCTGTACTTCACACAGGAACGCGGTTTCTTCGCCCAGAGAGGCGGTCACGGTCACACGCAGTACAACTTCATACACGTCATCTGCCAGTTGGGTAGATGCGGTATCCAGATCAAGTTTAACCTCTGGCTGCCAGTCTTTCTGGAAAACGTGCGGCGCATTTGGCGCTTCAAAAGAGACATCTTTCGTGTAGATGCGCTGGATCTGGAAAATCATTTCATTATTGCTTTGTTCTGACATGGAAAAACCCTTTTTAATTGTCCTAAAGTCTCTTAGCTCAGCAGCGGATCGAGTCCACCACGGGCGTCGAGCGCATACAAGTCATCACAGCCGCCAATGTGCTGCGCATCAATAAAAATCTGCGGAACCGTCGTACGACCACTACGTTGGATCATCTCTTCGCGTTTAACCGCGTCACCGTCGATCGGCAGTTCCTTGAACGTGACGCCTTTGCTGTTCAGCAGCGCTTTCGCACGGTGGCAGAACGGGCACGTCGCTTTGGTGTAGATCTCAATATTGGCCATGACTGAACTCCTTATTTACCGCGAACCAAAGGAAGATTTTCCCCGCTCCAGCCGGAGATCCCTTCTTTCAGTACCGTTACATTTTCGAAGCCCGCTTTATAAAGCGCGCTGGCAGATTCTTGCGCCTGCATACCGGTTGCATCAACAACGATAATTGGCTGGGCTTTGTGTTTTTCAAGCTCACCCACGTTGTTCGCTTTGATTTCAGCTGGCAGCAGGTTGATTGCGCCTGCAATGTGACCTTTACGGAAATCGTCACGCTGACGCAGATCGACAACGACGGCATCTTCTTTGTTGATCAGACGCGTCGCTTCACCACGGGTGATAACCTTAATCTTAGACGTCAGGCTCTTAAATGTGGTGAACAGCACAGCAGCCAGCAGGCCAATCCACGCGATGCTCAGAACCGGATGGCGGCTAACGAATTGCATAATTTCTTGCATGGAGGGTAACTACTCCCGACTAAGTGATAAAAAAACCAGGACAGGAGTATACCTGTGCGTTCTGGCAAATACAGCCAGCGACCCTAACCTAATCCATTTTCTGCGGCATGCCACCTAAAAAAATGCCTCAAAATGGTCCGGTCAGCGCCTTGCCCCTGCGCTTTCTTTGATCTTCTGCGGCTATTTGATCGATTCAGCTGTAGTAAAATTACGCAAATTTTGACTCTTGAGCATGAGGTTGTTGCAATGTCGGTTTCTAAAAAACCTATGGTACTGGTGATTCTGGATGGCTATGGCTACCGTGAAGACAGCCAGGATAACGCTATTTTCAGCGCAAAAACCCCGGTGATGGATGCGCTGTGGGCGAAACGTCCCCATACCCTGATCGATGCATCCGGTCTGGAAGTCGGCCTGCCAGATCGCCAGATGGGCAACTCTGAAGTCGGTCACGTAAACCTGGGCGCGGGCCGTATCGTCTATCAGGACCTGACCCGTCTGGATGTCGAAATCAAAGAACGCACCTTCTTCGCGAACCCGGTTCTTTGCGGCGCGGTAGATAAAGCCGTTGCGGCAGGTAAAGCCGTTCACATCATGGGCTTGCTCTCCGCGGGCGGTGTACACAGCCACGAAGATCACATCATGGCGATGGTTGAACTGGCCGCCGAGCGCGGTGCAGAAAAAATCTATCTGCACGCCTTCCTGGATGGTCGCGATACGCCACCACGCAGCGCAAAAGGCTCTCTGCAAGCCTTCGAAGAGAAATTTGCCACACTGGGCAAAGGCCGCGTCGCCTCCATCATTGGTCGTTACTACGCCATGGACCGCGACAACCGCTGGGATCGCGTTGAACAGGCCTATGACCTGATGACCCTGGCAAAAGGTGAGTTCCAGTTCCCGACTGCCGTTGAAGCCCTGGAAGCCGCATACGCACGTGATGAAAACGATGAATTCGTGAAAGCGACCGTGATTCGTGCTGAAGGCCAGCCCGATGCCGCCATGGAAGATGGCGATGCGCTGATCTTCATGAACTTCCGCGCTGACCGCGCGCGTGAAATCACCCGTGCTTTCGTCAACAGCGACTTCGACGGTTTTGCCCGTAAGAAAGTGGTAAACCTCGACTTCATCCAGCTGACCGAATACGCGGCAGACATCAAAGCCCCATGCGCGTATCCACCAGCCTCGCTGGCTAATACCTTCGGCGAGTGGATGGCGAAGAATGACAAAACGCAGCTGCGTATTTCCGAAACCGAAAAATATGCGCACGTGACCTTCTTCTTTAACGGCGGCGTGGAAGAGCCGTTCAAAGGTGAAGAGCGCATTCTGATCAACTCACCGAAAGTCGCGACTTACGATCTGCAGCCAGAGATGAGCTCTGCTGAGCTGACTGAAAAACTGGTCGCGGCCATCAAGAGCGGCAAGTACGACACCATCATCTGTAACTACCCGAATGGCGACATGGTCGGTCATACCGGCGTGATGGAAGCCGCCGTGAAAGCGGTTGAAGCACTGGATCACTGCGTTGAGCAGGTTGCAAAAGCGGTTGAGTCCGTAGGCGGTCAGTTGCTGATCACCGCTGACCACGGTAACGCGGAACAGATGCGCGACCCGGCAACGGGCCAGGCGCATACCGCTCACACCAACCTGCCTGTTCCGCTGATTTATGTCGGTGATAAATCACTGAAAGCAGTGGAAGGCGGCAAGCTTTCTGACATCGCGCCAACCATGTTGTCGCTGATGGGTATGCCGATCCCTGAAGAGATGACTGGTAAGCCGCTGTTCATCGTGGAATAATCCCTCCCCATGAGGGGAAAGGCGATTTTTTCAATCACATGGGTCGTGAAGCCGCTTAGGTTATCAGTCAGACCCCTGCTTTGCGCCAGCGCACTCAGCGCTGGCGTATTGCTGTGCGCCGCATCCGCCCACGCGGACGATCGCGACCAGTTGAAATCCATTCAGGCGGATATCGCCGCTAAAGAGCGTGCGGTACGCCAGCAACAACAGCAACGCTCCGCCCTGCTCGCCCAGCTTAAGCAGCAGGAAGAAGCTATTTCGGCCGCAGCCCGTAAGCTCCGTGAAACGCAAGATACCCTCGCTCAGTTGAATAAACAGATCGACGAGATGAACGCGTCGATTGCCAAACTGGAGCGCCAGCGTGATGCACAGGAGCGCAATCTTGCCGCACAGCTTGATGCCGCTTTCCGACAGGGTGAACACACCGGCCTTCAGTTAATCCTCAGCGGTGAAGAGAGCCAGCGCGGTCAGCGTCTGCAGGCCTACTTCGGTTATCTGAACCAGGCGCGTCAGGAGACCATTGCGCAGTTGAAACAGACGCGTGAAGAGGTCTCCACCCAAAAAGCTGAGCTGGAAGAGAAGCAGAGTCAGCAGCAGACGTTGCTCTACGAACAAAAAGCGCAGCAGGCGAAACTTGAGCAGGCCCGTAACGAGCGCAAGAAAACCCTTTCCGGTCTTGAGTCCTCCATTCAGCAAGGTCAGAGCCAGCTGAGTGAAATGCGTGCCAACGAATCAAAACTGCGTAACAGTATCGCCCGTGCCGAAGCCGCGGCGAAAGCGCGTGCCGAAAAAGAGGCCCGCGAGGCGCAGGCTGTCCGCGACAAGCAGCAGGAAGCCTCCCGCAAAGGTACCACCTACAAACCAAGCGAAAGCGAACGTTCCCTGATGTCGCGTACCGGCGGTCTGGGTTCCCCACGCGGTCAGGCCTACTGGCCCGTTCGCGGTACGCTTCTGCATCGTTATGGCGAACAGCTGCAGGGTGAGCTACGTTGGAAAGGGATCGTTATCGGTGCGTCTGAAGGTAGTGAAGTGAAAGCCATTGCCGATGGACGAGTGATTCTGGCCGACTGGCTGCAGGGTTACGGTCTTGTGGTAGTGGTTGAGCACGGTAAAGGCGACATGAGTCTTTACGGCTACAATCAGAGCGCACTGGTCAGCGTTGGCACACAGGTGCGCGCAGGCCAACCCATCGCCCTTGTGGGCAGCAGTGGCGGTCAGGGCCGCCCGTCACTCTATTTCGAAATTCGTCGTCAGGGTCAGGCGGTCAATCCACAGCCGTGGTTGGGAAGATAAGTTTTGCTTCAATTTCGTCGAATGGTTCTCTCCGTCGTCAGCGCGCTGGCGCTGGCTGCACCGGTATACGCAGGTAAACTCGCGATTGTGATTGATGACTTCGGTTATCGTCCGCACTATGAAAATCAGGTGCTGGCGATGCCGCCAGCCATCTCTGTCGCCGTCCTTCCGAATGCGCCTCACGCCCGTGAGATGGCGACCAAAGCCCACAACAGCGGACATCAGGTCCTCATCCATCTGCCAATGGCACCGCTCAGTAAACAGCCGCTGGAAAAAGATACGCTTCGTCCGGATATGAGCAGCGATGAGATCGAGCGCATCATCCGTGACGCTTACAACAACGTGCCGTATGCCGTTGGCCTGAACAACCATATGGGTAGCGCGATGACCTCCAGCCTGTACGGCATGCTAAAAGTGATGCAGGCGCTGGAACGCTACAACCTCTACTTCCTCGACAGCATGACCATCGGCAACAGCCAGGCGATGCGTGCCGCTCAGGGAACGGGAGTGAAGGTGATCAAGCGCAAGGTGTTCCTGGATGATACTCAGAACGAGGCCGACATTCGCGCGCAGTTCAATCGCGCCGTGCAGCTCGCCCGACGCAATGGTTCAGCCATTGCCATCGGCCACCCGCATCCTTCTACGGTGCGCGTTCTGCAGCAGATGTTGCCGACCTTGCCACCAGATATCACACTGGTACGTCCGAGCGATCTGCTCAATGAGCCGCAGGTCGATACGTCTCGCCCGGGTAGCGCACAACCACCCGCAACGCAGCCGCGTAACCCGTTCCGTGGCGTGAAGAATTGCAAGCTGAAACAACCGCCTGAACCGGTGCATGCAACCCGCTTCTTCGCGGTCATCAGCGAAAGCGTGAGCCAGAGTACGCTGGTGCAATACTTCCAGCACCAGTGGCAGGGATGGGGTAAGAAATTATAACTATTTTATAAGGTGAGAGTCCGTATGCTTCCGGGCAGCGGACTCCTTTTCATCCTGATACTGATACCAGGCTTTAAAGTATTTTAAAAAGCTGTACAGGGTGGCATAGACCCCTGTAACCACGCCAACTTTTCCCTGGCGCCATGCTCCACTAAATAAATACCATTTAAAGAAAGCCCCAATAGCACTCACCACACCACGTGCGATTGAAGGCCTGAGCATCTGGTATTTTACGACTCGCGTAGTATAGACATTTAGCTTATTAAACACTTCATGCAGGGAATAGAATGTGTCATGCCTGACATGGCCTGGTATACGCATAACCCGGACCGCACCTACGGCCTTATCATCCACTGGTCGATTGTTAAATCTGACATTCTGACGGTTGAACAATCTTAATGGAAAATCTGGAGAAGAAATCGGATAGATGGTTCGCGTTCGTTCACCTAAGACATACCAGTAGCGTGACAGACTCCATCCGCAATCGGGGGATGGCTCATCTCCAGACTTTAACGCCAGGATATAGTGAATCGTGTCTTCATCAAGTATTTCGTCGCTGTCCATACACAACACCCAGTCGTTAGATGAGCGGGAAATGGCAATATTCATCTGTTCACCGTGCATTGCATACGGATGGAATATTGGCGTAATGCCATATTCCTGAAGAATAACTAACGTCTCATCTGAACTACCAGAATCTACAGCAATAAACTCATCTGCAATACTCATTAACGGGGCTAAAACTTTATGTAACAAGCGAGCAGAGTTGTATGTCAAAAGACATACGGTTAGTTTAAACATGTGGTCTCCTGAACTCAGCGAAGTCACTCATGACAAGATAGTGCCAGGTATCAGTATTGTCACCTCCGAATCTGTACCTCGTTTATTATTTTTTATGAAAATGCTGGCATAGCCATTTTGATCAATAAAGAAGCTCTATACCACGTTAGTCATCCAGAAGAAACGACGAAACTCACAAAGCGACATAAATCCTTAACCCTATGTTAATCAAGATAAAAAACTCACCCCGACATGCTATTCCTTCAGTCATTCCTTTTCGTTGGCGTTAAGATTATACTACCCACAGAAAAATGCTTAATCTGGTTTGGCGTGGTTATGAAAAAAATAATTGGTTATCTAAAGGAAATTAACAGGCAGCGAAACTATAAAACTAAAGAGTTAAAAAGACGGTTAACGTTGCTTTCATTATCGCGACAGTTACACGATAAGCGACAAGAAAAAATTGATGTTTCCAGCGTTAAGAGAATTCTTTTCCCTTTCGTTGATCTCGGAATTGGCGATGCGGTATGTCACACAGGAACATGGCGTAACCTGAAAGATGCAGGGTATCAGCTTCAAGTCATTGTTGAAGAGAGAAATCGCGATCTCTTTGAGAAGATGACAGACATTGATGAAGTTTATGTTGTTGATATCAATAATATCAGTGCAATGAAAGATATTGAGACAGACCTGGTCATAAGCCATTATTCATGGATGAAAAGGAAGGAATTATTTAACATCCAAATTTTGGCTAAAATTCATTATAAATATGCGATCGGGTTTGGTGGTTGGCTGGATAAACCTTATAACTTAATGTTACCCGTTAGCCCTGAGTTCCACATCGTCCATCCCCAAAAGAAAATACTTAACGCATTGAACGTTAAGCCAGCATCTCTTAACTACTCCCTACCTCTCCTGCCAGAACATGATGATTTTATTGAAAATTATCTACAACCTCATGCAGGGAAGAAGATCGTTGTGCTTAACCCGTTCGCGAGCGTCGCGGAACGGAGTCTTTCACAACCTCAACTGGAAAAACTGGCTAATGGGATTGTTCAGTGCCCGGATACTCAAGTCTTTATCATTGGTGAGGGTAAAAAGCTGGTAGATCTTGCCTTTGATAATGAGAAAATCACTATTTGTCGCTTTAAATCACTTTGGGATGCCATCACGCTGATCAAAAAAGCTGATTTGGTGGTCTCGGTTGATACAGCCATCGTTCATATAGCCTGTGCGTTCGATAAAAAACTTATTGCCATATATTTTTCAATGCTACTAGATCACAATAAAAACTTTGAGGGCAATACTATTTTCGCGCCTATTGGTAAAAACTCAGAGCAGCTAATTTTTGATAAGCGCCAAAACAAAATTAACATTGATGATATTTCGTCAAAAGTACTGAGTAAACTTGCCTACGATAAGCCTGCTAAGCAATAACAAGGGGGCTCAGCCCCTTTTTATTGCTTTGTATTCTCGTTCTTTGAGTAAATAAAGAACGTGTTCGTGTTAATGTATATTGCTCCAGTAATAGGTCTTGCCTGTTGTATCCAGTACTGAGACATTCTTATCGTAACCGTCAAGCCAGGATGGTAACGACTGGAAAGGTTGCTCCTGACGATGGATCCCCAGCCACAGTTCAGCAAGGGTATTAACATCATCAGCAGACCAGGTAGTATTATACTCTCCGGTGTATTGCTTATCTTTTTTAACCTGATGCCCATACCAGATAAACACAGGGATATGCAGGGCCTCTCGGGGAGGATTCACATTGCCGTGGGAGTAAACTACAGCACGCTGCGGATTACGAATCAAACCATGATCGGAGAAATACATGACAGATGAACGCGAATTGTCCAGCATACTAAACATCTTACCCATCAAAGTATCTGTATATCGTACCGAGTTATCATAACAGTCATCGGCCTCACTACCCCCATGCAACACCGCCTGGTTTGCCGGAAAACGTACACACGATGGTTCATGACTGCCATATAAATGCAAGACGATCACTTTTTTGCCTGGAGCTTTTAGGGCATTCTGCAGCAAAGGCAGCAGATCTTCATCGTAACCTCCGTCGATCCATTCATGTTGTTTCGAATTCATGGCAATCCCGGTGATAACGTTATTATGCGCCCCACCTTTTCCCTGACGGCTAAACCAATAAGTTTCATAACCCGCTTTGTTGGCAATATTTATAACATTATCACTATACTTTCGCGGATCTCGGATATTCACTTTATCAGCGGTCATGGCCAACGGTACGGCCATTATCGTGACCGGCGCTGGTGCTACAGCATTACGAAACAGTAAAAGTTGCGATTTTTGCTTTTCCAGCTCCGGCGTAGTATCTCGTTGATAACCATAAATACCCATATTCACCGCTCGCTCAGACTCACCGATCACCAGCACATAGTTATCAATACCTGTATCCGTAAGCGTGAGTTTGTAATCAGGAATGTTATTACCGATATTAGCAATGACCGCGTTATCTTCGATAGCCTGCATAAAAACTTTTGCCGTACTGACTGGTGTCGCCTGAACCACACGCTGTGCCAGACTTTCGACACTACTTTTCCTGAGCTGATGCTGTAAAGCCTGACCATAGAAAGCCAACAACGTAACGCTAAGGGCAATAGCAGGCCAGCGACGAAAACGCGGTGCAACAGGCCATGTACCCGTATTGGCGGTATAAATAAAAAAAGCAGACAATGTGATAAAGATAATGCATTCGCGCCAGTACAAGTTGAGCATTGAAATTGCTTCATCCGGTGCTGAATGAATTATACTCATTGCAAACCCATAACTAAATGCAGAATCAAAATTTCTCCATGCAAATAACTGGAGAGAAATATCTGCCGCAACTGGAATAAGTAGCACAATCGCCAGCATATTTCTTATAAATTTATTACTTATACACTTCAGCATTAATAACATCAGCAAGAAAACAAGCGCCCTGTTAATTACTAAATTATATCTGGCATGTAATATATTTACTGCAATAAATATAAAAAGGGATATTGCTAGATTTAAAAAAGAGGTGAAACGTGAAGCTGTATCAACCAACCTCAGCGAAAAGTGTGTGGACATAATATTTTAACGAGCCTGACAGCATCTTCCTGGCGTAATTATCATTAACAGATGACAGGAAAACAAAGAGTGGTATTTAATTGAAATTAAACAAGAAAATTCTGAAAAAATCAAGCTACCAAAAAAAGCACTGGCACCCGTTCATAGGGTGCCAGCAAACGGGTTTAATCCCAGCTCAGGATCACTTTCCCAGACTGGCCTGAACGCATCGCGTCAAAGCCTTTCTGGAACTCATCAACTGAGAAGCGGTGAGTAATAATCGGGGACAGATCCAGACCTGACTGAATTAATGCCGCCATCTTGTACCAGGTTTCGAACATTTCACGGCCATAAATGCCTTTGATGAACAGCCCCTTGAAGATGACCTTGTTCCAGTCGATAGACATATCTGACGGCGGAATACCCAACATCGCGATACGGCCACCGTGATTCATGGTGTCGAGCATGGTGCGGAACGCCGGTGGCGCACCGGACATCTCCAGACCTACGTCAAAGCCTTCGGTCATGCCCAGCTCTTCCATCACGTCGGTCAGACTCTCTTTGGAAACATCCACCGCGCGGGTGACGCCCATTTTACGCGCCAGCGACAGACGGTATTCGTTCACGTCGGTGATCACCACGTTACGCGCGCCCACATGCTTCGCCACGGCTGCCGCCATAATGCCAATGGGGCCCGCGCCAGACACCAGCACATCCTCACCCACCAGGTCGAAGGAGAGTGCCGTGTGTACCGCGTTACCGAACGGGTCAAAGATGGAGGCCAGATCGTCAGAGATATTGTCCGGGATTTTGAACGCGTTAAACGCCGGGATCACCAGGTATTCCGCGAAGCAGCCCGGGCGGTTTACGCCCACGCCAATGGTATTACGGCACAGGTGCGTACGCCCGCCGCGGCAGTTGCGGCAGTGGCCGCAGGTGATATGGCCTTCACCGGAGACGCGGTCGCCAATCTGGAAGCCTTTGACTTCCTGACCAATGCCAACCACTTCACCCACATATTCGTGACCGACAACCATCGGGACCGGAATGGTTTTCTGTGACCACTGATCCCAGTTGTAGATGTGAACGTCAGTACCGCAGATGGCGGTTTTACGAATTTTGATCAGCAGATCGTTATGACCGACTTCCGGCTCCGGCACGTCGGTCATCCAAATCCCTTCTTCCGCTTTCAGTTTGGATAACGCTTTCATCACACGTCCTCAGGCAATTACGCCCAGCTGTTTGCCGATGCGGGTAAAGGCTTCCACCGCACGTTCAATTTGTTCAGGCGAATGCGCCGCAGACATCTGGGTGCGGATACGCGCCTGGCCTTTTGGTACCACCGGGAAGAAGAACCCGGTGACATAAATCCCTTCTTTCTGCAGTTCACGAGCAAATTGCTGCGCCACGACCGCATCACCCAGCATCACCGGGATGATGGCGTGATCGGCACCGGCCAGGGTGAAACCTGCGGCGCTCATTTTTTCACGGAACAGACGGGCGTTCGACCACAGGCGATCGCGCAGCCCCGCGCCGGACTCCACCATCTCCAGTACCTTGATGGAGGCGGCAACAATGGCCGGCGCCAGGGAGTTGGAGAACAGATACGGGCGGGAGCGCTGACGCAGCCATTCAACCACCTCTTTACGCGCAGCGGTATAACCACCGGACGCGCCGCCGAGCGCTTTGCCCAACGTACCGGTGATGATATCCACGCGGCCCATCACGTCACAGTATTCGTGGGAACCGCGGCCATTTTCGCCGACAAAACCGACCGCGTGAGAGTCATCGACCATGACCAGCGCGTCGTATTTATCCGCCAGGTCACAGACACCTTTCAGGTTAGCGATCACACCGTCCATGGAGAACACGCCGTCGGTGGCGATCAGCACGTGGCGAGCACCCGCTTCACGGGCCTCTTTCAGGCGCGCTTCCAGTTCAACCATGTCGTTGTTGGCGTAGCGGAAACGCTTCGCTTTACACAGGCGTACGCCGTCGATGATGGAGGCGTGGTTCAGGGCGTCGGAGATAATCGCATCTTCTGCGCCAAGCAGGGTCTCAAACAGACCGCCGTTGGCGTCGAAGCAGGAGGAGTAGAGAATCGCGTCTTCCATTCCAAGGAAGCTCGCCAGCTTTTGCTCAAGCTGCTTGTGGCTATCCTGGGTACCGCAAATAAAGCGTACGGAGGCCATACCGAAACCGTGAGTATCCATGCCGTTTTTCGCTGCGGCAATCAGCTCAGGGTGATTCGCAAGACCTAAGTAGTTGTTCGCACAAAAGTTGATCACATGGCTGCCGTCGGCAACGGTGATGTCCGCCTGCTGAGCAGACGTGATAATACGCTCTTCCTTGAACAACCCTTCCGCACGTGCGGTGTCGAGGTCGCTGTTTAACTGTTTGTAAAAATCACCACGCATTGCAATTCTCCAGACTCGGCAAATTTCGGGACATATTACCCAAACCTATAGTTCATGACGAGATGACGCAGTATCTCTTGTCGTTTTTGCAGCATAAATCACGTGTACCCCTACCGCATATCGGTGAATGGCTGAAGACAGGGCATTGTGATGATATGATAGAAACATTAGCGTTCGGGATTGTCCCCGGACTCCACACTTCAAAGGTTACCGTTATGATCATCGTTACCGGCGGCGCAGGCTTTATCGGCAGCAATATTGTTAAGGCTCTCAATGACAAAGGCATCACCGACATCCTGGTGGTGGACAACCTGAAAGATGGCACCAAGTTCGTTAACCTGGTGGATCTGAACATCGCTGACTACATGGATAAAGAAGACTTCCTTATCCAGATTATGGCAGGTGAAGAGTTTGGCGAGATTGAAGCCATTTTCCACGAAGGTGCGTGCTCATCCACCACCGAGTGGGACGGCAAGTACATGATGGACAACAACTATCAGTACTCCAAAGAGATCCTTCACTACTGCCTGGAGCGTGAAATTCCGTTCCTGTACGCCTCTTCTGCTGCCACCTACGGCGGGCGTACCTCAGACTTCATCGAATCCCGCGAATACGAGCAACCGCTGAACGTCTACGGTTACTCCAAATTCCTGTTCGACGAATACGTGCGTCAGATTCTGCCAGAAGCGAACTCCCAGATTGTCGGCTTCCGTTACTTCAACGTCTACGGGCCGCGCGAAGGGCACAAAGGCAGCATGGCGAGCGTGGCATTCCACCTGAATACCCAGCTGAATAATGGCGAAAGCCCGAAACTGTTCGAAGGCAGCGACGGCTTTAAGCGCGACTTCGTCTACGTGGGCGATGTGGCTGCAGTCAACCTGTGGTTCTGGGAAAACGGTGTGTCCGGCATCTTCAACCTGGGGACTGGCCGCGCGGAATCCTTCCAGGCAGTGGCAGACGCGACGCTGGCGTACCACAAAAAAGGCAGCATTGAGTACATTCCGTTCCCGGATAAGCTGAAAGGCCGCTACCAGGCGTTCACCCAGGCAGACCTGACTAACCTGCGTAAAGCTGGCTACGACAAGCCGTTCAAGACCGTTGCCGAAGGCGTAACGGAATATATGGCCTGGCTGAACCGCGACGCGTAAGTATGAGAATTCTGGTGATCGGCCCGTCATGGGTGGGCGACATGATGATGTCGCAAAGTCTCTATCGCACGCTCAAGGCGCGCTATCCCCAGGCGATAATCGACGTGATGGCACCCGCGTGGTGCCGTCCGCTGTTATCGCGTATGCCGGAAGTGAACGAGGCGATCCCGATGCCGCTCGGCCACGGTGCGCTGGAAATCGGCGAACGCCGCAAGCTCGGCCATAGCCTGCGCGAGAAGCGCTACGATCGCGCGTATGTCCTGCCGAACTCTTTCAAATCTGCCTTATTGCCCTTCTTTGCGGGTATTCCGCACCGTACCGGCTGGCGCGGTGAAATGCGCTACGGCCTGCTGAACGACGCGCGGGTGCTGGACAAAGAGGCCTGGCCGCTAATGGTGGAGCGCTACGTGGCGCTGGCCTACGACAAAGGCGTGATGCGCAGTGCGAAAGATCTGCCGCAGCCGCTGCTCTGGCCGCAGCTTCAGGTTAATGACGGCGAGAAATCCCAGACCTGCAACGCGTTTGGTCTTTCGTCTGAACGCCCGATGATTGGCTTCTGCCCTGGTGCGGAGTTCGGTCCGGCAAAACGCTGGCCGCACTATCACTATGCGGAGCTGGCAAAACAGCTGATCGACGAAGGCTATCAGATTGTGCTGTTTGGCTCGGCAAAAGACCACGAAGCAGGCAATGAAATTCTCGCCACGCTCAGCACAGAGCAGCAGGCCTGGTGCCGAAACCTGGCCGGGGAAACGCAGCTCGAACAAGCTGTTATTCTGATCGCCGCCTGTAAAGCCGTGGTGACCAATGATTCCGGCCTGATGCACGTCGCTGCCGCGCTGGACCGCCCGCTGGTCGCGCTGTATGGTCCAAGCAGCCCGGACTTCACGCCGCCGCTGTCGCACAAAGCGCGCGTCATTCGCCTGATTACCGGCTACCACAAGGTGCGCAAAGGCGATGCCGCAGAAGGCTATCACCAGAGCCTGATCGACATCACGCCGCAGCGTGTTCTCGAAGAACTCAACGAACTGCTGTTGAGCGAAGAAGGGTAACGGATGCGGGTATTGATCGTTAAAACCTCCTCTATGGGTGATGTTCTGCATACGCTGCCTGCGCTGACGGACGCGATGCAGGCCATTCCGGGCATCCGTTTTGACTGGGTGGTGGAAGAAGGCTTCGCGCAGATCCCTACCTGGCATGAAGCAGTAGACCGCGTGATCCCGGTGGCCATTCGCCGCTGGCGCAAAGCATGGTTCTCCACACCGATTAAAGCCGAGCGCACCGCCTTCCGCGAAGCGGTTCAGGCGCAGCGTTACGACGCGATCATCGACGCGCAGGGGCTGGTGAAAAGCGCCGCGCTGGTGACGCGTCTGGCACACGGCGTAAAGCACGGCATGGACTGGCACTCCGCCCGCGAGCCGCTGGCAAGCCTGTTCTATAACCGTCGCCACCGTATTGCAAAACAACAGCACGCGGTGGAGCGTACCCGTGAACTGTTTGCAAAGAGTCTTGGCTATGTAAAACCGGAATCCCAGGGCGACTACGCCATTGCGCAGCACTTTTTGCGCAATACAGACCCCTGTACTCAGCCTTATCTTGTCTTCCTCCATGCCACAACGCGCGACGATAAACACTGGCCGGAAACGCACTGGCGAAGACTGATTGAACTAATGCAACCTACCGGGATCCATATTAAACTGCCCTGGGGCGCTGAACATGAGCGACAGCGTGCAGAACGTCTGGCCTCCGGTTTTTCGCACGTTGAGGTATTGCCAAGACTCACGCTGGCGCAGGTGGCCGCAGAACTGGCGGGGGCGAATGCCGTCGTTTCCGTGGATACAGGATTAAGCCATTTAACCGCAGCGCTGGATCGCCCGAATATTACGATATTCGGCCCGACCGATCCGGGTCTGATTGGGGGCTACGGCAAAAACCAGCACCAGATGGTCAGCCCAACGCAACACACGAAGGATATTAGCGCAGATGCTATTTTTTCATTTTTACAGGGCAGCCATCGGCTTTCTGACAGGGATATTTAACCCATGAGTTATGTATTTCTGCTGATTTTACTCTTTCCGGTGAAACTCATCCGAAAGCTGTTTCGCAAAGACACAGGTAAAAACCTGGTTATTCAGACAGCAAAAATCGGCGATTTTGTTAATGCAACGCCCCTTCTGGCATACCTGCAAAAAAGCGACGTACTTATTAGTCGCAGCGTAGGTGCACTGGCGAAGCATGATGAGACGATCGACGAGATTTTTTTCATCGAACAGCATAAGCGTAACCTGTGGCGAAAGCTCTGCTTTGCCTGCCGGATCATGAACCGCTATGACAATGTGTATCTTCTGCAGCCTAACAGCGTAAATCTTTTTTTTGCCTCCGTTTGTAACGCCAAAAACAAACAGTTCTTAAGCACATACACACGCAGGTGGTATCACGGAATTTTCTATGCAACGGCAGACGGCACCGTTGAACACGGCAAAAAGACATTGTCGGTGACTAACTATCTCAAGCTTGCCGACCGCACGCTGACCTGGAAAGACTCACCAAAGCACGCCACCAGACCACTTTTTAAACCCGCGACATATCCGGCAATCCTTGATAAACCCGGCGTGATCCGCATTGGCATCAGTATTGCCGCAGGAAATAAAGCGAAAACCGTCCCGCCGGGCATCTGGAAGCGGATTGCCGATCATCTCGCCGACCTGCCCTGCGAGTTTTATGTGTTTGGCGCCCCGAACGAACAATCGTGGATGGATGATATCACCCGCGCGTATGGCGAATTGCCCAACTTCATCAATCTGATTGGCAAAATTTCGCTTGAAGAACTCCCGTGGGCCATTTCAAAAATGGATTGTTATATCGCGTCCGACTCAGGAAATGTCTACGTTGCCGACGCGGTGGACGTGCCGGTAATCTTACTGTTTGGACCCTGTTGCCACTATGAACAGCGTCCGCTTGGCAACGTACTGTTGGTTGGGAATGATGACAATATTTGCTCGTATGTTTTTGAGACTCGCTATTACTTCTCACAAAGCCGGGAAGAACTCTTCTCTGTAACAGATGAATCGCTGGACAACATTAGACATTTCATTTGCGCGTTACCAACGGCTAACGCGGCCGCATATACCGTTGATGCCCAGGGAAACTAATTGTTATGGCTTTTCTAAGCATCATTATTGCCGCACATAACGCCCAGGACACGCTTGACGCAACGCTACAAAGCCTGCAAAACGCGATTGATAATGCGGGCGATGATGTAGAAATCATTATCTTTAATGACAGTTCCAATGATTCCACACAGGATATTATTGAGACGTGGTTGCCAAAGCTTCCGAATGCGCAATCCCGATACGTTGAGTACCGTAACGTCGGTCATGTTCGAAACAGCGCACTCTCTCTGGCGTCAGGTGAGTACATTACCATGCTGGATAGCGATGACCGATTGAAACCGTGCAGCATCCGGGACGCCGTGGCATTTCTGCAAGCACAGCGGCCTGATATGCTCCTGACGCGCCTGCTGGAAATACGCGATACGCAAAAAATCACCGCTGACTGGCATGGGTTCTCTCCCGTTGCTTTATCACAACACGAGGCAATAACGCGTTTCCTGCAGCATAAAGACTTTCAGGCGCACCTCATCGGGCAATTCGTTCATCGGAAGCTGTACGAAAGCAACCCGATCCCTTCAATGGTCTGTTATGAAGATTTCGCCGTGTTTCCCGGCATGCTGATGCAATCGAGTAAAATAGTCTATCAGCGGAAGGGGCACTATTATTACATCAAACGTAACGATAGTTTATCGAGCCGTCTTGACGCCAGTAAAATCGCTACGCTTGTAGAATGCACATTACAGATAGAAAAGATATTCCCGCAATCATTCAGGCATCTCATTAATTGCCACTGGTTTGATATTTACAGTAACCATCGACAATATCTGACCGACGCGCAACTCAAACTGGTTATGCAACGAGTAAAAGCACTTTATTCGTTCTCTTTTTTCTTCTCCAGCGATGTTCGTTTCAGCTACAAAAAAAGGGTTATTGAGGCATTATGGAAAAAGTAAAACTGCGGCTCTATCAACTGACGCTTATTTTGAGCCTCATTTCGCTTGCGCTGGCGTTACTGAGCTCAGGGAAACAGCGTGAATTCTTCTATATTGCGGTTTATGCCAGCATTATCGGCCTGGCGTTCGAATATAAAAGAATCACCCTGCGCCCCTTTTCCATTGCACTGCCCATTATGCTGATTGGGTTGCTCAATCTTATCTGGTATATGACCTATGAATACCATAACGAAGGCTTGAACGCTTATAGCGATTACCTTGGCGCCAGCAAGAAATTGATTTTGGCGAGTATTCTCGTTTTCTATCTTGATCGGTTCAAATCTTATATTGATAAAAAAGCTTTTCAGAAATATTTCTTGTATGCCTCTGGTGCAGGGTTTGTCCTTGCCACTGGCTATGGTTTATGGCAAGCGTCTCAGGGTATGGGACGTATCGAAATGGCAATAAATAGAGCGACCGTGACGGCCTATGTTTACTCTGTACTGTCACTGGCGTTTGTATACAGTCTTTATCTTCAGAAAAATAGAAAGCTGTATGTGGCCGCAGGACTCACCATCTTGATATCTTATTTCGTCATTCTTTTGACGGCTACGCGCGCCGCAATGGGATTATATTTGCTCCTGGCGATTGTACTCACACTCTACCACTTCAGAAGAATCCATTTGAAATCAACGCTAATTTTCTTATGTATTGTGGCAGGTATAGTGGTTGTAAGTTACAAGCCGTTAATTCTGCCTAAGATACAACAAACACAAACTGAAATAGAACGTTATCAAAAAGGATATGATGCCACCTCACTCGGCGCACGTTTTTCTATGTGGAATGTGGGTATTCAAAATGGACTTGCCCATCCTTTGGGACAGTCAGTCGAGGACCGTGAAGTCTGGACACAGCAATATGTGAAAAATGGGCATCCACACCTCGCCGCAGCACTCAAATTTATCAGGGTACATTTGCACAACGAGTTTATTGAAAAATACTCTCTGCAGGGGATCCCCGGGCTGGTAATATTATTCTTTTTCTATATCTCGATGATCGTGTACGCACTTAAGAATAAAAATGGTCTGCTACTGACGACCATGCTTCTTTTATTGCTCTATGGTCTGACGGACGTCATTTTGTTGAGCTCAGAGGCGCTCATCTTCTTTGTCACCGTGTTTGCGCTGAGTACACTCTTTTCACAAACCAGACAGCGCCAGTAAGTGATAATGCCCGCCATGCGGGCATTATTTTTTCTTGTGTTGATAAAACTCCGCCAGCGTCATCCCCACCGTCTTGTCGGATAACCAGCTAAACAGCGCTTCCAGATCCTGGTATAACCCCTCGATCGCCGCCTCGTCCTTAAACGTAGGACTGCCCCCGGGCATAAATTCCGACGAATGGAGCATAAACTCGACGTAATCATTTCCCTGAGAAAGGCATTGCTGCGCAACCTCAATCATCTGCGACGCATTACCACCTGTCGGACGTAACCAGTTCACAGAAGGTGAGCGGTATTTACCACGAAGACGATCGTAACCCTGTTTGATCGTGTTCAGCCAGGCAGGATGTTTATACTGAATGCTCATTGGCACTTCGAGTAAAGGGCTCGTGCCCGCCCGGGAAATGTCGTTAACGTCAATAAAGTAGGCACGGTCCGGAAAATGTTGGTAATCCGTCCCACCATGGCCTTGCGGAGCCCCCTTCGCATTGCGCCAGTTCACTCGCGGCGTCACCGAGCAATCAACCTGATACCCCAGCTCAATCAGTAACCTGGCATAACGGCTATCAAACGCCCAGCGCCCGGCGCGGTGGCTTAACATTTTGGTCTGGAACGTCTCTTCCAGCAGGCGGGTCATGAACAGCACTTTCTCGCGCATCACCTCGTCTGAAAATTCAATCAAATAAGGCTGCCAGCGCCAGTCATCACCCGTGAGATCGTGCTCAGGCGGGCTATTCCATGCGTGGAGGTGCATGCCCACCTCCCCCTGGCCGCGAGCGATCACGTCCCTGGCGAAGTCGATGAAAACGGGCTCGATCGCCATCTCATAGTTTGTCAGCCACACGGGCTTAAAGCCGAAACGTTCACACAGCGTCTGGAACCGGGCCAGATAGCGCGCGTTTTCCGTTTTAATGACGCGGTGGTTCTGCCAGAGATTATCGCCCTCAGTATCAATCGTGATGATAAACGCGGGTTTTTTCATAATGAGTCCGCAAGACAGGGAAGTTAGCGCTATGTTACGCACTCTCCAAACCATCAGTAAACCCTTGCTGGGAAATTCCTGAGATTATGGAGAAAGAGTGCAAGTCGCTATCAGGTCTATTAGAATTGCCAACAGTACAACGCCGATAAGATGATGATGAATAACTTACCTGACACGCCTGATTTGCGCATTTTACTGATCAAACTCCGCCATCATGGCGATATGTTATTGACCACCCCCGTCATTGATTCATTACGTCAACACTGGCCACACGCGCAAATTGATGTGCTGTTGTATGAAGAAACGCGCGACATGCTCGCCGCGCATCCGGCAATTGGCACCATTTATGGAATCGATCGTAAATGGAAGCACCTGGGCACACTCAAGCATCTACAAAAAGAGTGGCAGTTGCTGTGTGCGTTAAGGAAACAACATTATCATCTGGTGATTAACCTTGCCGATCAGTGGCGTAGCGCTATTGTCACCCGCTTCACCGGCGCGCCGGTTCGTCTCGGATTTGCCTTTAACAAACGCAACAATGCATTCTGGCGTTTTTGTCACAGCGATTTAGTCTCCGTTGCAAATCACCAGTCTCTGCACACCGTCGAGCAAAACCTCTCCATTCTGTCTCCATTACAGGTCGCGGCGCAGCCCGCCGTCACCATGGCCTACAGCGCAGATGACTGGCACTTCGCCCGCCAACAGCTGGAGAAAAAGGGTGTGAGTGATAACTATATCGTGATTCAGCCAACATCCCGCTGGTTCTTCAAATGCTGGGATGAAGACAAAATGGCGCAAACTATTACCGCACTGCAGCAAGATGGGCATACCGTCGTACTCACGGCCGGGCCGGATAAAAAAGAGATGGCGATGATCGATCGCATTCTCGCCGCGTCACCGAAGACCGGCGTCGTCTCGCTGGCCGGTCAATTAACGCTGCGCCAGCTTGCAGCGCTTATCGATCATGCCTGCCTGTTCATTGGGGTTGATTCGGTTCCGATGCATATGGCCGCCGCGCTGCAGACGCCCTGCGTGGCACTCTTTGGCCCTTCCAAACTGACGTTTTGGTCTCCGTGGCAGGTCAACGGCGACGTTATCTGGGCTGGCGACTTCGGCCCGCTCCCCGATCCGGACGCCATTGATACCAACACTAAAGAGCGCTATCTCGACGCCATTCCCGTGGATGCTGTCGTCTCTGCTGCAAAGAGATATCTGTCATGAAACACCATCGTCTGGCGATTGTGCGCCAAAAATATCGTCCTGATGGCGGAGCGGAACGGTTCGTCTCCCGCGCGCTCACCGCGTTAAGCAACCAAAATCTTGAGCTGAATGTCATCACCCGTGAATGGCAGGGAGAAAAGCAGGACGACTGGCATATCCACATTTGCGATCCGCGAAAGTGGGGCCGCATCAGCCGCGAGCGTGGTTTTGCTCATGCCGCACGTGAACTGTGGCAACAACAACAGTTTGATATTGTGCAAAGCCACGAGCGAATCCCGGGCTGTGACATCTACCGCGCAGGCGATGGCGTCCACCGCCGCTGGCTACTGCAGCGTGCACGCATTCTACCCGCCTGGCGTGCAAAGATGCTGATGGTCGATCGCTATCACCGCTATGTGATGCATGCCGAACGAGAGATGTACCAGGCACCGGAACTCAAAGCGGTTATCTGTAATGCGGAGATGATCAAACGCGAAATTGTCGAAGATTTTGATATTGACGCAAAAAAAATACATGTAATTTATAATTCTATTGATTCCAGCCGCTTCGTTCCGGCTCAGGAGGCACAACGTGCCGCGTTGCGTCAGCAATTTGGTTTGCCAGCCGATGCCGTAGTGTTCTGTTTTGTCGGCTCCGGGTTCGAACGAAAAGGCCTTGCCAGCGCCATACGGGCTATCGCTGGAACAGCGGCATGGCTGATTGTGGTTGGACAGGATAAAGCAGAACGTCGTTATCGCGATCTTGCCCGTTCACTCGGCTGCGAAGGGCAAATCCGTTTCCTGGGGATGCAAAAAGAAACGCTTCCTTTTTATCAGCTATCCGATGGTTTACTGTTGCCAACGCTGTATGATCCCTTTCCTAACGTCATTCTTGAAGCAATGGCCTGCGGTTTACCCGTCATTACTTCAGAGAGTTGCGGAGGCGCTGAATTTATTCAGCAAGGCCAGAACGGATTTTATTGCGACGCCCTTGATATCAAGACATTGAAGGAAGCGATATCCGCCATTCCTTCTCTGGAAAAAAATTACAATATGGGACGCGCGGCACGGGAACGTGTGAAAGACGCCACCCCCGAAAAACTGTCAAGTCAGCTTATTTCGCTTTATCAAAAATTACTGGATTAAAAATGCGCATCCTAATGATTATTGATGGTTTACCCGGTGGGGGAGCTGAAAAAACGGTTCTTACACTTTCCAGTGGATTGATAGAAATGGGACATCAGGTCTCTCTCTTCTCCCTGCGGAAAGTGTGCGATTACGCCATCCCGGAAGGCATTGATTATCAGGTTGTTCAGGATACCTGCAAAAAACCGTGGCGAAAGCTGACGGAGATCCCACGCCGCGCCCATCTGCTGGATCGGGCTATTGAGCGGGCTGAACGCAGCGGAAAATTTGACGTTGTGTTCTCTCATTTGCACAAAACCGACCGCATTGTTGCACACTGCCGTGCGCTGGAACGCGATAAAGTCTGGTTTTGCGTGCATGGCATGTTCTCGTTCTCCTATTTGCGCCATCGCCGCGGGCTTTCTCGCTGGTTTAAGCATCTTAAAATTCGTCATACCTACGAAAATCGTAATGTTGTCGCTGTTTCAGGCGCCGTGTTGAAAGATCTTTCAGAGACGCTGGCGCTCACGCTTCGACGCAAAGCGGTAATCCATAACCCGTTTGATATCCCTGAAATTCAGCGTCTGGCTGATGCCCCCTTTGAAATGCAAGGGAAGGATTACATCATTCATGTTGGCCGCTTCCATGAGCACAAACGTCACGATCGGCTTTTACGTGCGTTCGCACTGAGTCAACTTGACACTACACTGGTCATGATGGGCAATGGATCCGACGCCAAAATCCAAAAATTACAGCAGCTTGCCAGAGATTTGGGTATTGAAAACAAAACGGTTTTCCGCCCATTCGACGCCAACCCCTACCCCTGGATAAAAGGGGCGCGGCTCTTAGTGTTAAGTTCTGACTGCGAAGGTTTTGGTAATGTGCTGGTCGAATCCATTATCTGCCAGACCCCGCCGGTCAGTACAAATTGTCCAGGAGGCCCCGCTGAAATCCTCACGGGAGACCTGGCGCGCGGGCTGTCAGAGTTAAACGACGAATCACTGGCAAAAACGCTGGTCGATATTTATACCTCCCCGCCGGTCGTTGGCGGTGCAACCATTGCGTCGTTCGGCATCAATGCCATTTGCCGGCAATATATTGCTTTGGTAGACAATCAAAAATAATCAGGTTTCTTATGCAAAATTCAGCGCCATTATTAAGCGTGGTGGTTGCCGTATATAACGGTGAAGCTTTTCTGGATCAGTTCTTTACCTGCCTTGTGAATCAACGCATCGACAGCATGGAAGTCATTATTGTCAATGACGGCTCTACTGACCGTTCGATGCAGATCGTCGAAAGCTGGCGTGAAAAATTGCCGCAGTTGCAGGTGATTGAACAGCAAAATCAGGGCGTATCCATCGCGCGTAATACCGGCCTGGCCGTAGCAACGGGTCAGTATCTCTCTTTCCCGGATATTGATGATGTCTTCAAGCCGGGCATGTACCAGCGTCTTCTGGATATGGCCGTCACGCAGGATTTGGATGTCGCGACCTGCAATGGGAACTACGTCTGGGAAAACAACAAGAAACCCTCTCGCCCTATTTTCCCTGAAGATAAACTCGCCTCGACGGATGTCATGACTGGCCCGGCGTGGTTAAAGAAGGCGCTGGATTCACGAAAGTTCCTGCACGTCACCTGGTTAAACATCTATCGCCACGACTTTATTCGTAAACACAGTTTCCATTTTGAACCCGGCCTTCGCCATCAGGATATTCCGTGGACGACCGAAGTGCTGCTTGCCGCGGAACGCGTTCAGTACACCAGCGAACGCTTTTATGACTACTACATTCACTCTGCTTCGGTATCGCATACTCCGGATAATGACGACACGCTGATTCGCTCCGCTCGTCATTACATGAAAATTCTGCAGATGCTTGACGCCATTAACCAGCGTTACCCGGATAAAGTGAAAAATATCCCGGCTTGCCACTGGCAAATCGCCAAAGAGGGGCTGGGGATCATTCACACCTTCGACAACATGAAGGATGAGGCGAAGAAGACCATGATTATCAAAGAGTTCTTTGATACCGGGATCTGGAAGCTTATCTGGAAAAGTGCTAAAAGTCCGCGTTTGCGCTGGCGTCTGGGTCGACGCTACTTCCGTTTAAAACGGTATCTGGCATAAGAGATAGCTTTAGCACGCTTAAATGCTTAGAATTTCCCGGCCGAAACTAAAAAACGGATAATCGCTTGGAATTGTTGTATACCGCCCTGCTCTACATCATTCAGCCACTGGTGTGGCTGAGACTGTTGCTTCGTAGCCGTAAAGCGCCTGCGTATCGTAAACGCTGGGCTGAGCGCTATGGCTTTTGCCGCAATAAAGTCGCTCCGGACGGTATTCTGCTGCATTCCGTTTCTGTTGGTGAAACGCTGGCAGCGATCCCACTGGTTCGCGCCCTGCGTCACCGCTACCCGTCGCTGCCCATCACCGTCACGACGATGACCCCGACCGGCTCAGAGCGCGCGTTATCCGCCTTTGGCAAAGACGTTCATCACGTCTACCTCCCTTACGATCTGCCCTGCGCCATGAATCGTTTCCTGAATACCGTTCGCCCGAAACTGGTGATCGTGATGGAAACTGAACTGTGGCCGAACATGATTTCCGCCCTGCATGCCCGTAAAATTCCACTGGTGATTGCCAACGCGCGCCTGTCAGAGCGCTCAGCGAAAGGCTACGGCAAGCTGGGTAAATTTATGCGCCGTCTCCTGAGCAAAATCACCCTGATTGCCGCGCAGAATGAAGAAGATGCCGCACGCTTTATCGCGCTGGGCCTGAAACGCAACCAGCTTGCGGTAACGGGCAGCCTGAAATTTGATATTTCTGTTACCCCTGAACTCGCCGCCCGCGCGATCACGCTGCGTCGCCAGTGGGCCCCGCGTCGTCAGGTCTGGATTGCAACCAGTACCCATGATGGCGAAGAAGAGATCATCCTGCAGGCGCACCGCAAGCTGCTGGAAAAATTCCCTGATTTACTGCTGATCCTCGTTCCCCGCCATCCGGAGCGTTTTAAAGATGCCCGTGAAATGGTGCAGAAAGGCGGCTTCAGCTTCACCTTGCGCAGCAGCGGTGAGATCCCTTCCGGCAGCACCCAGGTGGTGATTGGCGATACCATGGGCGAGCTGATGTTGCTGTACGGCATTGCCGACCTCGCCTTTGTCGGCGGCAGCCTGGTGGAACGCGGCGGCCATAACCCGCTCGAGCCAGCTGCGCACGCCATTCCGGTGCTGATGGGTCCGCACACGTTTAACTTCAAAGATATCTGCGCCAAATTGCAGCAGGCCGATGGTTTAATTACCGTGACCGACGCGGACTCCGTAGTCAAAGAGGTGTCGACCCTTCTGACTGACGAAGATTATCGTCTGTGGTACGGTCGCCATGCCGTCGAAGTGCTGCATCAGAACCAGGGCGCACTCACCCGTCTTCTGCAGCTTCTGCAACCTTATCTGCCTCAGCGGAGCCACTAATGTCAACGCGTCTGTCGGTCGTGATGATCGCCAAAAACGCCGCCGACCTGCTTCCGGACTGCCTGGCTTCGATCGCCTGGGCTGACGAAATCGTCGTCCTTGACTCCGGCAGCACGGACAACACGGTGGACGTTGCCCGCGCAGCGGGTGCAAAGGTCTTTATCAATACGGACTGGCAAGGCTATGGCATCCAGCGCCAGCGCGCGCAAAAGTATGCTACCGGTGATTACGTGTTGATGATCGACACCGACGAGCGTGTCACCCCGGAACTCCAGCAAGCCATTCAGACCGTGCTTGCCGCACCGCAGCCCGAAGCGGTCTACAGCATTGCCCGTCGTAACTATTTCCTGGGCCGTTTTATGCGCCACAGCGGCTGGTATCCAGACCGCGTAATGCGCCTCTATGAGCGCGAGCGCTATCAGTACAACGACAACCTGGTCCATGAGTCACTGGCCTGCGACAACGCCCGGCTGATCCCCCTGACGGGCGATTTGCTACACCTGACCTGCCGCGATTTCGCCAGCTTCCAGCGTAAACAGCTCAGCTATGCCACTGCGTGGGCGCAGGAACGCCACCAGCGCGGCAAGAAGGCCACGCTGACCGGCATCTTCACCCACACGCTGGGCGCGTTTCTGAAAACGTTGCTGCTGCGTGGCGGGGTGCTGGACGGTAAGCAGGGCTGGTTACTGGCGGTGGTGAATGCCCAGTATACTTTCAACAAATACACCGAGCTGTGGGCGCTCTGCCGCGGCTACTCAGAGAAAACGTGAGCCATGAGCACAAAAGCGATTTATCCGGGTACCTTCGATCCGATCACCAACGGTCATCTTGATATCATCACCCGTGCGGCGTGCATGTTCGACACGGTGATTCTGGCGATTGCCGCCAGTCCCAGCAAGAAACCCATGTTTGACCTCGACGAGCGTGTTGCGCTTGCCCGCGATGCGATTGCACACCTGCCGAATGTAGAGGTAGTGGGCTTCAGCGACCTGATGGCAAACTTCGCCCGTGCCCAGCAGGCAAACATCCTGATTCGCGGGTTACGCGCGGTGGCAGACTTCGAGTATGAGATGCAGCTGGCGCACATGAACCGCCACCTGATGCCGGAACTGGAAAGCGTATTCCTGATGCCGTCCAAAGAGTGGTCCTTTATCTCGTCCACGCTGGTAAAAGAGGTGGCTCGCCATCATGGGGACGTTACCCACTTCCTGCCGGTAAACGTCCACCAGGCGTTGCTAGAAAAGCTAAAGTAGCGCTATTTCTGACACTGACGGCAGTAGAACGTGGCGCGCTGTGCGTGCTTCGTGGCAATAACTGGCGTTCCGCAGACTCTGCATGGCTCGCCTTTACGGCCATACACCTGCAGCTCCTGAGCAAAATAGCCCGGCTTGCCGTCGCTTTGCAGGAAATCCTTCAGCGTGGTTCCGCCCTGCTCAATCGAGCGCAGCAATACCGCTTTAATCACTCTGACCAGCAGTTCGCACTCCTGAGCCGACAGTGAAGAGGCCAGCCGATCGGGATGGATCCCGGCGGCAAACAGCGATTCGCTGGCATAGATATTCCCCACGCCGACCACCAGCTTGTTATCCATCAGCCAGGGCTTAATCGGGCTCTTCTTCTTCGCGCACTTCGCTTTCAGGTATTCCGCATTAAACGCGTCTGAGAGCGGCTCCGGGCCCAGATGCGCCAGCACGTTGTGCCCGTCCAGCTCTTTAGTCCACAGCCACGCGCCAAAGCGCCGTGGGTCGGTGTAACGCAGCACTTTGCCGTTGCTCATCACCAGATCGACGTGGTCGTGCTTTTCCGCGGGCAGTTCTTCAGTAAGGATGCGCAGGCTCCCGGACATCCCCAGATGGATGATAATCCAGCCGTCAGGCAGCTCCAGCAGCAGGTATTTCGCGCGGCGCTGCACGCTAAGCACGGGTTTATCGCTTAACGCGTGGATCTCATCGGACACAGGCCAGCGCAGACGTCCATTGCGAACGACAGCATGAAGAATCGTCGCGCCGACCAGATGGGGCTCAATGCCGCGGCGGCTGGTCTCTACCTCAGGTAATTCAGGCATGGTTCCTCCGTTGAGATGCAGAATGCAAAAAACCCCGCAGTTGCGGGGTTTTTCAATACAAGGAGGCTAAAATTATTTGATTTTAGCTTCTTTGTACAGTACGTGCTGGCGTACAACTGGATCGAATTTTTTCAGTTCCAGTTTTTCCGGCTTAGTACGTTTGTTCTTCGTGGTGGTGTAGAAGTGACCTGTACCAGCAGAAGAAACCAGCTTGATTTTCTCGCGAATACCTTTAGCCATGATTTATTTCCTCTTTAAGTACTTAGTACTTTTCGCCACGGGCACGCAGTTCAGACAGAACTGTATCGATGCCTTTCTTATCAATTACACGCATACCTTTAGCAGATACACGCAGGGTGACAAAACGCTTCTCGCTCTCAACCCAGAAACGGTGAGAGTGCAGGTTCGGCAGGAAACGGCGTTTAGTCGCGTTCAGTGCGTGGGAACGGTTGTTACCGGTCACCGGACGCTTGCCAGTAACTTGGCAGACTCGGGACATGTCTATTCTCCAAAAATCAAATTAGCTCGAGCTTCGTATGGGGTATCGGCGCCTCGTCAGGCTTTACAGCCCGGTCATCGCATAGTTCTAAGTGAACTCTCGATTGCCAGGCCCAAATGCCAAACCCGAGATTCTCAAAGGTGGCGTAGTATACGCTGACTCGGCGGTGTGCTCAAGTCCCGAACAGACAAAGATCCCGATGGATCGCCAGAAATAGCCTAAATCCAGCCATGTTCGGCAAAAGAAAGGTACTCTCCGCGGCCAATTATCAGATGATCCAGCACACGAATGTCCATGAATTGACAGCATTTGATAATGCGCTCGGTCATTTCTTTGTCAGCTCTGCTCGGTTCTGCACAGCCAGAGGGGTGATTATGCGCGAGGATCACGCCCGCTGCATTCACTTTTATCGCTTCGCGCACAATTTCACGCGGATGTACCTCAACATGGTTCAGGGTACCTGAAAAAAGATGGCTGTGTTTCAGTACCCGGTTCCTGTTGTCGAGAAAGATCACCATAAAGATCTCGCGTTCAACATCGGTTAACTGACTTTGCAGGAATTCACGCGTCATCGCTGGCGTCAGGATCGGCGCCTCCTTCTCCATGCGGACATTGTTAAAACGGCGGGCCAGCTCGGCAATCGCCCTCAGCTGAGCATATTTCGCCACGCCGATCCCGCCAATATGCTTAAACTGCACCAGGTCGGCGGTCAGCAAGCCATACAGTGAACCGAAATGAGCGATCAGCTCTTTTGCCAGCGTAAAGACCGTTTTCCCCGGGGTCCCGGTACGCAAAAAGAGCGCCAGCAGCTCATCGTCTGTTAATGGGGTGACGCCGTTGCGCAGCAACTTTTCGCGCGGCAGCAGCAGTTCATCCTCTTCTTCCATGCTCTTTCTCCCTTTTTACCCACATGCTGCCACAGGCCAGTCAGGCACTCGACGGCCTCGTATCGTTCTTGCGTAGCGCCTCGCAAAGTGAGCTAAGGACAAAATCACCGCGCTCAGGGGATTGTGATAAAATGCCCGCTCTCTGGTGAAACCCAACAGGAAAGAATCATGATGAGCCTGGCCGGTAAAAAAATCGTTCTTGGCGTAAGCGGCGGTATTGCTGCCTATAAAGCGCCGGAGCTGGTGCGTCGTCTGCGCGAGCGCGGGGCGGATGTGCGGGTCGCGATAACCGAAGGCGGCAAAGCCTTTATCACTCCCCTGAGCCTGCAGGCCGTTTCAGGGTACCCGGTATCTGACAGCCTGCTCGATCCGGCCGCCGAAGCCGCAATGGGCCATATTGAGCTTGGTAAATGGGCAGACCTCGTGATTCTTGCCCCTGCCACGGCTGATTTGATTGCCCGAGTGGCGGCCGGTATGGCGAACGATTTGGTTTCAACCATATGCCTCGCTACACCTGCCCCGGTCGCCGTTGTGCCTGCGATGAACCAGCAGATGTACCGTAACGCTGCCACCCAGCATAATCTGGAGACGCTGGCATCACGCGGCCTGCTTATCTGGGGTCCAGACAGCGGCAGCCAGGCCTGCGGCGATGTGGGCCCGGGTCGCATGCTTGATCCACTGATGATTGTCGACATGGCCGCAGCCCATTTTTCACCTGTCAACGATCTGCAACATCTCAACATCATGATTACCGCGGGCCCTACGCGCGAGCCGCTGGACCCGGTGCGTTACATCACTAACCACAGTTCCGGCAAAATGGGTTTTGCCATTGCCGCCGCCGCAGCAAAACGCGGCGCCAACGTCACGCTGGTAAGCGGTCCGGTCTCGTTGCCTACGCCGCCTTTTGTGCAGCGCATTAACGTCACCACCGCCCTGGAGATGGAAGCCGCCGTGCAGGCTCATGCGCAAAGCCAGCAGATTTTCATCGGTTGTGCGGCCGTGGCAGACTACCGCGCTGAGACCATCTCTGATGCGAAAATCAAAAAGCAAGGCGATGAATTAACGCTAAAAATGGTGAAAAACCCGGACATTGTTGCCGGTGTCGCCGCACTAAAAAACCATCGTCCTTACGTTGTTGGGTTTGCCGCAGAAACGAATAATGTGGAAGAATATGCCCGGCAAAAACGTACGCGCAAAAACCTCGATTTAATCTGCGCGAACGATGTATCGCTGGCCACGCAAGGATTTAACAGCGACAGCAACGCACTGCACCTTTTCTGGCAGGATGGAGATAAAATCTTACCGCTTGAGCGCAAGGAACTCCTGGGCCAACAATTACTGGACGAGATCGTTACCCGTTATGATGAAAAAAATCGACGTTAAGATTCTGGACCCGCGTGTTGGCGAGCAATTCCCGCTGCCAACCTATGCCACCTCCGGCTCTGCCGGACTTGACCTGCGCGCCTGTCTCGATGACGCCGTAGAACTGGCTCCGGGTGCCACCACCCTGATCCCGACGGGCCTGGCCATTCACATTGCTGACCCGTCTCTGGCGGCAGTCATCCTGCCACGCTCTGGCCTTGGCCATAAGCATGGCGTTGTGCTGGGCAACCTGGTTGGTCTGATCGACTCCGACTATCAGGGTCAACTGATGGTTTCCGTCTGGAACCGTGGTCAGGACAGCTTCACCATTGAACCGGGCGAGCGTATCGCGCAGATGGTCTTTGTGCCGGTGGTTCAGGCAGAATTTAACCTGGTGGCAGATTTTGACGCCACCGACCGTGGCGAAGGCGGCTTCGGCCATTCCGGGCGCAAATAAACGCCCAACAAACACGTATCTCACAGCGCCATAATGCAATAACAAACCGCAAACGTCCGTTTGCGGTCGCTGTGTGGATGCCAGCCTGGCAAGTGCTTATTTTCAGGGGTATTTTGTAACATGGCAGAAAAACAAACCGCGAAAAGGAATCGTCGCGAAGAAATACTTCAATCTCTGGCTCTGATGCTTGAATCCAGCGATGGCAGTCAACGCATCACCACCGCTAAACTGGCCGCCTCTGTAGGCGTGTCTGAGGCGGCGCTGTACCGTCATTTCCCCAGCAAAACCAGGATGTTCGACAGCCTGATTGAGTTTATTGAAGACAGCCTGATCACACGCATCAACCTGATTCTGAAAGACGAAAAAGACACCACCGCGCGTCTGCGTCTGATTGTGCTGTTAATTCTGGGCTTTGGTGAACGTAACCCGGGCTTGACCCGTATCCTCACTGGCCACGCGCTGATGTTTGAGCAGGACAGGCTACAGGGCCGCATTAATCAGCTTTTCGAACGTATTGAAGCGCAGCTGCGCCAGGTACTACGCGAGAAGAAAATGCGTGAAGGCGAAGGATACACGATGGATGAGACATTGCTGGCAAGCCAGATCTTAGCGTTTTGTGAAGGTATGCTCTCACGCTTTGTCCGTAGCGAATTTAAATACCGTCCAACGGACGATTTTGACGCCCGCTGGCCGCTCGTCGCCGCTCAGTTGCAATAACTCCGGTGCCGGATGACGGCTTCGCCTTATCCGGCCTGCGGGTGGTGTAGGCCCGGTAAGCGGTAGCGCCACCGGGCAATTCAGCTACACGCCAAACTCTTCGCGATATGCACGCACCGCAGCCAGATGGTCCGCCATCTCAGGCTTCTCTTCCAGATACGCAATCAGCTCTTTCAGGGTAATGATAGAGGTCACTTTGCAGCCGTAATCACGCTCAACTTCCTGGATAGCAGAGATATCGCCGCGCCCACGCTCCTGACGATCCAGAGAAATCAGTACGCCAGCCAGCGTCGCGCCGTGAGCCTGGATAATCTCCATCGATTCACGAATCGCAGTGCCTGCGGTGATCACATCGTCCACCAGCATCACGCGGCCCTGCAGTGCACTGCCGACCAGGTTACCGCCTTCACCGTGGGTTTTAGCCTCTTTACGGTTAAAGCAGTACGGCACGTCGCGATCGTGATGTTCCGCCAGCGCTACTGCGGTGGTGGTCGCAATCGGAATGCCTTTGTAGGCCGGGCCAAAAAGCAGGTCAAAATCAATTCCGGAATCCATCAGCGCTTCGGCATAGAAACGACCCAACAGCGCCAGATCGCGCCCGGTATTAAACAGCCCGGCGTTAAAGAAATAAGGGCTCTTACGACCGGATTTCAGCGTAAACTCGCCAAACTTAAGGACCTGTTTATTAATCGCAAACTCAATAAACTGGCGCTGATACGATTTCATGGATTCGCTCCTTTGGTTTCAGTCTTGCAGGCAAAAAAAAGGCGACTCATTGGTCGCCTTTAAAATCAATCTTCTAACGCCGCTTTCTGCGACGTGACAATAGATTCGATTCCCCCTCGGGCCAGAGCCAGCAGGGTAAGAAGTTCTTCATGGGTGAACGGCTCGCCTTCCGCCGTACCCTGTACCTCAATGATGCGACCATCTTCGGTCATCACTACGTTCATGTCGGTCTCGGCGGCGGAATCTTCGACGTATTCCAGATCGCACAGCGCTTCACCGTTAACGATACCCACGGAAACCGCCGCAACCATACCTTTCATTGGGTTGGTTTTCAGCTTACCGGCTGCAACCAGTTTGTTCAGGGCATCGGCCAGCGCCACACAGGCACCGGTAATGGACGCGGTACGCGTGCCGCCATCAGCCTGAATCACGTCGCAGTCGAGCGTAATCGTAAATTCACCGAGAGTTTTCAGGTCCACAGCGGCGCGTAGCGCACGCGCGATCAGACGCTGAATTTCCATGGTACGGCCACCCTGCTTACCCTTCGCCGCTTCACGGGCGTTACGGGTGTGGGTCGCGCGCGGCAGCATGCCGTATTCTGCGGTGATCCAGCCCTGGCCCTGGCCTTTCAGGAAACGCGGAACACCTTCTTCGATGGACGCGGTGCACAGTACTTTGGTGTCACCAAACTCAACCAGCACGGAACCTTCAGCGTGTTTTGTATAGTTACGGGTCAGGGTGACGGGACGCACCTGATTGGCGCTACGACCTGATGGACGCATGATGGATTCTCCGGCTTGAAACGAATGTGGCTGCGCATTATACGGATAAAGGACGCTTATTCCTATCCTGAGAAGCCCCCGAAAGCTATAATCCCCCCATCTCTCCTTTAAAAACGGGAATGTCTATGATCCGCAGTATGACCGCCTACGCCCGGCGTGAAATCAAGGGTAGCTGGGGTAGCGCTACCTGGGAAATGCGCTCGGTAAACCAGCGCTATCTGGAAACATATTTCCGTATGCCGGAGCAGTTCCGCAGCCTCGAGCCCGTTGTACGCGAGCGCATCCGTACTCGTCTGACGCGCGGTAAAGTGGAATGTAACCTGCGTTTTGAGCCTGATGCCAGTGCGCAGGGCGAACTGATCCTGAATGAAAAACTGGCTAAACAGCTCGTGAATGCGGCGAACTGGGTCAAAATGCAAAGTGATGAAGGCGAAATCAACCCGGTTGATATTCTGCGCTGGCCTGGCGTCATGGCTGCCGGTGAGCAGGATCTGGATGCCATCGCCGCCGAAATCCTTGCCGCCCTCGACGGTACCCTGGATGACTTTATCGTGGCCCGCGAAACCGAAGGCCAGGCGCTGAAAGCGATGATTGAGCAGCGTCTTGAAGGCGTAAGCGCCGAAGTGGCAAAAGTCCGCACCCATATGCCGGAAGTGCTGCAATGGCAGCGCGAGCGTCTGGTAGCCAAACTGGAAGAAGCGGAAGTTCAGCTGGAAAACACCCGTCTGGAACAAGAGCTGGTGCTGATGGCGCAGCGTATTGACGTTGCCGAAGAGCTGGATCGTCTGGAAGCACACGTGAAAGAGACCTACAACATCCTGAAGAAGAAGGAAGCGGTAGGCCGCCGCCTCGACTTTATGATGCAGGAGTTCAACCGCGAGTCGAACACCCTGGCATCTAAGTCGATCAATGCTGAAGTAACCAACTCAGCGATCGAGCTGAAGGTGCTGATTGAGCAGATGCGTGAGCAAATCCAGAATATCGAGTAATCGCTTTCAGGTGGTGTCCGCTGGACACCACCCATTAGTATTTTTAATCCGAATTTCCACCCACTCTCCTTCCTTACCTCCATTTATCAGGCCCCTTTAAGGGAAATGAATAAATTTTTATAGCGCAAAGGGATTCACCTTAGAAAATCTCAATCGTGATCTTGCGCACAAATCGCTAACCTGCCCGCGTTCTGACCGGAGGGTATATGCTGCTTCACACTCTTTATCTTATTGGTATCACCGCAGAAGCCATGACCGGCGCACTTGCAGCCGGACGACGCCGCATGGACACCTTCGGCGTGATCATTATTGCCACCGCGACCGCGCTGGGCGGCGGATCCGTGCGCGATATCCTGCTTGGCCATTACCCTCTCGGCTGGGTTAAACACCCTGAGTATGTGATTATTGTGGCAACAGCCGCCGTGTTAACCACCATTGTGGCACCCGTTATGCCCCATCTGCGCCGTCTGTTTCTGGTGCTGGATGCGCTGGGGCTGATTGTCTTTTCGATCATCGGAGCACAAATAGCGCTCGATATGGGTGAAGGACCAGTTATCGCCACCATTGCTGCTGTAGTCACGGGGGTGTTCGGCGGCGTACTGCGCGATATGTTCTGTAAACGCATTCCCCTGGTCTTTCAAAAAGAGCTTTATGCCGGCATTTCCTTCGCCGCGGCGGTGCTCTACATCGCCCTGCAGCATTATGTTTCTAACCATGATGTGGTGGTTATCTCTACGCTGCTGTTTGGCTTTACGGCCCGCATGCTGGCGCTGCGTCTGAAGCTGGGACTGCCCGTGTTTCACTATAAGCACGGCGTACACTGATCTCAGAAACCGTTGATGTGCTGCCGGGCAAGCCACCGGACCAGCACATCAATCTCTGGTGCATTTATCCAGCTCACGATCTGCCGCGTCCTCTCTTCCCCCGTACCCGGCAAGGCCTGCCACGCCTTTGCGCTGCGTTCACGCATCTGTTGCCATGACATATCCCCCAACGCCTTCAGCGAGGCTTGTGGCAATGGCGCACCCAACGCCATCATCCAGTGGATAAAAGGTTGTTCACGTACCAGGTTGAAGCGATGCCAGAGCGCCAGCCCCCGCGCTGGAGAAAACCCCGGCGTAGACTGGAGCTGCGCCTGCGTTAAGAGCAGCCATGAGAAGAGATGTTCAAAACGATGCGCCTGCCAGAGTGTTCGCCAGCCTGACTCGCCTAATCCTTCAATGTTGAATACCTGCTTAGAACTGAGCCACGTCAACCGGGCGAAGAACTGTTCCATACACTCTGGCGAAGCATAAAAACAGCTCAGGGAGTGAAAACGCGAGGCCGGTGGTTCTGGTTTTTGTCTGTCCGTCCCTCGCCAGATAACCTTATCAAACCGTGGGATACCCTGCCCGGCAAGGCTCACCTGGATCTGATCGCCAGGGGCAATATCCAGCCTCTGCCAGCGTCCAACCGACCCCAGGCTCACCCGCTGTACCTGTTTATCATCCAGTTGCACCGGCTCCAGCGCCGCCACGACGGAAATTTTACCCGTACGCCCAACTGAAAAATGAATATCCCTGACCTCAGCAACCTGCGCAACTGGCGGATATTTCCACGCCATGACCCAGTTGCCTTCGCCAGGCAGCCAGCGCTCCCCTGAAGGCGACTCCGCGGACCGAACCACAATGCCATCCGTGGCAAAGGGTAATGCTGTGTTTTGCCAGGCCAAACGCTGCTTTTCAACTTCATCAACCGTTCGGGCGGGCAAAGTATAGGGCGCCGTCAGGGAAAACCCTGCTCCGGACAGCGCAGAAAGCATACTTTCCATCTCTTTCGGACCATCCGGCCAGGCCCAGATAAATATTCCTGTCTGGTTCAGAAGCGCACCGTCGTTCTGCCGCATCATCGCCCCCGCCACTTTTGCGCGTGCATTCATTCCGCCCATCTGCCGCTGAATATGATTCTCGCGCATCCAGAAAAGCTCCCCCTGCAGGACGCTGTTTGCCAGCGCGCCGGATACCTCTTTAGGCACTGACGGAATCAAACGCACGCGAGCGGTCCAGTCCTCACCTTTTAACCCATTACCGCGACTGATAGCCTGGGCGAGCTTTCCGTTGCGATACACCAGCGTCACCGCCACGCCGTCGACTTTTGGCTGCATCCAGAGATTTTTCTGGCCTCGCATCCACTGACCTAGCGCTTCTTTGCTGGCGGCCTTATGCACCCCCGTATGGGCAACAGGATGTTTTACGCTTCCCGTCAGCGCAGGTAAGGTGTTCTCTGAGAGATCATGGCCAAAACAGCGCTGCCACTGGGCTAAGCGTCCGTTGAGCTGGTCGTATACCTCGTCGTTGACCTCGCTGACGCCCTGCTTCCAGTAGGCTTCATCCCAGCGTTTGATCTGTGCGCTTAAGGATGCAATCTCTTTTCCGGCTTTAGCCTGTGACCACACCGGACACACCGCCGCCCCATAACCACACCACAACAGCATTAACCCGCTTATCCATCGCCACATCGCTACCCCTCCTTTGCAATGCCGGAGGTATAACCTGACGTGAGAAACATGGCTAATAACAACTTCTCATCATGCGAGACGCTATCCAGTATTCATTTTTATTGCAGCAAACCGCGGGTAAAACCTGAAAACGGTACGCAAAATTCAATAATCCAGGGGAAAAAGTGTGACAAAGGCTACGTCACACTGCGCCGACGTGTATAATAAGCCCGTATGTAGGACTTCTTCGCTAACACATACAAAAGACTCTCATGGCTCAAGGCACGCTTTATATTGTTTCTGCCCCTAGTGGCGCGGGTAAATCCAGCCTTATTCAGGCACTGTTAAAAACCCAACCGTTGTACGACACACAGGTATCTGTTTCTCACACCACGCGTAAGCCGCGTCCGGGTGAAGTGCACGGTGAACACTATTTCTTTGTGGATCACGACGAGTTCAGAGCGATGATCGCCAGGGATGCGTTTCTTGAACACGCTGAAGTGTTTGGTAACTACTACGGTACCTCGCGTGAAACCATTGAGCAGGTTCTGGCCACGGGCGTGAATGTCTTCCTGGATATCGACTGGCAGGGCGCACAGCAAATTCGTAAGAAAATGCCGGAGTCACGCAGTATCTTTATTTTACCGCCATCGAAAGATGAGCTGGATCGCCGTCTGCGTGGCCGTGGTCAGGACAGCGAAGACGTGATTGCAAAGCGTATGGCCCAGGCAGTTGCAGAAATGAGCCATTACGCGGAATATGATTACCTTATTGTGAATGATGATTTTGATGCCGCGCTGAGCGATCTCAAAACCATCCTTCGCGCAGAACGTCTGCGTATGAGCCGCCAGAAGCAGCGACATGACGCATTAATCACCAAACTGTTGGCAGACTGAACCCACTTTCAGTATCATGCCCAGTCATTTCTTCACCTGTGGAGCATTTTAAGTATGGCACGCGTAACTGTTCAGGACGCTGTAGAGAAAATTGGTAACCGTTTTGACCTGGTACTGGTCGCCGCGCGTCGCGCTCGTCAGATGCAGGTAGGCGGTAAAGATCCGCTGGTACCGGAAGAAAACGATAAAACCACCGTTATTGCACTTCGCGAAATCGAAGAAGGTCTGATCAACAACCAGATCCTCGACGTGCGTGAGCGCCAGGAGCAGCAAGAGCAGGAAGCCGCAGAACTGCAGGCCGTAACCGCCATTGCTGAAGGTCGTCGTTAATTAAACCTGCGGGTCGCCCTTGTATCTGTTTGAAAGCCTGAATCAACTGATTCAAACCTACCTGCCTGAAGACCAGATTAAGCGTCTTCAGCAGGCGTATCTCGTTGCACGTGACGCTCACGAGGGCCAGACACGTTCAAGCGGTGAACCCTACATCACGCACCCTGTTGCGGTAGCCTGCATTCTGGCCGAGATGAAACTCGACTACGAAACGCTGATGGCTGCGCTGCTGCATGACGTGATCGAAGATACCCCTGCCACCTACCAGGATATGGAACAGCTGTTTGGCAAAAGCGTTGCCGAACTGGTGGAAGGGGTCTCTAAGCTTGATAAGCTGAAATTCCGCGACAAGAAAGAGGCGCAAGCCGAAAACTTCCGCAAGATGATTATGGCGATGGTGCAGGATATCCGCGTCATTCTCATCAAACTCGCTGACCGTACCCACAACATGCGCACGCTGGGCTCACTTCGCCCGGACAAGCGTCGCCGCATTGCTCGTGAAACCCTGGAAATTTACAGTCCGCTGGCGCACCGTTTAGGTATTCACCACATTAAAACCGAGCTGGAAGAGCTGGGTTTTGAAGCGTTATACCCGAACCGCTATCGCGTCATTAAAGAGGTGGTGAAAGCCGCACGCGGTAACCGTAAAGAGATGATTCAAAAGATCCTCTCGGAAATTGAAGGGCGTTTACAGGAAGCGGGTATTCCGTGCCGCGTCAGCGGTCGCGAGAAACATCTGTACTCGATTTACTGCAAAATGGTGCTCAAAGAGCAGCGTTTTCACTCGATCATGGATATTTACGCGTTCCGCGTGATCGTCCACGATGCCGATACCTGCTATCGCGTGCTGGGGCAGATGCACAGCCTCTACAAACCGCGTCCGGGGCGCATGAAAGATTACATCGCCATTCCAAAAGCGAACGGCTATCAATCTTTGCATACCTCGATGATCGGTCCACACGGCGTGCCTGTCGAAGTGCAGATCCGCACCGAAGACATGGACCAGATGGCAGAGATGGGTGTCGCCGCGCACTGGGCGTATAAAGAGCACGGTGGCGAAAGCAGCACGACTGCACAGATCCGCGCCCAGCGCTGGATGCAGAGCCTGCTGGAACTGCAGCAGAGTGCGGGTAGCTCCTTTGAATTTATCGAGAGCGTGAAATCCGATCTCTTCCCGGATGAGATTTACGTTTTCACCCCAGAAGGTCGCATTGTCGAACTGCCTGCGGGCGCAACGCCGGTCGACTTTGCTTACGCAGTACATACCGATATCGGGCATGCCTGCGTGGGCGCACGCGTCGACAGACAGCCTTACCCGCTGTCTCAGCCGCTCTCCAGCGGCCAGACGGTAGAAATTATTACCGCACCGGGCGCACGCCCGAACGCGGCCTGGTTGAACTTTGTGGTGAGCTCCAAAGCGCGCGCCAAAATCCGCCAGTTGCTGAAAAACCTCAAGCGCGACGACTCCGTCAGCCTGGGACGCCGTCTGCTCAACCACGCGTTGGGCGGTAGCCGTAAGCTGGCTGAAATTCCACCAGAGCATATCCAGCGCGAACTCGACCGCATGAAGCTCACGTCTCTGGACGATCTGCTGGCGGAAATTGGTCTCGGTAACGCCATGAGCGTCGTGGTGGCGAAAAACCTGCAGCAGGGCGAAGCGATACCTTCTGCTCCAGGCGCATCCGGCCACGCTCATCTGCCAATCAAAGGCGCGGACGGGGTGCTGATCACCTTCGCAAAATGTTGCCGTCCAATACCAGGTGACCCGATTATTGCGCACGTCAGCCCCGGTAAAGGGCTGGTTATCCACCATGAATCCTGTCGTAACATTCGCGGCTACCAGAAAGAAGCCGAGAAGTTTATGGCGGTCGAGTGGGACAAAGAGACGGCGCAGGAATTTATCACCGAAATTAAGGTGGATATGTTCAATCACCAGGGTGCCCTGGCAAACCTGACGGCAGCGATCAACACGGCCTCGTCCAACATTCAGAGCCTGAATACGGAAGAAAAAGACGGCCGCGTTTATAGCGCCTTTATTCGTCTGACCGCCCGCGACCGCGTGCATCTGGCGAATATTATGCGCAAGATCCGCGTCATGCCGGACGTGATTAAAGTTACCCGAAACCGAAACTAGGTTTATGAATTCACAACGTTATACACGTATCTGCGAAATGCTCGCCAGGCGTCAGCCTGACCTGACGGTCTGCATGGAGCAGGTTCATAAGCCTCATAACGTCTCTGCTATCGTTCGTACCGCAGACGCCGTCGGCGTGCATGAAGTGCACGCCGTCTGGCCGGGCACCCGCATGCGAAACATGGTGTCTGCTGCCGCAGGCAGCAACAGCTGGGTGTCCGTCAAAACGCATCAGACGATTGGTGAAGCCGTATCGCACCTGAAAGGCCGCGGTATGCAGGTTCTTGCGACTCACCTTTCTGCTAAAGCTGTGGATTTCCGCGAGATCGACTACACCCGCCCAACCTGCATTTTGATGGGGCAGGAGAAAACCGGGATCACCCAGGAAGCGCTGGATCTGGCGGATCAGGACATCATCATCCCGATGATCGGTATGGTTCAGTCCCTGAACGTGTCGGTTGCCTCTGCGCTGATTCTGTATGAAGCGCAGCGCCAGCGCCAGAACGCCGGAATGTACGAGCGCAGCAACAGTATGCTGCCGGAAGAGGAACAGCAGCGCCTGCTGTTTGAAGGCGGTTATCCGGTGCTGGCTCGCGTCGCGAAGCAGAAAAAATTGCCTTACCCCCACGTCAACGCGCAGGGCGAAATTGAAGCCGATGCCGAGTGGTGGTCCACCATGCAGTACGCCGGGTAACTGATGAAAGGCCGCCTGCTGGATGCCATTCCGCTCAATAGCCTGACGGGCGTGGGCGCGGCGCAAAGCAGTAAGCTGGCAAAAATTGGCCTGCATACCGTGCAGGATCTCCTCCTGCACCTCCCTCTGCGTTACGAAGACCGCACTCAGCTCTACAAAATTGGCGATCTGCTGCCTGCCATTTACGCCACCGTTGAAGGCGAAGTCCTGAACTGCAACATCACGTTTGGTGGACGCCGGATGATGACCTGTCAGATCAGCGACGGTACCGGCATTCTCACCATGCGTTTTTTCAACTTCAGCGCAGCGATGAAAAACAGCCTGGCGACAGGCCGCCGAGTGCTGGCCTATGGCGAAGCCAAACGCGGTAAATACGGCGCAGAGATGATCCACCCGGAGTACCGCGTGCAGGGCGACCTCAGCACACCGGAACTGCAGGAGACGCTTACGCCGGTTTACCCGACGACTGAAGGCATTAAGCAGGCAACGCTGCGTAAACTCACCGATCAGGCGCTGGAGCTGCTGGATACCTGCGCGATTACCGAACTTCTGCCCCCCGAGCTGGCACAGGGCATGATGAGCCTGCCCGAGGCACTGCGCACACTGCATCGTCCACCACCCACATTACAGCTCAGCGATTTAGAAAGCGGCAAACATCCCGCACAACGGCGTCTTATCCTTGAGGAATTACTGGCACATAACCTGAGCATGCTGGCGCTTCGCGCAGGCGCGCAGCGTTTCCACGCTCAGCCGTTAAGCCAGAATGATGCGCTCAAAGATAAGCTGCTGGCCTCTCTGCCGTTTAAGCCGACCGGCGCACAAGCGCGCGTAACGGCCGAGATTGAACGCGATATGGCCCTCGACGTGCCGATGATGCGCCTGGTGCAGGGCGACGTCGGGTCCGGTAAAACGCTGGTTGCCGCCCTGGCAGCACTGCGCGCGATTGCCCACGGTAAACAGGTGGCGCTGATGGCGCCGACCGAGCTGCTGGCTGAACAGCACGCCAATAATTTCCGCGCCTGGTTCGCGCCGCTCGGGATTGAGGTAGGCTGGCTTGCCGGGAAGCAAAAAGGCAAAGCGCGTCTTGCGCAGCAGGAAGCCATCGCCAGCGGCCAGGTGCAGATGATTGTCGGCACACACGCTATCTTCCAGGAGCAGGTACTGTTTAACGGCCTTGCGCTGGTGATTATCGACGAACAGCACCGCTTCGGCGTGCATCAACGTCTGGCGCTGTGGGAAAAAGGGCTGCAGCAGGGCTTCCATCCGCATCAGCTGATCATGACCGCCACGCCAATCCCGCGCACCCTGGCGATGACCGCCTATGCCGATCTGGATACCTCCACCATCGATGAACTGCCGCCGGGGCGTACGCCGGTCACGACGGTCGCCATACCGGATACGCGCCGCAGCGATATCATCGACCGCGTGCGCAACGCCTGTACCCACGAAGGGCGTCAGGCCTATTGGGTCTGCACCCTGATTGAAGAGTCAGAACTGCTTGAAGCGCAGGCTGCTGAAGCAACGTGGGAAGAGCTAAAGCTGGCGCTGCCGGAGCTAAACGTGGGTCTGGTTCACGGGCGCATGAAGCCTGCCGAAAAACAGGCGGTGATGCAGGCGTTCAAACAGGGTGAGCTGCATTTACTGGTCGCGACGACGGTTATTGAAGTGGGCGTCGACGTCCCCAACTCCAGCCTGATGATCATCGAAAACCCGGAGCGTCTTGGCCTTGCTCAGCTCCACCAGCTGCGTGGGCGCGTTGGGCGTGGCGCAGTGGCCTCCCACTGCGTGCTGCTCTATAAAGCGCCGCTCTCAAAAACTGCCCAGATGCGTTTGCAGGTGCTGCGCGACAGCAACGACGGTTTTGTGATTGCACAAAAAGACCTTGAGATACGCGGCCCGGGCGAATTGCTGGGCACGCGTCAGACGGGAAATGCCGAATTTAAGGTGGCGGATTTGCTGCGCGATCAGGCCATGATCCCGGAAGTTCAGCGCCTCGCACGCCATATTCATGAACGCTACCCCGAACAGGCGGCAGCGTTAATTGAGCGCTGGATGCCGGAAACCGAGCGCTATTCCAACGCCTGATTTCAGGCAAACATCGGCAGCATCAGGTACAGCTTAATCACCAGCGCGTTGACGATATCAATAAAGAACGCCCCGACCATTGGCACCACCAGAAACGCCATGTGCGATGGCCCAAACCGTTCGGTGATCGCCTGCATGTTGGCAATAGCCGTTGGGGTTGCCCCCAGACCAAACCCGCAGTGACCCGCTGCCAGCACCGCTGCATCGTAGTTTTTCCCCATCAGGCGCCAGGTCACGAACATGGCGTACAGCGCCATAAACAGTGCCTGCACCGCCAGAATCGCCACCATCGGCAGCGCCAGCGAGGCCAGCTCCCACAGTTTGAGGCTCATCAGCGCCATCGCCAGGAACAGCGACAGACAGACGTTTCCGAGCACCGATACCGCACGTTCAAACACGCGGTAGAAGCCCATCAGCGCCAGACCGTTGCTCAGAATGACCCCGATAAACAACACGCAGACAAAGGTCGGAAGTTCAAACGCGGTACCCGCCAGCCATTGCGCAACCACTTTGCCCACGGTCAGGCAGATGGCAATCATCGCGATGGTTTCAATCAGTACCAGCGAGGTGATGCTGCGCCCGACATCCGGCTTTTCGAACGCGGTGGGCACCATTTCATCGTCCGGTCTGCCATTCGGCGTGGTGGAATGTTTAACGAGATAACGGGCCACCGGGCCGCCAATCAGGCCACCCAGCACCAGACCAAAGGTTGCGCAGGCCATCGCCACTTCCGTTGCGTTTTCAAAGCCGTAACGCTCGATAAACAGCTTACTCCACGCGGCTCCAGTACCATGGCCGCCTGACAGGGTAATCGAACCCGCCAGCAGACCCATCAGCGGATCCAGCCCCAGCAGCGTCGCCATGCCGATGCCAATGGCGTTTTGCATCAGCAGCAGTCCCACCACGACAATCAGAAATACGCCGAGCACCTTACCGCCAGAGCGCAGGCTCGCCAGGTTGGCGTTCAGGCCGATGGTGGCAAAGAAGGCCAGCATCAGCGGATCTTTCAGGGACATATCAAAATCAATTTCCCAGCCCATGCTTTTTTTCAGTACCAGCAGGGCCAGCGCCACCAGCAAACCACCGGCGACAGGTTCAGGAATGGTGTACTTTTTCAGAAAGGAAACACTGTGTACCAGCTTGCGACCAAGCAGCAGAACCAGCGTTGCGGCAACAAGGGTCGACAACGTATCGAGATGAATCATAAAAGGCTCCTGTTATGCGCGTGTTCCATACACACGCGGCGTTATCCTGGCCGGTTTGCGCTCTTCATGAGCCACCGGCGCAAAAAGTGTAATTTTTTTTCCCGACGGGTTGTAGAAAACCTGCTCACAACGGCAGATTTTCTTCCCTTTTTTTGCTGGCAATCGTTTGCTTTTACCAGGTGGTCAGATAAAATGCCCGCTTTTCCACCGTGGGATTGCCGCCGATGTCCGTTAACACCATAGAGTCGCCTGATGCGCAACCGATTGCGCAGAAGCAAAATAGCGAACTGATTTACCGCCTTGAAGATCGCCCGCCACTGCCTCAGACGCTTTTCGCGGCCTGCCAGCATCTTCTGGCGATGTTTGTCGCGGTGATCACCCCGGCGCTGCTGATCTGCCAGGCGCTCGGTTTACCGGCGCAGGATACGCAGCACATCATCAGTATGTCCCTCTTCGCCTCTGGCGTGGCCTCAATTATTCAAATTAAAGCGTGGGGTCCGGTGGGGTCGGGATTATTGTCGATCCAGGGTACCAGCTTTAACTTCGTGGCGCCGCTGATCATGGGCGGCACAGCCCTGAAAACCGGCGGTGCGGATGTCCCGACCATGATGGCGGCGCTGTTCGGCACCCTGATGCTGGCAAGCTGCACGGAAATGGTCATCTCCCGCGTGCTGCATCTGGCGCGCCGCGTCATTACCCCGCTGGTCTCCGGCGTGGTGGTGATGATTATCGGCCTGTCGCTAATTCAGGTCGGCCTCACCTCCATCGGCGGCGGCTATGCCGCAATGAGCGACCATACCTTCGGCGCGCCGAAAAACCTGCTGCTGGCGGGCGTCGTGCTGGCGATCATTATTCTGCTGAACCGCCAGCGTAACCCTTACCTGCGCGTGGCTTCGCTGGTGATCGCCATGGCAGCCGGTTATCTGCTGGCGTGGGCGCTGGGCATGTTGCCGGAGAACACCGCACCGACCAACAGCGCGCTGATCACCGTCCCCACGCCGCTGTACTACGGTCTGGGCATTGACTGGGGTCTGCTCCTGCCGCTGATGCTGGTCTTTATGATCACCTCTCTGGAGACCATCGGCGATATCACCGCTACCTCCGACGTCTCCGAGCAGCCGGTGTCCGGCCCGCTGTACATGAAGCGCCTGAAAGGCGGCGTGCTGGCGAACGGCCTGAACTCGTTTGTTTCTGCGGTATTCAATACCTTCCCGAACTCCTGCTTCGGCCAGAACAACGGCGTGATCCAGCTGACCGGCGTCGCCAGCCGCTACGTGGGTTTTGTGGTGGCGCTGATGCTGATCGTCCTCGGCCTGTTCCCGGCGGTGAGCGGCTTTGTGCAGCACATTCCTGAGCCGGTGCTGGGTGGCGCAACGCTGGTGATGTTCGGGACTATCGCAGCGTCCGGGGTGCGTATCGTCTCCCGCGAACCGCTGAACCGCCGGGCAATCATGATTATCGCGCTGTCGCTGGCCGTGGGTCTGGGCGTTTCTCAGCAGCCGCTGATCCTGCAGTTTGCCCCTGACTGGGTGAAAAACCTGCTCTCTTCCGGCATCGCCGCGGGCGGTATCACCGCTATTGTGCTGAACCTCGTTTTCCCGCCTGAAAAGAACTGATCCCCTTCACGGCAGGCAGTCAATGCCTGCCGTGACATCTATTTACACCATTCCCGCCTTGAGGATTGCGCATAAATCGTGCATAACTCCCTTATGTACGTTTGCGGGATGGAAGACCATGAAATTTATTGGAAAGCTGCTCGTCTATCTTCTGGTAGCCCTGCTCATTGTGATACTGGCGCTCTATATTCTGCTCCAGACCCGCTGGGGCGCGGCTCAGGTCAGCAGCTGGGTGACGGTGAATACCGATTACGAACTCAGTTTCGACAAGATGAATCACCGCTTTTCGTCGCCTTCCCATCTTATTCTGGAAAACGTCACCTTCGGGCGGGACGGTAAACCTGCCACGCTGGTAGCCAAAAAAGTTGATATCGGCCTGAGCAGCCGTCAGGTGACCGATCCGCTGCATATGGACGCCATTACCCTTTTCGATGGCACGCTGAACCTCTCGCCGCAGACGGCACCGCTGCCCTTGCAGGCCGATCGTCTTCAACTGAGCAACATGGCCTTTAACAGCCCGAATACCGAATGGGATCTGAGCGCGCAGAAGGTGACGGGCGGCGTCAGCCCATGGCAGCCGGAAGCCGGCAACGTGCTGGGGAAAAATGCGCAGATACAGATGAGCGCTGGCTCGCTGACCCTTAACGGCGTCCCGGCCACCAACGTGTTAATTGAGGGCCAGCTTAACGGCAAGGAGGTGGTGCTGAACACTATCGGGGCCGATATGGCGCGCGGTTCGCTCACCGGCTCCGCCCTGCGTAACGCCGACGGAAGCTGGGTTATCGACACCCTGCGTCTGAATGAGATCCGCCTGCAGAGCGACAACACGCTGACAGCCTTCTTTGCCCCGCTGGCCACCCTCCCTTCTCTGCAAATAGGCCGTCTGGAGGTCACCGACGCCCGGCTGCAGGGCCCGGACTGGGCGGTGACCGACCTCGATTTAAGCCTGCGCAACCTGACGATAAGCAAAGGCGACTGGCAAAGTCAGGACGGGCGTTTGTCCATGAACGCCAGCGAGTTTATCTACGGCTCGCTGCATCTGTTTGACCCGATCCTGAACGCAGAGTTTTCCCCGCAGGGTATGGCGCTGCGCCAGTTTACCTCCCGCTGGGAAGGCGGCATGGTGCGCACCTCCGGCAACTGGCTGCGCGACGGCAAAGCGCTGGTGCTGGACGATGTCGCCATCGCCGGTCTGGAATACACCCTGCCGCAGAACTGGAAAACGCTGTGGATGGAGCCGCTACCGGAATGGCTGAACAGCGTCACGCTGCAAAAATTCGGCCTGAGCCGCAACCTGGTGATCGACATCGATCCCGCCTTCCCGTGGCAGATCACCTCCCTGGATGGCTACGGTGCCAACCTGCAGCTGGTGAAAGACCGCCAGTGGGGCGTGTGGAGCGGCAGCGCAACCCTGAACGGCGCGGCGGCGACCTTTAACCGCGTGGACGTGCGCCGTCCGTCGCTGGCGTTGAATGCCAACGCCGCCACGGTGAACATTACCGACCTGAGCGCATTTACCGAGAAAGGCATTCTGGAAGCGACGGCGACGGTTTCGCAGTTGCCGCAACGGCAAACCACCGTCAGCCTTAACGGGCGCGGCGTGCCGCTCAACGTGCTGCAGCAGTGGGGCTGGCCAGCGCTACCGGTGACGGGCGACGGCAATATTCAACTCACCGCCAGCGGCAGCGTGCAGGCCAATGCGCCGCTGAAGCCGACGGTGAACGGCAAGCTGAGCGCGGTGAATATGGATAAACAGCAGGTAGAGCAGACGATGACGGGCGGTGTGGTGTCGACGGTGGCTCCGGTACAGTAAATAGCCCGGTGGCGGCTATGCCTTACCGGGCCTACATGGGATCGTAGGCCGGGTAAGGCATAGCCGCCACCGGGCATTTTTATCGCTCAGAGGTGAACCACCACCTCATTCCCCTCCGCTTTTACCACCACGCCCCACTCGCTTCCCGCATGTGAACCGCCTTTCACGCCGCCCACCTTCTGCACGTTGCGCAAGCACACCGACCAGTTTCGCGCCTCACCCACGCCGGTCAGGGTCACGGTATCGCCCTCTCGTGACGCTTTCAGCGTAAACGCCACCGCGCCGTCCGCCGCAGGCACTTCACTCACCGCCGTTGCGCCATCCTCCAGGTTAAACAGCTGGAAGGCCGTGCCCTCGTTCCACGCATAGTCTGGTTTCTGGCTGTTATTGCCCAGCGCCAGCAGGGTGTTATCGCGCACATAGACTGGCAGGCTGCGGAAGTCGTGCTGTTGCTTATGCCAGCGGCTACCCTGAATTTCGTCGTTATGCCACAGGTGCGTCCAGCGTCCTTCAGGTAGCCAGAACTGTACATCGCCCTCCTCTGAGAACACCGGCGCGACCATCACCGCATCCCCCAGCATGTACTGGCGGTCAAGATAATCGCACGCCGGATCGTCCGGGAACTCCAGCATCATCGCCCGCAGCATCGGCGTACCGCACTCGCGCGCCAGCGCCGCCTGACGGTACAGATACGGCATCATCCGGCACTTCAGCTGCGTAAAGTGACGCACCACGTCGCAGGATTCGTCATCGTACGCCCACGGCACGCGGTAAGATTTACTGCCGTGCAGGCGGCTGTGGCTGGATAAAAGCCCGAACGCGCACCAGCGCTTGTAGACGTGCGCCGGGGCGGTGTTTTCGAATCCGCCGATATCGTGGCTCCAGAACCCAAAGCCGGACAGGCCAATCGACAGCCCGCCGCGCAGACTTTCCGCCATCGACTCATAGTTGGCGTAGCAGTCACCCCCCCAGTGAACGGGGAACTGCTGCGCGCCCACGGACGCCGAGCGGGCAAACAGCACCGCCTCTTGCTCACCCACGGTCTCTTTCAGCACGTTCCACACCAGTTCGTTGTAGATGTAGGCGTAATGGTTATGCATCTTCTGTGGATCGGATCCGTCAAACCACTGCACGTCCGTCGGGATGCGCTCGCCGAAGTCGGTCTTAAAGCAGTCGACGCCGATGTCCACCAGGCCTTTTAGCTTGTCGGCATACCACCGGCACGCTTCCGGGTTAGTGAAGTCATAAATTGCCAGCCCCGGCTGCCACTTGTCCCACTGCCACAGGGAGCCGTCCGGGCGCTTGAGCAGATAGCCCTTCTCTTTCAGTTCGCGAAATACCGGCGACTTCTGGCCGATGTACGGGTTAATCCACACGCAGACCTTCAGCCCTTTCTCCTTCAGGCGGCGGATCATCCCTTCCGGATCCGGGAAGGTCACCGGGTCCCACTCAAAATCACACCACTGGAAGGCCTTCATCCAGAAGCAGTCGAAGTGGAAGACGTGCAGCGGCAGATCGCGCTCGGCCATGCCGTCGATAAAGCTGTTAACCGTCGCTTCGTCGTAGTTAGTGGTGAACGACGTGGTCAGCCACAGGCCGAACGACCACGCGGGCGGCAGCGCCGGACGCCCGGTGAACCGCGTATAGCGGTTGAGCACATCTTTTGGCGTCGGGCCGTCGATCACGAAGTACTCGAGATATTCCCCTTCGACGCTGAACTGCACTTTGGAGACTTTCTCCGAACCCACTTCGAACGAGACGTTTTCCGGGTGATTCACCAGCACGCCGTAGCCACGGTTGGTCAGATAAAACGGGATGTTTTTGTAGGACTGCTCGGTGCTGGTGCCGCCGTCGCGGTTCCACGTTTCGACCGTCTGGCCGTTGCGCACCAGGGCGGTGAAGCGCTCGCCCAGACCGTAGACCGTTTCGCCCACGCCGAGGTCGAGACGTTCAAACAGGTAGTTGCGTTCGGTGTTGGTGTCCTGCACGTAACCGTTGTTTTTCAGCTGGCTGCCGGTAATGCGCTGGCCGTTGCGCAGGAAGTCCAGCGCCCAGAATTCCCCTTTGGTGACGCGCACGCTGACGCTTCCGCTTTTCAGCTCGGCAAATTCCGCGTTGTTTTCAATCTCGACCTTCACGTCTTTCAGCACGTTCAGCGGATAGTGCGGGCCGTTGTCCAGCGCGCCCTGGAAGTGCTCGATGCGCACCCCGACAATCCCCTCCTGCGGGGCAAACAGGCGCACCGTGAACATGAGCGTGTCGAGCTGCCAGGTGCGCTCACGCACGTCGCGCGGCGCAACGTACACCACCAGGTCATTGCCCTGCTGCTCCACGTCGAACACCTGAACCGGATACGTCACGTTCAGACCCGGTTGAATAAGCCAGTTTCCATCACTGATTTTCATGCTTTCGTCCTCTTAGTTCTGCAATTCTTTGCTGACCGGCAGGTTTTCAAACTCCTGCTGATTGCGGCGCGCACCCTGCGCCAGCTCGCCCAGGATTTTGGTCAGGAAGGGGGTTTTCAGCGTGTAGTAGCGTTTGGCGATAATGGCGCTCAACACGTAGCAGACCGCCGGGGCAAGGGTAAACAGGCCGATAATGATGCTGATGGTCGCGCTGTTCTGGGTTTTGGCTGCCGCGTCGTAGCCGCCGCCTGCCAGCATCCAGCCGATCATCGCCCCGCCCAGCGCCAGGCCAAGCTTCAGCACGAACAGCGTGCCCGCAAAGCTGATCCCGGTCAGACGTTTGCCGTTGGTCCATTCGCCATAGTCGACGGTATCGGACATCATCACCCACTGGATCGGCGTCACCAGCTGGTGCAGCACGCCGATGACGAAGATAAAGGCGAACATCACCACGGTGGCATGCATCGGCACAAAGAACATCGCTACGCTCACCACCGCCAGCGCGGCGTTGGTCCACCAGAAGATGCTGACCTTACACTTCCAGTCGGTGAGCGGTTTCGCCAGCGCGGAGCCGATCAGGTTGCCGACGCAGTAGGTGGTGAGGAACGCGACGAACACTTCCGGCGAGCCCATGATCCAGGTGCAGTAGTACATCATCGCGCCGCCGCGCACGCAGACGGCGAGGATGTTGAGGATGGTCAGCACGCCAACGATGCGCCACTGATCGTTCCGCCAGATGTCGCGCAGATCTTCCCGCATGGCGGTGGTGCTCGGCGGCACCTGGATGCGCTCTTTGGTGGTGAAGAAGCAGAACGCCAGCATCAGGAACGCGACCACCGACAGGACGGCGATCCCGCCCTGGAAGCCGAACGCTTTATCGTCGCCGCCGATCAGGTTCACCAGCGGCATCATCAGCACCGTGGAGAGCATGCCGCCCGCCGTCGCCAGCACGAAGCGCCAGGATTGCAGGGAGATACGCTGCGTCGGGTCGTTGGTGATCACCCCGCCCAATGCGCAGTACGGGATGTTAACCACGGTATAGAGCAGGGTCAGCAGCGTATAGGTAATGGCGGCATACACCATTTTGCCGTTGAGGCTGAGATCCGGCGTGGTATAGGCCAGCACGCAGACGATGCCGAACGGGATGGCGCCGAACAAAATCCACGGGCGGAACTTGCCCCAGCGGCTGCGGGTGCGGTCGGCAATCAGCCCCATACATGGGTCGGAGATTGCATCCAGCGCACGGGCGAGCAGGAACATGGTGCCGACAAACCCGGCGGGAATGCCGAAAATATCGGTGTAGAAAAACATCATATACAACATAACGTTATCAAAAATGATGTGGCTGGCGGCGTCTCCCATGCCGTAGCCAATCTTCTCTTTTACTGACAATACTTCGCTCATCTTTTATTCATCCTTCACGCTGTAGGGGGCGCTGAGACCGGTTACATTGGTTTTAAACCATTGTTTCATGAGCGGGTATTGCGTTTTCTGGTTAGCAGATTACGTTTCTTGTTTTTTGTGATCGCGGTAAATGTCGGAGAGCACAAAACGCTAACCTGAGGATTTTCTTAAGAATTAACTGAAACAGGGGGGTACAGGTCAAAAGAGAGGTGAAAAAAGTGTGTCGGGGTATGTGGTAAATGCCTGAAAGTAGCTATAATGCGCCCCGCCTCCATGTAGCAATGCAGGCGCGGAAGATCGTCATCTCCGGTGAGGTGGCTGGACTTCAAATCCAGTTGGGGACGCCAGCGTTCCCGGGCAGGTTCGACTCCTGTGATCTTCCGCCAAAATTCATTTAGTTCCCCAAACTTTTATTAATTATCATTTTATCAATTTGATGAATTCGTATTTCATTTGCTATAGTAAATAGATTAAATAACAATGGATAATTCAAATGCACTCGAGTTTAATGTTACTTAGAAAAAGAATGAAGTCCACTGCTTATGCACGTTTTTTTTCTGCCCGTCGCTATGACCGATTAAATAACCACTCCTTATTTTCATTATCGCTATCTTCCTTTATTTTAATTTTTATCACCCTAATACAAAAGTATTCGAATGGAAAAATCTTTGATGCTAACGACCTGGAATTGGTCCAACTATTATCATCTATTACTATTGCAACACTATCAATCGTAGTTGCATTTTCATCATATTCAATTAAGTCAGAAAAAATGAGAGTTAGCGGTGAAGAAATTAATGAACTAATATCTAAGATCGATCATATCTCTGATCTTCCTTGGAATCTTGAAAGTATCAATAAGACTAAGAAAATTAGAGCAAAATATGAGATTTTAAAATCTAAATCACTAAATCACAAAAATTTCGAATTTATATATGGTAAAACAGAGAAAAAAAGAGAAGAATCACAAAATAATATCCTCATTGATAATGAAATAAAATTCAGCTCGCGTCTTGATAATTATTTACCATTTATACCTTATATTATCATCTCGTCATTCTCGGTAGTATTATTCTTTTATGGTTTTTTAAAATATATTTTTTATTAAAAAGTTTATAAGGATATATTAAAATGCTGAATCAATCGTTTGACGATAAAACACTTTTAAAATTAACCACAAAAAAAGAGATAATAGACTTCAAACTAGGAAGAAACATTTCTGAATATACAGCTTCACTTTCAACGATAGCTAGCAGGATAACAAATAAAACCTTCACCTTTCATACTCTTAACACATTCACTTATAATAATAAAACAGTATACAGAGTAAGTTCACCTGAAGAATACTATGCTCTTCGAAAAATCTCGGATAATATAAAAAGATTGTATAGAATAAAATATTCACATAAAGAAGACATAATATCTCAGGTAACCAATATTCTTTCAGATACATCATCATATAATTTAATAAGACTGGACGTAAAGGATTTTTTTGAAACAATCAACTTTGAATGTTTAATAAACAAATTAGAAGCAGATAATATATTATCTCATATAAGTTTAAAAATACTAAAATCTCTTAGATCAAATATAGCACCTACTACAAAGGGATTGCCTCGTGGGCTTTCAATAAGCTCAGTTCTTTCAGAGATTTACATGGAAGAAATCGATAGTCATATTCGCTCGGAAGCTGGCGTTTACTTTTATGCTCGCTATGTAGATGATATAATCATCATAACTCATGATGAAAAGCTCGACATGAACTATTTGATAAATATATTCTCCGAAAAGGGTTTATCGCTAAACAGCAAGTCAAATAGTTATAAAATAGCAGCAATAGATGCTATGGATAAAACCATTAAATTCAACTTCCTTGGCTATGACTACTGCATACATCAAATTAATAACAATTATAAACTACGTAAGTTAACCATTGATATGTCAGAAAAAAAAATAAAGAAAATAAAAACAAGAATTATACATGCAATACTTTCATATAGTAAAGATCCTGATGAAATTTTACTTACTAAAAGAATACAATTCCTCACTGGAAATTACACTGTAAAAATAGATACTAATTATCAAAAACAATATTCTGAAGAAGATCCTCATTCATTGAAAGGGGGGGTTTATTACAACAATAAATTTATAAATACATATGATAACTTATCAACTCTAAATGACTATCTTAAGAAATTGCTATTTTGTAAAAAAACGAACTCTATTGGAAAAGCCGTTCAAAAAATCCCATTATCAACGAGAAGAAAACTGATCTCCCATTGCTTTATAAATGGTCATAGTAAAGCTATTTTTCATGAATTCTCGCAAAACGATATTCAAAAAATCAAACAGTGCTGGAGTTGAATGTGTCTAGATATATTAAACTAACTAAAAGTGACTTTAATAGAGTTATATTAACTGATGTCCTACCTTATGAACTTCCGTTTATTTTTACAAATGAAGGTTTTTATAATTCTTTAAAAAACAAGACAATAAAAAACTCACCTTTTCTATCTAAAATACTTTTACAGTATACTGATAAAAAACCATATGAATATTATATTAAAAAAGATAAAAATTCTGACAGAAAGTTATATCTCATACATCCATCAAGCCAAATTAAGTTCACTGAGGTATATAAAAAATACGCAACGCTAATTACACATTTATGCTCAAGAAGTTCTTATAGCTTAAGAGCAGCTAACAGTGTAGCAAGCTTATACTACGAAAAATCTAGTTTTAGAGCTCATGATAAATATAAAGATGAAGGTGTAGAGGGTGACATCGAAAATGTTCCACCTAAATACGCCAGCTCCTTTTTCAAATATAAAAGATATGATTTTTTATATAAATTTTATGATAGTTATGAATTTCATAAGATTGAAAAAAAATTCCATTCATTATTGAAACTAGACATTTCAAAGTGCTTTGATTCAATTACAACCTCAATGCTTATGACTAGTTTAAGAAGTGAAGATATAGCAAAAGAAGCAATGAAACATAATAATTTTGAAAATGCTTTCTCTTCAGCTTTAGAACAAGCGAACTATGGAAGAACTCATGGTATTGTTATCGGCCCTGAATTCTCTAGGATTTTTGCAGAGATCATACTTCAATCAATTGACATACAGATTAAGAAATCATTATCCATAGATAAATTACATGAAGGAAATGATTATGTAATAAAAAGATATGTTGATGATTATTTTTTATTTTTCAACAAAGAAAACATTCGAGATAATGTCTTACAAGTTATAAAAAAAGAATTAGAGAAATACAAACTTTATTGCAATGAATCCAAATATTTAGAATATAAAACCCCCATAATAACATCTGTAACATCTGCAAAAATAAAAATCCAGGAAAGATTGGAGACACTTTTCGATGTCCTAGAATCAGAAACAACTGTTAATATTAATGATGAAGAATCAACTCCACATCATAACATTTCTATAATTAAAAACCTAAATCGCTACGATCTTCTAGCTAATAGAACTATTAGAGATATCAAGTGCTTAATTAAAGATTCAAATGTCGATTTCAACAGCATTACTGGATATTTATTTACATTAATAAAAATAAAGGTATCCGCTTTGGATCGCGACCTGAAAAATATCGAAAATGAAACACAAGAAGAAAGATTATGTCGATTCATTTTAATTTTACTTGAACTGACATTTTTCATTTACTCGATGGATTTGCGCGTCCGAAGCACATATTTAGTCAGCCAAATAATTATCATATTAAAGCGATTATCAGATAATATACGGGAAGAAAAAAAAGAGCGAATTTTAAAAAAAATAAGTGATGAATCAACGTCAATACTTAATTTCTTTATCAAGAACAAACCAGTTTACAGTCTAGAGATTTTAAATTTAATAATCACACTAGGATCTTTTACTGAAAATACAAAAATATCTTGCGATAAATTACTTGATATACTCGGCATAAGTGACGATACATGCCATTACTTCGAAATGATGGTAGGTCTTTTTTATATCAAGAATGATAAAAAATACCTCAAAATTAAAAATAAAATTGTTTCTAGAATTAAAACAATGATGAGCGAAAGCAGCTCTCTAATTTATTCAGAGCAATCACACATTTTCTTTGATTCTATTTCTTGCCCATACATAACGAAAAAAGACAAACTTAAAGTAATATCTATCACTTTAGAAAAAAATAATTACCCACTTGATGAAATACTTCAAATATACGAAATACTCTCATCTCGTTCTTGGTTTGTAGAATGGGATAATGAGGCATCTATTATTGAAAAACTGCTACAAAAAAAGGAATTGAGAACACCCTATGGAAACTGATATGATTAAAGAGGTCGCATGAATACTGAGTTTGTTAACTCTGTCTACACACACTAAATCGCTTGTGACCGATGGCATAACTTGCAAAAAGTTATGCCATTTTTTTTCGATTTAACCTTTTGGGGTAATTCCTCGGCCAAGTAATGCTTCCCTAGCTAACCCTTTTAACCAACTAGCCAAACTCACCCCTTCCTCAGCCGCCACAGTATCCAGCTGTTCTTTCAATGCCGGATCAATACGCATCTTAAACTGCGGAGACTGCCCACCGCCTTTTGGTTTTTTTTCGCGCGATATGATTGACATGAGGCCACCTATCCATCTACTCTGCCATATATAGGAGGCCACCTAAACCTCCTCTACTAACAACGCCCCGATGTGCGGGAACACAGCCGGAGCGTCTAACCTCACCAACTATCAAGGAGTTGATTATGGCTGATTCGCATTCTACCCCAGACACCGACCAATCCGGAACCGAGCGTTCGTTAATTGTGGGATACCGCCCGAATGTTTTCGACAAATCCACGCCCAATATCATTCTGTCTGGCAAGTGGCTGCGTGCCGCAGGCTTTGATACCGGACAGCAGGTCACCGTCAAGGTGATGAAAGGGTGCATCGTTCTGGTGGCGTATAGCGAGCAGGAGCAGCGGTTACAGGACGATTATAAACGGACGAAAGCAAAGCTCGTTGAGATAGAGAATGCACTCGCAGCGATTCAAATTCAGCATCCTGGAAAGCGCCTCGTAAAATCAAATACAAACCACCTGGCTTAGCGGCGGTTTCTGGCTTCCTGAAGGCAGGCAAGGTTATTCGTTAAGAAGACGGAGCCGACATGGTTGATAAAAACAAAATCTAATTTCCGGCTGGTGAATTTGTTATGTTGCCAGTGAGGACGGTAAGGTTCGCATCCCATGTCGATTTGAACATGAAACGCTTTGGCTGTCGCAAGCAGCCATTGCGGCTCTTTAACAAGTCTCTCCTCAAGCCATTACTGGGCATATTAAAGCCGTTTGCGAAGAAGTTAAGCTTAAATAAAAAAACAACATGTAAGGCTTACTTACAAGTTCAGCAAGAAAGTGGCTGGTAAATGGAAAAAGAATCTAAAGAGTAGCCATAGTCATACTGCCCCCTACCTTCCTTGCCAGCATGACTCGAAAAAACACTGGAAGACGCCTCGCAATTTCTCACAAATACAATCATTTAGATGCACCGTATTTGTCATACTTCTGCCACTCGCTACCTGGTTGCCAATGACAGCCATTGCATTTATTAACTACAGCTTATATCCTGTATATAAGCTACAGCTTATCATGGAAGAGAGCATGTGGACGGTACTGTTCGGAAAGGTGTTTGAGCTATGGTTGCTTGAACAGGAAGAAGGGTTACAGGAAAAGGTACTGGCAGACATGCTAAATCTACAAAACTATGGACCTCGTCTTCCTCGTCCTTATGCCGATACTGTAAAAGGCTCGCAATATAACAATATGAAAGAGTTACGTATTCAATACGCTGGCCGTCCGATTCGTGCTTTATTCGCATTTGACCCCGAACGTCAGGCGATTGTGCTTTGCGCAGGCAACAAGAGTAACGACAAGGCATTTTATGAAAAACTCATTCGCATTGCAGATGATGAATTTACCCGGCATTTGACAAGCCTGGAGACAGCCAAGTGAAAACCCTAAATGAATTAATTACATCACGCTCACCGGAAAGCCAACAACGAATTAAAGAAATGGCAGAGGAAATGATCCTTGAAACGGGTCTGCAACTTTTACGTGAAGAGCTCAGACTTTCGCAAAAAAATGTTGCCGAGCTAATGGGGGTGAGCCAGCCCGCAGTAACACAAATAGAGCAACGTGGAAATGAACTAAAAATTGCCACTCTTAAGCGCTACATTGAGGCAATGGGTGGGAAACTTTGTATTGACGTTGAACTTCCAACAGGAAAACGCGTTGCGTTTCATATCTAACAAGTGTGATTCCTGCGTTAAGTAAATATTTACTTAGCCAACCGCATATGCAGCAACGGAAACGCATCCCCCTGCCCGTCAAGTTCCGAGCGCCCGACCTGCTCGAATCCCATATGCCGATAAAACGCGACTCCCTGCGGATTCTGCTCATTCACGTCCACTTCGTTCGCGCCGAACTCTGCGATGGCGTGTTTAAGCAGCAGTTTCCCGACACCCTTCCCGCGGCTCGCATCATCCACAAACAACATTTCAATGCGGTTTTCATCCACGCCTAAAAAGCCGTGAATAACGCCTGCGTCATCGCGGGCTATCACGACCTTGAGGTTGGGGAGATACGCGTTGAGCAATAGCGGACGCAGCGCCGCAATATCGCTTTCCTGTAAAAAGTGATGAGTGGCGCGGACGGAGGATTCCCAGATCGCGACCAGGCGTTCGAAGTGGGAGGGGTGTGCGGTTTCGATTTTCATGGGGGGATCATGATTGGAAAACCGAACAATTTCAAGCCACTCCTTGCGGTCTGTCCCCCCTCACCCTAACCCTCTCCCTCAGGGAGAGGGAATAAACAGTGCTACACCCTCACTTCCATCACCGCATACACCCCATCCTTCGGCACGACCACGGTGACGTTTTCCACCGGTACGCCCGCCGCCAGGTGAATATCCTGCAGCTGCTGTAGCGTCCTCGGGTGGATATCTTCCCAGCCGATACCGCGCAGCACAAAGTCAATCTGCGGGCTGCTGGTCAGCATGTTTGAGACAATCACCGCCCCGCCGGGCTTGACCAGCCGCAGCGCGCGCTGGAGAAAAATCACCGCGTCGGCGTCGTTGAAGTATTCGAAAATCCCCAGCGCGTCGACCAGTTCGGCCTGATGCTCGCCCAGCTCCAGCAGCAGGTCCTCGTTACGCACCAGCGTGTGCACCAGGTTGCGCCTGAGCAGGGTCAGCTGTTCGCCCACCACAATGCCTTCCTGCGCCGCCATGGTTTCGGCCCAGCTAAGCGCCACGGGGTCTTTATCCACCAGCGTGAGATAGACCTGTTGACCATCGAACTTTGCTTCGCGCAGCGCCTCCAGCACCGGAATGGCGGCGCCGCTTGCCAGGCTTAGCCAGTTGTTCTCGCTCTCATTGTGAATGTACTTCTCCACCAGCGCGGCAAGCACCCGGGCGCGGGCGCGCACGCCGATGGCATCGTTCGCGTGGATAAACCACTGGCGACTGTCGCTGTCCATCTTTGTGCCGTCCGGCAGGCGATCCTCAAGCGGGTTTTGCACCACAAACAGCGCCAGCGCGGAAGGCACCAGCCGGGTTCGCCATGCGGTAAGCGCCGGACGGTTGCGGAAAGCCTGCTCGGAATAGCGGTTCTGCGGGACGAGCACGGCCTGCCCCCCTTCCTGATATTCGACCTGCGGAGGGCGAAGCGCTGGCTCGGCTTTCAGCGCCCGATCGAGCGCAGCGATTTCACGGGCAGCATCGTCTTTCATCGGCCACTGGTCGCTGACGTCGGGAAAGGACGCACTGAAAATCATCATGTTTTTCGGTGCGTCACCACGAAAAGGCTGCCAGATCATAACGTCTTCCCTCCGTTGGGCTTTTAACGGAAGTCTATCCAGGCGAGTCCGTAATACCCTACGAAGAAAGCACGATCTTTACTGCTTCACCCACACCAGTTGGTCAACCCGGAAGCCCAGACTGCGCGCGGTGTTCAGGTAATCCTGCTTCACCGCATCCGGGATGGTCGGCGTGCGTGACAAAATCCACAGATAATCGCGGTTCGGGCCGCTGACCAGCGCGTACTGGTACTTGTCGTCCAGTTTGATTACGTTATACCCGCCGTAGAACGGACCGAAGAACGACACCTTCAGCGCGGCGGTGGTCGGCTCGCCGGTGAAGTACGCTTTCCCCTCGCTTTCATTCCACTTGTTTTTCACCGGATCGTAACCCCGGTTCAGCACGCTGATACCGCCGTCGCTGCGCTTGCCGTAGGTGGCGGTCACCTGCTCCAGACCGCGTTCAAAGCGGTTTTCAAGGCGCGCGACTTCGTACCATTTGCCGAGATAGCGGCTGGCTTCAAAATGAGTAATAGGCTGCACGCCTTTCGGCGGCGTAGGGGATTTACAGGCAACCAGGGTCAGCGCAATGGCAACACCGGTCACAACAGGCCATAGCTTCATGAGAATTCCTTTCATTTGCACGGTTGGATGTTAAGTGTAGTGCACCGTTTCGGCGCTTCATCCCGTTCGGGAAAATTCGTAGTATATTGAGAGTATTCCTCTACTCTGGACACGGACATGGCTTACTCCATCGGCGAATTCGCCAGACTCAGCGGCATTACCGCCACCACCCTCCGGGCGTGGCAGCGTCGCTACGGTTTACTCAAGCCACAGCGCACGGAAGGCGGTCACCGCCAGTACAGCGATGAGGACGTCCAGCAGGCGCTGAAAATCCTCGACTGGGTCAAAAAAGGCGTCCCAATCGGCCAGGTCAAACCGCTGCTGGAGCGCCCGACGCTGGGGCGGACCAACAACTGGCAAACCCTGCAGCAGAACATGCTGCAGCGCCTGCAGGACGGCAAAGTCGAATCCCTGCGCCAGATGATTTACGACGCCGGACGCGAGTACCCAAGACCAGAGCTGGTCGCGAACGTGCTGCGTCCGCTGCGCAGCCAGGTCTCGGCTAACGTTGCCGCCGCCATGACCCTGCGCGCGATCCTCGACGGCATCATCATCGCCTACACCTCGTTTTGTCTCGAAGGTGATAAGAAAGCGCCGGGCGACAATATTCTGCTCAGCGGCTGGCATCTCAACGACCCGTGCGAGATCTGGCTCGAAGCCCTAACGCGCACCGGTCAGGGTCACCGGATCGACATCCTGCCGGTTCCCCCTGCCACGCTGGCTCCGGAGATTTTCCCGGAGCGGAAATGGCTTCTGGTCACCAGCGGCAAACTTACCGCCGGACGGAAAAAGCAGCTGGAGCAGTGGCAGCAGCAGGTATCGCTTGAAGTGATTATCCTCTGATCATTTTCTGCTGTGGGAATCTTCACGAAAAGTTGAATATTTTCCCGCGCCGCAGATGCTAACGTTTTCCTGTGACGAATAACTCCACAGGAAAACACCATGAAAAAAACAACCCCTCTGCTGTTCCTGGCCGCCATGGCCTTTGCCCCTGCCGCCTTTAGCGCCCCTGCCGGCACGCTGAGCGTCCACATTCTCGACCAGCAAACCGGGATGCCGCCATCAGACGTGACCGTTACGCTGGAGAAGCAGCAGCAGGACAAATGGACCCCGGTTGCCAGCGGCAAAACCGACCACGACGGACGTATCAAATCGCTCTATCCGCAGGACCAGGACATGCAGCCTGGCGTGTATAAAGTGACCTTTAAAACCGCAGAGTACTTCCACGGCAAAAAGCTGGACACCTTCTTCCCGGAGATCCCGGTGCTGTTTACCGTGACCCGCACCAACGAAAAGCTGCACATCCCGCTTCTGCTGAGTCAGTACGGTTACTCGACCTACAAGGGCAGTTAAGACGCATTGATTCTAAAGGAATAAAAAAAATAGTTCCGCGAATACTTGGACAAATTAGTCATGTTGTGTAAGTTTTAATTATATGAACGGGAGAACCACACCATGACAACGAAACCTGTGCTCGGTATTAGCGGATGTTTGACCGGCTCCGCCGTACGCTTTGACGGCGGACACAAGCGTATGGGCTTCGTTATGGATGAGCTGGCCCAGTGGGTGAATTTCCGCCCAGTCTGCCCGGAAATGGCGATCGGCCTGCCGACGCCTCGCCCGGCCATACGCCTGACGCTGACGGACAGCGGCGAGACGCAGCTCCGTTTCAGCAAGCCGCCTCATGATGACCTCACGCAGAAAATGGCCGACTTTACGGGGGAATATCTGCCAAAAATCGGCGATCTTTCGGGATTTATCGTCTGTGCAAAATCCCCAAGCTGCGGCCTGGAACGCGTGCGGCTGTACGATGAAAACGGCAACCGGGGCCGCAAGGAGGGCGTCGGGCTGTTCACCGCCGCCCTTCTTGAAACCTACCCGTGGCTGCCCGTCGAGGAAGATGGTCGGCTGCACGACCCTGTGCTGCGGGAAAACTTTATTGAGCGGGTATTTGCCCTGCACGAGCTAAACACGCTGCGCGCTAAAGGTCTGACGCGACGTGGGCTGCTGGATTTCCACAGCCGCTATAAATTGCAGCTGCTGGCGCACCATCAGGCGGGCTACCGTGAAATCGGTCCGTTCGTTGCCTCGCTGCACGAGTGGGAAGACCTGGACGCCTTCTTTGTGGCGTACCGGGAAAAGCTGATGACCATCCTGAAAAAACCGGCTTCGCGTAAGAACCACACCAACGTGCTGATGCATATTCAGGGGTATTTCCGCAACCAGCTAAACACCCGCCAGCGCGGTGAGTTGCGCGACGTGATCCTGCACTATCGCAACGGGCAGTTGCCTATTCTCGCCCCGATCACGCTGCTGAAGCACTACCTGGCCGAATATCCTGACCAGTATCTGATGACGCAAAACTACTTTGATCCCTATCCTGATGATTTGGGTCTGCGTCTGGCAGTCAAGTGATCACAAAAATGCGAAGGCCCCATTGACCCGTAGAGGCCCAAAGCAGTACCCCGTTTAGACGACATCCTCACTGTCGTCTCTTTTTTGCATTTAACCTCAAAGACTGTGATTATATACAGGCTTATTCTGCAAAAAAGGGCCTGCCCGTGATCAACACCCTGCACATTCAAAACTACCGCTCCATCCGCGAGATGTCGCTTGAGCTGGAGCAGCTAAACATCGTCTTCGGCCCGAACGGCACCGGGAAATCCAATATTTACAAGGCGATACACCTGATGCACAGCGCCGCTCAGGGGCAGTTCTCCCAGGCGCTGGCGAACGAGGGCGGCATTCTGAAGGTGTTCTGGGCAGGCAAAACCCGCAGCGACCAGCTGCGGCGGATGAACCTGGCGGTGGAAACCGAGACCTACGAATACGAGCTGCAGGTCGGGTTTGTGGAGAGACTGCCCTATCCCTCGCAGTTTCAGCTCGACCCGGTGATCAAAGAGGAGTCCATCTGGCTGAGCGGCCAGCATCGACGCCCGTCGTCACAGCTGATGAAGCGTAAGAATCAGGCGGTGTTTCTGAATAACGTGCATCACGAGAAAGTGACCCACAGCGGCACGCTGTACGAGAACGAATCGGTGTTCGGGCAGCTCGGCGAACCGCATCTTTACCCGGAAGTGTCGCAGATGCGCGAGTCCCTGCGTAACTGGCGCTTTTATCATGAGTTTTCCGTCTCATCCGGCTCGGCGATGCGTGCCCCGCAGGTCGGGTTCCGTTCCCCGGTGCTGGCCAGCGACGGTGCCAACCTGGCGGCGGCGTTTCAGACCATCGTGGAGATTGGCGACGAACTGCTCCTGATGCGCATCCTCGACCAGGCCTTCCCCGGCTGCGTGTTTTACAGCGACAACACCGGCGGACGTTTTCGCATGATGATGCAGCGCGAGGGGCTGAGCAGGCCGCTGGAACCGGCGGAGTTCTCCGACGGCACCCTGCGCTTTCTGTGCCTGGCGGTGGCGCTGTTAAGCCCGCGCCCACCGGCGTTTATCGCGTTGAACGAACCGGAAAACAGCCTGCATCCGCAGATGCTGCCCGCGCTGGCGAGCTTAATCGCCGAGGCCAGCCGCTACTCGCAGATTTGGCTCACCAGCCACTCGCCGGAGCTGGCGAAGTTGATTGAGAAACAGAGATCGTTTTCGCTGTACCAGCTGTCGATGGCGGAGGGGGAGACGAAGGTGGAGAGGCTGGGGTAGCTCAATCTCTTCATACCCAACTTACCGGGGTGGAACTTCCACGCTAGCTATGCAGACGAAACGTCTTTCGCCACTCCGCAGGACTTACCCCAAAACGCGCCTTAAACTGCTGTCGCCAGGTGACGGCAGAATTAAATCCCACCAGCTCGGCCACGCGTTCAATCGGCATATTTCCGGCTTCAAGCAGGATCTGGCTACGCCGCAGGCGTTCGGCGGTAAGCCAGTCGGCGACGCTCATTCCTGTGGCTTTAATAAAGTGACGGGTCAGCGTGCGGCGGCTCATCGAAACCACCTCCGCCAGCGAGTCCAGGCTATGCGGTTCGGTGATGTGCTGCTGTAGATAGTCGATCAGGCAATTGATACGTGCATCGCGGGTGTCATTCGGAACAGGCTGAGCAATAAACTGCGCCTGACCGCCCTCGCGGTGCGGCGGCACAATCATCCGCCGGGCAATCTGGTTGGCGACCACGCTGCCAAAGCGCTGACGAATGATATACAGGCAACAGTCCAGCGCGGCGGCGGTACCGGCAGAGGTGATGATATTGCCGTCATCCACATAGAGGGCATTGATATCCAGCTGGACGTGCGGAAAGAGCGACTGGAACTGATTTTCGAACTCCCAGTGGGTGGCAGCGCGCTTGCCGTCGAGAATGCCCGCATAGCCCAGCACAAACGCCCCCAGACACAGCCCGACGATTTCCGCGCCGTTGTCTCTCGCCTGCACCAGGCTGTCGAGCAGCGTCTGAGGCGGGCGTTCGAGGACGTGCTGCCAGTAGGGAACAACGACTATATCGGCCCGACCAATGGCGGTGTAGTCCTGCGTGGCGTTGAGGGCGAACCCGTCTTTTGAGGTGAGGAACCCCGGCGTTTCGGCGCAGATCGTCACGTTAAAGCGCTTTTCGCCGGAGACGGAATCGCCAAACAGAATGCAGGGAACGGAGTAGTGGAACGGGCTGAACCCGTCTACCGCGACAATCGCGACGTTGATTAGCGACATCTGTCTCTCCTTTCCCTTTAACGCACTCAGAATATAACGGTTTCGCCATCCTGGGGAATGGTCACTGCGTCACCCACCTGATTGGCTTCAACGTACTCACGCAGCGCGCTGCGGGTCAACAGGCAGTGGTTAATCGCCTCCATATGGCTCGCCACTATTTTGGCCTGTGGGAGCAGGAAATGAACGTTGAGCACATCTTCCTGGCCCATAATGATGGGCCCAAAACCAAGCACGTGGGCATATCCGGCATTAAGTACCACCACGTCCGGCTGGTGCTTTTGCAGATCGGCCGCCACCGCGTCACGCCAGACGGTATCCCCGGCAAGATAGAGCGTCTTCTCATCGGGATGACGCAGCACCACGCCACAGGCCTCGCCCAGCCGCTCCGCCAGCTCCGGCACGGCGTAGGCCCGGTCGGTACCGTGCTGCCCCCCGTGGGTTTTCGTAATCTGAATATCGCCGAAGAAGGTCGCGTCGGTCATGACCGTCAGGTTGCTAAACCCCTGGCTGCGCAGCAGCGCGGCGTCACGGTCGTTTTGCACGTAGATCGGCTTGTCTTTGGCGATCAGCTCCGCCGCGGCGCGATCCCAGTGATCGTCATGGGTATGGGTGACAATCACTGCATCGGCGTTCAGCAGCGTGTTGACGTTAACGGGGAGCTCAACCATTGGGTTACGGCGTTCGGCATGCGCCGTGCCGGGAAAGCCCGGATAAGCATCTTTCGAGGCCAGCATCGGGTCGATTAAAAGACGTTTCCCGGCGTAGGTAATCAGCAGGGTGGCGTTGCGAATTTGGGTAATGTTCATGGGCTATCCTCCGGTTGGTGTGATAAGGAGGATAGCCCGACGTCGCAGGTCACGCTGTGGGTTAAAGGGCGATTACCGATGGAATCGGGCCAATTTAAACCCCGCGTTTTCAGGCAGAATTTACCAGCCCGGTACCGCTCCGCCGTTAAAGATCGTCTCAGCCGCTTTCGCCACTTCCGGTGACTGATACGACTGGATAAATTCCTTCACGTTCTCCGCGTCTTTGTTGTCTTCGCGTGCCACCACGATGTTCACGTACGGCGAATTTTTATCTTCTATAAAGACGCTGTCATGCACCGGCGACAGCCCGGTTTGCTGAAGATAGGTGGTGCTGATGATGGCGACATCCACTTTGGGATCGTCCAGCACGCGCGGCAGTTGTGCCCCTTCCAGCTCCATGATGTTCAGATGTTTAGGGTTAGCGGTAATATCCAGCGCCGTCGGCAGCAGGCCGGTGTCTGGCTTCAGGGTAATGAGCTTCTCTTTTTGCAGCAGCAACAGCGCGCGGCCAAGGTTGGTTGGGTCGTTTGGAATGGCAATGGTCGCACCGTTCTTCAGGTCCGAAACGGATTTGATTTTGCGTGAATAACCGGCCATCGGGAACACGAAGGTATTCGCCACGGCAACCAGCTTGTAGCCATGCGCCTTGTTATCTTCTGCAAGGAACGGACGGTGCTGAAAGACATTGGCATCCAGCTCCCCCTGGTTGGTAGCATCGTTAGGCAATAGCGAGCCGCTGAAGCCGACCAGCTCCACGTCCAGACCATATTTCTCTTTCGCCACCTTTTTGGCGACTTCCGCCACGTCCTGCTCGGCGCCGTTGATGACGCCTACTTTAATGTGTCTGGCATCGCTGCCATTTTGATCGCACCCTGCCAGCAGCAGGCCAGCGAGGACCAGCGCACCCAATCGACGTTTCACGAGACAGTTCCTTTTGCTGAATGTTTCAATGACTATATCGACAACGAGGCGGGGAAATAAAAAACGAAAAAGAATCAATAAGAAGGATAAGTTATATGCGGGTATCGCCGGGTGGCTCTGCGCTTCCCCGGCCCGCAGAATCAGAATTTAAAGCGCTTTCGTCAGGTAATGACGCTGCATACCCGGGTATGGGTAATCCTGCAAAGACATCTGCAGCTGGTAGCCCTGTTTTTCATAGAACGGGCGCGCCTGGAAGCTAACGGTATCCACCAGCGCGTGCTTGCAGCCTTTACGCCTGGCTTCATTTTCCGCCGTGTTGATAAGCTGGCTGCCCACACCGCTGCCCCGTACGGTATCGCTCACCCAGAGATAGTCGATATTCAGCCAGTCGCCTTTACGTACGCCGATTAAGCCGCCCAGCATGACGCCCTTTTCGTCTCGAACGTAAACGCCTATGTCACCGCTAAAGTTCGTCAAATCGAGGAACCGTCCGTTATAGGCTCTCAGACCCACAAGTAGCTCTTCTTTTTCCTGCGGCGTGACGGCGTCGGTAATGCTCAAGTGCATATTTTCTCTCCTTGTTTTCTGTGCCGTCTCACTATCGCACACCGGTGGCGTGGAGAAAATTCATACTTTCGACTGGCGTCGCTACACTGAATGTAACGATATATTTCATGGGAAGCATGTGACTTCTAAAGGGGGTTTTGATGAAAGCTGCGCACCTGGTCTGCCTGCTGGTTTGTCTGCTCTTCGCCGCGTTTGTCCATGCTCAGGAAAAGGATGACCCCGCGAAAGAGGCGCAAATAAAGCAGCAGGTCCTTAAAGATATTAAGAAAACCTGTACGCCACAGAGAAAGCAGAGCGATAAAGCCTGGCAGGAGATGATTTTGTCGTCCGAGGCCAATCAGTTGCTGATCAAAAATGCCGTTACCGCCGTCAAGCGCGACAATCTGGATGCTTACTGGGCGGCGATTGGTCAGGTGGATTGTATGGAAGATTATTGAGGGCTGGAAACGTGCTTCTCGCCGGGTGGCGGCTGCGCCTTACCCGGCCTACACAACATTTTTAACGCTTACGCACATCCGGAATAATTAAATCCCCACGCAGAACGTAGGACCCCAGCATCTGCGTTTTCTCCGTCAGCCAGCTCACGATACGCGCCGCCATGGCATCCATGGAATATTCAATGGCCGGGATCACCGGAATACCCGGCAGGTGCAGGGATCCAGCAAGGCTGAAGACCATAATGTCTTCCGGCACGGATTTATTAAACGCCTGCAGCTGTGGGATCACTCGCTGGGCTTCTTGCTCGTCCGCCACCAGTAATGCGTTGAAATTCAGCGTGCTGGCGTTGTTAAGCAGCTCCTGTAGCGCAACGGACGAGGAGGTCGCGTCCATAAAGACGAGGTTGCGATTAAAGGGCAGGAAATTTTTCTCCAGCGCATGTTTGTAGCCGAGCAGCACCTGATCGGCAAAACCGCTGCCGTGCGGGTGGATCAGGGCAATCTGGCGACGACCCTGGCTGGTCAGGTAGTTACAGGCGGTTTCAGCGGCAAAGGCGTGATCGAACTGGATGCTGTTGGAATTATCGGACTCCATACAGTCCACGAGGATGACGTTGTCCATATCCACGTCCAGCGGGAAACGCGCGCCGATGACGAGGATGTCATCACACAAACCGCAGGAGAGCTCTTCGAGCGCATTCATTACTTCGGCTTTGCTATGCGCGAAGCGCAGCAGCAGGTGTTTTTGATGCTGGCTGAGATGTTTTTCCAGCGCGTACAAATAACCGGTGGTCTGGTTAATATTTTCCTGTGCGCAAATGACGCCGATACATCCCGTCGACTGGCTCAGCAGCGACTGGGCAATCACATTAGGCCGGTAGTTAAGCTCATCCACTGCCTTCAGAACGGCCTGACGGCTGGCTTCCTTTACGCCACGCGACCCACTCAACACTCGCGATACCGTGGCTTTAGATACCCCGGCAAGACGTGATACATCATTGATTGTCGACATCTCTTTCCCCTGACAGGCTTACCTCGCGCCTGCAAATTCCATGACCGCTTCGGCTCATATTATAGCCAGAACGGAGTATATCCGTTTCCGTTTTCCATGGAAACCGATTTTCCGTTTCCACTCAAAATGATGTCAAAACAGCCAAATTATGTGACTTACATCCGGTTAATTAGCCTCATAAGTAAGGGATCTTGATGGTTGTCACACTTCTGTCTTTTATGAATGGAAACCGGTTTCCGTATAATGTCCAATCATTCCCGCAATAACTTTTTACATTTAGAGGATGGTTGTCGATGTTCAAGATTATGCTGTGCTGCTCTGCCGGGATGTCCACCAGCCTGTTGGTCAGCAAAATGGTCGATGTCGCGAAAGAACGTGGTTTGCCGGTGAAAATAGATGCGTACGGTGTTTCCGAATTTGATACGCAGTTTCCGCAATACCAGGTGGTGCTTCTCGGACCACAAGTGAAATACATGTTACAGACACTCTCAGACAAGGCGGCTACGAAAGGCATTCCGGTCCAGCCCATCGACATGATGGACTACGGCATGCAGCGTGGCGATAAAGTACTGGACTATGCTCTGTCGCTCATCGAAGCGGCACACTAAAAGGTGTTCACATGAGTTCGTTATATCAATCCATGGTCGCGGTGATTGAGCAGTCAATTACCCCGCTGGCCGCCAAACTTGGTCAGCAAAAGTATGTGATTGCTATCCGCGACGGCTTTACCGCCGCGCTGCCGTTCATGATCATCGGCTCGTTTATGCTGGTGTTCATCTTCCCGCCGTTTTCGGCGGATACTACCAATAGCTTTGCGCGCGGCTGGCTGGATTTCTCCCAGACTTACCGCGAACAGCTGATGCTGCCGTTTAACCTCAGCATGGGCGTGATGACCTTCTTCATCTCGGTGGGGATTGGGGCGAGCCTGGGGCGCCAGTTTAACCTCGACCCGGTGATGTCCGGCCTGCTGGCATTTATGGCCTTCCTGCTGGTCGCCGCGCCGTATGCCGACGGTAAAATCTCGACCCAGTATCTCTCCGGCCAGGGCATTTTTACCGCGCTGATCACCGCCATCTACGCCACCCGCGTTTATGCGTGGCTGAAGCAGAACAACGTCACCATCCGCCTGCCGAAAGAAGTACCGACCGGCGTGGCGCGTTCGTTTGAGATCCTGATCCCGGTGATGGTGGTGATCGGTACCCTGCACCCGTTGAACCTGTTCATCGAAGCGGAAACCGGCATGATTATCCCGCAGGCGATCATGCACCTGCTGGAGCCGCTGGTCTCTGCCTCCGACTCCCTGCCCGCTATTCTGCTCTCCGTGCTGCTGTGCCAGATCTTCTGGTTCGCCGGTATCCACGGCTCGCTGATTGTCACCGGCATCATGAACCCGTTCTGGATGGCGAACCTCTCGGCAAACCAGGCGGCACTGGCGGCCGGCGCGGCGCTGCCGCACGTATACCTGCAGGGCTTCTGGGATCACTACCTGCTGATTGGCGGCGTAGGCTCCACGTTACCCCTGGCGTTCCTGCTGCTGCGCAGCCGCGTTACCCATCTGCGTACCATCGGCAAAATGGGCGTGGTGCCCAGCTTCTTTAACATCAACGAACCGATTCTGTTCGGCGCGCCGATCATCATGAACCCGATGCTGTTCATTCCGTTCGTGTGCGTTCCGCTGATCAACGCCTGTCTGGCGTATGCGGCAACCAAACTCGGCTGGCTGGCGCAGGTCGTCTCGTTAACCCCGTGGACCACCCCGGCACCGATTGGCGCCTCGTGGGCGGCGAACTGGGCGCTGAGCCCGGTGGTGATGTGCCTTGTGTGTATGGTGATGTCCGCGCTGATGTATCTGCCTTTCCTGCGTGCCTATGAGCGTACGCTGATGAAAAACGAAGAGCAGAAAGCGCAGGCGACCGTCGGTGCTGCCGAAACCGCAAGCAATTAAGTCAAAGAGGAAAGGTCATGAAATACGCATTTCCCGATAACTTCTGGTGGGGCAGCGCAAGCTCCGCTCTCCAGACGGAAGGGGCAAGAGAGGGCGAAACCACGTGGGATTACTGGTTTGCCCGCGAGCCAAACCGTTTTCACAACGGCGTGGGGCCGCAGCAGACCTCCACGTTTTATCAGCACTGGAAAACGGACATTCAGCTGTTAAAGCAGCTGAACCACAACAGCTTTCGTACCTCGATTAGCTGGGCGCGCCTGATCCCTGACGGTATCGGTGAAGTGAACCCGGAAGCGGTCGATTTTTATCATCAGGTCATTGATGAGCTGAATGAACAGGGCATCACGCCGTTTATTACCCTGTTCCATTTCGACATGCCGATGGCGATGCAGGCGATCGGTGGCTGGGAAAACCGAGAAGTCGTGGACGCATACGCCCGCTATGCGCAGATTTGCTTCGAGCTGTTTGGCGATCGCGTGCTGCACTGGTTTACCTTCAACGAACCGATCGTCCCGGTGGAAGGCGGCTATCTGTACGACTTCCACTACCCGAACGTGGTGGATTTTCGTCGGGCAGCCACCGTGGCGTATCACACCGTGCTGGCCCACGCAAAGGCGGTTCAGGCCTACCGCGCCGGTCACTACGCGGGGGAAATCGGCATCGTATTAAACCTGACGCCGTCCTATCCGCGCTCGCAAAACCCGGCGGACGTGAAGGCGGCACACATTGCGGATCTGATGTTTAACCGCAGCTTCCTCGACCCGGTCCTGCGCGGCGAATACCCGGCGGACCTGGTTGCGCTGCTGAAGGCATACGATCAGCTGCCTGCCTGTAAGCCGGAAGATAGCGCCCTGATCGCGGAAGGGAAAATCGACCTGCTCGGCGTGAACTACTATCAGCCGCGCCGCGTTAAGTGTCGTGACAGCGCGGTGAACCCGCAGGCGCCGTTTATGCCGGAGTGGTTCTTTGATAACTACGAAATGCCGGGCCGCAAGATGAACCCGTACCGCGGCTGGGAAATCTACGCGCCGGGTATTTACGATATTCTGGTTAACCTGCGTGATAATTACGGCAACCCGCGCTGCTTTATTTCGGAAAATGGCATGGGTGTCGAAAATGAACAGCGCTTTATTGAAAATGGCCAGATTAACGATAAATACCGTATCGAGTTTATTTCTGAGCATTTAACGTGGCTGCATAAAGGGATTAGCGAGGGCTGCAATTGTCTTGGCTACCATATGTGGACGTTTATTGATAACTGGTCATGGTGTAATGCGTATAAAAATCGCTACGGGTTTATTCAGCTCGATGTAGAGACGCAGCAGCGCACCATTAAGAAAAGCGGAGAGTGGTTTGCCGCCACCGCCTTAAATAATAGTTTTGAACAAGAGTAATGATGATGATCGCACTAGAAGAAGCCGTAATGGAAATTATCGTCAATGCCGGACAGTCCCGCAGCCTGTGCTTTGAAGCCCTGCACGCGGCGCGTCAGGGCAACATTGACGAGGCCAAAAGTCTGCTGCGCGAAGCCGATGGCTACGCGCGCCAGGCGCACAAGATGCAAACCAAACTGATTGAGCAGGATGCTGGCGAAGGCCGCCAGCCGATGACCTTAATTATGGTTCATGCCCAGGATCATTTAATGAACTCCTTATTAGCGCGTGAATTATCCGAAGAAATTATTCATTTATATCAGAGATAGTCTATGGCGAAATAATTAATGTAATACCTCTGTACCCTAAATAGAGATCCACTTGTTCTGATGATAGCGACATACTCTGTCAGATCGGAGCGGGATGGTTATTGTCTGAATAAAATTAAACTATATTGAGATAACCATGAATACGATTAAAAAACTTCCATTAACCATGGCGGTTATCGCCGCGCTTTGCCCAATTTCTGTACTCGCACAAGAATTTACGCAGGAGCAAATCGACGCCATTGTGGCTAAAGCGGTGGACAAAGCGCTGGCCGAGCGGCAGGCCAAAATGGATGCTGCGGTCGCGAAAAAGGCAGACGTGGTGACCGAGCCGCAAAGCGCGGCGCAATCCCCGGATATGGCGATCCCATTCGGGGTGAAATTTACCGGTTACGCCCGCTACGGCGCGCACTTCCAGGCCGCCGATCAGAAATACGTAGCGGTGGACGGTTCCTACAACGGCGCCTCCGCGATTGGTCGTCTGGGTAACGAGGGCAACGGTGGGGAATTCCAGCTCTCTAAAGCCTTCAAGGGTGATAACGGCGCCATTTGGGACATCAACGTGATGATTGACCACTGGGGCGACGAAGTTAACCTTAAAAAAGCCTACGCGGGCGTGACCAACATTATGGCCTCCAACCCGAACGCCTATTTCTGGGCGGGCCGTGACTTCCATCAGCGTCCACAGCAGGGCATTAACGATTACTTCTGGATGAACCACGACGGCCAGGGTGCCGGTGTGAAAAACTTCGACATCGGCGGCGTGCAGTTTGACGTCGCTGCCGTGGCGGCGGTGGAATCCTGTAGCCCGGAAGTGATGGAGGATGAAGCCAACCCATCGCGCATCACCTGTACCGGCGGTTCCGGCACGGGCGACAAAGGCAACTACGCCGCGACGTCAAAAATTCATGGCATGAAGCTCGGCCCGATCGACATGGAGCTGTACGCTAACTACGGCTTTGACTCCAAAGCGGTTGAAAGCGACGAGCGCCTGAACGCCTGGCAGGGCGGCGTGGTGCTGAGCCACACCAACGACAGCGGCGTGAACAAGGTGATCGCGCGTTACTCCGATAATGCGGACAACAGCGTGTTCAACAAAACCGAGGATCTGACCACGGTTTACGCCAGCTTCGAAGGGTTATACAAATTCACCCAGGCCACGCAGGTAGAGTACATCCTCGCCTTCCACGACTACGACAACAGTCGTGATAAGACCGACAACCGTAAGAACTACAACGCCATCGTGCGCCCAATGCACTGGTGGAACGACGTTCACTCCACCTGGCTCGAAGCGGGCTGGCAGCACGTTGATTATGACAACGGCGGCGATAACAAGGGCTGGAAGCTGACCCTGTCGCAGAACATGTCTATCGCCATGGGTCCGGAGTTCCGTCCAATGCTGCGCTTCTACGTGACTGGCGGCAAAGTAGATAACGAACGCACCGCCCGCGTGAACAATACCAAAGACGAAACGCTGGACGACTTCAACGTCGGCGCGATGTGGGAGGCGTGGTTCTAGCAAGGTAAACGCAAAACGGCAACGCAACGTTGCCGTTTTTAGTGTTTTCTCCCTCTCCCCGTGGGAGAGGGCTGGGGTGAGGGCATCAGGCCGCACACAACCCGGCAAGATCCCATGTTATGCTACAAAAAAATCAACATAGCAGGGGAGAACATGGGTTCCACACGCAAAGGGATGTTAAACGTCCTGATCGCCGCCGTTTTATGGGGAAGTTCAGGGGTTTGCGCGCAGTACATCATGGAGAAAAGCCACATTTCTTCGCCTTACCTGACCATGGTTCGCCTGCTGTTTACCGGCGTGATCCTGCTGACGCTTTCTTTCGTTCACGGCGACAAGATTTTCTCGGTCATCAAGCATCGCAAAGATGCCCTCAGCCTGCTGTTCTTCTCTCTGGTTGGCGCGCTCACCGTGCAGCTCACCTTCCTGCTGACGATTGAAAAATCCAACGCGGCTACCGCCACCGTGCTGCAGTTTCTGTCACCGACCATTATCGTGGCCTGGTTTGCGCTGGCGCGGAAAAAGCGTCCCGGCGTGTTTGTCCTGTCAGCGATTTTTACGTCGTTGATCGGTACTTTCCTGCTGGTGACTCACGGCGACCCGACCTCGCTCTCCATCTCCCCTGCCGCGCTGTTCTTCGGTATCGCCTCGGCCTTTGCTGCCGCGTTTTACACCACGTATCCCTCAACACTTATTGCCCGCTACGGCACGCTGCCGATTGTCGGTTGGAGTATGTTGATTGCCGGGCTCATGCTGACGCCGTTCTACGCCGGACGCGGGACCACCTTTGTGATTGACGGCGGCCTGCTGCTGGCCTTCTTCTACCTGGTGGTAATCGGTACGGCGCTAACATTTAGCCTGTATCTGAAAGGCGCACAGATGATTGGCGGGCCGAAGGCAAGCATTCTGAGCTGCGCCGAGCCGCTGAGCAGCGCATTACTGTCGGTGGTTTTGCTGGGTGTGGCGTTCACCCTGCCGGACTGGCTGGGGACGCTGTTGATTGTGTCGTCGGTGGTGTTGATTTCGATGGATTCGCGTAGAAGGGTTAAGGCATCGGCGTAGCCTGATGTCCCCTCTCCCCATAGGGGAGAGGGGACATTTGGTTTACTTCGCCTTAACCTTCCCGGCCACCAGCAGCGCTGTCAGCAACATCAGCGTACCGGAAATCACCAGCGGTGACGTCAGTCCCAGATGGTCCAGTGCAACGCCGCCCACCGCCGCGCCGCAGGTGTTTGCCAGTTGGATCACGGCCACCTGAATCGACCCGGCTTTCTCCGCCTGATCGGCCAACGAGCGAGTAATCCACGTCGACCAGCCCACCGGCACCAGCGCAAAGGCAAAGCCCCAGATAACCGCAATCGCCGAGGCGACCCACTTATCGCTACCCCACAGCACCAGCACCGTGGCACTCACTGCCAGTACCAGCGGCGCGCCAGCCAGCGCCACTTTCAGGGAACGTTTCAGGAACTGGGACGACAGCGACGTACCGACAAAGCTGGCGATACCAAAGCTCAGCAACACCAGCGTCAGACCATCCACGTCAAAGCCCGCCATGGTCATATACACCGGACGGATATAGGTGAAGAAGGCAAACTGCCCGGCAAAGGCCATAAAGATGGCGGTCATCCCCGCCAGCACACCCGGACGCTTGAGGAGGCTGAACATATTCTGTTTGTGATGCGCCGCTTCGCCCGGCAGGGACGGCAATGCCTTCCATACCCAGAGAATACAGAGCACGCCCATCACCGCCGCCGCGTTGAAGACGTTACGCCAGCCGATGATCCCGCCGAGGAAGCTGCCCAACGGTGCGGCAATCACCAGCGCGATGGAGACCGCACCGAAGATGACGGACAGCGCTTTCGGCACCGTACGCGCGGGTACCAGGCGCATGGTGAGCGAGGCGGACATCGCCCAGAAACCGCCAAGACCCAGTCCCAGACAGGCGCGCCCCAGCAGCAACAGGGTGAAGCTCTCCGCGAAGGAGACCAGCAGGCAGGAGAGCGTCAGTAGGACGCTGAAAAGAATAACCACTTTGCGGCGGTCAATGGCGCCAATCACCTGCGTAATAAACAGACTGGCGAACATCGCCACAAAGGCGGTCACGGTAACGGACTGCCCCGCCACGCCCTCGGAAATGCCGAGATCCTGCGCCATCGGCGTCAACAGGCTGACCGGCAGAAACTCGACGGTGATCAGGCAGGCAACGCAGAACGCCACGGAGAAAACCGCCGACCAGTTGGGGCGTGAAACCTCTTTGGTCTGCGGTCTGGTCGAGGGCTGGATATGTTCTGTCATGGCGTCACCTGAAGATAAAAACGTGCGGAAAAGTCGCGCAGTTTATCATCAAAAGTGTGACGGATTTAACGTTTAGACAACTTTTGTGGTTTTTAGAGGGAATTAATGCAGGTAAAACACGCCCTCTTCCGGCAGGAAAAGATGGTTATAGCGTAGCTGAAAGGCATTAAGCTCCTGCGGGTCGGGCTCCATCTCGCGCATAAAGCCGAGCGCCAGACGAATTTGCGCATCGGTTATCGGCGCACCCAGGCGGGCTTTACGCAGCAGACGGTGCCACGTATGCAGGTTCTCTTCACTGCCGTCGACAATGCAGACCTGCCAGATCAGCAATACCTGCGCCGCGTTTTGCAGATGCGCCTCGTCCGGGCGTTCAAGATAACGGATAAACTCATTGCCCGGCGTTTTACCGAACTGATCGATCATCGACTCAACCGGCATCGGGGTGATCCCCAGCCGTTCGCTTAAACGTTTGATGGCGCGGCGGGAATCTGAGGTCAGGACGCGAAATCCCACCACAAACACCACGGCAAGCGTTGCCAGCATTATCCAGACCATGCGTTCTCCTTAGACTAGCCGCTTATCATAGCGGGAAACGCAAGGCCTCGACAGCGGGCAAAATGCTATTAGTGCAGTGAAAAGAGGTGGAAAATCATTCTGAAAGCGGATCGCCGCGCTGAAGTCCCTTCAGCAGTGCCTCGTGGAAGCGCGCAGGATCCTGCATCTGCGGCGCATGACCCATATCGTTAAATTCCACCAGCGTCGCGTGCGGAATGCGTTTTGCCGTCTCTTTCCCCAGCACCGCATAGTTGCCGAGCGTCTTGCGGATCTCCGGCGGGGCGAGATCTTTCCCGATGGCGGTGTTGTCCTTCGTGCCGATCATCAATAATACCGGCATCTTCAGCTCACTAAATTCGTAGATAACTGGCTGGGTGTAGATCATGTCGTAGAGCAGCGCCGAGTTCCAGGCCACGCGCGCTTTGCCCGGCCCGTTGTTCAGCCCGGCGAGCATGGTCACCCAACGCTCGTATTCCGGCTTCCACTCCCCAGCGTAGTAGGTGTTTTTCTCGTACTGACGAATACCGTCGGCACTGACTTTCAGTTCGCGCTGGTACCACTGGTCGACGGTAATATGCGGCACACCGCGCGCTTTCCAGTCTTCCAGCCCAATCGGATTGACCATCACCAACTGTTCCACCTGCTGCGGCCACATTAGCGCGTAGCGCGTCGCCAGCATGCCGCCGGTCGAATGCCCGATAACCGTCACGCGATCGACACCCAGGGATGCGAGCAGCGCATGGGTATTGTCCGCCAGCTGCTGGAAGGTGTACTGATACCGCTCCGGCTTGGTGGATTTACAGAAACCGATCTGGTCGGGTGCCACCACGCGATAACCCCTGGCCGAGAGCGCGCGGATCGTGCCGTCCCAGGTTCCAGCGCAGAAGTTTTTGCCGTGCATCAATACCACGGTGCGACCGTTGGGTTTTTCCGGCTTAACGTCCAGATAAGCCATATCCAGAGACTGGTTTTGCGAGGTAAAGGTAAAGTGTTTTACCGGCCAGCCGTAATCGAAACCTTCCAGCTTCTCGCCGTAGGAAGGGGTATCCGCGGCCATTGCGGGTGACGCCAGCGCCATCAGCAACGCAAGGCAGGATAATCGTCGGGTTAACATGCAGGCTCTCCGTTCTAAGGCTGCACAAAAGGCGGCAGCAAAAATACTGTAGAGCATACAGAGGAGGGAGAGTGTAAAGCGGGGTAAAGGCAGGACGTACAAAACAAAAAAGCCCGGCAAAACGCACCGGGCAAAGAAGTTACCTGCACACTCAGGCTGTTTTCAATTTCTGCACTCGCCTTTCGCGACGAATTTTACGTTCTTCCAGCACCGCAACCATCGCCATCAGGACGATACAGCCAATGGCTGCCGCATCCAGCGCCGCAAAGGTGCCTGCCCAGCCGGTGAGGCCGAAAATTGGCGTACCGTCGGCAATCATCCCCAGCCCCAGCTTGGCGAAGCTGTCGCCGATCAGATAAGCGAAGGTGCCTTTAATCCCATCGGCTGCGCCGATCGCTTTTTTCGGTACAAACCCGACCGCCGCCACGCCAATCAGCAGCTGTGGACCAAATACCAGGAAGCCGAGCGCAAACAGGGACGCCAGGTAAACGTACTGGTTGCTGGCATGCTGATAGACGCCGAGCGTGGCGATAATCAGCGCCAGCGCGACGCAGGCCACCAGCGCGCGGCGGCCATTGGCGAGATCCGAGAGCCAGCCCCACAGCAGCGTGCCGACCAGCGCGCCCACTTCAAACAGGGTGAAGCCCTGAATCGCGACTTCTTTAGAAAGCTTCAGCTCCTGGAAGGCATACACCGTCGACCACTGGTCGATGCCGATACGCACCACGTACAGGAAGATGTTTGAGAAGCACAGCAGCCAGATCACTTTGTTTTTCAGCACGTACTCAACAAAGATCTGCCATTTGGTCATCTCGTTTTCTTCGGTCTCTTTGTCCTCTTCGCTGATCTCCTCGCCGAACAGCTCTTCGGCTTTGCCGAGGCCGTAAGATTCCGGGGAATCGCTGCCGAAGCGCAGGCCGATAAAGCCGACAATCAGGGCGATAATCGACGGGAAGATAAACATGCCGATCACGTGGCCATCGAACAGATAGTTCGCGCCGAACAGCGCCACGCCTGCCGCGCCCGCACCGCCGAGGTTATGCGAGATGTTCCACATGCCGAGGTACGAACCACGCTTGCGGCGCGGGGTCCATTTGGTGATGGTGGAGTAGCTGCACGATCCGCCGGTACTCTGGAAGAAACCACTCAGGGCATAGAAAGCGATCATCAGGAACAGGCTCACGGAGCCTGCGCCCATGCTGGCGCTGAAGCCGAGCATACAGATGGCGGAGAGAATCAGCATAAACGGCAGGAACTGCTTGGTATTTTTACCGTCCGCATAGTAGGAAACCACCGTTTTCCCCACCCCGTAGGTGATGGAGAATCCCAGGCCAATCATCCCCAGCTGCGTCATGCTCAGCCCGTAGGTCGAGATCATGTCGTTCTGCGCGATGTTAAAGTTTTTGCGGATCAGGTACATGGTCAGGTAGCCGATGAAGACCACCAGATACGACTGCATGAACGGTTTGAACCACATTTTGCGCCGCACGTCGAGCGGCAGATCCAGGGTCGGCTTGCGCACCTGATTGAGGAAGGCCAGCATGGTTTGCTCCTGAGCTGATTTTTACCTGCGAATGGCAGGCATTGTAAAAATCAGCCGGGAGAGATGCCTGAGACAGCGTCCAGGTAAAACCGGGAAAATTTCTTAGTTTTGCGCCACTCGGCAGTAAAAGGTGAAGTGTGTCACGCTTCGCGCGGGGCCTGCGCGTGCAGGAAGGGCAGCAGCAGCAGGGCAGAGATCCCCGCCGCGATGGCGATGACCGCGAAGAAACCGCTCCAGTGCCAGGTGTCGATCACCCGCGCCAGGGGCCAGCCGGAGAGCGATGCGCCAAGATAGGCAAACAGCCCGACAAACCCCGTCGCCGCACCCGCCGCCTCTTTGTGCGAGCACTCCGCCGCGGCCATGCCGATCAGCATCTGCGGGCCAAACACGAAGAAGCCGATGGTGAAGAAGCATGCCGCCTGCATCACGTAACTGGCGAACGGCATCAGCCACAGCGAGCCGACGGAGAGCAATATCCCGGCGGCGAAGATCAGGTTCATCGGGCCTCGGTTGCCGTTAAACAGCTTGTCCGAGCCCCAGCCTGCCACCAGCGCGCCGATAAATCCGCCCAGCTCGAACATCGTGACCGCCGAGTTGGCGGTGACCAGATCCACCCCGAGCGTCTCCGACATGTACAGATTGCCCCAGTCGTTGATCGCCGCACGTACCACGTAAACCAGCACGTAACAGAGCGAGAGTAGCCAGATGTAGGGATTTTTCAGCACGTATTTAGTCAGGATCTCTTTGCGGGTCAGCCCCGCCCCTTCCTGCTGTTGGGCAATCTCCATCTCGTCGTGCCGCCAGTCGCCTACCGCAGGCAGTCCAACGGTTTGCGGCCTGTCGCGCAGGCGCCAGCAGAGGAACAGCCCGGCAACAATCGCCAGGCCCCCGGCAATCATCATCCCTGCGCGCCAGCCGTAGTGCAGCGCCGCTGCACCGACCACCATCGGGATCAGCGCCCCGCCGACGTTATGCGCGGTGTTCCAGATTGCCCACCAGCCGCCGCGCTCGTTGCGCGAGTACCAGGCGGTGAGGAGACGGGCACAAACCGGCGCTCCCCAGCCCTGGAAAAAAGCGTTCAGCGCCCACAGCAGGGCAAAGGCCCACAGCGAGGTGGAGAAGCCGAACAGGATATTCACCACGCCGGTGGCAATCAGCCCGACGCCCATAAAGTAGCGCGCGTTGGAGCGGTCGCTGACGATGCCGGAGAAGAACTTCGACAGGCCGTAGGTGATGTAAAACAGCGTCGCCAGCAGGCCGATATCGGTACGCGTCATCACGCCGCTGGCGAGGATTTCCGGCGCGGCGGCGTTAAAGCTTTTGCGGGTAAAGTAAAACAGCGCATAGCCAAGCCAGATGGTCATCAGGATATGGCGACGCCAGTAGCGGTAGCGCGCGTCAATTTCCGCTTTGTCGCCTAGCGGTGAGGCGTTGGCAGGCATTTTAAACATGGTGGTTCCTTAGCGGCAGGCTGACGCTAACGCGCGTCCCGTGAGTACAGGAGATAGCCAGCGTGCCACCCAGCGCCTTCACGCGCTCGCGCATGCCCGCCAGGCCAAAACCCTGCTGGCCGGAGCCCGGCGGCAGGCCGCAGCCGTCGTCTTCAATCACCAGCGTCAGGCGATCGTTCTGCTGGCCGCCCTGAATGGTGACCGCGCTGGCATTGGCGTGTTTGACGATATTATTCAGCCCTTCCTGACAGACGCGGAACAGCGTCACGCGCTGGCCTTCACTCAGCGCAGATTCATTAATTCGCCAGTCGAGATGGCTGACAATGCCGCGGCTTTCCAGCTCCATCTCGCGCATCAGGGAGCGTATCGCCTGCTCAAGTGACAGGTCGTCAAGCTGGCGCGGACGCAGCCGTCCCAGCAAGCGGCGAACGGCGTCATAAACCCCCAGCGAAAGCTGTTCGATATGCGCCCCGCCCTGCTTCACACCGGCATTTTCCGCCGCCAGACGCTGGACAATGCCCGCCTGGGTGCGGATGGCGGTGATGGTCTGGCCGATGTCATCATGCAGCTCACGGGCGACCTCCTGCCGCACGCTCTCTTCCGTCTCCAGCAAACGCTCCGCCAGACGGCGATTACGCGCCAGCTCGTTTTGCAGAGACTGGTTCAGCTCGCGCAGACGCTGGATCCCCGCCCCCAGCAGCAGCCCGGTCAGGCTTTGAGCCAGCAGGGAAAGCAGCAGGTCCACCGGATGGTCGTGCCAGGTCTGGCTGGCAATGAGCGCGATGGCGTTCATCAGCGTGGCAATTAAGGCGCCCTGCCAGCCGTAGTGCCAGGCGAGGGCGATGATCGGCAGCGCCAGACAAAACGGTGTGAAACGTGAAAGCTCTGCGGGCAGGCCGAGCTGTAGCCACAGGCTCACCACAAACAGCAGCAGATACCAGATGAGATGCCGGGCGCGCCAGTTGACGGGCTGGGAGACCAGCGCAGGCCCCAGCGGCTGCCAGACGGTGCTGGTGAGGTAGTGCCAGAAAACCAGACAGGTCGGCGCAAGGGTCAGCCCGCCGGTGAGGGTCAGCAGCAGGGCGTTGAGCATCTCCTTGTCGCCAGCCCACGGCAGCGATTGCAGCAGCGCGGCGGCAATCAGCGCCGCCCCCTGACGCAGCAGCGTGCGCCAGTCACGCTGGTGACGATAACGGGAAATGAGCGCAACCGGGATAAGCGTGAGCAGGCTTCCGGTCATCAATAATGGCAGCTGCGTGAGCGCAACTTCCTGCGCCAGCCAGACCAGCATCAGCCACTCTGCGCCCAGCAAAACGGGCCAGTAGCCGCGGGGACATTGCAGCATCAACCCCAGACGCAGGCCGAAGGGGAACAGCAATACCGCCAGCTCGGGTCGCTCCACCAGATGCAGGCTGATGCTCCACAGGCAGAACCATGCGGCAGAAAAGATAAAAAAGCTGGCGACGACGGCGATCAGCCGCGAAAACAGCGGGTTCATTGCCAGCTATCAAACATGCGGCGCGCCAGCTCGACATCGTTGCTGACGTTGAGTTTTTCCATCAGATTGGCGCGGTGAACGTGGACGGTTTTTGGCGACAGGTCCAGCTCGGCCGCAATCTCTTTCACCGACATTCCCTGTGCGAGTTTCTCTGCAACCTGACGTTCGCGTTTAGTGAGCGGATCCTGACGTCCGGCCGCCAACTTAATGGCGATATCCGGTGTTAAATAGCAGCCGCCGGTGGAGACGGTACGCACGGCGGCGATCAGCTCGTCCGGGCTACAGCGTTTTGAGAGGAACCCGCGTGCGCCCGCGTTGAGCGCCTGCTCGACCAGCGCCGGGCTGTCGTGGACCGAGAGCATGATCGTCGCCATCCCTTTCGGCAGCTGGCTTAACAGCTCCAGACCGGAGAGATCCGGCATTGAGATATCGCAGATACAGACCTGCACTCCACGCCCCGGCAGGCCCGCCAGCGCCTCACGACCGGAGCCAAACTCGGCCACGACCTGAAAATCGGGTTCGAGGTTGAGAAGCTGGGCAAAGCCGGAGCGGACGATAAGGTGGTCGTCGATGAGAGCGATGGTGGTCATGTTTGATCCTGCGGTCTGAAAACGCCGGATGGCGCTGCGCTTATCCGGCCTACAAGAGCGAAAGACGCTTACCTTAAGCGATCTACTCGAAAAACACCGCAATTTTGTTAAACATGGTGGGATCGGACTGGTTGCGCGCCACTTTGGTGACATCTTCCAGCTTGTCGATCTGCGCCATCATCTGCTCTAGACGCTGGTCATCGTTGACCAGTAGCCAGATGCGGCTGTGCTCGCTGCCCTGAATCGGCAGACAGAGAATGCCTTCCACGTTAAACGCCCGGCGGGCAAACAGCCCGCAGACGTGGGTCATGACGCCAGGATGGTTGCGGACGGTGAGTTCCAGAATGACGTTATCATGTTGTTTCTGCATGGCTTATTCCCCCACCATCTCAGTATTTGCCGCACCCGGCGGCACCATCGGATACACTTTTTGTTCAGGGTCGATACGCACGTGGATCAGCGCCGGGCCGGGACGCGAAATCGCCGCCTGCAGCGCCGCGTGGGCATCCTCTTCGGCGTTCAGATCGCAGGTGTGAAGGCCAAAACCGGCAGCAATCTGCATAAAGTTAATCATTCCCGGATAGGTCGCGGCAAATACGCCCTGCTTGTAGAACAGGCTCTGCTGCTGGTGTACCAGCCCCAGCGCCTCGTTGTTCATCAGAATGATTTTGACGTCTAACTGGTTTTCGGCCGCGGTCGCCATTTCCTGAATGTTCATCATCAGGCTGCCGTCACCGGAGAAGCAGATGACTTTGCGGTCCGGATTCGCCAGCGCCGCGCCCACGGCAGCAGGCAGGCCAAAGCCCATGGTGCCGAGGCCACCGGAGGTCAGCCACTGGCGCGGACGGTTCAGCGGGTAGGCCTGGGCGGTCCACATCTGATGCTGGCCCACGTCGGTAGTAATAATCGCGCTGTCGTCCACGCAGGCGGCCACAGCGTTGATCAAGCCGTAGTGGCTCAGCGGGTCACCTTCGGTTGGGATGGCGCCCGGGAACTCTTTTTGCAAATCGGCGACCAGCTGACGCCAGTCGGCGCGGTCGGTCGCGTCCGTCTGCGGGATCAGCTGCGCCAGCACTTCAGCCACGTCGCCCTGAATCGCCACGTGCGGCTGCTTGATTTTACCCAGCTCGGCGCGGTCGATGTCCACGTGAATGATTTTGGCGTTCGGGCAGAACTGCTCGGTTTTGCCAATCGCCCGGTCATCAAAACGCGCGCCCATTACAATCAGCAAATCCGCTTCTTGCAGGATGTAGTTGGTGCTGCGCGCGCCGTGCATGCCCAGCATGCCAAGAGAGAGCGGGTGCGCTTTAGGCAGCATGCCGAGCGCCATCAGGGTCATAGTGGTGGGCAGGCTGGCTTTTTCAGCGAACTGGCGGATTTCATTCGCGGCGTTAATCGCCCCACCGCCCAGATAGAGCACCGGGCGTTTGGCGGCATTAATCATCGCCGCGGCGTCACGCACGCTCTCAGCACTGAATTCCGGCGCGGGGGCACGGTCGCCCGGCTCTGGCAGCACGTCAATCTCGATCTCTGCGGTCTGGACATCCTTAGGAATGTCTATCCACACCGGGCCCGGGCGGCCAGACTGCGCAATGCGAAACGCATCGCTGATAACCTGAGGAAGCTCGCTGATATCGCGAACTAAATAGTTATGTTTGGTGATGGGGATAGAGATGCCGTAGGTATCCACTTCCTGGAACGCATCGGTACCGATCATCGAAGACGGCACCTGGCCGGTAATGCAGATCAGCGGAATGGAGTCGAGGCGCGCGTCGGCGATGGCCGTTACCAGGTTGGTTGCCCCCGGCCCGCTACACGCCATACAAACCGCCGGTTTCCCCTGGGTACGCGCCATGCCCTGCGCGATAAAGCCCGCGCCCTGCTCGTGGCGAGCCAGCACGTGGCGGATTTTTGTGCTTTGGCTTAACGCATCGTACAGCGGCAGCACCGTGCCGCCCGGGATGCCCGCAACCGTGGTGATGCCCTGTCGTTCCAGCAAATGAACGATCAGCTGCGCGCCCGTAAAACGCGTCTTAGTAGATGTTGTGCCCGAACTTGCCATGCTCCAGTCCTTTTCTTCTGAGCCAGCCTTCCGGGGAGGGTCCTAAACGAAAAACCCCGCCCGGTTTGCGCCGGCGGGGTTTTGGATTCGTGTGTTGATCCAGTCCCTACGGCGCATTGCCGACGACGACCACCACACGCACGACGACCACTGCGGCTGGTTGCGCAGTTTTTAGTAGGGTCGAGGTGAACAGAGATGGAGTCATTAGGAACCTGTGTTTGGAATCATTGATTGAATTTATACAAACACAGGTTTTCTGGCGTGACAATGGAAATATTTTCATCTGCGCAAAAATGCGTCAGGGATCACGTTTCGTTTGTTGGGTGATGAAAACAGTAGTCGGACGTGAGTATTTCATTCAATGAACAGCGCAGGCGATACCCTAAAGCGAGCAGCCAGTTTTTTTATATGGTTCAACGTCAGCTGACGTTGACCGTTCAACACCCTTGAAACCATTGATTTACTGCCAATTTCATCCTGAAAATCCGAAATAGTCAGTTTGTATTGATCCATAAGGGTTCTTAAAACGGCAATGCCCACTGGGACAGATTCCATCTCCTGGCGTAAGGCGACAATTTCGGGCCGATTGGCTTCGTAACGACGAATTCTTGCACATACGATATCCAGCAAAGGGCTGCCAGGTTCGTTCATCAGTAAATACTCAACCAGCTCAAGTGCGTCCTGGTAATCTTTCTCGTTTGGATGTTCACCCAATAAAGGAACCGCCGCGACAAGGGCATGCGTTGCTTTCATTGCATCAGCTACGATCATCATTTCTTCCCCTTAGTGCGATGTTTCTCCGTAAAACGGTCATATTCCTTATGAGTAAAAACATGGCGCACATAAAACTTTTGGCTTTCAAAGAATATGAGAGCCACTACTCTGAGGTTGTTGTTAGCAATATCAATAACATAATGCTTATCGAGATACTTCAAATTATCTAGCGTTGGAAAGATTTTACTTAGCGCAACAGGCGTCGGGCAATGGCTCTTTTCGATGGTTCGCCCCAGAAAGAGAAGCTCCTCTCTGTGTTGCGGAAATTGGATCACCGCATCCAAAATTGCCTTCATTGAGATTAAATGCATACTGCATACCTGCCGCGTCCGTTGCCATTATGGCAACAATATCACATATTGCCAATTGGTCAACGACGGACTTGCTTTGGACGCAGCCAGAAAACAAAAAACCCCGCCGGAGCGAGGTTTTTATCAGGGTTTTGCGGTTGGTCGCCGCAGAACACACTGTGTTACGTCAACGCAAAAAGTATACGCGATCGAGGACGAACGCGCAATTCCGGCACGGATTTTGACGTTTTTGAGTATGGGTCGCCTTTTGATTTTTGTCCAAAAAATACTGTTCATACATACAGTATTTATCTATACTGAGGGTGTTCGCAGTGAGCGAGGGGGCCGCAGTTCTACCGGCGCAATGAAGTCCTGGCTGAAACGGGTGGTGCCGTCAGTGCCTTAACCCCTGAAGTGAGCACACTGTGTTACGTCAATCCAGGTGCTGGCAACAGGCGGCGGAAAGGTACGCCAGCATCGTGCTCCTTTTTACCAAAAGGAGACGCGTATGGGCATCGTGGATATGGTGATACTTATCCTCAAACTCATTGTTGCAGTATTGCAACTGCTTGATGCTGTCCTGAAATACGTTCGGTAAGTCAGGTTCAAGTCGCACCTGAGAGGGGCGGGCAACCGCCCCTCTTTAATAACGAGGGAATGCTATGTCGCGTCTGTTAATTGAGCCTGTTACGCCTGATGAACCGGGCTATATCGCCCTGAAGGCGGAAAGTATCGCATTGAATTTCAACATGCTGCGCAGGCTGGAAGAGAACTGGCAGCGGGGTGAAAACCGCTTTAACGCGCCGGGCGAAAAGCTGCTGGGGGCGTTTCTTAACGGTAAGCTGGTAGGCGTATGCGGTCTCAACCGCGATCCCTTCAGCCAGCAACCGCGCGCCGGGCGCATTCGCCATCTCTATGTTAGCGAGAAGTGTCGCGGCTTGGGCATCGGCAAACAGCTTTTAACCGTGGTGATGGCCGATGCCAGCATCTGGTTTGATTTCCTGAATACCCACGCGCCGGATACCGCGTATGGGTTCTACCGCCGGGCGGGTTTCACGCTGGTCTCGGATGAGCCGCGGGTGACGCACCGCCTGTTTTGTGCGGTGTAACCGACTGGCAGCATCAGGACGTGAATGTTACAGTTGAGTGACAATTCACCACCCGATACGCCATGACCATCACCGTATTCTGCATTTTGCTGTTTGCCGCGCTGCTGCATGCCAGCTGGAACGCTATCGTTAAGGCCGGAACGGACAAGCTCTATTCTGCGATAAGCGTCAGCGGCTCCGCTACGCTGATTGCGCTGGTGTTGCTCCCCTTCTCTCCACAGCCTTCTGCTGCAAGCTGGCCGTTTTTAATCGTCTCCTGCGCCTTACAGGTGGTGTACACCGTGCTGGTGGCGAAGACCTATCAGGTCTCCGATATGAGTCAAACCTACCCGCTGATGCGCGGCACCGCCCCACTGCTGGTGGCGCTGATCAGCGTCCTGGCACTTGGCGATCGTCTCTCCTGGCTGGCCTGGTCCGGCATCGGAGTGATCTGCCTGTCGATTCTGGCGATGGCGATGAACGGGCGCATGCAGTCCCGAAAAGGGATCTGGCTGGCGCTACTGAACGCCTGTTTTATCGCCGGATATACGCTGGTGGACGGCACCGGGGTGCGGCTCTCGGGCACTGCGCTGGGCTACACGCTGTGGACCTTCTTTATGAACGGTTTTTGCCTGCTGAGCTGGGCGATGGTGGCGCGTCGGCGTGAAGCCTTTGGCTACCTGCGTCTGCACTGGAAAAAGGGGCTGCTCGGCGGCGTCGGCACCATGGGCTCGTATGGCCTGGCACTGTGGGCGATGACGCAGGCACCGCTGGCCGTAGTCGCGGCGCTGCGTGAAACCTCGATTCTTTTCGGGGCGCTGATTGCCTTTGTGCTTTTAAAAGAGAAGGTTGCGGGCCTGCGCATCGCTGCGGCGCTGGGTATTGCTGGCGGCGCTATTCTCCTGCGCCTCGCATAAATCACTGGCAACATTAGTTGCCGTTTTTGTTTACAAATCCTGCCTTTTTACGTTCATCCATTCACCATCACAATGATTAAATTGTCATCTCACTGTGGTAGATTCCTCGCGCATTTATGGGAATGCGCAGTCACTTATTCTTCATTTTTCTCTTTTGGCAAAAGTATTCAGCGACATGAAAAAACAAAGGAACGTTAACTTATTGTTGATGCTGGTGTTACTGGTGGCCGTCGGTCAGATGGCGCAAACCATCTACATTCCGGCGATCGCCGACATGGCAAAGGAATTAAACGTCCGCGAGGGCGCGGTACAAAGCGTAATGGCCGCCTACCTGCTAACCTACGGCGTTTCACAACTCGTCTATGGCCCGCTGTCCGACCGCGTCGGGCGTCGCCCGGTGATCCTGGTCGGCATGAGCATATTCATGGTGGCGACGGTGATTGCCATCACCACCCATAGCCTGACCGTATTGATTGCCGCCAGCGCCCTACAAGGCGTCGGAACCGGCGTCGGCGGGGTGATGGCGCGAACCTTACCGCGCGATATGTACCAGGGCACCCAGCTCCGCCATGCCAACAGCCTGTTGAATATGGGGATTCTGGTCAGCCCGCTGCTGGCACCGCTGATTGGCGGCCTGCTAGACACAATGTGGTCCTGGCGCGCCTGTTACGCCTTCCTGCTGGTGCTCTGCGTGATAGTGACCTTCAGCATGGCACGGTGGATGCCGGAAACGCGCCCGCAGGACGCGCCGCGCACGAAGCTTATCGCCAGCTACAAAACGCTGTTCGGCAACGGTGCGTTTACCTGTTACCTGCTGATGCTGATCGGCGGCCTGGCAGGCATAGCGGTGTTCGAAGCCTGCTCCGGCGTGCTGCTGGGCGCTGGGCTTGGCCTGAGCAGCATGGTGGTGAGTATTCTGTTTATTCTGCCTATCCCGGCGGCGTTCTTCGGCGCCTGGTTTGCCGGACGTCAGAACAAGCGTTTCTCCACCCTGATGTGGCAGGCAGTGATTAGCTGTCTGCTGGCGGGACTGATGATGTGGATCCCGGGGCTGTTTGGCGTGATGACCGTCTGGACGCTGCTGATCCCGGCGGCGCTGTTCTTCTTCGGCGCGGGGATGCTGTTCCCTCTCGCCACCAGCGGCGCGATGGAGCCGTTCCCGTTCCTCGCGGGCACGGCGGGCGCGCTGGTGGGCGGTTTGCAAAACATCGGCTCCGGCGCGCTCGCCTGGCTCTCGGCCATGATGCCGCAGACCGGGCAGGCTAGTTTGGGTTTGCTGATGACGCTGATGGGACTGCTGATTTTACTGTGCTGGCTGCCGCTGGCGTCGCGTGTCCCGCATCACGAGCAGCCGGTTTAACCGCATGATGGCCCGGCTTGTCGCCGGGTTTTTCACAGACGGGAGCAATCATCGCCTGTAATAACGGCTCTGGCGCAGGTCGCCAGGCGCCCTCTTCCCCGTCGTAAAACTGGAAATCCGCGTTAAGCGCATACGGAATTTTCGCCTTTTGCAGCTCGCAGGCCATAAAGGTGGCGAAGGCCATTTGCGAAGCGGTTGGCGTGAGGTGGTTTGACTCCCCCACGCCCCAGCCTCCGACCCAGCTGACGTGCCCGGTTTTTTGCTGCCAGCGCAGCGCGGTATTGATGCGATTATGGATAGCCGCTTTCTCTACCGCCGTGCCGGACGTCCACGGGTATTTACCGTTATTTTTCAGCGGCCCCCACGGGAAAATATGCCACTCCGCCAGCAGGAAGTTCTGGCTGTGCGCAGGCAGCTTCAGGCTGGTTAAATCCTCCGGCGCGGCGCGCAGGCGCGGTGCGATGAAAATCATGCGCTGCGGGTCAATGTCATGGATCGCTTTTATGGTTTTTTCATACACGCGATTTAACGACGCGAGGTTGTGGTTGAGCTTGTCGGCGGGCTCGTAAATCAGGTCAAAACCCAACTGCGGGTAGCTCTGGCCGAAATAGTGGGCGACGGCAATCCACCAGTTGATTGTCTCTTTCTCATTATCGGCTTTCGGGTCGTTTTTATATTCATCTGCCTGATAAGCAATAATCGGGATGACACCATACTGCTCGCAGGCTTCCACCAGCTTGCGCAGATGGATGAGCCGCGCTTCCGTCGGCTCATCGGCGACGCGGATGCGCACATGGCTAATGCCTTTTGCACGAAAATCGCGTACCACCAGCGGGTCAAATTCACGTATACCGCGCTCGGTACGCGCCCAGTCTACATCCATCCCCACACCCAGCTGCTGAGCATAGCGGGCAGCCGTCATCGCCGGCTCAGCGGCAATCGCCCAGCCGGAAGAGATCAGTAACGCAGAGGCAATAAAAGGCTTTAACACGGTTTACCCTGGATAAATCGAAAGCATTACCTGTATTTAGCACGCTTTTTCACATTTGGTGTAGCGTCAAAGCGTAATAATTCTTCACCTTGCCCGTTCTCTCAGCCAGCTAATAAAGGCGTCAATTTTCGGCCACTGGCGGCCCGGAAGCGTTGAGATATAGTAATGCTGATGGCATTTGAGGGTCTTTTCACCAAACGGTGCAATCAACTCTCCCTTCTCGAGCCGTTTCTGCACCAGCCGCTTTCTGCCCATCGCCACCCCCACATCATTGATGGCCGCAATAATCGCTAAATCAGAACGATCAAAACCAATCCCCGACGATGACGGCATATTTACCGCAAAATGCTGCGCCCAGCTTTGCCATTCATCCGTACCGGAATCATTGCTCCAGGCCTGACGGTCATGCAGCAACGTACAGTGGCTGAGGTTATGGGGGTTTTTAACCAGTTGATGTTCGCGGGCGTACGCGGGCGAACAAACGGGCAAAATCTCCTCATCCATCAGGAAGTGTTGGGAAAGGTGGTTTGCCGGGGTATCGTCGAAATAGAGCGCCAGATCGATGCCCGTTCGCTGCATATTGACGTAATCATTTCCGGTCAGGACGGTGAGTGAAATCGATGGATAGCGGCGGGTAAAATCTCCCAGCATGGGAACCAGCCAGCACTGCGCTATCGATGGCCGGGAGTACACCGTTAGCGTACCGGAGAGCGCCTGGTTTTTGATGTCCAGGATCTCCTGATTCAGGGTATCGAGGGAGGATTTAAGGGTCCAGTAAACGCGCTTCCCCTCCTGCGTCAGCTCAACCTTACGGTGCGAGCGGACGAACAGCTGAATACCCAGCTCCTCTTCCAGCAGATTAATGCGGTGGCTCACCGCGCTGGGGCTGAGCGAGAGCTCCTCCGCGGCCAGCGCGAAGGACTCATGCCGGGCGGCCACTTCAAAGGTGTACATTTTCGACAGCTGCCAGCCGTTTAACAGCCGGTTTCTGGCTTCATTCGCATCGGTCATCACAATTCTCACGCGTGGTTTCTGCGCTCAGCATACCGTTTAAGGGTGAATTTATGTGAACCTAATGCAAGTTAAGTGCGTTTTTTAGAGCATAGTCACTCAGTTGATCCAATCTGGCTCACCTGAATGCCAATTTATATCGTTTGTCAGCCCCCGCCGTTTTTTCGTCCAATACCCACAGATGACATAAGGGTGAGGTGAGATATGGGATCTCAGGTCTGGGTTGTGGCAACGCTGCTGGTCAGCATTGTGTTAATTGTTTTAACCATCGTTAAGCTGAAGTTTCACCCGTTCCTCGCGCTGCTGCTGGCGAGCTTTTTCGTCGGTGCGATGATGGGAATGAGCCCACTGGATATGGTGAACGCCATTGAGAGCGGGATTGGCGGTACGCTGGGCTTCCTGGCGGCGGTGATTGGTCTGGGCACCATTCTCGGCAAAATGATGGAAGTCTCCGGCGCGGCAGAGCGCATCGGGATCACGCTGCAGCGCTGCCGCTGGCTGTCAGCAGACGTGATTATGGTGCTGGTGGGCCTGATCTGCGGCATTACATTGTTCGTGGAAGTGGGCGTGGTACTGCTGATCCCGCTGGCGTTTTCCATCGCCAAAAAGACCAACACGTCGCTGCTCAAGCTGGCCATTCCGCTCTGTACCGCGCTGATGGCGGTCCACTGCGTGGTGCCTCCGCATCCAGCCGCACTGTTTGTGACCAATAAGTTAGGCGCGGATGTCGGAACGGTAATTGTTTATGGTTTGATGGTAGGACTGGTGGCGTCTCTGGTCGGTGGCCCGCTGTTCCTGAAACTGCTCGGCAATCGTCTGCCGTTTAAACCGGTTCCGGCAGAATTTTCAGACCTCAAGGTGCGGGAAGAACACACCCTCCCATCGCTGGGCGCCACGCTGTTTACGGTTCTGCTGCCAATTGGCCTCATGCTGGTGAAGACCATTGCCGAGCTGAATATGGCAAAAGAAGGTTCGCTGTATACGCTCCTCGAATTTATCGGCAACCCGATCACCGCGATGTTTATCGCCGTGTTTGTCGCCTACTACCTGCTGGGGATCCGCCAGCATATGAGCATGGGGGCGATGCTGACGCACACCGAGCACGGTTTTGGCTCTATCGCCAATATTTTGCTGATTATCGGCGCGGGCGGCGCGTTCAACGCCATCCTCAAAACCAGCGGACTGGCGGACTCACTGGCGCATATTCTCTCGAATCTGCACATGCATCCTATCCTTCTCGCCTGGCTGGTGGCGCTGGTGCTGCATGCCGCCGTAGGCTCCGCCACGGTCGCGATGATGGGCGCCACGGCAATAGTCGCGCCGATGCTGCCGCTCTATCCGAACGTGAGTCCGGAGATCATCACCATTGCTATCGGTTCCGGCGCCATTGGCTGCACGATCGTCACCGATTCTCTCTTCTGGCTGGTGAAGCAATACTGCGGCGCAACCCTGAATGAGACCTTCAAATACTATACGACGGCGACGTTTATCGCCTCGGTGCTTGCACTTGGCGGCACATTCCTGCTTTCTTTCATTATCTGAGCGCGAAGAGACGTACTATGGAAAACGCAACTATCACTACTTTAACCGCACAGTTTCCTCTGGTTGAGGATCTGATTGCCCTGAAAGAAACCACCTGGCTTAACCCACGTACCACCACGCTGGCGGAAGGATTGCCTTACGTCGGGCTGTCCAAAGCCGACGTGGACGACGCGCACGCGCGCCTTAACCGCTTCGCGCCGTATCTGGCGAAAGCCTTTCCGGAAACGGCCGTCACGAAGGGGATTATTGAATCCGAACTGGTCGCCATTCCGGCCATGCAGGCGCGACTGGGGAAAGAATATGACAAGACCATTCCCGGCACCCTGCTGCTGAAAAAAGACAGTCATCTTCCGATTTCCGGCTCGATTAAAGCACGCGGCGGCATCTACGAGGTGTTGACCCACGCGGAGAAACTGGCGCTGGACGCCGGCTTGCTGAGCATCGAAGACGACTACAGCGTCCTGCTGGAGCCGCGCTTTAAGGACTTCTTCAGCCAGTACAGCATTGCGGTGGGCTCAACCGGCAACCTGGGGATGTCCATCGGCATTATGAGCGCACGCATCGGCTTTAAGGTGACGGTGCACATGTCCGCCGATGCCCGCGAGTGGAAGAAAGCCAAGCTCCGCAGCCACGGCGTCATCGTCGTGGAGTATGAGCAGGATTACGGCGTGGCGGTGGAACAGGGGCGCAAAGCGGCAGAAAGCGATCCGAACTGCTTCTTCATTGATGATGAAAACTCCCGCACCTTGTTCCTGGGCTACGCGGTGGCAGGCGAGCGGCTGAAGGCGCAGTTTGCCGAACAGGGCCGCGTGGTGGATGCGGCGCATCCCCTGTACGTCTACCTGCCCTGCGGTGTCGGTGGCGGCCCTGGCGGCGTGGCGTTTGGCCTGAAGCTGGCCTTCGGTGATAACGTCCACTGCTTCTTTGCGGAACCCACGCACTCGCCGTGCATGCTGCTCGGCGTTTACACCGGCCTGCACGACGAGATTGCGGTGCAGGACTTGGGTATCGACAACGTGACGGCGGCAGACGGCCTGGCGGTCGGGCGCGCGTCCGGCTTCGTGGGCCGCGCGATGGAGCGCCTGCTGGACGGGTTCTACACGCTTTCCGATCAAAGCATGTATGACATGCTCGGCTGGCTGGCGCAGGAGGAAGACATTCGTCTGGAACCGTCCGCGCTGGCGGGCATGGCCGGGCCGCTGCGTGTGCATTCAGATGCCAACGTCACCCACCTGGTATGGGCAACCGGGGGCGGCATGGTGCCGGAAGACGAGATGGCGAAGTATTTAGCAAAAAGCCGTTAATCGTAGGCCCGGTAAGGCGGAGCCGCCACCGGGCTTATAAGCTCACCATTTGCTGAATATGAGTAACGGCAAAGAGTAAAGACAGAGACAGCACAGCGAGCGCGATCAGGAACTTATCCCGCACCGCTTTCGGCTGCACAAAATCATCCTGCGCCACGTCCATCAGGTTACGGCTGCGGGTATAGCGCCACAAAATGAAGGCTACCAGCGCCAGCACAACAATCGAGATCCAGAATGGCACCCCGGTCCGGTGCCAGTTGTGCTTGATCGCCAGAGCAATCAGCGCGCCATACCCCAGCAACGTGCGCAGCCATGCGAGCGACGTCCGCTCCGGCTGCAGGCCAGGGTCCGCTTCGCGTCGCGCTTTGCGGCTATCCGCCATAGAACACCAGCACCATCACCACGCCTGCCACCGTCAGCAGGATCGCGCTGATGATGAGTAGCCCGCGCGTATAGGGTAAATCCTGCTTCAGACGCATCGCCTTCTCATTGCGCAACCAGCGCAGATAGCCGTAAATCGCCAGCACGCCTGCGAACAGGCACAGAAGCAGCGCCAGTACTTCGCGGATCAACGGCGTGGCGAAATCAGGTGCGAGCTGATCGAGGCCGACACCTGCAGCCAGAAAGCCCAGCGCCGTGCGGATCCACGCTAAGTACGTGCGTTCATTAGCCAGAGAGAAGCGATAATCCGGCGCTTCACCGAGGCGGGAAATTTTCATGGAGGTTCCTTGTCGAGCTACGGGCAGGCTTCAGCATAGCGTAAATCGACCAGGACAAGGAGACCGGCATCGGGGGATGCCGGTCAGGAAGGTTAGTGCAGTTCCGGCCAGTACTCTTTGTTGGCTTCGATCAGGTCATCCAGAATCGCTTTCGCGACTGACGCGCTCGGCACGGTTTTCGACAGGGTAATCGCCTGCCAGAGTTTCTGATACGAACGCTGCTCCCAGGCATCCACCACCAGTTTTTCCACCGCCACCTGCTGGCTCATCAACCCTTTCTGGAAGTGTGGAATATCGCCAACCGTGAGCGGCTCCGGTCCGTTATGGCCCACCAGACACGGAATTTCCACCATCGCATCGGCATCAAAGTTATGAATAGCACCGTTGTTTGGCACAATCAGCAACATGCGTTCCTGGGTGTTAAAGGCAATCGCGGTCGCCAGATCGACGATGTACGACGCATGTTCGTCGATTTCCAGCTCCCCGGCGGCGGAATTACCCGCTTCGATGATCGCCCGACAGGAGCTGAACACATGTTTCTCGCGGTGATCCATGACTTCATTGGCGCGGGTCCGTTCCGGGTTAGAGTGCGCAACAACGTAGTCCGGGAACAGATAGTATTTCAGATAGGTGTTCGGCATGGTGTCCGGATCCAGCGCCTGCACATCTTTTGCTTTGGCAAAGGTATCGTTCCAGCTTGCTTCGGTATGCGCATCTTCAGAAGGCGGAACATAGCCGTATTTCGCCACGTATTCGCGCAGTTTCGGCATTAAATCGTTACCGTTGAGATCTTCAATCGAGGTCCACCAGCCGAAGTGGTTCAGACCGTAGTAGCGCACGCGCATCTCTTTGCGGTCTTTCAGGCCAACGATCTGCGCCATGCGTCCTTCGATGCCAATCGGCATATCGCAGATATTGAGGATTTTGGCATTCGGACGCAGGCGGCGCGTGGCTTCCGCGACAATCGCCGCCGGGTTGGAGTAGTTCAGCATCCACGCATTCGGGGAGTACTGCTCCATGTAATCTACCAGCTCCAGCACGCCGCCGATCGAGCGCATGCCGTAGGAAATCCCACCAGGCCCGCAGGTTTCCTGGCCCAGCACGCCGTGGCGCAGCGGGATTTTCTCATCTTTTTCACGCATCGGGTATTTGCCGACGCGGATATGCGCCATCACGAAATCCACATCGGTAAACGCCGCTTTAGGATCGGTGGTGTAGCTAAACTCAATCTCCGGTGCCTGCTCTCTAAGGATGATTTTGCACGCTTCGGCGATGGTCTCCTGACGTGCGCCGTCGTTATCATAAAACTTCAGGGCGCGCAGCGGGAAACGATCACGGTTGGCTAACAGCATCAGGACGATACCAGGCGTAAAGGTGCTGCCGCCGCCTGCAATGACAACTGAGAATTTTTTCATGATATAGCCTCTGTCAGGGTGGTTTGTTCATTCGTTAAAGGGGTTTTCATCAGCGATTCCAGCTGGTCACGCACCTGAGGAACGTGCAGACCGACAATCACCTGAATGCCGTTGCCGCGTCGCACCACACCGTGTGCGCCCAGGGCTTTGAAGACGTCGTCGCTTTGGGTTTTCGCCATATCCACCAGCGCGATACGCAATCGGGTGGCACAGTTGTTGATGCTTTCGATATTGGCCGCACCGCCGAGCGCCTGCAGGAATCCGGCGGCCTGTCCGACCTGCTGGCTGGCCGCCGCCGTGGCAGTGGTTTGCCCGCGTGCCGCCTTATAGTCGGCCTTGCTGTACAGTTTGATTTCGCTCTCTTCCCGGCCCGGCGTTTTGAGGTTCAGACGCACAATCAGCGTTTTGAAGACCACGAAGTAGAGGCCGGTAAAGCAGACGCCGATGCCAATTTGCGTGAAGACCGTTGAGGCGTGGTTATGGAACATCGGGATCCAGTTTTGCGGCAGGAACTGGTCCAGCAGGCCGCCGCCCATGTTGCCGACCACACCAAAGGTGTACATCACCGTTGCCATGGTGGCCGCCAGCACGGCGTGAACGGCAAACAGCAGCGGCGAGATAAACAGGAAGGTAAATTCGAGCGGTTCAGTAATGCCCACCAGCACGGCGGTCAGCGTCGCCGGGACCAGCAGCCCCGCCACTTTGACGCGGTTTTCCGCTGAGGCGGTGTACCAGATCGCCAGCGCAATCCCGACCGAGCCAAACACCTTGGAGTTGCCGTGGAGCGCGAACCCGCCTTCGGGGAAGAGGGTTTTCAGCGGCAGGGTACTCTGGCTGAATTCCTGCAGATGCTGCGCCCAGTAGACCTGAATACCGCCTTCCACCGCCGCCGGGCCGAAAATGAACGGGCCATAGACGAAGTGGTGCAATCCGGTTGGGATCAGAATGCGTTCCAGGAAGGTGTACACCCACACGCCCAGCGCACCGGCTGAGCGCAGGAACGCCTGTAGGGACTCAATGCCCATCTGCACTTTCGGCCAGCCCAGCAATGTCAGCCAGGCGCAGGGGATCATGACGAAAAACGCGAGGATAACGACAAACGAACTGCCCTGGAAAATCCCCAGGAAAACCGGCAGCGGCTTGTCGAAATAGCGGTTGTGGATAGCGGTCACGATACCAGAAATCACAATGGCACCGATGATGCTGGTATCGAGCGTTTTGATCCCGGCAATCATCGCCAGCCCGCTTCCCGCCGTGGGTTCGGCGGAGAAATCGACGCCGAAGAAGTGACCCCAGGTCATCCCCATCGCGTTGATGAAGTAGTTCCAGGTCAGGAAGCTAATCAGCACCGCCAGACAGGCGCGGCCCTGCGCCTGCTTTGCCAGGCCAATCGGTAAACCGACGGCGAAAATCAGCGGCATATTGCGAAATACCGCCCAGCCGCCCTCTTCAATAATGTGAACGATCTGCGCGAAAAGATTATCAGGGGCGGTTAAGGCTTCGCCGACAAACAGCGGGTTGCGAAGCATAATGGCGATTCCCACCACGATCCCGGCAAACGGAAATAGCAACACCGGGGTAAACATGGCACCGCCAAAACGTTGTATTTGACTGAGCATTTTTAAATCCTCACGTAACAACCTGTAGGGGGTAGAGGCCGTTATGGTTTTTTGCTGGCCTGAGGTGAGCATAAGAACTTACTGATACGCGAACATGGCGTGCCGTTGCGATTCGTGATCGCATTCATGGTTTTATTTTGACCAGTGAGGTCTACTTTTCGTTGTAAATATGGACATGTGAAGACGTAACCAACGCCATGATGCGGGCAGAGAGGTCTACTGGTGATCTACAAATCTATTGCCGACAGATTGCGGCTGCGGCTGAATTCGTCGGACTACAACATCGGCAGCCCGCTACCGGGTGAGAAAGCGCTGGCGCAGGAGTTCGGCGTGGCGCGCATGACCATCCGCAAGGCGCTGGATCTGCTGGTGAGCTGGGGGCTGGTTGAGCGACGGCACGGCAGCGGCACGTTTGTCTCGCGTAAGGACGTTCACCACGAAACCACGAATCTGACCGGGCTGGTGGAGGTGCTGCGTCAGCAGGGAAAAGAGGTGCAGAGTAAAGTGTTGCAGTTTGAAGTGATGCCCGCGCCGCCCGCCATCGCCAGCCAGCTGCGGATTCAGGTCGATGAGCGGATCTACTTTTCCCGGCGGGTACGCTACGTGGACGGGAAGCCGCTGATGCTGGAGGACAGCTTTATGCCGGTGAAGCTGTTTCGCAACCTCTCGCTGGCGCATCTGGAAGGGTCAAAGTTTGATTACATCGAGAAAGAGTGCGGGATCACCATCAGCGGCAACTATGAGAGCCTGACGCCGGTGCTGGCAGATAAACAGCTGGCCGGTTACCTGAACCTGCCGGAACAGACGCCACTGCTGCGAATCACGTCACTTTCCTACAGCGACAGCGGCGAGTTCCTCAATTATTCCGTGATGTTCCGTAATACCAGTGATTACCAGGTGGACTACCATCTGCGGCGCATCCACCCGGAAGTGCTGCTAGCTCATCCCCCAGAACAGCACCGCGAGTAGCTGCGGCGTGATGATGCGCAGGAACATTACCAGCGGGTAGACGGTGGCATAGGAGAGTGCCGCTGCACCACTGGTGGCATGCAGGTTATTGGCAAACGCGAGCGCAGGGGGATCGGTCATGGAGCCCGCCAGCATGCCGCACAGCGTCAGGTAGTTCATTTTGGCGAACATCCGCGCCAGAATGCCTACCGTCAGCAGCGGGATTGCCGTGATAAATATGCCGTAACCCACCCAGCTCATCCCTTCGCCCTTGATCAGGGTATCGACAAAATCCCCGCCGGATTTCAGCCCGACCACAGCCAGAAACAGCACGATGCCCAGCTCGCGCAGCGCCAGGTTGGCACTCGGCGGCATAAACCAGTAGAGCTTACCAATACAGCCGATGCGCCCGAGGATCAGCGCCATAATCAGCGGCCCGCCTGCCAGGCCCAGCTTAAGCGCCACCGGGAAGCCCGGCACGTACAGTGGAATGGAGCCCAGCAGCACGCCCAGGCCGATGCCGATAAACACCGGCAGCATCTGTACCTGCTGCAGTTTTTGCTGGGCGTTACCCACCATATCCGCCACCGCGTCAATTGACGACGGGCGACCAACCAGGTTGAGGATATCCCCGAACTGCAGGCTGGCTTCCGGGCTGGCGACCAGTTCAACACCCGCGCGATTCAGACGGGAGATAACCACGTCATAGCGTTCTTTTACCTGCAGATCGCGTATTTTTTTGCCGAGAACATGCTCATTGGTCACCACAACGCGTTCCACCCGCATATCGGTGCCGCGCGTGGAGAGCGAGGTGTCCACTTCCTGACCAATGACCAGTCGCGCATTGTTTAAATCCCCGGGCTGGCCGACCAGATGTAGCAGATCGCCTTGCTGAATAACGGTGCCGGGCGCGGGCACCATCAGCATATCGTCACGCTTAAGGCGGGAGCAGATGATGTTGGCGCTGTTCAGGATCGGCACGTCCTGAATCGCCATATTATTCAGGTTGGGATTATCGACGCGAATGTTGATGGTTTTGATGGGCATATGGCCGTTGGTCAGCGTGGTTTCGTGATCTTTGGCCTCTGATTCGACGTTAACGCGAAACAGTACGCGTACCAGCCACATGGAGAGCAGAATGCCACAGATGCCAAACGGATAGGCCATGGCGTAGCTCATCCCCATCTGGTCGACAATACCGGGTTGAATCCCCAGATCGCGCAGGATTTGCTGGCCCGCACCGAGCGCCGGGGTGTTGGTGACCGCGCCGGAGAAAATACCCAGAACCACAGGAAGGGGAATATCAAAGATTTTGTGCAGAATCGCGGTGACCAGCCCGCCCATGACCACAATGCCGAACGCAAAAAGATTGAGCCGTAGTCCGGAGACACGCAGGGAGGCAAAAAAGCCAGGGCCTACCTGAATCCCGATGGTATAAACGAACAGGATCAGGCCGAACTCCTGAACAAAGTGGAGCATTTCAGCGCTCAGAGCCAGCCCGAGCCGATCGGCAAAATGCCCGACAAAAATGCCGCCAAACAGCACGCCACCAATGCCAAACCCGACGCCGCGGATTTTGATATTGCCTATCCATAGTCCCACAACAGCGACCAGGGCCAACACGCTAACGGTTAACGCGATATCACTCATGATCCACTCCCTGCCCATAACCTTAGTTATATCAGGGATTCTCTCAGAGCCGTGGGGCGTTGTATGGGCGATGGCGCACAAAAAAGCCCTGCCGTGGCAGGGCCTTATGCGGTCTGTGAGCGGTGTCGGGTGGCGGCTACGCCTTACCCGACCTACAGGTTCGGCGGGCTTGTTAACTGTTCAACGCCGGCCGCTCGCTAATGGCGATACGCTGCGGCGCGATGGCTTCCGGCACGTTACGGGTCAGATCGATATGCAGTAGCCCGTTGGTAAAGGTCGCACCGGACACGTCCATATGGTCTGCCAGGGTAAAGCTCAGGCTAAACGGCTGATTAACCAGCCCCTGATGCAGCCATTGAGTCTCGGTCTCCTGTTTTTCCGGCGTCCCTTTCACGGTCAGACGGGTACCTTCAAGCTGGATGTCCAGATCCTCCTGGCGGAAACCGGCCAGCGCAAGGGTGATGCGATAGTGGTTATCGTCACTTTTTTCAATGTTATACGGCGGAAACGTCTGGTGCTCAGTCGTGCTTTGCAGGGCGTTAGCCAGTTTGTCAAAACCAATCCACTGACGCAGCAGAGGGGATAAATCATAGTTACGCATACTAAATCTCCTTCTAAGAAGCGAGTTCGGCACAGTTTAATTTTGTGCGCAGTTGTTCCTGCAAATCCTGATGGATTCGCATATGCTCCCGTTACGGCAAGCAAGTCTGTGTGGGCCGCGCTTGCGACCCCCGTGATTAGTTAATTTCGATACGGCGCGGTTTTTTCTCTTCCGGAATCACGCGTTCCAGTTCGATAAACAGCAGGCCGTTAACCAGGTTCGCGCCCTTGACGTGAATGTTCTCGGCTAACTGGAACTTGCGTTCAAAGTTACGCTCGGCGATGCCCTGGTAGAGGTAGGTACGTTCTTTCTGCTCGGCCGTATGGGAACCTTTCACCACCAGCAGGTTGTCCTGCGCGGTGATCTCCAGTTCGTTTTCTGCAAAACCGGCAACGGCAATCGCGATGCGGTAGTGGTTTTCGTCAACCAGCTCGACATTGTATGGAGGGTAGCCATTGCTCTGGCTTTGGTTATTTTCTAAATGGTTAAACAGGCGGTCAAAACCAATTGCAGAACGGTATAGCGGAGAAAGATCGAAGTTACGCATAAATAAAACTCCTGAAATCAGCGAGAAATTATAGCCTTCCACCATGGACAGGCCTTTGTGCCCCCGAACGCCCATCAGGCGCGTTCGTTATCGGGTCACATTCTTAAAATGGGTCTGGAACCGGGCTTTTCAAGACTATTTATGTGAGATTTTTTTGCACTTTGCTGGTTGTCGCATAGACTCTGGGACAACAGCACAAAGGGTTAAATTGCGATGACTGCCACAGTGCGGGATTATCGAGCTATCCATTTCGGATAAGGCTCGCTATAACCCTGAGTTGCAGGTCTATGCAGTAACATTAACGATGACTGAGTGATGATGAAAAATGTTCTGATAAAGCTGACGACGTTCAGCGGGGTAGTTTTACTTTGCGGGTGTTCGAGCGTGATGTCTCACACCGGCGGTAAAGAAGGAACATATCCGGGGACGCGCGCCAGCGCGGCGATGATCTCCGATGACGATACCAACTGGGGCACCAAATCCCTGGTTATCCTGGATATGCCGTTTACGGCAGTAGCGGATACGCTTCTGCTGCCGTGGGATGTATTCCGTAAGGATGACTCCGTGCGTTCACGGGTAGAGAAAAGCGAGCAGGAAAACCTGGCGACCAACGCCGTCATTCCGCCCGCCGAGATGCCTCCGCGCTAGTTCTGTGCGGTTTCCGTTATCCAAAGCTGACGGAAACCGCCCGTCTCTTCCATCCATGCAATAACGCGCCCGTTCGGAGAAAACACGACGGCATCCGCAGAAGGTGGATTGCCGTGATCGGACGTCAAAAACGTCACCTCTCCGGTCTGTGCGTCGCAGCACGCAATCCGATTTTCGAGCACAAATCCCAGCATCTTCCCGGACGGGTGCCAGTTGAACGCAGACTGGATATCGCGCTCAGCGTGGGTGAGCTGGCGCGGCTCGCCGCCCTCAGGCGAGATCAGCCACAGCTGCACAACGCCGTTATCATCACGCATCAGAAACGCGATTTGTGTCGCCTGCGGGTTACTGCGCACCCAGTGGCGCGGCACGTTCACCAGACCCGGATAGCGGTTGTGGTGCGTGAAGGTTAACCGACGCTGCATCACGCCCGCTGGCGGCGCAGGCAGCATTTCTGGCGTTCCCTGCAGCGGCGCATCACCCGCACGTTTCCAGCCCTGTTCATCTACTGGCAGGTTAACAATGAACAGTTCAGGCACTTTTTCGCCCTGTGCTGAGAGGGTATCGCCGATAAACGCCAGCCTGTCGTTGCCCACCCAGCCCTCTTCGTAGGCGCGATTGATTTCGTCGCTGCCCGGTTGTGGGTTAGGCGTCGTGCGGCTGACCAGCACGCTCCAGAAGGTTCCCGGATATTCACGCGGATGGTTCCCCTGTGGATTCACCGGGCCGAAAGGCGCCGCCACGCCAACGTTGCGTAAATCGAGCTTCGGATCGCGCATATGCATGACATGGTCGTTATAGGTAAAGCTGACCAACTGCCCGTTCGGGCTGAAGACATGTACGTGGCTGCCACCGCGCAGCGCGCCTGGAGTATAGGGCGCGGTGATATCCATCGCATCCAGATTGCTTACCTGACCGTGATGCGCAATCACCCCCTGGCGATGATGAAAATCGTAGCGCCAGTCCGCGTCCGGGTGTTTCGGACCGTGGATAAAGACGTATTCATCCTGTGCCGGATGAACGGTCACCACGCCAACGTGCGCGCCGTCCGTAGCGCAATAAATCACCTCGACCTCGCCCGTGCCTACATTAACTCGTTCGATGGTTTCACCGGTGAACGACGCCCCTGACGGACGCACGTCATAGACCAGCCACTGGCTGTCCGGCGTCCAGGTATTGATATTAGTAAGCTGGTGGTTGCGGGAAGCGAAGGTGATTTGTTTCATGAGGATACCCTGATGCGCAGTTATCGCATCAGGGTAAAACATCTGTGTGGATTAGCCTACTCGTTTCACATCACCTACCAGCAGTATGTAAGAAAGCGCGCCAATCAACGCCACGGCGGAGATGTAAACCAGCGCCGGGCCAAAACCGTAATCCTGGGCCAGATAACCAATGACCAGCGGCACGGTAATTCCACCCAGCCCGCCAACGAAGTTGAACACACCGCCGGTCAGACCGATCAGCCGCATCGGTGCCAGGGACGACACCAGCGACCAGGTAATCGATGCGAAACCATTACCAAAGAACGCCACTGCCATCAGGGTCATTATCCACACCGGATCGTTGGTATAGTTGGCACCCATGATGCAGGTGGAGATCAGCAATCCGCAGATAATCGGTGTTTTACGCGCTACCCCCAATGAGAACCCTTTTTTTACCAGCTTATCCGCCAGCCAGCCCGAGAGCAGGACACCGAAGAACGCGGCAAGGAACGGTACGGTGGTCATAAAGCCCGCCTTCAGCGCGGTGATCCCCTTCTCCTGCGTCAGGTAGTTTGGGAACCACGTCAGGAAGAACCACAGCGTGGACGTCACCGCAAATTGCCCCAGGTAAACCCCCACCAGCTTACGGTGGAAGACCAGCTTCCAGTCGGCTTTGGTCAGCGGCTGGCGCGCCTCTTTTTTCACGGGCGCATCACCATCCACCAGGCCGCCGCCGTCGCGGATATAGTCCAGCTCTGCTTTGCTGATGCTTTTGGTCAGGCGCGGCGGCTGATAGACCTTAATCCAGATAAACGACCAGATGATGCCGATCCCACCGGTAACAATAAACACCCAGTGCCAACTCAGCAGTTCCTGGATCCAGATTAACAATGGCGTCAGGAATGCCAGACCAACAAACTGCCCGGAGGTGTAAAAGCCCACCGCGGAGGCACGTTCGTGTTCCGGGAACCAGCTGGTCACCATGCGGTTATTGGTCGGGAACGCGGGTGCTTCAAATATCCCGGTGATGGCACGCAGACCGATCAGCGACATTAGTCCGGTCGCGAAGCCCTGAAACAAGGTCGCCACGGACCAGCCAAAAATAGCGATAAAATAAGTCAGACGTGAACCCACGCGGTCAAGGAACCAGCCGCCCGGGATCTGGCAAAGCGTATAGAGCCAGGCAAACGCCGAGAAGACATAACCCATTTCCGCTTTAGTGATACCAAACTCTTCCTGAATATGGGCCGATGCCACGGCAAGGTTGGCGCGGTCAACATAACAAATGACCACGGTAATAAAGATCATCAACAGCGTCAGGTAACGGCGACGCCCGGTTTTTGCAGCAGTAACTGGAATATCCATCGCAATCTGTCTCCAGATTTTGGGCATAGCGAAGCCGCTCACCATGCCCTGTAGTTTCAGAGGGTGTAATTATTTTTTTATTTAAAAACGTAGCCAGAATGCGCTAAATAATTCGTGCTGGGGGGAAGGCGGCAAGTTTTCGCATCCCCGGGAGCATACAAAAGTATGTGACCGGGGTAAGAAAGCGCAGCCAACGCCTCACCAGCGCGAAGTATGACGCGCATTTACCACTCGGCGACTGAACCGTCTTCATGCCGCCATAACGGGTTACGCCAGTCCGGCGCATGTTTACTCAGCTCAATAACTTTGGCTTCGTCAATTTCAACACCCAGACCCGGTTTCGTTAACGGTTTAAAGAATCCGCCTTCCATGCTGAAGTCTTCTTTGTTTTTCACAAAATCGAGCAGCTCCGCGCCTTTGTTATAGTGAATCCCCATGCTTTGTTCCTGGAACACGGCATTGCGGGAGACAAAATCGACATGCAGGCAGGCCGCCAGCGCGATTGGTCCGAGCGGACAGTGCGGAGCCAGCGCCACGTCGTAGGCTTCTGCCATGCCGGCAATTTTGTAGCATTCGGTGATACCGCCCGCGTGGGAGAGATCCGGCTGCAGGATCGCAATGCCGCCCGCTTCGAGCACCCGTTTAAATTCAAAGCGTGAGAACATCCGTTCGCCCGCCGCGATAGGAATGTGCGTCTGTTCAGCCAGCTTCGGATAGTATTCGGCCTGCTCGGCCAGCACCGGCTCTTCGATAAACAGCGGGCGATATGGTTCCAGTTCTTTAATGAGCACCTTCGCCATCGGCGCGCTGACACGCCCATGAAAATCCAGACCGAACTCAATCTCGTTGCCGAAGGCTTCACGGATTTGCGCCACGGTATTTACCGCCCGGTCTACCGCGCGCGAGTTGTCGATGACGCCCATCTCTTCGCAGCCGTTGAGCTTGAAGGTGTCAAAACCGATGTTGCGCAGCTGTGTAATGCCGTCGATCACTTCCGAAGGGCGGTCGCCTCCGACCCAGCTATAGGCTTTGATTTTGTCGCGCACCAGGCCACCCATCAGTTGCCAGACCGGGGCGTTCAGCACTTTACCTTTGATATCCCATAGAGCCTGGTCGATACCGGCGATAGCGCTCATGAGAATCGGACCACCGCGGTAGAAACCCGCGCGATACATCACCTGCCAGAGGTCGTTAATGCGTGCCGGATCCTGCCCAATCAGATATTCCCCCAGCTCATGCACTGCAGCTTCAACGGTGCGGGCTCGCCCTTCAATCACCGGCTCGCCCCAGCCCACAACACCTTCGTCGGTTTCGATTTTCAAGAACATCCAGCGCGGGGGTAAACGGTACGTGGTGAGTTTGGTTATTTTCATTTCACTGCCTCTCGATACGCTTTCACAAATGCTGCCGCCTGCTGTGCGGTACGTTCAACGGGCTGTCCGGCGCGATAAAGATCGCTGCCCAGCCCCGCGCCCACACAGCCAGCGCTTATCCACTGGCCCAGGTTTTCTGGCGTAACGCCACCCACGGCAAAGACCGGCACGCTGGCGGGCAATACCGCCTTCAGCGCTTTGATGTAATCCGGACCAAAAGCCGAGGACGGGAAAATTTTCAGCGATTGCGCGCCCGCGTCGAGGGCAGTAAACGCTTCTGTGGCCGTCGCGCATCCCGGACAAACGGTCATGCCGTAACCCACCGCACGGCGGATCACCTCAGGATGGATGTTCGGGGTGACGATGAGCTTGCAGCCCATCTTTGCCAGCTGGTCCACCTGCTCCGGTTGTAAGACGGTCCCCGCGCCAATCAGCGCTTTATCACCAAACGCATCCACCACGGCCGGAATGCTCTTTTCCCATTGTGGGGAGTTGAGCGGAATCTCCACCGCGTCGAACCCGGCGTCTATAACTGCGCCGACGTGCGCTAACGCCTCATCGGGCGTGATACCGCGCAAAATCGCGATAAGGGGAAGGTCAGTTTGCCACTGCATGAGCGATGCTCCTTATTCCTGCCTGAAATGCCGTGTCGCCGGGTACCGTTGAAACGGTAAGCCCAACAGCGCGGAACGCCTGTTCGTAGCGTGACGTTAGCGATGCGCCTGCGACAATCGTGATGGCCTGCTCGTGCACGATGAAGTCACGCATGCTGGCGACCTCAGCGCCAATCAGCAGGCCCGAGAGAAATTCACTGACCTGCTCGCGCGGGAGATCGCCCAGCACGTGCGAGGCGCGAACCTCAAAAAGTTGCGGCAAAACGACAGGACAGGCGATCCCACGCGCCAGACCAGCAGCAAACGCCTCTGGCGAGGATTTTTGCTCCGGCAAACCCGCCCCCACCAGCGAATGGTTGAGCAGCAAATGATGCAGCTCGCCGGTCATCACGGTGCGAAAGTCGTGGATTTGCTCAGCATCCGCCTGGACCCACTTGCAGTGCGTTCCGGGCATAACGTAGACAGAAGAAGGAGATAGCGTGCGCGCGCCAAGGAGCTGCGTCTCTTCGCCGCGCATCACGTTGTGGTTATCGTCGCGAGAAACGCACAAACCGGGAATAATCCAGATATTGTCGCCTACGGACGTTAAACGATCGCCAATAGCAGAGAAATGGGCGGGAACAGGCAAATAAGGCGCGGTTTTCCAGCCTACGTTACTGCCTACCATACCCGCCATGACTACCGGCGTGGCGCTATCGCGCCAGTTTTGCGTCACTTCTGCTAACACCGCCTCAGGGGATTTACCGTTCAGGCGCGTTACGCCTGCTTCTGATTGCCTGCTCTCCAGGCACTGCTCGTCCTGGTACAGCCAGGCGCGCAGATTGGTCGAACCCCAGTCAATTGCGATGTAGCGAGATGTCATGTGATTTCCTTCAACCTTCGTGTCGAGCTGGCAATCATGGTAAGTGCCGCCTGCTCTGCCGCATCGCCATCCTGATGCCGTATCGCATCAAACAGCGCTTTATGTTCCTGGAGCGTTTTTGGCATGTTGGCCTCATCGCCCATCCAGGTACGTTCAAATACTGCTCGCTGTAGCGAGCTGATCGCCACGCTAAGCTGCTGTAATACCGGGTTATGTACCGACTGCAACACCGCTTCGTGATAGCGAATATCAGCCTCATTGAACGCTTCCCGGTTCTGGTTATTGGCAATCATGTCGTTTAAAGCCGACTCGATTTGTGCCAGGTCGCCGGACATTGCCCGTTCCGCTGCCCAACGTGCGATTGCCGGTTCCACCAGATTTCGGACTTCACTCATCGCGCCGATAAGCCGCGGGTCGTAATCGTTTTCCAGTACCCACTGCAATACGTCGGTATCGAGGTAGTTCCACTGGTTGCGCGGGGCAACAAACGCGCCGCGATACCGTTTCATTTCAATCAGACGCTTCGCCATCAGCGAGCGGAACACTTCCCGGATGATGTTGCGCGAAGTTTTAAATTCCTCACACAGTTCAGCCTCTGCTGGCAGTGGCGAACCGGGAACGTATTTCCCGCCGACAATCTGGGTGCCCAGCGTAATGACGATGCGATCGGTTTTATTGAGAGTCATGGAGAGTCCTTGTGCTCTTTGTGTACATGACTACTTTACCGCGACCGCCGAATTTCACCTCACTTTTGCAGTACAAACGTGAGGGAGTTCGTCTTTGCCATGGCTGTAATGTAGTACAATCACTTAATGTTGTACTACAATCAAGATCACAAAAAGAACAATTAAATAAATTCAGCGCAAAAAAAAGCCCCGGTTGATAACCGAGGCCGATGAATGCAAACAGGCGTTACTGCAGCACAAACTTCTCGATGGCGTACGCCACACCGTCTTCCAGATTGGATTTGGTGACGAAGTTAGCCACGTCTTTCACCGACGGGATCGCGTTATCCATCGCGACGCCCATCCCCGCGAATTCAATCATTGCGATGTCGTTTTCCTGGTCGCCCAGCGCCATGATTTCCTCAGGTTTAATACCCAGCGCGTCAGCCAGTGATTTTACGCCCGTGCCTTTATTGACGCGTTTATCGAGAATTTCGAGGAAGTACGGCGCGCTTTTCAACACGGTGTACTTCTCTTTGACCTCTGCCGGAATACGCGCGATGGCTTTATCCAGGATCTCCGGCTCATCGATCATCATCACTTTCAGGAACTGCGTCGCCGGGTCCATTTTCTCGGCTTCACAGAAGACCAGCGGAATGGTCGCAACGTAAGATTCATGTACCGTGTAGTAGCTGATATCGCGGTTGGCGGTGTAGAGCGTATTGCGATCGAGCGCGTGGAAGTGAGAGCCCACTTCACGGGAAAGTTTTTCCAGGAACAGATAGTCGTCGTAGCTCAGTGCCGTTTGCGCAACCGTGCTGCCATCTGCGGCTTTCTGCACCAGCGCGCCGTTATAGGTGATGCAGTAATCGCCCGGCTGGTTCATGTGCAGCTCTTTCAGGTAACTGTGCACGCCCGCATACGGACGCCCGGTGGTCAGTACCACATTCACGCCCTTCGCGCGTGCGGCAGCGATCGCGTTTTTAACGGCAGGAGAGATAGTGTGGTCTGGCAGCAGCAGCGTGCCGTCCATGTCGATTGCAATGAGTTTGATAGCCATGAGTTCCCCAAGATAAATGAGTGCTGTCTCATGCTAACGCGATTCCGCTCAAAAAACACGGTAAGAAAGGGGATGGGCTGTGGGGAGGGAATTCCGCTTTTGCGCCTAAAGAAAAGCCCGGTGGCGCGTTGCTTACCGGACCTACGAAACTGTAGCCCCGGTAAGCAACGCGCCACCGGGGACAAACGGGTTAAATATCGATATTCGCCGCTTTCAGCGCGTTCTCTTCGATGAAGGCACGGCGTGGTTCAACCGCATCGCCCATCAACGTCGTGAACAGCTGGTCGGCTGCAATCGCATCTTTCACGGTGACGCGCAGCATACGACGGCTTTCTGGATCCATGGTGGTTTCCCACAGCTGATCCGGGTTCATTTCACCCAGACCTTTATAACGCTGGATAGAAAGACCGCGACGGGACTCTTTCACCAGCCAGTCCAGCGCCTGCTCGAAGCTGGCTACCGGCTGACGGCGTTCACCACGTTCGATAAACGCATCGTCTTCGATCAGACCGCGCAGCTTCTCGCCGAGAGTGCAGATACGACGATATTCCGGACCGGTCACGAATTCATGCTCGAGCGGGTAGTCGGTGTCGACGCCGTGGGTGCGCACGCGAACAATCGGCTCGAACTGCTGGGCCGCGTTCTGCTGAACGTCAAATTTCCACTGGCTACCGTGCTGCTCTTTCTCGTTCAGCTCGCTCACCAGGGTGTTCACCCAGCGGGTAACTGCCTGTTCGTCGCTCAGTTCGGCTTCAGTCAGGGTTGGCTGATAGATCAGCTCCTTCAGCAGCGCTTTCGGATAACGACGCTCCATACGACCAATCATTTTCTGAGTGGCGTTGAACTCAGAAACCAGACGCTCCAGCGGCTCGCCGGCCAGTGCAGGGGCATGAGAGTTCGCGTGCAGGGTTGCACCGTCAAGCGCGATCGCGATTTGGTACTGATCCATCGCATCGTCATCTTTAATGTACTGTTCCTGCTTGCCTTTCTTCACTTTGTACAGCGGTGGCTGTGCAATGTAGACGTGGCCACGTTCAACGATTTCCGGCATCTGACGATAGAAGAAGGTCAACAGCAGCGTACGGATGTGCGAGCCGTCGACGTCCGCATCGGTCATGATGATGATGCTGTGATAACGCAGTTTGTCCGGGTTGTACTCGTCACGCCCAATACCGCAGCCCAGCGCGGTGATAAGCGTCGCTACTTCCTGAGAAGAGAGCATTTTGTCGAAGCGCGCCTTCTCAACGTTGAGGATTTTACCCTTCAACGGCAGGATTGCCTGGTTCTTACGGTTACGGCCCTGCTTCGCAGAACCGCCCGCGGAGTCCCCTTCCACAAGGTACAGTTCAGAGAGCGCCGGGTCACGTTCCTGGCAGTCAGCCAGCTTGCCTGGCAGACCCGCTAAGTCCAGAGCGCCTTTACGACGGGTCATTTCACGGGCTTTACGCGCCGCTTCACGAGCACGTGCCGCGTCAATAATTTTGCCGACAACGATTTTCGCGTCAGACGGGTTTTCCAGCAGGTATTCGCTCAGCAGTTCGTTCATCTGCTGTTCAACCGCCGATTTCACCTCAGAAGAGACCAGCTTATCTTTGGTCTGTGATGAGAACTTCGGATCCGGCACCTTCACGGAGACAACGGCAATCAAACCTTCACGGGCATCGTCGCCGGTGGCGCTGACTTTCGCTTTTTTGCTATAGCCTTCTTTGTCCATGTAGGCGTTCAGGGTACGGGTCATCGCCGCGCGGAAGCCCGCCAGGTGCGTACCGCCGTCACGCTGTGGAATGTTGTTGGTGAAGCAGTAGATGTTTTCCTGGAAACCATCGTTCCACTGCAGCGCCACTTCAACGCCGATACCGTCTTTTTCTGTGGAGAAGTAGAAGATATTCGGGTGAATTGGCGTTTTATTCTTGTTCAGATACTCAACGAACGCCTTGATCCCGCCTTCGTAGTGGAAGTGGTCTTCTTTGTTGTCACGCTTGTCGCGCAGACGAATCGACACACCGGAGTTCAGGAACGACAGTTCACGCAGGCGTTTCGCCAGGATGTCATACTCGAATTCGGTGACGTTGGTGAAGGTTTCGAGGCTCGGCCAGAAACGCACCATGGTACCGGTTTTGTCGGTGTCGCCAGTGACGGCCAGCGGTGCCTGCGGCACGCCGTGCGTATAAAGCTGACGGTGAATTTTGCCTTCACGCTGGATAACCAGCTCCAGCTTCTGCGACAGGGCGTTAACCACGGAGACGCCTACGCCGTGCAGGCCGCCGGAAACTTTATAGGAGTTATCGTCAAACTTACCGCCTGCGTGCAGAACGGTCATGATCACTTCCGCAGCAGAGACCCCCTCTTCCGGGTGAATACCGGTTGGGATGCCACGGCCATCATCAGTGACGGAGACGGAGTTGTCCGCATGGATGGTGACCACGATGTCTTTACAGTGACCCGCGAGCGCTTCGTCGATAGCGTTATCTACCACCTCGAATACCATGTGGTGCAGACCGGTGCCGTCATCCGTGTCGCCGATATACATACCCGGGCGCTTACGCACCGCATCCAGCCCTTTCAGGACTTTGATACTGGAGGAGTCATAAGAATTCGACATCAACGTTTCTCGCTCATTTCAACTTGGGTTAATCCGTTATTTTACCCTTTTCCACGGTAAACATCTTCGAATTTTCGTCCGACATGTCCATAACGTGTTCAGCGCTAATCGCGCTGACGAAAACCTGCGACTGCGTGGCTTTTAAGCGGCTGGCAAGCAGCCCGCGCCGCGCGTCGTCAAGTTCCGAGGCAAAATCATCTATCAGGTACAGGCAGCGTCGCCCGCTCTCGCGAGTGAGGAACTCTCCCTGCGCCAGGCGCAGTGCGCACATCAGGAGCTTGAGTTGCCCGCGCGACAATGTGTCTTCCACCGGCGCACCGTCGGCACGAATGCGGAAATCCGCCTTGTGCGGGCCGTGCGCGGTGTAGGTCAGCATGCGGTCGCGCTCGAAGTTTCTCTCTAACACCTCAGCATAATCCGTCTCTTTCTCCCAGCCGCGCTGGAAGGAGAAGGTGAGAGAGAACTCGGGTAAAAACTGTTTGCAGGTGTCGGCCATGTCTTCGGCGATACCTGCGCTGTATTCGGCACGCCAGCGGCTGATCTGTTCCGCGAGAGGGATAAGCTCCAAATCCCACGGGCGCAGCTGGGCGTAACGGGTGACCTGGCGCAACGCGGCGTTACGCTGCTTGAGCAGGCGCTTCAGGTTGCTCCAGGCGTTAAAGAAACCGGCTTCGTTGTGAAAGCATCCCCAGTCGAGGAATGCTCTTCTGTATTTGGGGCCGCCGTTGAGTAAAGTAAACCCCTCGGGCGTAATCAGCTGCATCGGCATGAGCAGCGCCAGCTCCGCCACCTTGTGGCCGTCGGTGCCGTCGATGCGTACCTTGCTGTCGCCCTGCTTGTCTTTGGTCAGGCCAATGGCGGTTTCTCGCTCCGCCCCCTGCAAACGCCCATGCAGAACAAAAGATTCCTGCTCGTGGCGAATGACGCGGCCAATCTGCAAACTGCGAAACGCCCGACCATGGCCGAGCGTATAGATGGCTTCCAGCACGCTGGTTTTGCCACTGCCGTTTGCGCCAACCAGGAAGTTAAAGCCAGGGGAGAGAGCGAGATCCGCGCTTTCGATGTTGCGAAAGTCGCGGATCAACAGACGGGTGAGCGACATTACAGTCTCATTGGCATGACAACATAAGCCGCGCTTTGGCTGGCAGCATCTTCAATCTGTACGCTCGATACGGAGTCGGTCAGCAGAATGCGCACGTTCTCGCATTTCAGCGCGTTCAACACGTCCAGCACATAGCTGACGTTGAAGCCGATTTCCATCTCGGTTCCGGCGTAGGTGACGTCCAGAATCTCTTCTGCCTCTTCCTGCTCCGGGTTATTGGCGGTGATTTTGATCTGGTTTTCACTCACGTACAGACGCACGCCGCGGAATTTCTCGTTAGAGAGAATGGCGGCACGGGCAAACGCCTGCTTGAGGCTATCGCAGCCCGCTTCCAGCGTCTTGTCCGGGTTCTTCGGCAATACGCGGCGATAATCCGGGAAACGGCCGTCAACCAGCTTCGAAGTGAAGACAAAATCGCCCACATGCGCGCGGATGTTGTTGCTGCCGATCTGCACGCGCAGCGGCGTGTCGCCACCGTCGAGCATACGCATCAGCTCAATCACCCCTTTACGCGGCACGATCACCGAATGGTTTGGCAGCGAGTCGCCAATCGGCATAGAACAGACCGCCAGACGGTGGCCGTCGGTCGCTACGGTACGCAGCTCTTCGCCTTCGGTTTCGAACAGCATGCCGTTTAAGTAGTAACGAACGTCCTGATGCGCCATGGAGAACTGCGTGGCTTCAATCAAACGCTTCATCGTCGCCTGCGGTAGGGTGAATTCAACTTCACTCTGCCAGTCGTCCAGGTTCGGGAAGTCTGCAGCAGGCAGCGTGGAGAGCGAAAAACGGCTGCGGCCAGAGCGCACCAGCATACGGTCGCCTTCCAGCTGCACGGCAATTTCAGCGCCTTCCGGCAGCCCACGGCAGATATCAAAGAATTTACGTGCCGGAACCGTGGTCGCGCCCGCGTCGTGCGGCTGCGTCAGCGTAACGCGCGCGATCATTTCCATTTCCAGATCTGTACCGGTCAGCGACAGCGTACCGTCCGCGACCTGAAGCAGCAGGTTTCCGAGAATAGGCAGCGTTGGGCGGCCACCTAATGGGCCACTCACCTGTTGCAGCGGTTTTAATAAATGTTCACGTTCAACGGTAAATTTCATAGCGTCACGATGATAGTGTTCTGATTAAATTGGAGAAATCTTCTTTTATGTCGTGGCTTTCTTCGCGTAACTGCTCAATCTTGCGGCACGCATGCAGCACGGTCGTATGGTCACGGCCACCAAACGCATCGCCGATTTCCGGCAGACTGTGGTTGGTTAACTCCTTTGCCAGCGCCATCGCCATCTGACGCGGACGCGCCACCGAGCGGGAACGACGTTTAGACAGTAAATCTGCCACTTTGATCTTGTAGTACTCGGCCACCGTCTTTTGAATATTGTCGATAGTGACCAGTTTTTCCTGCAATGCCAGCAGATCACGCAGCGCTTCTCGCACAAAATCGATGGTGATCGCACGACCGGTAAAGTTGGCATTGGCAATCACGCGGTTCAGTGCTCCTTCCAGCTCACGCACATTGGAACGAAGACGCTTGGCAATAAAGAACGCTACTTCACCCGGCAGGCGAATGTCGTTCTCATCGGCTTTTTTCATCAGGATCGCGACGCGGGTTTCCAGCTCCGGCGGCTCGATCGCCACGGTCAGGCCCCAGCCGAAGCGGGATTTCAGACGATCTTCAACGCCGTTGATCTCTTTAGGATAACGATCCGAGGTCAGAATGATCTGCTGATTACCTTCCAGCAGGGCGTTGAAGGTGTGGAAAAATTCTTCCTGCGATCGTTCTTTATTGGCAAAGAACTGGATGTCATCGATCAGCAGCGCATCAACGGAACGGTAGTAGCGTTTAAACTCTTCGATCGCATTGTTTTGCAGGGCTTTTACCATGTCCTGAACGAAGCGCTCGGAGTGCATATACACCACTTTCGCATTCGGCTTGCGGGCCATAATGCCGTTACCCACCGCATGCAGCAGGTGCGTTTTACCCAGACCCGTGCCGCCATACAGGAACAGTGGGTTGTAGGCGCCACCGGGGTTATCAGCAACCTGACGAGCCGCCGCGCGCGCCAGCTGGTTCGACTTACCTTCAACGAAGTTATCGAACGTGTGCTTCACGTTAACGTTGGAACGGTAGGTTGGCTCTGCCGGTGCAGGCACGTTATCCCAGCCCTGACGAGCAGGTGCAACGCGAGGGGCTGGCGCAGGAGCGGCCTGAGCTGGCGCTGCGACATTCACGGTTTCACGAACGGTTTGGGTGACGGGCCTGGTGCCCACTTCAAAACGCAGCTGCGGGACATCTGACCCGCAGAAATCGTTCAGCAGGCCGTTGATGTTATTAAGGTACTTGTCTCTTACCCAATCGAGCACAAAACGGTTTGGCGCATACAAAGCCAGCGTGTTATCGCTCAGCTCCGCCTGCAACGGGCGGATCCACATACTGAATTCTGTGGCTGGTAACTCATCCTGCAATCGGGCAAGACACTGCTGCCAAAGCGAAAGTGACACGGCGGACTCCACTCGAACAATAAAAGAAAACTATTGAATATTCATGATTGTTGGCGCACATCGACATGACCCTGTGCAAAGGGTGACGTGCGAATTGCTATCTGCAATTTAATCCTGACCAGGATCCTGGGATCCCGATCGGGACCGCGGATCATAGCCTAAACTGAGCCAGAGATCTTCTGTTTCTCACAGATTCTTCCCGATTTATCCACAGGAAGATCCGAAACCGGGTAAGTGTAAACGATCCTGGCGCGAGTGCCTCGCGATTTAGCCCGCATATTGGAAAATTTAATGAGCAACGACAATTTATTGCTTAAATGATCTAACGAAGATCCGGGACGATCCTTGCGCTTTGTTGCCGAGCCCGTATAATCCTCGACCCGGCGCGTGATGCTCATCTTCCTGCGTCGTCCGTTGCTCATTTTCCACGCGAAATCGTGCGGAAATACGCGGGAAATAAGGAAAGAGAATTGACTCCGGAGTGTACAATTATTACAATCCGGCCTCTTTAATCACCCACGCTGAGGCGTTAGTCGTTCGAAACTCGTTCGGGTATACGCAAAAGTCAGTGAATTTATTCAAGTTTAGGTAGAAATCGCCATGAAACGCACTTTTCAACCGTCTGTACTGAAGCGCAACCGTTCTCACGGCTTCCGTGCTCGTATGGCTACTAAAAATGGTCGTCAGGTTCTGGCACGTCGTCGTGCTAAAGGCCGCGCTCGTCTGACCGTTTCCAAGTAATAAAGCTAACCCCTGAGTGGTTAAGCTCGCATTTCCCAGGGAGTTACGTTTGTTAACTCCCACTCATTTCACTTTCGTCTTCCAGCAGCCACAACGGGCTGGCACGCCGCAAATCACCATCCTCGGCCGCCAAAATTCGCTGGGGCATCCCCGCATCGGTCTCACAGTCGCCAAGAAAAACGTTAAGCGCGCGCATGAACGCAATCGGATTAAACGTCTGACGCGTGAAAGCTTCCGTTTACGTCAGCACGAACTGCCTTCTATGGATTTCGTGGTGGTGGCTAAAAAGGGGGTTGCCGACCTCGATAACCGTGCTCTCTCGGAAGCGTTGGAAAAATTATGGCGCCGCCACTGTCGCCTGGCTCACGGGTCCTGATAGCCCTCATTCGGGTCTATCAACGCCTGATTAGTCCGCTACTCGGGCCGCACTGCCGTTTCACACCAACATGCTCAAGCTACGGAATTGAGGCATTGCGCAGGTTTGGAGTGATAAAAGGCAGTTGGTTGACGGTGAAACGCGTATTAAAATGCCACCCTTTACACCCCGGTGGAGACGACCCCGTCCCCCCAGGACCTTTTGATACCAGAGAACACTAACGATGGATTCGCAACGCAATCTTCTTATCATCGCTTTGTTGTTCGTGTCTTTCATGATCTGGCAGGCATGGGAGCAGGATAAAAATCCTCAACCCCAGCAGCAGACCACGCAGACTACGACCACCGCAGCGGGTAGCGCCGCCGACCAGGGCGTACCGGCCAGTGGCCAGGGGAAACAGATTACGGTTAAGACCGATGTGCTTGAGCTGACTATCAACACCCGTGGTGGTGATGTTGAGCAGGCGCTGCTGTTGACCTACCCGAAAGAGCTGAAGTCTACCGAACCGTTCCAGTTACTGGAAACCACGCCAGAGTTTATCTACCAGGCGCAGAGCGGCCTGACCGGTCGTGATGGCCCGGATAACCCGGCTAACGGTGCGCGTCCACTGTATAACGTCGAGAGCGACACCTTTGCGCTGGCTGATGGCCAGAACGAACTCGTTATCCCGATGACCTATACCGACGCGGCAGGCAACACGTTCACCAAAACCTTCACCTTGAAACGCGGTGAATATGCGGTAAACGTGGGCTACAGCGTACAGAACACCGGTGCGAAACCGCTGGAACTGTCTACCTTCGGTCAGCTGAAGCAGTCCATCAATCTGCCGTCTCACCGTGACACCGGAAGCAGCAACTTCGCGCTGCACACCTTCCGTGGCGCGGCATACTCCACGCCTGACGCGAAGTATGAGAAATACAAGTTCGACACCATTGCCGATAACGAAAACCTGAACGTCAGTGCTAAAGGCGGTTGGGTGGCAATGCTGCAGCAGTATTTCGCGACTGCATGGGTGCCAAACAACGACGGTACCAATAACTTCTACACCGCGAACCTGGGCAACGGTATTGCAGCCATCGGCTACAAATCTCAGCCAGTTCTGGTTCAGCCGGGTCAAACCGGTAAGCTGGCAAGCACCCTGTGGGTCGGCCCGGAAATCCAGGACAAAATGGCTGCTGTTGCGCCGCACCTGGATCTGACCGTCGATTACGGTTGGTTGTGGTTCATCTCTCAGCCGCTGTTTAAGCTGCTGAAGTTCATCCACAGCTTCCTGGGTAACTGGGGCTTCTCCATCATCGTTATCACCTTTATCGTTCGTGGCATCATGTACCCGCTGACCAAAGCGCAGTACACCTCCATGGCGAAGATGCGTATGCTGCAGCCGAAGATTCAGGCAATGCGTGAGCGTCTGGGCGATGACAAACAGCGTCAGAGCCAGGAAATGATGGCCCTGTATAAAGCAGAGAAAGTGAACCCGCTGGGTGGTTGCTTCCCGCTGCTGATTCAGATGCCAATCTTCCTTGCGCTGTACTACATGCTGATGGGTTCCGTTGAGCTGCGCCATGCGCCGTTCGCCCTGTGGATCCATGACCTGTCCGCACAGGACCCGTACTACATCCTGCCGATCCTGATGGGCGTGACGATGTTCTTCATCCAGAAGATGTCGCCGACCACCGTGACCGACCCGATGCAGCAGAAGATCATGACCTTTATGCCGGTCATCTTCACCGTGTTCTTCCTGTGGTTCCCGTCAGGTCTGGTGCTGTACTATATCGTCAGCAACCTGGTGACCATCATACAGCAGCAGCTGATTTACCGTGGTCTGGAAAAACGTGGCCTGCATAGCCGCGAAAAGAAAAAGTCCTGATCCGATAAGTTAACGCTAAAATAAGGGCGGTCGATTGACCGCCTTTTTTATTTGTATTGAACGAGAGCAACCATGAGCCATAACGACACTATCGTCGCCCAGGCAACCCCACCGGGACGCGGTGGTGTAGGTATTCTGCGCATCTCCGGCCTGAAGGCGCGCGAGGTGGCCGAAGCGGTGCTGGGTAAACTGCCAAAACCGCGCTACGCGGATTACCTGCCGTTTAAAGACAGCGACGGTACGCCGCTGGACCAGGGCATTGCGCTGTGGTTCCCCGGCCCGAACTCCTTTACCGGCGAAGACGTGCTGGAGCTGCAGGGCCACGGCGGCCCGGTGATCCTCGACCTGCTGTTAAAACGTATTCTGACCCTGCCGGGCCTGCGAATTGCGAAGCCGGGTGAGTTCTCCGAGCGTGCTTTTCTGAACGATAAGCTTGACCTGGCCCAGGCCGAGGCGATTGCCGACCTGATCGACGCCAGTTCTGAACAGGCGGCTCGCTCCGCCCTGAACTCGCTGCAGGGGGCATTCTCTGCCCGCGTGAATCACCTGGTGGAAGCACTTACTCACCTTCGGATCTACGTGGAAGCAGCTATCGACTTCCCTGACGAGGAGATCGACTTCCTCTCTGACGGAAAAATCGAAGCCCAGCTCAACCAGGTGATGAGCGACCTCGACGCGGTGCGCGCCGAGGCGCGTCAGGGCAGCCTGCTGCGCGAAGGGATGAAGGTGGTCATTGCCGGGCGCCCGAACGCCGGGAAATCGAGCCTGCTGAATGCCCTGGCGGGCCGTGAAGCGGCCATTGTGACCGACATTGCCGGTACCACCCGCGACGTGCTGCGCGAGCATATCCACATCGACGGGATGCCGCTGCACATTATCGATACCGCCGGTCTGCGCGATGCCAGCGATGAAGTTGAGCGTATCGGTATTGAACGCGCCTGGCAGGAGATCGAGCAGGCTGACCGCGTGCTGTTTATGGTGGACGGCACCACGACCGACGCCGTTGACCCGGCTGAGATCTGGCCAGATTTTATCGCCCGCCTGCCGGCTAAGCTGCCGATCACCGTAGTGCGCAACAAAGCAGACGTGACCGGTGAAACGCTGGGTATCAGCGATGTGAATGGTCACTCGCTCATTCGCCTGTCGGCGCGCACCGGTGAGGGCGTGGACGACCTGCGTAACCATCTCAAGCAGAGCATGGGCTTTGACACCAGCATGGAGGGCGGCTTCCTTGCGCGCCGTCGTCACCTGCAGGCGCTGGAAGAGGCGGCCCGTCATCTCGACCAGGGCAAAGCACAGCTGATCGGCGCCTGGGCGGGTGAACTGCTGGCGGAAGAGCTGCGTCTGGCGCAGCAGAATCTGAGTGAGATCACCGGGGAGTTTACCTCGGACGATCTGCTGGGAAGGATTTTCTCGAGCTTCTGTATTGGCAAATGACACCCGCTAATCAATGGTGATTTCCTCCCAGGAAATCACCATTGTCCAAATGGCAACTCGCCTAATCCCTCTTCTCCCCCTATTCTGCTTGCCTGCATCCATGGGGGGTTTATGGCTCGTTTTCTGTTTTGTAGTTTTGCGCTCGTTCTGCTTTATCCGTCTGGCATTGATATGTATCTGGTGGGATTACCGCACATCGCCCGCGATCTGGGTGCCAGCGAAGCGCAGCTGCATATTGCGTTTTCGGCCTACCTCGCGGGGATGGCGTCGTCGATGGTGTTTGCCGGAAAAATTGCGGATAAGGCCGGTCGTCAGCCTGTCGCGATTACCGGTGCGATTGTGTTCGCCCTGGCATCGATACTGTGTTCCGTCGCCCAGGAAAGCACCCTGTTCCTGACAGGACGTTTTATTCAGGGCATTGGAGCGGGTGGCTGCTATGTGGTGGCCTTTGCGATCCTGCGCGATACCTTAAGCGCCCAGCGTCGCGCGAAGGTGCTCTCCATCCTGAACGGCATAACCTGCATCATCCCGGTGCTGGCTCCCGTCGTGGGCTATCTGATCATGCTGAAACTCCCGTGGCAAAGCCTGTTCTGGACCATGGCAGCCATGGGTGCGCTGGTGTTTGTCCTGTCGATTGCCGTGCTGAAAGAGACCCACCCGGGTTCGCAGAATAGCGGTCATACCGCAAGCATTCACCCGGCCGAGAAACTCATCAACCGCTTTTTCCTCAGTCGCCTGGCCGTCACTACGCTCAGCGTGGCGGTGATCCTGACCTATGTAAACGTTTCACCTGTATTGCTGATGGAGACCATGGGCTTCGATCGCGGAGAATATTCAACGGTGATGGCCTTAACCGCCATGGTCAGTATGGCCGTCTCCTTCTCCACTCCTTTTGCACTCAATATTTTCAGCCAGCGCATGCTGATGCTGACCTCGCAGGTGCTGTTCCTCGCTGCGGGTCTGATCCTGGCGACGGCAAGCTCACACGCGGTGATGCTGGTGGGCATTACCCTCATTTGCGCCGGATTCTCGGTTGGTTTTGGCGTCGCGATGAGTCAGGCGCTCGGCCCATTCTCGCTGCGGGCAGGCGTGGCAAGCTCGGTGCTGGGGATCGCGCAGGTCTGCGGTTCATCGCTGTGGATTTGGCTGGCGGCGGTCATCGGACTTAACGCGCTCAATATGCTGATCGGGATTCTGATTGGCTGTAGCATGGTCTGCATCAATTTACTTTTGGTTATCCAGCCTGCGGCAAACTATGAAGAAGCCCATCAGCAATCTCGATCTTAACCTTTTGCTTTGTCTGCAGCTTTTGCTGCAGGAGCGCAGCGTCACCAAAGCCGCAAAGCGGATGAACGTCACGCCGTCAGCGGTAAGTAAATCACTGGGCAAGCTGCGCGACTGGTTCGACGACCCGCTGTTTGTCAAAACGCCGTTAGGGCTATTGCCCACGCCGCTAACGGTCAGCCTTGAGCAGGACCTGGCGGACTGGATGCAAATCGGCAACCAGATCCTCGACAAATTCCATCATGATTCGCCGGGCGGGCTAACGTTCATGCTGGCTGCAGAAACGCCGTTGATGCTGATCCGCTTTAATGACCTGCTGGAACAGGTGAACCAGCGCTATCCGCAGGCAACGGTGAAGATGCGTCACTGGGATTACGATTCGCTGGACGCCATTACGCGCGGGGAAGTGGATGTGGGCTTCACCGGTCGCGAAACGCACCCGCGCTCGCGGGAACTGCTGAAGCTGATGCCGTGGTTTATCGACTACGAAATCCTCTTTAGCGACCGTCCGTGCGTCTATCTGCGCGAGGACCATCCGGCACTTCAGGAAGAGTGGGATCTGGAGACCTTCCTGCGCTACCCCCATATCAGCATCTTCTGGGAACGCAGCGACACCTGGGCGCTTGATGAAGTTCTCAAGGAGATGGGACGTGAGCGCACCATCGCCATGAGCCTGCCGGGCTTCGAACAGGCGATGTTTATGGCGGCCCAGCCCGGTCATAACTATATCGCCACCGCTCCGCACTACTGCCATCACTATAATCACCTCCACCAGCGGAAGCTGATCGCGCTTCCCATTCCCATTGACGAAGCGCAGGCTGAAAAGCTGACCGTTCCCTTCACGCTGATCTGGCATAAACGGAACAGCCATAATCCGAAAATCCTCTGGCTACGGGAGACCATCAAGGCCTTATACGGTGCCAACAGTCCGATTTTTGCCTAAGAAAATGTAAAGTTCGGTCCTAAGGCTTCTCTTACACCCATTTACTGATTAAAACAGGAGGCAAGTTGAGCGATAATCATGTAACCGTTTAACCGAATACGACCATTATCAAGGAGCGAAAAATGGCAACGCACTTTGCAAGAGGGATACTCACAGAAGGACGTCTCGTATCGGCCAGAATCTCTTCCGCCTGTCACAGTGAGGCGCTCAAACTCCCCGAACACCGCAGAACGCGTTTTTTAGCGTCCAGAGCGCTGCTCGCAGAACTGATGTTCATGCTGTATGGCACCAGCGAACTGCCTGAGATCATCACCCAACCCGAAGGCCGCCCGGTCTTTGCCGACCCGGATCTCCCCCGTTTTTCTATTGCCTACACGGGGAATATCATTGGTGTAGCGCTAACCACCGAGGGGGATTGCGGGCTGGATATGGAGCTTCAGCGTGCAACGCGAGGATTCCACGGTGCAAGCCCGCACGATGACTACCCGCTCTCAAGTAATGAAAAACTCTGGGTGCGCAACCAAACCGATCCCGTCGAGGCCAGAGCTCAGCTCATCACCCTGCGCCAGAGCATCCGCAAGCTCTGCGGTTGTGCCTCAGATGATGCCCGTCAGTTGCAGCTGTTGCCAGGCTCCGGACGCCTGCGTGCCGCTCAGGCAACGCTTGTAGAAGCGCTCAGCGATGCAGAAGATGTGTTGATATGGTCCGTTGCCGTCAGCCCCGCCATCGAACGGCTAAAGGTTTGGGCATTTGACAGTAAAGAGGGATGGCGTACTCTTCCGGATGTGCCCGAGCGAGCCAACGAACCCGCCGCACGTCTGATGCGATTAACCAGCTTACCGGCAGAAAAAGCATACATCCTTAGCTGATCCATTCAGGGTCATCATGATGAAACAGGAGTAATCATGTCTGATACGTTGAAAGTTGTTACGTTACTGGGAAGCCTGCGCAAAGGTTCATTTAACGGGATAGTTGCCCGCACGCTGCCACAGCTGGCACCGGCAGGTATGGAGATTAGCGCCCTGCCGTCTATTGGTGACATCCCGCTGTATGATGCAGATGTCCAGCAGGAAGAAGGGTTCCCGCAGAGCGTTGAGGCGCTGGCAGATCAGATCCGCCAGGCCGACGGCGTGGTCATTGTCACCCCGGAGTATAACTACTCGGTTCCGGGTGGCCTGAAGAATGCCATCGACTGGCTGTCCCGTTTACCTGAGCAGCCGCTGGCGGGTAAACCGGTACTCATCCAGACCAGTTCTATGGGTGCCATTGGTGGCGCACGCTGCCAGTACCACCTGCGCCAGATCCTGGTATTCCTGGATGCGATGGTGATGAACAAGCCGGAGTTTATGGGTGGCGTGATTCAGAACAAGGTCGACCCGCAGACGGGTGACGTGGTGGACCAGAGCACGCGTGACCATCTGTCTGGTCAGCTGACGGCGTTTGGGGATTATATTAAGCGAGTCAAAGCCTGATAAAAAAGCCCGGTGGCGCTAGCGCTTACCGGGCCTACACTCTTCAGTAGGTCAGGTAAGCGAAGCGCCACCTGACACCACAAACCGCACCTTAGTGCGCATCGATAAACACAATCTTCAGCACAAACAGCAGCGCAACAACAATCACGCACGGGCTGAGATCGCGGAAGCGGCCGGTACCGATCTTCATCACGCAGTACGAGATAAAGCCCAGCGCGATACCTTCGGTGATCGAGAAGCTGAATGGCATCATCACGGCGGTAATAAACGCCGGCACCGCTTCGGTTAAATCATCCCACTTCACGCGTGACAGGCTGGAGGTCATCAGCACCCCCACGTAAATCAGCGCGCCAGCTGCCGCATACGGAGGAACCATACCCGCCAGCGGAGAGAGGAAGATCACCAGCAGGAACAGAATACCCACCACCACTGCCGTCAGGCCGGTACGACCGCCCACGGACACGCCGGAAGAGGATTCAATGTAAGCGGTAACAGACGAGGTGCCGATGAAAGAGCCCGCGACGGAAGAGATGCTATCCACAAACAGCGCCTGCTTCATGCGTGGGAATTTCCCTTTCTCATCCGCCAGACCTGCTTTATCCGTCACGCCAATCAGCGTACCGGATGAGTCAAACAGGTTGACCAGCATGAAGGAGAAAATCACACCCGCCAGGCCCAGGTTCAGGGAACCCGCCAGGTCAACGTGACCAATCACGGTTGAAACGCTCGGTGGCGCAGAGACGATACCGTTATAGTGAACGTCACCCAGCATCCAGCCCAGTAAGGTCGTGACCACGATGGACACCAGCACCGCCGCATGAATATTGCGGGAGGCCAGGATCGCAATGATGAAGAAGCCCAGCACGCCCAGCAGCACGTTATGCGAGGTCAGATGACCAATGCTCACCAGCGTTTCCGGGTTCGCAACGATCACACCGGCGTTTTTCAGCCCCATCATACCGATGAACAGACCAATACCGCTGGTAATACCCACGCGCAGGCTCACCGGAATGTTCGCGATCATCCAGTAACGTACGCGGAAAATGGTCAGCAGCAGCAGACCAATAGCGCCCCAGAAAATCGCGCCCATGCCTACCTGCCACGGCAGCCCCATAGCCTGAACCACCACGAACGCGAAGAAGGCGTTCAGACCCATAGCGGGAGCCAGCGCAACCGGCAGGTTAGCGAACACGCCCATCAGGATGCTGCCAAGCGCCGCAATCAGACAGGTAGTCACAAAGACGGCGCTGGTATCCATGCCAGCAACGCCCAGAATTTGAGGGTTCACAAAAACGATGTAGACCATCGTCAGGAAGGTGGTGAAACCGGCGATCACTTCGGTGCGTGCCGTTGTACCGTGCTCGCGCAGTTTAAACACGCGCTCAAGCAGACCCTGACCAGATGTCTGGGTAGTGTGTTGTTGACTCATCATCAATTTCCGAACAAGGAGGGAAAATTCGTCGCTATCCTATACCAAAATGCGACAATAGTGGCAGTTACGTGATACTTTTTTCATTGATTTTGCTTATACGGCAACGATTGCGTCCCGGCGAACTGCCGTACGAAAACGTTAAACTTGTTAAAAGGGAAAGGCATGTCCGGAATTGAAGCGGTATTTTTTGACTGCGACGGTACGCTGGTCGACAGTGAGGTCATTTGTTCCCGCGCGTATGTCACCATGTTCCAGGAATTTGGCATTACGCTGGAGCTCGAAGAGGTGTTTAAGCGCTTTAAGGGCGTTAAGCTCTACGAGATTATCGACATCATTAACAAAGAACACGGTGTCTTTCTGGCAAAAGCGGATCTGGAGCCGGTGTATCGCGCCGAGGTTGCACGCCTGTTCGACTCAGAGCTGGAAGTCATATCAGGCGCAAACGCGCTGCTGGATGCGATGACGGTGCCGATCTGCGTGGTCTCTAACGGTCCGGTCAGCAAAATGCAGCACTCGCTCGGCAAGCTTGAAATGTTGCACCATTTCCCGGAAAAACTGTTCAGCGGCTACGATATCCAGCGCTGGAAGCCCGATCCGGCGCTGATGTTCCATGCGGCGAAAGCGATGAACGTCAACGTCGAGAACTGCATTCTGGTGGATGACTCGTCTGCGGGTGCGCAGTCCGGCATTGATGCAGGGATGGAGGTGTTTTACTTCTGTGCCGATCCGCACAACAAGCCGATCGTTCATCCAAACGTGACGACCTTTACCGATCTGGCGCAGTTGCCGGAGCTGTGGAAAGCGCGCGGGTGGGATATTACTCGGTAGTGTTTCCCCTCTCCCAAAGGGAGAGGGAGAAAACCAGTTAGTGCGTAAGGCGGGTAAGCGCTAGCGCCACCCGCCACAAAAATCACTCTTTCGGGTCTTTACCCGCCAGCAGCTTGTCCAGCTCGTCGCCGCCGACGTGACGGAAGTCCTGACCCTTCACGAAGTAGAAAATGTATTCGCAAATGTTCTGGCAGCGGTCGCCGATACGCTCGATGGAGCGCGCGCAGAACAGAGCGGTCAGCACGCTTGGGATGGTACGGGAGTCTTCCATCATGTAGGTCATCAGCTGACGCACGATGCCTTCATACTCCTGGTCGACCTTCTTGTCTTCCCGGTAGATACGCACCGCTTCGTCCAGATCCATACGCGCAAAAGCATCCAGCACGTCGTGCAGCATCTGCACGGTGTGCCGACCCAGTGACTCCAGGCTCACCAGCAGCGGCTGGTGCTGCTGAGAGAATTTCTCCAGCGCGGTGCGGCAGATTTTGTCGGCCACGTCACCAATACGCTCCAGCTCGGCGATGGTTTTGATGATGGCCATCACCAGACGCAGATCGCTCGCCGTCGGCTGACGTTTCGCGATAATGCGCACGCACGCTTCGTCGATGGCGACTTCCATCATGTTGACGTTCTTGTCGCCTTCAATGACGCGCTTCGCCAGCTCGCTGTCCTGGTTGTGCATCGCCGTAATCGCATCGGAAAGCTGCTGTTCAACCATGCCACCCATGGTCATCACCTGCGTGCGAATACTCTCCAGCTCTGCGTTGAACTGGCCGGAAATGTGTTTGTTAAGATTGAGGTTGTCCATGATTCACTCCAAATCAACCGTAGCGGCCAGTAATGTAATCTTCGGTTTGTTTCTTCGCAGGTCTGGTGAACAGCGCGTCCGTATCGCTGAACTCGATCAGCTCGCCCAGGTACATAAACGCGGTGTGATCGGAGCAACGCGCAGCCTGCTGCATGTTGTGGGTCACGATAACCACGGTGTAATCCTGCTTCAGCTCGGTGATCAGCTCTTCAATACGGCCAGTTGAGATCGGGTCCAGCGCTGAACACGGCTCATCAAGCAGCAACACTTCCGGGCGAATAGCAATACCGCGCGCAATGCACAGACGCTGCTGCTGACCACCGGACAGAGAGTACCCGCTCTGGTGAAGTTTATCTTTGGTTTCGTTCCATAATGCGGCCTTGGTCAACGCCCACTGCACGCGCTCGTCCATATCGGCACGGGAAAGCTTTTCAAACAGACGAACGCCAAAGGCGATGTTGTCATAAATGGACATCGGGAACGGCGTCGGTTTCTGGAACACCATCCCCACTTTGGCGCGCAGCAGGGCGATATCCTGCGCCTGGGTCAGAATGTTTTCACCGTCCAGGATGATTTCACCTTCAGCACGCTGCTCCGGATAGAGCGAATACATTTTGTTAAAGGTACGCAGCAGCGTGGATTTACCACAGCCAGACGGACCGATAAATGCCGTGACCTGGTTCTTCGCGATATCCAGGTTGATGTTCTTCAGGGCATGGAATTTGCCGTAGTAGAAGTTCAAATCACGAACCTGAATCTTACCCGGGGCAGTATCAACCATACTCATTGACTCTTTTCCTCATTCGGCGCCGCGAGCTGCCGCGCCGTAAAAAATTAACCGTGTTTCTTCTTCGCGAAAATGACGCGCGCCAGAATGTTCAGCAACAGTACGCAAAGGGTGATGATCAGCACCCCGGCCCAGGCCAGCTGCTGCCATTCCGCGAATGGGCTCATCGCAAATTTAAAGATCGTCACCGGCAGGTTGGCGATCGGCTGCATCATGTCCGTGCTCCAGAACTGGTTGGAGAGGGCAGTAAACAGCAGCGGAGCCGTTTCACCGGCAATACGGGCGATAGCCAGCAGAATCCCGGTCATGATCCCGGAGACCGACGCTTTCAGCGTAATCGCAGAGATCATTTTCCACTTCGGCGTACCCAGCGCATAAGCCGCTTCACGCAGGCTGTCCGGCACCAGTTTCAGCATGTTCTCGGTGGTACGAATCACAATAGGCACCTGCAGCAGCGCCAGCGCAATCACACCCGCCCAGCCGGAGAAGTGTTCCATTTGCGCAACCACGATGGTGTAAACAAACAGACCCACGACAATCGACGGAGCAGAAAGCAGGATGTCGTTAATGAAGCGAATCACCTCAGCCAGCCAGGATTTACGCCCGTACTCTGCCAGGTAGATACCCGCCATAATGCCCAGCGGCGTACCGAACACGGTCGCCCACAGGATCAGTAATCCACTCCCCGCCAGGGCGTTCGCCAGACCACCACCCGCCGTGTTTGGCGGCGGCGTCATTTCGGTGAACAGCGCCAGCGACATGCCATCAATACCACGGGTGATGGTGGACATCAGGATCCAGATCAGCCAGAACAGGCCGAACACCATCGTCGCCATGGAAAGCGTCAGCGCAATGCGGTTTTTAAAACGACGCTTTGCCTGCATTTTGCGGCGGGATTCCGCCAGCTGAGCGGTGCTTTGCATTTCGAGAGTCGCCATCAGCGTGCCCCCTCATTTTTCGCGAGACGCAGGATCATCAGCTTGGAAATCGCCAGAACAATGAAGGTGATAACGAACAGAATCAGACCCAGTTCCATCAGCGCCGCGACGTGCAGCCCGGATTCCGCTTCGGCAAACTCGTTCGCCAGTGCAGAGGTAATACTGTTACCCGGCATATACAGAGAGACGCTGTCGAGCTGGTAGGTGTTACCGATGATAAAGGTGACCGCCATGGTTTCACCCAACGCACGGCCTAATCCCAGCATGACGCCGCCGATCACCCCATTTTTGGTGAACGGAAGGACAATGCGCCAGATGACTTCCCAGGTGGTGCAGCCGATGCCGTAGGCCGACTCTTTCATCATCACCGGCGTTTGTTCAAAGACATCGCGCATAACCGCCGCAATGTACGGAATAATCATGATGGCGAGGATCACCCCTGCCGCAAGAATACCAATACCGAATGCCGGGCCAGAGAAGAGGGCGCCAACAAACGGAATGGCAGAAAGAACATTTCCCACCGGCTCCTGGAAGTATGTGGCAAACAGCGGCGCAAAGATAAACAGGCCCCACATGCCGTACACAATACTTGGAATGGCCGCTAGCAATTCAATGGCGATGCCCAGCGGACGACGCAGCCAGCCTGGCGCCAGCTCCGTCAGGAACAGGGCAATACCGAAGCTTACCGGAACCGCAATCAGCAGAGCGATGAACGAGGTCACCAGCGTGCCGTAAATGGGCACCAGCGCACCGTAAACGTCGTTCGGCGCATCCCACTCTTTGGTCCACAGGAAGGAGAAACCGAATTTCTGAATGCTCGGCCAGGAGGAGAAAATCAGAGACACGATAATGCCGCCCAGCAGCAATAGCACAATCAGCGCAGCCAGTTTGACCAGCGCGCTGAAAATCATGTCACCTTTTTTACCCGGAGGGTTAAATGCAGGCTTGGTTGCAGCCATAAATCACTCTTCTGTTAAACGCGTTTACGAAATCGGCGGGTAAGCGCAAGCGCCACCCGCCATTTTCGTCAGAATGCTAAATTAATACAATGCCTTACCGCTGCTGTCTTTCACATTGGTTTTCCATGCAGCACGAATCTGCTCAACCACGCTGTCTGGCAGGCTGGCGTAGTCCAGGTCGTTAGCCTGTTTAGCGCCGTTTTTGTATGCCCAGTCGAAGAACTTCAGCACTTCAGCGCCCTGCTCAGGTTTCTTCTGCTCTTTGTGAACCAGAATGAAGGTGGTGGAGGTGATTGGCCACGCACCTTCGCCTTTCTGGTTCGTCAGATCCTGCGCGAAGGATTTGCTCCAGTCAGCGCCTTTTGCAGCGTTAGCAAAGTTCTCTTCGGTCGGGCTTACTGGTTTGCCATCAGCAGACACCAGTTTGGTGTAGGACAGGTTGTTCTGCTTCGCGTACGCGTATTCTACGTAGCCAATTGAGCCAGGCAGACGCTGTACGAACGCAGCGATACCGTCGTTACCTTTACCGCCCAGACCGGTTGGCCAGTTAACGGTAGAGCCGGAACCGACTTTCGATTTCCACTCTTCGTTCACTTTTGCCAGGTAGCTGGTGAAGACGAAGGAGGTACCAGAACCATCCGCGCGGCGAACCACGGCGATGTTCTGAGCAGGCAGCTTCAGGCCTGGGTTGAGCTTAGCGATCGCTTCGTCATCCCATTTTTTGATTTTACCCAGGTAGATGTCGCCCAGGGTTTTGCCATCCAGCACCAGCTCACCAGACTTCACGCCCGGCAGGTTGATAGCCAGAACCACACCACCGATCACGGTCGGGAACTGGAACAGGCCTTCCTGATTCAGTTTATCGTCAGACAACGGCGCGTCTGATGCACCGAAATCAACGGTGTTAGCGGTAATTTGTTTTACGCCACCGGAGGAGCCGATACCCTGATAGTTAACCTTATTACCGGTTTCTTTCTGGTAGGTATCCGCCCATTTGGCATACACCGGCGCAGGGAAGGTTGCACCAGCGCCAGTCAGGCTTGCTTCTGCAAATACAGAGAACGCGCTCAGAGATAAGGTCGCGGCGACAACAGTTGCGACAGTGGTACGCATAACTTTCATAATGTCTCCTGCAAGGATTTCGTAAATCATTGTTTAAGTGGCTACGATGAGCAAAATAGGACAAACAGGTGACAGATAAATGTACGAAATATGACAGTTTTATGACAAACACAAAGGAAGGTGTAACCACATGAAAAATATAGCACTTAATTCATCAGGCATTCATTTTTTTGTCATTTTTATTTTAAAGATCGCCGTTTTGTCCGTGAAATATGACAACGGCTGTCATAAACAGCCGTTAATGGATTAGTGTCCGATTTCAATCGTCAGGGTAGCCGTACCGTTGAACGGACCGGGCGCGGGTCTGGACCCGGTTGCGCTAGCCGGAGCGCTTGAAAACGTGAGCGTCCCCAGCGTCTCACCTTCCAGAGTCACGGGCATTTTCGTCGTTTCCGCCTCAAGTTCACCGCCGTTAACATTAATTTCCCTGTTATGTTTATCGTAAATCTTAATCCCCACGTCAGGATTATCGGTAGCTACCATCGTACTGTCGGCTGTCGCGGCAGAGGCGTGGAAGGATGCCCCCAGCGTGTCGGTAAACATCATATTTGAACATTTGATATTGACCTGCCGGGTAATCTTGCGGGAAGACACCGCCTGGCCCCGGTTAGCTGAGAATTCCGATGCCAGAATAGACTTGAAATCAATCATTATCGCCTGGCCTTCATCTATCTCGCAGGTTTGCGGGACCGTGACCGATCCCTGCACAATCACATCCGAGATGATTTCGCTCGAGACGGTACGGGGATCGATAGTGGCATAGATATTTGCCATGACCATCGACGGTATGGTGATCGTGCCGGTAAATTGTTTTTTGACATACAGATAAATAAAGCCCGACCCGCCGCTGTAAAACGTGGTTTGCGAACTGACGCCATTATGACACCGGTACGTTCCCCCAATGTCATTTGGCAGGTGATCGAAGGGAACGGTGGTGTAGCCAACGCCAAGAATGTAGATTTGCAAACCGATATCAAGATACTTATTGAGATAATAATAGGAGATATTGTTTCTGCTAGTGGTGGGCTGCAGGGCTGGATTAACCACGCTGGTGATGTAAGCATGATCGTAACTTTCATTTTTCCCCGTCTGGCAGTAGCACGTTCCCTTAAATGAGGTCGTAGAGTTATTCATATCGATCATATGCTGCATGCCAACCAGGTTATCAAGCGTCGTTAATTGTTCCGCGACAGTGAAATAGTTATGGTATTTGCCATTGTCTGGTACGCAGTAGCCGGTAGGCGCCGCATGTAAAAAAAAAGCGGCAAAAAAGAGAGTAAAAAGCCAGAATTGGGGTTTCATTCTTATCCTTTATCGACAAATGACAGGCAGTTGCACCAGCCCGGAATCAGGTTTCTGATGGATGTGATAATCAGCCAGACAGGCCTTGCCGCTGCTAAGCGTCAGCGAAAATTGCCCCGATTCGGGCATGCCGGCGAGATAGAGTTCACCTTTGTCACCGACAATTCCCGTTGCGCTTCCCACATCAAGCGCAGCGGTACCCACCGCACCAAACGGTGCTGGCTTGCCGTTCGCCAGTGAAACGCTAAACAGCACCCGATAGCCGATGTGCGTAACAAACTCGGCTTTCACCACCGCGCCACGCGTAGGCACCAGGTTTTGCACGCTGCGTTCCAGCTCAACGTTGCCTGAAACAAAATCCTTATTCTGAAGCGCAATACGGTTCTCATCGTAGGGTGAAAGCTGCGTCTTCACGGTGTAGCCGCGCCAGTCGGTGGCAACGCCGCTGGCGTTATCTACCGATAACCCTGCCGCACCAGGCGCTTTGATCAGCGCCACCGTTTCGCCCATCTCCTGCGAGAAGGTGATGCCTTCGTCGTGGATCAACACGCCGCCGCTGACGCCGTAGTTCAGGCTTTGGCTTTCGTCGCTCCAGGCATAATTTGTCTTTAGCGAGCCGTAGGACGCATCCCAGACCAGACCCGCATTTCCCGCCGAGGTGCCGCGGTTTTCATACACTGACTGCTGTATGTTCCAGCTCAGATTGTTATCGTCGAGCAGATTGCCGTTCAACCCAATCTGGTGGGAAGGTGTGCCATGGTTACTGTGGGCGTAGTTGTAGTTGACGTAGCTGTTGGGTAACCAGGCCGAAAGCGGCAGAGACAGCGACAGCATAACGAGATGCTCGCTTTCATCTTCTTGTTGCCACTCTCCCATGCTGTCAGACACCGTATCGGTATAGTTCCACGACAGGTTCCACACCACCTGCTTCCAGCTGTTGCTGTAGCCTATCTGTATCAGGCGCTGCACATCGTCCGTACGCCAGAATTGCTCCCGGCTCAGCGTAAGATAGACATTACCGTACCCCTCGGAAAACGGTTGGGTCCAGGTGCCTTCTACCCGGCTGCGGCGGTTGCCCGTATGCCAGAAGTTCTCGCTATCGCCCGTGCGCGATGCCCATTCGCCCAGGGTGTAAAACCCTTCCGTTGAATAGCGATAACCTACAATACGCAGGCTGGTATTGCTGACGTCGAACGTTTTTGAGTACAGAAAACGCCAGGATTGCCCCTGCTCGTCATCGTCCGTAAAGTGCGATTGGGCATGGGTGATATCCATCGAAATAGCGCCGATATTGCCGAGATCTTTACCAATGCCGGCGGCAAACGCGCGGTAATCGTCCGCCAGCTGCGTGCCACCATACAGCGTCATTCCCCACGCCATTCCGTGCAATACCTGTGCCTGCATCACCTCTGGCATAAACCGATCGTTATCACGACGCTCACCAATGCTGATGTCCACATCCGTTTGCCCCTCCCGACGCAAAATTGCCAGAGATGCGTAAGGCTGAACAAAATGCTGCTCGCTGCCGTCTTCCTCTTTGATGGAGACGTCCAGATCTCCGCCGCTTGAGGTGGTGTTGAGATCGGTCAACGCAAACGGCCCCTGCGGCACGGCCGACTGATAAATCATGTAGCCATTCTGGCGGATGGTGACCACGGCGTTGGTTTTCGCCACGCCGCGCACCACCGGCGCAAAACCGTTCTGGCTATCGGGGAGCATGTCGCTGTCGGTGTACAGACGCACGCCGCGCACCTGTGAACTGTCGAAGAGATCGCTCGCGGTCCACGTATCGCCCGCCATGGCCTGGCTGCGCAGGCTGGCAATATCATGCTGTAAGTACGTGCTCAGCGAACGAACGTTACCGCGGCTGTTGACCGCATTTAAGGCGCTATAGTTACGCAGGCGCCATCCGCCAATATTCAGCCCGCTGCGTAAATTCAGGTAGTAAAGATCGTCACTGTCATAGTCTGACTTCAGCGTCTGGGTCGTGGAGAAATCGTAGTTCAGCATCAAAGCGTCAATACCCTGATCCCAGCGCGAGGGCGAAATGGCGTCACGCGCCGTGGCGTCCAGATAGACCTGAGGGATCGACGCCTTCAGCGCAAGCTTTTCGCTGTCCAGCGTCCATTTCGCGCCAGGCAGCACCGGCACCGGTTCACAACCTTCAGCATTCACCGTATCCAGCGCTTTAATCGCGTTTACTTTCAGGCCAAACATCGCCAGCGTGTTTTTTACATCCACAAAACAAGGCGCCAACGCACTCTCCGGATCGTGGCGGAAAAAACGCACCGCCCTGCGCGCAATGAATCGATCGTTCACATAGATATCAACCTGATATTCTCCTTCAGGCAGGTTATCCGGGCGATTGAACTGGCTGATATCGACCTCAATGGGCCGATCAAGCTCCAGCAGACGCACGTTAAAGAGTGGTCGTGTGGCACTGACGAGAAGCGGATAGCTTCCTCCCAGCCACAGCAGGGATAAAATCAAAGAGTGAAAACGTTTCAATACAAGCAACCCCGCCGCGGTTAAAGAGGTTGCTGAATAGCGTCGCTAATCGCGCCGTAATCATTAATACTGTGCCAGATGAGCATTTTGCTCACGCCAGCAGGCAGCGCCAGCCGACGTGTCTCAAACGGCATTATCATCGCCAGGTCGAGCGGCTTGCCATCAATAGCCACGTCGATCACATTGACGTGAATGGCCGTCGGGTTGGTGACCACCAGCATGCTGCCCTGCCGTTGCCATTTTACTTTCAGAGCGGCTGTTTCAGGCGTTTCCTTAACACCCGCCGGACGCCAGAAGAGTTTAATGCGCGTTTTGATGGCAATTTCCAGCTTGCTGCTTTCTTCGGTTGTCGACGGGGGAATATTTTTAATATTCAGCCAAAACACGGACTCCCTGTCAGACGGTAATTCGCCCTGAGTTTTAATGATACGCAGGACACGCTCCTGGCCGGGCTCCAGCCGGGAGACGGGAGGAATAACCGTAAAGGGCGGCTGGTGCTTATCCGCATTGTTAAAAGGCTCAACCCATGCCTGAAGAAGGTAAGGCAGTGCCGTATCTTTATTTAAGACAGAGAGGGTGGTATCTGCTTTATTTCCAGGGAAGATAACGCGGGTGCCACCAATAACAATCCCGGCACTTGACGTCCCGGTAGCGAATGAGAAAAGAAGAGCAACAAATAAAATTATAAAACGCCTGCGCATATTATATCCTGTAACAGGCCTGGATAATTTCCGATAAAATGGCGCAACAAACCCAACCTCACCAGGCCTGATTATTTTTTTACAGAAAGAGATTGAAGGAATTAATTACTGTATGTAATCGTAAATTCCGAATCCGCATTGGCAGTGCCCGCCGTTACGGTTGCAGACGTGGCGATATAGCGAGCCATAAATGGTAACGACGCCTTGCCGGAGGAAATAGTGGCAGGCGTAGACTGATTGTAAAGCTTAAGCAGACTGTTATCGGCGCGGTTATAAATTGCAATCGCAACGCCACTCGCCCCGCCAGAAGACAGCTTCAGGTACCCGTCACCGTCTTCGGTGCCGTCAAAACGGGCGCTGGCTTTTTTGTAGGTATCCGGGCAGTTCAGCAGATCGATCTGGAATGCCTGAACCGACGCCATTGACCCCACGCCGGTAAACGTTGATTTATTCACTTTGCCTAAATCAACGGTCTGGTCTTTAGTACCGGTAGACACCTCACAGGTACTATCGATAATTTCGCCCGTGAAATGGACAGTACCATTGCCATTGGCCGCATGTGTCTGCGCACCGAAAAATAAAGAGGAAAGCACAACAATGCTCTTTAACGTATTTCCTTTCATTACAACACCATCCTGAATTATACATTGCAAAATACTATTTCCCTGATAAATGCTTCAGGGCATACAAGCGAAGAGCATTAAACTCTTTAAAATAAAAAATAACAAGAAGAAATATTATTCTATTATTCTCGCCTGCCGAATATGGAATAGTTCAGGATGAAGTGAGGTCTTAATGTAATATTATATTTAAAAAAACAGGATTAATTCTACCAGGATTTATATATCTCTATTATTCCAGAATTATATTTTCAGAGTAAATTTATATTTACCGATCAAAAAATAGCCCCGCAATCATAGATTTATGGGGCTATTTCACTTCAATATATAAAATTATTCAACCGTGACCGATTTCGCCAGGTTACGCGGCTGGTCAACGTCAGTGCCTTTGATCAGCGCCACGTGATAAGCCAACAGCTGCAGCGGAACAGTGTAGAAGATCGGTGCAATCACCTCTTCGACATGCGGCATTTCGATGATATGCATATTGTCGCTGCTGGCAAAACCGGCATCTTTATCAGCGAAGACGTACAGGACACCGCCGCGGGCGCGCACTTCTTCGATGTTGGATTTCAGTTTTTCCAGCAGTTCGTTGTTTGGTGCCACAACGATGACCGGCATATCCGCATCAATCAGCGCCAGAGGGCCGTGTTTCAGCTCGCCTGCCGCATAAGCTTCAGCGTGAATGTAGGAGATCTCTTTCAGCTTCAGCGCGCCTTCCAGCGCGATCGGATACTGATCGCCACGGCCCAGGAACAGGGCGTGATGTTTGTCAGAGAAATCCTCCGCCAGCGCTTCAATGCGTTTGTCCTGAGACAGCATCTGCTCAATACGGCTCGGCAGCGCCTGCAGCCCGTGAACGATGTCGTGCTCAACGGAAGCATCTTCGCCTTTCAGACGCGCCAGCTTCGCCACCAGCATCAGCAGAACCGTCAACTGAGTGGTAAACGCTTTAGTAGAAGCGACGCCAATTTCGGTGCCCGCTTTGGTCATCAGCGCCAGATCGGACTCGCGCACCAGTGAAGAACCTGGAACGTTACAGATGGCCAGAGAGCCCAGGTAACCCAGCTCTTTAGAAAGACGCAGCGCTGCCAGGGTATCTGCCGTTTCACCGGACTGAGACAAGGTGATCATCAGGCTGTTGCGACGCACAGCGGATTTGCGATAGCGGAATTCAGACGCGATTTCCACGTCGCACGGCACACCCGCCAGGGATTCAAACCAGTAGCGAGAGACCATACCGGAGTTGTAGGAGGTGCCACAGGCGACGATCTGAATATGCTCAACCTTGCCGAGCAGTTCATTGGCATTGGCACCCAGTTCGCTCAGATCCACCTCGCCGTGGCTAATGCGCCCGGTTAGGGTGTTTTTGATCGCGTTTGGCTGCTCGTAAATCTCTTTCTGCATGTAATGACGGTACGCACCTTTATCGCCCGCATCGTACTGCAGATTCGATTCGATCTCCTGACGCTTAACCTGCTCGCCTTTGGTATCGAAGACGGTCACGCTGCGGCGAGTCACTTCCGCGATATCTCCCTCTTCCAGGAAGATAAAGCGGCGGGTCACCGGCAGAAGTGCCAGCTGATCGGAGGCGATGAAGTTTTCCCCCATCCCCAGACCGATAACCATTGGGCTACCGGAACGCGCGGCCAGCAGCGTGGACGGGTCGCGGGAATCCATGATTACCGTACCGTACGCACCGCGCAGCTGAGGAATAGCGCGCAGTACCGCTTCACGGAGCGTGCCGCCCTGTGCCAGCTCCCAGTGCACCAGGTGAGCAATCACTTCGGTGTCAGTTTCAGAGACAAAGGTATAACCGCGCGCTTTCAGTTCTTCGCGCAGGGGTTCGTGGTTTTCGATAATGCCGTTATGGACGACCACGATGTGTTCAGACACATGCGGGTGAGCGTTACCTTCGGATGGTTCACCGTGCGTCGCCCAGCGGGTGTGCGCAATACCCGTCCCGCCGTGCAGCGGATGTTCTTCCGCAGCCTGGGCCAGCATCTGCACTTTACCCAGGCGGCGCAGACGGGTCATATGACCTTCTGCATCTACGACAGCCAGACCGGCAGAGTCGTAACCACGGTATTCCAGACGACGTAAACCTTCGAGAAGGATTTCAGCAATATCACGCTGCGCAACTGCGCCAACAATTCCACACATATTTTAGATTCCGAATTTAGGCATGATGCCTGCGTTGTCGCTGACCTGTATTTGCCCTTTCCGGGCACCCCGAGCCTTGTAGAGAGTGGGGTTATAGTTATGGGTACTGCTTGTGGGGGGAGATATATATTTATCTCCTCACCCGGGTTTGCCTGATGACGGCTACGCCTTATCAGGCCTACTCAATGGTAGGGCGGGTAAGCGTAGCGCCACCCGCCTTGTTGTTACTTCTTCTTCACCGGGCGTTTCCAGCCCTGCTTGTGCACCTGCGGCACGCGGCTTAACACTAACTCGTTATCCGCCACGTCACGCGTCACGGTCGTCCCGGCGGCAATGGTCACGCCGTTACCTACGGTGACAGGCGCCACCAGCTGCGTGTCAGAACCCACGAACACGTCGTCGCCGATAATGGTTTTGAACTTGTTGGCACCGTCATAGTTACAGGTAATGGTTCCTGCACCAATATTCACGTTGTCGCCAATTTCTGCGTCACCCAGATAGGTCAGATGACCGGCTTTCGAGCCTTTCCCCAGACGCGCTTTTTTCATTTCCACGAAGTTGCCTACGTGAGCGCCTTCCAGCAGCTCAGCACCTGGACGCAGACGCGCAAACGGACCGATAGTACACGCCGCGTCCAGATGAGCATCTTCAACCACGCTGTACGGGCTAATTTCGCAGTCGTCACCGATGACGCTGTTTTTGATAACACAGCCGGCGCCAATTTTGACGCGGTTGCCAAGCTGAACGTTGCCTTCAAGGATAACGTTAGTATCAATCTCAACATCTCGCCCGTGCGACAAGGTCCCCCGCAGATCGAAACGCGCTGGATCGCGCAGCATTACGCCGGCCAGCAGCAGCTTTTCGGCCTGCTCAGACTGATAAATGCGCTCAAGACGAGAAAGCTGCAGACGGTTATTCACGCCGTCAGTTTCACTGATGCGCGCCGGATGAACGGCGGCAATTTCACGCCCTTCGTGGTACGCCATCGCAATGATATCGGTGATGTAGTACTCACCCTGCGCGTTGTTGTTATTGAGCTTCGACAGCCAGCGCTTCATATCTGCGCCATTGGCAATCAGGATACCGGTGTTGATCTCCTGAATCTGACGCTGTTCATCGCTGGCGTCTTTGTGTTCAACGATACCCGTTACGTGGCCGTTCTCACGCGTGATACGGCCATAGCCCGTTGGGTCGTCCAGCACGACGGTTAATAAACCGATGCCGCCCTGCGGTTTGGCTGCACGCAGGCGAGTCAGCGTCTCGACGGAGATCAGCGGGACGTCTCCGTAGAGCATCAGGATGTCTTCGTCATCGGCAAAGAAAGGGGCGGCCTGCTGCATTGCATGGCCAGTACCCAGCTGTTCAGCCTGGAGCACCCAGTTGAGCGCGTCATCGCTCAGCGCCTTTTTAAGCAGATCGCCACCGTGTCCATAAACCAGATGGACCTGACGGGCCCCCAGTTCATTCGCTGCATCAATGACATGCTGCACCATTGGCTTTCCTGCCAGACGGTGAAGCACTTTAGGCAGATCGGAATACATGCGGGTACCTTTGCCAGCGGCAAGGATCACCACGCTCATCGCACTGTTTGACATACGCATCCTGACGGTAATTTAAGTGAGAAGTAAAAACGTTTGATGCTTAAAATTCTACATCTTTTTCATCATGAATTAAGGCACAAAAAAAAAGCCAGCCTGGTATACAGACTGGCTTTTGAGCTTTTCAAGCCGGTGTTACATCGCTTTTTTGGTCAACTCGATAACGCGCAGTTTCGCGATCGCTTTGGCCAGCTCCGCAGACGCCTGAGCGTAATCCACGTCACCATGAGAGCTGCTAATGTGCTCTTCAGCCTTACGCTTCGATTCCAGGGCTCGTGCTTCGTCGAGATCCTGGCCACGAATAGCGGTATCGGCCAGAACGGTCACACTGCCTGGCTGCACTTCAAGAATGCCGCCGGACAGATAGATAAACTCTTCATGACCGAACTGTTTAACGATGCGGATCATACCAGGCTTAATGGCGGTGAGCAGCGGTGCGTGACCCGGGAAAATACCCAGTTCACCTTCACTACCCGTTACCTGGATTTTCTCGACCAGACCAGAGAACATTTGTTGCTCTGCGCTGACGACATCCAGGTGGTAAGTCATTGCCATATCACCCTCCGATTAAGGCGTTAAAGTTTTTTGGCTTTTTCCACTGCTTCTTCGATGGAACCAACCATGTAGAACGCCTGCTCTGGCAGGTGATCGTATTCGCCTTCCATGATGCCTTTAAAGCCACGGATGGTGTCTTTCAGGGAAACGTATTTACCCGGAGAACCGGTGAATACTTCCGCAACGAAGAACGGCTGGGACAGGAAGCGCTGGATCTTACGCGCACGTGCTACCACCAGTTTGTCTTCTTCAGACAGCTCATCCATACCCAGGATGGCGATGATGTCTTTCAGTTCCTGGTAACGCTGCAGCAGGGACTGTACGCCACGCGCGGTGTCGTAGTGTTCCTGACCCACAACCAGTGGATCCAGCTGACGGCTGGTGGAGTCCAGCGGGTCAACGGCCGGGTAGATACCCAGAGACGCGATCTGACGGCTCAGTACCACGGTTGCATCTAAGTGCGCAAAGGTGGTGGCTGGTGATGGGTCAGTCAAGTCATCCGCAGGTACGTATACCGCCTGAACGGAGGTGATAGAACCGGTTTTGGTAGAGGTGATACGTTCCTGAAGAACACCCATCTCTTCCGCCAGCGTAGGCTGATAACCTACCGCTGAAGGCATACGACCCAGCAGTGCAGATACTTCAGTACCGGCCAGGGTGTAACGATAGATGTTATCAACGAACAGCAGAACGTCACGGCCTTCGTCACGGAACTTCTCAGCCATCGTCAGACCAGTCAGCGCAACGCGCAGACGGTTTCCTGGTGGCTCGTTCATCTGGCCGTAAACCAGGGATACTTTGTCCAGAACGTTAGAGTCGGTCATTTCGTGGTAGAAGTCGTTACCCTCACGAGTACGTTCACCTACGCCCGCAAACACAGAGTAACCGGAGTGCTCGATCGCGATGTTACGGATCAGCTCCATCATGTTTACGGTTTTACCTACACCCGCACCACCGAACAGACCAACTTTACCGCCCTTCGCAAACGGACACATCAGGTCGATAACTTTGATGCCGGTTTCCAGCAGTTCCTGAGAGCTTGACAGCTCTTCGTAGGAAGGTGCCGCGCGGTGGATAGCCCAACGCTCTTCTTCACCGATGTCGCCTTTCATGTCGATTGGCTGACCCAATACGTTCATGATACGACCCAGTGTTGCTTTACCTACAGGCACTTCGATCGGGTGCTCAAGGTCTTTCACTTCCAGACCACGACGCAGACCGTCGGAAGAACCCATCGCGATGGTACGCACGATACCGCCGCCGAGCTGCTGCTGAACTTCCAGCACCAGGCTCTCGTTACCATTCTGTACCTCAAGCGCGTCGTACACGCGTGGTACGGCGTCCTGAGGGAACTCGACGTCCACCACGGCGCCGATTACCTGGACAATCTTTCCAGTAGCCATCTTGAATCCTCTACGTAATTCGTAAACCTGGTTAAACCGCGGCGGCCCCCGAGACAATCTCGGTGAGTTCCTGAGTAATGCTGGCCTGACGAGCTTTGTTGTAAACCAACTGCAGCTCTTTAATCAGGCTGCCGCCATTATCGGTCGCGGCTTTCATCGCCACCATTCGTGCGGCCTGCTCGCTGGCCAGGTTTTCTACAACGCCCTGATAAACCTGAGATTCAACGTAACGACGCAGCAGGGTATCCAGCAGCGGTTTCGGATCGGGTTCATACAGGTAATCCCAGGCTTTCTGCTTCAACTCGTCATCTTCTGATGCCGGTAAAGGCAGCATCTGAGTGATCGTAGGCACCTGAGACATGGTGTTAATAAATTTGTTGCTGACAACGTACAGTCTGTCCAGACGGCCTTCATCATAGGCCTGCAACATCACTTTAACCGGGCCGATCAGTTCGGACAGGGACGGGTTATCACCCATACCGGTCACCTGAGCGACAATGTTGCCACCAACGGAGTTAAAGAAAGAGACGCCTTTAGAGCCAATCAGTGCCAGATCGCACTGAACGCCTTTATCGGACCAGCCTTTCATATCCGCCAGCAGTTTTTTGAACAGGTTAATGTTCAAGCCGCCACACAGACCACGGTCAGTCGACACCACCAGGTAGCCCACGCGCTTAACGTCGCGTTCTTCCAGGTAAGGGTGCTTGTATTCCAGATTACCGTTTGCAAGGTGACCAATCACTTTGCGCATGGTCTCTGCATAAGGACGGCTGGCCGCCATGCGATCCTGCGATTTACGCATTTTGGAAGCGGCGACCATCTCCATCGCTTTAGTGATCTTTTGCGTGTTCTGGACGCTTGCGATCTTACTACGTATCTCTTTTGCGCCGGCCATGAGCTTCTCCTCAATGCCAGGCGGCTTGTCCTGAGACAAGCCGCCGGACGATTACCAGGATTGGGTTGCTTTGAAGGAATCGAGGATAGCTTTCAGCTTGCCTTCGATTTCGTCGTTATAGCCACCGGTCTGGTTGATCTCTTGCATCAGCGGAGCGTGATCACGGTCGACGTAAGCCAGCAGAGCGGCTTCGAAGCTACCGATTTTCGCCAGTTCCACATCTTCGAGGTAACCGCGTTCAGCCGCGAACAGTACCAGGCCCTGCTGAGCAACAGACATTGGTGCGTACTGTTTCTGCTTCAGCAGCTCGGTCACTTTCTGACCGTGGCTCAGCTGTTTACGGGTTGCTTCGTCCAGATCGGATGCGAACTGAGAGAACGCAGCCAGTTCACGATACTGTGCCAGCGCGGTACGGATACCACCGGACAGTTTCTTGATGATCTTGGTCTGAGCAGCACCACCAACACGGGATACGGAGATACCCGGGTTAACCGCCGGACGAATACCGGAGTTAAACAGGTTGGTTTCCAGGAAGATCTGACCATCGGTAATGGAGATTACGTTGGTCGGAACGAACGCAGAAACGTCACCCGCCTGGGTTTCAATGATCGGCAGTGCGGTCAGAGAGCCCGTTTTACCCTTCACTTCACCTTTGGTGAAGTTCTCGACGTATTCCGCGTTAACGCGGGAAGCACGCTCCAGCAGACGAGAGTGGAGGTAGAATACGTCGCCCGGGAATGCTTCACGTCCTGGTGGACGACGGAGCAGCAGGGAAACCTGACGATAAGCAACAGCCTGTTTAGACAGGTCATCGTATACGATCAGTGCATCTTCACCGCGGTCACGGAAGTATTCGCCCATTGCGCAACCCGCGTATGGCGCCAGGTATTGCAGTGCAGCAGATTCAGAAGCGGTAGCCACAACCACGATGGTGTTAGACAGCGCGCCGTGCTCTTCCAGTTTACGAACCACGTTAGAAATGGTGGACGCTTTCTGGCCGATGGCCACGTACACACATTTGATGCCGGAGTCACGCTGGTTGATGATGGCGTCGATTGCCATCGCGGTTTTACCGGTCTGACGGTCACCGATGATCAGTTCACGCTGACCACGACCGATTGGGATCATGGCGTCAACAGACTTATAGCCTGTCTGAACAGGCTGATCGACGGACTGACGATCGATAACGCCTGGTGCGATAACTTCGATTGGAGAGAAGCCATCGTGCTCAACCGGACCTTTACCGTCGATTGGCGCACCCAGGGTGTTAACAACGCGGCCCAGCAGGCCACGGCCAACCGGCACTTCCAGAATACGGCCAGTACACTTAACCTTCATGCCTTCGGCGAGGTCAGCGTATGGACCCATCACAACCGCACCTACGGAGTCGCGCTCCAGGTTCAGTGCGATAGCGTAACGGTTACCCGGCAGGGAAATCATCTCACCCTGCATACAATCGGCCAGGCCGTGGATGCGGATAACACCGTCACTTACAGAAACAATAGTACCTTCATTGTGAGCTTCGCTCACAACATTGAACTGAGCAATGCGCTGCTTGATCAGTTCGCTGATTTCGGTGGAATTCAGTTGCATGCTCCAGTCCCCTTAAGACTGCAAGACGTCTGCAAGGCGTTCAAGACGGCCGCGTACGCTGCCATCAATGACCATATCACCCGAGCGGATGATTACGCCTGCCATTACAGACTTATCGATTTTGCAATTCAGCTTAACTTTGCGTGACAGACGTTTTTCCATCGCGGCGGTGATTTTCGCAAGCTGTTCATCACTCAGTTCAGTCGCTGAAGTCACTTCGACTTCAGCTGTTGCTTCACTAAGGGCACGTAAGTGCTCAAACTGCTCGAGAACATCCGGGAGCACACGGAGACGACCATTTTCTGCCATCACCTTAATCAGGTTCTGGCCGTTGGCATCCAGTTGCTCTCCGCACACGGCGATAAACGACGCGGCGAGAGTTTCAGGCGCTAACGCACCGGAAAGCAACTCGGCCATTTGTTCGTTTTTCGTCACCTCAGCGGCAAACGCCAGCATATTCTGCCAGCGATCGACATTTTGGTGTTCGATAGCAAAGTCAAAAGCTGCTTTGGCGTAGGGGCGAGCTACCGTAACAAATTCAGACATCAGCCCCTCCCTCCTTACAGTTCAGCGACAAGTTTGTCCACGATGTCGCTGTTAGCAGCTTCATCCACGGAACGTTCGATGATCTTCTCGGCGCCAGCAACAGCCAGAATCGCAACCTGCTTACGCAGTTCTTCACGAGCACGTTTACGCTCAGCTTCAATTTCAGCCTGAGCCTGTGTCACGATCTTAGTACGTTCCTGTTCTGCTTCAGCTTTGGCTTCATCCAGGATCTGCGAACGGCGTTTGTTAGCCTGTTCGATGATGACCTGAGCTTCCGCTTTCGCTTTTTTCAGCTGGTCTGTCGCGTTGGCCTGTGCAAGGTCCAAATCTTTCTTAGCGCGTTCTGCAGAAGCCAGACCGTCAGCAATTTCTTTCTGACGTTTTTCGATGGCAGCCATTAAAGGCGGCCATACATACTTCATGCAGAACCAGACAAAGAGAATAAACGCGATGGCCTGGCCGAGGATTGTTGCGTTCATGTTCACAGCACAATACCTCTTAAATTTCTGTGGCTTGGGGTTTTAAAACAACTACTACGCGACAGCAAACATCACGTACAGACCCAGACCTACAGCGATCATTGGGATAGCATCCACCAGACCCATAACGATAAAGAACTGAGTACGCAGCAGAGGAATCAGATCAGGTTGACGCGCTGCGCCTTCCAGGAATTTGCCCCCGAGGATGCCGATACCGATCGCAGCACCGATAGCCGCCAGACCCATCATCACAGCGGCAGCCATGTACAGCAGATCCATATTCAGGTTTTCCATGACAGTCTCCAGTTTGTTTCAATTAAAACGTAGTAGTGTTGGTAAAAAATCAGTGCTCTTCAGACGCCATCGACAGATAGACGATCGTCAGAACCATGAAGATAAAGGCTTGCAGCGTAATGATCAGGATGTGGAAAATGGCCCATGGCACATTCAGAATCCACTGTGACCACCACGGCAGAAGACCCGCGATCAGAATGAAAATCAGCTCACCCGCATACATGTTGCCGAACAGTCGCAGACCCAGTGAAACAGGTTTGGACAGCAGGCTAACGCCTTCCAGGATCAGGTTGACCGGAATAAACGCCCAGTGGTTGAACGGCTGCAAGGTAAGCTCTTTCACAAAGCCGCTTACGCCTTTCATTTTGATGCTGTAGAAAAGAATCAGGATAAACACGCCCAGCGCCATCGACAAAGTGATGTTCACGTCCGCAGACGGTACAACACGCAGCGCAGGCAGGCCGAAGATGTGCTCGCCGATGAACGGCAGCAGGTCAATTGGCAGCAGGTCCATCAGGTTCATCAGGAAGACCCAAACGAACACGGTCAAGGCCAGCGGAGCAATCAGCTTGCTCTTACCATGGTACATGTCTTTCACGCTGCCATGGACGAAGCCGATGATCATTTCAACGAATGTCTGGAATTTCCCTGGAACACCGCTGGTCGCCTTTTTAGCAACGCTGCGGAACATGGCCAGGAACAGAAGACCCAATACCACCGAGAAGAACATGGAGTCGATGTTGATCGTCCAGAAGGTGGCCGGGGGGTTATGCGGATCCACCAGCGAGAATGTACGCAGGTCCAGCTGAAGGTTATTCAGATGGTGACCTATGTAATCCTGCGGCGTCATATTTTCTGAAGCCATGATGCCTTTTACCCTTTGTTATTGATTACAGCTGGAGCCAGAACTTGTACCACCAGCACCAAAACCCACGTTGCTATCAGCGGCATGAAGACCACTTTCAAAACCGCCAGCGCCATCACCAGTAGAGCAAAGGTCAGCAACACCTTACACACTTCGCCAAGAGCGAAGGACCAGGCCACGCGGCCTTTGGCGGGTGTATGCGCCTGATGACGCCAGGCAAAAATCATAAACAACACGTTTGGCAGCACAACTGCCAAACCCCCGCACACGGCGGAGATGCCCCAGAAGGGGTCTTTGAGGCTAAACAGCAGTCCACTTGCTATCACAGCCAGAAACTGAATGAACAGAAGCTTACGAGCAACGTTTCTACTCAAGAGCGACACAGACATCACGTTTTTACTCCTGCTCCCTTCGAGGTATGCCGCGTGTCGTATAAAACGTCCTTTAAGGCTCAGAGTCAAGCATCAAAAAGCGGACAAATTATACGGTGCGTACCCGTGATTTCAAACATTAAGTAGCGAAAAGGTGAATAAATGTTTAAATATTTTTCCCCACCGCTATTTTTCAACTTTCGCTGAAAGCATCGACCTTCGAGCAAAACTGCAAACAGCGCGAAAACGTTGACTACAAAGCGTGCACGAGATCACAAAACACACATTTGCGATAAGGTTGTATTTATCAAAGCCGTAAATCGCACAGGAGTATCTTTCTGAAATCAAAGATAAAATATCGCAACTATTTTCAAAACAGCCCCGTACACAATAAAAACCTTTTATTGACATTCTTAATAAATAATTAACATCGCACTCTGATTACAGTCTTCCACTTTTAGCAGACTGATATTTTCATAGTTGACTATCTTCACGGTGAATAATAGGCGCAACGTTAACCATAAGAAAAACCATGGTAAAAAAGAGGTTAAATGCTAACGGGTAAATCCATGTGAGTTGTGCTGTTTTTTAACATCACCAGAACAGCACAAATTCCACATTTTTTATTAATTTTTTAAAAATTGTTTGGCTTAATTATCACCAGATGACGTTCACCGTCGAGCTGAGGAATGTTTAATTTCTCGATGGATTCAACGGCAAAACCGTCCGGAAGCTGTTCAATTTCATCACCCGGCAGTTGCCCTTTCAGCGCATAGAAACGCCCTTTCTCTTCTGCGGGCAAATGTTTACACCAGCTCACCATGTCATTGAGTGAAGCAAAGGCGCGGCTGATAACACCGTCAAACGGCGGTTCTGCCGGAAACGCCTCTACCCTGCTTTGAACGGGCGTGATGTTCTCAAGCTTCAGCTCATGCTGAACCTGTCGTAAAAAGCGCACGCGCTTACCGAGGCTGTCCAGCAGCGTGAAATGACTTTCCGGCCGGACAATCGACAGCGGAACCCCTGGCAGACCGGGCCCCGTGCCAACGTCGATAAAACGCTCACCCTTCAGATACGGTGCCACAACGATGCTATCGAGAATATGGCGTACCAGCATCTCGTTGGGGTCGCGTACCGACGTCAGGTTGTACGCTTTGTTCCATTTGTTCAGCATATCGACATAGGCCACCAGCTGGTTTTTCTGGTGATCGGTGAGCGAAATACCTGCCTGATCCAGCAGACGAGAGAGTTTGTTGAGCACGGTGAATACCTGTTGGAAAACTTAGGTGGCGGGTGGCGCTTCGCTTACCCGCCCTACGGGTTCAGTAGGCCCGGTAAGCGCATCGCCACCGGGCAATGTTCTGGGCATTACGCGCTGCGGCGCAGCATACCCTGTTTCTTCAACCACACCAGCAGAATCGAAATCGCGGCGGGCGTAACGCCAGAGATACGTGATGCCTGGCCGATGGATACCGGTTTATGATCGTTCAGCTTAGCGATCACTTCGTTGGAAAGCCCCGTAACCTGACGGTAGTCCAGCATTTCCGGCAGCAACGTGTTTTCGTTACGCTGCTGTTTTTCAATCTCATCCTGTTGGCGCGCGATATAGCCTTCGTACTTCACCTGAATTTCGACCTGTTCAGCGGCTTCGGCATCTTCAAGACCCGGGGCGAACGCGGTGAGTTTCACCAGATTCTCATAGGTCACTTCCGGACGACGCAGCAGATCTTCACCGCTGGCTTCACGTGAGAGCGGCGCAGTTAAGTGAGCATTCACTTCGGCAGCGGTTTCCGCCTGTGGATTAACCCACGTGGTTTTCAGACGCTGACGTTCCTGTTCAATGCACTCCAGCTTCTCGTTAAAGCGTGCCCAGCGTTCGTCATCGACCAGACCCAGCTCGCGGCCCATTTCAGTCAGGCGCAGGTCGGCGTTATCTTCGCGCAGCATCAGGCGATATTCCGCACGAGAGGTAAACATACGGTACGGTTCTTTGGTGCCCAGGGTGCAGAGATCGTCAACCAGTACGCCCAGATAGGCCTGAGAACGCGCCGGGGCCCAGCCCTCTTTTTCGGCAGAGAAACGGGCAGCGTTCAGACCGGCCAGCAGACCCTGTGCAGCCGCTTCTTCGTAACCGGTGGTGCCGTTAATCTGGCCCGCGAAGAACAGACCGTGGATGAATTTGCTCTCCAGGGTTGGCTTCAGGTCACGCGGGTCGAAGAAATCGTACTCAATAGCGTAGCCAGGGCGAACGATTTTCGCATTCTCCATGCCCTGCATTGAGCGAACAATCTGCATCTGCACATCGAACGGCAGGCTGGTGGAGATACCGTTCGGATAAATTTCGTTTGAGGTTAGCCCTTCCGGCTCCAGGAAGATCTGGTGCTGGTTACGATCGGCAAAGCGCATCACTTTGTCTTCGATCGACGGGCAGTAACGCGGACCGATCCCTTCGATCACACCGGCGTACATTGGGCTGCGATCGAGGTTATTGCGGATCACGTCATGGGTTTTTTCGTTGGTATGCGTGATGTAGCACGGTACCTGCTGCGGATGTTGCGCCGCATTGCCCATGAACGAGAAGACCGGCATCGGGTTATCACCGTGCTGTTGCGCAAGCACGCTGAAATCAATGGTGCGCGCATCAATACGTGGCGGTGTGCCAGTCTTCAGGCGGCTTACGCGCAGTGGCAGTTCACGCAGACGACGAGAGAGCGGAATGGATGGCGGATCGCCTGCACGGCCACCGCTGTAGTTATCCAGACCAATATGAATTTTCCCGTCCAGGAAGGTGCCGACGGTCAGTACCACCGCTTTGGCGCGGAATTTAAGGCCCATCTGGGTCACAGCACCCACGACGCGATCGTTCTCAACGATAAGATCTTCTACCGCCTGCTGGAAGATCATCAGGTTTGGCTGGTTCTCCAGCGCGGTACGTACGGCCTGACGATAAAGCACGCGGTCTGCCTGTGCACGAGTGGCACGCACTGCCGGCCCTTTACTCGCGTTTAGTATCCTAAACTGGATGCCTGCATGATCGATCGCTTTCGCCATCAGGCCGCCAAGCGCATCCACTTCTTTTACCAGGTGTCCTTTCCCAATGCCGCCAATCGCCGGATTACAGGACATTTGTCCCAGCGTGTCGATATTGTGTGTCAAAAGCAGGGTCTGTTGACCCATACGCGCTGCGGCCATTGCGGCCTCAGTGCCTGCGTGACCCCCGCCAATGATGATGACGTCAAAAGGATCCTGATAAAACATGGTGGTCTGCCTCGCGTAAAGCGGTATGAAAATGGATTGAAGCCCGGGCCGTGGATTCTACTCAACTTTAGTCTTTCGAGAAAGCATTGGGATCCTGGGCTATTAAAAAGAAGATCTTTTTATTTAGAGATCTGTTCTATTGTGATCTCTTATTAGGATCGCGTACTTGTGTGGATAAGTCCGATCCGGCAAATAAGATCATGCAGTTAGGAAGGATCGTTTGCTGTGAATGATCGGTGATCCTGGACCGTATAAGCTGGGATCAGATCGCGACTTTATACACAGGCTAAAAACGATACAACAGTTGTTCTTTGGATAACTACGGGTTAATACGAGCTTTTAACCAGAGTTATCCACATCTGATCGCGCGATCTTTAATCGTTTTTGAGTAAATTTTTCCATTCACCCAACCAGATCTCGGCCGGATCCTCCGGAATATCATGATCGAGGATGTTGATCTTGAGTGTTTCACCCAGCTGTTTTGCTCCGCAAGAGGTGACAACAGCTTCGACTTTCTCTATTGCCCCGCAAAAGGTGTCATATTCACGACTGCCGATCCCCACAGCGCCAAAACGGACCTTTGAGAGGTCAGGCTGCTGTTCCTGCAGTTCGTCATATAAAGGTTGCAGGTTATCCGGCAGATCGCCCGCGCCATGCGTGGAGGTGATCAGCAGCCAGACCCCGTCAGTCGGGAGATCTTCAAGCAGCGGTCCGTGCAGGGTTTGTGTTGAAAAGCCCGCATCTTCCAGCTTCTCAGCCAGGTGTTCCGCTACATATTCCGCACCACCGAGGGTGCTGCCGCTGATAAGGGTAATGTCCGCCATTGATCGCTCGCTCAGATAAAGAGGGAGATATTGTACGCTGTGAACGAGATGGGATCTACCTGTGGAAAATGTGGGAATGAATTTGCCCGATCATGGGCGGATGGTACGCATGATCGGGTTTTGCAGGGAGATCAGTGTCTCGGTGGACTGAATTTCATCAATTGTTTGGATCTTGTTGATAAGTACCTGCTGGAGGGCATCGATGGATCGGCACATCACTTTTATAAAGATGCTGTAGTGCCCCGTGGTGTAGTACGCCTCGGTGACCTCATCCAGCGCATTGAGCCTGGCCAGGGCGGAAGGATAGTCTTTTGCGCTTTTAAGAATGATGCCGATAAAGCAGCAGACGTCGTAGCCCAGCTGCTTCGGGCTGACGTCAATGCGCGCGCCGGTAATGATCCCCGCCTGCTTCATTTTCTCTACGCGAACGTGAATGGTTCCCGGGCTGACACCAAACTGTTTCGCCAGTTCGGCGTAGGCGGTACGGGCATTGGCCATTAACGCCTCGAGGATGCCGCGGTCGAGATTGTCGATCTGATAATTTTCCATAGCTTTTTCTTATGAAGATTGATGATTCTTTCTATTCTAGCGTCATATTTTATCGATTCAAAAGTGAAGTCGGCTTTTTGTTGTTGAGTTATTGAATTAAGTGCCGGTTCTGTTGCTTAATCATTACCAACAGGACGCAGGAGTATAAATAATGAAAACCGCTTACATCGCAAAACAACGCCAGATCAGTTTCGTTAAATCCCATTTTTCCCGCCAGCTGGAAGAGAAGCTTGGGCTGATTGAGGTTCAGGCACCAATTCTGAGCCGGGTGGGCGACGGGACGCAGGATAACTTGTCTGGATGCGAAAAAGCGGTAGAGGTGAAAGTGAAAACACTGCCAGATGCCCAGTTCGAAGTGGTTCATTCCCTGGCGAAGTGGAAGCGTCAAACCCTGGGACAACACGACTTCAGCGCGGGCGAAGGGCTTTACACGCACATGAAAGCCCTTCGCCCCGATGAAGACCGCCTTTCACCTATTCACTCTGTTTACGTTGACCAGTGGGACTGGGAGCGCGTGATGGGTGATGGCGAGCGTCACCTTGGCACGCTGAAATCCACCGTTGAGGCGATCTACGCCGGGATCAAAGCGACTGAAGCGGCCGTGAGCAAAGAGTTTGGTCTGGCACCGTTCCTGCCGGAAACGATCCACTTTGTTCATAGCCAGGCACTGTTGAGCCGTTTCCCGGATCTTGATGCCAAAGGCCGTGAACGTGCGATCGCGAAAGAGTTGGGTGCAGTATTCCTGATCGGCATTGGCGGCAAACTCTCTGATGGCAAACGCCACGACGTCCGTGCGCCGGATTATGATGACTGGAGCACCGCGGGTGAGCACGACTATGCCGGGCTGAACGGCGATATCCTGGTCTGGAACCCGGTACTGGAAGATGCATTTGAGCTCTCCTCTATGGGGATCCGCGTGGATGCCGACGCGCTGAAACGCCAGCTGGCGGTGACCGGTGACGAAGATCGTCTCAAATTAGAGTGGCACCAGGCGTTGCTGCGCGGCGAAATGCCGCAGACCATCGGGGGAGGGATCGGCCAGTCCCGTCTGACCATGCTGCTGCTGCAACTGCCGCATATTGGTCAGGTACAGTGTGGCGTCTGGCCGCAGCAGGTGCGTGACAGCGTGGGATCTCTTCTTTAATTATCGCTGCCAGCGTCTGAGCAGGCGGCTACGCAACCCGGTATCAAAGCGCCAGATATGATCGAAGATGCGCATGATGCCGGGTTTTCCATGAGGGGACATCGCGACGGCGTGAAAACGGTGCTGATGCACCCGCTGTAACTCCTTCACTTTATTAACCACATCATCCGGCAGTCGCTGGGCTATAAAATCGGAAATGACGACCGCATCGGCGTCGTACCAGTCACCCCCCTGCATCCGCTCAACGATGCTGCGAAAGCAGCTGGCCAGGTCAGTGCCCCCGCGAAAACGCTGGCTTAAAAAACGGATTGCCTGCTCTATTCCCTGCTGGTTCGTCAGCTCATAACCCACGACTTCGCTGGAGAAGAGCATGATGAAGCAGCGACGGCGGTCGGCGAGCGCCACGCGCATCAGTGCCAGGCAAAACGCTTTTGCACACTGTTCGTTAAATCCGCCCATCGAACCGGACGTATCCACACAAACAATAAACGGCCCGCGCGGCTGTTCATCAAAATCCTGATGGATGACCGGACGCTGGCTAAGTTTCTCGCGCCATGCTTCGCCGTGCAGCCGGTAGGTAAGAAGCTGTTTTTCCACCAGCCGACGGTAGAACTCATACTCCAGCTCGGTCATTCCCAGCGTGCTCAGTTCGGTGGGCAGCAGGCGCAGAATGTCATCGCTCTGCTGGAGCCCGTCGACCTGTTCTGGCACGGTTGCCGGTTCACGCACCAGGGTGCGGAAGGTTTCCATCGGGGCATCCTTCTTTGGAACCGATTTTGCCTCCCTTGAGCGCCCCAGCTGTTCAGCAAGCTTCATCAATTCCGGCTGCTGCGCCAGAAAATCGCCGTATTTGACGATCAACTGGTAATCTCCGCGTTTGAGCTGACCGGCACTCATGTCCCAGAGACGTCCTGCGGCGTTTTCATTTTCCACCAGCACCTGCTCAAGCTGACCGCTTAAGGTCATGCGTTCCTGAACTTCACTGAGCAGCTGTTCACGTTCTTCATCCAGCAACTGCTGGTTTAACGTTGTGGCCTGAACCACCAGACTGAGGCGCCAGCGTTGTAAAAAGAGAGTATGCAGTGCGGGGGTAAAGGTGGCGTTATCCGTGACCAGCGCCCGGGCCTGGCTGGCAAACGGAGAGTGGACGTTATCGAGTACTGCCAGGGTTTGTGGGAGCTGGACGATAAACTGCGTCGTGGAGAGCCGTTGACACTGTTGATAGGCCGCGACTTCCTCCGTCAGTTCCGGCGGAACTTCAGTCTCTTTGAATCGCTGTCGCAGATTATCTCGCCAGCGCGGGAGATCGTCGGTCATCGCCTTTTTGAGCTTCGGGAATTTTTCAAAAAACGCCGCCAGCTGCGGCGACGCCAGAAGGGTAATCACCACCTCCTCGATCAACCCTTCCTCGCTGACCGCCAGCATCACGTTGAGCGTGTCCAGTGTTAGCATTGACGCGCCTGTTTGATCTGCGCGCTGACATCCTGCAGGCTGGATTCGATGCGACCTAACCAGTCGCTATGAATAAAGAGGCATTTTTGCTGTTCGCTAAAGCGGGTGTGCTGCTGGTGCCATTCGGTATCCAGGGCGTCCAGCTGCTGTTTGATCTCTTCCGGCACGCTGTCAGAAGCGGTGCCAGGAAGCGCAAGACGCGAGCCCTGCAGGCTGACGTCGCGGATCACCAGGTGCTGGCTGCTGTCTACTTCCATCGTGAGCGGCTGCGCGAAACCGATGCCGTTGAGTTTTCCGCGGATCTCACCGCCTTTGTCGAGCCACTGAGATAGCGCCTCGCGCTCAACCGTAATGTGTACCACCTGCATATCATGCAATTTGAGCGGCTGCTGGAGCAGCAGCGTTAGCGTCGTACCGGTCAGATCGGCGGGGAGCTCGTAATGCGGTTTGCGGGCGAACATACCGCCCAGACGATTGACTTTCAGCGCCGTTTTATCACTTTGCTGCTGTTGGAGCTGGATGCGGCGTTGAGTAATCGCCCCCAGCTGGTTGAGCATCGCCTGCTGCCCCCATGCGTGTCCGGTCATCAATACGTCCAGCTGCTGCTGCATCAGGTTCATGCCTTCTGCGTCGTGCCAGAGGCAGTCTTTCAGCAGGATCAGATCGATGGGCGCGACGGCATCACGACCGCTGAACAGGGCGCTCGCCTGGAGCAGACGAATCGCCTTTTTCCAGCGACGGTCCGAGACATACGGTGCGGAAGGAAGTAAATCAAGCTGCTGGCGCAGCATGAAGATCAGTTCAAAAACGGCATCGGGCAGTTTAATTTTGCCGATATCTTCCTGCCACTGGTGATACTCCTCGTCCGTCACCTGCAAAGAAGCCGCCACCGGGTTTTCGTTCTCATCCTGCTGGCTGACCAGCATAGAGCGGAAGTTTGACTTGTCCTGGACTTTATCGAGCCACAGGCGGATCAGCATACGGTCATACAGCGCTTCCAGGCTGCTGTCGGCTTCGGGCAGTTCGTTTGACGCGGCCACCAGCAGACGCATGGGGATTTTCTCTTCGCTGGCCCCGTTGCGAAACCGGCGTTCGTTAATCGCCGTGAGCAGGGTGTTCAGAATTGCCGGGCCTGCTTTCCAGATCTCATCGAGAAAGACAATTTCTGCTTCCGGAAGATAACCCGCCGTCAGACGCTCATAACGCCCCTCGTCTTTGAGGGCCTGAATAGAGAGCGGACCGAAAACCTCTTCGGGGGTGGAAAAGCGCGTCATGAGATATTCAAAGGCGCGAGCATTCTGAAAAGCGAACTTCAGGCGGCGTGCGATCAGGCTTTTGGCAATGCCCGGCGGACCCAGCAGAAACACGCTTTCACCGCTCAACGCTGCCAGTAAGCAAAGGCGAATGGCGTGGCTACGCTCGAAAAGGCCTTTCTCTAGCGCACTGCTGAGGCGGGAAATTCTTTCTGCTAATAAATGTGAGTGAGCCATAATAGTTTTGCATCCTTTCGCCGTCGTGGCGGCCAATTGAAGCGAGTATAGACGTTTCAGTCAGAGCTGGTAATAGGCTGAAGTGCGGCGCAATTTTCTTTGCGCTACATTAATGCGGTTGCATTTAGGGGTTCGATTTTGCAACGAATCGTGCATACTGTGCGCTTTTTGTGGGCCAAGGGACCGGGAACACATTTGTTATTTAAACGAAAAGACTAGTCTATGAGCACTGATAATAAGCAATCATTACCCGCAATAACGCTTGCTGCGATCGGGGTTGTCTACGGTGATATCGGTACCAGCCCACTTTATACGCTTCGTGAATGTCTGTCCGGCCAGTTTGGCTTTGGTGTTGAGCGTGATGCCGTGTTTGGCTTCTTGTCACTCATCTTCTGGCTGCTGATCCTGGTTGTTTCTGTTAAATATCTCTCCTTCGTTATGCGTGCAGATAACGCGGGCGAAGGCGGGATCCTGACCCTGATGTCCCTTGCCGGGCGCAACACCTCCGCCAGAATGACGTCCGTGCTGGTGATTATCGGCCTGATCGGCGGCAGTTTCTTCTACGGAGAGGTGGTTATCACACCCGCCATTTCGGTCCTCTCGGCGATAGAGGGCCTGGAGATTATTGCGCCACAGCTCGATACGTGGGTGGTTCCGCTGGCGATAATCGTATTAACGCTGCTGTTTGCGATCCAGAAGCACGGTACCGGGCTGGTGGGTAAACTGTTTGCGCCGATTATGCTGGCCTGGTTCCTGATCCTCGCGGCCCTCGGTTTGCGCAGCATTATTGCTAACCCTGAAGTGCTGCATGCCCTGAATCCTTACTGGGCCGTGCATTTCTTCCTCGAATATAAAGTTGTTTCCTTCGTGGCGCTTGGCGCGGTCGTGCTCTCCATCACTGGCGTTGAGGCGTTGTATGCCGATATGGGGCACTTCGGGAAACTGCCTATCCGCGTGGCATGGTTTATTGTGGTGCTGCCGTCGCTGGTGCTGAACTACTTCGGTCAGGGCGCGCTGCTGCTCAAGAACCCGGAAGCGATTAAGAACCCGTTCTTCCTGCTGGCGCCTGACTGGGCGCTGGTACCGATGCTGATTCTGGCGACGCTGGCGACCGTCATTGCTTCTCAGGCGGTGATTTCGGGGGTGTTCTCTCTGACGCGCCAGGCCGTGCGTCTGGGGTATCTCTCGCCAATGCGCATCATCCATACTTCAGAGATGGAGTCGGGTCAGATCTACATTCCGTTCGTTAACTGGCTGCTCTATTTCGCGGTTGTGATTGTTATCGTGAGCTTTGAGCACTCCAGTAACCTGGCGGCGGCGTACGGTATTGCGGTAACCGGTACGATGGTGCTGACATCGCTTCTTTCCACTACCGTGGCGTACCGAAACTGGCACTGGAATAAATTCCTTGTGGCAATGATTCTGGTGGGCTTCCTGTGCATCGACGTGCCGTTGTTCTCTGCTAACCTCGACAAGATTGTCTCCGGCGGCTGGCTGCCGCTGACGCTGGGTCTGGTGATGTTCATCGTGATGACCACGTGGAAGAGCGAGCGCTTCCGTCTGCTGCGTCGTATGCATGAGCACGGTAACTCTCTGGAGGCGATGATCGCTTCCCTGGAGAAATCCCCGCCGGTGCGCGTGCCGGGAACGGCGGTGTATATGTCTCGTGCCCTGAACGTCATCCCGTTCGCGCTGATGCATAACCTCAAGCACAACAAGGTTCTTCACGAGCGCGTGATCCTGCTGACGTTGCGTACCGAAGATGCGCCGTATGTTCACAACGTGCGTCGCGTGCAAATCGAGCAGCTGTCCCCGACATTCTGGCGCGTGGTGGCGAGTTACGGCTGGCGCGAAACGCCAAATGTGGAAGAGGTGTTCCACCGCTGCGGTCTTGAAGGGCTAAGCTGCCGGATGATGGAGACGTCGTTCTTTATGTCGCACGAGTCGCTGATTATCGGCAAGCGTCCCTGGTATCTGCGCCTGCGCGGTAAGCTTTATCTTATCCTGCAGCGTAACGCCCTGCGTGCGCCTGACCAGTTTGAGATCCCGCCTAACCGCGTGATTGAGCTGGGAACGCAGGTCGAGATTTAAGTCCTTCTGCGGGCTGATGCCCTCACCCCGACCCTCTCCCACAGGGAGAGGGCGCAAACATAAAAAACGGTAACCTGACGGTTACCGTTTTGCATTTACCTCCCCCTCTATTTCACTTAGCGAAACGTTTCGACGTTGATCACAAATCTGTTACGCCATGATGGTTTTCTGAACACTCTTGCGGCTACACTCTTTTTAGCGAAACGTTTCGCTAGTGGAGCAGAAAATGAAGAAAGGCACAGTTCTCAACTCAGAAATCTCATCGGTCATTTCCCGTCTTGGGCATACCGATACGCTGGTGGTTTGCGATGCAGGCTTACCGGTTCCGCGCAGCACAACCCGTATTGATATGGCGTTAACGCAGGGAGTTCCTTCGTTTATGCAGGTACTGGATGTGGTGACGTCGGAGATGCAGGTTGAGGCGGCCATTCTCGCGGCGGAAATCAAACAACATAATCCGCAACTCCACGAAACGTTGCTTAAGTTTATTGAGCAACTGCAGCAACACCAGGGAAACACCATAGAAATTCGTTACACAACGCACGAGCAGTTCAAACAACAAACCGCAGACAGTCAGGCGGTGATTCGCAGCGGGGAGTGTTCCCCGTATGCGAATATCATTCTCTGTGCTGGCGTCACCTTCTGAGGCCATCATGGACGCATTACTGCAACTCAAGGGGATCGATAAATCGTTCCCGGGCGTAAAAGCCCTCTCCGGTGCGGCGCTGAATGTCTACTCCGGTCGCGTGATGGCGCTGGTGGGCGAAAACGGTGCGGGCAAATCCACCATGATGAAAGTGCTGACCGGGATTTACCAACGTGATGCCGGTTCGCTGCTCTGGCTGGGTAAAGAGACCACCTTTAACGGCCCGAAATCTTCTCAGGAAGCGGGTATCGGTATCATCCACCAGGAGCTAAACCTGATCCCGCAGCTCACCATTGCGGAGAACATCTTCCTCGGCCGTGAGTTTGTGAACCGGTTTGGCAAAATCGACTGGAAAACCATGTACGCCGAAGCGGACAAGCTGCTCGCGAAGCTGAACCTGCGCTTTAAGAGCGACCGTCTGGTAGGCGAGCTCTCCATCGGCGATCAGCAGATGGTGGAAATCGCGAAGGTGCTGAGCTTTGAATCCAAAGTCATCATCATGGATGAGCCGACCGACGCTCTGACTGATACCGAAACCGAATCCCTGTTCCGCGTGATCCGCGAGCTGAAATCGCAGGGTCGTGGGATTGTCTATATTTCTCACCGCATGAAAGAGATCTTCGAGATTTGCGATGACGTCACCGTCTTCCGCGACGGGCAGTTTATTGCCGAGCGCGAAGTGGCGACGCTGACCGAAGATACGCTCATCGAAATGATGGTGGGACGTAAGCTGGAAGATCAGTATCCGCGTCTGGATAAAGCACCGGGTGAGATCCGCCTGAAGGTGGATAACCTCTGCGGTCCGGGCGTTCACGATGTGACCTTTACCCTGCGCCAGGGTGAGATCCTCGGTGTCGCGGGTCTGATGGGCGCGGGACGTACCGAACTGATGAAAGTGCTCTACGGCGCACTGCCGCGCACCAGCGGTTATGTCACCCTCGACGGTCATGAAGTGGTGACGCGCTCTCCGCAGGATGGCCTGGCGAACGGTATCGTCTATATCTCTGAAGACCGCAAGCGCGACGGTTTAGTGCTGGGCATGTCGGTAAAAGAGAACATGTCGCTTACCGCGCTGCGCTATTTCAGCCGCAGCGGCGGCAGCCTTAAGCATAAAGACGAGCAGCAGGCGGTCAGTGATTTTATCCGTCTCTTTAACGTCAAAACGCCGTCAATGGAGCAGGCGATTGGCCTGTTGTCCGGTGGTAATCAGCAGAAAGTGGCGATTGCCCGCGGGCTGATGACGCGCCCGAAAGTCTTGATCCTCGACGAGCCAACCCGCGGCGTAGACGTTGGCGCAAAGAAAGAGATCTATCAGCTGATTAACCAGTTCAAGGCCGACGGGCTGAGCATCATTCTGGTCTCTTCCGAGATGCCAGAAGTATTAGGCATGAGCGATCGCATTATCGTCATGCATGAAGGGCATCTCGGCGGTGAATTCACTCGCGAGCAGGCCACCCAGGAAGTTCTGATGGCTGCCGCTGTGGGCAAGCTTAATCGCGTGAATCAGGAGTAAGAAGATGACTACCCAGGCTGTTTCTGGTCGCCGCTATTTCACAAAGGCATGGCTGATGGAACAAAAATCGCTGATTGCCCTGCTGGTGCTGATCGCGATTGTGTCGACCATGAGTCCGAATTTCTTCACCGTTAATAACCTCTTCAACATTCTGCAGCAGACGTCTGTGAACGCCATTATGGCGGTCGGGATGACGCTGGTGATTTTGACCTCGGGTATCGATCTGTCCGTCGGTTCCCTGCTGGCGCTCACCGGTGCGATCGCCGCTTCGCTTGTCGGGATTGAAGTCAACGCGCTGGTGGCGGTTGCCGCTGCACTGGCAGCAGGCGCGGCGATTGGCGCTGTAACCGGCGTAATCGTGGCAAAAGGGCGTGTTCAGGCGTTTATCGCCACGCTGGTCATGATGCTGCTGCTGCGTGGTGTGACCATGGTCTACACCAACGGTAGCCCGGTCAATACCGGGTTTACGGATAATGCCGATCTGTTTGGCTGGTTCGGTATTGGCCGTCCGCTGGGCGTCCCGACGCCGGTCTGGATCATGGCTATCGTCTTCCTGGCGGCGTGGTACATGCTGCATCACACCCGTCTGGGTCGTTACATTTATGCGCTGGGCGGTAACGAAGCGGCAACGCGTCTGTCCGGTATTAGCGTCAATAAAGTCAAAATTATCGTTTACTCCCTGTGCGGCCTGCTGGCCTCTCTGGCGGGCATCATCGAAGTGGCGCGTCTTTCTTCTGCGCAGCCAACGGCGGGTACGGGCTATGAACTGGATGCCATCGCGGCGGTGGTTCTGGGCGGTACGAGTCTGGCGGGCGGTAAAGGTCGCATTGTTGGGACATTGATCGGCGCACTGATCCTCGGTTTCCTGAATAATGGTTTGAATTTGTTAGGTGTTTCCTCCTATTACCAGATGATCGTTAAGGCAGTGGTGATTTTGCTGGCGGTACTGGTAGACAACAAAAAACAGTAACTGACGACACTACAGGACATCTTAGATATGAACATGAAAAAACTGGCTACCCTGGTTTCCGCTGTCGCGCTGAGCGCAACCGTAAGTGCTAACGCCATGGCGAAAGACACCATCGCGCTGGTTGTCTCTACCCTGAACAACCCGTTCTTCGTCTCCCTGAAGGATGGTGCGCAGAAAGAAGCTGACAAGCTGGGTTACAACCTGGTCGTGCTGGATTCTCAGAACAACCCGGCGAAAGAGCTGGCGAACGTTCAGGACTTAACCGTTCGTGGCACCAAAATCCTGCTGATCAACCCAACCGATTCTGACGCCGTAGGTAACGCCGTTAAAATGGCAAACCAGGCGAAAATTCCGGTGATCACGCTGGACCGTCAGGCGAACAAAGGCGATGTAGTCAGCCACATCGCGTCTGATAACGTGCTGGGCGGTAAAATCGCCGGTGATTACATTGCGAAGAAAGCCGGTGAAGGCGCCAAAGTCATCGAACTGCAGGGTATTGCCGGGACGTCCGCAGCGCGTGAGCGTGGCGAAGGCTTCCAGCAGGCTGTTGCTGCACACAAATTCAATGTCCTGGCGAGCCAGCCAGCAGACTTCGACCGTACTAAAGGTCTGAACGTTATGCAGAACCTGCTGACCGCACATCCTGACGTGCAGGCTGTGTTTGCACAGAACGATGAGATGGCGCTGGGTGCGCTGCGTGCCCTGCAGACTGCGGGTAAATCTGATGTGATGGTTGTCGGATTTGACGGTACGCCGGATGGTGAAAAAGCGGTAAATGATGGCAAACTGGCTGCGACCATCGCTCAGCTGCCTGAGCAGATTGGCGCGACTGGCGTACAAACTGCCGACAAAGTGCTGAAGGGCGAAAAAGTTCAGGCCAAATACCCTGTTGACCTGAAGCTGGTCATCAAGCAGTAAAAGGCGAATCAGGCAGTCGCTGGCTGCCTGAGGGACACCAATAAAGAAAAGTGTGGCATACGCCACCGGGTAACACCGGTGGCGCTCTCAGATGGACAATCCAACCATGAAAACCGCAGGTAACCTCGTCGTCCTTGGCAGTATCAATGCCGATCACATTCTTAACCTTGAATCATTCCCTGCACCGGGCGAAACCGTCACGGGTAATCAGTACCAGGTAGCATTTGGCGGTAAGGGCGCAAACCAGGCCGTCGCCGCCGGACGCAGTGGGGCGAATATTGCGTTTATCGCCTGCACGGGTGATGACGATACCGGTGAGCGCGTACGTAAACAGCTGGCCAGCGATAATATTGATATCGCGCCGGTCAGCGTTGTTGCGGGGGAGTCTACCGGCGTGGCGCTGATTTTCGTCAACGCTGAAGGTGAGAATGTCATCGGTATTCATGCGGGTGCTAACGCTGCGCTGACGACGGCGCGCGTAGAAGCGCAACGAGCACTCATCGGTGGAGCCGAAGCCCTGCTGATGCAGCTGGAGTCACCGGTTGAAAGCGTGCTGGCCGCCGCCAAAATTGCGCATGAAAATCATACCACTGTCGTACTTAACCCTGCTCCAGCCCGTGTATTATCAGACGAGTTGTTGGCGCTGGTGGACATCATTACGCCAAACGAAACCGAAGCGGAAAAGCTGACGGGCATTCGTGTTGAAAATGATGATGATGCCGCGCGTGCGGCGAAAGTGTTGCATGAAAAGGGCATCGGGACCGTTATCATTACTCTTGGCAGCCGTGGGGTGTGGGCAAGCGTAAACGGCGAAGGGCGTCGCGTGCCGGGCTTCAGGGTTAAAGCCATTGATACGATTGCCGCAGGCGATACCTTTAACGGTGCGCTGGTGACGGCGCTGCTGGAAGGCAAAGTGATGGATGATGCGATCCGCTTTGCGCATGCCGCCGCCGCAATTGCGGTGACGCGTAAAGGGGCACAGCCTTCCGTACCGTGGCGCAAAGAGATCGATGAATTCTTAAGTCAGCAGGGGTAACGCTTGGCTACGATGAAAGATGTCGCCCGCATGGCGGGCGTTTCTACTTCGACTGTCTCTCACGTTATTAATAACGATCGTTTCGTTAGCGAGGCGATTCGGGAGAAAGTCGAAGCCGCAGTAAAAGATCTCAACTATGCGCCGTCGGCGCTGGCGCGCAGCCTTAAGCTTAACCAGACGCGCACCATCGGTATGCTGATCACCGCCAGTACCAACCCTTTTTATTCTGAACTTGTTCGCGGCGTAGAGCGCAGCTGCTTCGAGCGTGGCTACAGTCTGGTGCTGTGCAATACCGAGGGTGACGAACAGCGTATGAACCGTAACCTGGAAACGCTGATGCAAAAACGCGTCGACGGGTTATTGCTGCTCTGTACCGAAACCCATCAGCCGTCGAAAGAGATTATCCAGCGCTACCCTTCAATTCCTACGGTGATGATGGACTGGGCACCGTTCGATGGGACCAGCGATCTGATTCAGGATAATTCCCTGCTGGGCGGCGACATGGCAACTCAGCATCTGATCGATAAAGGTCATACCCGCATCGCCTGCATTACCGGCCCGCTGGATAAAACCCCGGCGCGCTTGCGTCTGGAAGGTTATCTCTCGGCGATGGAACGCGCGGGTCTTGCCATCCCTGACGGCTACCGGATCACCGGTGATTTCGAATTTAACGGCGGCTTTGAGGCGATGCAGACATTGCTGATGCAAGAGCCGCGTCCGCAGGCGGTATTTATCGGTAACGATGCGATGGCATTTGGTGCTTATCAGGCGTTGTATCAGGCGGGGTTACGCGTTCCGGACGATATGGCGATCATTGGCTACGATGATATCGAACTGGCGCGCTACATGACGCCGCCGCTGACCACCATTCATCAGCCGAAAGATGAACTGGGTGAGCTGGCCATTGATGTGTTGATCCACCGAATGGCGCAGCCCACGCTGCAACAGCAACGTCTGCAGCTTACTCCTGTTCTGATGGAACGGGGTTCGGTTTAGCCTTTGCTTTGTGGCGCTCTTTGATCAGGTTTCGGCCGTCTTTCGGTTTTAACAGCATAAAGACCAGCGCCGATACCACCGTGAGTGCGCCCATCGTAATAAAGGTATAGTGGAACTGCTCAACGGTATTCGCGCTGTCAAAACCCTCATAAAAGCGCAGCACTGCTGCACTTACCGCCACCCCTAAACTGATCGACAGCTGCTGCGTTACCGCCAGCACGCTGTTGCCGCTACTGGCATTCTCGTCAGTCAGATCGGCAAGGGTAATGGTGTTCATCGACGTAAACTGCGTCGACATTGCCATGCCCAGCACAAACAACGGCAGGATCAGCATCCAGACGGGAAGAGAGGCGGATTGCAGAGAGAATTGCGCAATCATCAGGCCGATAAAGACCGTCACGCCAACCAGCGTCTTACGATAGCCAAACCAGCGCAGTACCTGCGTGACGGTTGATTTTGCCAGAATTGAACCCATTGCCGTGGGCGCCATCATGCAGCCGGCAATCAGGGCCGGATAGCCAAAACCTACCTGCAACATCAATGGCATCAGGAACGGTACGCATCCTGTCCCCAGGCGTGAAGCTATGTTTCCTGCAATCCCGACGGAGAAGGTCCGGGTGTTAAACAGCGATAAAGAGATAAGCGGTGTCGGGTGGCGACGCGCATGACGTATATAAAGAAGGAAAAGCATAATACCGCTGAGGATGACGGCCAGTGCCAGCCACGTTTCAACGATTTTCTCACCAAACAGCTCCATCCCGCTGGAGAACAGCACCAGGCTCAGACCAAACAGGAAAAATCCGCCCATATCGAAGCTGCGTCTTGGCGTGGTGAAGTTGGGCATATATTTGCGAGCGTAGAACAGCCCTGCCACACCAATCGGGATATTAATCAGGAAGATCCAGTGCCAGCTTGCCCAGGTCACAAACACGCCGCCGAGTACCGGGCCCAGTATCGGGCCGACGAGGCCCGGCATGGTGACGAAGTTGAGCACGGGAAGCAGCTCGCTGCGTGGGTAGGCACGCAGCAATGCCAGGCGCGCCACGGGCATCATCATCGCGCCGCCAATGCCCTGTAACACGCGGAAGATAACCAGCTCTGTTAAGGATGTGGAGAGCGCGCAGGCCAGCGAACCCAGGGTAAAGAGCGTTACGGCAAGCATGAAAACTCTGCGGGTACCGAAGCGGTCAGCCAGCCAGCCGCTTACCGGGATCAGCATCGCCACCGTCAGGGTATAGCTGATGATGGCGGATTGCATTGCCAGCGGGGAGCGGTTGAGGCTTTGTGCAATGGCGGGAAGCGCTGTGTTGAGGATGGTGGCATCCAGTGCCTGCATAAAGAACGCCATGGCTGCAATCCACGGCAATCCGGCCATGCTGCGCGCTTTTTTCTTTGTCATTTATCTACCTGCTGGTGGGTTGGCGCGGCCAGCAATGCCTGGCACGCACTCAGGGCTCGCTGCCCGTCGCTCTCCTGAATGGCATCCACTATCGCCTGATGCAAATCCAGCTTTACCACTTCGTCTTGTGTAATAGAGGAAAAGTAGGTGTGGTACACCGAATGGAATAACGAGGCAAAGGAGGTCAGGAAGGGATTGGCGCTCATCATATAGATATGTTCATGCCAGGCCATATCAACCTCAACCCAGCGTTCCCGGTTGAAATGTTTTTTCAGGAACACCATTTCTTCCATCAACGCGTTAAGTTGCGCTTTCTGCTCTGCTGTTCCGAGCGTGGCGGCAAGCAGGCAGGCCTGGGGTTCAAGGCTGCTACGCATCACGAGGAAGTGATCGACCACCTGATGAAAGTTATCTTCTGTCATCCACCAGGAGAGCAGCTCCTGATCGAGAAAATTCCAGTTACTCTGCGGCATCACGCGCGTACCAATGCGCGGGCGCGGGAGAACCATCCCTTTTGCCGTCAGGGTTTTCACCGCTTCACGAACGGCGGTACGGCTCACCCCAAACTGCTCGCCCAACTCCATTTCACCCGGCAGGATGCTGCCCGGGGCATATTTTCCCGCTAAAATCCGCTGCGCCAGCTTTTCTGCCAGCACATAGGAGAGGTTTTTTTGGGCGGCCAGCTGTTGTGCGCTTAATGGCATCGCGTTTATTCCTTAATGTTTCATGCTGATAATTATGCCACCTCGAATGTGATTGTGGTTGTAGATACATCAAATAGAACAATTTGTAGCTTGATTTCACCGCTATTGGTGAAAAAAAACACGGACGGAAACTTTTTTTAAATTTCCTCTTGTCACTGTGAAATAACTCCCTATAATGCGCCTCCACTGACACGGAACAACGGCACACACGCCGCCGGGTCAGCAGAGAAAAGCAAAATAAACGCTTGACTCTGAAGCGGGAAAGCGTAATATGCACACCCCGCGCCGCAGCGAAAACGAAGCGGCACTGCTCTTTAACAATTTATCAGACAATCTGTGTGGGCACTCAAAGTGACATGGATTCTTAACGTCTTCGGACGAAAAATGAATACCAAGTCTCTGAGTGAACAT
>NZ_JBMKIZ010000007.1:0-159041 GCF_049237505.1 Enterobacter cloacae complex sp. SHL012
GTGTTGATGGTGATACCACGAGCTTTTTCTTCTGGTGCGTTATCGATCTGGTCGAATGCACGAGCAGAACCACCGTAGGTTTTAGCCAGAACGGTAGTGATTGCAGCAGTCAGGGTAGTTTTACCATGGTCAACGTGGCCGATAGTACCAACGTTAACGTGCGGTTTTGTACGTTCAAATTTTTCTTTAGACACGGCTATATTCCTTACTATAGTGCTCTCCCCTTCGGAGAGAGCACGGGACTTAGGTTTTAATCCTGTGGATTACTTACCACGGGCTTCAATAACGGCCTGAGCAACGTTGTTAGGCGCATCATCATACTTCAGGAATTCCATGGTGTATGATGCACGACCTTTGGTCAGAGAACGCAGCTGAGTTGCATATCCGAACATTTCAGACAGCGGAACTTCAGCGTGGATCTTAACGCCAGTTACTTCAGATTCCTGACCACGCAGCATACCGCGACGACGGCTCAAGTCACCGATAACGTCACCGGTGTTCTCTTCAGGAGTTTCTACTTCAACCTTCATGATTGGCTCAAGCAGAACTGGTTTTGCTTTCTTAAAGCCTTCTTTAAAGGCAATAGACGCAGCCAGTTTAAACGCCAGTTCAGAGGAGTCAACGTCGTGGTAAGAACCGAAGTGCAGACGGATACCCATGTCAACAACTGGGTAGCCAGCCAGAGGGCCCGCTTTCAGCTGTTCCTGGATGCCTTTATCAACGGCTGGGATGTATTCGCCAGGAATTACACCACCTTTGATGTCGTTGATGAACTCGTAACCTTTCGGGTTAGAGCCCGGCTCCAGTGGGTACATGTCGATCACAACGTGACCGTACTGACCGCGACCACCAGACTGCTTAGCGTGTTTACCTTCAACATCGGTAACTTTCGCGCGAATCGCTTCGCGGTAAGCAACCTGAGGTTTACCCACGTTCGCTTCAACGTTGAATTCACGCTTCATACGGTCAACGATGATGTCCAGGTGCAGTTCACCCATACCAGCGATGATGGTCTGGTTAGATTCTTCATCAGTCCATACGCGGAATGATGGGTCTTCTTTCGCCAGACGGCCCAGAGCCAGACCCATTTTTTCCTGGTCAGCTTTGGTTTTTGGTTCAACCGCGATGGAGATTACCGGCTCTGGGAATTCCATACGCTCCAGAATGATCGGGTGATCCGGGTCACACAGGGTGTCACCAGTGGTCACGTCTTTCAGACCGATAGCTGCAGCGATGTCGCCCGCACGAACTTCTTTGATCTCTTCACGTTTGTTAGCGTGCATCTGTACGATACGGCCAAAACGCTCACGCGCCGCTTTCACGGAGTTCAGGATGGTGTCACCGGAGTTAACCACACCAGAGTAAACGCGGAAGAAGGTCAGGTTACCCACGAATGGGTCGGTAGCAATTTTGAACGCCAGTGCAGAGAACGGCTCGTCGTCGCTTGCGTGACGCTCAGCCGGAGTATCTTTACCGTCGTCCAGGATGCCGTTGATCGCAGGAACGTCAACCGGGGATGGCAGGTAGTCAACTACCGCATCCAGCATCGCCTGAACACCTTTGTTCTTGAACGCAGAACCACAGGTTACCAGGATGATTTCGTTGTTCAGAACACGCTGACGCAGAGCTTTTTTGATCTCTTCTTCAGTCAGTTCTTCACCACCCAGGTATTTCTCCATCAGCTCTTCAGAAGCTTCAGCAGCGGATTCGATCAGGTTCTGGTGCCATTCGTCAGCCAGGTCCTGCATCTCAGCCGGGATGTCTTCGTATTCGAAGGTCACGCCCTGGTCTGCGTCGTTCCAGTTGATGGCTTTCATTTTCACCAGGTCGATAACGCCGGTGAAGCCTTCTTCAGCACCAATTGCCAGCTGCAGCGGAACAGGGTTCGCGCCCAGACGGGTTTTGATCTGACCAACAACTTTCAGGAAGTTAGCACCCATACGGTCCATTTTGTTAACGAACGCGATGCGTGGAACTTTATATTTGTTCGCCTGACGCCATACGGTTTCAGACTGTGGCTGAACACCACCAACTGCGCAATAAACCATTACCGCGCCGTCGAGCACACGCATGGAACGTTCTACTTCGATGGTGAAGTCAACGTGCCCTGGGGTGTCGATGATGTTTACGCGATGCGGTTCGTACTGCTTAGCCATACCTGACCAGAATGCAGTAGTCGCTGCGGAGGTGATAGTGATACCACGCTCCTGCTCCTGTTCCATCCAGTCCATGGTGGCTGCGCCGTCATGAACTTCACCGATTTTATGGTTTACACCGGTGTAGAACAGAATACGTTCGGTAGTAGTGGTCTTACCGGCGTCGATGTGCGCACTGATACCGATGTTACGGTAGCGTGCGATGGGTGTTGTACGAGCCATTTGATTCCTCGTTTGTTTCTTTAGGCGTTCAGTTAAGTTACCCAGAGCGGGCGGCTTCTCTGAAGCGCCCGCCTGGTGACTAATACTCCGAAGGGATTACCAACGGTAGTGTGCGAACGCCTTGTTGGCTTCTGCCATACGGTGAACGTCTTCACGTTTCTTAACTGCAGTACCTTTGTTTTCTGCAGCATCAGAAAGTTCGTTCGCCAGACGCAGAGCCATGGATTTATCACCGCGTTTACGAGCAGCTTCAACGATCCAACGCATTGCCAGAGCATTACGACGAACCGGACGAACTTCAACTGGAACCTGATAAGTAGAACCACCAACGCGGCGGGACTTAACTTCTACAGTTGGGCGAACGTTGTCGAGAGCGACTTCGAAAGCTTCCAGTTCATTTTTACCAGAACGCTGAGCCAGGGTCTCAAGCGCGCTGTATACGATGGCTTCTGCAGTAGATTTTTTACCATCTACCATCAGGATATTTACAAATTTTGCCAGCAGTTCTGATCCGAACTTCGGATCTGGAAGAATTTTACGCTGACCAATGACGCGACGACGTGGCATGGGAATACTCCGTTGTTAATTCAGGATTGTCCAAAACTCTACGAGTTTAGTTTGACATTAAGATAAATCAGTTTGGCCTTACTTAACGGAGAACCATTAAGCCTTAGGACGCTTCACGCCGTACTTGGAGCGAGCCTGCTTACGGTCTTTAACACCTGAGCAGTCCAGCGCACCACGAACGGTGTGGTAACGAACACCCGGAAGGTCTTTAACACGACCGCCACGGATCAGGATCACGGAGTGCTCCTGCAGGTTGTGACCTTCACCACCGATGTAGGAAGTCACTTCGAAACCGTTAGTCAAACGCACACGGCATACTTTACGCAGTGCGGAGTTTGGTTTTTTAGGAGTGGTGGTATATACACGAGTACATACACCACGTTTCTGCGGGCAGGCTTCCAGCGCAGGCACGTTGCTCTTTGCAACTTTGCGTGCGCGTGGTTTGCGTACCAGCTGGTTAACTGTTGCCATTAAATAGCTCCTGGTTTTAGCTTTTGCTTCGTAAACACGTAATAAAACGACCTCATACAATATGAGGACGCGAAATTTTAGGGCTACGTCGAAAAGGTGTCAAGAAATATACAGCGATCTCGGATCACCAGTTCATTTGACTGGCGTGCGTCACAGTAAGATTGACGAAATCAGTATAGCCAACCACGTCAATTTTGGCTGAAATTTGACCAGAAAGACCTCGCGCGTCCAGATCGTCCTTCAGCGCAGAGACTGTTATGGGGGCATTCGTGAGAATTTCAACGAAACGGCTGCCTTCAAGCGCCGCGAGCACGCCGTCCTGAATGAGCAGCAAATCATCACCTTCGCGCAGCATGCTCAACAGTGTGTCGATATCACATTGCCACGGTGAGTGGCTCAGAATATGGAGCATGGTGGCCTCAGAACGTCAAAACGGTGTCGTAGTGGGAAAGGTGTTCACGCAGATCAGAGGAAGGTAAGATCGTCACATCCAGCACAAAAGACGACTTATCACTCAAACCGCGCGCCGTTAAGGAGTCGGCACAGACATAGCAGGTTTCGATATCGTACAGCGGCAGCACTTTGAAGGTTGCGATGTAATCGCGCGCCAGGATGGCCTGCGGCTTTTGGCCCGCGAGCAGTTGAAACACCCCGTCCCCCAGAAAGAAGACGCCGATATCTTCTGTTAATGCCGATGTCGCAAGTAACGCATCCAGCCCTTCGCGGCCCGAGGCGCTACCGTGCGGTGCAGAAGTAAAAACAAATGCCACGCGCTTCATCAGAATTGCACCACTCTGTCGCAGATTAACGCCGCCTGAGCCAGCGCGCCCAGACCACTTAACGAAAAGCCAGGCTGAAGGTTAGCGCCCGATAACCCCAGGCGATCGGCTTCGGTTGCATCCGTCACGCCGCGACGCAGTGCCGCCGCCACGCAGATGTTCAGCTCAACGCCCTGCTTTTCATTTAACGCCTGCCACGCGCGGACCAGATCAAACTCATCGCTCGCCGGTGACGTAAACTGGTTCGCGTTATACACCCCTTCCCGATAGAAAAAGACGCTCGCCAGTTCATGTCCGGCCGCCAGTAGCGCATGCGCAAACTGCAGCGCGCTGCTGGCCTGCTGAGTGCCGTACGCCGGGCCTGTCACCATTAACGCAAAACGCATTACTTATCTTGCCCTACGAAGTCGCCACTTTTGAACTGGCGGATGTAGAGGTAGACCGTATGCTTGGAGATATTCAGACGATCGGCCACCTGGTTAATGGCGTCTTTGATATCAAAAATCCCTTTCTCGTAGAGATTGAGTACGATCTGACGATTCTTGGCATTGTTCGAGACGTTGCGATCGGCATTCACCTCTTCAATCGTAAACTCAAGCGTTTGAGTCACCAGATCTTCTACGGAGGAGGCAAAGTTAACGGAAGAGCCAACGTCTGGCGTTTCAGGCGGAATAAAGGTGCTCATGATCTGCGAGAAAGGCACATCAAGGTTCATGTTGATGCACAGCAGCCCAATCACACGATGTTCGCGGTTTCGAATCGCGATAGTTTCTGATTTCATCAGCACGCCGCTTTTGGCGCGGGTGAAATAACATTTGGAGACGCTGCTGTCCGCGCCGGTCATGTCATGCAACATACGCAGTGCAAGGTCGGTGATTGGCGAACCAATTTTACGGCCGGTATGCTCACCATTAGCAATGCGGATGGCGGAACACTTCAGATCTTGCAGGGAGTGCAATACGATTTCGCAGTGGGAACCAATGAGCATCGCTAACCCGTCCACCACCGCCTCATAGGATTTAAGAATATCGAAGTCGGTCTGGTCAAAAGGACGTTGATCCAGCAAATCAAGTTCACTGGTTTCGTTGGTTAAAAGCGACCTGGACATGAAAAAAACACTCCTTTTCAGGAGCCTGTCGTTAGGTTTTCAGGGCAGGCTCATTATCTACACGGACAACTAAATTAATACAGCGTACCAGACGCTTTCCAGTGTTAATTATATCTGCCCCGCAATAAAAAAACCGCCGCCTTAAAGGCGGCGGTTTTCATTACATTACTTCTTAGTGTCTGTCGCAGCTTTCTGATCTGCCTGCGCTTCCGGTTTCGCATCCGCTTTCGGTGCTGGTTTAATGTCCAGCAGCTCTACGTCGAAGACCAGCGTGGAGTTAGCCGGGATACCCGGAACGCCCGTTTTGCCGTAGGCCAGATCCGGTGGAATAACCAGCTTGATCTTGCCGCCTTTCTTGATGTTTTTCAGGCCTTCAGTCCAGCCAGGAATCACACCGTCCAGACGGAAGGAGAGCGGCTCACCGCGGGTGTAAGAGTTATCGAACTCTTTACCGTCGATCAGCGTACCTTTGTAGTTTACGACAACAGTATCGCTGTCTTTCGGCGCATCGCCGGTACCTTCTTTCTCAACTTTGTACACCAGGCCAGTAGAGGAGGTCTTCACACCCTTCTCTTTAGCAAAGGTATCGCGGTAGGCTTTGCCTTTCGCTTCGTTGTCTTTCGCGTCCGCTTCCATCTTGGTCTGAGCGGCACCCTTCACGCGTGCTTCGAACGCCTGCAGCGTCTGCTCAATTTCCTGGTCAGACAGCTTGCTCTTATCCGCAAATGCGTCTTGTACGCCTGCGATCAGCTGGGCTTTATCCAGTTTGATGCCCAGTTTCTCTTGTTCTTTCAGAGAGTTTTCCATGTAACGACCCAGAGATGCGCCCAGTGCGTAGGCGGATTTCTGGTCGTCATTTTTGAACGCCGCTTTGCTGTCTGCAGTGGCAGCAGGCTTCGCAGCAGTATCAGCAGCGAATGACAGCGGCGCGTTCAGCGCAACAGCCATCGTCGTCGCCAGCAGCGTTACTTTAAACAGTGATTTCATCCATATCTCCAGGGCCTGGGGACTCTCACCCCAGCGTTAAACGTAAATGAGTGACGTACTATAAAACGTTGCAGAAGAAATCTACAGACAGACACTCCCAATTCTCACCACTTTTCAGACTATTTTTGTTTAAATAAGTTTCTTGCCAGCGGGATAGAGACTGCACTTAAGGATAAACTCAGTTAAACTGCGCCGCCGCTGGACCATCAGGTAAATCAGACATAAACGAGGTGAATGATGAAGGATACAACGATAGAAGCGAGAATGGCTGAGCTGGAAAGCCGCCTGGCTTTTCAGGACATCACCATCGAAGAACTAAACCAGACCGTCACAGCACATGAACTCGAAATGGCGAAGCTGCGGGATCACATGCGTCTGCTGACGGAAAAGCTAAAGGCAACGCAGCCGTCAAACATTGCCTCTCAGTCTGAAGAGACACCACCACCTCATTATTGAGGCGTAAAAAAAGCGGGGTTCCCCCGCTTTTTTATTTTCCGCTTAGCGGAATTAGTGGCAACCGCAGCCGCCGTTACCGCAACCACCTTTGCCATGGTCATGACCATGGTCGTGATCGTGGCCGTGACCACCGCAGCAGCCGTCGTGGCCGTGATCGTGGTCATGGTCGTGACCGTGCGCACCGTGAACGTGGCCATGAGCCAGCTCTTCTTCGGTCGCTTCACGGATCGCAACAACTTCTACGTTGAACTTCAGGTTCTGGCCAGCCAGCATGTGGTTGCCGTCAACCACAACGTGGTCGTCTTCAACTTCAGTGATTTCAACAGGCACCGGACCCTGGTCAGTTTCAGCCAGGAAGCGCATGCCAACCTGCAGTTCGTCAACGCCCATGAACACGTCTTTAGGAACGCGCTGAACCAGGTTGTCGTCATACTGACCGTAAGCGTCGTTCGCGCCGACAGCAACGTCGAATTTGTCGCCAACTTCATGACCTTCCAGCGCAGTTTCCAGGCCAGAAATCAGGGAACCGTGGCCATGCAGGTAGTCCAGCGGCGCACTCACCGGAGACTCATCAACCAACACACCGTCTTCTGTACGTACCTGATAGGCCAGGCTGACCACCAGGTCTTTTGCTACTTTCATGATATCTCCTGAGCGTGGGAAAATTGCTGGCGCAGATTGTAGCGGAAATCTGCACCCGTGTACCCTTTAGCTTAAAAAAACTCAGGGCATATCGCTAGTCCGGATGAAAAATGCCGATCACTTGCTCTTCTTTGCGAACATGATCGCGGGCCTCTTTATCGGCCTCACGCATCTGGTGACCACACTTAACACACTCAACGATATCAATATTATTTTCTCGCCACATCGCCAGAGTATCTTGCGCCTGGCAGGACGGGCATTTTGCACCTGCGATAAAGCGTTTACGGACAGCCATCTTTCGTTACCCTTTATTCAAATTCATCCCAGCCATCAAGCTGGCGTCGTTCCTGTTGCATCTCTCGCTGGAAGATCTCCTCCAGCTCGCGACGCGCTTCCCGCACGCGGGAGATCTGCGCCGTGTCGGTATGTACCGGCATCAGTTCGCGCAGCATTCGCATATCCAGCCGACGGAAGTGCATCTGGGCACGTTGCGCCTGATGAGGATGCATACCCAGCGAGATCAACGCCTTACGGCCTAACTCCAGCGCACTGGAGAACGTCTCACGGGAGAAGTGTTTCACACCCGCCTGCAACAATTCGTGAGCTTCAACACGTCCCCGGGCACGCGCCAGTATATGCAGGTGCGGGAAGTGCTGTTGACACAGCTCCACCAGTTTCATCGTGTCTTCCGGATCGTTACAGGTGATCACGATGGACTCGGCGGCCTCAGCGCCCGCCGAGCGCAGCAGCTCAAGCTGGGTCGCGTCGCCGTAATAAACCTTGTAGCCATATTTACGCATCAGGTTAACCGCACTGATATCGCGTTCCAGCACCGTAATGCGCATCTTATTCGCCATCAACAGGCGACCAATCACCTGCCCGAAGCGGCCAAAGCCCACCACTATCACCTGGGGTTTATCGTCTTCTACCCATGGCGCTTCATCTTCATCGTCCGTCGGGTTTAAGCGGCGCGACAGCAGTTTATCCACCAGCTTCATCAGCAGCGGCGTGGTCATCATCGACAGCGTCACCGTCACCAGCAGCAGCGCCATCTGATCGTCCTTAAACAGCTTCTGAGAGGACGCGGCGGAAAACAGCACAAACGCGAACTCTCCCCCCTGGCTTAACACGCTGGCAAACTGCATGCGTTCCGAACTGCGCAACCCGTAAATACGCGCCATGACGTACAGCACCAGCATTTTCACCGCCACCAGGATGGCGACGCTGACCACAACCCAGAGCAGATGGGTATAAAGTACACCGAGATTGAGCGCCATCCCCACCGAAATAAAGAACAACCCTAGCAGCAGCCCTTTGAAGGGATCGATGGCAATTTCCAGCTCGTGACGATACTCGCTCTCCGCCAGCAGCACCCCGGCGATAAAAGTACCCAGCGCCATTGATAGCCCCAGCGCGTCCATAAACAGCGCCGAGCCAAGCACCAGCAACAGCGTCGCAGCGGTAAACACTTCACGCACGCCCGATGCGGCAATAAAGCGGAACACCGGACGCAACAGGAAGCGTCCGCCAATCAGCATGCCCGCAAAAGCCAGCACCTTCATGGAAATCTTTGCCCAGTCGAAGCTATCGTCGCCAGAACCCGCCAGCAGCGGCACCAGCGCCAGCGCCGGGATCACCGCTAAATCCTGAAACAGCAGCACCGAAAAGCCCAGTTGCCCGGCTTCATTGCGGTTCATCCCTTTGTCGCGCATCAGCTGCAACGCCATCGCCGTCGACGACATGGCGAGACCAATCCCGCCTATCACCGCGGCCTGCCATGAAAAGTGGGTCAGCATTAGCAGGCCAGCCAGAATCGCGGCGCTGAACAACACCTGCGCGGCACCCACGCCAAAGATAGAGCGTCGGAGCTGCCACAATTTAGAGGGGTTCAGTTCCAGACCGATGATGAACATCAGGAACACCACGCCTAGCTCGGAGAAATGGAGAATTTCATCCACATCGCTGATGAATCCCAGTCCCCAGGGACCAATGGCGATCCCCGCGAGCAAATATCCCAGTACCGCACCGATGCCGAGACGGGCGGCAAGCGGAACCGCGACGACGGCCGCAAATAAAAACAGTACCCCGGCGAGGAGCAAATTCGATCCTTCCATTAACGACCTCCTGCCGGAATCGGCGATGCCAGCCACTCGCCATAAGCTCTGGCGTGGCTGGCCAGTTCTTTCGGATCCTGACGCCGCGCCCAGTAGACAATGATCGGGCTCATCCAGTGCATACGGCACATCGCCGCCGTCAGCTCGAATGGCCGCAGGATATCGCTCATCGGATAACGGTTCAGCCCGTCGTGACGGTAAGCACTTTCGGGTTCACCGGTGGTGATCACGCTACGCCAGTACTTTCCCGCCAGCTGGTTTCCCCCCACCCCACTGGAGAAGCCGCGGCTCAGCACGCGGTCCAGCCACTCTTTCAGCAGTGCCGGACAGCTATAGGTATAAAGCGGGTGCTGGAACACAATCACGTCATGCTGACGCAGCAGTTCCTGCTCGTACGGAATATCAATAAAGAAATCAGGATAGTGCGCGTAGAGATCGTGCACCGTAACGTTACTGAGCTGTGTGGCCGGCTTAAGCAGCACCCGGTTCGCCACCGAGTCCTGAGATTCCGGATGGGCATACAGCAGCAGCACTTTCGCTGTCTGAGACATCATTCCCCTCCCGGTCGTGTTTCTGTTTTTGTGTATCGTTGTTGTTTTGGGCTACCATGGCGGCCCGGTGCGGAAAATGGCCCACACCTTACATTATCATAATGACAAATTAACATAGTCGGAACATACGGCGCTTCTATGATTGTTTTCTCCTCGTTACAAATTCGTCGCGGCGTGCGCGTTCTGCTCGATAACGCCACTGCTACCATCAACCCGGGCCAAAAAGTGGGTCTGGTCGGCAAAAACGGCTGTGGCAAATCCACGCTGCTGGCGCTGCTGAAAAACGAGATTAGCGCGGATGGCGGAAGCTTTACTTATCCGGGAAACTGGCAGCTCGCCTGGGTGAACCAGGAGACGCCTGCCCTGAGCGAACCGGCCCTCGACTATGTTATCGACGGCGACCGTGAATACCGCAAACTCGAAGCGGAACTCCACGCCGCCAACGAGCGCAACGACGGTCACGCCATCGCCACCGTTCATGGCAAGCTGGACGCCATCGACGCGTGGACCATTCGCTCCCGCGCCTCCAGCCTGCTGCACGGCCTGGGCTTCAGCAATGAACAGCTGGAACGCCCGGTCAGCGACTTCTCCGGCGGCTGGCGTATGCGCCTCAACCTGGCGCAGGCGCTGATCTGCCGTTCTGATCTTTTGCTACTCGATGAACCGACTAACCACCTCGATCTCGATGCGGTTATTTGGCTGGAGAAGTGGCTTAAGAGCTATCAGGGCACTCTGATTCTGATCTCCCACGACCGCGACTTCCTCGATCCGGTGGTGGATAAAATCATTCATATCGAACAGCAAACGATGTTCGAATATACCGGCAACTACAGCTCTTTCGAGCGCCAGCGCGCGACGCGCCTGGCCCAGCAGCAGGCGATGTACGAAAGCCAGCAGCAGCGCGTGGCGCACCTGCAAAGCTTTGTGGATCGCTTTAAGGCCAAAGCCTCTAAAGCCAAGCAGGCCCAGAGCCGCATCAAGATGCTGGAACGCATGGAGATGATTGCCCCGGCGCACGTCGATAACCCGTTCCACTTCAATTTCCGCGAACCAGAAAGCCTGCCGAATCCGCTGCTGAAAATGGAAAAAGTGAGCGCGGGCTATGGCGATCGCATTATTCTCGACTCCATCAAACTCAACCTGGTGCCGGGCTCACGTATCGGTCTGCTGGGGCGTAACGGCGCCGGTAAATCAACGCTAATCAAACTCCTGGCGGGCGAACTTAACCCGGTCAGCGGCGAAATCGGCCTGGCGAAAGGCATTAAGCTTGGCTATTTCGCTCAGCATCAGCTGGAATTTTTACGCGCGGATGAATCGCCTATCCAGCACCTTGCGCGTCTGGCACCGCAGGAAATGGAGCAGAAGCTGCGCGATTACCTCGGCGGCTTCGGCTTCCAGGGCGATAAAGTCACCGAAAACACAGAGCGTTTCTCCGGCGGTGAAAAAGCCCGCCTGGTACTGGCGCTGATCGTCTGGCAGCGCCCGAACCTGCTACTGCTCGATGAACCGACCAACCACCTGGATCTCGACATGCGTCAGGCGCTGACCGAAGCGCTGATTGAGTTCGAAGGCGCGCTGGTGGTGGTCTCGCACGATCGTCACCTGATCCGCTCCACCACAGACGATCTCTACCTGGTGCATGATGGCAAAGTTGAACCGTTCGACGGCGATCTGGAAGACTACCAGCAGTGGCTGACGGACGTGCAGAAGCAGGAAAACCAGCCGGACGAGTCGGCGAAAGACAACGCCAACAGCGCGCAGGCGCGTAAAGACCAGAAGCGTCGCGAAGCGGAGCTGCGCACTCAGACTCAGCCGCTGCGTAAAGAGATTGCCCGTCTGGAAAAAGAGATGGAGAAGCTCAACGCCACGCTTGCCACCGTTGAAGAGAAGCTAGGCGACAGCGGCCTGTACGATCAAAGCCGTAAAGCGGAGCTGACGGATTGCCTGCAAACGCAGGCAAAGACCAAATCGAGCCTCGAAGCGTGCGAAATGGCGTGGCTGGACGCGCAGGAACAGCTGGAAGCGATGCTGCAGGCCGACTAACACACCGGGAGGGTTATGCGTTTCGATACCACGAGCGAGATTACATTCCGCAAACTCAGCATCTTCATGACCTTCATGGAGAAAGGGAATATCGCCCGTACCGCCGAAACGCTCGGGCTGAGCGGTGTCAGTGTGCACCGCGCGCTGCACACGCTGGAAGAGAACGTGCGCTGCCCGCTTTTTACCCACAAGGGGCGCAATCTGATTGCGCTGCCTTCCGCCTGGACGCTGCTGGAATATTGCCAGGAAGTCATGCAGGTGATGGAGCGCGGGCTGGAAGAGTCGCGCAAAATCGCCGGTATCGGCCAGGGTCGGTTGCGCGTCGGTACGCTCTACTCGCTCACCCTGGAAACCGTACCGCGCCTGATTATGGGCATGAAATTACGCCGTCCGGATCTGGAGATGGATCTGACGATGGGCTCTAACGACACGTTGCTACACATGCTGGACGAAGGGTCGCTGGACGCCATATTGATCTCCATCTCCGAAAGCGATATCGACCGTAACAGCCTCGAAGTGCTGCCCCTGTTTCACGACGACATTTTCCTTGCCGCGCCCGCGTCCGCCACGCTGAACGCCCATGGGCCAGCGGATCTTCGTGATTACAAACATCAGAAATTTGTCTCGCTGGCAGAAGGGTTTGCGACCTACGCCGGGTTTCAGGAGGCGTTTCATATCGCCGGATTCGAACCGGAGATCGTCACTCGCGTGAATGACATTTTCTCAATGCTGAGCCTGGTGCAGGCGGGGGTCGGCTTTACGCTGATGCCGGGGAGGATGAAGAAAGTGTATGAGAACTCGGTGCAGCTACTGAAGCTGGCGGAACCGTACCAGATGCAGCAGTTGATTGCGATTGTCTTTGCCCGCAACCGCGAGCAGGATCCGAGCCTCCGCGCACTGGCCGCCGAAGGGCGGATGTATGCGCGAAGCCTCACAGCAGATGCCTCGGCCCCGTAAGCCTGGTGCTTTCTCCCTGTTCCAGGGTTCACTAAAGCTGAACGCCACGCGATGCACTGAAATGGCGAGCGTATTTTACGAACTGGATTACCTGGAATATGAACCGTGTCCCCGTTATCAACATCTCCCCCTCCCAAGCAACGGAACGGCGTTTAGTTGGATATATGAACCAGATGCTCGTCGTTCCATGCATGACGACGATTTTTGTTAAGTGAGTACAGCCGATGATAAGAGAAGAGTTTGAGGTGGTTGTGTTAGCGGAAGATTTGCCGGTGGAAGGGTTAACTAAAGGCATGCTGGGTGCCATAGTATTAGTACATGAAAAACCCCATCTGGCTTATATGGTTGAATTTGTTGATGATGATGGGCGAACTATTGCAATGCCTTCACTGTTACCCAGCCAGGTGGCAGATTATATCCAACCGAAGTGAGAGGCAGGTACAATGGGGGAAGTGCTCAACAGAAACTGAACGCCACGTTTGACTTATCATCCGTTATCTCTGAATATCCACAAAAATAACATGGCTTAAAGCAGGAACAGGATGTTCACACTCTACATGAAATGGGATGCTGGCTGTGATTTAGCACCGGCTGATATTCAGTTCATCCTCACGCCACGCGATGCACTGGAAATGGCGAGCGTATTTTACGAACTGGATTATCTGAAATATGCCCCTCAAACCCGTTTTCAACATTTCACCATCCCCAGACGACGTGACGGCGTATACCACCGCTTCGCGGCGCAACCATACAAACGCAAGCACCACACGGAATACGACAGCCTTTATGATGAAGTAAAATGGAATCTTGAGCAGGGCTGGATGGTTGGCGTAAACACCGCAGAGAAGTGGGACCGTTTCCGTAACCCCTTCTTCTTCGATGACGACGGTAATCTGGTTTATGACCGTTTCATGGACAGCTATAGCGACAGTTTCCAGCGGGAAGTACAAAATATTTACGAACATTGCCTGAACGCACATCCGGGACGAAAACCCGCTCCGACCATTAAACAGCATGATTCCGATGCTCCCGTACAGCACGCACAGGCCACCAAAACCATCAACAGCAAAGCAGCCGGACGATTACTGGCGGCAGGTGGAATCTACAACGGCAACATTGAAGGCTTTAGGCAAACAGCGGAGCAACTTGGTGGAGAAGCCGTTACAGGCTACGACAGCGTTTTAAATGAAACCACGTCCGGTATGATGATAACCGCCGCCTCGCTGCTGCTCATCAGAAATCCAGCGACAGCGAAACAGTTGACCGACTATCTGGGAAAATATAAAAACAACCACGTTCTGCTAAGTGATATAAATGTTACGGAGCTAAATTACTTTCGCAGGAACCGTCTCGAATATAATGTGCTACGAAAAGAATTTAATAGTACTGTTCGCCCTGCTTTTCTCAAATCTCTTGCCAATCACCCTGATGCTTTAACAACTTTTGACTCTGACAACCTGCTCCGACTTGCCAATGGAAAAGTCCCCGCAGGATGGGAGGTCCATCATAAAATTCCCCTTGATGATGGGGGGGCAAATACCTTTGAAAACCTAACGCTGATACAAAGTTCGCCCTATCATTACACGCTTTCAAAGGCCCAGGGCACAATAACGAAAGTTCTTCCCTATAATGAAAGCGCAAAAGTGTTATGGCCTGCTCCAAAAGATGTAATTTATCCCGCTGGCATTAAGGAGAAGAAATGAAGGATACCGATGGATTGTTAGGCATATTCAAGACCCTAATGACTGCTGATAACTACCCGATAGCCAATCCTGTCCATCCTGCCGTGATGGCAGATCTCATGCGCAATGCTCCACCCGCCGAATGGGGTAGTCAGAAAAGAACGGTTTACGAGGATATACAGCGCCTGATGGTTACCCGACCTGACTACCTGAATATGTTCAACATTATGGATGGTCTGGAGTATAACGGACTGACTTTATATAACATAGTTCAGGCAGAAAATAGTGTGCCATTATGGTCAAATATCTACATCCGCAACGTTGATACACGCACCGATGAAATCTATCTTGATCAGAATCTCACTGATAAGGTGCTCATTGGTGAGGATGGTATATCCGTTATTGTCTACAGTTTCGCTGATGATTGCTTTCAGATCCGTGATAAAGTCTCAACGGATTATGTAATAGAATCACATAACCAATTTCACGGATTGTTATCCGCACTAATTGATACGGTGAATTAATATGCGTCAAATCTCAAACTGGCAGGATCCGCGAAAAACGACCAGTAGTTGTGCGTGAAACGTGGAAAATACCTGATGTGAATATACTGAGTAGTGGGGGGCTGAAATGATAAATGAAATAAAGAAAACGTTAACCAATATTATTAGCATACTGCACTCAAACAATGAGAATGCATGGGCCAAAACCTTTGAGACACTTGGTAGTGAACTTGACGTCGACTGTGAAGCTTCAATATTCGCATTAAAAAAAGTTTACGGTGGAATGGGATCATTTAACGATATTGTTCTTCACAAAAATGGGCAACCGCTCCGTAAAGAAAATGACGAACTGGAAGATTTGAGCCATAGGCTTTACCAGCAACTTGAGCAGGCAATCGAGTTAACAAAAAAAGGTGTTTACCCTAACACTCATCATCAGCGTCGCTGACGCATGCTCAGGGAGATTTCCACCCTGAGCTATAAGTGCCAAACTTACCTTACGTTTTTCGAAAGCGCCGCCGGGCAAAACTCACCGCTGAAGCCGCCCCGCCAGATGCACCGCCACATCCACCCCGCTGCGTTCCAGCGAAATGGATTCCCCTTCCCACGCCGCTTGTCGCGTTAAGCAGGTCAGCACGCCGCCGGGCGGCATCTCGATTGCCAGCCGCGCATCGCGTTCATTCGCGGATATCACCGCCTCCTGCCAGCGCACGGTACGCGCCATATTCATCGCCAGATCGTCGGCGATCTTCTCCGGCTGCCAGAGCACGCGTCCGGTACTGCCGCTCAGATACGCGCAGCGTGGGCGTGAAAGCGTGACCGATTCAAACGCTGCCGCCAGCTTCTGCGCCGGGTCCGCCAGCAGCGCGCAGTGCGATGGTACGCTGACCGCCAGTCGTTTGGCCTTGCTCGCCCCTTTCGCCAGCGCGCGCTCGGCTACCTGCGCCATCCCGTCATCGCGTCCGGCGATCACAATCTGCGTTTCGGCGTTCAGGTTCGCAATATAGGTTCCGGTGCCTTCGATAAGCTGTTCCACCTGCGGCAGGGTCAAGCCCATAATCGCCGTCAGGCCATAGCCGTGCGGATACGCCTGCTCCATTAAATCGCCACGCAGCGCGACCAGCCTAAGCGCATCGGTGAAATCCAGCGCGCCCGCGATAACCGCTGCCGGGTATGCGCCAATGGACAGCCCGCTGACGATATCCGGCGTTACGCCGCGTCGCTCAAGCTCGCGCGCCCATGCGACACCGGCTATCAGCAGCGAAAGCTGCACCGCGCGGGTATGGGATAACGAAGCTGCGCTATCCAGCGTATCAACCTCCGCCCCCAACACCTCGCGCGCCTGAGCCAGCTCGGTACCCGGCAGGTTATGCAGCATACCTTCATGCTGCGTGCCCTGCCCCGGAAAGGTAAACAGTATTTTCATTACTCCTCCCTGCGCCACGGATCCGTTACCAGACGCGGTCCGCGGCGGGTTTTCAGCAGCGTTTTGCCGTCGCGCAGCCACTCCGCCAGCGCGAATCCCCCTTCGGGTGTATCGACCTGCGTATCCGCCCGGCACAATGCGCGACTCAGCTGCGACTGCCATGCGGTAAACGCATCAGGGGAAATCGGCTGCGGGGCGCGGATCAACAGGTCGAGATCGCTGTCGGCGTGGATAACCGGAATACCGGTCGCCAGCGCATAGCCAGTGCTGCCGGTAATGCCCCACGACCATGGCCACGGCTGCTGAGAAAGTTGTAGCGCCACCTGTACCGGTGGCTGCGTCACAAAGGGCGAGCGCAGCAGATCCGCCGTTACGCTCAGTGATTCGGGTGACACCACACGCGTTACGTGTTCTGGTTTCACCCATCCGCCCGCCCGCTGGTCGCGGCGCAGGCCGCGCACGCCAACGGGAACACGGCCAGCGTTATCAACATCACGCCGCACTACGACCGGCAAACCGGTATGCCAGGCCGCCTCCACCCAGTCGTCGGTGATGCCTTCCAGCGCGTCTCGCGCGGTAAGCCAGATGAGGTCGTGGGGGCGTAATGTTGTGGTCATGATTACATTCCTGAGGTCAGCGAGATAAACAGCGGCAGCGACAGGATACACAGTACGGAGCTTAACAGCAGCACGGCTTCCGCATCCGGAGACTGCACGCCAAAGCGGTTACCGAACACCACACCGAAGAAGCCCGCAGAAAGCGCAATCATCAGGATAGCGGTGATCGCCACGGAACCGTGCAGACCAAAGAGTAAAACGATACCCCAGGCAATCGCAGGCTGAATCAGCAGCTTGGCGATAGTTGACGTGATGACCATGGTGTTGATCTGCAGCTTACGGGCAGAGAGGATCACCCCGGTCAGGAACAGCGCTGCAGCGGTCGCGGACAGCCCCAGCGGTTTAATCGCCGCCAGCACCAGTTCCGGCATTTTGATACCGATGGCGGACAAAATGACACCCAGCAGCGGGCCCATCACGATCGGTTTTTTAATCGAACGCCACATCAGCACCGGCAGCATGGAGAGCGTTGAGCCAGAGTTATTCCCTTCGGTGCGCGCTTTTTCACGTTCCAGAATGAGCAGGCAGAACGGGGTCATCAGCACCGAACCGCAGGCGATGGAGACCGCAACAGACAGTGATGTCGATGAACCTTCACCCAGCACGCTGCCCAGAATAGGCAGGCCGAGCGCCGCATAGTTTGGCAGGGCGACGGTCAGCGTCAGCACGGCGGCATCCTGCGGCGATTTTTTAAAGACGCCGGTGGCGAGGAAGTAGATGGCCGCATAGGTTATCCACATCGCCAGGGTCAGTACCAGAATCAGCGGCGACTGGGCCACAATGCCGGTCCACGGCGTTTGCACGGTGGCGCTGAACAGCGCGGCAGGCAGTGCAAAATCCATCACGAAAATATTAAGCAGGGAAACGTTTTTGTTATCGACCATCTTTGCCTTACCGGCCCAGAATCCCAGCAGCATGATGACGAAAATCGGTGCAAGAGCATGAACAATTACGTAAGTCATAATTCACCTGTAGTAAAAAAGTTTAAGCACTGGCGCGATGATTATTATTTTCAGGATGCAGGTTCCCGCGCGGACGTAACGGTTACGTCCGCGGGGTCGTGCATCTGGCAGGTCTCTTTTTACTTACCAGCTTGCCCGCATGCGTTCGCGTACGAGGGCAGAGCTGCGGCGGTTGTCAGCACCCAGACGATTGTTCAGCGTGGTGTCCTGACGAGCGTCACTGATGGCCTGTTGCAGGGTGGTTTTCACCTGCGCCAGATCGTTATCGGAGGGGGCATCCGGGTTGCTGATGTCCAGCAGGTTTGAAAGCAGCCCCAGGGTGGCGTAGTTGCTGATGTCATAGGCCATCGGCGGAATGGTGGCCGCCAGTTTTTCCAGCGCGTCGACGGTTCGCAACGTAATGCGCGCCGCAGACTCTTTACCCATCGCGTGGATCAACACCCCTTTATCGTTGAAAGCAATCAGGCGATTAGCCTGGTAGCCATGCGCCAGAAATGCGCCGGACATCGCTTTACCGACGATAAGCCCAATCACCGGATGACCGGCCAGACGCGCATTCGCATACGCGGCGGCAGCCCCCGCCAGCGCCTGGTGGATACCAAACGCCTCTTCGCGACGGCCATAGGCCTGGCTTGGGACGTCAATCACCGCCACAATCGGACGCTTCACGGACTTACTGGCATCCTCGGCCACGGTTTCGCTCACCACTTTCGCCAGCGTCCAGCCCTCCAGCAGACCGACTTCCCCTTTCGCCGCGCGCGGGAAATGGTTGTGGGCATCCGGCACCACGGCAACAAAACGCACCGCTTCACCGTTCAGTTCGCCGTCTGCCGCCTGCACGGACGGGCAAAGCCCTTCCACACGTTTTGCATTCGGCGCGAGCAGAGTCATCCAGAGTTCGCCACGGCTTATTGCGTTAGTCATCATTTCACCTCCCGGGCAAAAAGCGCGTTAATTTGTTCGGCATCGGCCTGTTTGCGGGTGTCGAAATTCGTCAGACGGTTCAGGTAATCGTCGTAGTTATCGGTGCGGTGTTTCGCGGGTACGCCCCTGGCAATCGCGTCGTTCATCGCCGCTTTCACCGCGTTGATACCGTCACCGACCAGCGCGTCAACCAGCCCGCTTTGATAGCGCACTTCGCCACCGGTCATGCTCCAGATAAACGGACGGTCTCGGGAGTCGTACTCTTCAATCCCCGCTTCCTGCTCGATGACCTGCGGACCGTTCAGTCCGAGACGCGCTTCGCGGGTCACAATCAGGTAGCTGCACAGCGCCGCCGCGATGGACATCCCACCGAAGCAGCCCACGGTCCCTGCGACAATCCCGATAACGGGCGTGTAACGACGCAGGTCAACAATCGCCGCGTGGATATCGGCAATGGCGGCCAGACCCAGGTTCGCCTCCTGCAGACGAACGCCGCCGGTTTCGAGGCACAGCACAGCCTGAGTCGGAATGCCGTTGCGTTTATCTTCTGCCGCCAGCTCCAGCGCCGCCGCCATTTTGGCACCGGACACTTCACCCATGCTGCCGCCCTGGAACGCACCTTCAATGGCGACCACAACGGCTGGCTGACCGTTGATCGTGCCTTTCGCCACCACCATGCCGTCGTCCGCCTGCGGAACAATGCCCTGTGGCCCAAGCCACGGAGAGATAATGCCTTCAAACGGATCCAGCAGTTCGCGATAGCTACCCTCATCGAGCAGGGCCTGCGCACGCTGGCGTGCTTTCAATTCGATAAAGCTGCTGTCATCACGCATGGCTCACCCCCTCAAAAACCTGTTCGATACGAATGCGAGCCACGCCCGGCGTCGCGCCGAAATCATGAATGGTCAGTTTTCCTGCTGGCAGGCTACTGACCGTTTGCAGGCGGTTGAACAGTGCCTCCCAGCGACCCCGGCTGTTGTCGACGGAGGTGGTGATATCAATGGTTAACGTCTGGCCCCGTTCGGCGGTGAAGAGCACCTCCATATCCCCGGAACCGACTACCCCTGCCAGGGCCCTGCCGCTTAACGCGCGGCTGGCTGGCACGGTCAATGTGATTTTTTCCATAACATCCTCTTAATGCTTTGAATAAGGCGTTTCGACGCGATCGAGAAACAGCGTGGCAGCAAGCAGGTCAGCAGCGCCGCCTGGGGAGGCGTTTAGCGCCAGCATCTGACGGTCTAAGTTCGCCAGCGCCTGCTGGCCTGCAGCCGTTTCACAACCTCCGGCGTTCAGTACCGCACGGGCACCGTCCTGCATGGCGTCCAGCCCCTCCAGCCCGGCGCGCGACAGCACGCAGGTGTCGGTAAGCGACGTCATGATCGCCATCAGCGCGTCAAGCCTGGCGTGCGTTTCACTGCTGCCGTTGAGACGGCTCAGGCGAAGCTGCGGCAACGCGCGCTGCATAATGTGCGGGAACGCCTGCTGAGCCTCTTCGCGTGCACCCGGTACGCGGTAGCGGTGCGTGGCGCGAAGGCCTTTGCTGAACACTTTCGGCGCCGCCTCGTCAGGGAGTTTCGCCAGCTGCGCGGCGGTGCGGGCGACGTCGTGCGCCCTGGCTTCCCCGTCCAGCATCGCCACCGCGCTGACCAGCAACCCCAGCGCCCAAATCGCGCCGCGATGGGTGTTTACGCCACACGTTGCAGCCATCATCTGCTGCTCGCCTTCACGACCAAGACGGCCAACGGTTTGCCGAAGCGCAATATCTGCCGGACGCAGCCAGCTTTGCTGTGCCAGCGCCTGAAACGTCGGGGTCAGGCTGCGCGCGGAGCGCTCCATCAGCGCAAGGGATAAATCGTGGTGCGCACCGTTCCCCCGACTGTCCACCAGACCGGGTTTCGGGCTTAATCGTGCTTCGTCAATCAGACACTGCGTGGCGGTTCGCGCCAGCCATTCGGCACCGCCTTCAACCTGAATCTGGGGCAGAAGTTTCATTACCAGCTCCGGAATTTCGCAGGTGGGTTGTACAGACCGCCGGACCATTCAACGAGGTCTGACACGCTGCCCGCCGCCAGCAGAGAGCGGGTGGCGTCAGTGCGGCGAATACCCATATCTTCCGGATAAACAACCTTGCCGCTCTGGCGCAGTTCCGCCACGCGTTTAGCATCCACGCCCAGGCCTATATCGGTAATCCCCGCCACAGCGGCGACCATGGCACGACGCTCCTCAAGATCTTTGGCGCGATAGAGGTAAGCAATCCCCTCTTCCGTCAGCACGTGCGTCACGTCGTCGCCGTATATCATGACCGGCGCCAGAGGCATCCCGGACGCTTTTGCCACGTCAACAGCATCAAGCTTTTCCACAAAGGTCGGCTTTACGCCCGCCTGGAAGGTTTCCACCATCTGCACGACCAGTTTTTTACCGCGCTGCATCGGGTCAGGTTCGGTGATCATGTTCAGCCAGGCCGGTGTGGCGTGGCGACGACCGTGTGGGTCGTGCCCCATGTTTGGCGCACCGCCGAAGCCGGAAAGACGACCGCGTGTCACCGTTGAGGAGTTGGCGTAACCATCAACCTGCAGGGTTGAGCCGATAAACATATCGACCGCATACTGACCGGCCAGTTGACAGAACGCACGGTTGGAACGCATGGAGCCGTCGGCACCGGTAAAGAAGATGTCCGGACGGGCGCGGATGTACTCTTCCATCCCCAGCTCGCCGCCGAAGCAGTGCACGCTTTCTACCCAGCCGCTTTCAATTGCCGGGATCAGCGTTGGGTGCGGGTTCAGGGTCCAGTGCTTACAGATTTTGCCCTTCAGGCCGAGCTGTTCGCCGTAGGTCGGCAGCAGCAGTTCAATCGCTGCGGTGTTAAAACCGATCCCGTGGTTGAGGGACTGCACCTGATGTTCCGCGTAGATGCCCTTAATCGCCATCATCGCCATCAGGATGTGTTCCTGTTTGATCAGTCGCGGATCACGGGTAAACAGCGGTTCGATAAAGAATGGCTTGTCGGCAACGACAACATAGTCAATCCAGGAGCCCGGAATATCGACGCGCGGCAGGTCGCATTCGTCGTCCACCAGTTCATTCACCTGCGCAATCACAATCCCGTCGTGGAAGGCCGCGGCTTCCACCAGTGCCGGAGTATCTTCGGTGCTCGCCCCGGTGTAGAGGTTGCCTTTGCGGTCTGCTTTAAACCCCGCAATCAGCGCCACGTTGGGCGAGAGGTCGACGTAGAGGCGTGAATAGAGCTCGATATAGGTATGGATAGCGCCGATTTCGAGCTGACCATCTTCCAGCAGCTGGGAGATTCGCAGGCTCTGCGTCCCGGAGAAGGAGAAGTCCAGCTTGCGGGCGATGCCTTTCTCAAAGATATCCAGATGCTCGCTACGGCCGACGCTCGGCATGATCATATGCAGATCGTGGACAATTTGCGGGTTCACTTCAGCCAGCGAGCGTGAAAGGAAATCGGCCTGCTTCTGGTTGTTACCTTCCAGAACGACCTTATCGCCAGGGGCGATCAGTTTTTCCAGCATGGCGACAAGGTCGCCGGTTGGCAGTACCTTGCCCTGCACCGGTACGGACGCCAGACGACGCGCTTTTTCGCTGCGTCGCGTGTTCCATTGCCGGGTGGGTGTTTGCCCAGATAACATTATTAACCTCCTGATTCAGCTAATCATTTTGATTTGCTTAACGTTGAGTAAAGTGTGCGCTCTGGTGGGAAAGGCATCAATTAAGCGTAGAGCGGAATCATTAGCCTGAGAGTAATAATCACGGTAAAGATTTGTGATCGGGATCAGTTCATGTTTCGGAAAACCAGGCTAAACGGGGTACAATTCGGAAAGTATCGTTAATTTCCGACAAGAATCAGCATCGCGCTTATGACCCAAATCATTCCAACAGACTTCGACATTGCAGCCGAAGACAGCACCGAGTTCGTGCCCATGCGCGGTGTGTCCAACTGCCATTTGCAGACCATGCTGCCACGGCTGATCCGCCGTAAGGTTCAGTTCACGCCGCACTGGCAGCGGCTTGACCTGCCAGACGGTGATTTTCTGGATCTCGCCTGGAGCGAAGACCCCGAGCAGGCACGTCATAAGCCGCGTCTGGTGGTTTTTCATGGTCTGGAAGGGAGTCTGCACAGCCCTTATGCGCATGGATTGATTGAGGCGGCAAAAGCGCGCGGCTGGCTCGGGGTGGTGATGCATTTTCGTGGCTGCAGCGGCGAGCCAAATCGTCAGAAACGCATCTATCACTCGGGTGAAACCGAAGACGGAACCTGGTTTTTACACTGGCTGCGGGAAAACTATGGCACCGTGCCAACGGCGGCCGTGGGGTATTCGCTGGGCGGAAATATGCTCGCCTGCCTGCTGGCCAAAGAGGGCGACAGCGTACCGCTCAATGCCGCAGTGATTGTCTCCGCGCCGTTTATGCTGGAGCAGTGCAGCTACCATATGGATAAAGGGTTTTCCCGCGTCTATCAGCGCTATCTGCTCAACCTGCTGAAAGCCAACGCCGCACGTAAGCTGAAGGCTTACCCGGATACCCTGCCGGTCAGCCTGCGCCAGCTGAAAAAGGTGCGCCGCATTCGTGAATTCGACGATCTGATCACCGCAAAAATTCACGGCTTCGCCGATGCGATCGACTATTACCGTCAGTGCAGCGCCATGCCGTTGCTCAGCAAAATTACCCAGCCGACGCTGATTATTCACGCCAAAGATGACCCGTTTATGGATCATCACTCTATTCCCGCGCAGGAATTCCTTCCCGACAATGTTCACTATCAGTTGACTGAACATGGCGGCCACGTTGGGTTTATTGGCGGGACGCTGCGCCGCCCGAAAATGTGGCTGGAGGCGCGTATTCCTGACTGGCTTACTCTTTATCTGGACGGTGCAAAATGATCATCCCCTGGCAGGATCTGTCTCCCGAAACGCTCGATAATCTGATTGAAAGCTTTGTATTACGTGAAGGCACCGATTATGGTGAACATGAACGCTCACTCGAGCAGAAGGTCAACGATGTAAAACGCCAGCTGAAAAGCGGCGACGTGGTGCTGGTGTGGTCAGAACTGCATGAGACGGTCAATATCATGCCCCGCAACGCGTTTCACGGCTGACCTTCCAACCTTTTCAGTCAGGGAGTTGCTATGTCTGCCAGACATCCCATTATTGCCGTTACGGGGTCGAGTGGTGCGGGAACGACCACCACCAGCCTCGCGTTTCGTAAGATTTTCGCCCAACTGAATCTCCGGGCGGCGGAGGTCGAAGGCGACAGTTTTCACCGCTATACGCGACCTGAAATGGACATGGCGATCCGTAAGGCGCGCGATCTGGGTAAACACATCAGCTATTTCGGTCCTGAAGCCAATGACTTTGGCCTTCTTGAGCAAACCTTCCTGGAGTACGGTCAGAGCGGCAAAGGGCAATCGCGTAAGTATCTGCATACCTATGATGAAGCTGTGCCGTGGAATCAGGTGCCGGGCACCTTTACCCCCTGGCAGCCGCTGCCGGAACCCACCGATGTGCTGTTTTATGAGGGATTACACGGCGGCGTAGTCACCCCACAGCATGACGTGGCGCGTCATGTGGATCTGCTGGTTGGCGTGGTGCCTATCGTGAACCTGGAGTGGATCCAGAAGCTGACGCGCGACATGAGCGAGCGCGGCCATTCGCGCGAAGCGGTGATGGATTCGGTGGTGCGCTCCATGGAAGACTACATCAACTACCTCACGCCACAGTTCTCCCGCACGCACATTAACTTCCAGCGCGTGCCGACGGTGGACACCTCTAACCCGTTCGCGGCGAAAACCATCCCGTCGCTGGACGAGAGCTTTGTGGTGATCCACTTCCGCAATCTCGAAGGCATTGATTACCCCTGGCTGCTGGCGATGCTGCAGGGCTCGTTTATTTCGCACATGAATACGTTAGTGGTACCAGGCGGAAAAATGGGGCTGGCGATGGAGCTCATCATGACGCCGCTGGTGGAGCGGTTGATGGAAGGGAAGCAGATTGCGTGAGTTGTTCTGCCCGGTGGCGCTGCGCTTACCGGGCCTACGTTCATGCTTTTGTAGGGCGGGTCAGCGAAGCGCCACCCGCCAAAAGATTAAGCCTCGATCACTTCATACGAATGCGTGATTTTTACCGCTTTCTCCAGCATTAACGCCACAGAGCAGTATTTTTCAGCAGACAGATCCACCGCACGCGAAACCGCCGCGTCTTTAAGCGCTTTACCGGTGACCACAAAGTGCAGATTGATGTGGGTGAACAGGCGTGGCGCCTCTTCGCGACGTTCTGAGGTGAGTTTAACCTCGCAATCCGTTACGTCATGACGACCTTTTTGCAGAATCGACACAACGTCAATCGCGCTGCATCCACCCGCCGCCATCAGCACCATTTCCATTGGGCTGGGGGCTTTATCGCCGGAGTTACCGTCCATCAAAATCTGGTGCCCTGACGCGGATTCGCCCAGGAACGTTAAACCTTCAACCCATTTCACGCGCGCTTGCATATTCTTTAACTCCAACGTTGCATTTTCGGTGACAGATTACGCGTGCGTTACATTTCTCGCAACGGAAGGCGACCTGCATCATGCTGAAGCGAGACACCAGGAGACACGCGGCGAAAGCTATGCTAAAACACTCAGGATGCTACAGTAATACATTGACGTTACACATGTATGCAGAGGACATCAAACTTTACTGGCTGCGAAACGTTACGACAGCCGACTTCCCAGGGTATGGGTAAGAATTCGATTGCAACCCCAGAGTCCGGATGCATCTGATGACTCTGGTGACAGCTTATAACAGAGGATAACAGCGCATGGTGCTTGGCAAACCGCAAACAGACCCGACTCTCGAATGGTTCTTGTCTCATTGCCACATTCATAAGTACCCATCGAAGAGCACGCTGATTCACCAGGGTGAAAAAGCGGAAACGTTGTATTACATCGTCAAAGGCTCGGTGGCAGTGCTGATCAAAGATGAGGAAGGGAAAGAGATGATCCTTTCTTATCTGAACCAGGGCGATTTTATCGGTGAACTGGGCCTGTTTGAAGAAGGCCAGGAACGTAGCGCCTGGGTTCGTGCAAAGACAGCATGTGAAGTGGCTGAAATTTCTTACAAGAAATTCCGTCAGTTGATTCAGGTAAACCCTGACATCCTGATGCGTCTTTCTTCCCAGATGGCGCGTCGTCTGCAGGTCACATCCGAGAAAGTGGGTAACCTCGCCTTCCTGGACGTCACCGGTCGTATCGCGCAGACCCTGCTGAACCTGGCGAAACAGCCAGACGCCATGACCCACCCGGACGGCATGCAAATTAAAATTACCCGTCAGGAAATTGGTCAGATCGTCGGTTGCTCCCGCGAAACGGTGGGTCGTATCCTGAAAATGCTGGAAGATCAGAACCTGATCTCTGCCCACGGTAAAACCATCGTGGTCTACGGAACGCGTTAATTCCGCTCAAACGGCGTGCCATCGCAAGGTGTCACGCCGTTTTTGTCTCTATTCCCCATGTGGCGCAGGCTGATCTATCACCCGGAAGTTAATTACGCACTGCGACAAACGCTGGTGTTGTGCCTTCCTGTGGCCGTGGGCCTGATTCTGGGACATCTCCAGCAGGGTCTGCTGTTTTCTCTCGTTCCCGCCTGCTGCAACATCGCCGGTCTGGACACGCCGCATAAACGCTTTTTCAAACGCCTGATCGTTGGCGGTTCGCTGTTTGCTGGCTGTAGCCTCGCCGTGCAGCTTTTACTGGCGCGCGATATTCCGCTGCCGCTGATCCTGACCGTACTGGCGATGAGCCTCGGTGTTACCGCAGAAATCAGTTCCCTGCACGCCCGCCTGCTTCCCGCTTCACTGATTGCCGCCATCTTCACACTGAGCCTCGCCGGGAATATGCCGGTGTGGGAGCCGCTGCTGATCTATGCCCTCGGCACGCTGTGGTACGGGCTGTTTAACTGGTTCTGGTTCTGGCTGTGGCGGGAACAGCCGCTGCGTGAATCTCTGAGCCTGTTGTATGTCCAGCTTGCGGATTACTGCGAAGCCAAATACACCTTGCTGACCCAGCATACCGACCCGGAAAAATCCTTACCGCCGCTGCTGACGCGCCAGCAAAAGGTGGTGGATCTGATAAGCCAGTGCTATCAGCAGCTGCATATGCTCGCCGCTAACAAGAATCACGAATATAAACGCCTGCTGCGCACCTTCCAGGTGGGGTTGGATCTGCAGGAGCATATCTCCGTGAGCCTTCATCACCCACAAGAGGTGCAAAAGCTGGTCGAGCGCAGCCACGCCGAGGCGGTGATCCGCTGGAATGCGCAGACCGTCTCCGCGCGCCTGCGGGTGCTGGCGGACGACATTCTCTATCACCGCTACCCCACGCGCTTTAACATGGATAAACAGCTCGGCGCGCTGGAGAAAATTGCTCGTCAGCATCCGGATAACCCGGTCGGCCAGTTTGCCGCCTGGCACTTCAGCCGCATTGCCCGCGTGCTGCGCACCCAGCGCCCGCTGTATCCCCGCGACCTGATGGCGGATAAGCAAAAACGTCTGCCGCTCCTGCCAGCACTCAGAAGCTATCTCTCGCTTAAGTCTTCTGCCCTGCGCAATGCCGCGCGGATTAGCGTTATGCTCAGTATCGCCAGTCTAATGGGCATGGCGCTGCATCTGCCGAAACCGTACTGGATCTTAATGACCGTGCTGTTTGTCACCCAGAACGGCTACGGCGCCACACGGGTACGTATTCTGCACCGGGCAGGCGGCACGATGGCGGGGCTGATTATTGCGGGCGTAACGCTACACTTCCACGTTCCCGAGGGGTATACCCTGGCTGGGATGCTGGTGATTACGCTGGTGAGTTACCTGATTATCCGCAAAAACTACGGCTGGGCGATGGTGGGCTTTACGGTGACGGCGGTATATACCCTTCAGCTGCTTACGCTAAACGGCGAACAGTTTATCGTTGCCCGCCTGATCGATACGCTGATTGGCTGCCTGATCGCCTTTGGTGGCATGGTCTGGCTGTGGCCGCAGTGGCAAAGCGGATTGCTGCGCCAGAACGCCCACGACGCGCTGGAGGCTGACCAGCAGGCCATTCGTCTGATCCTGAGCGACGACCCGCAGCCCTCCCCGCTGGCGTATCAGCGGATGAAAGTTAATCAGGCGCACAACGCCCTGTTTAACTCGCTCAACCAGGCGATGCAGGAGCCAGGCTTTAACGCGCACTATCTGGCGGACATGAAGCTCTGGGTCACGCATAGCCAGTTTATCGTCGAGCATATTAACGCCATGACCACCCTGGCGCGCGAGCACACGATGCTGACGCCGGATCTGGCGCAGCGTTATTTGCAGTCGTGTGAAATCGCCCTGCAGAGGTGTCAGCAGCGTCTGGAGTATGACGCGCCGGGTGAGTCGGGGGATTCGAACATTCTGGAAGCGCCGGAAACGCTGACCCACGGGCCGATGAGCACCCTGGAGCAGCATTTGCAGCGCGTGCTGGGCCACCTGAACACCATGCACACCATTTCGTCGGTGGCATGGCGTCAGCGTCCGCATCATGGCATTTGGTTAACGCGCCGGTTAAAACGAACCGAGTATTAGCCTTTAACGATCTTCGCGACCGCTGCGGCAAAGCGGGTTAACCCGTCTTCAATGTCTTTCTTTTCCACCACCAGCGACGGGGCGAAACGCATCACGTCTGGCCCCGCATTCAGCACCATTACCCCTTCGTGGGCGGCAGCATGCAGAAAATCGCGGGCGCGGCCTTTGTACTGTGGCGTGAGCTCGGCACCCATCAGCAGACCCATGCCACGGATTTCGCTGAACACATCATACTGGTCATTGATCTTTTGCAGATGTTTTACGAACAGCTCACGCTTCGCGTTCACACCGTTCAGCACTTCTGGAGTATTGATGATATCGAATGCCGCACCCGCCACGGCGCTCGCCAGCGGGTTACCGCCATAGGTTGAGCCGTGCGAACCGACATGAAACGCAGAGGCGATCTCCTGAGTCGTCAGCACCGCACTCACCGGGAAACCACCGCCGAGCGCTTTGGCACTGGTCAAAATATCCGGCGTCACGCCGTAGTGCATATAAGCGAACAGATCGCCGGTACGTCCCATTCCGCACTGCACTTCATCAAACACCAGCAGCGCCTGATGCTCATCACACAGCGCGCGCAGCCCTTGCAGGAATTCCGGGGTGGCCGCCGTCACGCCGCCTTCGCCCTGAATTGGCTCCACGACTACCGCGCAGGTGTGGTCGTCCATCACCGCTTTCACCGCATGCAGATCGTTAAACGGCACATGGATGATGTCGGCCGGTTTTGGGCCAAAGCCGTCGGAATACTTCGGCTGGCCGCCGACGGAGACGGTAAAGAACGAGCGCCCGTGGAAGGCGTTGTGGAAGGCGATGATTTTGGTTTTGTACGGGCTGTGACGCGTCGTCGCGTAATAGCGCGCCAGCTTAAAGGCGGTTTCGTTGGCTTCGGTGCCGGAGTTCATAAACAGCACACGCTCGGCAAACGTGGCATCAATGATTTTGCGGCCCAGACGCAGCGCCGGCTCGTTGGTGAATACGTTACTGGTGTGCCACAGGGTTTCGCCCTGGGTTTTCAGCGCCTCCACCAGCGCAGGATGGCAATGACCCAGCGCCGTGACCGCAATACCGCCCGCGAAATCCACATACTCTTTTCCCTGCTGATCCCAGACGCGGCTGCCTTTCCCCTTAACCGGGATAAACTCAGCCGGTGCATAAATCGGCAGAATCACTTCATCGAATGTTGCGCGGGTAATTGCTGGTTGTTCAGTTGCCATGTCATGCCCATCCATTTTATGTCACATTGATTGTGAAAATATAATCACAAAATATGCATAAAAAATCACAGCAAGGCAACAGATATTCAGCGATGGAAGAAATTAGCCAGCAGGTCATGCCCTTGCTCGCTAAGGATACTTTCCGGATGGAATTGCACGCCCTCAAGATCCCACTCGCGGTGGCGAATCCCCATGATCTCCTGCGTATCGCTCCAGGCGGTCACCTCAAAGCAGTCTGGCAGCGTCGGCGGGTCAATCATCAGCGAATGGTAGCGCGTCACGGTTAAGGGATTATTGAGCCCCGTGAATACCCCGGTACTGGTATGCGTGACCGGCGACGTTTTTCCGTGCATCACTTTCGCGGCACGCACGATGGTGGCGCCGAATACCTGGGCAATGGCCTGATGGCCCAGGCAGACGCCCAGAATGGGCAGCTTGCCAGCATAGTGCCGGATAACATCCAGAGACACGCCCGATTCCGACGGCGTGCAGGGGCCGGGTGAAATCACAATTTTCTGCGGAGCCAGCGTCGCAATATCGGTCAGAGTCACGTCATCGTTACGGCGGACAACCACCTCAGCTCCCAGCTCACAAAAATACTGGTAAAGGTTCCAGGTGAAGGAATCGTAGTTATCAATCAGCAGAATCATGGCGGCTCCCGAAAAAAATGCCGCCCTATTCTACTCAGATTCCCGCGCTTCGCTCACTACTTTGGCAAAGACAGCGTTCAGCGCAGTCAAATCGCCCGTGGCGCCGCTTCGGTTCGCCGCCACCCACTGCTCGGGATCGATACCCCGCCAGTCCAGCATATACCCGGCATGAATGGCCAACTGCTCAAAGAAGACCCGTTGGGCAATACCATTGCCGCTCATAAAAGGATGCAGCATATTGATTTCACAGTAGTAGTGACTAACTCTGTTCACAAAGGTTTCTTTCTGAAGACCCACCAGATACTTTTCGCTTTCCAGGTCCGCCATCAATTCATTGCCCATCTTCTCGATGTACTCGAAGTGGCAGAAAGGAATGTCACCTTTAAAAATATCGTCGGTACGGTATTCGCCCGCCCGCTTCAGCTCTTTGCGATACAGATGGCGGTGAATAAGGCAAAGATGGGGTAAACCGGGCGCGGAAGGCCCGAGCTCCAGCGTCTCAATATGGGGTTCTGAAGGACCATGACCTTTTTCAAGGAGACAACTGGCCTGAAGATTGACGTTACGCTGCTGCTCCCAAATACGGGATTTTTGCTTGTCGGTGAGTTTTTTCACTTAACGCCTCCCTGAATAGTCCGTTTGCCACAAGTATAAGCAGCAAAACGCGCTTTCGCAGGGAGGGGGCATTACACGGGCGAGCGCCGCCCGTGTCAAAGAGGGTTACGGCAGTACTTTTGCGGAGAGGATCACGACCGGTTTGGACGGCACATTCTGGTACGGGCCGACGTCATGAGTAGGAACCTGAGAAATCTTATCCGCCACGTCCATCCCTTTCACAATTTTACCGAAGACCGCGTAACCGAAGTCGCGCTGGCCATGGTCGAGAAAGGCGTTATCCGCCACATTGAGGAAGAACTGGCTGGTGGCGCTGTCTTTATCCGCCGTACGTGCCATGGAAATCGTGCCGCGCTTGTTCAGCAAGCCGTTGTCCGCTTCGTTTTTGATCGGCGGGTTCGGCTGCTTCTGCTGCATCTGCTCGTTGAAACCGCCGCCCTGAATCATGAAGCCAGGGATCACGCGGTGGAAAGTGGTGTTGTTATAAAAACCACTGTTCACATAGTCGAGGAAGTTTTTCACGGAAACCGGAGCTTTCTGGCTATTCAGTTCCAGCTCAATATTCCCGGCAGAGGTGGTCAGCAGAACGTGAGGGTCCCCTTTGGCTGCCAGCGCAGCAGGGGAAACGGCAGAAAGAGCAAACACAGCTGCGACAGCCGCCAGTGTTGATTTGAGCATGAGAATTCCTTAACAAAGCGCAGTATAAAAAGCGAATGGCTTGATTCTAAAGAGCAGTATGAACGGAGACCAGCCTTTTACCTAATTTTACGAAATTGAAACAGTTGTAACCACGCAAACGATTGGTTACGGCGTCTTTTTATGTGATAGAGATCACATAAAAAACTGCAATGAAGTTTAAATTTCTTTGAAAAGGTATGAATGGATCACTTTAATGTCTAAAATCTGCCCGCTCTCAGCGCCCTCCGGGCGCTTTTCTTTTTTTGAACAGGCCAGACATGACTAACAGCAATCGCATCAAGCTCACATGGATCAGCTTCTTCTCCTACGCCCTGACCGGCGCGTTGGTGATCGTCACCGGGATGGTGATGGGGAATATCGCAGACTACTTCCAGCTGCCCGTCTCCAGTATGAGTAACACCTTTACCTTCCTCAACGCCGGTATTCTCATCTCTATCTTCCTGAATGCCTGGCTGATGGAAATCGTGCCGCTGAAGACGCAGTTGCGTTTTGGTTTTGTGCTGATGGTCGCCGCCGTGGCGGGTCTGATGCTGAGTCACAGCATCGCGTTGTTCTCCGCCGCCATGTTCGTGCTCGGCCTGGTCAGCGGGATCACCATGTCGATCGGTACGTTCCTGATTACCCATATGTATGAAGGCCGTCAGCGCGGCGCGCGCCTGCTGTTCACCGACTCCTTCTTCAGCATGGCCGGGATGATTTTCCCGATGGTGGCCGCCGTTCTGCTGGCACGCAGCATTGAGTGGTACTGGGTCTATGCCTGTATCGGTCTGGTTTATGTAGCAATTTTTATTCTGACCTTCGGCTGTGAATTCCCGGTTCTGGGCAAAAAAGCGCAAACCAGCGCAGAACCCGTCGCGAAAGAGAAATGGGGCATCGGCGTACTGTTCCTCTCCATCGCCGCCCTGTGCTATATCCTGGGCCAGCTGGGCTTTATCTCCTGGGTACCGGAATACGCGAAAGGCCTGGGCATGAGCCTGAACGACGCGGGTAAACTGGTAAGCGATTTCTGGATGTCTTACATGTTCGGCATGTGGGCGTTTAGCTTCATCCTGCGCTTCTTCGATCTGCAGCGCATCCTGACGGTGCTGGCGGGCCTGGCAACCGTGCTGATGTATCTGTTCATCAACGGTTCCCCGGACAATATGCCGTGGTTCATTATGACCCTGGGCTTCTTCTCCAGCGCGATTTACACCTCTATCATCACGCTGGGCTCCCTGCAAACCAAAGTAGCTTCGCCGAAGCTGGTTAACTTCGTGCTGACCTGCGGTACCATCGGCACCATGCTCACCTTTGTGGTGACGGGGCCGATCGTTGCCCACAGCGGCCCGCTGGCGGCGCTGCACACCGCTAACGGTCTGTATGCCGTGGTGTTCATCATGTGCTTCGTGCTGGGCTTCGTGACTCGCCACCGCCAGCACAACGCGGTAGCGTCTCACTAACCTTCACGCCCCTTTGCGCTACGCAGAGGGGCTGTTTCTGGCAAAGCTGACCTCCTCCCCCCCGATATCCATCTGGATCCACGTCTGCGCCAGCTGCGTCGTGGCAATCACCCGCCCCTGACGAATCGACCAGCGCACCGGCACCTGACAGCGCACCGCTTCAAACCCGCTTTCCGCAGGCAAAATCACCAGATTCGCCGGATTGCCCGTGGCAATACCGTAATCGCTCAGGCCAAAGGTACGGGCGCTGTTATGGGTGATCAGATCCAGGCCGCTGTCGATTTGCGGATAGCCCATCATCTGGCAGACGTGTAACCCCATGTGCAGCACCTGGAGCATATTGCCGGTTCCCAGCGGGTACCAGGGGTCAAAAACATCGTCATGACCAAAGCAGACGTTAATGCCTGCTTCCTGGAGTTCCTTCACGCGCGTGATGCCGCGGCGCTTAGGATAGTCGTCAAAACGCCCCTGCAGGTGGATATTGACCAGCGGGTTAGCGACGAAGTTAATCCCCGACATCTTCAACAGGCGGAACAGGCGCGAGGTGTACGCACCGTTGTAGGAGTGCATGGCGGTAGTATGGCTGGCGGTCACGCGCGGACCGATGCCGGCCTCGTAGGCCAGGGTAGCCACCGTCTCGACAAACCGCGACTGTTCGTCGTCAATTTCATCGCAATGGATATCCAGCGGACGGTCATATTTCTTCGCCAGTGCAAAAGCAATATGCAGCGACTGGACGCCATACTCGCGGGTGAATTCGAAGTGCGGGATCGCCCCCACCACGTCGGCACCCAGTTTTAACGCCTCTTCCAGCAGCGCCGCGCCGTTCGGGTAAGAGAGAATACCCTCCTGGGGGAACGCGACGATTTGCAGCGTCACCCACGGGGCCACCTCCTGCTTCACCTCCAGCATGGCCTTCAGGGCGGTGAGCGTCGGGTCGGAGACATCCACATGGGTACGGACAAACTGAATGCCGTTGGCGATTTGCCACTTCAGCGTTTTCCAGGCGCGCGCTTTGACGTCGTCATGGCTGAGTAACGCTTTGCGCTCCGCCCAGCGTTCAATGCCCTCAAAGAGCGTGCCCGACTGATTCCAGTTCGGCTCGCCTGCCGTCTGGGTGGTATCAAGATGGATATGCGGCTCGATAAACGGTGGGATCGCCAGCCCACCGCGCGCGTTCAACACTTCATAACTTTCAGCGCGGGTGTCGTCCATTGGGGTGATGTCACCAAATCGCCCGTTCTCAATGGCGAGTTGCCATAGTCCTTCCCGGCCCGGTAAGCGAACATTCTGAACAAGCCAAAGCGGTGTTGTAGACATTTCTTATCCCCTGATCAACGCAACGTTGTTTAAGCATATTTTTGTTCAAAAATACGCCATTGCTTTGTACACAAAATCGACGCCCCCGAAAAGCCTGCGATTTCCATAACTTATAAAAATCCTGACAAATCAGCCGCATACCACCTAAGGAGTAGGCGAAGACGTATTTGATTTACATCAATAAGCGCCCCTGCTGAATCGTTAAGGTAGGCAGTAATAGAAAAGAAATCGAGGCAAAAATGAGCAAAGTCAGACTCGCTATCATCGGTAACGGCATGGTCGGCCATCGCTTTATTGAGGATCTTCTCGATAAAGCCGGTGCCGACCAGTTCGATATTACCGTGTTCTGTGAAGAACCCCGCAAGGCGTACGACCGTGTGCACTTGTCTTCCTACTTCTCCCATCATACCGCCGAAGAGCTCTCTTTAGTGCGTGAAGGTTTCTATGAGAAGCATGGCGTAAAAGTGCTGGTGGGCGAACGCGCCATCACCATCAACCGTCAGGAAAAAGTGATCCACTCCAGCGCCGGGCGTACGGTTTTTTACGACAAGCTGATCATGGCGACAGGCTCGTATCCGTGGATCCCGCCTATTAAAGGTTCTGAAACTCAGGATTGCTTCGTTTACCGTACGATTGAAGACCTCAACGCCATTGAATCCTGCGCACGCCGCAGCAAGCGCGGCGCCGTTGTCGGCGGCGGTCTGCTGGGCTTAGAAGCCGCGGGCGCGCTGAAAAACCTCGGCGTAGAAACCCACGTCATCGAATTTGCCCCGATGCTGATGGCCGAACAGCTCGACCACATGGGTGGCGACCAGCTTCGCCGTAAAATCGAAAGCATGGGCGTGAAAGTTCACACCAGCAAGAACACCAAAGAGATCGTGCAGGAAGGCACCGAAGCACGTAAAACCATGCGCTTTGCTGACGGCAGCGAGCTGGAAGTAGATTTTATCGTCTTCTCCACCGGTATTCGTCCACGCGACAAACTGGCAACCCAGTGCGGTCTGGCCGTCGCGCAGCGCGGCGGGATCATGATTAACGATACCTGCCAGACCTCCGACCCGGATATCTACGCGATTGGCGAATGCGCCAGCTGGAATAACCGCGTATACGGTCTCGTGGCGCCAGGCTACAAAATGGCGCAGGTCGCCGTGGACCATATTCTCGGCAGCGAAAACGCCTTCACCGGCGCGGATATGAGCGCCAAGCTGAAGCTGCTGGGCGTGGACGTGGGCGGTATCGGCGATGCGCACGGTCGCACGCCTGGCGCTCGCAGCTACGTCTATCTCGACGAAAGCAAAGAAGTCTACAAACGTCTTATCGTCAGTAAGGACAATAAAACCCTGCTCGGCGCAGTACTGGTAGGCGATACCAGCGACTTCGGTAACCTGCTCCAGCTGGTGCTCAACGCCATCGAGCTGCCGGAAAACCCGGACGCGCTGATCCTCCCGGCGCACGCCTCCAGCGGTAAACCGTCCATCGGGGTGGATAAACTGCCGGACAGCGCGCAGATTTGCTCCTGCTTCGACGTCACTAAAGGCATGCTGATCTCTGCCATCAACAAGGGCTGCCATACCGTTGCCGCGCTGAAAGCCGAAACTAAAGCCGGTACCGGCTGTGGCGGATGTATTCCACTGGTAACTCAGGTGCTGAACGCCGAGCTGGCGAAACAGGGCATCGAAGTGAACAACAACCTGTGCGAGCATTTTGCTTACTCTCGCCAGGAGCTGTATCACCTGATCCGTGTGGAAGGCATTAAGTCCTTCGACGAACTGCTGGCGAAACACGGCCAGGGTTACGGCTGTGAAGTGTGTAAACCGACCGTCGGCTCCCTGCTGGCCTCCTGCTGGAATGAATACGTGCTCAAACCCGAGCACACGCCGCTGCAGGATACCAATGACAACTTCCTGGCGAACATTCAGAAAGACGGCACCTACTCCGTCATTCCACGTTCCGCCGGTGGCGAAATCACGCCGGAAGGGCTGGTCGCGGTGGGCCGGATCGCCCGCGAATTTAACCTGTACACCAAAATTACCGGTTCACAACGTATCGGGCTGTTTGGGGCGCAGAAAGACGACCTGCCAGAAATCTGGCGCCAGCTGATTGAAGCAGGCTTCGAAACCGGCCACGCGTATGCCAAAGCGCTGCGTATGGCGAAAACCTGCGTGGGCAGCACCTGGTGCCGCTACGGCGTGGGCGACAGCGTCGGCTTCGGCGTGGAGCTGGAAAACCGCTACAAAGGCATCCGTACCCCGCACAAAATGAAGTTCGGCGTCTCCGGCTGTACCCGTGAATGTGCCGAAGCGCAGGGTAAAGACGTGGGTATTATCGCCACCGAAAAAGGCTGGAACCTGTACGTCTGCGGTAACGGCGGGATGAAACCACGCCATGCAGACCTGCTGGCAGCGGATCTTGACCACGACACGCTGATTAAGTACCTCGACCGCTTCATGATGTTCTACATCCGTACCGCCGATAAGCTGACCCGTACAGCGTCCTGGCTGGATAACCTGGAAGGCGGCATTGATTATCTGAAAGCGGTGATCATCGACGACAAGCTGGGCCTGAACGAGCATCTGGAAGCAGAGATGGCTCGCCTGCGCGAGGCAGTGATCTGCGAGTGGACCGAAACCGTGAATACCCCTGCGGCGCAGACACGCTTCAAACACTTTATCAACAGCACCCAGCGCGACCCGAATGTGCAGGTAGTGCCAGAGCGCGAGCAGCATCGCCCGGCAACACCGTATGAACGCATTCCAGTCACGCTGGTGGAGGAAAACGCATGAGCCAGTGGGTAAACATTTGCGAGATTAACGACATTCTGCCCGCCACCGGCGTGTGTGCGCTGCTGGGTAACGAGCAGGTCGCGATTTTCCGTCCCCGTCACGATGAACAGGTTTTTGCCATCAGCAATATCGACCCGTTCTTCGAGGCCAGCGTGCTCTCCCGTGGCCTGATTGCCGAGCACCAGGGTGAACTGTGGGTCGCCAGCCCGCTGAAAAAGCAGCGTTTCCGTTTAACCGACGGACGCTGCATGGAAGATGAAAGCGTCTCCGTGAAGCACTATGACGTCCGCGTGAAGGACGGCAAGGTGCAGCTCAAAGCGTAACCCCCCGCCTTTTCAATAGGAAAGGCTTATGACCCCTTATGGGTAACGGCAGGAAAAACCGTATATTTTCGGCGATTCCTGCTGTTATCCTGACGTCAATGCTTACCCCCTCCTTGAATGCTGTGAGGTATCGTCGTGGACCACCTGCCGATTTTTTGTCAATTACGCCATCGCGACTGCCTGCTTGTAGGCGGCGGCGATGTGGCTGAGCGCAAGGCGCGCCTGCTGCTGGAAGCGGGGGCCCGACTGACCGTGAATGCTCTCACCTTCACCCCGCAGTTTGACGTCTGGGCCCAGGAAGGGATGCTCACGCGGGTACAAGGAGAGTTTGATGAATCCCTGCTGGATACCTGCTGGCTGACCATTGCCGCAACGGATGACGATGCCGTGAATCAGCGCGTCAGCGATGCCTGCGAAGCGCGGCGTATCTTCTGCAACGTGGTAGATGCGCCGAAAGAAGCCAGCTTTATCATGCCGTCGATTATCGACCGCTCACCGCTGATGATTGCGGTGTCATCCGGTGGACGCTCTCCTGTTCTCGCCCGCCTGCTGCGGGAAAAACTGGAAGCCGTGCTGCCGCAGCATCTTGGTCAGATTGCCCACTATGCCGGACAACTTCGTTCCCGCGTGAAGCAAACCTTCGCGACCGTAGGGGAGCGCCGTCGCTTCTGGGAAAAGTTCTTTGTGAACGACAGGCTGGCGCAGTCGCTGGCGAACCAGGACACAAAAGCGGTGGAAGAGACGACCGAACAGTTACTGAACGAACCGCTGGATCACCGTGGTGAAGTGGTGCTGGTCGGCGCGGGTCCTGGCGATGCAGGCTTACTGACGCTGAAAGGCCTGCAACAGATCCAGCAGGCGGATATCGTGGTCTACGACCGCCTGGTCTCCGATGACATCATGAACCTGGTGCGTCGCGACGCCGATCGCGTCTTCGTCGGCAAGCGCGCGGGCTACCACTGCGTACCGCAGGAAGAGATTAACCAGATCCTGCTGCGCGAGGCGCAGAAAGGTAAGCGCGTGGTGCGTCTGAAAGGCGGCGATCCGTTTATCTTTGGTCGCGGCGGCGAAGAGCTGGAAACCCTGTGCAACGCAGGTATTCCGTTCTCCGTGGTGCCAGGGATTACGGCGGCGTCCGGCTGCTCAGCCTACTCCGGCATCCCGCTGACCCACCGCGATTACGCGCAGAGCGTGCGTCTTGTGACGGGCCACCTCAAAACCGGCAGCGAACTGGACTGGCATAACCTGGCCGCTGAAAAGCAGACGCTGGTCTTCTACATGGGGCTAAATCAGGCCGCCACCATTCAGGCGAAACTGCTGGAGCACGGCATGGAGGCAGATATGCCCGTTGCGCTGGTGGAAAACGGTACCGCCATTACGCAGCGTGTGGTCGATGGTGTGCTGACTCAACTCGGCGAGCTGGCGCAGCAGGTTGAAAGTCCGGCGTTGATTGTGGTGGGTCGCGTGGTTGAATTACGCGATAAGCTGAACTGGTTCTCGAATCACTGACACATATTTTTCCCTCTTCGAGTAGTCCTTAAGCGGACTACTCCCCTCTAACGGCTACCGCTAACATACCGCCCGCATAGTGGAACTTTTCCATTTATTCCCTCGTATTACATCCAATTTTTTAGACAAGGAATGCGTATGTTCAAGCTGGCAAAAGCCGCCGTTCTGGTTGGCCTGTTATCGACCCTGACGGCCTGTACCGGTCACGTTCAAAACACCAAAAATAACTGCAGCTACGATTATCTGCTGCACCCGGCGATCTCAATTTCGAAGATCATCGGTGGTTGCGGACAGGCGGCACAGCAGTAAGTCGTTTTCAGGCGTAAAAAAACCGGGATTTCCCGGTTTTTTAGTTTTGGGAAGTGCGGCCTGATGCCCTCACGCTGACCCTCTCCCACAGGGAGAGGGAACAAACCCTAAAAACGGTAACGTGGTTACCGTTTTGCTTTTACCTATGGTTTACCCACAAACCCAATCGCTTCATACACCGCTTTGAGGGTTTCTGACGCGCGCGCGCTGGCTTTTTCCGCGCCGTCTTTCATCACCTTCTGCAGGAAAGCTTCGTCGTTACGGTAGCGGTGATAACGCTCCTGCAACTCGGTCAACATGCCGGAAACGGCGTCTGCCACTTCACCTTTCAGGTGGCCGTACATCTTGCCTTCGAAGTGCTGTTCCAGCTCTGAAATGCTCTGGCCGGTGACACCGGAGAGAATATCCAGCAGGTTGGAAACGCCCGCTTTATTCTGCACGTCGTAGCGCACCACTGGCGGCTCGTCGGAGTCGGTCACCGCACGCTTAAGCTTTTTAACCACGGATTTCGGATCTTCCAGCAGGCCGATAACGTTGTTGCGGTTATCGTCTGACTTGGACATCTTCTTGGTCGGTTCCAGCAGCGACATGACGCGTGCGCCCGATTTCGGAATAAACGGCTCTGGTACTTTAAACACCTCGCCATAAAGCGCGTTGAAGCGCTGGGCGATATCGCGGCTCAGCTCCAGGTGCTGTTTCTGGTCTTCACCGACAGGAACCTGGTTGGTCTGGTACAGCAGAATGTCAGCCGCCATCAGCACCGGATAGTCAAACAGACCGGCGTTGATGTTTTCAGAATAGCGTGCGGATTTATCCTTGAACTGGGTCATGCGGCTCAGTTCACCGAAGTAGGTGTAGCAGTTCAGCGCCCAGCCCAGCTGTGCGTGCTCTGGTACATGTGACTGAACGAAAATGGTGCTCTTCTCAGGATCGATGCCGCAGGCCAGATAGAGGGCCAGGGTGTCCAGGGTGGCTTTGCGCAGCTTCTCAGGATCCTGACGCGCAGTGATAGCATGAAGATCCACGATGCAGTAAATGCAATGGTAGTCATCCTGCATGCTGACCCACTGACGCAACGCACCCATGTAGTTACCAATGGTCAATTCACCTGACGGCTGTGCGCCACTAAATACGATGGGCTTAGTCATTATTCAATTCCTGATGTTCACTGTGCGAAAGCCCGAGTGCGGGCAACAAATCTTTGAAGTGGTCGAACACAACATCCGGCTCACTCAGCGTTATGGCCTCACCGTAGTTGTAGCCATAGGTCAATCCGACGGAAGGACATCCTGCCGCGCGGGCAGCCAGAATATCATTGCGGGAATCCCCGACAAAGAGCAGCTCCGCAGGTGTTAAGGATAATTTTCCTGCCACCAGCAACAGCGGTTCCGGATGCGGCTTTTTGTTTTGCACATCATCGCCGCCCACAATCACGGAGAAATATTTCGCGATATCCAGCGCGTCGAGAAGAGGGGCAACAAACGGCGTGGGTTTATTGGTCACTAGCCCAAGCGGGATGCCTTTGGCATGCAGCACGCTCAGGGTTTCCTGGACGTCCGGGAAGAGAAAACTCCCCTCTTCAACGGTCTCTTCATAGAAACGATTGAACAGTTTGCGCAGAATACGCAGCTGCTCATCCTGAGGGATATCCGCGTGATCGACGCTCGGTTTGCCCTGCGCGGAACGCTGCGACGCGCGCTCCTGGCGAGCCCACGTTAACGCGCGCTCCATCAGCACATCGGCACCGTTGCCAATCCACGTCACAACACGTTCTTCGCCCGCAACGGGCAGTTCAAGGGCATACAGCGCCTGATCCACGGCGCTCGTTAAGCCCGGCGCGCTGTCAACCAGCGTGCCGTCGAGGTCGAACGCTACACCCCGAATTGCCTGCAATTTATCCATGACTTACCTTCGCCAGCTCGCGGCGCATTTCATCAATGACTTTTTTGTAATCCGGTTGGTCGAAAATGGCCGACCCGGCAACGAACATATCCGCGCCCGCTGCCGCAATTTCACCAATGTTATTCACTTTCACACCGCCGTCCACTTCCAGGCGAATATCGTATCCTGACTCATCAATACGACGGCGCACTTCGCGCAGCTTGTCCAGCGTATGAGGGATGAACGACTGACCGCCAAAGCCCGGGTTAACAGACATCAGCAAAATGACGTCCAGTTTATCCATGACATGATCGAGATAGCTCAACGGCGTGGCCGGGTTAAACACCAGACCCGCCTTACAGCCATTCTCTTTGATCAGCTGCAGGGTGCGGTCCACATGTTCTGAGGCTTCCGGATGGAAAGTGATGATGCTGGCCCCCGCCGCGGCGAAGTCTGGCACGATTCGGTCGACCGGCTTGACCATCAGGTGAACGTCGATCGGCGCGGTGATGCCGTAGTTACGCAGCGCCTTGAGCACCATTGGGCCAATCGTCAGGTTGGGGACATAGTGGTTATCCATAACGTCGAAATGGACGACATCTGCGCCAGCCGCGAGAGCTTTAGCCGTATCTTCACCCAGGCGGGCAAAATCGGCCGACAGAATTGAGGGAGCAATCAAAAACTGTTTCATCCGCATCTCCTTGAAATGTGTTTACCGGCGGGCAAAACGGCTCAGGGGCGATAAAGAGCCAGGAGTTCGTCCACCTTTTTACGTGTGCCGCCGTTGCTGCTAATGCTACGCCGCACTTTAACCTGAAAATGCTTCGCGGCTTTATACCATTCGCGCGTATCAGGCGTATCGTGATTCGAAATTAACACCGGAATTCTTTTGCTGACCAGCTTTTCCGCCATCTCCGCCAGACGCGCCTGTTCGGCCGGGCTGAAGCTGTTGGTATGGTAGGCGGTGAAATTCGCCGTCGCCGACAGCGGGGCGTACGGAGGGTCACAGTAAACCACCGAATTTACGCCCGCCAGTTCCATACACTCCTCATAGGAGAGACAGTGGAACTCTGCATTCTGCGCTTTTGCAGCAAAGTGATATAACTCGTCCTGCGGGAAGTACGGGCGCTTATAACGACCAAACGGCACGTTGAATTCACCACGCAGATTATACCGGCACAGGCCGTTGTAACCATGACGGTTGAGATAGAGGAACAACAGAGCGCGGCGGAACGGATCCTGGCTCTGATTAAACTCCGTGCGGAACCGATAGTAGACGTCAGGGTTGTTGTTCTCAGGCGTAAACAGCTTACGCGCCTCTTCCACATACTCATCGGTACGCAGTTTGACGATGTTATAGAGGCTGATAAGGTCGCTGTTGATATCCGCGAGGATATAACGAGAAAAATCAGTGTTCAGGAACACCGATCCTGCACCCACGAAGGGCTCGATAAGACACTCGCCTTTTGGCAGGTGCTTTTTAATATCATCGAGCAGGGGGTATTTCCCCCCTGCCCATTTCAGAAAAGCGCGATTTTTTTTCATGCTGACTAACTGATTACACCTTCTCCGGCTGTGGAGAAAGCTCCGACAGCATCCTGCGCTTTAAACATTACTTCAGATCGGCCTGAACCTGATGAATCGGCTTCGCCCATGGGTTTTTAGCCTGAACATCTGCAGGCAGCGACGCCACGGCACGTTTCGCTTCATCTTTGGATGCATAAACCCCGCTAACCAACACATACCACGGTTGACCGTTTCGGGTCGTCTGATAAACCACGTAGTTTTTCAGATTTGATTTCTTCGCCCAACCGTTGAGGTTGTCATAGTTAGACGAACTGCTCAACTGCAGCGTGTAGTTGCTGGATGGCGCAGATTTCAGCGAGCTGACGTTGCCTGCGGTTTTGCCTGCTGTCGTGCTGGAAGCCGTCGCGGCAGGCGCAGTGGTGGCCGCCGGTGCCGTTGTGGTCGCCGTCGCTTTCGGTGCAGTCTGCGTGACTGGCGCTTTGGCCGGCTCGTTCACGGCAGCTGTAGCCGTGTGTTTCGGCTGTGTCGGTGCGGCTTTCACTTCAGGCGCTTTGACTACGGCCTGAGGTTTGGTTTCACGCTTAGGTTCAATCACCGCCTGCTTACGTTCAGGACGTGTCGCCGTTTGCGTCTGACGCGGCTTGGTTTCCGTCGCCGCAGTTTGCGGCTGAGCGTTACCACCGCGAATCGGCGCAACGGTTGCAGGTTCAGTTGGCAGCGTAGAGTTCACCACAACGTTATCAACCTGCTGCTGGTTCTGTGGCTGCGTCAGTGCATTGTTCAGGTCTCCCTGAACTTCTACACGCTGCTGGCCTTCAGGCGTAACGGGAGCCTGGCCCTGAGCTGGGGTTGATGACACAGGCGGCAGGGAAACATCCTGCGGCGTCGTGGTGTTGCTGGCAGTCTGCTCAGCGGAAGTGGTGCCCGGCGCTGGCTGCGCACCGTTCGCCTGATCCGTCGCATCGTTACCGGAAAGATTAATGCTCTTCTCAGTAGAAGCCGTCTGCTCGGTTGAGTTCGTTGACGGTGCTTTCAGCGCGGAGCCAATGCCAACAATCAGCAGCACAAGCACCAAAACGCCAAGGCCCATCATAATATACTGGCGGGAAGCCGGTTTCTGCGCAGCGGCTTTTTTACGTTTACGCGGGCGACGCTCTACAGGCTGTTCGTCCATTGAATCTTCTTCGGACTCATAATCCTCTTCTTCTCGCTCATCACGCGCGTTGCGGCTACGCGAAGGGCGACGATCGTCTGCATCCAGTTCAACATCGTCAAAGTTGATCTGCGGCTCGTTATCACGTTCTGAAGATTGACGAGAACGACCAGTACGACGATCGCTGGGATCGGGTTTCAGCTCGTCTTCTGGTTTGAATTCATCCATTTAACACCCCACTCAAAGGCTTATGCCTACGTCTTTGCATTTCGCCTGAAGCTAAACGACCACCGGTAAAAGTGGCCTGACCTTTCTAGTTGTTACGCCTGCTGACAATCAGCGATAGCGCCAAGAACGACATCGTGCGACACTCCGCCGCGCACTTCACTCTTCCCTATTGCAAGCGGGAGTACAAGACGCATCTCACCTGCCAATACTTTTTTATCGCGCATCATGTGGGGTAAATACGCTTGCGCCGACATCTCCTGCGGCCCGGTTACCGACAAACCTGCACGTTCAAGCAGCGCAATGATACGTGCCGTCTCTTCCGGTTTAAACTGACCCAGACGTTCAGAGGTGCGGGCTGCCATGACCATTCCGGCTGCGACGGCTTCACCGTGCAACCAGTTGCCGTAACCCATTTCGGCTTCAATGGCGTGACCAAACGTATGCCCAAGATTCAGTAAAGCACGTAAGCCGGTTTCACGCTCGTCTGCGGCGACAACTTCTGCTTTCAGTTCACAACAACGACGAATGCAGTATGCCAGTTTTGCTTCATCCAGGCGCAACAACGCATCCATATTCTCTTCCAGCCAGTTAAAGAACTCGCCATCCAGAATAATGCCGTATTTGATCACTTCAGCCAGACCCGAAGCCAGCTCGCGCGTCGGCAGGGTTTTCAGACAGTCGAGATCCACCACGACCGATGCGGGTTGGTAGAACGCGCCAATCATGTTTTTGCCGAGCGGATGGTTGACTGCGGTTTTGCCGCCGACAGAGGAGTCGACCTGTGACAGCAACGTGGTCGGGATTTGAATAAAACGAACGCCACGTTGATAACTTGCGGCCGCAAAGCCGGTCAGATCGCCCACAACACCGCCGCCCAGGGCAAGCAGTGTTGTATCGCGACCATGCGGTTTTTGCAGCAATGCGGTAAAGACGGTATCCAGTACCGTCAGGCTTTTATACTGCTCGCCATCGGGCAGAATCACACTGTCGACTTTAACGCCTGCCTGCTCAAGCAGGTGGCGTACGCGGTCGAGATAAAGCGGAGCCAGCGTCTCATTGGTGACCAGCATCGCCTGATCACCCGCTTTTAGTGGTAAAAAGGAAGCTGGGTCGTTAAACAAACCAGCCGCGATGGTGATAGGGTAACTACGTTCCCCGAGAGTAACTGTAATCCTCTCCATGACGCGACATCCACCTTTAATGCTTTACCCGCAGGCGAGTGTATATAAAGCCAGAATCAGTTGCTTTCCAGCATATGAATAATCTGGTTTGCAACCACTTTAGCGCTCTGATCGTCAGTGCGAATGGTCACATCGGCAATCTCTTCGTACAGCGGATTGCGTTCATCGGCCAACGCTTCCAGAACTTCGCGAGGTGGCGTTTCAACCTGCAGCAACGGGCGCTTTTTATCGCGCTGCGTACGTGCCAGCTGTTTCTCAATGGTCGTCTCAAGATAGACCACTACGCCACGGGCGGAGAGACGGTTGCGGGTTTCGCGAGATTTCACAGAGCCGCCGCCTGTTGCCAGTACGATGCCCTGTTTTTCCGTGAGTTCGTTGATCACTTTTTCTTCTCGGTCACGGAAACCTTCTTCGCCTTCTACATCGAAAACCCAGCCCACATCAGCTCCGGTTCGTTTCTCAATCTCTTGATCAGAATCGTAAAATTCCATATTGAGTTGTTGAGCTAACTGACGCCCAATAGTGCTTTTGCCGGCACCCATAGGCCCAACCAGAAAGATATTGCGTTTCTCTGCCATTTTATCGGTACTACTAAGACTATTCGTTAATGGTAATCCCCGCTTCGCAGACACCCGGCGTAGCAGGACATGAACTGAAACCTCATATGCAATAGAGCGAGAGTCAGACTAAAAATTATCTCAATACTCCGGCTTGTTTGGCAACTGATTAAATCACCACGCCGGTCGCATAAGGTAATAAGACGTAAGTCCAACTCAAATCGGTACTCCTTGTATGCTAATTCATGCCCCACGTCAAACATCTGCAACAAACTGAATGCAAAATCATTGCGGGGATCGTTACCCGTCAGTGAATAGCCACCAGACGTGGTGTAATAAACACCACTAACTCACGCCGTTCATTGTCTTTTCCATCATGGCGAAAAAGTTGTCCCAGCCAGGGGATGCGGCTAAGCCCGGGTACGCCGTCACTACCGGTTTTATTCTTTTGCGAGAAAATCCCGCCCAGCGCCAGCGTTTCTCCACTTTTGACCTCCACCTGGGTTTCTATCTCCTGCTTGTCGATGGCCAGCGTTTCACCGTCAGCCTGCTGCAATACCTGTCCCGGCATGTTTTCACTGATGTGTAATTTCAGTCGCACGCGTCCACCGGGCAATACCACCGGCGTGACCTCCATTCCGAGTACTGCCTCTTTAAACTCCACCGAGGTCGCGCCGCTTTCGCCGCTGGAGACCTGATACGGGATCTCACTGCCCTGCTTGATGCTTGCCGGTTGCATATGCGAGGCCAGCAGCCGGGGGCTGGCGATGATATCGACCTGCTGTTTTCGTTCCAGCGCAGATAACTCCAGATCCAGCAGCCTGCCGTTAATCCGCCCGATGTTAAACCCCACATGGCTGGTTGCGCTGGCCACGGACAGATCGCTGCCAAGCGTCGTAATCTGTCCAACCCTGCCCGCCTCGGTAGCGTCAGCGAGATTCCATTTCACGCCCAGCTCACGGAGGCTTTTTTCATTAATGGTGACAATGTGCGCCGCCAGCTCAACCTGCTCGACGGGAATATCCATCTGCAACGCCCACTGCTGCAGTGCTTCCAGCGCGGCCGCGTTATCTCTGACCAGCAGGCGGTTGGTACGTTTGTCGACCGATACACTCCCCTTTGGACTCAGTAGCTTTTCCGCGGCTTTTTGCAGTTCCCCGGCATCCGCATATGAAAATGGGAGGCTTTGCGAGACCAGCGGTGCATCAAGCTGTCGACGCGCCCGCTCCTGCTCTAAACGTTCCCGCCGATCGCGCAGCCATGCCGGGGTATGAACATAAAAAATGCTGCGCTCCTCGTGCAAAACGAGCCCGGCGCTGGCAACGACCGTCTGCAATGCTTGCCGCCAGGGGACGCCCGTCAGATTAAGCGAGAGCGTGCCGCTGACATCGGGCGATATCACCAGATTACGGTTCTCCTGCGTAACCAGTGCCTGGAGCACCTGGGCCACAGGAACATCATCCACCACCAGCGTGACCGGCTTTGGCGCGGCGGCCCACAGCGGGTGGCTGAACGCCAGCAGCAACAGCACTATTATCCTTAACGTCATTTGTATCCTTTCCTTCTCGTTGCCACGTCCATTGCCCGGGTTCACATGTCTCCCCCACGGCAATGACCAGTTCCGTTTCATTGATGGCGGTTATCTGCCAGCCCGCCGGAAAACGATCGCGCATTTTCATACGATGCCAGCGCTGTTGCCCGTCCTGTAAAATAGCCAGTCGCTGCTGTCCTGCTACCATTCCGCGGTAGTGCCACTGCGCCAGCTCGCCCGTAGCGCAAGGGTCATCCGGCGGACGAAACGGATCGCGCATGCCGGTCAATAACAGCACGGAACAAACCAGCAGGCACTTCGCGCTATTTCGCATGTTCCAGCTCCAGCCGCAGGCGTAACACCGTACTTTGGGGCGAAATCGTAAAAGCAGCGACCTGCACATCCCGCTGTGCCAGCCGGGAAAAGAGTGCGGGGATCGCCTGCCACGCCGATTCCAGCGCCAGTTCGCCGCCGTTTTGCAACGGCTTCCAGTGCAGGAGCTTTGTTCCTTCACCCTGAAAATCGAGCGGCGAAAATGGCATCATCTCCCGTGCCGTCTGGGTTTCCGGACGAAGCGCTGTCTTACTGGCGGAAGGCCACAGCGACGCGTTAGTCCGCACCTCCTGGACCAGCTGCTGCTGTCGCTCTGTACACTGCCTCTCAACTGTCCGAAGCACCGTGCTCCATGCTGCCAGTCCCACAAGGAAAATCCCCAGACACATGCAGATCAGCCGACACCAGGGGCGGCTATCACACCAGCGTTCTAACAAAGTCTCCACGCGCTACCCCTCGCTTTTCAGGTACAGCGTGAACATCCAGCGCCCCTGGCTATCCTGCCGAAGCTCCCCTTCAGGCCCGGGCGTAAAGCCGGCGAGTTGTCCCACCCCGTTGCGCAGCGCAGAGAGAGCCGGAAGGGTGGAGGCATACCCGATCATCATCAGCGCGGGAGGCTGATAACGCAGCTCTGTCAGCCAGACCTGTGGGGGCATGGCGCGGGAAAGTGATTCCAGCACCGGTTGCCATGCGTGTCGTTGCAGCGTGCCCGCAGGCTTCTGCGTCACGGTGGTCAGTTTCTGGCGAGACATAAGGCCACGCTGCACGGACTGGGTTCCCACAAGCTGACTTTGCAGCGCGCGCAGCGTTACCTGATGGTTCATTCGCAGACTGAAAACGATCATGAGGATCAGCAGCGACGTGCTGATAAACATGCCGCCCCAGAAACGCAGGCATCGCGCGCGACGCTGCTGACGCCAGGGCAGGAAATTGGTGACGTTCATTCAGGCTCCTCACTCATAGCCAGTGCCAGCGCGACGGTAAAGTCAGCTCCGCATTCGGGGAGAGGAGCATGGCAGCGTTGCAGGGTTTCCCATGGCGTCCGTTGGGTATCAAACAGCGCGATGTCGTTCGGGTTGAGGGCCAGCAGCGCCGCCAGCTCAGTGACGTTTTCTGCTTCAGTGGTGTATCGACGTCCCCACTGGTGGCGCATGGCCCACAGCCATTGATGCTGATCCCGCCAGGCGACGCACGGCGTCGGTGCTACCGCAGGGAGCAGGTTCGCCAGCGCGCTGGCATCCGGGGTGATGGTCGCCAGCCGCAAATGTAGTGTTTTCGCCAGCGCCAGCAGCGTTTCAACCTCCTTGTTTTGTGCGGCAGTGACGTGATACGTATTGCTGAACGTATCCTGCGTGTAATCGAAACAGAGGGTATCTGCGGACATCTCCAGTTCGCGCGAGAGCGACGCGCCCAGCCATGAGAGCTGTTCGCTGTCGCGCAGCGCAACCGCCGGGCGGGGAAGCGACCTTTGCAGAGTGCGCGCGGCTGGGAATGAGAGATAGACCCGGTGATAATGCGGCAGCGTCTTTCGCCAGTCGCGCAACGCATTAACCAGCTGTTCCGGCTGGCAAATTTTGCCGTCACGAATCGTGCCTTCAGCAAGAGTGAATGCCCACCAGCGGCGTAAACACCAGCCGCCTCTCTCCCGGGCCAGCGCCGCAATCAGCACCCTATCCTGTTGAATATGAACGCCCGTTTGCCATGTTTTGAAAGCCATGCTTCACGATCTCCTTATCGCCCGTCGCCGTGACGGCTATATCAATGAATCAGGCTTGCCTTTATACTACCGCGCGATTGTTTAGAAACTGCCCAAGTGAAACCAAATGGGAAATCTCCGGTGAAGTTCGTAAAGTATTTATTCATCCTTGCAGTCTGTTGCATTCTGCTGGGAGCAGGCTCGATTTACGGTTTGTACAAATATATTGAGCCACAGCTACCTGATGTCGCCACGCTTCGCGATGTGCGGCTCCAGATCCCGATGCAAGTCTATAGCGCCGATGGCGAATTGATGGCGCAGTATGGCGAGAAGCGTCGTATCCCGCTGACCTTAAACCAAATTCCGCCCGTGATGGTGAAAGCCTTTATCGCCACCGAGGACAGCCGTTTTTACGAGCACCACGGTGTCGATCCGGTGGGGATTTTCCGCGCCGCGAGCATTGCGTTGTTCTCTGGTCATGCCTCCCAGGGGGCAAGTACCATTACGCAGCAGCTGGCGCGTAACTTCTTCCTCAGCCCTGAAAAAACGCTGATACGTAAGATCAAAGAGGTGTTCCTGGCGATCCGTATTGAGCAGTTGCTGAGCAAGGACGAAATCCTTGAGCTGTACCTCAATAAAATCTACCTGGGCTACCGTGCTTATGGCGTGGGGGCTGCGGCACAGGTGTATTTCGGTAAACCGGTGGATCAACTCACCTTAAGCGAAATGGCCACCATCGCCGGTCTGCCTAAAGCGCCTTCTACGTTTAACCCGCTCTATTCGCTCGATCGCGCCACCTCGCGTCGTAACGTCGTCCTGTCACGTATGCTGAGCGAAGGCTATATCAGCCAGAGCGAGTACGACCAGGCGCGCAATGATGTCATCGACGCCAACTACCACGCCCCTGAGATCGCCTTCTCTGCGCCTTACCTGACCGAAATGGTGCGCCAGGAGATGGTGAGCCGTTATGGCGACAAGGCCTATGAAGATGGCTATCGCGTGTACACCACCGTCACTCGCAAAGTGCAGCAGGCGGCTCAGGAGGCGGTGCGCAACAACGTGATGGACTACGACATGCGTCACGGCTATCGCGGCCCGTCAAACGTGCTCTGGAAAGTGGGTGAAAGCGCGTGGGACAGCAAAAAAATCACCAGCACGCTGAGGGCGCTGCCAACCTATGGCCCGCTCCTCCCTGCTGTCGTGACGCAGGCCAATCCTCAGGAAGCCGTTGCGACCCTGGCGGATGGCACTTCCGTCTCCCTGCGTATGGACGGGATGCGTTGGGCACGACCTTACCGTTCGGACACTCTGCAAGGGCCAACCCCGCGTAAAGTCACCGATGTGGTACAGACCGGACAGCAAATCTGGGTGCGTAAGGTGGGCGATGCCTGGTGGCTGGCGCAGGTCCCTGACGTCAACTCGGCCCTGGTCTCGATCAATCCACAGAATGGTGCGGTCATGGCGCTGGTTGGCGGGTTCGATTTCAACCAGAGCAAGTTCAACCGCGCGACTCAGGCACTGCGTCAGGTTGGCTCCAACATCAAGCCGTTCCTCTACACCGCGGCGATGGATAAAGGCTTAACCCTTGCCAGCATCCTTAACGACGTGCCTATCTCCCGCTGGGACGCTGGTGCCGGTTCCGACTGGCAGCCGAAAAACTCGCCTGCGGAATATGCCGGCCCTATTCGTCTTCGTCAGGGTCTGGGACAGTCGAAAAACGTGGTGATGGTACGTGCCATGCGCGCAATGGGCGTTGACTATGCGGCAGAGTATCTGCAGCGTTTCGGCTTCCCGGCGCAGAACATCGTTCGCACCGAGTCGCTGGCGTTAGGCTCCGCTTCCTTTACGCCGCTTCAGGTCGCACGTGGATACTCGGTGATGGCCAACGGTGGCTTCCTGGTTGACCCGTTCTTCATCAGTAAAATCGAGAACGATCAGGGCGGCGTGCTGTTTGAGGCAAAACCGAAAATTGCCTGCCCTGAGTGTGATATCCCGGTCATTTACGGCAATACACCGAAATCCGAGGTGCTTGAAAACAAGGACATGGAAGACCCTGCCGTGTCTCAGGAGCAGCCGAATATCGTTGTACCGCAGCCACAGCTGGAGCAGGCTAACCAGTCGCTGGTTGCACAGACCGGCGCGCAGGAGTATGCCCCGCATGTGATCAACACGCCGCTGTCGTTCCTGATCAAGAGCGCGTTGAACACCAACATCTTCGGTGAACCAGGCTGGCAAGGTACCGGCTGGCGTGCGGGACGCGATTTACAGCGCCATGATATCGGCGGTAAAACGGGTACCACCAACAGCTCGAAAGATGCGTGGTTCTCCGGCTACGGTCCGGGCGTAGTGACCTCGGTGTGGATCGGTTTCGACGATCATCGCCGTGACTTAGGTCGTACTACGGCATCCGGCGCGATTAAAGATCAGATTTCCGGCTACGAAGGCGGCGCGAAAAGCGCACAACCGGCGTGGGATGCGTACATGAAATCCGTTCTTGAAGGCGTACCAGAGCAGCCATTAACGCCACCGCCGGGTGTGGTCACGGTCAATATCGACCGTAGCACCGGACAGCTCGCTAATGGCGGTAATAGCCGCGCCGAGTATTTCATCGAAGGCACGCAGCCAACCACGCAGGCGGTGCATGAGGTGGGTACAGAGATTATTGATAACGGCGAAACGCACGAGCTGTTCTAAGCATAAAAATGCCCGGTAAAAACCGGGCAAAGAATCCCAGGCCGGGTAAGGCGAAGCCGCCACCCGGCTTTTTTTATGACCTACAACCGCCCCTGCCCCTTCAACCATTCCCGAACCAGGAACAACGCGCTCACGTTGCGGGCCTCGTTAAAGTCTGGGTCTTCCAGCAGATCCATCAGATGCGCCAGCGGCCAGCGCACCTGCGGCAGCGGTTCCGGCTCATCTCCCTCCAGCGATTCAGGGTAGAGATCTTCAGCCACCACAATATTCATTTTGCTGGAAAAATAGGACGGCGCCATGCTCAGTTTTTTCAGGAAAGACAGCTCATTCGCGCCAAAACCCACCTCTTCTTTCAGCTCACGGTTTGCCGCTTCAAAGACCGTTTCACCCGGGTCGATCAGTCCTTTGGAGAACCCAAGTTCGTAAGATTCTGTTCCCACGGCGTATTCGCGGATCAAAATCAGATGATCGTCGACGATAGGGACAATCATCACCGCTTCGCGCGAAGAGGGGCGCATACGTTCATAAACACGACGCACACCGTTGCTGAACTCCAGGTCCACACTTTCAACATTAAACAGGCGCGATTTGGCGACAGTTTCAACATTCAGAATGGTGGGTTTTTGTAGTGGTTTGCTCATCTTGATGGGGTCTTAACAGTGTGAACTGGCTTTATTGTGCGATATGCCGCACGGTTTCGGCAATGTCAATCGCTCTTTATTTACATTTATGCAACGTAGCTGGGATCAATCCTCAATTCAAAACAAATGTCAAGAGGTTGAAATGTTTCCAGGAATTTGCTGATATCGCGCCATAAGAGGCTTTGCTATCATCACCGGTCACTGGGATGCGCTTCAGAATGCTCAAGTTCGACTCCATACTTGCCGATAGCCAGCCACAGACTCTCATTCAATGTAAAGGTGCTACTGATTACACCTGTAAGAAGATTAGTAAGATGGGGAAAGCATGAGCACCATTTTGATTGTTCTCGCTGCTATGCTGGCCAGCGCATTGATTGCAGGGTGGCTGTACTGGCGACGCGCACAGCGCCGTTACCGGCTGCCTTTTTTAAATGCCTTCGCGGGTGCGACCACCCGTAAACTCGCGCAAGATGAGCGCGATGCAGTTGAAAACTATCTCGAAACGCTGAACCGTACCCAGTTATCGCCTGGGCCGACGGGAGCCACAGCTGCGCCTGTCGCACTGAAACTTAACGCGCAGAGCGACACCGTGCTCTGCGTGACGCGTTCCATTACTCGCTACGGTATCACAACGGACGACCCCAACAAGTGGCGCTACTATCTTGATTCCGTCGAGGTACATCTGCCCCCCTCCTGGGAACAGTACATTAACGACGAAAACAGCGTTGAGCTGATTCATACCGATTCGCTGCCGCTGGTTATCTCGCTTAACGGTCATACCCTGAGTGAATATCTTCACGAAGCTCCGCGTTTTGCGCTGGAACGCGCGAGTTCAACACAGGCCTCCATTCGTGGCGAAGAGACCGAGCAGATCGAACTGCTGAACATTCGTCAGGAAACGCATGAAGAATACGCCCTGAGCCGTCCGGACGGCATCCGTGAAGCCATTCTGATCGTTGCCGCTTTCCTGCTCTTTTTTGTCTGCCTGCTGACGCCGGACGTCTTTGTTCCGTGGCTGGCGGGGGGCGCTGTGCTGCTTCTGGCTGCCGGACTGTGGGGGCTTTTTGCACCGCCGGCCAAAACCTCGTTGCGGGAGATCCACTGCCTGCGCGGCACACCAAAGCGCTGGGGTCTGTTCGGTGAAAACGATCAGGAGCATCTCAACAATATTTCGCTCGGTATTATCGACCTTATCTATCCGCGCCACTGGCAACCGTGGATCGCGCAGGATTTAGGGCAGAAAACCGATATTGATATCTACCTTGACCGCCACGTTGTGCGTCAGGGACGCTTCCTGTCTCTGCATGATGAAGTGAAAAATTTCCCGCTTCAGCACTGGCTCCGTAGCACGGTCATTGCTGGCGGCGCCGCGCTGGTGTTTATCATGCTGCTGCTTTTCGTGCCGCTGGATATGCCCATCAAATTCACCCTGTCGTGGATTAAAGGCGCGCAGACCATCGAAGCGACCAGCGTCAACCAGCTGGATGAAGCAGGGGTACGGGTGGGCGATACGCTGCGCCTGAAGGGAACCGGGATGTGTAATATCCACAGCCCGGGCGGATGGAACACGCGGCAGAGCTCGCCTTTCATGCCGTTCGACTGCTCGCAAATTATCTGGAACGACGCGCCGCCGCTGCCATTACCGGAATCCGAAGTGGTGAATAAAGCCACGGCGCTGACCCAGACGGTTAACCGCCAGCTGCACCCGAAAGCGGATGACGATTCACGCGTCAGCCCTGCGCTGCGTTCTGCCATCCAGAAGTCAGGCATGGTTCTCCTGGATGACTTTGGCGATATCGTTCTCAAAACCCAGGATTTATGTTCCTCGCAGGATGAGTGCATACGCCTCAAAAACGCGCTGGTTAACCTGGGGAACAGCAAAGACTGGGACTCACTGGTCAAACGCGCCGAAGCGGGACGACTGGACGGTGTCAACGTCCTGCTGCGCCCGGTAAGCGCCGAATCGCTGGATAACCTGGTCGCCACGTCGACATCGCCGTTTATGATGCGCGAAACCACCCGTGCGGCGCAGGCGCTCAACAGCCCGGCACCGGGCGGCTTTGTGATTGTCAGCGATGAGGGCAGCGACCTGGTCGATCAGCCTTACCCGCAGGTGGCGCTTTATGACTATCCGGCACAGGAGCAGTGGGGTCAGTTCCAGCGTCTGGCGCAGATGCTGATGCAAACCCCCTTCAGCGCCGAAGGGATTGTCACCAGTATTTATACCGATGCCAACGGCACCCGTCATATCGGCCTGCACCGGATGCCGGATAGCGCAGGATTGTGGCGATACATTGGCACCTCTCTGCTGATGATCGCCATGCTTATCGCCATTGTCTGGAACGGTATTATGGCGCTGCGCCGCTATCAACGCTCGCGCACCCGTCTTGCTGAGATCCAGCAATATTATGAAAATTGCCTTAATCCCAAGCTGATCCCCTCCTCCGAGAGCCTGATCTGATAACCTCGTTGCGCGACAAGATGTGCTACCCTGTCGCGCACGTTTCTTCTGGCTGGAGTTCCCCCTTATGCATCTTGATATCGACTGGCAGCAGGTCGACACCGTTCTGCTGGATATGGACGGCACACTGCTCGATCTCGCCTTTGATAACTATTTCTGGCAAAAGCTGGTACCGGAAACCTACGGCGAACAGCAGGGTGTCTCCCCGGCAGAAGCACAGGCATTCATTCGTTCGCAATATAGCGCAGTGCAACATACGCTAAACTGGTACTGTCTTGACTACTGGAGCGAGCGCCTCGGTTTGGATATTTGTGCCATGACCACCGCCCAGGGCCCTCGCGCGGTACTGCGCGAAGATACGGTACCGTTCCTGGACGCGCTGAAAGCCAGCGGCAAGCGCCGTATTTTGCTGACCAACGCGCATCCACATAATCTGGCCGTGAAGCTGGAGCACACGGGGCTGGCATCGCACCTTGATTTATTGCTTTCTACCCACACATTTGGTTATCCGAAAGAGGATCAGCGGTTGTGGCATGCGGTGAAGGAAGAGACCGGCTTGCAGCCGGAACGCACGCTGTTCATTGACGACAGCGAGCCCATTCTGGATTCCGCGGCAACGTTTGGCATTCGCTATTGTCTGGGCGTCACCAATCCTGACTCTGGCCTGGCTGAAAAACGCTATTTGCGACATCCTGGACTGAACGACTACCGCCAGATGATCCCCTCACTGACCGTGAAGGAGACGCCATGAAAGAAAAACCCTCTGACGGGGTAAGACTGGATAAATGGCTGTGGGCGGCCCGTTTTTATAAAACGCGCGCCCTTGCCCGCGAGATGGTTGACGGCGGTAAAGTGCATTACAACGGCCAGCGCAGCAAGCCGAGCAAGCTGGTTGAGCTGAACGCCACCTTAACGCTACGCCAGGGCAACGATGAAAAAACGGTGGTGATTAAAGCCATTACCGAACAACGTCGGCCCGCATCGGAAGCCGCACTGCTTTATGAAGAGACGGCGGAAAGCATTGAGAAACGCGAGAAGACCGCGCTGGCGCGCAAAATGAATGCGCTAACCATGCCCCACCCGGACCGGCGGCCGGATAAAAAAGAGCGCCGCGATCTGATGAAATTTAAACACGGTGAGACAGAGTAACCCTCACCCGCACGAGAGATGAAAATGGCCCAACACGACCAATTACACCGCTATCTGTTTGAACAATTCGCCGTGCGCGGCGAACTGGTCACCGTATCCGAAACCTGGAAACAGATTCTGGAAAACCACAATTACCCGCTGCCGGTGAAGACCCTGTTGGGCGAACTGCTGGTTGCCACCAGCCTGCTGACCGCGACGCTGAAATTTGCCGGTGATATTACCGTGCAGTTGCAGGGTGACGGCCCAATGACGCTGGCAGTAATCAACGGCAATAACCAGCAGCAGATGCGCGGCGTCGCACGCGTTCAGGGCGATGTGCCTGAAAATGCAGACCTCAAAACGCTGGTGGGGAATGGCTACCTGGTGATCACCATCTCCCCTGAGGAAGGTGAACGCTATCAGGGCGTGGTCGGCCTCGAAGGGGATACCCTGGCAGCCTGCCTGGAAGATTACTTCATGCGTTCTGAACAGCTGCCGACGCGTCTGTTCATCCGCACCGGTGAAGTGGATGGTCAGCCTGCTGCGGGCGGTATGCTGCTGCAAGTTCTGCCAGCCCAGGACGCACAGACCAATGACTTCGAGCACCTGGCGACGCTGACCGAAACCGTCAAAGCCGAAGAGCTGTTTAACCTGTCGGCGACTGACGTGCTGTGGCGTCTGTACCACGAAGAAGAAGTGACCGTTTACGACCCGCAGGCGGTGGAGTTCAAATGCACCTGTTCTCGCGAACGCTGCGCGGGTGCGCTGAAAACCCTGCCAGATGAAGAGATCGACAGCATCATGGCGGAAGACGGCGAAATTGATATGCACTGTGACTACTGCGGTACGCACTATGTGTTCAATTCAATGGATATCGCTGAGATCCGCAACAACGCCTCCCCGGCGGATCCGCAGGTTCACTAATACCCTTCCCTCTCCCCATCCAGTTCCCTCTCCCAGTGGGAGAGGGTTAGGGTGAGGGCAAAAAACCTCGCTTAAGCTGAATCGTTTTCCGTATGTAACTCTTACGTAATTTTCTTACGTGTATGCGATTACATTCACATTCTCTCCGATAAAATCACCAGCCTTTAACCTTTTCGGAACATTTTCCCCAACCAAAAAGCGATTCCTGCGATAATCCGCCTGCACTGTGACTGGAGTCGCAGCGTTTTCCGTTAGTAAGGGTTTTGTCCAGATGCGTAAATCTATGAGCCCCGTCGCGGTTAACAACCCCAGAAAAACCCTACAATTTCAGGCAGTACATATTGGCTAAGGAGCAGTGATATGCGTGTTACTGGTTTAACCCCGCAAGATCTCAAGGCTTATGGTATTCACGACGTCCAGGAAGTCGTCTACAACCCCGACTACGATACGCTGTATCAGGAAGAGCTCAATCCAGCACTGGAAGGATACGAGCGCGGTGTGTTGACGAATCTTGGTGCTATCGCCGTCGATACCGGTATTTTTACCGGTCGTTCGCCGAAAGATAAGTATATCGTCCGAGACGAAACCACCCGCGATACGCTGTGGTGGGCTGACAAAGGCAAAGGGAAGAACGACAACAAACCGCTCTCTCCGGAAACCTGGCAGCATCTGAAAGGGCTCGTCACCCATCAACTTTCTGGCAAGCGTCTGTTTATCGTAGACGCTTTCTGCGGCGCTAACGCCGACACCCGTCTCTCCGTACGTTTCATTACCGAAGTAGCCTGGCAGGCGCATTTCGTGAAGAACATGTTTATTCGTCCAACCGACGAAGAGCTGCAGGACTTCACGCCTGACTTCATCGTAATGAACGGTGCGAAATGCACTAACCCGCAGTGGAAAGAGCAGGGCCTGAACTCCGAAAACTTTGTCGCCTTCAACCTGACCGAGCGTATCCAGCTGATCGGCGGTACCTGGTACGGCGGCGAGATGAAGAAAGGGATGTTCTCGGTCATGAACTACCTGCTGCCACTGCGCGGCATCGCGTCCATGCACTGCTCGGCGAACGTCGGCGAGAAAGGCGATGTGGCGGTGTTCTTCGGCCTGTCCGGCACAGGGAAAACCACCCTCTCCACCGACCCGAAACGTCGTCTGATTGGCGATGACGAACACGGCTGGGACGATGACGGCGTGTTTAACTTTGAAGGCGGCTGCTACGCGAAGACCATTCGCCTGTCAGAAGAGGCTGAGCCGGATATCTTCCACGCAATCCGTCGCGATGCGCTGCTGGAAAACGTCACCGTACGTGCCGACGGCTCTATCGACTTTGACGACGCCTCGAAAACCGAAAACACGCGCGTGTCATACCCGATCTACCACATCGACAACATCGTGAAGCCGGTGTCAAAAGCGGGTCATGCTACGAAGGTGATTTTCCTGACGGCGGATGCCTTTGGCGTGCTGCCTCCGGTATCTCGCCTGACCGCCAGCCAGACGCAGTACCACTTCCTTTCTGGCTTTACGGCCAAACTGGCGGGTACCGAGCGCGGCGTGACGGAGCCAACCCCAACCTTCTCCGCCTGCTTCGGCGCAGCATTCCTGTCGCTGCACCCGACGCAGTACGCTGAAGTGCTGGTGAAACGCATGCAGGCGTCTGGCGCGCAGGCCTACCTGGTGAACACCGGCTGGAACGGGACTGGCAAACGTATCTCTATCAAGGATACTCGCGCCATTATCGACGCCATTCTGGATGGTTCTCTCGATAACGCCGAAACCTTCACGCTGCCGATGTTTGACCTGGCCATTCCAACGTCGCTGCCGGGTGTGGATACGCATATCCTCGACCCGCGCAATACGTACGGTTCGCCGGAACAGTGGCGCGAGAAGGCAGAATCGCTGGCGAAGCTGTTTATTGAGAACTTCGAGAAATATACCGATACACCAGCGGGCGAAGCGCTGGTGAGTGCGGGACCGAAGCTGTAGCCCTTCTCCCTCTCCCTGTGGGAGAGGGCCAGGGTGAGGGCATCAGGCCGCAGAGGTCGCATGTTGTCGGGTGGCGGCTTCGCCTTACCCGACCTACAAAAAAGGTGGCTTTTGCCACCTTTTTTTAACTCTCTTTCACCTGTCCGCGCGTCACCGGCACCGGTAACCAGGCGCGAATGCTCAGCCCACCCCGCTCGCTGGTGCCGATCTCCAGCAATCCGTTATGGTTATCGATAATACGCTGCACAATCGCCAGGCCTAAGCCCGTACCACTGGTGCTGCGCGCACTGTCGCCACGCACAAACGGCTGGAACAGATGCTTACGCTGCTCGGGCTTAATACCCGGACCGTCATCTTCCACCTGGAACCAGGCGCGGTTGAGTTCAGACCCGCTGCTGACTTTAATCCAGCCGTTGCCGTAGCGCGCCGCGTTGACCACCATGTTCGCCACCGCACGCTTAATGGAGAGCGGGTGCATACGGACCTGAATTTCACCGGCCTGAAGGGCAGTATCAATTTCACGTTCATAACCACTTTCCGCGGCCACCACTTCACCCAGCACCGCGTTCAGATCCGCCATCTCCATCGGCATCTCCTGCCCGGTACGGAGATAGTCGATGAACTGCTCGATGATGGCGTTACACTCTTCGATGTCCTTGTTGATGGACTCGGCGAGATAACCATCTTCTTCGCCCATCATCTCCGTTGCCAGACGGATACGCGTCAACGGCGTGCGCAGGTCATGACTGACGCCCGCCATCAGCAGCGTACGGTCATCCGCCAGCTGCTTCACGCCTGCGGCCATGTGGTTAAAGGCCCGCGTCACAGAACGCACTTCCGAGGCGCCATACTCGCGCAGCGGGGGAGGAATAATGCCTTTACCGACCTGCAGCGCAGCGTGCTCCAGGTCAACCAGCGGTCGGTTCTGTATACGGATAAACAGCCAGGCCCCGCCTATCGCCAGCAGCATAATGGCGAGCGTATAGCGGAACAGCGGCGAGAAGTCGCCCTGATGGATTTCCGTCAGCGGAACGCGCACCCAGATGTTGGGTGACAGCCAGGTTTTCAGCCAGACGACAGGCGAGCTTTTGTTGACCTCAACACGGACTTCCGTTGGCCCCCCCAGCTGCTGCGCCATCTGCTGGCTAAGAAATTCGTAGTGCTGCGCCCAGCGCAAACCCGCGTCTTCTGCCGCCTCATTCGAGTAGAGCGAAATGCCCAGCTCACGGTAGATTTCACGGCGAAACGCCGGGGGAACGACCAGTTGCGTGCCGTCCTCCAGTTGCAGTTTATCGGTCATCAGCATACGGACTTCGTACGCCAGGACCTTATTAAACTGCTGGAGGCTCGGCAAAATCGCAAAGTTCAAAACCACCAGGTAGGTCGTCACCAGGCTGACGAACAGCAAGGTGACGATCAGTAACAGGGTGCGGGCAAATGAGCTTCGCGGTGAGAAGCGCATTCGCCTCATGCTTTAGAGCCGTCCGGGACAAACACGTAGCCCAGACCCCATACGGTCTGAATATAACGAGGATGCGCCGGATCTTCTTCCACCATGCGGCGCAGACGGGAGATCTGCACGTCGATGGAGCGTTCCATTGCCGAGTATTCGCGACCACGCGCCAGGTTCATCAGCTTGTCACGGGAAAGCGGCTCACGCGGGTGGCTGACCAGCGCTTTCAGCACCGCAAACTCACCGCTGGTGAGCGGCATTGGCTCGTCTTCACGGAACATTTCACGCGTACCGAGGTTCAGCTTGAACTTGCCGAAGGCAATCACCGCTTCTTCCTGCGACGGTGCGCCAGGCAGCTCGTTCGCCTGACGACGCAGCACGGCACGAATACGTGCCAGCAGTTCACGCGGGTTAAACGGTTTTGGAATGTAGTCATCCGCGCCGATTTCGAGGCCCACGATACGGTCAACTTCTTCACCCTTCGCGGTCACCATGATGATCGGCATCGGGTTACTCTGGCTACGCAGACGACGGCAGATAGAGAGCCCGTCCTCGCCCGGCAGCATCAGGTCGAGAACCATCAGATGGAAAGATTCACGGGTTAGCAGACGATCCATCTGCTCAGCGTTCGCGACGCTACGAACCTGGAAGCCCTGCTCGGTCAGATAACGCTCCAGCAGCGCACGCAGGCGCATGTCGTCATCCACGACCAGAATTTTGTAGTTCTCTTGCATTGTGTGTACTCCCAAAGGTTCGGATAGTCTTTGTGACAGCGTATTCTAAAAAAGTGCACGTATTCGACCAGCGAAATCTGGTATAAATTCTAGTCGAAATTGTTACAAAGCATATTTAACAGCAGCTTATCTGCTCATTTCATCACATAAATCATTATTAATCCTGTCTGTTACACTGTGTGGTACGTATTGTGCGCCAGACAGAAAATAGGCAGCAAAGGCTTTACCATGAAAACGCCCCTGATCACCCGCGAAGGGTACGAAAAACTCAAAAAAGAGATGGATTACCTGTGGCGAGAAGAGCGCCCTGAAGTAACCAAAAAGGTGACCTGGGCGGCAAGCCTGGGCGATCGCAGCGAAAATGCTGACTACCAGTACAACAAAAAGCGACTGCGTGAGATTGACCGCCGGGTTCGCTACCTGACCAAGTGCCTTGAGAACCTGAAAATTGTCGATTACTCCCCGCAGCAGGAGGGCAAAGTGTTCTTCGGCGCGTGGGTGGAGATTGAAAACGACGACGGTGACACCCTGCGTTTTCGCATTGTCGGCTACGATGAAATTTTTGGTCGTAAGGATTACATCTCCATCGACTCCCCGATGGCCCGCGCGCTGCTGAAAAAGGAAGTGGGTGATTTGGCCGTCGTTCAGACTCCCGCCGGTGAAGCCTGCTGGTACGTCAATGAGATCGTCTACGTAAAATAGTCCGAGAGCGCCCTCCCCGGCTGGCATTTTGCCGTGTCAGCCCGTATAACTATCCCCTGATTTTTCGACTCAACAGATGATAAAGCCATGATGAAAGATTCGCTCTGCCGCATTATTGCGGGTGAACTTCAGGCCAGAGCCGAACAGGTAGAAGCTGCCGTTCGCCTGCTTGATGAAGGGAACACCGTGCCGTTTATTGCACGTTATCGTAAGGAAGTCACCGGCGGTCTGGATGACACGCAGCTGCGTAACCTGGAAACCCGTCTGGGATACCTGCGTGAACTGGAAGACCGTCGTCAGGCGATCCTCAAATCCATTGGCGAACAGGGCAAGCTGACCAGCGAACTGGAAAGCGCCATTAACGGCACCCTGAGCAAAACCGAACTCGAAGATCTCTATCTGCCTTACAAACCGAAGCGCCGCACGCGCGGGCAGATCGCGATTGAAGCAGGCCTTGAGCCGCTGGCCGACCTGCTGTGGAATGAGCCGTCCCACCATCCGGAAACTGAGGCGGCGAAATTCATCGATGCCGACAAAGGCGTCGCGGACACCAAGGCCGCCCTCGACGGTGCGCGTTACATTCTGATGGAACGCTTTGCCGAAGACGCCGCCCTGTTGGCTAAAGTGCGTGATTACCTGTGGAAGAATGCGCACATCGTCTCTACCGTCGTGGCGGGGAAAGAGGACGAAGGCGCGAAATTCCGCGACTACTTCGATCACCACGAACCGATTTCTACCACCCCTTCACACCGTGCGCTGGCAATGTTCCGCGGCCGCAACGAAGGTGTGCTGCAGCTCTCTCTGAACGCTGATCCGCAGTTTGACGAGCCGCCGAAAGAGAGCCACTGCGAGCAGATCATCATTGACCATCTCGGCCTGCGCCTGAACAACGCTCCGGCAGACAGCTGGCGCAAAGGCGTGGTGAGCTGGACCTGGCGCATCAAGGTGCTGATGCACCTCGAAACCGAGCTGATGGGCACCGTGCGCGAGCGCGCCGAAGATGAAGCGATCAACGTTTTCGCCCGTAACCTGCATGACCTGCTGATGGCGGCGCCTGCTGGCCTGCGCGCGACCATGGGTCTCGATCCGGGCCTGCGTACCGGTGTGAAAGTGGCGGTGGTTGACGGCACCGGCAAGCTGGTCGCCACTGACACCATCTATCCGCACACCGGACAGGCAGCGAAAGCGGCTGTCGTGGTTGCCGCTCTGTGTGAAAAATACAACGTCGAGCTGGTCGCCATCGGTAACGGTACGGCGTCCCGCGAGACTGAACGTTTCTTCCTCGACGTGCAGAAGCAGTTCCCGAAAGTCACGGCGCAGAAGGTGATCGTCAGCGAAGCGGGCGCATCAGTCTATTCCGCCTCCGAGCTGGCGGCGCAGGAATTCCCGGACCTGGACGTTTCATTGCGCGGCGCGGTCTCTATCGCCCGTCGTTTGCAGGATCCGCTGGCGGAGCTGGTGAAAATTGATCCGAAATCCATCGGCGTGGGCCAGTACCAGCACGATGTGAGCCAGACTCAGCTGGCACGCAAGCTGGATGCGGTCGTAGAAGACTGCGTAAACGCCGTCGGTGTTGACCTGAATACCGCCTCCGTGCCGCTGCTGACCCGCGTGGCGGGCTTAACCCGCATGATGGCGCAGAACATCGTCGCCTGGCGTGATGAGAACGGCCAGTTCCAGAACCGTCAGCAGCTGCTGAAGGTGAGCCGTCTGGGGCCGAAAGCGTTTGAGCAATGCGCGGGCTTCCTGCGCATCAACCACGGCGATAACCCGCTGGATGCCTCCACCGTTCACCCGGAAGCCTACCCGGTGGTGGAACGTATTCTGGCCGCCACCCAGCAGGCGCTGAAGGACCTGATGGGCGATAGCTGTGCCCTGCGCAACCTCAAAGCGGTGGATTTCACCGACGATAAATTTGGTGTGCCAACCGTCACCGATATCATCAAAGAGCTGGAAAAACCGGGCCGCGATCCGCGTCCTGAGTTCAAAACGGCGACCTTTGCTGACGGCATCGAGACCATGAACGATCTGCTGCCCGGCATGGTGCTGGAAGGCGCGGTAACTAACGTCACCAACTTCGGCGCGTTTGTGGATATCGGCGTGCATCAGGATGGCCTGGTTCACATCTCTTCTCTCGCCGACAAGTTCGTTGAAGACCCGCACACCGTGGTCAAAGCGGGCGACATCGTGAAGGTGAAAGTGCTGGAAGTGGACCTGCAGCGCAAACGTATCGCCCTGACCATGCGTCTGGACGAGCAGCCAGGCGACACCAACGCGCGCCGTGGCGGAAACGGCGGCGCTCGTGACTCTCAGCGCCCGGCCGCGAAAGCGGCAAAACCGCGCGGGCGTGATGCTCAGCCAGCGGGCAACAGTGCGATGATGGATGCGCTGGCGGCCGCGATGGGCAAGAAGCGCTAAGTGATAAACGCCCGGTGGCGCTACGCTTACCGGGCCTACGGTTTTGTAGGGCGGGCAAACGCAGTGCCGCCCGGCAAGCAGGCCGCAAAGAATTAAAACAAATAGAGTGCATCCATATTTAAACCACTAATTATCACTTCATTAACAAATAACTCTCTTCTCTTTATCTCCGCATTTCAGCAAATATTGAGCAAGGTCAAACAGGCCGTAAATTAATACACCAAACAACATTCCGTCACAGTTTTATTATTGCTGATAAAAACTATTCTCATTATCATCCCATAGTAGATAATTTAACCTTTCGTGGAAGCAGGCGTTATGCAATTCACTCCAGACAGTGCGTGGAAGATTACCGGTTTTACCCGCGAAATTAGCCCGGCCTATCGGCAAAAGCTGCTCTCGCTGGGCATGCTGCCCGGCTCGTCATTCCAGGTGGTGCGCGTGGCGCCGTTAGGCGATCCGGTTCACATTGAAACCCGACGCGTGAATCTGGTCCTGCGTAAAAAAGACCTCGCATTAATAGAAGTCGAAGCCTTATCCCGATAACAAGCCAGCGGTTTCAGTGAGTCTAAAAAAATGAAAAAATTAACTATTGGCTTAATTGGCAATCCTAATTCCGGCAAGACCACGCTATTTAACCAGCTCACGGGCGCGCGCCAGCGCGTCGGTAACTGGGCAGGCGTAACCGTTGAACGTAAAGAAGGCCAGTTCACGACAACGGATCATCAGGTCACTCTGGTTGACCTTCCCGGCACCTATTCCTTGACCACCATTTCGTCGCAGACCTCGCTCGATGAGCAAATTGCCTGCCACTACATTCTGAGCGGCGACGCGGATCTGCTGATCAACGTGGTCGACGCCTCCAATCTCGAGCGCAACCTCTACCTGACGCTGCAACTGCTGGAGCTGGGTATTCCCTGCATCGTGGCGCTCAACATGCTCGACATTGCAGAGAAACAAAAGCTGCGCATCGACGTCGATGCCCTCTCCGCGCGCCTGGGTTGCCCGGTAGTGCCGCTGGTTTCAACGCGCGCTCGCGGGATTGATGCCCTGAAGCTGGCGATTGACCGTCACACGGGAAATCACGACGTTGAGCTGGTGCATTACGCCCGCCCGCTGCTGCGCGAAGCGGATCTGCTGGCGCAGGAGATGGACAAAAGCATGCCTGCAAAACAGCGCCAGTGGCTCGGCCTGCAGATGCTGGAAGGCGATATCTATAGCCGCGCCTATGCCGGACATGCGGCAGATAAACTGGACGCGACGGTGGCCCGTCTCAGCGACGAGCTGGACGACCCGGCGCTGCACATCGCCGATGCACGATACCAGGCCATCGCCTCGATTTGCGACGTGGTCAGTAATGCCCTGACGGCGGAACCCAGCCGCTTTACGGCGGCGGTGGATAAGATTGTACTCAACCGCTTCCTCGGTTTGCCGATCTTCCTGCTGGTGATGTACGTGATGTTCCTGCTCGCCATCAACATCGGCGGCGCACTCCAGCCGATTTTTGACGCCGGTTCCGTCGCGATCTTTGTACACGGGATTCAGTGGGTGGGTTACACCCTGCACTTCCCGGAGTGGCTGACCATTTTCCTCGCTCAGGGGCTCGGCGGGGGCATTAACACCGTTCTGCCGCTGGTACCGCAGATCGGCATGATGTATCTGTTCCTCTCGTTCCTGGAAGATTCAGGTTATATGGCGCGCGCCGCGTTCGTCATGGACCGCCTGATGCAGGCCCTGGGTCTGCCCGGCAAATCCTTCGTACCGCTGATTGTCGGCTTCGGCTGTAACGTGCCGTCGGTCATGGGTGCCCGTACCCTGGATGCTCCGCGTGAACGCCTGATGACCATTATGATGGCGCCGTTTATGTCCTGCGGTGCGCGTCTGGCCATCTTCGCCGTCTTTGCGGCCGCCTTCTTTGGTCAGCAGGGCGCGCTGGCTGTCTTCTCGCTGTATGTTCTGGGCATCGTGATGGCGATCCTGACCGGTTTAATGCTCAAGCACACGATTATGCGCGGTGAAGCCTCACCGTTTGTCATGGAGCTGCCGGTCTATCACGTTCCACACCTGAAAAGCCTGGTGATCCAGACCTGGCAACGCCTGAAAGGGTTTGTGCTGCGTGCTGGTAAGGTGATTGTCATCGTCAGCATTTTCCTGAGCGCGCTGAACAGCTTCACCCTCAGCGGTCAGGCAGCAGATAACATCAACGATTCTGCCCTCGCCTCTGTCAGCCGCATCATCACGCCGGTCTTCAAACCGATTGGCGTACATGAGGATAACTGGCAGGCGACCGTGGGCCTGTTCACCGGTGCGATGGCGAAAGAGGTGGTTGTCGGCACCCTGAACACGCTCTACACCGCGGAGAACATCCAGGAACAGGAATTTAATCCGGCAGCGTTTCACCTCGGTGATGAACTGCTGGGTGCCGTCGAGGAGACCTGGCAGAGCCTGAAAGATACCTTCAGCCTGAGCGTGCTGGCGAACCCGATTGAGGCCAGCAAAGGCGACGGTGAAATGGCGACGGGTGCCATGGGCGTGATGGGAGAGAAATTTGGTAGCGCATCTGCGGCCTACAGCTATCTCATCTTTGTTCTGCTCTATATTCCGTGCATCTCCGTCATGGGAGCGATTGCGCGTGAATCCAGTCGCGGCTGGATGGGCTTCTCCATTCTGTGGGGGCTGAATATCGCTTACTCGCTGGCGACGCTGTTTTATCAGACCGTTAATTTCAGTCAGCACCCACGCTACAGCCTGGTTTGTATCCTCGCGGTTGTCCTGTTTAACGTGATTGTTCTTGGCCTGCTGCGCCGGGCACGCAGCCGCGTCGATATTGACCTGCTGGCAAATCGTAAAACCGCCGCGACCTGCTGCAACAGCCCGGCGGGCGACTGTCACTAAGGAGCACACCATGGCGTCATTGATTCAGGTGCGTGACATGCTGGCTCTGCAGGGCCGGATGGAGGCGAAACAGCTGAGCCTCAGCCTGCATACGCCCCAGCCGATGATCGATGCCATGCTGGAACGCCTTGAAGCCATGGGTAAAGCCGTGCGGATCCAGGAGGAGGCAGAGGGTTGCCTCTCTGGCAGTTGTAAAAGTTGTCCGGAAGGAAAGGCTTGCCTGCGGGAGTGGTGGGCACTGCGCTAATACTGCACTCATAAAGCCGGGCATCGCTGCCCGGCTTTATCATATTACTTATAGACGTCCGCGGTGGCGCGTACGTTTTTGGTCTGTTTTTCTGCACTGGTGACGACGTAGTACGTCCCGCCCATCTCATCCGCTTTCTTCGACAGCTCTTTTCTCGCATCCATCGGCGCGGTGGTGTCAGACGTAGAAATCTCACCGATTTTCGTCAGATTCATGCCGGCAACTTTATCTTTTTCCAGCTCTTTTGCCGCAAAGACGCCAAATGACAGTGACCCAATAACCAGAGAAGTGACAATACCTGTAACAAGTTTCATAGCCTGACTCTCCATAGGATTGTTGTTTTGATCATCGTAGGCATAACAACCGCAACGACATCTGGAGTATGGTTGCGGTGTGTTACTTTTTCCAGGCTGGATAGAAAATAATCAGTCTAAACGTTGACTTAACGCAATGAGCGCTGAACAAAATTCCGTCGGATGCGAGATAAACGGGGCATGCGCGGCTTTGGCAATGACCTGCGATTCGCTGTCCGGCCAGAGGGAGTCCAGCAAGGGCACCACTTTGCGCGGCACCAGCCCGTCAAGATAACCATAGATACGCAGATGCGGCATCGTCAGCGCGGCCAGCGGCTCACGCAGATCGACCGTTTTCAGAATTTCAAGGCCGCCGTTGAGCACCTCAACGTCCGGCATCGGCAAAGAGAGCACCACCTGCTTCAGCGCTCTGGCATCCTGTCGCGCGGTTTCGGTGCCCATCGTCTGTAGCGCGAGGAACCGCTCTACGGTCCGCTGGAAATCGTCACTCAGCTGCTGCTGGAAACCCGCCAGCACGTCAGGCTTTATGCCGGGCCACGTCTCCTGCGCGCTAAAGCAGGGCGATGAGGCCACCGTCACCAGCGCATTTACGCGCTCGGGCCAGGAAAGCGCAATCTGGCTTGCCACCAGCCCCCCCAGGCTCCAGCCCAGCCAGATGGCATGTTGTGGCGCCGCGTTCAGCACCTCCTGCGCCATCTCTTCGAGCGTCATAGCACCATAACCGTGGCTACGGCCATACCCCGGTAGATCAACCAGATGTAACGTAAATTGCGAGGCTAGTTCCTCGTTTATGCAATGCCATACTTCTGCATTCAGGCCCCATCCGTGCAGCAGCACAAGATGGCAATTTCCTGTCCCAACGGTCTGCCACCACAGCGTCTTCATCAGTTACTGTTCTCTTTTTTCACATGGAGGTTGAATATGCTAACAGTGCCCGGCTTGTGCTGGCTATGCAAAATGCCGCTTGCCCTTAGCGCCTGGGGCGTCTGTTCCGTCTGCACGCGTTCGCTGGAAAGGCGTATCACCACCTGCCCACAATGTGGTTTACCCGCCACGAACCGCTATTTACCCTGTGGCCGCTGCCTGAAAAAACCCCCGCCGTGGAGCGCGCTGGTGGCGGTGGATGATTACGTTCGACCGCTGAGCAGGCTGATTCACGCCCTGAAGTTTTCCGGCCAGAGTTCGCTGGCACTGCCCCTTGCCCGCCTGCTATTGCTGGCGGTTTTACAGGCACGGCGAACCCGCGCCCTGCCGAAAATTGATATGGTGGTCAATGTTCCCCTGTATCGCCATCGCCACTGGCGGCGTGGTTACAATCAGAGCGACCTGCTCTGCCGTCCGCTCGCCCGCTGGCTCGGCTGTCGATACACTGCCAGCGCACTCACCCGCGTACATGCCACCGCCGTTCAGCATCAGCTCAACGCCCGGCTGCGCAAAAGAAACCTCAAAAATGCCTTTCGCCTTGAATTGGCGGTTAACGGCCTCCATATCGCGATTGTGGATGATGTCGTCACCACAGGCAGTACCGTTGCTGAACTTTCCCGACTGCTTTTGCGAAGCGGCGCCGCGTCGGTTCAGGTATGGTGTCTGTGCCGTACCTTGTAGCCCTTCTTCAATGGGCGTATGATTATACCCAGGTAATTTAGTCAACTATTAGGCCAAAGCTATGATCCGTATTTCCGATTCTGCACAAGCGCACTTTGCCAAACTGCTGGCAAATCAGGAAGAAGGGACGCAGATCCGCGTGTTTGTGATCAACCCAGGCACGCCGAATGCAGAATGCGGTGTCTCTTATTGTCCGCCAGACGCTGTGGAAGCAACTGACACTGCCCTTAAGTTTGAACAGCTCACCGCTTATGTTGATGAGCTGAGCGCGCCGTATCTTGAAGATGCGGAGATCGACTTCGTCACCGACCAGCTGGGCTCTCAGCTGACCCTGAAAGCGCCGAACGCCAAAATGCGTAAAGTCTCCGACGATGCCCCGCTGATGGAGCGCGTTGAATATCTGCTGCAATCCCAGATCAACCCACAGCTGGCGGGTCATGGTGGTCGCGTTTCCCTGATGGAAATCACGGAAGACGGCCTGGCGATCCTGCAGTTTGGCGGCGGCTGTAACGGTTGCTCTATGGTCGATGTGACGCTGAAAGAAGGGATCGAGAAGCAGCTGCTGAACGAGTTCCCGGAACTGAAAGGCGTACGTGACCTGACCGAGCACCAGCGCGGCGAGCATTCTTACTACTAAGCCTTCTGCCTTTGCCCGGTGGCGCTGCGCTTACCGGGCCTACAAAACAGTTACTGTATCCCAATCGCAGGCCGGGTCAGGCTAAGCCGCCACCCGGCTTTTGTTTTCCCGCCGCGCCTCCTCTATATGTTGACCTGCGTCTCATAATTCACATTTTGCCTGCCTGGGTGATTCTCAACCACGCCATGTTACCCGTATCATTCTCGTGGGCACTAAGCACACTCATAACAGCCGACTAAACTTAATGGTTTGCAAGGCATCAGTATTAGTGCCGTTACTTCTCTGTTCCCAGTTGGGACAATCGGAATGTGTCGTTGAAACAATGACGTTACCCATAACAATTCAAAGGCCAGGTAAATCATGCCATTAGTCATCGTTGCTATCGGTGTTGTGTTATTACTGCTCTTGATGATCCGTTTCAAAATGAACGGATTTATCGCTCTGGTTCTGGTGGCACTTGCAGTCGGTCTGATGCAGGGTATGCCGCTGGTTAAAGTTATCAGCTCCATTAAAGCCGGTGTCGGCGGCACGCTCGGCAGCCTGGCGCTGATCATGGGCTTCGGTGCCATGCTCGGCAAAATGCTGGCAGACTGTGGCGGCGCGCAGCGTATTGCCACCACGCTTATCGACAAATTTGGTAAGAAGAACATTCAGTGGGCGGTGGTGTTGACCGGTTTTACCGTCGGTTTCGCGCTGTTCTATGAAGTGGGCTTCGTGCTGATGCTGCCACTGGTGTTCACCATCGCAGCGGCGGCTAACATTCCGCTGCTGTTTGTGGGTGTGCCAATGGCTGCGGCGCTGTCCGTGACCCACGGCTTCCTGCCACCTCACCCGGGCCCAACGGCAATCGCCACCATCTTCCACGCCGATATGGGTAAAACCCTGCTGTTCGGTACGATTCTGGCAATCCCGACCGTGATTCTGGCAGGCCCGGTATATGCCCGCTTCCTGAAAGGTATCGATAAGCCAATTCCGGAAGGTCTGTACAGCGCGAAAACCTTCACCGAAGAAGAGATGCCTGGCTTTGGCGTCAGCGTCTGGACCTCGCTGGTACCGGTGATCCTGATGGCGATGCGCGCCGTGGCAGAGATGATCCTGCCGAAAGGTCATGCGTTCCTGGGCGTGGCAGAATTCCTGGGCGATCCGGTCATGGCTACGCTGATTGCCGTCCTGATCGCGATGTTCACCTTCGGTCTGAACCGGGGTCGTTCAATGGATCAGATCAACGACACATTGACCTCTTCCATCAAAATTATTGCCATGATGCTCCTGATCATCGGCGGTGGCGGTGCGTTCAAGCAGGTGCTGGTTGACAGCGGCGTGGACAAATACATCGCTGCGATGATGCATGAAACCAACGTGTCGCCGCTCCTGATGGCCTGGTCTATTGCCGCGGTTCTGCGTATTGCGCTGGGTTCTGCAACCGTTGCTGCGATTACTGCAGGCGGTATCGTTGCGCCGCTGATTGCCACCACGGGCGTCAGTCCTGAGCTGATGGTTATCGCGGTCGGTTCCGGTAGCGTGATTTTCTCTCACGTGAACGACCCGGGCTTCTGGCTGTTTAAGGAGTACTTCAACCTGACCATCGGTGAAACCATCAAGTCCTGGTCCGCGCTGGAAACCATTATTTCGGTGTGTGGCCTGGTTGGGGTGCTGCTGTTGAATATGGTGGTTTGATGTCATAAGTCGGGTGGCGGCTTCGCCTTACCCGACCTACTGGCTCCATGTAGGCCCGGTAAGCGTAGCGCCACCGGGCAATAAAAAACCCGCCACTGGCGGGTTTTTTATCACTTCTTAGCAGCCGCTTTTCGCCGCTTATCCAAATCCTTAATCAGCCTGTTCACCCCGTCATCGGCAAACATCTTCTCAAGCGTTGTGGACAATTTGCGACGCCAGTTCTTGTACTGATAGCTGGTGCCCGGGATGTTCACCGGCTCCGCCATATCAATCCAGTCTTCCGGCTGAAGGCCAAGCAGAGCGCTGTTGCTGTCGGCAATATAGCGCTGCAAACCGCGGTTGAGCGTTGGCGTCATCGCCATCAGCGACGCCTTGTGACCGGCGCGCTTCGGCAGGCAGCCATGCTTATGCAGCGCATCCAGCAGCCCCTGCTTCGCCAGCTCGCGATCCTGATACAGCCCGCGCAGAACCTCTTCATCAGGATAGAGACCCAGCGTTTTCCCGAGCGTCAGATCGCCGCTTTCCCAGTAACCTCTGAGCGTAGGAAGATCATGCGTCGTCGCGACTGCCATTGACTGTTCTGGATACGCTTTCGGCGCGCGGAAGGTTTTCTCATGGTCGTTTTCAAAATAGAGCACTTTATAGGAGTACACGCCGCTGTCGCGGAGCTTGCTGACAATTTCCACCGGCACGGTACCGAGATCTTCCCCGATCACCATACACTGGTGACGCTTACTCTCCAGGGCCAGGATCGACAGCAGATCGTCTACCGGATACTGGACGTACGCGCCGTGATCGGCCGTTTCGCCGTAAGGGATCCACCACAGGCGCAGTACGGACATGACGTGGTCAATACGCAGCGCGCCACAGTTTTGCATGTTCGCACGCAGCAGGTCGATAAACGGCTCGTACGCGCGCGCCGCCATCACGTGCGGATCCATCGGCGGCAAGCCCCAGTTCTGACCGAGCGGCCCAAGGATATCCGGCGGCGCACCGACGGACGCTTTCAGGCAGTAAAGCTCACGGTCACACCAGGTTTCCGCGCCGCCTTCTGCCACACCGACGGCCAGGTCGCGATACAGGCCGATCGGCATGTTATAGCCCTGGCTTACCTGCCAGCAGGCGGCAAACTGGCTGTAGGCCAGCCACTGCAGCCACAGATAGAAGTCCACCTCGTCGGCATGCGTTTTACAGAAAGCTTTGACTTCCGGGGTGTCCACGGACTGGTACGCTTCCGGCCAGACCGGCCAGCCCCAGCGCATTTCGTCCTCTTTCACCTGATGCGCGTGCAGCGCATCGAATGCCGCCTGCCAGTAGAGGCTTTCGCCTTCCTGCACCACAAACTGGCGGAAGGCCGCCATCTGATCGTCATTGCGCTTAGCAAAGCCTTTCCAGGCCAGACGCAGCGCCGCCATTTTTAGCGCGGTCACAGTAGCGTAATCGACCCAGTCCGCTTCGCGGGCCTGTTTCAGCATCTGCTTCGTGGTCTCAAGCTTCCACCACGCCTGCGCGTCTTTACTGTTTTTAAAATCATCCAACGCGTTAACGTCGATATAAATGACGTTCAGCCAGCGACGGGAGGACGGGCTGTACGGGCTGGCGCTTTCCGGGTTCGCCGGATAGAGCGCGTGGATCGGGTTGAGGCCGATGAACGCGCCGCCGCGCTCACCCACGGAGGCCAGCATATTCTTCAGATCGCCAAAATCGCCGATGCCCCAGTTGCTGTCGGAACGCAGCGTGTAGAGCTGCACGCAGGCGCCCCACAGCTTTTTGCCTTCGAGCAGCGCCTGCGGCTCATAGCAGCGTTTTGGCGCGACAATCACCCGGCAGTGAAAACGCTGCTCGTCCTGGGTGAGCGTCAGGCTGTGATAGCCCTCCGGCAGTTTCGCCGGAAGGTTAAACGCTTTGCCGCCGGTGGCGTGGCCTTTATGCTGATGCCCCTCTTCGGTGGTGAGCAGCCAGCTAAACTCGCCGCGCCCCTCCACCGTCAGCGACATTTTTTTGCCCGCAGTAAAGACCTTTACGTTTGGCACCGGTAGTGCCGACGCTTTCGCGTCGGCTTTGTGCATGGCATTCAGCAAACGTCTTTTGGTGTCCGCACCAATAGACTGCGGTTTGCCGTGCGCATTGATGTAACTGAGGCTAATTCCCGCCGCCTGCGCGGCACTGTCCAGACGTTTACTCTCCATCGCGCTTCCTTAGCGTTTTGCCTGCCAGATACGAGCCTGATAATCACGGATTGAGCGGTCAGAGCTGAACATACCGCAGCGCGCCGTGTTCAGAATGCATGCCCGGGTCCACGCGTCCTGGTCGCGATACAGCACGTCGACCTGCTTTTGCGCGTCCACATAGGCGGTGAAATCGGCCATCACCAGATACGGGTCACCGCCATGCTTGTCCATGCTGTGCAGCATCTGGTCAAACGCGTGCTTGTCACCGTCGCTGTATTTACCGCTCTCCAGCTCTTTCAGCACCGCATCCAGCACTTTGTCTTTCTTACGCCATTTCACCGGGTCGTAGCCTTTGGCCTTGATGGCTTTCACCTCTTCCACGGTATGACCGAAGATGAAGATATTCTCTTCACCGACCTGCTCAGCGATTTCGACGTTCGCACCGTCCAGCGTGCCAACGGTCAGCGCACCGTTCAGCGCCAGCTTCATGTTACCGGTGCCGGAGGCCTCTTTCCCTGCGGTCGAGATCTGCTCGGAAATATCCGCCGCCGGGATCAGCATTTCAGCCGCCGAGACGCAGTAATCCGGCAGGAACACCACCTTCAGCTTGTCGCCCACCTTCGGATCGTTGTTGATCGCCGCCGCCACTTTATTAATGGCGAGGATGATATTTTTCGCCAGGTAGTAGCCCGGTGCCGCTTTCGCACCGAACAGGAACACGCGCGGCACGCGGTCGGCCTGCGGGTTCTCGCGGATCTCTTTATACAGCGCCAGGATGTGCAGCAGGTTAAGGTGCTGACGTTTGTACTCATGCAGGCGCTTGATCTGGATATCGAAAATGGCATTCGGGTTGATCTCAATCCCGGTGCGCGCTTTCACAAACGCCGCCAGACGAACTTTGTTCTCCAGCTTGATGGCACGGTACTGCTCGCGGAACTTCGCGTCATCCGCGTATTTTTCCAGGTTGATCAGCTGGTCCAGATCGTTGGCCCACTCTTTCTTCAGGGTCTTATCCAGCAGATCGGCCAGCAGCGGGTTGCACTGCTTGATCCAGCGACGCGGCGTGATGCCGTTGGTCACGTTGTGGAATTTGGTCGGCCACAGCTGGTGATATTCCGGGAACAGATCTTTAACCACCAGATCCGAGTGCAGGGCCGCTACGCCGTTCACCGCAAAGCCGCTCACCACGCACATGTTCGCCATGCGAACCTGCTTATCGTGGACCACTGCCAGCTTCGCCCAGACCGCTTTATTGCCTGGCCAGGTTTTATCCACCAGGGTTTTAAACCGATCGTTAATCTTGTTAATGATCTGCATATGGCGCGGCAGCAGCGCTTTCACCAGCTTCTCATCCCAGCACTCCAGCGCTTCCGGCATCAGGGTGTGGTTGGTGTAGGCGAAGGTGCGGCTGGTAATCGCCCAGGCGTCATCCCAGCTCAGCTGATGCTCGTCGATCAGCACGCGCAGCAGTTCAGGAATGGCGATGGTCGGGTGCGTGTCGTTGAGCTGAATCACTTCGAAGTCCGGCAACTGTGCCAGCTTGCGGCCCGCCAGGTGATGACGGCGCAGAATGTCCGCCACGGAGCAGGCGCACTGGAAATACTGCTGCATCAGACGCAGTTTTTTACCCGCCAGATGGTTGTCGTTCGGGTAGAGGACTTTGGTCAGCTTCTCGGCGTCGATACCCTGCTGCTCGGCACGCAGGAAATCGCCGTCGTTGAATTTGGTCAGGTTGAACGGATGAGCGTGCTTCGCCTGCCACAGGCGCAGCGGCTGCGCCACGCCGTTACGGTAGCCAAGCACCGGCAGATCCCAGGCTTCACCGGTGATGGTGAAAGCCGGTTCCCAGAGGCCTTGCTTTGTGACTTTCCCACCGATGCCGACCTGCACGTCCAGCTGCGCATTGTGGCGGAACCACGGGTAGGTATTGCGGTGCCAGTCATCTGGCGCTTCCATCTGGTGACCATCAGCGAACGACTGACGGAACAGGCCATACTGATAGTTCAGGCCATAGCCAATGGCGGACTGGCCAACCGTTGCCATGGAGTCAAGGAAGCAGGCCGCCAGGCGACCCAGACCACCGTTACCGAGAGCCGGGTCAATCTCTTCTTCCAGCAGGTCAGTCAGGTTGATGTCGTGCGCTTTCAGCACATCACCCACCTCCTGATACCAGCCAAGGTTCAGCAGATTGTTGCCCGTCAGGCGGCCAATCAGGAATTCCATCGAGATATAGTTGACGTGACGCTGGCCTTTGACGGGCTTCGCCACGGGTTGAGCATCCAGCTGCTCTGCGAGCGCCCCGCTCACCGCCTGCCACCACTGGTGAGGCGTCATCTCGTTTGCAGCATGAAGGCCAAAACGCTGCCACTGACGCGTCAGGGCAGCCTGGAATTGAGCTTTGTTGAAGGTAGGCTGTGACATAGGGGATCGGCATCCTTTAGAAAGAAAACACAAGTTGGCGCTAGTGTGCCTGGCTCATTTCACCTCTTCCTCATCCTGTGGGGGATTAGACAGGGAGGAGTAGCGGGGATGAGCATAAAAGTGTGATCGAGGCCACTCTCAGAGCATAGCCTGAGTGTGCCCGGAAGAGGAAAACGTCACCGGGAAGAATGTCAAAGAAATGAAATGCAGTTTCGGACGAAATTAATCCGCGCTGAAATGATTACTTACGTAGAATAATATTTCTGCAATTGGGTCATATCTAAGGAGATTATTAAGCTCACTGAACTTTACCCGGACTTTATTAAATTTGGCGTCACTATCCCTTTCTGAAACCAGTTTCAGCATAACCGCAAGAGAACCATACAAGCCAGCACTGGCGCGGCGTCACAGCCCTTTCAGGAAAGTTCCATCATCTGCCTGAATGTTTTGTGACAGAGTGCAAATTCAGAGCCACCAAATCCAGACATAACTTGCAATAGTTCTCTATCTGTCCGACCTTATAGCTATTAATTACGAAGCGCAAAAAAAATAAAATCTCTCGTTCCCCACAGTGAAGTGAAACCTATGTTGATTCCGTCTAAATTAAGTCGCCCGGTTCGTCTCGACCATACAGTGGTCCGCGAGCGTCTGCTGGCTAAACTTTCCGGCGCGCATAATTTCCGACTGGCGCTGGTTACGAGCCCTGCAGGTTATGGAAAAACAACGCTCATTTCGCAATGGGCCGCAGGTAAGAGCGATCTTGGCTGGTACTCCCTTGATGAGGGCGATAACCAGCAAGAGCGTTTTGCCAGCTATCTGATTGCTGCCATTCAACAGGCCACGAATGGACACTGCGTCGCCAGTGAGGTGATGGTGCAAAAGCGCCAGTACGCCAGCCTGTCCTCCCTTTTCTCTCAGCTGTTCATTGAACTGGCTGAATGGCATCGTCCGCTTTATGTGGTGATTGATGATTATCATCTGATTTCAAATCCGGTTATCCACGAGTCGATGCGTTTCTTCCTGCGCCATCAACCGGAAAACCTGACCCTGGTGGTGCTGTCGCGCAACCTGCCACAGCTGGGCATTGCCAACCTGCGCGTGCGCGATCAGCTGCTGGAGATTGGCAGCCAGCAGTTGGCCTTTACCCATCAGGAAGCGAAACAGTTCTTCGACTGCCGCCTGACCTCGCCGATTGAGGCCGCTGAAAGCAGCCGCCTGTGCGATGACGTCGCGGGCTGGGCCACGGCATTGCAGCTGATTGCCCTCTCTGCGCGGCAAAACAACAGCCCGACACACCAGTCGGCACGGCGTCTGGCCGGTATCAACGCCAGCCATCTCTCTGATTATCTGGTGGACGAGGTGCTGGACAGCGTTGATCCTTCAACCCGTCATTTCCTGCTGAAAAGCTCCCTGCTGCGTTCGATGAACGACGCGCTGATCGTGCGCGTTACCGGCTGTGAAAACGGCCAGTTACAGCTGGAAGAGATTGAACGTCAGGGCCTGTTCCTGACACGCATGGACGATCCCGGCGAGTGGTTCAGCTACCATCCCTTGTTTGGTAGCTTCCTGCGCCAGCGCTGTCAGTGGGAGCTTGCCACAGAACTGCCGGAAATCCATCGCGCCGCCGCTGAAAGCTGGATGGCGCAAGGCTTCCCGAGCGAGGCCATTCACCACGCGCTGGCTGCCGGTGACGCCAGTATGCTGCGCGATATTCTGCTCAACCACGCGTGGGGGCTGTTTAACCACAGCGAACTGACGCTGCTGGAAGAGTCGCTGAAAGCCCTGCCGTGGGAGAGCCTGCTGGAGAACCCGCGTCTGGTTCTGCTGCAGGCCTGGCTGATGCAAAGCCAGCACCGCTACAGTGAGGTCAATACCCTGCTGGCGCGTGCCGAGCAGGAGATGGAAAGTGAAATGGATACCACCCTGCACGGCGAATTTAACGCCCTGCGGGCGCAGGTCGCAATTAACGACGGCGACCCGGATGAAGCGGAACGGCTGGCGATGGTCGCGCTGGATGAACTGCCGCTGGCTAATTTCTACAGCCGCATCGTGGCGACCTCGGTACACGGGGAAGTACTGCACTGCAAGGGCGAGCTGACGCGCTCCCTTTCCCTGATGCAGCAAACCGAGCAGATGGCGCGCCGCCATGATGTGTGGCACTACGCCCTGTGGAGTCTGATTCAGCAAAGTGAAATTTTATTCGCTCAGGGGTTCCTGCAGGCTGCCTGGGAAAATCAGGAAAAAGCGTTCCAGCTGATTCGTGAACAGCATCTGGAACAGCTGCCGATGCACGAGTTCCTGTTGCGCATTCGCGCTCAGCTGCTGTGGGCATGGTCACGCCTCGATGAAGCAGAAAGCTGCGCCCGTCAGGGTGTGAACGTGCTCTCTGGCTTCCAGCCGCAGCAGCAGTTGCAGTGCCTGGCGCTGCTGGTGCAGTGCTCGCTGGCGCGCGGCGATCTTGATAACGCCCGCAATCACCTTAACCGTCTGGAAAACCTGCTCGGCAACGGCCAGTACCACAGCGACTGGGTGTCAAACGCCGATAAGGTCCGGGTGATTTACTGGCAGATGACGGGGGATAAAAAATCCGCCGCCAACTGGCTGCGTCATACGCCAAAACCAGAGTTTGCCAATAACCACTTCCTGCAAAGCCAGTGGCGCAACATCGCCCGCGTGCAGATCCTGCTGGGTGACTTCGAGCCTGCCGAGATCGTACTGGAAGAGTTAAACGAAAACGCCCGTAGCCTGCGCCTGATGAGCGATCTGAACCGCAACCTGCTGCTGCTTAACCAGCTTTACTGGCAGGCGGGACGCAAAAATGACGCCCAGCGCGTGCTGCTGGAAGCGCTGCAGCTGGCGAACCGTACCGGGTTTATCAGCCACTTTGTGATTGAAGGTGAAGTGATGGCGCAACAGCTGCGCCAGCTGATTCAGCTGAATACCCTGCCGGAGCTGGATCAGCATCGTGCTCAGCGTATTCTGCGCGAGATTAACCAGCATCATCGCCACAAATTTGCGCATTTTGATGAGAACTTCGTTGAACGTCTGCTAAACCATCCGGAAGTGCCGGAGCTTATTCGCACCAGCCCGCTCACCCAGCGGGAATGGCAGGTGCTGGGGCTGATCTATTCCGGCTACAGCAACGAGCAGATTGCCGGTGAGCTGGCGGTGGCGGCGACCACCATCAAAACGCACATTCGTAATCTGTATCAGAAGCTGGGTGTGGCGCATCGTCAGGATGCGGTGCAGCATGCGCAGCAGCTCTTGAAGATGATGGGGTATGGCGTGTAATTCCTTGCCCGGCGGCGCTACGCTTGCGCGGGCCTACGGGGTTTTGTAGGTCGGGTAAGCGCAGCGCCACCCGACACAATTCCTAGCACAATTCTAACTGCAAATTATTATCTTTAATCACCTGCATCACGCCCGCTGGCGGCATCGCGTCGGTGTAGACCGCATCCACAATGCTGATGCTGCCCATGTTCACCATCGCGTTACGGCCAAACTTCGAATGGTCCACCACCAGCATCACGTGGCGTGAATTTTCAATAATCGCGCGCTTGGTGCGCACCTCGTGGTAATCAAATTCCAGCAGCGAGCCGTCGCTGTCGATACCGCTGATCCCCAGAATGCCGAAGTCGAGGCGGAATTGAGAGATAAAGTCGAGCGTCGCTTCACCGATAATGCCCCCGTCGCGGCTGCGCAGTTCACCACCGGCGAGGATGATCCGGAAATCGTCTTTCTGCATGAGAGTGTTGGCGACGTTCAGGTTGTTAGTGACCACGCGCAGGTTCTCGTGATCCAGCAGCGCGTGAGCAACCGCTTCCGGCGTGGTACCGATGTCAATAAACAGCGTCGCCCCGTTTGGGATTTGGCTCGCCACTTTACGGGCTATGCGTTCTTTTTCCGCCGTCTGCGTGGCTTTACGGTCATGCCAGGAGGTGTTGACCGAGCTGGACGGCAGCGCCGCCCCGCCGTGGTGGCGCAAAATACGGTTCTGATCGGCCAGATCGTTCAGGTCACGACGGATCGTTTGCGGGCTGACGGCAAACTGCTCGACCAGCTCTTCGGTGCTGACGTATCCCTGTTTTTTGACCAGTTCGATAATGGCGTCATGACGTTGTGTTTGTTTCATCAATTATCCCTGAGAATTATGTTCGTTTTCGCGCATGGAGCGTGTCGGCAAGCGCCATTGCCAGCCCGACCGCCAGGCCGGTGACGTGCGCACCATTGGCGATAGACATACCAAACAGATCAAACCATCCGGCAATTAGCCATATTAACGCAAAGGCTATTAATCCGCGTTGTAAATAGATGCCGCTTTCCGGGTCGCGCTCTCCGCGAAGCCAGACATAGCCCATCAGGGCGTAGACGACGCCCGACAGCCCACCGAACCACGGGCCGCTGAATTTATGCTGCACGTAGCCGCTCAACAGGGCGCTAATCACGGTGATCACGATCAGCTTACCGCTGCCGAGTCGCTTCTCGACAATCCCGCCGAGATACCACCACCACAGCAGGTTGAAGAGAATATGCATCACTGAGAAGTGCATCAGCGCATGGGTGAAGTAGCGCCAGACGTCAAACTCCAGAGAGGGGTCGTACGGCCACGCCAGGGCGATCATCACGCTCTGGTCGCCCACCACGTTCATGATAATGAAGACGATAATACAGGCGGCCATCAGCAGCAGCGTAAACGGCCCTGCGCGCTCGCGAATAGTGGCAAGAAAAGGGAAACGACTGTAATGCAATCCGCTGCCCGTCTGGCCGGATTGCCAGCTTGCCGCCAGATAGCGCGGGTCGCCAGGATTCTCAAGAAAACGCGCCAGCTCCTCGTTTACCCGCCCGGCCTGGCTCTCATCGGCCAGCCAGACATCGGTCTGCGTATGTTGCTGAATGGTCAGAATAACGCCCTGCGTTGCCATATAGTCGACAAACGCCTGGGCGACGCGCGGATTCGTAAAAGAGGTGATCATCAACATGGGCAGCGGTCGCTTATTTCCACACAAAAGGGAACAGTATAGCGGGATTAGCGCTCAAAGGCGTATTCCACTTCTGCCGGGAAATGACGATGCCAGGCATCGAAGCCGCCGTCGACGCTGTACACCGCGTCGTAGCCCTGCTGAAGCAGATACTGCGCCGCGCCTTTGCTGCTGTTGCCGTGGTAACACATCACCATCACCGGCGTATCGAAGTCGTTATCGCGCATAAACGCGCCCAGCGTGTCGTTGGTGAGATGGAACGCGCCCGGCGTATGGCCCATCGCAAAACTCTGCGGATCGCGGATATCCACCAGCACCGCCGTTCCCTGGTGCATCTTCTGATGGGCTTCTTCTACGTTAATACATTCAAACTGATCCATGGTGTTCTCTTTACAGGGGTCAACGACACAATTTTACCCCGTAGTGTACGTCCTGGCGGCGGGTAAACGCCATTATGTTATCCATATCACTCTAAATTGTTTTTTTGATGTTACCAAAAGCGCGTTCCTTTGCTATTATGAGCGATATCGAACATTTTTGAGCTTTAACGAAAGTGCATGAGGGTGTTATGGAAACCAAAGATCTGATTGTGATAGGCGGTGGCATCAACGGTGCCGGTATTGCGGTCGATGCCGCAGGACGCGGTTTATCCGTGCTGATGCTGGAAGCTAACGATCTCGCCTGCGCGACGTCGTCCGCCAGCTCCAAGCTGATCCACGGTGGCCTGCGCTACCTGGAACACTACGAATTCCGCCTGGTCAGTGAAGCGCTGGCCGAACGTGAAGTGCTGCTAAAAATGGCGCCGCATCTGGCGATCCCGATGCGTTTCCGTCTGCCCCATCGCCCGCACCTGCGTCCGGCGTGGATGATCCGAATTGGTCTGTTTATGTACGATCATCTGGGTAAACGCACCAGCCTGCCGGGTTCGAACGGTTTGCGTTTTGGCTCAGAATCGGTCCTGAAGCCTGAAATCGTGCGCGGTTTCGAATATTCCGACTGCTGGGTGGACGATGCACGTCTGGTGCTGGCGAATGCGCAGATGGTGGAGAAGAAAGGTGGAGAGGTGAAAACCCGTACCCGCGCTACCGCCGCGCGTCGTGAAAACGGCCTGTGGATCGTCGAAGCAGAAGACATTGATACCGGCGAGAAATTCAGCTGGAAAGCGCGCGGTCTGGTGAACGCCACCGGTCCGTGGGTGAAGCAGTTCTTCGACGACGGCATGCATCTGCCTTCGCCGTACGGCATCCGCCTGATCAAGGGCAGCCATATTGTGGTGCCGCGCGTACACACGCAAAAACAAGCGTACATTCTGCAGAACGAAGATAAGCGCATCGTGTTTGTGATCCCGTGGATGGACGAATTCTCGATCATCGGCACCACCGACGTGGAGTACAAAGGCGATCCGAAAAACGTTGAGATCGACGAGAGCGAAGTGAACTACCTCCTTAAAGTGTATAACGCACACTTTAAGAAACAGCTGTCCCGCGATGACGTGGTATGGACTTACTCCGGCGTGCGTCCGCTGTGCGATGACGAGTCTGACTCACCGCAGGCCATCACCCGCGACTATACGCTCGATATTCACGACGTAGACGGCCAGGCGCCGCTGCTGTCGGTGTTTGGCGGCAAGCTCACCACCTACCGCAAGCTGGCGGAGCACGCGCTGGAAAAACTGGCCCCGTACTATAAGGGCATTGGCCCGGCATGGACCAAAGGCGCGGTACTGCCCGGCGGTGATATCGGCGACAACCGCGACGATTATGCCGCGAAGCTGCGCCGTCGCTTCCCGTTCATTACCGAAGGCATGGCGCGCCACTACGCCCGCACCTACGGCAGTAATACCGAGCTGTTCCTCGGTGATGCGAAGGACATTGCGGATCTGGGCGAGCATTTCGGTCACGAGCTGTACGAAGCCGAGCTGCGTTACCTGGTCGAGCACGAGTGGGTTCGCCGCCTGGACGACGCCATCTGGCGCCGTACCAAAGAAGGGATGTGGCTGAATGCCGAACAGCAGTCGCGTGTGGCGCAGTGGCTGCAGCAGCATGCGGGAAAGCGTGAGCTGTCGTTAGCGTCGTAATTGAAAAAAAGCCGGGTGGCGGCTCCGCCTTACCCGGCCTACTCGATCCCGAAGGCCCGGTAAGCGCAGCGCCACCGGGCTTTGTTTTTACAGCCTCACCGGATCAATATGCCAGATCGTCTCGGCATACTCCTTGATGGTCCTGTCGGACGAGAAATACCCCATATTGGCGATGTTATGCATCGCAGCACTGGTCCACTTCTCCTGCTGACGGTACAGTTCGTCCACCTTATCCTGACAGTCCACGTAGCTGCGATAATCCGCCAGCACCTGGTAGTGATCGCCAAAGTTAATCAGCGAATCCACCAGATCGCGATAGCGGCCCGGCTCGTCCGGGCTGAATACACCGGTCGCGATCTGCGTCAGTACCTGACGTAACTCTTCATCTTTTTCATAGAACTCACGCGGCGAGTAGCCTTTTCTGCGCAGCGCCTCCACTTCTTCCGTGGTGTTCCCGAAGATAAAGATGTTCTCAGCCCCTACGTGCTCCAGCATCTCAACGTTCGCCCCGTCCAGGGTGCCAATGGTCAGCGCACCGTTGAGGGCAAACTTCATGTTACTGGTCCCGGAGGCTTCCGTACCCGCCGTTGAAATCTGCTCAGAGAGATCCGCCGCCGGGATGATCAGCTGCGCCAGGCTTACGCTGTAGTTCGGGATGAACACCACCTTCAGCTTGTCGCCAATATCCGGATCCAGGTTGACGACCTTAGCCACATCGTTGATGAGATGGATAATGTGCTTCGCCATGTAATAGGCGGAAGCGGCTTTACCGGCGAAGATTTTCACGCGCGGCACCCACTCGGCCGTCGGGTCGGCCTTAATCCGGTTGTAGTGGGTAATCACATGCAGCACGTTCATCAGCTGACGCTTGTACTCGTGAATACGTTTGATCTGCACGTCAAACAACGCTTTCGGGTTGGCGACCACGTTCAGATGCAGCGCAAGGTAAACCGACAAACGCTTTTTGTTCAGCAGCTTGGCTTCGCGCACGGCTTTGTTCACCGTCGGGAAATCAATGTGCTGTTCCAGCTCGCTCAGCTGGCTCAGGTCGGTGCGCCAGGTGCGGCCAATGTTCTGATCCAGCACGTCAGAAAGCGGCTGGTTCGCCAGCGCCAGCCAGCGACGCGGCGTGACGCCGTTGGTCACGTTGCAGAAACGCGTCGGGAAGATCTTCGCGAAATCCGCAAACAGCGACTGCACCATCAGGTTTGAGTGGAGCTCAGACACGCCGTTTACCTTGTGGCTGATCACTACCGCCAGCCAGGCCATGCGTACGCGACGACCGTTGGATTCATCAATGATCGACGCCCGGCTCAGCAGGCCGGTATCGTTCGGGTACTGCTCCTGCAGCGTCTTGAGGAAGTAGTCGTTAATCTCGAAGATAATCTGCAGGTGGCGCGGCAGGATTTTGCCGAGCATATCCACCGGCCAGGTTTCCAGCGCTTCGCTCATCAGCGTGTGGTTGGTGTACGAGAACACCTGGCAGGTCACTTCGAATGCCTCATCCCAGCTGAACTTATGCTCGTCGATAAGCAAACGCATCAGCTCTGGAATAGAGAGCACCGGGTGCGTGTCGTTGAGGTGAATCGCGGTTTTCTCCGCCAGATTGGCGTAAGTTTTGTGCAGCTGGTGATGGCGGCTGAGGATATCCTGAATCGTCGCCGAGACGAGGAAATACTCCTGGCGCAGGCGCAGCTCGCGGCCGGAGTAGGTTGAGTCATCGGGATAGAGCACGCGGGACACGTTTTCAGAGTGGTTTTTATCTTCCACCGCGGCGAAATAGTCACCCTGATTGAATTTACCGAGGTTAATCTCGCTACTGGCCTGGGCGCTCCACAGGCGCAGCGTGTTGGTGGCATCGGTGTCATACCCGGGGATGATCTGGTCGTAGGCCACGGCCAGGATCTCTTCGGTCTCCACCCAGCGGGATTTTTTACCTTCCTGCTGAATACGCCCGCCAAAGCGCACCTTGTAGCGGGTATTGTGACGCTTGAACTCCCACGGGTTGCCATACTCCAGCCAGTAGTCCGGCGACTCTTTCTGACGCCCGTCGACGATGTTCTGCTTGAACATGCCGTAGTCGTAGCGAATGCCGTACCCGCGTCCCGGCAGCGCCAGGGTCGCCAGCGAGTCGAGGAAGCAGGCGGCAAGACGCCCCAGGCCGCCGTTGCCGAGGCCTGGGTCGTTCTCTTCGTCAATCAGCTCTTCTAAATCCAGCCCCATCTCTTCGAGGGCGGTTTTAACGTCGTCGTAAATGCCGAGCGACAGCAGCGCGTTGGAGAGCGTGCGGCCAATCAAAAATTCCATCGACAGGTAGTAAACCTGACGCGTTTCCTGCGAGAGCTGGGCGCGGTTTGATCGCAGCCAGCGTTCAACTAAACGGTCGCGCACCGCAAACAGAGTGGCGTTCAGCCACTCGTGTTTGTTGGCGATGACCGGATCTTTCCCGATGGTGAACATCAGCTTATAGGCGATGGAGTGCTTTAACGCCTCAACGCTGAGCGTGGGTGAAGAGTAGCTAAATGGAGCATTCATATCAGTAACTTCGCCTCGTTACATCAAGCGTTGATAAAGATCGCGGTACGACTGCGCCGCAACGTGCCAGCTAAAGTCCATGGACATCGCCTGACGTTGTACGTAACGCCACAGCGACGGACGGGACCACAAGACGAAAGCACGCCGAATCGCCCGAAGCAGCGACCAGGCATTACTGTCTTCAAAAACAAACCCGCTGGCGATACCGTCCGCCAGGTTTTCCAGTGAGCTATCGGACACCGTATCCGCCAGCCCGCCCGTGCGGCGTACCAGCGGCAGGGTGCCGTATTTCAGGCCATAGAGCTGCGTCAGGCCGCAGGGCTCGAAGCGGCTTGGCACCAGAATGACGTCTGCGCCGCCCATAATGCGGTGCGAAAATGCCTCGTGGTAACCAATCTGCACGCCCACCTGCCCCGGGTGTTCCGCTGCCGCCGCGAGGAAACCTTCCTGCAGCACCGGGTCGCCTGCGCCGAGCAGCGCCAGCTGTCCGCCCTGCTCGAGCAAGCCGGGCAGCGCCTCCAGCACCAGGTCCAGCCCTTTCTGGCTGGTCAGGCGGCTCACCACCGCGAAGAGCGGCACTTTGTCGTTGACCTTCAGCCCCATTGCAATCTGCAGCTGGCGTTTGTTTTCCGCTTTGTCTTCCACGGAATCGCGACCATAGCGTGCCGCCAGCAAGAGATCGGTTTCCGGACTCCAGATCTGTTCATCCACGCCGTTCAGAATGCCCGACAGGCGGCCTTCCCGATGGCGCTGTTGCAGTAGCCCTTCCATGCCGTAGCCAAACTCCGGCTGGGTGATTTCTCGCGCATAGGTTGGGCTGACCGCCGTGATGTGATCGGCGTAGTACAGCCCCGCCTTCAGGAACGAAATCTGCCCCTTAAACTCCAGCCCGTGCATGTTAAAGAACGACCATGGCAGATCGATGTCATTCATATGATGCGCGTAGTACATCCCCTGATAGGCGAGGTTATGCACCGTAAAGACCGATTTTGCCGGGTGACCGCGCGCGGCGAGATACGCCGGAGCCAGCCCGGCATGCCAGTCGTGCGCGTGCACCACATCCGGACGCCAGAACGGATCAAGCCCCGTCGCCATTTCTGCCCCGACCCAACCGAGCAGCGCAAAGCGCAGCACGTTGTCGGTATAGGCGAACAGGTTCGTATCGTGATACGGGCTGCCCGGTCGGTCGTATAAGTGTGGCGCGTCGATCAGGTAAATCCCTACGCCATTGTAATGTCCAAACAGCAGGGTGATGCGTCCGGCAAACGTCTCACGGCGGGTCACAACCTTTGCATCAGGAATGCCGCGCCGGATATCCGGGAAGGCAGGCAGCAGGACTCGGGTATCCACGCCTCCGGCGATTTGTGCCGCCGGTAATGCACCAAGAACATCCGCCAGACCGCCCGTTTTTAACAACGGGAACATCTCAGAACATACGTGTAAAACCTGCATCATCGCTCCTGTTTGATCTGCAGCTTCCGCAACATTTCCCGTGTGACTAACACGATCCCCTCTTCCGAACGGTAGAAACGACGCGCGTCTTCTTCCGCGTTTTCACCGATGACCATCCCCTCAGGGATGACGCAGGCGCGGTCGATCACGCAACGACGCAGACGACACGAACGCCCTACCCAGACATCCGGCAATAAGACCGCCGAATCGATATTACAGAATGAATTTATCCGCACGCGCGGGAACAGCACGGACTGCACCACCACCGAACCGGAGATAATGCACCCGCCAGAGACCAGCGAGTTCAGCGTCATACCGTGGCTGCCGGAGCGGTCCTGCACGAATTTGGCCGGCGGCAAGGATTCCATGTGGGTACGAATCGGCCAGTTCTGGTCGTACATATCCAGCTCAGGCGTGACTGAGGCCAGATCGAGGTTCGCTTTCCAGTACGCTTCCAGCGTGCCCACATCGCGCCAGTAAGGCTCGGCATTCGGGTCTGACTGCACGCAGGACAGCGGGAAAGGATGTGCATACGCCATGCCAGCTTTGGTGATTTTCGGGATGATGTCTTTACCGAAGTCGTGGCTGGAGTTTTCGTCTTTGTCGTCGTCTTCCAGCAGCTCATAAAGATAATCTGCATCAAAGACATAGATCCCCATGCTGGCGAGGGATTTGGTGTCATCGCCCGGCATGGTTGGCGGGTTCGCCGGTTTTTCGACGAAGTCGATGATTTTATCGTCGGCGTCCACATGCATCACGCCAAACGCCGTCGCCTCGGCAACGGGCACCGGCAGACACGCCACGGTGCAGCGCGCCCCTTTTTCGACGTGGTCGATGAGCATGTGGGAGTAATCTTGCTTGTAGATGTGATCCCCGGCGAGGATCACAATGTATTCCGCGTTATAGCGACGAATGATGTCGAGGTTCTGCGTCACCGCATCCGCCGTCCCGCGATACCAGTTCTCGCCGTGAACACGTTGCTGAGCAGGAAGGAGATCGACAAACTCGTTCATCTCTTCACTGAAGAATGACCAGCCGCGCTGAATATGCTGAACCAGCGTGTGCGACTGATATTGCGTAATGACGCCAATACGGCGAATGCCTGAGTTCAGGCAGTTGGAGAGCGCAAAGTCGATGATGCGGAACTTACCACCAAAGTGAACGGCCGGCTTGGCGCGCTTGATGGTCAAATCTTTCAGACGGGTACCACGCCCGCCCGCAAGTATCAGGGCAACCGTTTTTAATGGTAGCTGGCGTGCCAACATTAAGGGATCGTTCTTCTCTAATCTAACCATGACTAACTCCTTTTTTATCATCTTTGGAATACGCACACTCCGTGCGCAGGCCCGTGCCAGACAGCCATTACTACCGGATTATCCGCTCCGGCAAAGGGGGGAACAGCGCGCCATTCCCCGTCAGGTAAAACAATCTCTGCGACGTCATCCGTCGCGTTCAGCGTCACCAGCCACTTATCCGACAGCAGGATTTGCAGACAGGTGATGCCGTGTTGCCACTCTTGCGCACTCAACGGTTGCGCGTCTTTATTCAGCCAGCGAACGTTGCCGTCGCCCTCTTCCCACCAGCGATCGGCGGTGAGCGCGGGGATCTGCTGGCGAAGGTGGATCAGCGCTGCGGTGAAATGGGTCAGCCCACTGTTCGCCTCACCCCAGTCGAGCCAGGTCAGGGTATTGTCCTGGCAATAGGCGTTATTGTTGCCGTGCTGACTGTGGCCGTGCTCATCGCCCGCCAGCAGCATCGGCGTGCCCTGCGATAACAAAAGCGTCGTCAGCAGCGCATGAACGCTGGCGCGACGCCGCTCAATCACGTCCAGGCTCCCGCCTAATCCTTCTATACCATGATTAAAGCTATGGTTATTGTTAGTGCCATCGCGATTCTCTTCGCCGTTCGCTTCATTGTGTTTCTGATTGAAACAAACGCAGTCGCGCAGCGTAAAACCGTCGTGCGCCGTCACCAGATTAATGGTGGCCGACGGCCGTTTGCCGTCGCGCCTGAAGAGATCGCTGGAGGCGGCAAAGCGCCCGGCGAACTCCCCCAATGACAGATCGCGCGCCAGCCAGAAGCGGCGCATGGCATCGCGATAATGGTCGTTCCACTCGGCAAACAGCGGCGGGAAATTCCCCACCTGATAGCCGCCCTCACCGATGTCCCACGGCTCGGCGATCAGTTTCACCTGCGAGAGCACCGGGCAATTTTTGATGGTCTCAAACAGAGGAGCCTGCTGGCTGAATGCCGGCGTGCGCCCCATGACGGGCGCCAGGTCGAAACGAAAACCATCGACGTGGAACGTCTCAACCCAGTATTTCAGGCATTCATAAGCAAAATGCGTGACCGCTGGATGGCTGAGGTTGAGGGTGTTACCGCAGCCGGTCCAGTTCTCGTAATCGCCATCCTCTCTGATCCAATAATAGCTACGGTTATCAATTCCGCGCATGGAGAGCGTCGGGCCGTCGAGATCGCTTTCAGCGCTGTGGTTCAGCACCACGTCCAGAATGACCTCAATGCCCGCCGCGTGCAGCGCCTTCACCGCATCACGAAACTCGTCCCGCGCCGTCTCCGGATGGGCGGCGTAGCGGGGTTCTAGGGCGAACATCGCCAGCGGGTTGTAGCCCCAGTAGTTGCTCAGCCCCAGCCGCTGCAGGCGGGGTTCATTGGCGAAATGGGCGACGGGGAGCAGTTCCAGCGCGGTGATACCGAGGTGTTTCAGATAGGCAATCATCGTTGGATGGCCGAGTGCCTGATAGGTGCCGCGCATCGCGTTGGGGATCGACGGGTGCAGCCAGGTCAGCCCTTTGACATGCGCTTCATAAATCACGGTGTTGCCCCACGGCGTGCGCGGCGGTGCATCGTCTTCCCAGTCGTAGAGGTCGTTCACCACCACGCTTTTGGGCACGACCGGCGCGCTGTCGCGGTGGTCGGGCTCACCGTAGCCGACGTGAAACAGCGGGTCGTCTTTAAATTCGCCATCGACGCGGTGCGCACACGGGTCAATCAACAGCTTCGCCGGGTTAAACCAGTGCCCCTGAGCCGGTTGCCACGGACCGTGTACGCGAAAACCGTAATGCATCCCCGGACGCCCGCCGGACAGGTACCCGTGCCAGATATCCCCTGTGCGAGACGGTAAATCGTAACGGTGCTCGTTACCTTCCCCGTCAAACACACAAAGTTCCACCCGCTCCGCGTGAGCGGAAAAGAGCGAGAAGTTCACGCCCTTACCGTCAAAACGCGCGCCGAGCGGTTCGGGATGACCTGCCGTAAGCTGCGTCATTCACCCTCCCGCATCAGCCAGATAGTGCCAAGCGGCGGCAGCGTCAGGCTCAGGGAGTTTGGCCGCCCGTGGCTTTCGATGGCGTCGCTCTGCACCAGCCCGCCGTTACCGGCGTTGCTGCCGTGGTAGTGCATGGAATCGGTATTCAGAATTTCGCGCCATTTCCCCGGCTGGTTAATGCCAAAGCGGTAGTGTTCGCGCGGTACCGGCGTGAAGTTACTGGCGACGATGATTTCGTTGCCGGCTTTATCACGACGCACAAAGACAAATACCGAACGCTCATGGTCGTCCACTACCAGCCACTCGAAGCCGTAGGGGTCGAAATCCAGCTCGTGGAGGGCTTTGTGATGGCGATAGGTCAGGTTCAGGTCACGCACCAGACGCTGCACGCCGTGGTGCCAGTTGTCGCCGCCTTCCAGCAAATGCCAGTCGAGACTGGAGTCGTGGTTCCACTCGCGCCCCTGGGCAAATTCATTGCCCATAAACAGCAGTTTTTTACCCGGGAAGGCAAACATCCAGCCGTAGTAGGCGCGCAGGTTGGCAAACTTCTGCCACGCATCGCCCGGCATACGGTCGAGAATGGATTTTTTGCCGTGCACCACTTCATCGTGCGACAGCGGCAGCATGAAGTTTTCGGTGTAGTTATAGAGCAAGCCGAAGGTGAGCTTGTCGTGATGGTACTGACGGTACACCGGGTCGAGCTTCATGTAGTCGAGCGTGTCGTGCATCCAGCCCAGGTTCCACTTATACCAGAACCCCAGACCGCCTGATGACGGGGGTCGGGAGACGCCTGCAAAGTCCGTCGACTCCTCCGCCATGGTAACCGCACCCTCGACCTGCTCACCGATAATACGGTTAGTGCTGCGCAGGAATTCAATCGCTTCCAGGTTTTCGCGGCCGCCATACTCGTTCGGGATCCACTCGCCCTCTTTGCGGCTGTAGTCGCGGTAGATCATTGACGCCACCGCATCCACGCGCAGGGCATCAATGCCGAAGCGCTCAATCCAGTACAGGGCATTACCGACCAGATAGTTCGCGACTTCACGACGACCATAGTTGTAGATCAGCGTGTTCCAGTCCTGGTGATAGCCTTCGCGCGGGTCGCTGTGCTCGTACAGTTTTGTGCCGTCAAACTCTGCCAGCGCAAAGTCATCAGAAGGGAAATGACCAGGCACCCAGTCGAGGATCACGTTCAGCCCGGCGGCGTGCGCGGCATTAATGAAATAGCGGAAGTCATCGCGCGTGCCGAAGCGGCGTGTTGGGGCATACAGCCCGGTTGGCTGGTAGCCCCAGCTGCCGTCGAACGGATGCTCGTTAACCGGCAGCAGTTCGAGGTGGGTAAAGCCCATCCATTTAGCGTACGGCACCAGCTGGTCGGCGAGTTCCCGGTAGCTCAGCCAGAAGTTGTTATCGGTGTGGCGGCGCCAGGAGCCGAGATGCACTTCATAGACGGAGATCGGCGCATCAAAGCGGTTGGCCTGTTTACGCTCTTCCGTCTGGACCACCTTCTCCGGCAGGCCGCAAATCAGCGACGCCGTGTCCGGACGCATCTGCGCCTCGAAGGCATACGGGTCGGCTTTAATGCGCAGCTTGCCGTGAGCATCGATCATTTCGAATTTGTAGAGCTGGCCGTTATGCGCCCCCGGGATAAACAGCTCCCAGATGCCCGTTTCCCGGCGCAGGCGCATCGGATGGCGACGACCGTCCCAGTAGTTGAACTGCCCGACAACGGAGACGCGCTGGGCGTTAGGCGCCCACACCGCAAAACGCGTGCCGGTGATGCCGTCCATGGTATCCGCATGAGCACCCAGCGTTTCATAAGGGCGCAGATGCGTACCTTCAGACAGCAGCCAGGCGTCCATCTCTTTTAAGAGCGGACCGAAGCTGTAAGGATCATCAATCAGGTTTTGCTGGCCGTGCCAGATAACGGCGAGTTGATAACGAAAGGGGTTTTTACGACGGGGCATGATGCCCGAGAAGAAGCCACGCGAGTCGAGGCATTCAAGATTGGCCACCTTGCGGCCGGTTTTGGGCTCAATGACCCACACTTCGGTCGCATCCGGTAACAACGCCCGAACTTCCAGCCCGGCCTCTGTACGGTGCATCCCCAGCACGGAAAAGGGGTCGGCAAAATGACCCGCAATAAGCGCATTAATCACGTCTCTATCCACACGATCGGACATGGTATTCATCCTGTTTTTTATGTCGTCCTTTTTAGCGCCTGGGACGACTTTAATGTGACCTGACGGGCATCCACTCAGTCCCGTCCTAACCTCAGGTAAGAAATGACTCTTCCTTAAAGCATAGCCAACGCTCTACATGACTCCTGATAAAAAATAAGACATACGCGTGTTACTCCATGTAGTACGCAAAAAAAGGGGGTGAAAATCACCCCCGGTCATTAACAAATTATTACGCCAGCTGGCGTAGCATGCGGCGCAGCGGTTCGGCGGCGCCCCACAGGAGCTGGTCACCGACGGTGAACGCGGAGAGGTACTCCGGCCCCATGTTCAGCTTACGCAGACGGCCAACCGGCGTGGTCAGCGTGCCGGTGACGGCAGCCGGGGTCAGCTCACGCATGGTGATATCGCGATCGTTTGGTACCACTTTCGCCCACGGGTTGTGCGCGGCCAGCAGCTCTTCCACGGTTGGAATAGACACATCTTTTTTCAGTTTAATGGTGAAGGCCTGGCTGTGGCAGCGCAGTGCGCCGATACGCACGCACAGACCGTCAACCGGAATGGTGTTCGCGGTATTGAGGATTTTGTTGGTCTCAGCCTGACCTTTCCACTCTTCGCGGGTCTGGCCGTTATCCAGCTGTTTGTCGATCCATGGGATCAGGCCACCGGCCAGCGGTACGCCAAAGTTATCCACCGGCAGCGCGCCGCTGCGGGTCAGATCGGTGACTTTACGCTCGATATCGAGGATCGCGGATGCCGGGTTTGCCAGCTCGGTTGCGACACTGTGGTGCAGCTGGCCCATCTGGGTCAGCAGCTCGCGCATATGACGCGCGCCGCCGCCGGACGCGGCCTGGTAGGTCGCCACGGAAACCCATTCAACCAGATCCTGCGCAAACAGGCCGCCAAGGGACATCAGCATCAGGCTGACGGTGCAGTTACCACCGACAAAGGTTTTCACACCGTTGTTCAGGCCATCGGTGATCACGCCCTGGTTAACCGGGTCGAGAATAATGATGGCATCGTCTTTCATGCGCAGCGAAGAGGCCGCGTCAATCCAGTAGCCCTGCCAGCCGCTTTCACGCAGCTTAGGATAGATTTCGTTGGTATAATCGCCGCCCTGGCAGGTCACAATAATATCGAGTGCCTTCAACGCTTCCAGATCGTAAGCATCCTGCAACGTGCCTGTGGTACCACCAAAGGACGGTGCAGCCTGGCCGAGCTGGGAAGTGGAGAAGAAGACCGGGCGGATAGCGTCGAAATCGCGCTCTTCAACCATGCGTTGCATGAGTACAGAGCCGACCATACCGCGCCAGCCGATGAAACCAACGTTTTTCATAGCATTTTTTTCCTGCTGAGGGTGTGTGCTGATTGTGCAAGCCAGTATTGAACTGGGATATGCTTCACATTACAAAATGCTGCCAAAGTCGCAAGCGAAATTAATCGATGATTGCCCGGCAATCAGAAATACAGCTAATTATCATAATAACCATAGAGATGTTCAGGGATAATTTACATGAGTGAAATCATTTCCGCAGCGGTTTTATTGATCCTGATAATGGATCCACTGGGCAACCTGCCTATCTTCATGTCGGTGCTGAAGCACACTGAGCCGAAGCGCCGCCGGGCGATCATGATCCGCGAGCTGCTCATCGCCCTGCTGGTGATGTTTATCTTCCTGTTTGCGGGAGAAAAGATCCTCGCCTTCCTGAACCTGCGCGCAGAAACGGTCTCCATTTCCGGCGGGATTATTCTGTTCCTGATTGCCATTAAGATGATTTTCCCGAGCGCCGAAGGGAGCAGCAGCGGCCTGCCCGCGGGCGAAGAGCCGTTTATCGTACCGCTGGCGATTCCCCTCGTCGCCGGGCCGACCATTCTGGCCACCCTGATGCTGCTGTCACATCAGTATCCGAATCAAATGAGCCACCTGGTGATTGCCCTGCTTATCGCCTGGGGTGGGACATTTATCATCCTGCTGCAATCGTCGCTGTTCTTGCGCCTGCTGGGGGAGAAAGGGGTTAACGCGCTGGAGCGCCTGATGGGGCTGATTCTGGTGATGATGGCGACGCAGATGTTCCTGGACGGGATCCGCGCGTGGATGAAAGGCTAGGTAAAAGCAAAATGGCCACGCAGTGGCCATTTTTAGTGTTTGCCCCCTCTCCCCGTGGGAGAGGGCCGGGGTGAGGGCATCAGACCGCAGCGGCGGACCACCTACCCCTTACGAATCAAATACCGGTACGGCAGCGCTTCTGTCTGCTGCGCCACAAGCTCATGCTCCATAAAGGTACAAAACCCGGGAATATCGCGGGTCGTGGCCGGGTCGTCGGCAATAATCAGCAGCGTTTCACCGGGCTGCATGTTACGCACGGTCTTACGTACCATCATTACCGGCTCCGGGCAGCGAAGGCCCTGAGCATCAAGGGTATGGTCTGGGCTGGAAAACAGGTCGGTCATGGTCTTCTCGGTCTGGTAAAAACGGCTGTAGTTTACGCCCGGTGGCGGACAATGCAAACCAGGTTAACGATTGCGCAAAAATCAACCATTGCAATGTCCAGCCAAAGCAGTATCATGCTGCGGTTTTTATTGGGTTCCCTCACCCCAACGTATAAAAAGGTCACAATATGACGCAGTTCTCTGAATCACAGCGCGTTAAAGCGTTGTTCTGGCTTTCGCTTTTTCATTTACTGGTGATCACGTCCAGTAACTATCTGGTGCAGCTCCCCATCTCCATCTTTGGTTTTCATACCACCTGGGGCGCGTTCAGTTTTCCGTTTATTTTCCTCGCCACGGATTTGACCGTGCGTATTTTTGGCGCACCGCTGGCCCGCCGCATTATTTTTGCGGTCATGCTTCCTGCGCTGTTCATCTCATACGTGGTGTCGTCCCTGTTTTATATGGGAAGCTGGCAGGGCGTTGAGGCGCTGACGCACTTCAACCTGTTTGTCGCCCGTATCGCCGCGGCAAGCTTTATGGCCTACGCGCTGGGGCAGATCCTTGACGTGCACGTGTTTAACCGTCTGCGCCAGAACCATCGCTGGTGGATGGCGCCTACCGCCTCGACGCTATTCGGTAACGTGAGCGATACGCTGGCCTTCTTCTTCATCGCTTTCTGGCGCAGCCCGGATGCCTTTATGGCCGAGCACTGGATGGAAATTGCGCTGGTGGACTACTGCTTCAAGGTCCTCATCAGCATTGTCTTCTTCCTGCCAATGTACGGCGTGCTGCTGAATATGCTGCTGAAAAGGCTGGCAGATAAATCTGAAATCACGGCATTGCAGGCTGGTTAAGGGTTCGCTTTATCAGTTGTGATAAGATGGACGAATGAGCCGTTATGGCCGTTTATCGAAAGGAAGAAGTCAATGCGCAATCTGGTTAAATATGTCGGGATTGGCCTGCTGGTTGTGGGTCTTGCAGCCTGTGATAACAGCGACACGAAAACGCCTGCTCAGGGCGCATCCGCAGAGAGCAACGCGACCGGCCAGCCGGTGAATCTGATGGATGGCAAACTCAGTTTCTCTCTGCCAGCCGATATGACTGACCAGAGCGGCAAGCTGGGTACCCAGGCGAACAACATGCACGTTTACTCCGACGCAACCGGTCAGAAAGCGGTCATTGTGATTGTGGGCGACGACACCAGCGAAGACCTGGCTGTCCTGTCTAAACGTCTGGAAGATCAGCAGCGCGGCCGCGATCCGCAGCTGCAGGTGGTGACCAATAAATCCATCGAGCTGAAAGGCCACACGCTGCAACAGCTGGACAGCATCATCTCTGCCAAAGGCCAGACCGCTTACTCTTCTGTGGTGCTGGGCAAGGTGGATAACAAACTGCTGACCCTGCAGATCACCCTGCCAGCGGAAGATCAGCAGAAAGCGCAGACGGCGGCTGAAAACATCATTAACACCATCGTGATCCAGTAACCTTCACGATGATGACGTGGCCTCCGGTGCTTGCACCGGGGGCCATTTTTTTAGCCGCCACGTCAGTAACAAGGCAATTATCACCAGACCCGCTGCGGCAAGATAAATCACCGGTACCCCTGCCCAGGCCATCACCAGCCCCGCCAGCGGCCCGGTAATGCCTAACGACATATCCATAAATACCGTATAGGTCGCCAGCGCCGCTCCCTGGTTCTGCTGCGGCACTGCTTTCACCGCCACCACGCCCAGCGCCGGGAAGACCAGCGAGAAACCGGCCCCCGCAAGGAAGACGCCCATTTTCGCCATCCAGGGTGCACTGGCGATACCGGTCAACAGCAGCCCGACTATCTCGACCGCAAAGCAGATCATCGCCACATTCAGCCCACCCAGACGGTTGATGCCGTTCGGGAAAAGCAGGCGCGCGCCAACAAACGCCACGCTAAAGAGGGTTAACGCAAAGGCCGCGCCCTCCCAGCCTTTGGCGTCATAGAACAGGGTAATGAAGGTCGCAATGACGCCGAAGCCGGTCGTCGCCAGGGCCAGTGCCATACCGTACGGCCATACGCGGCCCAGCACAGCCCGAAACGGCAGTGGCTTGCCCTTGCTGGCCTTTACTTTCGGGCGCGGCAGGGCAAACAGAATCGCCAGAAGCGCGACCACCATAATGGTGATGGCGAGTCCATAGAGCCCGCCAAAGGCATAACAGGCCACGCCGAGCGGTGCACCGAGCGCCATCGCGCCGTAGGTAACAATTCCGTTCCAGGAGATCACCCGGCCAATGTGTGATGCGCCGACAACGCCCACGCCCCACAGCGTGGAGCCGGTTCCCGCCAGACTTTGCCCAATACCGAGGATGACGCGGCCCAGACAGAGGAGCGTCAGACTGACCAGCGGCCAGGCGCTGGTTGTGGCCGCCAGCAGGTAGCTCAGGCCACTGAGGAAACAGCCGCACAACCCCACCACGACGATGCTTTTTGGTCCGAACATGTCCGCGTAGCGCCCGGCATGCGGCCGGCTTAACAGCGTGGCGAAATACTGCAGGCTAATCACCAGCCCCGCCCAGAATGCGCTAAACCCCATTACGTCATGGACATAGCCCGGCAAGACCGCCAGCGGCAGACCAATGGTCAGATAACTGGCAAAGTTGAAAATGACGACGGAAACAATACGCAGATTGAGGCGCAATCCGCTCAGCGCCGGTTCAGCGGCAGGTTCGGGCATGGAGTTAGACCTGAATTTTTTGCAACAGTGTTTCACTATTACCACGACGCCATCAGAAAATCAGCCCCGACTTTCAGATTATCGGTGCCAGACGAAGCGGAAGCCAGGCACTACACTTAATGCGTCATCTTACTAAGGAACGCGCATGATCTCCCCCCAGCCCGATAAAGCAGGACTCCACATTTTATTAAAACTCGCCTGTCTGGTGGTTATCCTCGCGGGTATTCATGCTGCCGCTGACATTATCGTCCAGCTTCTGCTGGCACTCTTTTTTGCCATTGTTCTCAATCCGCTGGTGACCTGGTTTTTACGCCGGGGCGTTAGCCGCCCGGTGGCCATCACTATTGTGGTGATTGTAATGCTGATTGGCCTGACGGCACTCTTCGGCGTACTGGCCGCATCGCTGAGCGAATTCTCCACCATGCTGCCGCAGTACAATAAAGAGCTGACGCGCAAAATCATCGCCCTGCAGGAGATGATGCCCTTTCTTAATCTGCATATCTCGCCAGAACGGATGCTGCGCAGGATGGATTCAGAGAAAGTTATGACCTACGCCACCACGCTGATGACCGGTCTTTCCGGCGCGATGGCCAGCATTTTGCTGCTGGTCATGACGGTGGTGTTCATGCTGTTCGAAGTCCGTCATGTGCCCTACAAGCTGCGTTTTGCATTAAATAACCCGCAAATCCATATTGCCGGTTTACACCGCGCGCTGAAGGGCGTGTCCAAATATCTGGCGCTGAAAACGCTGTTGAGCGTATGGACCGGGATCATTGTCTGGCTGGGGCTGATGCTGATGGGCGTCCAGTTCGCCCTGATGTGGGGGGTGCTGGCATTTCTGCTGAACTACGTTCCCAACATTGGCGCCGTGCTCTCCGCCGTGCCGCCGATGATTCAGGCGTTTCTGTTTAATGGATTTTATGAATGTATGCTGGTCGGCGCGCTGTTCCTCGTCGTGCATATGGTGCTGGGGAATATTCTCGAGCCGCGCATGATGGGGCACCGGCTGGGCATGTCGACGCTGGTGGTATTTTTATCCTTACTGATTTGGGGATGGCTGCTGGGCCCGGTTGGGATGCTGCTGTCGGTTCCGCTGACCAGCGTATGTAAAATCTGGATGGAGACCACCAAAGGGGGCAGCAAGCTGGCGATCCTGCTGGGGCCGGGACGACCCAAAAGCCGGTTGCCGGGCTAAGCCGCTGGTCGGGTTAGCCATTATCGGGGACAATAGATTATAGTAATGGTTTCGCCGCGCAACTTTGCGACTCTCTGTTTGACTGAAGGCCAGACGTTATATGTACCAGGTTTTTCTGGGAAAAATCTCCTCGCTGAGCACCAACCGCTGGGCTGAAGCGCTCTCCCGACACGCGCCCGAAGGCGCCCATCGCGCGCGCTGGCTCGCTGGACGCGGGTTGCTTTCGCGTCTGTTGGCGCCGACGCCACTCCCGGAGATTATCCACAACGAACAGGGGAAACCCCTTTTTGCCGGCGACTATCCGCTGTGGTTCAGCCTTAGCCACTCGGGAGATGAGATTGCGTTAATTATCAGTGACGAAGGTAACGTGGGCTGCTCCCTGGAACGTATTCGCCCGCAGGATAACTGGCGCACGCTCGCTAATGCCGTCTTCAGCGGCGCCGAGCATGAAGAGCTGGAAAAGGAAACGCCAGAGCGCCAGCTTACGGCATTCTGGCGTATCTGGACGCGAAAGGAAGCGATCGTTAAACAGTGCGGCGGTCACGCCTGGCAAATGGTTAGCATTGACAGTACCGCCAGCGCGTTTCATTCAGTCAGCCACTGCCGCATAGACTCGCTGAGCCTTGCGGTCTGTACCGCAACGCCCTTCGAACTCAGCGCCGGCCTGATCCATTCTGCTGACGACGTGCTGGCCTAAAAATCGTTAATACACCCAGCATAATAAACCCGACGCCCACCAGCCCGTGCCAGGAGAAGTGTTCCCCCCAGCCGGGCAGGACGATTGCCGCGGCCCACACCAGAATATAACTGAGGCTCAGCAAGGCATATGCTTTGCTGAGCGCCATGCGATGCAGCGCCAGATACCAGCAGCCCATAGAGGCCACATACCCCATCAACCCCAGCAGCAGCGCGCCCGTGCCGGATGAGAAGTGCCACAGCGCGGAAATAAGCGCCAGAACATCGCTGACCGGCGGCAGTGCCTGCATGGCATCGCGCAGCAACAGCTGTGCGGCGCTGACTAACAGCACGCTGCATAACGCCCAGAACGCGCCTTTCACAGGCTTCCTCCCAGCACGATAATCCCAATGATGATAAACCCGACCCCCAGCCAGTGGTGCGCAGCAACGTGTTCGCGCCAGAATACTTTTGCCGCCAGCGTTACCCAGACAAAGTTGAGGCTCAGCATAGGATAGGCGACGCCAACGGGCAGGCGTTGCAGCACCACCAGCCAGACCAGCATTCCGCTACCCAGCGCCAGCCCTGCCAGACCAAGCCACAACATAATGTGCGCGCCGCGCCGCCCGGCTTTCGCCGGACGGGTGGCCTGTTTCTGGCATAACTGCCCCGCGCAGCTGAGCAAGCTTGCCAGTACCAGCCAGGTCCAGGTCATCACTTCGGCAGATACTCCAGCAAGGCAAACCGTCCCTGGATATAGAGATTGTCCGGCTGCGGTAAATTCGCCCGTGAGATATCGTCACGCTTTGACAGCAGAACCACCAGCGACACACGCCCCTGCTGACGATGCGTCGCCAGCCACTGCGCGAAGTCATCTTTGTCGACGTAACGATCTTTCACATCGGGATAATCCAGCCCGTAACGCAGTTCGCCGCTCTGACCAAACAGCGTAATGTCATTACGCTTCAGCTCCCACGCCAGACCCGCGGCCACGCCAACGTTATTGGCCAGCACAAATCGGCTTTCCTGAAGCGGCTCGCGCACGGTATCGACCAGCGACTGCGGCTGTTTGGAATCCACCACCAGGTTAGGAATGGCAAAACCAATCAGCAACGCCAGGCCTGCAGGACACAAGGCTGCCAGCCACCACCGCTGCTGACTCTGTCTGAACGTAAACCAGCCCACCGCGGCCCAGAGGAGGAACGCCACCACTGCACAGAACACTTTGTACAGTTCGACCGGCGTCCAGACCGGATGCTTAGCCAGCCCCCATGGCGAGACCACCAGCGCCGCAATCACGCCGAACACCCCAAACGCCAGGTTAATCCCACCGTTAATGCGCAACGCTCTCGCACCTTTTTCCGCCGCGAGGCAGGCATAGCGCGCCATCAGGATAGCCAGCGGGGCAAAACAGGGCAGGATGTAGGTCGGCAGTTTGCCTTTGGCGATGCTGAAGAACAGCAGCGGCATCACCACCCAGCCCAGCAGATAGAATCCTCCCCCCGCGCTTTGTCTGTCATTCCAGCCGAGACGAAACGCGCCCGGCAGCAGTGCCAGCCACGGCAGACTGCCCGCGAGCAGGAACGGCAGGTAATACCAGAACGGGGCTTTATGCTGGGCGTCGCTCTGGGCAAAACGCTGAATATGTTCAACCCAGAAGAAGTAACGCCAGAAATCAGGCTCCCGATGCGCAATCGCCAGCGCCCACGGCAGCACAATCAGCACGCAGCTCAGGATCGCGAGCCAGCCAAAAATCAGCACCTCTTTCCAGCGCTTCTGGACGATCACCCACGGCAGCACGCCAATCACCGGAACGGCCAGCGCCAGGAAGCCTTTGGTCATCACCCCCATCCCGCAGGCCAGCCCAAGCAGCACATAGCCACCCGCTTTTCCGGCCACGGTTTGGGCCTGCGAGGCCAGCCAGAAGCTGCACATCGCCGCCACCAGCCACAGGGTGATGATAGGATCCAGCACCGCATACGTGCCGATACCGTACACCATGAACAGGGTCAGGAAGATAAGGCCGGAGAAAATGGCTACTCGCTTATCCCGCCAGAGACGCCAGGCCATCCAGATCACCAGCAGCGCCGTTAACCCGGTGGAGAATATCGCCCCGGCGCGTACGGCAAAGTTGGTGTGCCCGAACAGCAACTGCCCGAGACTGTTGATCCAGTAGCCAGCAATCGGTTTTTCAAAGTAACGCAGCCCCAGAAAATGCGGGACGACCCAGTCACCCGATGCCAGCATTTCGCGGCTAATTTCCGCATAGCGCGTTTCGTCAGGCTGCCACAGCAGGCGGACATCGACAGGAATGAGGTAGTAAACGATAAACAGTGCGAGAAGCGCTAAGCCATAACGGGCTGTTTTCATGGGACCGGACTCACGGTGTGTTGATGGCCAAGCCAGCCTTCCCGGCCAGCCAGTTCATTACGGACAATTTTTCCCACAGGCAGGGTGCTGAAGTCGTCGGGCAGCAGCTCGCTCAACGGGCAGAATTCAATGCCCTCCTGAGCGGCCAGGGTCAGCAACGCATCGAAATCATGCTGATACGCAATCCCCTCTACTTCTGCATGGATGGTATACACCGGCGTACCCGTATCGCGATGCATACGGTCCAGAATATAACGATTAAATTCTTCCGCCTTCACCTCGCGTCCAACCACTTCATCCCAGGTGGGAAGCGTGACCGGAATTTGCACCGTACCGTAGTGATTTTCGCCTAACAGCGGCAAAAACGGCCCAGTTCCGCGGCAATCGCTGTTGTAGCGAAACGCAAAGGCTTCTTTGGCCTTTACGACCCGTTGATCCGCACGCCATCCTGCCACGGCGGAACAGCGCACGGGCTGACCGGTGATGGCCTCAAGCTCCAGCATTCCACGCTCAATTTCACGGGAGAGACGTGGGATATCCCAGACGCCTGCCCACGCCTGCCAGGCGTGATGATCCCAGGCATGCAGGCCGACCTCATGCTGCTGCGCCGCCTCACGGATAACCGCTTCGTTACCCGCGCCGATGCGTCTACCGGGCCAGGCGGTGCCGGCCAGCAGAATATCCCAGCCGTAGAGAGATGCTGCGCGTGAGCGCAGCATTTTGAACAGAAATGCCGGTTTAATCAGACGCCATAAATGGCGTCCCATGTTGTCAGGCCCCACGCTGAAGAAGATGCTGGCACGCACACCGTGCTTGCTCAGCAGTTCCAGCAGCCTGGGGACGCCGTCACGCGTTCCCCTGAAGGTGTCGACATCAATGCGTAAACCGACTTTTTTCATGAGACCTGTTCCGACAGCTCCACGGTGCGCAGGAAGAAATCGAGCGTCTCGTCAATGGTTTGCTCCATCTTCACCGTCGGTGTCCAGTTCAGGCAGCGCTTCGCATTGCGAATACTCGGCTTACGGTGCTCAACGTCCTGGTAGCCTTTACCGTAGTAGCTGCTGCTTTCCACTTCGCGGAAACCGGCAAACGGTGGGAATTTATCGCGCAGCGGATGGCGCTCAAAGCTGGCCAGCAGCATCTCAGCCAGTTCGCGAATGCTCGCTTCGTTGTCAGGGTTCCCGATGTTGATGATTTGACCGTTGCAGCGGTTATCTTTGTTTTCGATGATGCGGAACAGCGCTTCGATACCGTCGCTGATATCCGTGAAGCAGCGTTTCTGTTTGCCGCCTTCGATAAGCTTAATCGGTGAGCCTTCTACCAGGTTCAGGATCAGCTGGGTGATCGCACGGGAGCTACCGATACGCGCCGCGTTCAGGTTATCCAGACGCGGGCCCATCCAGTTGAACGGACGGAACAGGGTAAAGCGCAGCCCCTCTTTCTCACCGTAGGCCCAAATCACGCGATCCAGCAGCTGTTTGGAGACAGAGTAGATCCAGCGCTGTTTGTTGATCGGCCCGACCACCAGGTTAGAGGTGTCTTCGTCGAAGTTTTTGTCGGTACACATGCCGTACACTTCAGAGGTGGACGGGAAGATGATGCGCTTGTCGTATTTCACGCAGTCGCGAATGATCTTCAGGTTCTCCTCGAAGTCCAGCTCGAACACGCGCAGCGGGTTACGGGTGTACTCGATAGGCGTGGCGATGGCGACCAGCGGCAGTACCACGTCACATTTTTTAATGTGGTATTCAATCCACTCGGAATGGATGCTGATATCCCCTTCCACGAAATGGAAGCGTGGGTTGTCGAGGAAACGACTGATCGCATCCGCGCCAATATCCAGGCCATAGATTTCGTAGTTATCGTCTTTGAGCAGGCGTTCAGTCAGATGGTTACCGATAAAGCCGTTTACGCCGAGGATCAGCACGCGGGTACGGCGTTTAACGGCAACCACCGGGGCGCTTGTGATCAGCGCCCCGGCGACCAGACCCAGAGACTGGGCCAGCTGCGTGCCCTGCACGTAAAGACCGCTGTCGGTTTGCCCGGTAATAATCTCCAGCGCCTGCTCGCCGCAGCTCACAATCAGCGGGGAGACGGAGACAACGGTGCCCGGTTTTGCCGCCGGGATGTCGTCGCGCACGCGGGATTTCCAGACGATAAATTTGCTTACGCCCGCAAAGCTGTATGCCCCCGGCCACGGGTCGGTCACGGCGCGCACCAGGTTGTGAAGCTGGCGAGCAGGTTGGTTCCAGTCCAGACGACCATCCTCCGGCGTGCGGCGACCGAAGGTACTTGCTTTGCTCTCATCCTGCGCGGTCTCGCTGAAGGTGCCGTTCAGGATAGCTGGCAGCGCGTCGCGCAGCAGGCTTTGTGCCACGGTGCAAAGTTTCTGGTGCAGCTGCAGCGCCGTTTCATCCGCATCGATTGCCACGCGGTGCTGGGCAATGATGGCCCCCGCATCCGCACGGTGGACCATCCGGTGCAGGGTCACGCCCGTTTCCGTTTCGCCGTTCACCAGCACCCAGTTCAGCGGCGCGCGCCCACGGTAGGCTGGCAGCTGTGAGCCGTGAAGGTTAAATGCTCCTTTTGCGGCCAGGCCGAGGATCTCGTCGCAGATCAGGTTGCGATAGTAAAACGAGAAGATGACATCAGGGGCAAGCGCGCGGATGCGCTCCACCCACAGCGGATGGTTCACGTCGTCCGGGGCATAAACCGGAATCCCCCGCTCGGCGGCGATGCGCGCCACTGAGCTGAAAAAGTGATTTTCGCCCGCCGTGTCCGGATGGGTAAAGATTGCCGCAATGTCATAGCCCGCTTCCAGCAGGGCCAGCGTGCCCGTGCACCCCATATCGTGATAGGCAAATACAACAGCTTTCATGGGTGGATTTCCTCTTGAGATGCTTTGTGTTCCTGACGGACAACACGTTGAATAAAGTAGCGCGGACGTGCGCGGACATCGTTATAAATTCGGCCAATGTATTCACCGAGCAGGCCCATGCCGACAAACTGGGCACCGATGAACATAAACAGCACGGCAAAAAGCATGAAGACCCCTTCCGCCGCCCACTGCGGGCCAAAGACCAGCCGCAGCACCACCAGCAGGACGGAGAGCGCGAACCCCGCCAGCGCGATGATGCTGCCGAAAACGCTCAGCAGACGCAGCGGCGTGGTGGTCAGGCAGGTGATAAGGTCGTACATCAGGTTGATGAGACGCATAAAGCTGTACTTCGATTCCCCGTGCTCACGCTCGGCATGCAGGACCGGGATTTCCGTTGCCTTACGGGCGAACGTGTTAGCGAGGATCGGAATAAACGTGCTGCGCTCGTGGCAATGCAGCATGGCGTCGACAATATGACGGCGGTAGGCGCGCAGCATACAGCCGTAATCGCCCATCGCTTTACCGGTCGTACGCTGGATAAGACGGTTGATAGTGCGTGAGGCCAGCTTGCGGAACAGGCTGTCCTGACGGTTCTGACGCACCGTGCCGACCACGTCATAGCCTTCATCGGCTTTCGCCACCAGGCGTGGGATCTCCTCCGGCGGGTTTTGCAGATCCGCGTCCAGAGTGATGATCAGATCGCCCGTAACGTGGCTAAATCCGGCCATGATCGCCGAGTGCTGGCCGTAGTTACGGTTCAGCAGCACGGCAACAATATGGCTGCCTTCAGCCTGGGCAGCATCGGTCAGCATCATTGCGGAATCATCGCTACTGCCGTCGTCCACCAGAAGAATTTCATACGCTTTGCCAAGCGTCTCGCAGGCGGCCGTCGTGCGGCGAATCAGTTCAGGCAGGCTCTCCTGTTCGTTATAAACAGGAATGACGACGGAAACTTTTTGTACGGGTGGTGCACTGAACATATCAATGTCCTGCAAGCTGATGGAGCGCGGTAATGACGCGGGTTGTGTCGTCATGAGTCATGTCCGGGAAAAGAGGGAGAGAACAAATACGCGCGCTATTCCATTCCGAATTCGGGAGCGATACATCAGGAAAACGCTCGCGGTAGTATTTTTGAGTGTGCGCCGCACGGAAGTGCAGGCCGGTACCGATGCCCTTCTCCTTCAGCGCCGCCATCAGGTTGTCGCGTGAAATACCGCAGCGGGCTTCATCAACGCGAATAATAAACAGGTGCCAGGCGTGAACGTGCGGCCATGCTGGAATGGTCAGCGGCTGGAACGGCGTATCGGCCAGCTCCCGCAGGTAGCGTTGCGCGATTTCCTCACGGCGTTTGTTGGCCTCTTTTAATTTGCCCAACTGCACCAGCGCCAGCGCGGCGTTAATATCCGCCAGGTTGTATTTATAGCCCGGCGAGATCACTTCAGCCTGCGGTGCACGACCGTGCGTCTGGCGGTCATAGGCATCCACCCCCAGGCCGTGGAATTTCAGACTGCGGATCCGCGCAGCAAGCTGAGCGTTATCCGTGACAACTAAACCGCCTTCTGCACAGGTCATATTTTTAATGGCGTGGAAGGAAAAAATCGCCGTCCCTTTCCAGCCCACATGGCGGTTCTTGTAATAGGTTCCGGCGGCATGGGCAGCATCTTCAATAACGGGAATACCGTGACGTTCGCCAATGGCATGAATCGCGTCGATGTCACACGGTGCGCCAGCATAATGGACGGGGATAATGGCTTTAGTACGCGAGGTTATCGCCGCTTCAACGGCGTCAGGCGTCACCATCAACGTGTCGTTGTCCACATCAATCATCACCGGTGTGGCACCCAGCAACACGATCATATTTAGCGTGGAAACCCAGGTCTGGGAGGGGGTGATCACTTCATCGCCGGGGCCAATATTCAGCGCCATCAGCGTGACATGCATGCCCGCGGTGGCAGAACAGACGGCAATCGCATGCTGATTGCCCGTCAGGTGACAAAATGCCTCTTCAAGCTCCTGATTTTTAGGCCCCGTGGTGATCCAGCCCGACATCAAAACGTCCTGAACCGCCGCCATTTCTTCGGCACCCATTGAGGGTCGCGAAAAGGGCAGAAAATCACTCATTATTAATTTCCTTGCAATAAAAATGGCACGTTTTTGATATTAACCAAATGCCGGTCCGTTTATTTCAACGAACCATAAACTCATATCAAAATAGCTTTCATTTCTTAGGGAAAAATTAAGACAACGTTTATAACGTTATAGAACTACTAGCAGACACTTTAAAAACAACAAGTTAAATTAATATTAAATATTTTTTATTGTGATCTTCACAACGTTTTGCCAGGAAATGATTTAAACCAAACATCAACAAACAAAAAAAATCCCGGCCATTTCAAAATAATATGAAATAGCCGGGAACTTTTCTTTTTAGTTAATTGTCGCGCTTATTTTAAGTTTTCTGGAAAGTTTTCAGGTAACTCGCTGGCCGCACAGGCAATCACGCTGTCATCATTTGGACCACAGTCGCGCACAAAGGTGATTGTCGCGAATTCATCAATCACTTCTGTGGGATATGCCGGACCGGCATCGCGATAGCTATTCATCAGCGGAATATGATCGTTCTGGAAACAGACGGTTTTTTCCGGATTGTTCATTACCCAGCGCGGGAAGAAGATGGTGCCGTGGAACAGGTTGTCGCCCAGGTTAACAATCAGGCTCACGTCAGTACCGGTTGGCTCTGTCCAGGAGATTTTATAGATGCTCTCCCCGACGCGAACGATATACGCCTGCTGATCTTTTACCCAACGGTTTCCGACCAGGCCGCTGTGAATACGGTAGTCGAGGGTGTTTTCATTTTTGACGTAAATCTCGTAGTTCCAGCCGTTATCGTAGGTATAAACCAGATGTTTGCCAACGAAGCCGCTTAAGTCATGTTTGTCGAAGTTGCTCATGATGTGTCTCCTTTGTTTTGATGAACGTATCGTACCCCTTCAAAAAATGAATGAATAACGCTATGTTTGAATCAAGTTAATTCAAAAATTAGATATGTCATGCATAAAACAACTCTTGAACAGTGGTCACTCCTGGAAAAAGTGGTCGAGGCCGGGAGTTTTGCCAAAGCGGCAGAACAGACACACCGCAGCCAGTCTTCCGTCAGTTACAACCTCTCTTTACTCCAGGAGCGCCTGGGCATTGCGCTGCTGGTGGTGGAAGGGAGACGGGCAGTCCTCACGCCCGCAGGAGAATTATTGCTGAATCAGGTAAAACCGCTGCTGAAAGCGTTCTCTTATGTTGAGACGCGCGCCGCGACGCTGCATAGCGGCATGCGCACCCGAGTCGATCTGATCGTAGACAGTATTTTTCCCCGCCGCAGGCTGTTCGCGATTTTAAGACAATTCCAGCAACGGTATCCGCAAACCCAGGTGCGCCTTACCGAGGTGCTGGAAAATAGCCGCGCGGACACGATAAACGACGAAGCGGACGTAATGGTCCTGACCCGCCGCCAGGACATTACCGGGCTTGGCGAGTGGCTGATGAATATCGACTTTGTCGCCGTGGCGCATTACCAGCACCCGCTCTTTTGTCTTGATGCACCGCTTAATGATGAGATGCTGCGCCCGTGGCCGCTTATCCAGATTGCGGATAGCCAGAACGCCGCGCGGGCTGCCGGCGAGTCGTGGACGTTCTCCACCATTGATGCTGCCATAGAGGCGGTTGTCTCTCAGGTCGGCTACGGCTGGCTGCCAGAGGAACGCATCCAGCCCCTGCTGGAGCAAGGCTTACTGAAAATCCTTCCGCTGAACCACGGTGTCCGCCGGGCCACGCCGCTGCATTTGATCGTGAAACGTACCCTCGCCCCGCTGGATGAGCAGGTTGAAACCCTGCTGCGCCTTTTTAACCAGGAGCCGTCATCACCACCTGCTACGCTTTAAGGTCCGAACGCTAAAACGATAAGGAGCAGAAGATGAAAATCGACTTTGCGGGGAAAGTGGCGCTGGTGACTGCCTCAACCGGCGGTATCGGGTTCGCCATTGCCAGAGGCCTGGCGGAAAGCGGCGCGGAAGTGATCGTGAATGGCCGCAGTATCGACTCGGTGAACAAGGGTATTCAGCAGTTACAGCAGGTTGTACCCGGCGTACAGGTGCGTGCCGCCATTGCCGATCTCAGTACGGCAGAAGGGGTTGAGTCGCTGCTGAAGGTCGCAAGTGATGTCGATATTCTGGTGAACAACGCCGGAATTTACGGCCCGCAGGACTTCTATAACACCGACGATGAAACCTGGGAGCGTTACTGGCAGACCAACGTGATGTCCGGCGTGCGTCTTTCCCGCGCTCTGCTGCCAGGCATGGTGAAAAAAGGCTGGGGACGGGTGGTGTTTATCTCTTCCGAATCGGCCTGCAATATTCCGGCGGATATGATCCACTACGGGGTGACCAAAACGGCACAGCTCTCGCTCGCGCGCGGGCTGGCGAAGTTCGTGGCGGGAAGCGGCGTGACGGTGAACAGCGTACTGCCGGGGCCAACACTGTCGGACGGTTTCGCTGAAATGATGAAAGATGAAATCGAGAAAACCGGGAAATCGCTGGAGCAGCTGGCGAAAGAATTTGTCATGGCCAACCGCCCCAGCTCGGTTATCCAGCGTGCGGCCACGGTAGAAGAGGTGGCCAATATGGTGATTTATGTCTGTTCGCCTCAGGCCTCCGCCACCTCGGGCGCAGCGTTGCGCGTTGACGGTGGCGTGGTGGATGACATCATCTGATCCCGTTACGCCGCACTGCCCGTCACGCGGCGGGCCGTGATGTAATGTGCTTGCCAGTAGTCATCGGTCAGGGTTGACACCGTCACCCCCTGGCTGCTGGAGGCGTGAATAAACCGGTTGTCACCGATGTAGACACCGACATGCTTGCGGTTTGGCCCCGTCTGGAAGAAGACCAGGTCGCCGGCCTTAAGACGGTACTGCGCCACCTGCACGCCGCGATGGATTTGCTCGCTGGTCGTGCGCGGCAAATTAAGATTCGCCGCATCGCTGAACAGGTGCTGCATCAGTGCAGAGCAATCCACGCCGCGGTGGCTCGTGCCGCCCCACTGATACTGGGTTCCCTTCCACTTCTGGTATTGATCGAGAATGCGCGAGCGCAGCGGGCCCGTTTCCTGATGAAACAGCGCCGATTTCGCGGGTGATTCCGCAAACGCAGAATTCATCGAGATCATCGATGCAGGCAGTTGAAAACTCATTGCAGAAAACGAAGCAAAACTGAGTGTGAGGATTGAAATAAGCGATCTTAACGTCATATCAAAAATCGTGGCTTAGAGTGAATTTTTCCTTACGCGTGGGGGCCAATGTTCCCCCGAAATATCTTTCGATGTGGCGATAATATAGACAGTTCATTTTTTCACCAACGACTATCGAGGCCAAAAATGGACTCACTTTTAGATCGCAAGATCGTGAAAAAAAGGGTGGAGATGTAAGGACTGTTTAGATAAAGCAGGTAAACTGATCCGCAGAATGTGTATTTCAGCTAAGACGTATTTATGACCAATATGATTGCCGACGAGACGGTGGCTAAATCCAGCGTGCTCTCTGTCTTTGATTTTGATGGGACACTAACGCACCACGATAGCTTTATCCCTTTCCTGCGTTTTGCCTTTGGGAAACGCTACTTCGCAGGCCGCCTGGTGCGCATGGCGTTACCTACGCTGCACTGCGTTCGCCGCAAGCTGACGCGGGATGAGCTAAAGGAAGTGCTGATCAAAACATTCCTGACGGGAGTGGATGAGCACTGGCTGCGCCAGCAGGCGGAAGCATTTTGCGAAAAATACTGGAACAAGCTGATGCGCCCCGAAGGGGTTCTGGCCGTGGCGGCGGAGGTGAATTCCGGTGCGGAGGTGACGATCTGTTCTGCCTCTCCGGCGCTGGTGCTTCAGCCCTGGGCGGATAAGCTCGGTATTAAGCTGATTGGCACCCAGCTGGAAGTGAAAGACGGCAAGCTGACAGGACGCATCACCGGCAATAACTGCCGCTGTGCCCAGAAAGTCGCAAGACTGGAAAAAGTGTATGGCGATTTGAACGCCTATCACCTGCGCGCCTGGGGAGATACCCGCGGCGACCACGAGCTGCTGGCCGCGGCGCAGGATCCTCACTGGCGGCATTTCCACCACCCGCGCAAGCGCCGGAATTCGCCGATTAAGGGTTAGGTGCGGTCTGGTGCCCTCACCCCCCCCCTCTCCCACAGGGAGAGGGAGAAAGGCAAAGCATCAGGCCTCACGTTTCCCAGGGAACATCACGCTCGCAATAATCCCCAGCGCCAGCACGCCTAAGACCACAAACAGGCTCGCCGTCGCGCCAATGCTGTACCCGTGATGCCAGAAGTGATCGGTGGCATTTAACCCCAGCTTGAACGCCACGAAGAACAGCAGCAACACCACGGCTTTCTCAAGGTGGACCAGATACTGCTTCAGCGCTTCCAGCACAAAGTAGAGGGTACGCAGGCCGAGAATGGCGAACATCATGGCGCTATAGATAATCAGCGGCTCGCGGCTCACGGCAATAATGGCCGGTACGGAGTCAAATGCGAACATCACGTCAGAAAGTTCCACCACCGCCACGCAAAGCAGCAGCGGCGTCGCGTAGCGTTTCGCCTTCTTCACGCGCCCGACCATGACGTCCTGGTTTTCCGGCTTTTCAAGCTCCGCATCCACCTCTTTCTGGGTCAGGATAAAGGCATTGCTGCTGATTTTCGGCCAGACCGGATAGAAGCGCTTCACCAGGCGGTACGCGAGATGGCCGGAGTAATCTTCCACTTCGTCACTCTCTTCATTGCGTTTGAGCATCATCACCGCCGTCCAGCCGACAACCAGCGCAAAAATGACCTCCACGTACGGCCCCAGGCTCAGCAGGCTGGTCCCGATCGCCACGAAAATACCGCGGAAAACAATCGCCCCCAGCACACCCCAGTAGAGTACACGGTGACGGTACTTATCCGGCACGCCGAACCAGGCGAAAATCGCCATCATCACAAACAGGTTATCGACGGAAAGCACCTCTTCCAGCGCATAGCCGGTGAGGAACAGGCTCGCCATCTCTGCACCGTGGTGGACATACAGGAACCCGGCGAACGCCATTGCCATCATGACCCAGAAGATGGACCACATCGCCGCGCTTTTCAGCGAGACAGGTTTATCGTGACGGTGCATAAAGAGGTCGATAAACATCGCCCCAACGGCCATCACCACAAAGACAACAACGGTTTCCGTCGGGAAACCGAGATGAGCAGCTGACATACACAACCCTTTTTTGGATACAAAACACCATGCAGACAATAAAAAGCGCGAGCCCGTTAAGGGCACAGCACGCAAAAAAAATAAATACTAACTGTTCTTTTCGGCCAGCGCCTGCGCACACGCCCAGGCACTTGCCCACGCCCACTGGAAGTTATACCCGCCGAGCCAGCCGGTGACGTCCATCACTTCGCCGATAAAGTAGAGCCCCGGCACGTTGCGGGCTTCCATGGTGCGCGAGGAGAGTTCATTTGTATCAACGCCGCCCAGCGTCACTTCCGCCGTGCGATACCCCTCGGTGCCGTTTGGCTGAACGCGCCAGTTTGTCAGCGTCTCCACCAGCGTCTCTTGCTCGCGGCTGTTCAATTGCTTAAGCGATACGTCCGGGATCTGCCCCAGCACCTGAAGGCACTCCACCAGACGTTTTGGCAGCTGCATCGCCAGCGTGTTTTTCAGGCTCTGATTCGGGTGCGCCTCACGCTGCTCGTTGAGGAACGCGTCCAGGTCGCAGTCCGGCACCAGATTCACCGTGACAAATTCACCCGGCTGCCAGTAGCTGGAGATTTGCAGTACCGCCGGGCCAGAGAGCCCCCGATGGGTAAAGAGCAGGTTTTCACGGAATATCGTCCCGTCTTCGGCAGTCATGACGGAAGGAACGGAGACGCCAGAAAGCGTCTGAAGCTGTTCAAGAAGGGGTTTGTGCAGCGTGAAGGGCACCAGACCCGCGCGCGTGGGCAGTACCTTAAGACCAAACTGCTCGGCAATCTTATAGCCGAACGGGGACGCGCCCAGACCCGGCATAGAGAGGCCACCGCTGGCGATGACCAGATTATCAGCACTGACGGTTTCACCGTTCAGCTGCAGCGTGTACCCCTGTTCGTCGCGGGCGACCTCCAGCACTTCCGTGCGCAGACGCATCACCACGCCGCCCTTCTCGCACTCGGCGACCAGCATATCGACAATTTGCTGCGCGGAGTCGTCGCAGAACAGCTGTCCCAGCGTCTTTTCATGCCACGCGATGCCGTGCTTCCCCACCAGGTCGATAAAGTCCCACTGGGTGTAACGCGCCAGTGCAGATTTGCAAAAATGACGGTTTTGGCTCAAATACGCCGCGGGTTCGACATAAAGATTGGTGAAGTTACAACGCCCGCCGCCCGACATCAGGATCTTGCGGCCAGGCTTTTTTCCGTTGTCCAGTAACAGCACACGACGACCCGCCTGTCCGGCCATCGCCGCACAAAACATACCCGCCGCACCGGCGCCAATTACCACGGCATCAAACCTTTCCACGTCAAAATCCTCTTCGTTAACTGCCGCGGATTGTAAAGTTTCCTCTGTGGTCACACCAGCGTAAAAAGTTCTTACAAAGCCATTCCATTGAAATTTAACGATTATCCCTTCAAGCACTTTTCTCAAATCAGGTGGTATGTCAAAAAAAGTCTATATTTCACTTTGCCCGTTGCGCATTTGTCCTGGATAATGCGCCGCGTTCATGTCCTCAAAATGGCGTAACGTCCTATGCTACATTTGTTTGCCGGCCTGGATTTACATACCGGGCTTTTATTATTGCTTGCTCTGGTTTTTGTACTGTTTTACGAAGCGATCAACGGCTTCCACGACACTGCAAACGCAGTAGCAACGGTTATCTACACTCGCGCAATGCGATCGCAACTTGCGGTTGTTATGGCGGCGGTATTTAACTTTTTTGGTGTCCTTCTGGGCGGACTGAGCGTGGCGTATGCGATCGTGCATATGTTGCCAACGGATCTGCTGCTTAACGTGAGTTCCGGTCATGGCCTTGCCATGGTGTTCTCAATGCTGCTTGCTGCCATTATCTGGAACCTCGGTACCTGGTATTTTGGCCTGCCTGCATCCAGCTCTCACACTCTCATCGGCGCGATTATCGGTATCGGGTTAACGAACGCCCTGATGACCGGGACATCCGTCGTTGATGCGCTGAACCTGCCTAAAGTACTGGGCATTTTCGGTTCTTTGATCATCTCTCCAATTGTGGGTCTGGTGGTTGCGGGTGGACTGATTTTCATCCTGCGTCGCTACTGGAGCAACACCAAGAAACGTGCGCGCATCCACCTGACGCCAGCAGAGCGTGAGAAGAAAGACGGTAAGAAAAAACCGCCATTCTGGACGCGTATCGCGCTGATCATTTCCGCTATCGGCGTAGCCTTCTCTCATGGCGCGAACGATGGGCAGAAAGGCATTGGTCTGGTGATGCTGGTACTGATCGGTGTCGCACCGGCAGGTTTCGTGGTTAACATGAACGCCTCTGGTTACGAAATCACCCGTACCCGTGATGCCGTCAACAACGTTGAGACCTATTTCCAGCAGCATCCCGATCTGCTGAAAAAAGCGACCGGCGTTGATCAGCTGATCCCATCTCCGGAAGCCGGTGCAACTACCGCGCCGGGCGAATTCCACTGCCATCCGGCAAACGCGATTAATGCGCTGGAACGCGCCAAAGGCATGCTGGGCGATATTGAAAGCTACGACAAACTGGCCGTTGAACAGCGTGGTCAGCTGCGTCGTATCATGCTCTGCATCTCTGACGTGACCGATAAAGTCGCGAAACTGCCAGAGGTGAATGCCGACGACAAACGTCTTCTGAAGAAACTGAAAAGCGATATGCTCAACACCATTGAGTACGCGCCAATCTGGATCATCATGGCCGTCGCGCTGGCACTGGGTATCGGTACAATGATTGGCTGGCGTCGTGTGGCAACCACCATCGGCGAGAAGATCGGTAAGAAAGGCATGACCTATGCGCAGGGGATGTCCGCGCAGATGACGGCGGCGGTTTCTATCGGCCTGGCGAGCTACACCGGAATGCCGGTATCCACCACCCACGTACTCTCCTCGTCCGTGGCAGGTACCATGATTGTTGACGGTGGCGGTCTGCAGCGCAAAACCGTGACCAACATCCTGATGGCCTGGGTGTTCACCCTTCCGGCGTCCATCCTGCTGTCTGGTGGTCTGTACTGGATTTCGCTGAAGCTGATCTAATCAGCTGAAGGCGACAAAAAGCGGGTCAGGAAACTGACCCGCTTTTTTTATGCTCAGTGCCAAATCATCAATGCAATCATACTGACCACAACCAGCCCGCACAGGGCGCTGGTCAGAATGAACTGCCGACGCAGACGCTCGCAGCGACGGATAAACTCTTCATCGTGATGATCGCGGTAACGCTGGTAGTAGATGTATCCCACCAGTCGCATCTGTTTGCTGGGCTGTCCATGCGATGTGAAGAACCCTCCACCGTCCACATACTGATAAAGCAACGGATCGCAACCACGAAGTACCACTAACAGCGCACGTAACGATGAGAAGTAGCGCGCCATATTCACTATGCAAACTACGCATAACGCCCAAAACAATGCGACGGTGCTAATCATACATCCTCCCCGGCGTCCGCCCACGGAGCAAGGCTCCTGAGCTCCCGCACCCCAATGCCCTGACAGACAGTTCAGTGAAAGAATGACCAAAAGTCGATCCGGTTCGCGTTTTAATATCCGAACGGCTCATTAAATAGTGTAGGAGATCCGTTAATTTTTTTGCCACAAGGTTAATCGTTATCAACACCAAAGCTTGAAAAATATGTTTAACTGGGCCGTAATGAAAGTATCAGACGACGGCATTCTCATTTAGTCATCGATAACTTAAGGAAGGAGTAACACTATGGCTTACAAACACATTCTCATCGCGGTAGACCTCTCTCCGGAGAGCAAAGTGCTGGTTGATAAAGCGGTATCCATGGCACGCCCCTACAACGCGAAAGTTTCCCTGATTCACGTTGATGTGAATTACTCCGACCTCTATACCGGTCTGATCGACGTGAATCTCGGCGATATGCAGAAGCGCATCTCCGAAGAGACGCATCACGCCCTGAGCGAACTGTCCACCAACGCGGGCTACCCGATTACCGAGACCCTGAGCGGCAGCGGCGACCTGGGTCAGGTATTGGTTGATGCGATTAAGAAATATGACATGGACCTGGTCGTATGCGGTCACCACCAGGACTTCTGGAGCAAGCTGATGTCGTCCGCGCGCCAGCTGATCAACACCGTTCACGTGGATATGCTTATTGTTCCACTGCGTGACGAAGAAGACGAGTAAGTGCGTTAAATTCCCCTCACCCTAACCCACTCCCAAAGGGAGAAGGAATAGATCGAGGATGTAGGCCGGGTAAGGCGAAGCCGCCACCCGGCTTTTTTTATTCCGGTGTACCTGAATAGATATCAAACCGGTGCCCTTTCGTGGTCACCGCGTTAGTCGTGGCCACGTCCGCCAGGGGCGGCGCGTAGTCAGGGCGCTTCACCACCACCCGCTTCGTTGCGAGCTGTCGGGCAGGCTCCAGCAGACCATCTGCATCTAAATCCGGCCCCACCAGCGACTGAAACACCCGCATCTCTTTCTTCACCAGCGCGCTTTTCTGCTTATGCGGGAACATCGGGTCGAGATAGACCACCTGCGGGCGCGGGGTGATATCAGTGAGCGCCGTCAGGCTGGAGGCGTGGATCAACTGCAACCGCTCCTGCAGCCACGGGCCGATTTCCGGGTCCGCGTAGCCACGCGTCAGCCCGTCGTCGAGCAATGCGGCGACCACCGGGTTACGCTCCAGCATTCGCACACGACAGCCAACAGACGCCAGCACAAACGCATCGCGACCCAGCCCCGCCGTGGCATCGACCACGTCCGGAAGATAGTTCCCTTTAACCCCCACCGCTTTGGCCACCGCCTCGCCGCGACCGCCGCCGAACTTGCGCCGGTGCGCCATCGCACCGCCGACAAAATCGACAAAAATCCCGCCGAGTTTCGCTTCGTCGCGCTTACGTAATTCAAGATGCTCCGGTGTCATCACCAGCGCCATCAGGTTATCTTCATCGTGCTCCAGCCCCCAGCGGGTCGCCAGAACAGATAAGGCGCCGTCTCCGGCGCCTGTTTCATCCACTAAGCAGATTTTCACGAACTATCAGCCTTTGATCCCGTAATGCTCAAGCATCGCATCCAGCTGCGGCTCGCGGCCACGGAAGCGTTTGAACAGTACCATTGGCTCCTCAGAACCGCCGCGGGTCAGGATGTTATCGAGGAACGACTGGCCGGTTTCACGGTTGAAGATCCCCTCTTCTTCGAAGCGGGAGAAAGCATCCGCTGCCAGCACGTCGGCCCACAGGTAGCTGTAGTAACCTGCCGCATAGCCGCCTGCGAAGATGTGACTGAACGCATGCGGGAAGCGGCCCCAGGTTGGCCCAGGGATCACAGCAACCTGCTTTTTAATCTCGGCCAGCGTTTCGAGGATTTTCGCCCCTTGTTCCGGGCTAAACTCGGCGTGCAGACGGAAATCAAACAGGCCGAACTCCAGTTGACGCAGGATGAACATCGCTGCCTGGTAGTTCTTGGCCGCCAGCATTTTATCCAGCAGCTCTTTCGGCAACGGTTCGCCGGTCTCATAGTGACCAGAGATAAACGCTAGCGCGTCCGGCTCCCAGCACCAGTTTTCCATAAACTGGCTTGGCAGCTCGACCGCATCCCACGGTACCCCGCTGATGCCAGCCACGCCTGCGGTTTCGATGCGGGTCAGCATGTGATGCAGACCGTGACCGAACTCGTGGAACAGGGTGATCACTTCGTCGTGAGTGAACAGCGCAGGTTTGCCATTCACCGGACGGTTAAAGTTACAGGTCAGGTAAGCGACCGGCTTTTGCAGAGAACCGTCGGCTTTACGCATCTGGCCGACGCAGTCATCCATCCACGCTCCGCCACGCTTATTCTCACGCGCGTAGAGATCAAGGTAGAAGCTGCCGCGCAGCTCATTCTTGTCGTCATACAATTCGAAGAAGCGCACGTCCGGATGCCAGACGTCGATATCGGTTCGCTCTTTGGCTGTGATGCCGTAGATGCGCTTCACCACTTCGAACAGGCCGTTAACGGCTTTGTTTTCCGGGAAGTACGGGCGCAGCTGCTCGTCGCTGATGCTGTAAAGATGCTGCTTCTGTTTTTCGCTGTAGTACGCAATATCCCACGGCTGCAGCTCGTCCACGCCGAACTCCGCTTTCGCAAAAGCACGCAGCTGAGCCAGCTCTTTCTCACCCTGAGGACGGGCGCGTTTTGCCAGATCGGTCAGGAAGTCGAGCACCTGCTGTGGGTTCTCCGCCATTTTGGTGGCGAGGGATTTGTCGGCGTAGTTTTCGAAGCCCAGCAGCTGTGCCAGCTCGTGACGCAGGGCGAGGATTTCCGCCATCACCGGGCTGTTGTCCCACTTACCGGCATTCGGCCCCTGATCGGAGGCGCGCGTGCTGTAGGCGCGGTACATCTCTTCACGCAGGGCCTGGTTGTCGCAGTAGGTCATTACCGGCAGGTAGCTTGGGATATCCAGCGTTAACAGATAGCCTTCCTGCTCTTTCGCTTCGGCCTGCGCTTTCGCTGCTGCCAGCGCGCTTTCCGGCATCCCGGCCAGCTCGGATTCATCGGTAATCAGCTTCGTCCAGCCCATGGTGGCGTCGAGGACGTTGTTGCTGTACTGGTTGCCCAGCTCGGACAGGCGCGCGGCGATTTCACCGTAGCGAACCTGCTTCTCTTTTGGCAGACCAATCCCGGACAGCTCGAAATCACGCAGGGCGTTATCGACCGATTTTTTCTGCGCCGTGTTCAGCTCGGCGTAATGGTCGCCGTCACGCAGATCGCGATACGCTTTGTACAGCCCTTCGTGTTGGCCGACCCAGGTGCTGTACTCCGAGAGCAGCGGCAGGGTCTGTTCATAGGCCTCGCGCAGTTCCGGGCTGTTTTTCACCGAGTTCAGGTGGCTTACCGGGGAGAAGATACGCCCCAGCACGTCGTCCACTTCGGCCAGCGGCTGACACAGATTTTCCCAGGTGTACGGTGCGCCCTGCGCCACCACGCTTTCTACCGCCGCGCGGCAGTTGTCCAGCGATTGCGTAACGGCTGGAACCACATGCTCAGGGAGGATTTTAGAAAACGGCGGCAACGAAAAAGGCGTCAGTAATGGATTGGTCATAAGCGCTGTCCTGTTGAAATAGGTGAATGAAGCGCGCATCCGGCGCTGTGCATATCATTAATTAATGGGGTTAAGTGTAGAGGATTTCAATGCCGGACGTCGTGGAAAAGCGCCCGGTGGCGCTGCGCTTACCGGGCCTGCGGGTAATCTGTGCCGTTCTGCTGTAAACTGTGGCAAATCGTCAATTCAGCGGAAAATCATTACCCATGCTCAGTTATCGCCACAGCTTCCACGCTGGCAACCATGCCGACGTCCTCAAACACACCGTTCAGAGCCTGATCCTTGAATCGCTCAAAGAGAAAGAGAAGCCGTTTCTCTATCTGGACACCCACGCGGGCGCGGGCCGTTATCAGCTGAGCGGCGAGCATGCCGAGCGTACCGGTGAATATCTGGAAGGGATCGCCCGCATCTGGCAGCAGGACGACCTGCCAGCCGAACTGGAACCGTACATCGGCGTGGTGAACCACTTCAACCGCAACGGCCAGCTGCGCTACTACCCAGGCTCACCGCTGATTGCCCGCCAGCTGCTGCGCGAGCAGGACAGCATTCAGCTGACCGAACTGCATCCGAGCGATTTCCCGCTGTTGCGCTCTGAGTTTCAGAAAGATAACCGCGCCCGCGTGGAGAAAGCCGACGGCTACCAGCAGCTGAAAGCCAAACTGCCGCCCGTTTCCCGCCGCGGCCTGGTGCTGATCGATCCGCCGTACGAAATCAAAACCGACTATCAGGCGGTGGTGACCGGCATCCACGAAGGCTACAAACGTTTTGCCACCGGCACTTACGCCCTGTGGTACCCGGTGGTGCTGCGCGCGCAAATCAAACGCATGATCAAAGATCTGGAAGCGACCGGGATCCGCAAAATCCTCCAGATTGAGCTGGCCGTGCGCCCGGACAGCGACCAGCGCGGCATGACCGCCTCCGGCATGATTGTGATTAACCCGCCGTGGAAGCTCGAAGCGCAGATGCACAACGTACTGCCGTGGCTGCACAAAACGCTGGTGCCTGCGGGTACAGGCCACGCCACCGTCAGTTGGATCGTGCCGGAGTAATCGCAGCCATCGGTGGAAACTATTGATTTCAGGTATACAATCGCGGCAATTCACGATTAAGGATAAAAGCTATGACTAAGCATTATGACTACATCGCAATCGGCGGCGGCAGCGGCGGCATCGCCTCCATCAACCGCGCGGCCATGTATGGCCAGAAATGTGCGCTGATCGAAGCTAAAGCGCTGGGCGGCACCTGCGTGAACGTGGGTTGTGTACCGAAGAAGGTGATGTGGCACGCGGCGCAAATCCGCGAAGCGATCCATATGTACGGCCCGGATTACGGCTTTGATACCACCCTCAATCACTTTGACTGGGGCAAGTTAATCGCCAGCCGTACCGCCTACATCGACCGTATTCACACCTCCTACGACAACGTGCTGGGTAAGAACAACGTCGATGTGATCCACGGCTTTGCCCGCTTTGTGGATGCGAAAACGATCGAAGTGAACGGTGAGACGATCACCGCCGATCATATCCTGATCGCCACCGGCGGTCGTCCGAGCCACCCGGACATTCCGGGCGTGGAATACGGCATCGACTCAGACGGTTTCTTTGAACTGCCTGCGCTGCCTAAGCGCGTTGCCGTGGTTGGCGCGGGTTACATTGCGGTAGAGCTGGCGGGCGTGATCAACGGCCTGGGCGCGGAAGCGCACCTGTTTGTGCGTAAACACGCGCCGCTGCGCAGCTTTGACCCGCTGATTGTCGAGACGCTGGTTGAAGTCATGAACGCTGAAGGCCCAACACTCCACACCCACGCGGTGCCGAAAGCGGTGGTGAAAAATGCGGACGGCAGCCTGACGCTGGAGCTGGAAGATGGCCGCAGCCAGACCGTCGACTGCCTGATCTGGGCGATTGGTCGTGAACCGGCGAATGACAACTTTAACCTGGCCGTGACCGGCGTGAAAACCGACGAAAAAGGTTATATCGTCGTCGATAAGTTCCAGAACACCAGCGTACCGGGCATTTACGCAGTTGGCGATAACACCGGTGCCGTAGAGCTGACCCCGGTGGCCGTTGCGGCGGGACGTCGTCTCTCCGAACGTCTGTTTAACAACAAGCCTGACGAGCATCTCGATTACACCAACATCCCGACCGTGGTCTTCAGCCATCCGCCCATCGGCACCGTTGGCTTAACCGAGCCGCAGGCGCGCGAGCAGTATGGCGACGACCAGGTGAAAGTGTATAAATCCGCGTTCACCGCGATGTATACCGCCGTCACCTCTCACCGTCAGCCATGCCGCATGAAGCTGGTCTGCGTGGGCCCGGACGAGAAGATTGTGGGTATCCACGGCATTGGCTTCGGCATGGATGAGATCCTGCAGGGCTTCGCCGTGGCGCTGAAAATGGGCGCGACCAAGAAAGACTTCGACAACACCGTGGCAATCCATCCGACCGCCGCGGAAGAATTTGTTACCATGCGTTAAGGCAGAAGCCCCTCCCCGGAGGGGCTTTTTTTATTCACATTCATAAATCGTTGCAAAACGAATGCTCCGAAAATAGTGATCTACCGCACATTTCCCTCCCCATCTACCGAAGCGAATGTCTACGCTTATAAGACGCCCGGAAAAAAACTGTCTTTAAGTACACACAACCGGAGGTCCCTATCACCATGTTCAACCAGAAACTACAGGCTACCGAGAATATCGAATTCGAGATCGCAGAAGAGCTGCGCTACGAGACCGATCCCTGCGAGTTGAAACTGGATGAAATGATTGAGGCGGAGCCGGAACCCGAAATGATCGAGGGGCTACCCGCCTCCGATGCCCTGACGCCCGCCGATCGCTATCTGGAACTGTTCGAGCATGTTCAGTCAACACGCCTGTTCGCGGACAGCAAAACCTTCCCTGACTGCGCGCCGAAGATGGACCCGCTGGATATCCTGATCCGCTATCGTAAAGTGAAACGTCACCGGGATTTCGACCTGCGCCAGTTTGTAGAGAACCACTTCTGGCTACCGGCCACCTACGGCACGGAATATGTTTCTGACCCCGGTCTGTCGCTAAAAGAGCACATTGACAGCCTGTGGCCGGTGCTGACGCGCGAACCGCAGGACCATATCCCCTGGTCCTCTCTGCTGGTGTTACCGCAGGCCTATATTGTGCCCGGCGGGCGATTCAGTGAGACCTATTACTGGGACTCCTATTTCTCCATGCTGGGGCTGGCGGAGAGCGGACGTAACGACCTGCTGAAGTGTATGGCGGATAACTTCGCCTGGCTGATCGAGCGCTACGGGCATATCCCAAACGGTAACCGTACCTATTACCTCAGCCGCTCTCAGCCGCCGGTCTTTGCCCTGATGGTCGAGTTGTTTGAAGAGGACGGGGTACGCGGCGCGAAGCGTTACCTTGAGCACCTCAAGATGGAGCACGCCTTCTGGATGGACGGTGCCGAGTCGCTGCTGCTTAATCAGGCCTATCGCAGCGCGGTACGTATGCCGGATGGATCATTGCTCAACCGCTACTGGGACGACCGCGATACGCCCCGGGACGAATCGTGGATTGAGGACGTAGAAACGGCCCGTCACTCCGGACGTCCGCCAAACGAAGTGTATCGTGACTTGCGCGCGGGTGCAGCCTCAGGCTGGGATTACTCCTCCCGCTGGCTGCGTGAGCCTGGCCGACTGGCCAGCATTCGCACCACGCAGTTTATCCCGATCGATTTGAATGCCTTCCTGTTCAAGCTGGAGAGTACTATCGCCAATATCTCGGCGTCGAAAGGGGATAAAGAGACCGCTGAACTGTTCCATCAGAAGGCCAGCGATCGCCGCGCCGCGATTAACCGCTACCTCTGGGATGAAGAAAGCGGCTGCTATCGCGATTATGACTGGCGCCGCGAAGTGATGGCGCTGTTCTCTGCGGCGAGCATTGTGCCGCTGTACGTCGGTATGGCCACGCATGAACAGGCCGATCGACTGTCGGATGCGGTGAAAACGCGACTGCTGACGCCGGGCGGGATTCTGGCAACCGAGTATGAAACCGGCGAGCAGTGGGATAAACCCAACGGCTGGGCCCCGCTGCAGTGGATGGCCATTCAGGGGTTCAAGCAGTATGGCAATGACTCACTGGGCGATGAGATCGCCTGGAGCTGGCTGCAGACGGTGAATCATTTTTATAAGACCCACCACAAGCTGATTGAGAAGTATCATATCGCCAGCAGTACGCCACGCGAGGGGGGCGGGGGTGAGTATCCCCTTCAGGACGGCTTCGGCTGGACCAACGGCGTAGTGCGACGGCTGATAGGGTTGTATGGGGAGCCTTGAGTGGGGTGCGGTCTGGTGCCCTCTCCCACAACAGGGAGAGGGTAAAGGGATCAGCGGATAACCTCATAAATGGCAGTCTGAATAGACTGCCATTTTTTCGTGGTGGCATCCGGTTGCGACTGCGCACGCCGCGTAGCCATATCCAGATCGTGCTGCTGGCGCTTCACCACGGCGGGCACGGTGCAGAACGCTTTGAGATACGCTTTACGCACTGAGGTCAGGGACTCACCGTTCGACATCGCGTGGCTGAGCGTGTTGATAAAGCGACGGCATGGCTTCTCTTCCGTCATGTTCCGTCGGTAGCGCAGCATGAGCTCCAGCACGTCGTCATGGCCTGCCGACATCGCCTCTTCGGTCCATGACAGCTTCCAGTCCATCCCGCCCTGCAAAAAGAGCTGCGCGACACGGGTATCGTTGCGGTTAATCGCTGAACGGAAATTATTGTCGTCCCAGGTCACCCCCATGCGGGTCAGCGTCTCGCGCGCAGAAGGGGTTTCGCGCATATCTTTCGGCGGAGCCGCTTGCGCAGTGTGTTCGGCCGATGGCTGCGGTTTGCTGCTGGTCACCAGCCAGAAGCCGCCCACCAGGATGGCGATTACCATCACGCCAACCGCGCCCCATAACGCACCGGAGATAAGCTGCTCACGCTGTTCGGGCGTGCGCGGCGCGCGCTGGGTCGGCTTTTCAATCGTGTCACGGACCTCAAACAGATCGCCACCGGTAACCCGATCCATTTTCTGCGCCTTTTCCCAGAAAGTGTGCAGTTCACTGGCGTCCACCGCCATCAATCCGGCCGGGTTGACGCGCGTTCTCCCCTCTTCGAATGCACGTTGAACCGGTCGGGAAATCTGCATGTAGTAGTTATCCAGCAGCTGAATTTGCGCCGAACTTAACGTTTTCTGAACCGTGATGTTGTTGCGAATTTGCCGAATATCATCAAGGAAGGTTTGCAGCGTTTTACGCGGTTCTACCAGGAGCGTCAGCATGGCAGGATCGTTAAACAGCGAGGCGTAATACCGGCTGAACTCTTTTTTATCCACCAGCATCTGCGCCAGTTCACTGAACATCATCCCGCTCAGGATATCGTTGATCTCCCCGAGCTTCAGCCAGCGTCTTACCCGGTCGGCATTAAATAAGGTCTTAAGATGATTATTGAGCCGCACCTGATCGGGCCAGGCCTGCTGAATAAGTCCTTTAATCATCAGCTCAATGGCGCGAACCTGCTTGTGCGCCTGCTGTTGCTGCAGTTCGCTACCCGTTGCCAGCTCCGTGCTGTAAGTCAGCAACGGCTGCTGCAAACGAAGATGTTCCAGCGTGGTCACAAAGCGCATCGCCGCAATCAGCTGGTTTTCGCTGACATCCTGCCCGCTTTCATACTGTGGAACGCGCTGCTGCAGCAGGCGCAGCTGCAGCGTAAATTCCGACATCTCGGCATCATTCAGATTGAGCGTCTTCGCAACGGCTGCCCATCCCCCGAGCGCTAAACGTGCGCTATCCAGTTGTTCCAGGAGCCAGCGTGGATCTTTTCCCTCAGAAACATGTACATTCAGGAGAAGCAAAATTTCAACCGACGCCTGGCGAATGACCGCCAGACAGTGTTCAAACTGTTCGCGAATATGATGTGATGTGCTGAGAGTCATTGTTTTCCTTAAGCGACAACGAAGACATCAGGAATGGGCACTTATGGCCATTTTTCTTTTATTTATACATGCTTAACCATACCTGACTTTCTGTTGAAATAAAGTGACAACCCTAAAATCATTAAAAATGTTTCAGGAGAATCTTAATGCCGGTTTTAATGACTTCACGCCTGAACTGCTCGCCTCTGCAGGAGCATGACTGGCCCTTTTTTCTGGCGTTGCAGCAACATCCTGACGTGATGCGCTTTGTGGCGGAAGACCGTCCCGTTGCCGCGATTCGTGAGGCGTTTGATTCTCGTCTGCCCCTCTGGACGCCGGGCAGCACGCACTGGCTGTGTCTCGTCGTCCGTGATGCCACCTCTCAGGCACCGCTGGGCGTGACCGGGTATATTCATCGTGAGGACGATTGCGCTGAAGTGGGCTTTCTTTTTGCACCCGAGGCGCAGGGGAAAGGTTACGGTTTCGAATCCCTGCAGGCGCTTTGCGATTACGCCTTTCGTGAGGGCGGACTACGTCGGCTCACCGCCACCGTCACGGCGGGAAATATCGCCTCCAGACGACTGCTGGAAAAAGCCCACTTTCGTCTGGAGGGGGAGCTTCGCGAGAGCTATTACCTTTCCGGACGCTGGCAAAATGACTGGTTATTGGGTTTATTGCGGCATGAATATCTGAACCATAACGCCTGATCAACAGCCATTTGGCGGATATTCTTCATTGTTCAATTCCTCTACAGTATCGCCATTACGAGGAAATGAATATGAAAGGTCATGCGCTGAATATCTCTTATGCCGCCATTGATTTAATAAAGAAGCATCAGGGGCTTTCACTGGAGAAATATCGTGATGAAAATGGTTTATGGGTGATCGGCTATGGACATGCGATCCATGAGGAGGACAATTTTCACGGAGGCATTACTCCGCTCCAGGCAGAATGTTTGCTTCACGAAGATATTCAGTTATGTGAGAGGCTGCTGCGGGAAAATATAACACGCCCATTAACCCAACAGCAGCATGATGCATTGGTAGTATTGATATTCAGTTTCGCCGAGACGCCTTCACGTCTGAACGCGCTGTATCAGGCTATCGCCCGGGTATAGTACATGGCCGCCTGGGTCCGGTTTTTCACCTCCAGCCGCCGAAAAAGTGCTTCCAGATGCGCTTTTACCGTGGCCGCGCTGATGTTGAGATTGCGGCCAATCTCTTTATTTGACTCTCCCGCTGCCAGCAGTTTGAGTACCTCGCGCTGACGCTCGCTTAAACAGAGTAACGGCTGTGCTGATGATTGCTGGCTAACCCACTCCCCGGGAAAGCAGACCATCCCTCTGGACACGGAATCCAGCACGGCGGCAAACCGTTCGGGGTTAGCGTTACGGGGGATAATGGCCATCACGTTTCGCTGCATGAGCTGCTCAACCCATCTGGCCTCTTTTCTTGCCAGAACCATAATCACCCGTATCGCCGGGAAGGAATCCATAAGCTCTTCCAGGAAAGCACTCTCCTCTTCCTGGATCAAATTGCCGTCAATCATCACGATAGCAGACGGTGAAGCAGATATTTGCCCCCATAAATCGTCCGCCTGACAAGCGCCCGTTATATTTATTTCAGGAATTAACTCCTGCAGACCGTGTATCGCTCCATGAATAAATATCGACTGCCTGTCAAACATGATTACTCGCATCGTTTTTCTCCCTCTGAGAATAGCGAAGGGGAATTCTACAGAGGCAGTATTTAAGAAAAAACTCAATGAATGGAGAGGTTACAAATCCGCGAGTGGTTTTTATATTTGCCCGTACTTTGACACATCAGTTTTAAGGATTTCCTTAAGGGGTTCCCTCCCCTTAACAGCAGGCCTCACAGGAACATACCGCCTGACACCTCAATACGTTGCGCATTCATCCAGCCCAGCTTATCGCTGAGCAGTGCCGCGATGGCATCGCCGATATCGTCCGGCAACCCCACCCGCCCCAGCGCCGTCTGTGATGCCAGCATCTGATTAAGCTGCGCGTTGTCGCGAACGCGTCCACCGCCAAAGTCGGTTTCTATCGCGCCCGGCGCGATAATATTGACGGAGATACCACGCGCACCCAGCTCCTTCGCCTGATAGCGGGTCAACACTTCCATCGCCCCTTTCATCGCTGCATAGGTTCCGGAGCCTGGCTGGGTAAATCGGGCCAGCCCGCTGGAGACGTTGAGGATCCGGCCTCCGTCATTCAGCAGAGGCAGCAGGCGCTGTGTCAGGAAGAAAGGCCCTTTGAAATGAATATTCATCGCCTCATCAAACTGGGCTTCCGTTGTGTCGGTATAGGGTGCATATAAACCCGTCCCGGCATTGTTCAATAAATAATCAAAGGTGTCGCGTTGCCAGACGGTCTTAAGGATTTCCTGAAGCCGCTGAGCAAACTTATCGAAGCTGGCAATATCACCGACGTTGAGCTGTAATGCTGCAGCATTCACGCCTTTTTCCTGAATTTCGCGAACAACCTCCAGCGCGTCCTGCTGATTGCTGTGGTACGTCAGAACAATTCCCGTTCCGTCTGCCGCCAGCTTCAACGCCGCGTTTTTACCCAAACCACGGCTACCACCCGTCACTAATGCGATACGTTCAGTCATTATAAACCTCGTTTTGGCTGTTATGGAGATTGAGAAAGAGCTTATTAGGTGATAGAAGATCAATAAAGAGGGTTTAAAACGCTTCACTGTTTCAACAGCAACAACAATGAGCTTCATCTATGGATAAAATTCACGCAATGCAACTGTTTGTGCGCGTCGCGGAACTGGAAAGTTTTTCCCGTGCTGCAGAAACCTTAACGCTGCCGAAAGGCAGCGTTTCGCGGCAAATTCAGGCTCTTGAAAACCGCCTTGGCACCCAGCTGTTGCACCGGACCACGCGTCGCGTCAGCCTGACGCAGGACGGCATGGTCTATTACGAACGGGCAAAAGATCTGCTGGCAAACCTTGATGAACTGGACGGACTGTTTCAGCACGATCCCTCCACCATAAGCGGAAGGCTGCGCGTGGATATGCCCGTCGGCGTTGCTCGAAATTTAGTCATCCCCAGACTGCCGACTTTTTTGCAGCAGTACCCGGGTATTGAACTGGAACTCAGCAGCAGCGATCGTCTGGTGGATGTGATTCGCGAAGGGTTTGATTGCGTGGTCCGCGTGGGCTCCCTGAAAGATTCAGGGTTAATTGCCCGGCCGCTGGGGAAACTGACGGTAATTAACTGTGCCAGTCCGGATTATCTGGCGCGTTTTGGCTACCCTGAAACGCTGGATGATTTGGGCTCACACGCGGTGATTCACTACGCCGCCATGCTGGGTACCCGTCCGCAGGGCTTTGAATTTTATAACGGCAGTGCAACGCAGTGGATAAAGACGGGCGGCGTATTAACCGTCAACAGCACGGAAACCTATCAGGCGGCCTGCCTTGCCGGGCTGGGCATCATTCAGGTTCCACGTGTTGGGGTACGTGATTTACTGCGGACGAAAAAACTGATTGAGATCCTCCCGCAATATCGCGCGGAACCGATGCCCGTGTCCCTGATTTATCCCCATCGCCGCAACCTCTCCCGTCGGGTACATCTGTTCATGGAGTGGCTGACCGAACTCACAAAAGCTTACGTGGATTAGTCGCAAGCTATAATTCAGTAACATCCAGCCTAACGAAAAGGAAAAGACGCGTGACGCCGGAAAATAACCCGCAACGACCCACCCAACATTTAGATTATGATCCCATCAAGAAGATGGAAACCGGGCCAGAAAAGGCTAAAACCCCAGGGGCGGCCAGCAAGACGCTGGGCACCGTCACCAGCCTGGCAGAAAGAATTCAGCAGTTTCCCATGGTTGCGCATTTGATACGTGCGACCGAGCGCTTTAATGACCGCATGGGGAACCAGTTTGGTGCTGCCATCACCTATTTCTCCTTCCTGTCGATGATCCCCATTCTGATGGTGTCGTTTGCAGCGGCCGGTTTTGTGCTCGCGTCGCACCCGACGCTGCTGCAGGATATTTTCAATAAAATCCTGAATAACGTCAGTGACCCGACCCTCGCCACCACGCTAAAAAGCACGATTAATACCGCTGTTCAGCAACGTACGACCGTTGGGATCGTTGGTTTGCTTATCGCCCTTTACTCCGGGGTAAACTGGATGGGCAACCTCCGCGAGGCCATTCGCGCCCAGTCGCGTGAGGTGTGGGAGCGTAAGCCGCAGGATCAGGAGAAAATATGGGTTAAGTATCTCCGCGACTTTGTTTCGCTGATTGGCCTGCTCATTGCGCTCATCGTTACGCTTTCAATTACCTCCGTGGCGGGCTCCGCACAGCAGATGATTATCTCTGCACTCTATCTGGATTACATCGAATGGCTGAAACCGGCCTGGCGCGGCATTGGGCTGGCGATTTCCATTTTCGCCAACTACCTGCTGTTCTTCTGGATTTTCTGGCGTTTGCCCCGTCATCGTCCGCGCAAGAAGGCCCTGCTCCGCGGAACGCTGATTGCGGCGATAGGCTTTGAAGTGATTAAAATCGTGATGACCTACACCCTGCCGTCGCTGGTGAAATCCCCGTCGGGCGCGGCGTTCGGCTCCGTGCTGGGGTTGATGGCCTTTTTCTACTTCTTCGCCCGCCTGACCCTGTTCTGCGCCGCGTGGATTGCCACCGCCGAGTACAAAGGCGACACACGCATGCCGGGAAAAACACACCGCTAACCCCTCTCTCGGGCTGAAATTTCAGCCCGACTCATCATTTCAGCATATAAATCCAGCCCGTAACTTTTATTTAACCAAAAACCAGTTTTATCCACCAATATTTAAAAACTGTGAAGCATTTCATGGAAGCATTTTCGCTGGCCTGAAAATTATCCGCTTTTTGTTGCTTTTATCACCAGGACGCGACTTTGTTACAGATTGAAATGTCGCTTTTGCTGTGCGTAATATGGCCTTTCGTTCGATAAAAAATAAGAAAATATTATGCAAGCAACAGCCACAACACTCGACTCTGGCGCGGAAAACGTCCCGGTCAACTCGCGCAATAAAGTTGTCGTCGCATCGCTGATTGGCACCGCCATTGAGTTCTTCGACTTTTACATTTACGCCACCGCTGCGGTCATCGTCTTCCCGCATATTTTCTTCCCGCAGGGAGACCCGACGGCGGCGACGCTGCAGTCTCTGGCAACCTTTGCTATCGCGTTTGTTGCACGTCCGATTGGCTCTGCGCTGTTTGGACACTTTGGCGACCGTATTGGTCGTAAGGTCACCCTGGTGGCCTCGCTGCTGACGATGGGGATCTCCACCGTGGCGATCGGCCTGCTGCCGACCTACGAAACCATTGGCATTCTGGCGCCGGTCCTGCTGGCGCTGGCGCGTTTTGGTCAGGGTCTGGGGTTGGGCGGTGAATGGGGTGGCGCGGCGCTGCTGGCGACCGAAAATGCCCCGCCGCGTAAACGCGCGCTGTACGGTTCATTCCCGCAGCTTGGCGCGCCGATTGGCTTCTTCTTTGCCAACGGGACCTTCCTGCTGCTTTCCTGGCTGCTGACGGATGAACAGTTCATGAGCTGGGGCTGGCGTATTCCGTTTGTCTTCTCTGCCGTGCTGGTATTGATTGGCCTGTATGTCCGCGTGTCCCTGCATGAGACGCCGGTGTTCGCGAAAGTGGCCGCGGCGAAAAAACAGGTGAAAGTCCCGCTGGGCACGCTGCTGACCAAACACGTCCGCGTCACCGTGCTGGGCACGTTCATCATGCTGGCAACCTATACGCTGTTCTACATCATGACGGTTTACTCCATGACCTACAGTACCGCCGCCGCGCCGGTTGGGCTGGGTCTGCCGCGTAACGAAGTACTGTGGATGTTGATGATGGCGGTCATCGGGTTTGGTGTGATGGTGCCGATTGCCGGCCTGCTGGCGGATAAATTCGGTCGTCGTGCGAGCATGATTACGATCACCACGCTGATCATTCTGTTTGCCCTGTTCGTCTTCCCGCCGCTGCTGGGTTCGGGTAGCCCGGCACTGGTGATGGCCTACCTGCTGATTGGCCTTAGCCTGATGGGGCTCACCTTCGGCCCAATGGGCGCGCTGCTGCCAGAGCTGTTCCCGACGGAGGTGCGTTATACCGGTGCGTCGTTCTCCTACAACGTCTCTTCCATTCTGGGGGCGTCCGTTGCGCCATACATCGCCACCTGGCTGCAGGCAAATTATGGTCTGTTCTACGTGGGCGTTTACCTGGCGGCCATGGCGGCGCTGACGCTGATTGCGCTGCTGCTGACGCATGAGACTAAGCATCAGGCACTGTAAGCTCATGCCGGGTGGCGGCTACGCCTTACCCGGCCTACGATTCAACATGTAGGCCGGGTAAGCGCAGCGCCACCCGGCAAAAACATCCCGCATCTTACTTCTTCATCTGCGACAAAATTGTCCGACACTGGTTCGCCTCACCTTCTGACGGCGAGATCAATGCCAGCAGCGCGGCGGCTGGAGTGACCAGCGTCGCGAGGGCTGCGGCCACCGCACCACGCGCGATCAGCGGCCCGGGCTTCACGCCTGCCTGCGGATTTTTAAAGGTGCCGCGGACATAAAGCGGTGAGCGCAGGGTAATAATACGGATCCCTTTACTTTCCGGGTCGATCGTCAAATCCAGCTGCTCTGAGGCCATGCTGGCGGTACCGGTCACGTTAATCACCGCGTTTTCCGTGTCGAAGGCAAAAATCTTCGGACGCGCCACGCCGTTAACCAGATCCAGATTGGCCGCGGCGCAGTTCACCCGCACCTCGTCATCCCCGAAAATTTGCCCGATGATAAAGTTGCCCACGTTCAGCCCCAGGATCTCCATCAGGTTGCGGCTGACCAGGCCGTCGTTCATCAGCAGTTTCAGGTTACCATTGCCGCTGCCCAGCAGCGCCGCCACGGAATTCCCTACCCCGCGAATGTCCGCGTCACCGTTCATTTCACCGAGGGTTTTCTGCATCAACTCCACGTTTGGCATCAACTCTTTCAGCTTCAGCCTGCGGGCCTGAATTTCGGCGCGCCCCTGCATCGGCTTTTTATCGCCCTCGAGGTGAATGTTCGAGGAAATCGTTCCGCCCGCCATACCAAACTTCAGCGGCTGCAGGCGCAGATCGGCGTTTTTAAGAATGACATGCGTCGAGAGATCGCTCAGCGGCAACGTGCTGCCATGCTCAATTTTACGCCCTTTGAAGCGTACATCGGCATCCATCACGTCCCATTTGTCAGTTTCGAAGCGATCGTAAGGCAGCACTTTCCCCGCAGGCTGAACGTCCTTTTTGACCTCTTTCGACTTCGTGCCTTTGCCCGAATCCACGCCAATCAACGGTCCCAGATCGGCCAGACGTAGCTGGCGGGACTCCACATCCCCTTCCAGTTTCGGGCGCGGTTTTCCGGTGGTGTAGGTTAGCGAGCCGTGGATATCACTGTCACCGATGCGGCCGTTAAAATCCCGGTAGTCAAAGACAGACGATTTTTCGGTGTCGATTTTGGCAACCAGATGCCCGTCCGTTTCGAACGGCGGCGTATCGGGCAGCAACACACCGGTCAGCTCATACAGTTCACCCAGCGAATCACCGGCAAATTTCAGCCGCAGATCCACGCCCCCCATGTTCATCGGGTCGTTGACCGTGCCCACGAATGCCACGCGCGTATTCCCTGAACGGAAATCCGCCTGCACCGGGAACGGCGTACCTTCGCTCCTGAGCGCCAGCATGCCGCCCATTTTTCCTTTCCCGCTCAGCGGCTGGCCGTTGTAGCGCCCTTTGGCCGTCAGTCCGAAAACATAATCTCCCGCCTTGGCGTTATCGCCTTTCGCCTGGTTGCCCGTCACTTCGCTAAACGGTAGCGGTTTACCCAACGGATCGACCAGGATCTCCACATCCGCCTTGCTGACTTTATCGTCGATGGCGATCCGCCCGCGATCGAAAAGAATATTGTCCAGACGGAATGACCATGAAGAGGGCCGGGCATTGGGATCTTTTTCGCCGTCGCTGGCAAGGTTAAACGTCCAGTTGTTGTTCTTTTCAGAAAGGCGGATCAGACGCGCATCGGGCTGCTGGAGTTTAATCCACGGCAGATAGACGGTTTTGGTCAGGAGCGCTAACGGCGCCAGCGTGGCTTCAACGCGTGGCAGATGAACCATGGTGACGTCCGGAATATCCGGCGGGTTGCCGAGAATAATGTCGTCGGCGTGGACGTGCGGCCAGGGGATCCAGCTTCGCCAGCCGGTCTCCTGTTTCTGACGTTCCCATACCACGCCCAAATCGCCGCGGATGGCGAAGGGACGGTTCAGCTCAGCTGAGACTTTCTGGTTGATGGTCGGCTTAAGGCGATTCCAGTCAAACGTCGCAATAATGACGACGATAACCACGATCAACAACAAGAAAATCCCTGTAGTCCAGGAGATAACCCTGGTTGTCTTTGTCATTTTTGTCCCCTTTCCTGATGGCCTGTCCTGTAAAACTATAGTCCAGACAAGGGGAAACGGGCGGATCAGAGGTTAGTTATGACGGTATCGAGGGTATCCATAGGAACCGGACGAGAGAGGAAATAACCTTGTGCGGCAGCAGCGGGTGAGTGTTGCACATCGCGCCACTCTTCCAGCGTTTCCACACCTTCGACAATCACCCCTTTGCAATAGCGGTTCATCAGCTGCAATAACAGCGTAAACAGGTTTCGCCCTTCCGGGGTCTGACGCAGCATAATAAACAGATCGCGGGCCACTTTGATGTAGTCATAACGCACTTCGCTCAGCGCAGAGAAGTTCGCCATGCCCGTACCAAAGTCATCCAGCCACAGCGGGCCAAATTCACACATCGAGGCAAACGAGGAGTCCTGCGGCAGCCGGACGTGCTCCACCAGTTCAAAACGCATCCACGGCAGAGTGGCGATCAGTTCCTGCAATTTTGCATTCTGACGCAGCGCCAGCAGTGTCGGGCCATCCACGTTAACCGAGGCGAGGATATTGTGCCGCTCGAAAAAGGCCTGTTTGGTCGCCAGCATACGAAGCTGCTCTTCCAGCACGTCAAGGCGCTGGCGAACGGCAACTTCGGCAAAATAGCGATCTGGCGCGATACGCTGTATAGGGTTTGACGGGTGCGTAACAACGGTCAAAATTTCAATGGCCATCAGTCGACCGTCCGTTCGGTAGATCGGCTGATAGGTATACGCACGCTCACATTGCAGCCAGTAGCGATGCTCCTGCAAGTTCTCAATACTTGCCTCAGGCGTAGTGCTCAGCCGCTGGATAACCTGCTCTGACTTCATTTCAGATGTCCTGTTGTTGGATGGCCTTTCTGGACTCGTCACTGGGTTATCGGCGCGACAATTGAGAACTTTATGTTCAATTCACCGGGAAAATGAAATTAAGATGACAGAAATTTGCCGGAACACGTGCTGGCTCAAATTAAATAATGGAACGTCGTTTTAATATAGTTGACCATCTAATTCACTCAGCGCACACTGCTGATAAATTCTTCTGTTCAGGTTCACGACTATGTCCAAAAAAATTGCCGTGATTGGCGAATGCATGATTGAGCTGTCCCAAAAAGGCGCGGAAGTCAGCCGCGGATTTGGTGGCGACACGTTAAACACTTCCGTCTATATCGCCCGTCAGGTTGCGCCAGAAGCACTCTCCGTGGACTATGTTACCGCCCTCGGCACGGACAGCTTCAGCCAGCAGATGCTGGAAGCCTGGCAGAATGAACATGTGGGCACCGCGCTGATCCAGCGTATGGAAAACCGCCTTCCCGGGCTTTACTACATCGAAACCGACAGCACCGGCGAACGCACGTTTTATTACTGGCGTAACGAAGCCGCGGCGAAGTTCTGGCTGGAGAGCGATGCGGCCCCGGCCATTTGTGAAGCACTGGCACGCTTTGACTATCTCTATCTGAGTGGGATCAGCCTGGCGATCCTCAGTCCAGTCAGCCGCGAAAAGCTGCTGTCGCTGCTGCATAAATGCCGCGCCAACGGCGGTAAGGTGATTTTTGATAACAACTACCGTCCACGCCTGTGGGCCAGCCGTGAAGAGACGCAGCAGGTTTATCAGCAGATGCTGCAGTGCACGGACATTGCGTTCCTGACGCTCGACGATGAAGACGCCCTGTGGGGTGAGAAGCCCGTAGATGACGTGATTGCACGCACGCAGGCGGCGGGCGTAAGCGAAGTCGTCATTAAGCGCGGGGCGGAATCATGTCTGGTCGCGATGGCGGGTGAAGCGGTGGTTGAAGTCCCGGCGGTGAAGCTGGCCAAAGAGAACGTGATTGATACGACAGCGGCAGGGGACTCCTTCAGCGCGGGTTACCTGGCGGTACGTCTGACCGGGGGAACGCCGGAAGCCGCGGCACAGCGCGGACACCTGACGGCCAGCACCGTGATTCAGTATCGCGGGGCGATTATTCCGCGTGAGGCGATGCCTGTTTAACCAAAGTACGGGCTGATGCCCTCACCCTGGCCCTCTCCCACAGGGAGAGGGCATGTCTACGCATTACTGTCCTTGCGGAATATCCGTCGCGTCCGGGTGTAAATCATCCGCTGCGGTCGCCGGCTGCGGCGCGGTAACCATAATAGAATCCCAGGTCTTCTGAAGTTCCTTCATGTCATATTCCGGCTCGCCTTTCGGCTGCATAAGGATCAATGCCATATCCTGCGACAGCTGCTGACGTAAATCCTGATTTAACATATCCACGGTCAAACCGTTCAGGAAATCCTGACGAAGCTTCTGGTACTGTTCAGGCGCAATGTCGACAACCTGATTCTGCAGGGAGCGGATGCGCTGGCTGATCAGAATATCGGTATCGGCACGCGCGTAGGTCGCAAACAGCTTCTGCAGCTCCAGTTTTTTCTGGGCCACCAGCGCATTGAACTCCTCTTCAGAGAGGCCCTCTTTACGCACTTTTGCCAGCTCTTTGGCGACCACACCCAGATTCGCATTCAGCTTATCGCCCGGCGATTCAACGTTAATGGCACATTGCGCACGCTGGAAAAGCACGCGACAGTCAAAGCCAAGACCAATATTCTTCACGTTATTCTTACTGAGCGTCTGCTGGACGTGCCAGAACAACGCTTCACGCGCCAGGTCGGCACGCCAGTAGCGCAGCAGCGCGGCGGATTCGCGGATAGGCTGCCAGGCGTTATCCCACATCACGGAGAGTCGGTCCTGACGCACGGTGTCCGTCATAATGCTGACAGGTTCGGCGCGCAGCGGAGAGAGTGTCGGAACCGGGGCAGGCGTTTCACGCTTGCCTTTCAAATCGCCAAACGCTTTGTTGATCTGTTCAACCACCGCGCGGCTATCGACATTGCCAACCACAATCAGCGTCATGGCGTCCGGGGTGTACCATTTCTGGTAGAACGATTTCACCTGTTCGGCATCGACCGGCTGCTTCAGCGGCTCCGCCGGATCGTGACCCAGCAACGTTGAACCTTTCAGACGGTAGCGCCACCAGCCCTCTTTGGTATCCGCAGGCCAGGTCGCCACCATGTCGCTGTTGCTCAGCGCATAGTTAACGGTATCCGGCGTAATCGCCAGGTTGCCTGAGGCATCAGCGAGATAGGTCAGCGCTTCTTTGAGCAGATCGTTACGGTTATTTGGCAGGCTCAGGTTAAACATGGTGTAGTCATAGGAGACCACAGCCGGAGGCAGCGGGCGTTTTGGATCGATGGCCTGTTGCCACAGCGAACGCACCTGAACCGCTTGCAGGCTGCCGCTCTGAGTGAGCGCCAGACGGGGAATAAAATGGCTAAAACCGGTTTGCTGAGTACTTTCCGTAAGGGAGCCGGTATTAACGGACAGACGGATTTCAACACGATCGCTCGGACGTTGCGGGGTGGATAAAACCTGCCACTGGAAACCGTTCGCTAACGTGCCTTGTTGCCAGGCCGGGTCTGGCTGGAGCGCATCTGCCTGCACATAACTGGCTGCTGCCATCATCAGCAAACCGCCGGTTAAGAGTCGAATTTTTGTGCCCTGCATGTGAACCCCTGATCAACATTCCTGGTTAAAAAGAGTGTCTCGCGACGCGCTGCACTCTAAAAGATGACGATGAAAACACGTCGATTAGACCGCGCGTTCGGCAAAACGTCACGGTCCGAAGTGAAATATACCCAAAAAAAATCTTGTCGAATTATGACAGGTATGAAGGGTTATTATGCGCAGGAGCCCGCATCCCGACAAGGGAATGCGGGCATTTGTAACAAGATTAGGAGGTTAAACCAGGAGTTTTGCTATCAGACACGCGATTATTCAGCGTATCTTCGAGTTTTTTGTGATCCAGCTCTTTCACCCATTTCGCGACAACGACCGTCGCCACACCGTTACCTACCAGGTTGGTTAATGCGCGCGCCTCGGACATAAAGCGGTCAATACCGAGAATCAGCGCCAGGCCCGCCACCGGCAGATGCCCCACCGCAGAAATGGTGGCCGCCAGCACGATAAAGCCACTGCCCGTTACGCCTGCCGCGCCTTTCGAGGAGAGCAGGAGCACCACCAACAGGGTGATCTGATGGAAAATATCCATATGGCTGTTGGTCGCCTGAGCGATGAACACCGCCGCCATCGTCAGGTATATCGACGTACCATCAAGGTTGAAGGAGTAGCCCGTCGGGATCACCAGCCCGACCACCGACTTACGGCACCCGAGTTTTTCCATCTTGTCGAGCATACGCGGCAACGCCGATTCTGAAGAAGAGGTCCCCAGCACAATCAGCAGCTCTTCACGAATGTAACGGATAAATTTGAAGATGTTGAAACCTGTCGCACGGGCAATGGAGCCCAGCACCACCACCACGAAAAGAATACAGGTGATATAGAAGCAGATAATCAGCTGTCCCAGCTGCACCAGCGTACCGACGCCATATTTACCGATGGTGAAGGCCATCGCACCGAAGGCACCGATTGGCGCCAGGCGCATGATCATATTGATGATGCCAAAGATGACCTGTGAGAAGCTCTCAATCACGTTAAAGATAAGTTGGCCTTTGCTGCCCAGACGGTGCAGGGCAAAGCCAAACATGACGGCAAACAGCAGTACCTGCAGAATGTTTCCGCTGGCAAACGCGCCAATGACGCTGCCGGGTATCACGTCCAGCAGGAAGGCCACCACGCCCTGATCCTTCGCCTGCTCGGCATAGACCGCGACCGCTTTGGCATCGAGCGTTGAGGGGTCAACGTTCATGCCCGCACCAGGCTGGACCACGTTAACGATAATCAGACCAATAATCAGCGCAAGGGTACTGACCACTTCGAAATAGAGCAGCGCCACAGCACCGGTACGGCCTACCGCTTTCATGCTTTCCATGCCAGCGATGCCCGTGACAACCGTACAGAAGATTACCGGGGCGATGACCATTTTGATGAGCTTCACGAACGCGTCGCCAAGCGGTTTCATTTGCGCGCCCAGCTCAGGGTAGTAATGCCCCAGCAAAATACCGATGGCGATGGCTGTCAGGACCTGGAAATAGAGACTTTTGAAGAGTGAGGTTTTCATAAGGTGTCCTTGGGAAGAAAAACCACAGGTTTTGTAAGGTTATGGTTAACCTGCGGCTCTAAAATAACACCCGTATAACAGGACAGAAATAAACTCAGTTCAAATTTGAAACACAAATGTTAAGAACTTTGAGCTGGCTCGCACAAGCCAGCAACAAAATTACACTTTTGCGTGATTGTCAGCACCGGGAAGGTAGCGTTGTTCAAAGACATCCGCAGGAACAGCAGCGGCAAAAAGGAAGCCCTGACCGCTCTCTACGCCCGCCTCTGCCAGCCAGATGCGCTGCGCGTCGGTTTCAATCCCCTCGGCAATCAGATGCAGATTGAGACTGCGCGCCATCTGAATAATGGCCTGCACCATGCTGCTGTCCTCTGGCAGCCCTTCGACAAACGCTTTGTCGATTTTCAGCACATCCACCGGCAGGGTTTTCATATGCTGAAGCTGACGCAGCCCGGCGTAGCCCATACCAAAATCGTCCAGCGCGATGCGAATGCCGGCATTGCGCAGCGGCTTCAAAATGGCAACGGCTTCGTTAGGATCGTCAATGCGTCGGCTCTCCGTCACTTCCAGCGTCAGCGTATCAGGCTTGATCCGGTAGCGATTGATCAGCTCCAGCATTTCGGAAACCATCGTCGGATGCATGAGCTGCAACGCAGACAAATTAACCGACAGCGGCAGCGTCACGCCGCGCTCCTGCCAGGCGGCAAGCTGGCGGCAGGACTCCTCCAGCACCCAATAACCGACGGTGACCATCAGGCCACAGGATTCAATGCGTTCAATCAGCCCCTCCGGCAGCTCCCATGAGCCGTCCGGCTGCTGTACACGAAGCAGCGCCTCGGCGCTTTTTACTTCACCCGTCTGTAAATTCACCTGCGGCTGTAGCCAGAGAGCAAACTGACGGTTATCCAGCGCGGTCAGGATGTCGCTCTCTTCCGTCAGGCGCTGCTGCGCCTTTTCCATCTGTTCCGGGTCGAAGAACTGGATCTGATTTTTGCCTTTGCGCCGGGCGGTAAACGCCGCCGAGAACGCGCGGCGATACAGCTGCTCCGCCGTTAAATCACCGTAGTACATGGCGATACCGATACTGGCGCTTGGACGCAGCTGGATCCCCTGAACAGGCAGCCGCTCGTTAATAACAGTGAGCACTTGCTGACCTAATGTGATGGCATGCCACGGCTCTTTCACGCCGTTGGCTATCACCACCAGGTCGTAACCGCTGACCTGCGTCAGCACCATGCGCGGGGCCAGGACAGATTTCACCTTTTCCACCAGCGTCAGCAGCAGCATTTCACGCTGGCTCTCCTTGAGCACGCCCGCCGTATCCTGCAGGGTTTCACAGGCGATCACCATCAGCGCCGTGGTTTGCTGGCGCGCAACCGTCTGCTCCAGCATCGCCATCAGAAACGCCTTATTAGGAAGTTCTGACACCGGGAATCGCGTGGCGCTGTTATTTAACTCATCCTGCTGACGCTGGATGCGCTGCTGGTTGAGGTTATAGCTGCGTACCAGCATCCCGATCTCATCGTCATGATGAAGGCGCGGCAGTTCAAGCTGGTGGCCCATCTGATCCTGCGGCGCAAGCGCATTCAGCTCGCGGGCGATACGGCGCAACGGATGCACAATCAACCGGTTAATACACCAGGTTAACGCCACGCTGAGAATCAGGGTCATAAGTAAGCAAGTGGTCACTAACGTAACCACCCAACTCATGACGAACTTATACATGCGATACGAGTCTGCCTGCAGGACCAGGTAGGCCAGCGGCTGAGGATTGGCAGGACGTTCCAGCGAATAGAGAGGCAGAGAAATTTGCACCGGCAGTTCAAACAGGCGCATGACCATCATCGGGACGGGGCGTTCCGGGATAAAGCTCATCCGCAGCGCCTGGAACTGGTTGGGCAAGACGACATCCGCGCGGCTCACGATGCCAGCAGGCTGAATGCGTTTTAAAATGGTTTCCGCTTCGGGAATATCCCCTTTCAGGATCGAGGCGGAGAGTGGGCCGCGCACCGAGCGGGCGATACTTTCTAACTGCGAAGCCGTGTTATAGCGATTCTGCTGCACGGAATGAAACAGCAAAATGACGCAGAAAAGCAGGACAAACAGCATCGTGACGGCAGACACCATCGCCATCTGTTTGATCGTTAAGGAACGGCTGACACGCAAAATGACTCTCCACAAAACTCGAAGCGCAGGGCGCGCCAGGGTGTAAACCTGGCGCGCCTGAGTATACCCGATTGCTGTGCTATTAAGAGAGACTTACAAATGGATTAAGGAAAATCCGATTACCAGTCCGCGTAAGGAATGAGCGGCTGCGGCGGTAAGTCCATATCGCCCTGCCAGCCTGCGGCAGAGTAACGCACATAAATCAGCGCATGGCTTGGGGTATAGTCTTTCGCTTCCTGAATATCCACGCCCATGCCCACAAACCAGTTGGACGTAACCCGGCGTTCGATAATCGCCCGTGCGGTATAACCCGTGCCGGAGCTGCTGCTGCCGGTTTCCATCGCGCCCCGGTCAGTATAGCGGCCGGGTTCATCGGTCGGGATCAGACTCTGAATTGGGTAGCGCAGTTCATCTTTGGTTTTGGAGTGTGACCAGGAGACAGAGCCGCCCAGCTCCCAGGACCAGTTTTCCGTGCGTTTACGCCAGGTCACCGGCAGTGCGAAGGAGACATACTCCTGCGGGCTGTAATAGCCGCCCTGACCCAGGGTATATCCGCTCAGGTCTTTGTCGTAATGCCAGAGCATATTGGAGACGCCGACCGTCAGGCGCTCGTTGTTTTTATTAATGAGCTTGTAGTAGTAACCCGTCATCCAGCGGACGCGCCAGTTATCTTCCACATTTTTACCCGTCAGCGTTTCTGCGTTCAGGCTTGACCAGACGCCGTTCGCCTCACCTTTGTCATAGCTGATGCTTACGCCCCCCCCGGTCGCACGTACGCCGCCCCAGGTGGTGCCGGTATTGGTATCTTTCTGCCCGGCGAAGGCCAGCAGTGAACTGGAGATTGGCCGACGATGGGCATTGACGGTATAACCGATGGGACCCAGATCGCTGCTGTAGCTCAGGCCGCCCACCACGTCGACGACGTCAAAGCCCATCGGGGTGGTACCAATATCCATCGACCAGGTTTTATTCTGCCAGCCGACGGCGACGCTGGCGCCACTGTCACTCTGATGGGTGCTGCCGCTACACGGTGTTTCGTAGCAGGTCCCCCATTTAGGGCCGTACGTACCGTTATTGTTATCAAATGAACCGGCGTCCATATTGACCAAATCGCTTCTGAAGAACATGCGGCCATCAGAGAGCGGGGCATCGACCTGGAGCATGGTGGTATGGGCTTTCAGATCGGAATAGCCCCCCGTGCCGCTGGAGCCCCAGTAATCGTGCTGCAGCGTGACGTTAACATCCTGCTGACGGTACAAATCACCGGCGTCACTCCGTACGCCGCGCTTCAGCCAGTCATCTTTTTCATCGTTACGCGTCAGACGGGTGAAACTGTCGTTGTCCACCGGACGGGTCGTCGTGATGCCTGATGACACCATCGCGTCTTTATACGTCTCCAGCGCTTGCTGAGGCTGACCGTTCTGCGCCTGGAAGCGCGCGGCATCACGTAACACCAGCGCATTTTCCATTGAGGCAGGCTGCGATTTGGCCTGCGGAATGATGTTGTTGAAGGTTTGCTCTGCGGCGGCGGAATCGCCCAGCCCCGCCTGCGCCATCGCGATCCGACGCTGCATATTGAGGGATAACGGTTCGCCATTCTGCGCGGCAGGCAGTTTCGCCAGCTCGGCACGCGCAGCGTCCTTGTTACCTTGCGCGCTATAAATCTCGGTCAGACCGAGGATCGCGTCCTCGTTCTGCGGCTCACGCTGCAGGACGGCGTTGTACGTCGTTTTCGCCGATTCCAGATCGCCACGCTGCTGCGCCCAGTCGGCCAGCGTTAAGTCGATACGGGTAGAGGTCGGCTGCTGACGCAGAAGGTTTTCCGCCTCCTGCTCTTTACCGCTGTCGCGCAGGCGGTTGGCGGTTTCCAGCACCTGGTTACTTTGCAGACGGTCGGCCAGTTCCTGAATGTTGCCATTCCACTGGCTACGCGGCAGCGTATCCAGATGCGCCAGCGCGGCCCGGTCCTGATTGTTCCCGGAGAGATAGAGCCCGTTGGCATACACCTGATCCGGGTCAGACGGTTTCTGGCTGGCAAGCTGGCGCATCAGGGTGTCCGCCTGGCTGCGCTGGCCCGCGCTGTAGAGATCGCGCGAGAGACGATACGTTATCCAGACGTCGCCTGGCGAGAGCGCCAGACGGCGGCGCTGTATTTCTGCTGCCTGGGCGTATTTCCCCTGATTCTCCAGCTGTTCGGCCTGGGCAGACAGTTGCTCGTTAGTCAGGCTACGTTCAATATCATCAATGCTCCGGCGCTGGCTGGCAGAAAGCGACTGGATAAACTGCGAGGCTTTCTCCGGTGACTGTGCGCGGTAAATATTGGCCAGACCGCGAACCGCATTGCTGTTACCGCTGTCCATACGCAACGCCTGACGATAATAACGCTCCGCCGCATCGTTATCTTTACGTGCCGCCGCGGCATCACCCAGGCCCAGCACCGCGTAACTGTCGGTATTGTCTATGTTACGTGCCTGCTGATAGTAACGTTCCGCCTGTGACGGGTTATTCGCCTTGAGCGCCGCATCGCCCTGCTGGATCAGCAGCCAGTAGCGGTTGACCTTCAGCAAACTGTCCCATTTACCCCGGTTATCGCTCTGCGGGTCGAGGGCTATGGCCTTTTCGAACTGCGCCACCGCGCGGGCACGATCGCCTTTCTGGGAATAAGCCTGTCCCAGGGCACCCACCGCTTCACTGTCAGCATGGTTGGCGCTGACGGCTTTTTGCAGCTCCGCAACCGCCTTACTCCCCTGCCCGGCATCCACTGCCGCCAGACCTTCCGCTTTCGCCCGGAAGGCCGGGTCTGCGAGCTGTTTTTGCTGCGCTTCAAGCTGGGCACGCGCCGCCGCGACGCTATCGCCGTCGCTGAAAACGCTCAGGTATTTTTGCAACGCGCTGACGCTGGCGCTGCTGGCAGGCTGGTCTTTGATCTGCTCATACCACATGTCAGACGCCTGGCTGCGGCCGCCGGTCGATTTAGCCATCTCCCGCAGGACCGCAAAGCCCTCATCGCGGCGCCCGCTCTGGAACAGGAGCTGGGAAAGCGTCGTCTGCAGCTGCGTATTACCGGGGCTGCTGCTGTTAATTTTTTTCAGCTGGTTAATGGCCGCATTGCGGCGGGCAGGATCTTTCGCCACCACATTCCAGTATTCCGTCGCCACGTCGCCACCCGGCGGGTTGCCGTCAAAGAGCTTGTCATAGGCGGCAATCGCCTCCTGAGTGTGCCCTGTCGTGGCGAGCAAGCGCGCCTGCTGTAACTGCTGTCGGCCATCCGGGGTGGAAAGCAGCATCGTATTGCGTGAGGACTGATACGCGCTGGAGCCCGGAGCGATCCCTTTCAGGCGATCCAGCTCTTTTTGCGCACCGGCGGTATCGCCCTGGCGCAGCAGGTAACGAAAACGGGCGGCAATAACATCAGGGTTGTTCGGATCAATCAGTTCAAGACGATAGAGCGACTGACGAACCAAATCCTCACGCTGTGTCGACTCGCCCAGCCGAACCTGCTCCAGCAGCTGTTTCTGCTGCGGAGAGTTAACGGCCTGCGCCAGCGGCATCAGTGCCAGCCCAAGCGATAAAGTGAGTAAATTTACTGTGAACTTGCGCATTCCTGGCCCCAATCCGGTATTAAGTCACCTTTAGCGGTGAAGCGAAAACGATGCTGATCCCATCCCTGACCAAAGAGAGTCAGTACATAGCTGTAATAGGCGTTGTTATCGGGAAAATGGTCTGCAACGCGCTGGCGCTGAACCGCCTGAGCATCGCGCTGTTGTAAAAACGGCAGCATGGCGGCAGAGAACCCGACCGGACCATTGCCGGTGCGTTTACCCGTCGCCACGTCCACTTTTTCCGGCGGCACGCCCTGTTTCATTGTTTTTGCCGCCATCGGCTGGAAGCGCGTCAGCAACCGGGCTTTCTGAGGGTCTTTATCACTCATCATGCCCACCCAAAGATAGACACGAATAGCGTCGTAGCCCCCTACCAGCGCTTTATCCTGCTTTAACTGCCAGCCTCTGTTTTTCTGATACTGCACCCAGTCCGGCGAGAACCCCTTTGGCGCGCTTTCCAGCAGCAGTCGCAGATTCGTTTCACGAAGCGTGGTCCACGGGGCACCAAAGCGGGTGAAATAGCTTGCTAACTGCGGAGGAAGATAGCTGGGGTTAAAGCGCCAGGCGTTTTCATCAGCAAAACCGACTTTACCCGGAAGCAGCATGGCGCCGAGCCCTGGTACTTTCACCACTTCCTCACCGGCAATGCGTTTCAACAGCGCCTTACCCGTGCGGGTGTAGTCCGGATGTTTCCATAACCGGCCCGCTTCAAGCAGTGACCAGGCGATCCAGACATCGGCATCTGAGGCGGAGTTGGTGTCAATCACCGCCCAGTTTTCTTTGTCTTTCTGCCCCCAGAGCCAGGCAGGCAGATGGTCGTTGAGATTGCCGCCGGCAAGGTTATCGCGCGTCCATGTCAGTATTTGCTCAAACGCGCGGCGATCGTTGGCGGCCAGAGCAAAGAACAACGCATAGCTTTGCCCTTCCGACGTCGTAATTTTGCGCGTGTCACTGGGATCAATGACGCGCCCGCCCTCGCTGATGTAATCCTTTTTGAACTGCTCCCAGGCAGGCCAGGTACAGGCGGCGCGAAGAGGAAGCGCCGCCAGCATCAACGCTGCTACTGCACACCAGCGAAAGGCTTTCATCACATCTTACTCATCCGGGTTGAGGCGACGACGGCTGATGATACGCAGCAGACGCCACAGCACCCATGCCAGCAAGACCACGCTGACCGCGGCCAGGATGGCGAGCAGAACCGGATGGTTAGACAGCGCATACCACAGGCGTTCGAACCACGGCAGATGACCGACGTAGTACACATTACCCACGCGCAGGCTGTTGACGCCAGACTCACGGATCACCGACACAGAGCCAAACATCGCGGCACGTTTACCACTATCGTTCATCGCCGTATTCAGCAGTTCATAGCCACGCGGGCTGTCCGCCAGAAGCGCTACCACGCTACGCTGATCGTTATAAGGTGACTGGAAGCCCACTACCGCAGCCATCGCCCCCTGAGAGGTGACGGCCGTCTGCGTGCTGGCCTGGCGATCGTTCGCATCCGGCATGATGCTCGGGAAATCGGTCTGGCGCAGCGGGGTGTTAACCCAGGACTCCGTGGCTTTCACCAGCAGATCGATACGCTTATCATCCTTCAGCTTATCCGGAATCGTACCGATGACCATGATGTCAGCGTCTTTGTTCTGGATCTGGCTGCCATCGTCCGTCAACGTGACGTTAATTGCCGGCAATCCCGTCTGGGCCCCAACGGTTGCTATGGTATCAAGCAGGGTTGTCACCTGACCTTCGTTTGGCGCTTTTGGCATCACAACGATGGACTCAGAGAGATCGGCCATGCGGCTGAACGGGAAGCCTGCATTAGCAAAGGCGCGCAGATCCGGCATCGCCAGGAAGTGATAGTACTTCGAGAAGTCGATGGTCGACTCATCGCCGATGACAACGTGGTTCTGAGCCTGCTGGAAGGTGATGCAGTTATCCACCGAACCGCCAGGCATCGGGTTCATGTACTGGAAGTCAAAACGCAGCTGGTTGATTGCCCCAAGCTTCAGTGCCGGAATGGAGACATCCGTTTTACCGTCCAGCAGCCCCTGCAGCACCGGCAGGCGAAGCATCAGTCGGTTAGTGTCCTGGGTACTTTGCAGGCTGAACGATTGCAGGAACTGGTTGTTCAGGCTGATATCCATGCGCGAGCTGTCTTTCGTCGCTGGGGCGGTATAGCGGTAGTTAAGATTGATATCAATGCCGTTGGTACGCAGCAGGTACAGATCCGGCGGCAGGTTCAGTGACAGGCTAATTGGCGAGGGTTCAAGCCCGGACGCCTGCAGCTGCTCTTCATAGGTTTTCAGCTCACCAAACGTCACGACACGGTCGGTACGCACCCAGTTTGGCGCATCATAAGGTTTACGCGCCAGCAGCGGCTTGACCTCGTCCACCACGACGCTGTTGCCGCGGAAAAGAACGTTGCCCTGGGCAATCGCTTTTGCCGCCTGGACCAGATCTTTATCGTCACGACCAAAGACCACCAGCAGCTTCACGTACGGGTTATCCGGGTGGCTGACCATCTCAATGGTTGGCGCTTTGACTTCAGGATGATCGCGCAGGAAGGCAGGACGTTTCGCGTTAGTGGCAAATACAATCGCGTTTCTGTCCGGCATTTTGTCATACATCACCGGGAAGTTCTGACCACGCCAGCCGGAACGCGAACCAAACCAGGAAGCCACAATGGTGGCCGCCAGCTGCTCGGTTACGTCCGGGGACGACGCAAACACCATCGGCAGCGTGAGCGGACGGTTATCACGAGGATCGAAGAACGGCACCGGGAAGGCGGAGAGATCGTTCTTCAGCGCCAGGGACTGATAGGTCATCTGCAGCGAGGAGTTACGCCCGATGTCCATCCACAGCGTGTTGCTGGCCGGGTTTTCACAGACATCGCGGTAGTGACCCACAAACTCCAGACGAATGCGGTTAAAGTCGGTAATGAACAGCGGGTTAATCGGCACCTGCGCCTGCGTTTTCTTACCCAGTTGTTCTTTGGTAACCGGCAGTACGTCCATCAGCTCATCGTTCAGGTAAACCTTCAACTGAGACTGGGTCGGCAGCAGGGACGGCGACGGGGTATATTCAAGGTTCAGTACGGCATTCGAGACGACTTCATCGCTGCGCATGCCAAATTCAATGCCGCCATTAGGATTGATGCCGCGCAACACCATGCTGCCCGGCGGCGGCGCGATTTGCGCGAAGGTCAGCTTGACGTCGCGCGACGGAGCATTTTCCGCGACAACGGGCGCATTCGCCCCCCGAACACCCGGCATCACCTGTCCGATAACCGGGTTCTCGGCGGGTAGAGTGTTCCCCTCCGTTGGCTGGTTCGGAATGACATTTTCTGTTTGACCGGGCGCGGCAGTAATAACCGGATCGGTTGCCTGCGCGACCACAGGCACTGTTGGCGCAGGCGTTGCCGCTGCGTTATCAGGCTCTGCGTTAGCCATTGTTGCGGGGAGCGCACTCATCCCCATTGCCACTGCACATAACCAGGAAAGTTTTGTTTTCATCGCGTTATCATCATTGTTGAGCCATAACCGGGTCCGCCTGCTTCGCCTCATCCCGCTCAGGACGACGAGGAATGAACGACACGACCCAGGAAACCAGCGAAGTAAGTGACCGGAAAATTAATTTCACCGACGACGGGGCAAATTCTGCAAGGTGACGATAGCCACGGAACCCCAGCTTCAGAATATCCAGCAGGCTTTCCAGAGGTTTATCTTCCGGGAAGCTGTCCTGCCAGAGAGCCCATGTATCCGCACGGGCAAACGTACACTGCACAAAATCAATGTGTTGCTTTTTGGTCAACGGCATCAGTTGCAGACCGACTTCATTGCCCGCCACACGCGCTACCTGCGTCGGGAAGACATACTCCTGCTGGCCGCGCTTAAGCAGCAAGTTAACTTTTTGCCCTTCCAGCACTTTCGCCTGGCCGTTGATTTTGATCCCCAGACCACCGTCAGAGAAGTCGTGCACGGTACAGGAGAAGAGGTGACCATCTTCACGGGCAATCGCCGCGGGCATGCAGATTTCAACGCGATGCGCGCGACGAACCTGTTTACTCTCCACCGACACCGCCACCGCGCCGCCAAGAATAATCAGGTTGTAGAAGACCCAGGCCATACTCACAAAGACGGTCAGGATTTCATTTTCAGGGCCGTAGAAGTAACGCCAGATACCGGCGATGACGCCAACGATGTTCAGCAACACCAGGAAGATATACGGACGGGAGATCACCCAGTCGACGTACTCCTCTTCCACCAGCCCCCCCTTCGCGGTGACGTTGAATTTCCCTTTATGCGGGTTGATCAGCGCCACCATCGTTGGCGGCGCAATGTACCAGGCCAGCACCGTTTCGTAGATTTCACTCCAGAAGGAATGGCGATATTTACCCTGAATCTTCGAGTTCGTCAGGCTCGCGTGGATCATGTGCGGCAGAACAAACAGCGCAATCATCAGCGCCGGGGCGTAGATGATATAGGCGTGAAGGAGCAGAAACGCCAGCGGTGCGGTCAGGAAGATCAGCCGCGGGATGCCGGATAAGAAGTGGAACATCGCGTTGACGTAGCAGAGACGCTGCGCCAGCTTGAGCCCTTTCCCTATCAGTGGATTATCGAGACGGAAAATCTGCACCATGCCGCGCGCCCAGCGAATACGCTGACCAATGTGCGCCGAGAGCGATTCCGTCGCCAGACCGGCGGCCTGAGGAATACGCATATAGGCCGAGGTATAACCCCGACGGTGCAGACGCAACGAGGTGTGCGCATCTTCAGTCACCGTTTCGACGGCAATACCGCCAATTTCATCCAGCGGTTTACGGCGGATAACCGCACAGGAGCCGCAGAAGAACGTGGCGTCCCACATGTCGTTACCATCCTGCACCAGACCATAGAACAGCGTGCCTTCGTTCGGGGTCTTACGGAAACGGCCAAGGTTGCGTTCAAACGGGTCCGGCGAGAAGAAGTGGTGCGGCGTCTGCATCATTGCCAGCTCTTTCTCTTTCAGGAACCAGCCCATGGTCATCTGCAGGAACGATCGCGTAGGTACGTGGTCGCAGTCAAAGATCGAGACAAACTCCCCGGTGGCATACTTCAGCGCGTTATTGATGTTACCGGCTTTAGCATGTTCGTGCGTCGGACGGGCGATGTATTCGACGCCGACCTCTTCCGCGAACTGGCGGAACGCTGGGCGGTTGCCGTCATCCAGGATCCAGACCTTGAGTTTATCTTTCGGCCAGTCGATGCCGAGCGCAGCATAAATGGTGTTTTTCACCACGCTCAGGTCTTCATTGTAGGTTGGGACGAAGAGATCGACAGTCGGCCACGTCGTGGTGTCCTTCGGCAGCGGCACGGGCTGGCGATTGAGCGGCCAGATGACCTGGAAATACCCCAACACCAGCACAATCCAGGCATAGGTTTCGGCAAACAGCAGAATCAGACCGCAGACCAGACTCACCGGGTCGTCCCAGTTCAGCGTTGAGGTATAACGCCACCAGATATAGCGGCAGGAAACGGTCAGCGACAGCACAATCAGCATCAGCGCCGAGAAGCGGCCCGGAATACGACGCACCAGCAACGCCACGCCCCACAGCAGGATCAGGAAGGTGAACTGCGCCAGGGGATTGAAGGGTTGCGTAATACAGACCAGCGCCAGAATCAGTGAGAACACGACAATCACGCCGAGGATAAAACGCCGCAGGCCCGGGTGGAGGTGCCCGAGCTCTTTTTGGTTATCCAGATGGCTGGTTTTGTCGGTCACGCTGTCAGGCAATTTATCCAGCCACTGGTGATAGCGCTCGCGCAGCTGTTGAACGCGGGAGAAACTGCGCCAGTGCGGCGTCTGGCGTTCTCGCTGTGACGAGGTGACGACCAGCCAGACGGCCTGAATGAGATAACGCGCCGGATCCAAAGGCCGCGGCCGGTCAGGGTTAATGTGTGGATATAATTCATTATGGTGCGCACGTATGCGCTGCCAGCGCGGATGTTCAAGCGGAATGAACATCCAGGCCATAATCATCCAGAAACAGCCAAGCGCGGCACTGAATGCCGACGCACCATGCCGACGAAAATGTCGGTAGCGTTCGCTCAGACGCGCATTAACCGGCGGGATAAGGAACCAACTGGCGAGTCGACTCATATCGAACTCCCTGCCGGCTCCGCCGCGTTGGCGAAGTTCAGCAGACACCAGTTAGCCAGCGTGAGGATCTCTTCTGCCGCCAGGGAATCGCTGCGGTACTCGCCGAGCGGCTGCTTGGAGGCCAGGGATTCTGCCATTCCTTCATCCCGGTGAATCACAATGGGTAGCAGGCGACGCTGACTCTGTAGCCAGACCTGGTAGAGATCGTCCTGGATCTGGCTCCCGATGCGTAAGTCATTAATCAGGAGGTGCGCATTTTGCGGCAGCCCTTGTTGATGCAGACGAATATGGCAATTTGCATCCACGTTGACGATGGAGAGAACATGATCGCACTGCGCGATAAGCTGCCGGGTTAACGTCCCGGCGCCGTGCGGCAGATCCACCAGGATCCACTGGTAGTGGCCTTTTTCTTTCAGACTTTGCAATGCAAGCGTGAACTGCGAAAACAACCGCTGATAAGCGGCTTCATTCTCACGTTCGGTGGTGGTGAGCTGACCAAAAGGCAGTAAATCAAGCTGAGAGGTATAGCGCAGCCCTGCATCCCGCCAGTCTTTATCATCAAGCAACGCGCGTGCCCAACCCGCTTCACGAGTGAAGTCGACGTTGAACGACATACGCAGCAAATTATCGGCGCAGGCGTCAATCACCAACACCGATTCACCTAAAAGCTGTAATGACCACGCCAGCGCCGCGGTAACGGATGTGGTACCCACACCGCCACGGACACCCTGTAATCCGAGTATGGCCATCAATGGCTCCCTTATTGTTGATGGGCGAATTCAGCTAATAATGGCCAGCGTTTAATAGCCGCGGCCAACTGTTCCCGCTGGGAAATATCGGTGTAATCTATTTCAGGTAAAGAAAAGGCCTGCGTCAGCGCCAGAAAATCGTTTTGGAATGTATAGCCCAGGGTCGAGTCGACTGGGGTTCCGGGTTCGTTATTATCCATTTTTCTGCCATCCCTTTGAGGAAAATCGCACGCTCAGAAGTTGCGGGGCGTCCTGCCCTGACAAATTTCATTTACATGCTAAATCTGATGTTCTTTAATTTCAATGTTAGGTTTATTTCTACGCTTTCGCTAGTAAACTGAGATACAGATAAATTAGACGAAAAGAGGGACACCGTGGACTCCATATTTTCTATTGGCATCCAGTCATTATGGGACGAATTGAGCCACATGCCAGTCGGTGGAGTCTGGTGGATTAATACCGACCGTAATGAAGATGCCATCAGTCTGGTAAACCAGACAATTGCCGCCCAGGATAAGGATTCCCGCGTGGCTGTCATTAGCATGGGCGAAGAGCCGAAGAAAATTATCACGCTGGAAAGTGACGGCGGACCGCAAACCGTGCGCTTATTTTCCATGTCAGCAGAAGTGGATAGTCTATACTTTTTGTCCCGCGACGTTCAGTGCTCCATTGATCCGGATCACTATTTAGTGATTCTTAAATGCGCAAATAACGTCCTGCAAAATATCCCTGCTGAAAAACTGCTGCCGTGGCTGGAAAAAATCAATAAATGGGCAAAATTTCAAAATTGCACGCTATTGGTCGTCAATCCCGGCAGTAATAATGACAAGTTATTTTCACTTTTAATGGGTGAATATCGCTCCCTGTTCGGTCTGGCCAGTCTGCGTGACCAGGTGGGCAGCTATCTCTACGATATTGCTTTCTGGTGTAATGAAAAAGGCGTGAGCGCCAGGCAACAGCTGACCCTGAAACAGAGTGAGGGGAAATGGCACCTGGCACAGCAGGAAGAAACGGTTGTGCAGCCGCGCAGTGATGAAAAACGCATCCTGAGCCATATTGCGGTTTTAGAGGGCGCGCCCGCGCTGTCGGAAAACTGGTCGCTGTTTGAGTCTAACGAAGCGCTTTTTCATGAAGCTCGTACAACCCAGGCGGCAACCCTTGTTTTCTCGTTGATGCAAAATAACCAGATTGAGACGCTGGCGAGACAGATTCATACCTTACGTCGCCAGCGCGGCAGCGCATTAAAAATTGTGGTGCGGGAAAACAATACCAGCCTGCGCGCCACCGATGAGCGTCTGCTGCTTGGCTGCGGAGCAAATATGGTTGTTCCATGGAATGCGCCGCTGTCACGCTGCCTGACGCTAATCGAAAGCGTTCAGGGCCAGCAGTTCAGCCGCCATGTGCCGGAAGACATTTCCACCTTGCTCTCCATGACGCAGCCGATGAAGCTGCGCGGATACCAGAAATGGGATAACTTCTGCGACGCCGTCGGCAATATGATGAGCAACACGCTACTTCCTGCGGACGGGAAAGGGGTGATGGTTGCCCTGCGCCCTGTTCCGGGTATCCGCGTTGAACAGGCTCTCACCTTATGTCGTCCGAATCGTACAGGGGACATCATGACCATTGGCGACAATCGCCTGGTGCTATTTTTGTCCTTCTGCCGGGTGAACGATCTTGATACCGCGCTTAACCACATCTTTCCCCTGCCTACCGGGGATATTTTCTCAAACCGTATGATCTGGTTCGAAGATAATGCTATCAGCGCGGAGCTGGTGCAGATGCGCGCACTTCAGCCTGAACAATGGGTTAAACCGCTGGCGATCACCAGCGATGCAAAACCGATTCTCAATGCCAGACATGACGGTCATGTCTGGCGTCGGGTTCCGGAACCCCATCGCTTATTAACCGAGAATGGGGAGAACGTACCATCATGAATATCAGCGATATTATTCAACTGGTCGTATTCTGTGCGCTGATCTTTTTCCCGCTTGGCTACTATGCGCGCCATTCCATACGTCGTATCCGTGATACGGCCAGAGTGATGTTTATAAAACCTCGCTATGTAAAACCAGCCGGAACACTGACACGGGCATCACACGTCAAGGCAGACCGAAAACATGACTAATTCTACCTATACCGCTTCGTCACCCTCGCCGCTCTGGCAATACTGGCGCGGCCTTTCCGGCTGGAACTTTTACTTTCTGGTGAAGTTTGGTTTGCTCTGGGCAGGCTATCTGAATTTCCATCCCCTGCTTAACCTGGTCTTTATGGCCTTCCTGCTGATGCCGTTGCCGAATATCAGGCTGCATCGTTTACGTCACTGGGTAGCCATCCCCGTCGGCTTTGCGCTGTTCTGGCACGATACCTGGCTACCGGGTCCGGACAGCATAATGAGCCAGGGGTCACAGGTCGCGGGCTTCAGTGCAGACTACATGCTTGATCTGGTTGAGCGCTTTATTAACTGGCAGATGATTGGCGCTATCTTTGTCCTGCTGGTGGCCTGGCTGTTCCTGTCGCAGTGGATCCGCGTCACGGTGTTTGTTGTCGCCATTATGATCTGGCTTAACGTGCTGACGCTGGCAGGACCGGACTTCTCCCTGTGGCCTGCCGGTCAACCAACCACCACGGTGACCACCACAGGTGGAAGCGCAGCGGCTACTGTTACCACGGCAGGCGATACGCCTGTGGTAGGTGATATTCCAACCCAGACCGCACCGCCGACCTCCACCAACCTCAATGCGTGGCTTTCCAGCTTCTATACCGCAGAAGATAAGCGACAGACGAAATTCCCGGATGCACTGCCGGCAGATGCTCAACCGTTTGAGCTGCTGGTGATTAACATCTGTTCCCTCTCCTGGGCCGATGTGGATGCAGCCGGATTAATGTCTCACCCACTGTGGTCTCATTTCGATATCCAGTTTAAAGATTTCAACTCTGCCACCTCATACAGCGGCCCGGCAGCGATTCGCCTTCTGCGTGCAAGCTGCGGTCAGACATCGCATAAAAACCTGTACCAGCCGGCAGGGAATCAGTGTTATCTGTTCGATAACCTCGCGAAGCTGGGCTTTACGCAGCATCTGATGCTGGGACATAACGGCCAGTTCGGTAACTTCCTGAAAGAGGTGCGTGAACAGGGTGGCATGCAGGCGCCGCTGATGGATCAAACCGGGCTTCCCGTTACTCTGCTCGGCTTCGACGGTTCACCTGTTTACGACGATACAGCCGTACTGCAGCGCTGGCTGCAAACCATCGAAAAAGACAGCAACCCGCGCAGTGCGACGTTCTTTAACACCCTGCCGCTTCACGACGGTAACCACTTCCCGGGCGTGAGCAAAACGGCAGATTATAAAGTGCGTGCGCAGAAATTCTTCGACGAGCTGGATGCGTTCTTCACTGAGCTGGAAAAATCAGGCCGTAAAGTGATGGTGGTTGTCGTGCCTGAACACGGTGGCGCGCTGAAAGGCGACAGAATGCAGGTGTCAGGTCTGCGTGATATTCCAAGCCCGTCTATTACCAACGTGCCTGCGGGCATTAAATTCTTTGGTATGAAGGCTCCGCACCAGGGCGCGCCGATTGAGATTACACAGCCAACCAGCTATCTGGCAATTTCAGAACTGGTTGCCCGTGCCGTGGACGGGAAGCTGTTTGTGGAAGATAGCGTGAACTGGAATCAGCTCACCAGCAACCTGCCGCAAACGGCAGAGGTCTCCGAAAACGCGAATGCTGTGGTGATTCAGTACCAGAACAAACCGTACGTTCGTCTGAACGGCGGAGATTGGGTACCGTATCCGCAATAAAGGATTTACCCCTCTCCCCTGTAGGGAGAGGGGAGTGTCAGTGCGTTATTATTGCGCTGAAATCCATACCAGCATTTTCAGACTTGCCGAATAGTAGTCGTCTTTAGAGGTGATTTCCGGTTCGCCGGATGGCTGACCCATCGTTAAATCCCTGACCGCCAGCAGACCGCCTTCCATCATATAGGGCGCGTATTCGTTGGTCGTGACGTTAACCCAGGCGGGTGTATGTTCCCGTGGGAACTGACCAAACCAGGCTTTCCAGGGCGTCAGCAGCGGGCTTTGTTTATCAGACCAGGCTATGTACAGCGGAATACGAATCGCATCGTAGCTCATTCGCGGTGGCCAGTCTTTGGCCGGCGTCAGCTTGCCCGCGGATGCCAGCGAAACCCAGTCTGTCGGTAGATTCGCTTTACCCGATCCCATTTTTCCCAGCAGACGTTTCCCGTCCTTTATCAATTCACGCCAGACCGGCAAATGACTGCGTCCGGCAAAGGCCTGCCAGGCCGGAAACACAAAATAGGAAGGATTAAGGACCACTTCATCCTCAAGCTTAAATCCCTGTACGCCGGGCAGCATCACGCGGTAACCCGCATAGCGGATTACGTTGTGTTCAATCAATGCTTTCGTAATCGCATCCGATGCGGCGCTGTAGCGTTTGTCATGCCAGTGCGCATCGGCTTTTAACAACGCCCATGCAATCAGGACATCGCCATCTGTGGCGTTGTTTTTATCAGCGACCGGATTGGACTCCGCGGGGTTATAACGCCAGTAAAACAGACCATTTTCGTTGTTCTTTAGCGTCCTGTTGGTCCATTGCCAGAGCTTATCGAACGTGGCTTTATCGTCGTTAGCCACCGCCATTAACATGGCGAAACCCTGACCTTCCGTATGCGAAACGTCGCCGTTGCCGGTATCAACAATGCGGCCTTCCGGTTTGAAAAAGCGCGCCTTGTAACTCTCCCAGGCCTGACCCGCCTGCGAGAGAGGAGAGAACAGCAAACTCATCATCACAGCCAGGGTCGCGCAAACGGGTTTTCGCATCATTCACCCCATTCGGTTATTCGGCACTTCGCAGTGAAATCTCACCGCCCATCCAGGGCTTGATCACGCCATCCTGTTCCAGGAGCAACGCGCCCTGGGCGTCAATCCCGCGGGAAATGCCGTAGATCTCTTTATCACCAATCAGTAATTTCACCGGGCGATTGATAAAGTTGTCCAGTTTTTCCCAACGAGACAGGAACGTTGCGAGTCCTTCCTGTTCAAAAAGCGTCAGTGAACTGCGCAACTCTTTAATCATACGCACGGCAAGGATGTTACGATCGATGACGATCCCCGCCTCCTGGAGATTCGTCCAGGCCTGGTTGACCACATCGTTTTGTACGTTACGCATCACCATATTGAGGCCCGCGCCAATCACGATTTGCGCCGCATCGCCCGTTTTTCCCGTCAGTTCGACCAGAATACCGGCAAGTTTACGATCGTTCAGGTAAAGATCGTTAGGCCATTTAACACGCACCCGATCGGCGCCCAGATCGTGTAGCACCTCTGCCATGACAATCCCGATGACCAGACTCAGGCCAATCGCTGCGGCAGGGCCTTGATCGAGTCGCCAGTACATGGACAGGTAAAGGTTGGCACCAAAGGGCGAGAACCATTTTCGCCCTCGGCGACCACGCCCGGCCTGCTGATACTCTGCAACGCAGGCATCGCCGGATTTCAGTTCAGGCAGACGCTCCAGAAGATACTGGTTCGTTGAGTCAATCACCGACAGCACCGCAACATTGCCGTGCCCAATCTGGCTACGAATCACGTCTTCATTCAGCAATTGAATGGGTTCCGGCAGGCTGTACCCTTTTCCAGGAACGGTAAAGACATCGACACCCCAGTCGCGGAGGGTCTGGATATGTTTATTAATGCCTGCTCGGCTCATGCCCAGCTGCTCACCCAGCTGCTCGCCAGAGTGAAACTCCCCATCCGCGAGGATGCTAATCAGGGTTAACGGGATGGTATTGTCTTTCACGCGATGGTCTCCACGGCATTCACTTCACCTGTGCGGCCAATGAAGCGGACTTCTGGCTCCAGCCAGACGTTAAACTTTTCACCCACACGTTCACGAACATAATGAGCCAGTTTGACCACGTCATCACTGCTCGCATCGTGTTGATTGATCAGTACCAGAGCCTGCTGCTGATGAACGGCAGCGCCTCCGACCGAAGTGCCTTTTAGCTGGCATTGATCGATAAGCCATCCCGCAGCCAGCTTCACGCTGCCATCTGCCTGAGGGTAATGTGGTGCTGCGGGCCATCCTTCCAGGAAGACCTTTGCCTTTTCGCTGTCGATCACCGGGTTTTTGAAGAAACTTCCGGCATTTCCATTTACTTTCGGGTCGGGAAGTTTAGTCATTCGCATATGACAAACCGAGTCAAACACATCGCGGGGGGTGGCGGTAGCCGGATCGAGACGCGTTAAATCACCGTAGGTCAGTACGGGCTGCCAGTTCTTCGACAGGCGCAGGCCCACGGCGACAATCACGTAGCGATCCTGATATTCATGTTTGAAGATACTGTCACGGTAGCCAAAACGGCACTGTTCTGCGGTTAAACGCTTAGCCGTTCCAGTCGCCAGTTCGATGCAGTCGACGTATTCACAGACATGTTTCAGCTCGATGCCATAGGCACCGATGTTTTGAATCGGTGATGATCCCGCGCAGCCCGGAATAAGCGCAAGGTTTTCCAGGCCTGGCATCCCTTTTTCAAGGGTAAATTGCACCAGGTGATGCCAGTTTTCTCCGGCCCCCACGTGCAAGTGCCAGCTATCGGCGCGCTCTTCCACATCAATTCCCATGATGCGGTTAACGATCACTGTTCCCGCAAAATCGTCGAGAAACAGGACATTACTTCCTTCGCCCAGAATCAGTACGGGTTCGTTTTTTTCGGTTGCGCTTTGCCATGCATTCAGCAACTGCTGTGCAGTATCGGCACGGACAATGTGATTAGCATTGCGTTGAATACCAAAGGTATTCCAGGGCTTAAGGGAGTGGTTCATAGACGCTATCCTGATGCAAAAACGCAGGTAGTTTACCGTATAAGCAGGGCGTTGGGGGATTAGTTTGTATAGCGCAGAAACGCAAAAAGGCCATCCTTACGGATGGCCTTTTCACTTATTTGATGCCTGGCAGTTCCCTACTCTCACATGGGGAGACCCCACACTACCATCGGCGCTACGGCGTTTCACTTCTGAGTTCGGCATGGGGTCAGGTGGGACCACC
>NZ_JBMKIZ010000008.1:0-131411 GCF_049237505.1 Enterobacter cloacae complex sp. SHL012
GGTGGTCCCACCTGACCCCATGCCGAACTCAGAAGTGAAACGCCGTAGCGCCGATGGTAGTGTGGGGTCTCCCCATGTGAGAGTAGGGAACTGCCAGGCATCAAATAGAAGAACCCCGTACCGTAAGGTGCGGGGTTTTTTGCTTTTGGGCTTTATTCCTCTCCTTGAAACTTTCTCACCTTCCTCTTGCAGACTCGACATTCAGGCCGGATCTCGGTATTGTTAGCTGTCTGGATGTCTAAACGTTTATACGTATGCTTTGAGGATTCAACGATATGCCGATTCGGGTGCAGGACGAGCTACCAGCCGTCAATTTCTTACGTGAAGAGAACGTCTTTGTGATGACGGCTTCACGCGCAACAGTTCAGGAAATTCGCCCGCTGAAGGTTCTTATTCTCAACCTGATGCCGAAAAAGATTGAAACAGAGAATCAGTTCCTGCGTCTGCTTTCAAACTCTCCGCTGCAGGTCGATATTCAGCTGCTGCGGATCGATGCGCGCGAGTCACGCAACACGCCTTCTGAGCACCTGAACAACTTTTACTGTAACTTCGATGACATTCAGGGGGAAAACTTCGACGGCCTGATTGTGACCGGCGCACCGCTCGGTCTGGTTGAATTTAACGATGTTGCCTACTGGCCGCAGATCAAACAGGTCCTGGAGTGGGCAAAAGATCACGTCACGTCCACCTTGTTTGTTTGTTGGGCGGTACAGGCGGCACTGAATATTCTTTATGGTATCCCTAAACAAACCCGCACTGAAAAGCTCTCCGGCGTATACGAACACCACATTCTTCATCCACATGCTCTGCTGACGCGCGGGTTTGATGATTCGTTTCTGGCGCCGCATTCGCGCTATGCCGATTTCCCGGCGCAGCTGATCCGTGATTACACCGATCTGGAGATCCTGGCCGAAACGGAAGAGGGGGATGCATACCTGTTTGCCAGCAAAGATAAGCGCATTGCCTTTGTAACCGGGCATCCTGAATACGATCCGCATACCCTCGCGTCAGAGTATTTCCGTGATGTCGAAGCGGGTCTTAATCCGGATGTGCCGTACAACTATTTCCCGAAAAACGATCCACAAAACAAACCGAGAGCAACCTGGCGCAGCCACGGGAATTTGCTTTTTACTAACTGGCTCAACTATTACGTCTACCAAATCACGCCATACGATCTGCGACACATGAATCCGACGCTAGAGTAATCTTCTGCATTAAACGATCCTAAAGCGTTTCAGCTGTTTGCATCAGGCACCTTCGGGTGCCTTTTTTATTTCCGAAATTCTACTCAACATTGAGAAAAACTTTAATTTCATACTGATCAAGGAGTTAACGTTATAAATAAAATAAAATGGAAATTGTTTTTGATTTTGGAAAAAATAGAGATAGTCTTAATTCTGCTGAGCGAAAACTACACAACGATCTTTCGTTCGCATCGGGGGCGTGATTTTAGATCTTTGATGAGGAACAGAGTAATGACTCAACAGGCAACGACGGTCGACGAACTGGCCTTTACCCAGCCGCATGGTGAACAAGAACAGCAAATATTGACGGCAGAGGCGGTCGAATTTCTGACTGAACTGGTGACCCGCTTTACGCCGCAGCGCAATAAGCTGCTGGCAGCACGCATTCACCAGCAGCAGGAAATTGACGATGGCAAGTTGCCTGGGTTTATTTCGGAAACCGCTTCCATTCGCCGTGGTGAGTGGAAAATTCGTGGTATTCCTGAAGATTTACAGGATCGCCGCGTTGAGATCACCGGTCCGGTAGAACGCAAAATGGTGATCAACGCCATGAACGCGAACGTTAAAGTCTTTATGGCTGATTTTGAAGACTCGCTGGCACCGGACTGGCGTAAGGTTATCGAGGGGCAAATCAACCTGCGCGACGCCGTGAACGGCACCATCAGCTATACCAACGAAGCCGGGAAAATCTATCAACTTAAACCGAATCCGGCGGTGCTGATCTGTCGCGTACGCGGTCTCCATCTGCCTGAAAAACACGTCACCTGGCGTGGGGAAGCCATTCCCGGCAGCCTGTTTGATTTCGCGCTCTATTTCTTCCACAACCACAAAAACCTGCTGGCAAAAGGCAGCGGCCCCTATTTCTATCTGCCAAAAACGCAGGCCTGGCAGGAAGCGGCGTGGTGGAGTGACGTGTTCAGTTATGCAGAAGATCGTTTCAACCTGCCACGTGGCACCATCAAAGCCACCCTGTTGATTGAAACGCTGCCTGCGGTTTTCCAGATGAACGAAATTCTGCATGCCCTGCGTGACCACATCGTCGGCCTGAACTGTGGGCGTTGGGACTATATCTTCAGCTATATCAAAACCCTGAAAAATTATCCCGATCGTGTACTGCCCGATCGTCAGGTCGTCACTATGGATAAGCCGTTCCTGAGCGCCTACTCGCGCCTGCTGATCAAAACCTGCCACAAGCGCGGTGCCTTTGCGATGGGCGGCATGGCGGCATTTATTCCGAGCAAAGACGCGGAGCGTAACAATCAGGTGCTCAACAAAGTGAAGGCCGATAAAGAGCTTGAAGCGCGTAACGGTCATGACGGAACGTGGATCGCCCATCCGGGCCTCGCAGACACGGCAATGGAGGTCTTTAACCGCGTACTCGGTGACAATAAAAATCAGCTCTTTGTTACGCGCGAAGAGGATGCGCCAACGGCTGAAGAACAGCTGCTGGCACCGTGTGCAGGTGAACGTACGGAAGAGGGCATGCGCGCCAACATTCGCGTTGCGGTGCAGTACATCGAAGCCTGGATCTCCGGCAACGGCTGCGTGCCGATCTACGGCCTGATGGAAGATGCCGCCACGGCGGAAATCTCCCGCACCTCTATCTGGCAATGGATCCATCATCAAAAAACGCTCAGCAACGGCAAGCCGGTCACCAAAGCCCTGTTCCGCCAGATGCTGGCCGAAGAAATGCGGGTGATCCAGGACGAGTTGGGCGAACACCGCTTCAGCAGCGGACGTTTTGACGATGCTGCACGCCTGATGGAACAAATCACCACCTCAGATGACTTAATCGACTTCCTGACCCTGCCGGGCTACCGCTTCCTGGCGTAACTCACCACATAACAATATGGAGCATCTGCACATGAAAACCCGTACCCAACAAATCGAAGAACTGAAGAAAGAATGGACACAACCGCGCTGGGAAGGCATTCGTCGTCCGTACAGCGCGGAAGAAGTGGTGAAATTACGCGGCTCGGTCAATCCGGAATGCACGCTGGCGCAAAATGGCGCGGCGAAAATGTGGAAGCTGCTGCACGGTGGTTCCAAAAAGGGTTATATCAATAGCCTCGGGGCGTTGACCGGCGGTCAGGCACTGCAGCAGGCGAAGGCCGGTATTGAGGCTGTCTATCTTTCCGGCTGGCAGGTTGCGGCGGATGCCAACCTGGCATCCAGTATGTATCCGGATCAGTCCCTCTATCCGGCGAACTCCGTGCCGTCGGTGGTTGATCGAATCAACAACACCTTCCGCCGTGCGGATCAGATCCAGTGGGCGGCAGGCATCGAACCCAACGATCCGCGCTTTATTGACTACTTCCTGCCGATCGTCGCGGATGCGGAAGCGGGTTTCGGCGGCGTGCTGAACGCGTTCGAGCTGATGAAATCAATGATTGAGGCCGGTGCAGCGGCCGTTCACTTCGAAGATCAGCTGGCATCAGTGAAGAAGTGCGGACACATGGGCGGTAAGGTGCTGGTTCCGACCCAGGAAGCGATTCAGAAACTGGTTGCCGCGCGTCTGGCGGCAGACGTGCTCGGCGTGCCGACGCTGGTCATTGCCCGTACCGATGCGGATGCGGCTGACCTGATCACCTCTGACTGCGATCTGTACGACAGCGAGTTTATTACCGGTGAGCGCACCAGCGAAGGGTTCTATCGTACCCATGCAGGCATCGAACAGGCGATCAGCCGTGGCCTGGCGTATGCCCCTTACGCCGACCTGGTCTGGTGTGAAACCTCCACGCCGGATCTGGCGCTGGCAAAACGTTTTGCCGATGCCATTCATGCGAAATATCCGGGCAAACTGCTGGCCTATAACTGCTCGCCGTCCTTCAACTGGCAGAAGAATCTGGATGATAAAACCATCGCCAGCTTCCAGCAGCAGCTTTCTGACATGGGCTACAAGTACCAGTTCATTACCCTGGCGGGTATCCACAGCATGTGGTTCAACATGTTCGACCTTGCACATGCTTATGCGCAGGGTGAAGGCATGAAGCACTACGTCGAGAAGGTTCAGCAGCCAGAATTCGCCGCCGGAAAAGAGGGTTATACCTTCGTTTCTCACCAGCAGGAAGTGGGTACGGGCTACTTCGACAACGTGACCACCATCATTCAGGGCGGTGCCTCCTCCGTCACCGCCTTAACGGGATCAACCGAAGAAGCACAGTTCTAATCGTTTCCCCCTCTCCCCCCTCGGGGAGAGGGTTGGGGTGAGGGGGAAGATATGTCGCGTGGCCTGGAATTACTGATTGCTCAAACTATTTTGCAGGGCTTCGATGCCCAGTATGGTCGTTTTCTTGAAGTGACATCCGGTGCGCAACAGCGCTTCGAACATGCAGACTGGCATGCGGTTCAGCAGGCCATGAAGCAGCGTATTCACCTTTATGACCACCACGTGGGTCTGGTGGTGGAGCAGTTGCGCTGTATTACCGATGGTAAAAGCCCGGATGCGGACTTTTTACTGCGCGTGAAAGAGCACTACACCCATTTATTACCTGACTATCCGCGCTTCGAGATTGCGGAGAGCTTTTTCAACTCCGTCTATTGCCGGTTATTTGACCACCGCTCATTATCTCCCGAGCGGTTATTTATCTTCAGCTCTCAGCCTGAACGACGATTTCGTGCTATCCCACGTCCGCTGGCGAAAGATTTCTTCCCGGAACGCGGGTGGGAGAAGCTTTTGCACCGTGTGCTAACCGATTTGCCGCTGCGTTTGCCCTGGGAGAATAAAACCCGGGATATAGGATATATCCACACCCACCTGCGCGAAACCTTCGGCGAGGCGTTGCTCGGCCGCAGCCACTTGCAGGTTGCCAACGAGCTTTTCTATCGCAATAAAGCCGCCTGGCTGGTAGGAAAACTGGTCACGCCATCGGCCATCGTACCGTTTCTGCTCCCCATCCATCGCACAGATGACGGGGAACTGTTTGTCGATACCTGCCTGACCACCAGCGCCGAGGCCAGCATTGTATTTGGCTTCGCCCGCTCCTATTTCATGGTGTACGCACCGTTGCCTGCCGCGCTGGTGGAATGGCTGCGGGAGATCCTGCCGGGCAAAACCACCGCCGAGCTGTATATGGCGATTGGCTGTCAGAAGCACGCTAAAACGGAAAGCTATCGGGAATACCTGCGTTATGTCACCACCGCAGATGAACAGTTTATCGAAGCGCCCGGCATTCGCGGCATGGTGATGCTGGTATTTACGCTTCCGGGGTTCGACCGCGTATTTAAGGTCATTAAAGACCGCTTCGCGCCGCAGAAAGAGATGACCGCCGCGCACGTCCGTGCCTGCTATCAGCTGGTCAAAGAGCATGACCGTGTCGGACGTATGGCGGATACTCAGGAATTCGAAAACTTTGTGCTGGATAAACAACAGATCGACCCGGCGCTGATGGCGCTTTTGCTCAAGGAAGCATCGGGGAAAATCACCGATCTTGGCGACAAAATCGTGATTAGCCATCTTTACATCGAGCGCCGCATGGTGCCGCTGAACATCTGGCTGGAGCAGTCCGAGGGTCAGGCGCTGCGCGATGCTATAGAAGAATACGGTAACGCGATTCGCCAGCTTGCCGCAGCCAATATTTTTCCGGGCGATATGCTGTTTAAAAACTTCGGCGTCACGCGCCACGGGCGAGTGGTGTTTTATGATTACGACGAGATTTGTTACATGACCGAAGTGAATTTCCGCGATATCCCGCCGCCTCGTTACCCGGAAGATGAACTGTCTGGTGAACCGTGGTACAGCGTTTCGCCGGGCGATGTCTTTCCCGAAGAGTTTCGCCACTGGCTGTGCGCCGACCCGCGCATCGGGCCGCTATTTGAAGAGATGCACGCCGACCTTTTTCGTGCCAGCTACTGGCGTGGGCTGCAAACGCGGATCAAAAACGGGCATGTGGAAGATGTGTACGCTTACCGCCGCAAGCAGCGGTTTTGCATCCGCTTTTCTCCCTCTCCCTGTGGGAGAGGGCCGGGGTGAGGGCATCAGGCCGCACTCAATTTTAACGAATCCCACCATACGCCAGCGTCACCTCTTTCGCCGCCTTAATCACCAGCGCACCTAACTCGGTAACGCGGTCGTCGGTCATGCGCGAAATCGGCCCGGAGATAGAGATGGCGGCAAACGGCTCGCGGTGCTCGTCAAAGATACAGGCCGCGATACAGCGCAGACCCAAAGCATGTTCTTCATCATCAAATGAATAGCCACGCTTGCGGGTTAACGCCAGATCCTCTTTCAGATGCACCGGCGAAACCAGCGTGGCATGGGTATAGGCGTGCAGCCCTTTACGATGCAGCAGCCCTGTCACCTGATCTTCGCTGAGCTGAGACAGAAACGCTTTTCCTGCCCCGGACGCGTGCATCGGCAGCTTACCGCCAATCGGCGCGGACATACGCATCAGCTGCGTGCACTGCACCTGATCGATAATGATTGCCTGATGATCGCTCTGATCAAGCACCGCCAGGTTTACCGTCTCGCCGGAATCTTCCATCAGCTTGCGCAGAATCGGATGGACAATCGCCAGCAGATTGCGGCTTTGCAGGAAGCTGCTGCCAACGATAAAGGCATGTGCGCCCACCGCCCAGTGTCCCAACTCGCCGACCTGGCGGACAAAGCCCAGCTGCTGCATAGTGGTCAGCAGGCGGTGCGTGGTGGAGTTCGGCAGGCCAGCCTGCTGGGCCAGCTCCGTCAGGGCCACGCTGCTGTGCGACTCGGCTATCCACTCCAGCAGCTTCAGACCGCGCGTGAGCGATTGTACCTGTCCGCTCGGTTGTGCTGCGGGGGTGGCAGCAGGTTTTCTGCCGCGTTTGGCGGGAACGGTCGCGACCATGACGATCTCCTTTTTCTGTATCGTGGAAATCATTTTCGTTTTATTTGGTGATTTTGCAACCGTTATCCTGACTGATCGGAGGAGTGATGGTGAACATGTCTCATGTTACCGCTGTGTGACTTTTCCACCCTGCGAGATTGTGCCAGTATGGAACGCAGCCTTTTGGCCTTGTTGAGCGTTGTCGGGAGCAAGTGTGAGCAGCAAAGTAGAGCAACTGCGTGCGCAGTTAAATGAACGAATTCTGGTGCTGGACGGCGGCATGGGCACGATGATCCAGGGCTATCGTCTGAGTGAAGACGATTTCCGCGGTGAACGCTTCGCTGACTGGCCTTGCGATCTGAAAGGTAACAACGACCTGCTGGTGCTCAGCAAGCCGTCCGTCATTAAGGATATCCACAATGCCTACTTCGAGGCAGGGGCGGATATCGTTGAAACCAACACCTTTAACTCGACAACCATCGCCATGGCGGATTACCAGATGGAATCCCTGTCGGCGGAGATCAACTTTGAGGCGGCTAAACTGGCTCGTGCCTGCGCAGATGAATGGACTGCCCGCACGCCGGACAAACCGCGATACGTTGCCGGGGTGCTTGGCCCAACCAACCGCACCGCATCAATCTCACCGGACGTCAACGACCCGGCATTTCGTAATATCACCTTTGACCAGCTGGTCGCTGCCTACCGTGAATCGACCAAAGCGCTGGTGGAAGGCGGTTCCGACCTGATCCTGATTGAAACGGTTTTCGACACCCTCAACGCCAAAGCCGCGATTTACGCGGTGAAAGAGGAGTTCGAGGCACTGGGCGTTGACCTGCCGATCATGATTTCCGGCACCATTACCGACGCCTCCGGCCGTACCCTGTCCGGCCAGACCACCGAAGCGTTTTATAACTCCCTGCGCCACGCGGAAGCGCTCTCCTTTGGCCTGAACTGTGCCCTGGGGCCAGATGAACTGCGCCAGTACGTGCAGGAGTTATCGCGCATCGCAGAGTGTTATGTCACCGCGCACCCGAACGCCGGTCTGCCCAATGCCTTTGGTGAATACGATCTGGATGCCGACACCATGGCGGCGCAAATCCGCGAGTGGGCTGAATCTGGCTTCCTGAACATTGTTGGCGGCTGCTGCGGCACCACGCCGGAACACATTGCCGCCATGAGCAACGCCGTGGCCGGGCTTCCGCCGCGTAAGCTGCCTGAGCTTCCCGTTGCCTGTCGTCTTTCTGGTCTCGAGCCGTTGACCATTGGCGACGACAGCCTGTTTGTGAACGTGGGGGAGCGGACTAACGTTACCGGTTCCGCGAAGTTCAAGCGCCTGATTAAAGAAGAGAAGTACAGCGAAGCGCTGGACGTCGCCCGCCAGCAGGTGGAAAGCGGCGCGCAGATTATTGATATCAACATGGACGAGGGGATGCTCGACGCCGAAGCGGCGATGGTGCGTTTCCTCAACCTGATTGCCGGCGAGCCGGACATTGCCCGCGTGCCGATCATGATCGACTCCTCCAAATGGGAAGTCATCGAAAAAGGGCTGAAGTGCATTCAGGGTAAAGGCATCGTCAACTCTATCTCGATGAAAGAGGGCGTTGATATCTTTATCCACCACGCGAAGATGGTCCGCCGCTACGGTGCTGCCGTGGTGGTCATGGCCTTCGACGAAGTGGGCCAGGCGGATACCCGCGAGCGTAAAATTGAGATATGCCGCCGCGCGTACAAGATTTTGACCGAAGAGGTGGGTTTCCCGCCGGAAGACATCATCTTCGACCCGAACATTTTCGCCGTCGCGACCGGGATTGAAGAGCATAACAACTATGCCCAGGACTTTATCGGCGCATGTGAAGACATTAAACGTGAATTGCCGCATGCGTTAATCTCCGGCGGCGTGTCGAACGTGTCGTTCTCGTTCCGCGGCAACGACCCGGTGCGTGAAGCGATCCACGCCGTGTTCCTCTACTACGCCATCCGCAACGGGATGGACATGGGGATCGTAAACGCCGGCCAGCTGGCGATTTACGATGACCTCCCTGCCGAGCTTCGCGACGCGGTAGAAGATGTCATCCTTAACCGTCGCGACGACGCCACCGAGCGCATGCTGGACCTCGCGGAGAAATACCGCGGCAGCAAAACGGATGAATCGGCCAACGTTCAGCAGGCCGAGTGGCGTTCCTGGGACGTGAAAAAGCGTCTGGAATATTCGCTGGTGAAAGGCATCACCGAGTTTATTGAGCAGGACACCGAAGAAGCGCGCCAGCAGGCAGCTCGCCCGATTGAGGTGATCGAAGGCCCGCTGATGGACGGCATGAACGTGGTCGGCGATTTGTTCGGCGAGGGAAAAATGTTCCTGCCGCAGGTGGTGAAATCTGCCCGCGTGATGAAGCAGGCCGTGGCCTATCTGGAGCCGTTTATCGAGGCCAGCAAAGAGAAAGGCTCCAGCAACGGCAAGATGGTCATCGCCACCGTGAAGGGCGACGTGCACGACATCGGCAAGAATATCGTCGGCGTGGTGCTGCAGTGCAATAACTACGAAATTATCGACCTCGGGGTAATGGTCCCGGCGGATAAAATCCTCAAAACCGCGCGTGAGGTGAATGCCGACCTGATTGGCCTTTCCGGGCTGATCACGCCGTCGCTGGACGAGATGGTCAACGTGGCGAAAGAGATGGAGCGTCAGGGCTTCACTATTCCGTTATTGATTGGCGGGGCAACCACGTCGAAAGCGCATACGGCGGTGAAAATCGAACAGAACTACAGCGGCCCGACGGTCTATGTGCAGAACGCCTCGCGCACCGTAGGCGTGGTGTCCGCGCTGCTCTCCGACACTCAGCGCGATGACTTCGTGGCGCGCACCCGCAAAGAGTACGAAACCGTCCGCATCCAGCACGGTCGTAAGAAACCGCGCACGCCGCCGGTTTCACTTCAGGCGGCGCGCGATAACGATCTGGCGTTTGACTGGTCGAGTTATACCCCGCCGGTTGCGCATCGTATGGGCGTGCAGGACGTCACCGCCAGCATCGAAACGCTGCGTAACTACATCGACTGGACGCCGTTCTTCATGACATGGTCGCTGGCGGGCAAATATCCGCGCATCCTCGAGGATGAGGTGGTAGGTGAAGAGGCGAAGCGGTTGTTTAAAGATGCCAATGACATGCTCGACAAGCTGAGTGCAGAGAAATCCCTCAATCCGCGCGGCGTGGTGGGGCTGTTCCCGGCGAACCGCGTGGGTGACGATGTGGAAATCTACCGCGATGAAACCCGCACGCATGTGCTGACCGTGAGCCATCACCTGCGTCAGCAAACGGAGAAAGTGGGCTTCGCCAACTACTGTCTGGCGGATTTCGTCGCACCGAAACTGAGTGGCAAAGCCGACTATATCGGCGCCTTTGCGGTAACCGGCGGCCTGGAAGAAGATGCGCTGGCGGAGGCATTCGAAGCGCAGCATGATGATTACAACAAAATCATGGTCAAAGCGATTGCCGACCGCCTGGCGGAAGCCTTCGCTGAGTATCTGCATGAGCGCGTACGTAAGGTGTACTGGGGCTACGCGGCCAATGAAAACCTCAGCAACGAGGAGCTGATCCGCGAAAACTACCAGGGCATTCGCCCGGCGCCGGGCTATCCGGCCTGCCCGGAGCACACCGAAAAAGGCACCATCTGGAAACTTCTCGATGTTGAGGCCCATACGGGGATGAAACTCACCGAGTCGTTTGCCATGTGGCCAGGTGCCTCTGTTTCCGGCTGGTATTTCAGCCACCCGGACAGCAAGTACTTTGCCGTGGCGCAGCTACAGCGCGATCAGATCGAAGATTACGCCCTGCGCAAAGGCATGAGCGTGTCAGAAGTCGAGCGCTGGCTGGCGCCTAATCTCGGCTACGACGCCGACTAAAATCACTTTTCCTTACAACAAACAGGGCGCTCATGGGGCGCCCTGTCTCTTTCTTACGTTTAAACCCTTATACTGAACCTAAGGAAAATGAATAACGATAAGGAGGAAAACCTTCCGTGCTGACCCTGTTACATCTGCTCTCCGCAGTCGCACTGCTCGTTTGGGGGACCCATATCGTCCGTACCGGCGTGATGCGCGTCTTTGGTGCTCGTTTACGCACCGTTCTCAGCAGCAGCGTTGAGAAGAAGCCGCTCGCCTTTTGTGCGGGGATAGGCGTCACGGCGCTGGTTCAGAGCAGTAATGCCACCACCCTGCTTGTCACCTCCTTTGTGGCACAGGATCTGGTGGCGCTCGCGCCGGCACTGGTGATCGTGCTGGGGGCCGACGTGGGTACCGCGCTGATGGCGCGTATTCTGACGTTCGATCTCTCCTGGCTGTCGCCGCTGCTGATTTTCATTGGCGTCATCTTCTTCCTCGGGCGCAAACAGACGCGTGCCGGGCAGCTTGGGCGCGTGGGGATTGGCCTGGGGTTGATCCTGCTGGCGCTGGAGCTGATTGTGCAGGCGGTCACCCCCATCACCGAGGCCAACGGCGTTCAGGTCATCTTCGCCTCTCTGACCGGTGACATCATGCTGGACGCGCTGATTGGCGCGGTGTTTGCCATCGTCAGCTATTCAAGCCTGGCAGCCGTATTGCTGACGGCCACGCTCACCGCTGCCGGGGCGATCTCCTTCCCGGTGGCGCTATGTCTGGTGATTGGTGCGAACCTGGGGTCTGGCCTGCTGGCAATGCTCAACAACAGTGCCGCCAACGCTGCGGCTCGCCGCGTGGCGCTCGGCAGCCTGCTGTTTAAGCTGGTGGGTAGCCTGATTATCCTGCCGTTTGTGCACCCGCTGGCGAACCTGATGGATAACCTCTCGCTGCCGAAAGCGGAGCTGGTGATCTATTTCCACGTTTTCTATAACCTGGTGCGCTGCCTGGCGATGGTGCCTTTTGCGGGGCCGATGGCCCGCTTTTGCGAACGACTCATTCAGGATGAACCGGAGCTGGATGCGCGCCTGAAACCGAAGCATCTGGATACCTCCGCGCTGGATACCCCGGCGCTGGCGCTGGCGAATGCCGCCCGCGAGACGCTACGGATGGGTGATGCGATGGAAACCATGCTCGAAGGGCTGCAGAAGGTGATGCACGGCGAACCGCGCGAAGAGAAAGAGTTGCGCAGGCTGGCGGACGATATCAACGTGCTTTATACCGCCATTAAGCTCTATCTGGCGCGTATTCCGCAGGATGAACTGGCGGAAGAGGAGTCTCGCCGCTGGGCAGAAATCATCGAGATGTCGCTCAACCTGGAGCAAGCCTCCGATATCGTGGAGCGTATGGGGAGTGAGATTGCAGATAAGTCACTGGCAGCACGTCGGGCATTCTCCATTGAGGGCCTGAAGGAGCTGGAGGCGCTCCACGAACAGCTGTTGAGCAACCTGAAGCTGGCGATGCTGGTCTTCTTCTCCAGCGACGTGCCGAGCGCGCGCCGCCTGCGTCGTAACAAGCATCGCTTCCGCATCCTCAACCGTCGCTACTCGCACGCCCACGTTGAGCGTCTTCACCAGCAAAACGTGCAGAGTATCGAGACCAGCTCCCTGCACCTGGGGCTGCTGGGGGACATGAAGCGTCTTAACTCGTTGTTCTGCGCGGTGGCCTATAGCGTGATGGAACAGCCGGATGAAGATGACGAGCGGGACGAGTATTAATCTCTGAAAGCGCCTCGCAAAACCGTTTTGCGAGGCGTGACACCTTATGAAGCGCCATTTACGCTGCAGACCTTACATTTTTAAGGGAATAGAAAATGCTCGTTTATTACGCTACACTTCGCCAATTCATGCGCATACCGATGGGGGTTCTCATGCGCACTACTCATGGCATCAAAAAATCAGTCAATGTGTCGTTAGCACCAGAAATCCTTGAAGAGGCGCGACGGCTTAAACTTAATCTCTCTGCTGTACTTACGGCTGCATTACAGGAGCAGTTTCGTGCGCATCAGCGTGCAGAGTGGTTAGCAGAAAATAAAGCGTCTATCGAGGCTATTAACCAGTGGGTTGATGAAAACGGCTCCTTTAGTGACTTTCAGAGGTCGTTCTGATGGAGCAATATTTTGCTTATGAGAATGAAGGTAAGGGGAAAACTGCCTATCCCTGGCTAATCAATATGCAGCATCCCGTGGCCAATGTGATGAAGCATGTTCTGGTCGCCCCCGCAGTTGAGCTTAGCCACCTGGGAGGCATTCAGCCGCCTGCGAAAGTGTGCCCTGTCGTTGAGATAGCGGGTAAGCCCTGCGTGGTTATGATGCACATGATGGCAGGCATATCGCCAAAAGAGTTAGGCGAGCGTGTCGCCAATCTTACTCAAGACCGGGCCTCATTGCGGGATGCACTCGATTTTTTGATCAACGGTTACTAACACTTTTTTGTCAGCCGCAAGGTAAGGTATATTTCGCCCTTCACAGGAGAAACTATGCTGCCAACTCAATCAACCCGATTAAACAAATACATTAGCGAGAGCGGGATCTGCTCACGTCGCGAGGCTGACCGTTACATTGAACAAGGTAACGTGTTTCTTAACGGCAAACGCGCCACCATCGGCGATCAGGTGGTGCCTGGCGACGTGGTCAAAGTGAATGGTCAGGTCATCGAACCGCGTGATGCAGAAGACCTGGTGTTTATCGCGTTGAATAAACCGGTTGGGATTGTCAGCACCACGGAAGACGGTGAGCGAGACAACATCGTTGATTTCGTGAACCATAGCAGCCGCATTTTCCCGATTGGCCGTCTGGATAAAGATTCGCAGGGGCTGATTTTCCTCACCAACCATGGCGATCTGGTGAACAAAATCCTGCGAGCCGGTAACGACCATGAGAAAGAGTACATCGTTACGGTAAACAAACTGGTAACGGACGAGTTTATCCGCGGGATGAGCGCAGGCGTGCCGATCCTGGGCACGGTGACGAAGAAGTGTAAGGTCAAGAAAGAAGCGCCTTTCGCGTTCCGTATTACTCTGGTACAGGGCCTAAACCGCCAGATCCGCCGCATGTGCGAGTACTTCGGTTATGAAGTGACGAAGCTTGAACGTACGCGCATCATGAACGTTAGCCTGTCCGGGATCCCGCTGGGCGAGTGGCGTGACTTAACTGATGACGAGCTGATTGAGCTGTTCAGGCTTATCGAAAACTCGTCGTCAGAAGCGAAGCCGAAGGCTAAGGCGAAGCCGAAAACCCAGGCGATTAAACGCCCGGTGGTGAAGGCGCCGCAGGCGGAAGAGAAAGGGCGAGGCAAGCCGGGTAACGGTAAGCGATTTACCCAGCCGGGTCGTAAAAAGAAAGGGCGCTGATTAGCGCCTTCCACGGGTTGACGTGCTGGCGGACCAGGAGAAGGTCGCCTCTGCATCCGGTTTATAAGCCTGCTCTTTTTTCAGTTTGCGGGCTTTCTTCGCCGCGGCGTCACGTTCCGCCATCAGCTTGTCGATGTACTCTTTTTTCACCTGATTGGTTTCGGCGTTCGTCAGCGTGCGGCCATGTGCAATGCGGGCGCGGTCGAGAAGCGTTTTCAGTTCGCGCTGCTCGGCTTCCGTCATGTCTTTCTGGGTCAAACGTGGTGTAGCCATTGCTGAAGCCTCCTGAGGGGGAGGCTTCAGTGTAAAGCAATTCAATCCTGTTTCACCGCTTCTTTTTTCGTTTGTGCATTAATCGGTTTGCCGGACCAGTAGCCCGCCAGCAGCGAACCTGAAAGATTGTGCCACACCGAGAACAGGGCACCCGGCAGGGCCGCCAGCGGCGAGAAGTAAATTTTGCCAAGCGCCGCCGCCAGACCGGAGTTCTGCATCCCTACTTCAATCGCCAGCGTGCGGCAGGTGGATTCGTCGAAACCAAACAGCTTCCCGCCCCAGTATCCTCCCAGCAGGCCGATGGTGTTATGCAGCACGACTGCGACGATCACCACAAAACCGACGGAAGCAATGTGCGAGGCAGAACCCGCCACCACGGCGCTGATGATGGCCAGAATGCAGACCATCGAAAACGCAGGCAGGTAGGGCTCAACGGCTTTCACCACGCGCGGGAACAGATGGTGAATGACCAGCCCCAGGGCAATCGGGATCACCACAATCTGCAGAATGCTGAGCAGCATCCCCATCACGTCCACCTGAATATGCGCGTCCACGTACAGGCGGGTTAACAGCGGCGTGGCAATCACGCCCACCAGCGTGGAAACGGATGAAATGGTAACGGAGAGGGCTACATCCCCTTTCGCCAGATAGATCATGACGTTAGACGCCGTGCCGCTGGCGACGCTGCCCACCAGCACCATTCCGGCAGAGAGATCCGGCGGCATCTTAAAGGCCATCGCCAGCAGCCATGCCGCGAGCGGCATCACCAGGTAATGCAGGAAGATACCCGCAGCAACCGGAGCCGGGCGCGACAGCACGCGTTTGAAATCGTCGATTTTTAAATGCACGCCCATGCCGAACATAATCAGCATCAGCAGCGTGGCGACCCACGGACCAATACCGGTGAACGTGGCGGGCGTGTAATACGCGAGTACAGAGAGCAGCAGCGCCCATAAGGGGAACAGCCGGGTGATAACGGATAACATAGTGAATTCCTTTCAGTATTGTCGTGTTGTTTTGTTATGAAAAAGCCGGGTCTGTGCCCGGCTTATCGATATTGTTTAACGTGCTAACGAATTTTATTCAAACAAATTCTGATGAAGTTTCTGCACGACCTGCTCAGCCTGATCGGCAGGGACCAGGAAACAAAGGTTGTAGCTGGAGGCACCGTAGCAAATCATGCGGATGTTGAACGGGTCGAGCACACCAAACACCTCTTTGCCCACGCCGCAGGCGCGCGACAGCTTGTTGCCAATGATGGCCACCAGCGCCAGGTTTTCTTCCACTTCCACGCGGCACAGCTCGGACAACTCAATCAGCAGCGACTGCGTCAGCAGGGTATCGCCGGTGGAGGTCGAGCCGGTAGTGTCCAGCGTCAGCGCAATGCTCACTTCGGAGGTGGTGATGAGGTCTACGGAGATATTGTGACGCGCCAGAATGCCAAACACCTCTGCCAGGAAACCGCGGGAGTGGAGCATATTGTGGCTATGCAGCGTCACCAGCGTCTGGCGACGGCGCAGGGCCAGCGCACGGAACAGCGGTGGGTTTTCCGTTTTCTTGCAAACCAGCGTGCCGCCCGCTTTAGGATCTTTACTGGAGCCCACGAAGACCGGAATATCGCTGCGCACGGCAGGCAGCAGCGTTGCCGGGTGTAGCACCTTCGCGCCGAAGGTGGCCATTTCCGCCGCTTCTTCAAACGCGATCACATCAATACGTTTCGCCGCGGAAACCACGCGCGGGTCGGTGGTGTAGATACCCGGCACGTCAGTCCAGATATCCACACGGGTGGCATGCAGAGCTTCACCCAGCAGAGCCGCGGTATAGTCGCTGCCGCCACGGCCCAGCGTCGTCGTGCGACCTTTGGCTTCGCTGCCGATAAAGCCCTGGGTGACCACCATGCCTTCAGCCAGGCGCGGTGCCAGTTGCTGGTTGGTGAGCTCAGCCAGCATCTCAACGTCCGGTTCAGCGCGGCCAAAACGGTCACTGGTGCGCATCACTTTACGCACGTCAAACCACTGCGCCTGAACGTTACGTTCGCGCATGATTTCAACAAACAGCAGGGTAGACATCAATTCACCGTGGCTGACCAGTTCATCGGTCAGGGCGGTGGAGGTGGCCAGAGACGCTGCTTCTGCCAGGGTAGTGATATTTTCCAGCAGGCGTTCCACTTCTTCGCGGATCACGTTTGGATTCTGCAGACGCTCAAGGATGTCGAACTGAATTTTGCGCAGTGCATCCAGCTTCACGAAACGTTCTGTCGCTTCCAGTCCTTCAGACAGAGAAACCAGCAGGTTCGTCACGCCAGCGGATGCGGAGAGCACCACCAGGCGGGTATTCGGATCGGCCAGCACCACATCGGCGCTGCGGTTCATGGCATCGTAGTCGGCCACACTGGTGCCGCCAAACTTGGCGACCACAAAACTCGTCATAACAACCTCGTGTCAGGGAATGAATAAGCGACCTTGGCACAAGAGTGAAACGAAAACAGGTGCAGGCGCAAAATACGGCCCTATAAATAAAATGCGGGGGAGGTCCTGTCAATGCTGGGATTATGCGGATTTTTTATGGGGGGGTACCCCTGAGAAACAGGACTTATAACAGGGCCATATTTTATGCTCCGTTTTACCCCCTTTTGACCGACAATTCGCCGCCCGGGAGGGCACTTCAGCAGCTATACTTTTCGGGTCTTTTCACCTGTGTTTGATGCAGGCCAGGGCAATGGCATAAAAACCATCACAATTTTTATTTGCAGGCGCTACAATCGACCGCAGTCACAATTCTCAAATCAGAAGAGTATTGCTAATGAAAAACATCAACCCAACGCAGACCGCTGCCTGGCAGGCACTCCAGAAACATTTTGATGCAATGAAAGACGTCACCATCGCGGATCTGTTCGCGAAAGATGCCGATCGTTTCGCTAAGTTCTCCGCGACCTTCGACGACCTGATGCTGGTGGATTTTTCCAAAAACCGCATTACCGAAGAGACGCTGGCAAAGCTGCAGGATCTGGCAAAAGAGACTCAGCTTGCCGACGCTATCAAGTCCATGTTCTCCGGCGAGAAAATCAACCGCACCGAAGACCGTGCTGTGCTGCACGTGGCCCTGCGTAACCGTAGCAATACGCCAATCATCGTTGACGGCAAAGATGTTATGCCGGAAGTGAACGCGGTGCTGGAAAAGATGAAAGCTTTCTCCGAAGCGATCATCTCCGGTAGCTGGAAAGGCTATACCGGTAAAGCGATCACCGACGTGGTAAACATCGGCATCGGCGGTTCTGATCTGGGTCCGTTCATGGTGACCGAAGCGCTGCGTCCGTACAAAAACCACCTCAACATGCATTTCGTGTCTAACGTCGATGGTACTCACATCGCGGAAGTGCTGAAGAACGTGAACCCGGAAACCACCCTGTTCCTGGTGGCGTCTAAAACCTTCACCACCCAGGAAACCATGACCAACGCCCACAGCGCGCGTGACTGGTTCCTGAAAACCGCGGGCGACAACAAGCACGTGGCGAAACACTTTGCGGCGCTGTCCACCAATGGTAAAGCGGTTGGCGAGTTCGGTATCGACACCGCGAACATGTTCGAGTTCTGGGACTGGGTTGGCGGCCGTTACTCTCTGTGGTCTGCCATCGGTTTGTCCATCATTCTGTCCGTAGGCTTCGATAACTTCGTAGAACTGCTCTCCGGCGCGCACGCGATGGATAAACACTTCTCCACCACCGCACCTGAGAAAAACCTGCCGGTGCTGCTGGCGCTGATTGGTATCTGGTACAACAACTTCTTTGGCGCTGAAACCGAAGCGATCCTGCCGTACGACCAGTACATGCACCGCTTTGCGGCCTACTTCCAGCAGGGCAATATGGAATCCAACGGTAAGTACGTTGACCGTAACGGCAACGCGGTGGATTACCAGACGGGTCCAATCATCTGGGGTGAGCCGGGCACTAACGGCCAGCACGCCTTCTACCAGCTGATCCACCAGGGAACCAAAATGGTACCGTGCGATTTCATCGCCCCGGCTATTACCCATAACCCGCTGTCTGACCACCATCCAAAACTGCTGTCTAACTTCTTCGCCCAGACTGAAGCGCTGGCGTTCGGTAAATCCCGCGAGGTGGTTGAGCAGGAGTATCGCGATCAGGGTAAAGATCCGGCCACGCTGGACCACGTTGTGCCGTTCAAAGTGTTCGAAGGCAACCGCCCAACCAACTCCATCCTGCTGCGTGAAATCACCCCGTTCAGCCTGGGTGCGCTGATTGCGCTGTACGAGCACAAGATCTTTACTCAGGGTGCCATCCTGAACATCTTCACCTTTGACCAGTGGGGCGTTGAACTGGGCAAACAGCTGGCAAACCGCATTCTGCCAGAGCTGGGTGACGATAAGGCGATCACCAGCCACGACAGCTCGACCAATGGTTTGATTAACCGCTATAAAGCCTGGCGCGCGTAATTAAAACATTATGAAAATGTGCCGGCGAAATGCCGGCATTTTTTTATCGGATAATTCCTGATGTCTGTTAGTTAACTCAAATTCTGGATGTGAGTTTAATCCGAAAAAGACGGTTAACCCGTTAATTGCTGCGGTTTATTTTAAGAAAATACGTAGAAGTAAGATAATGGGCTTATATTATAAATTATTGATTTTTAGTGATTATATATTTTAATTATTTGCTTTTCATTTCGATTTTATCCATTAGTCCGAAAACCCATTCCCTATTTCCCCTCACGGTAATCCCGCTGCTTTAGTTGTGTATACTCGATTCCGCCTGAATTTCTTTTCGGGCAAATCTCCATTCATTCATTGAAGGGAAATTGTTATGAAGAAAGTACTGTATGGCATTTTTGCCATATCTGCACTTGCGGCGACATCTGTCTATGCAGCTCCGGTCCAGGTCGGGGAAGCAGCAGGGTCGGCAGCGACGTCTGCGTCTGCGGGAAGCTCTACCGCAGCCAGCACCAGCGCCGTAAGTTCAGCCGTGGGTGTCGCGCTGGCGGCAACCGGTGGCGGTGATGGCTCCAATACCGGAACCACGACCACTACGACAACCAGCACCCAGTAAGACCGGGTGTTTTAATCATAACCACACTTCGGTGTGGTTATTTCGCCCCTTCGGAGAAGAGTCGTGAAGCGACCTGCAATCATTCTGATTTGCCTGCTGTTGCAGGCGTGCTCAGCCACCACCAAAGGGCTGGGTCATTCACTGTGGGACAGCCTGTTCGGTACGCCGGGCGTGCAATTGACCGATGACGAACTTCAGAACATGCCCTACGCCAGTCAGTACATGCAGCTTAATGATGGCCCGCAACTGTTTGTGGTGCTCGCTTTCGATGAAAACGGGCAGCAGAAATGGGTGACGCAAGATCAGGCCACCATCGTGACGCAGCATGGCCGTATCGTGAAAACCCTGCTCGGGGGCGACAACCTGCTTGAGGTGAACAATATCGCGGCCGATCCGCTGATCAAGCCGAACCAGATTACCGACGGCGCTGGCTGGACGCGCACGATGGGCTGGACTGAACACAAGCAGGTGCGTTACGCCACGGCGCACTCCACCTTCCGCTGGGTTGGCACCGACAGTGTGAAAGTGGGGAGCGATGAAACCCAGGTACGCGTGCTGGATGAAGAGGTAACAACCGACCAGGCCACCTGGCATAACCGCTTCTGGATCGACGAGGAAGGGCAAATCCGTCAGTCCCTGCAGTATCTCGGTGCCGGTTTCTTCCCGGTGAAAACCACGCTGATCAAGGCCGCAAAATCATGAAAACAATTATCCGCGTTGCGCTAATTGCGAGCCTTGCAACCCCTGCGGCATGGTCTGCAGGAACGGTGAAGGTCTACACGGCGGACAACGAGAAACCCAAAACGTTAACCAACGCTGAACATCTGCTCGATCTCGTCGGGCAGCCGAGGCTTGCCAACAGCTGGTGGCCGGGGGCGGTGATCGGCGAGCGTCAGGCAACGATTAAGGCAGAGCAAGAACATCTTGCACTGCTTGCCCGTCTGACAGGTCTGGCGGCGCAGGAAGACGGTGACGATGCCGCAGCAATCAATAGCATTCGCCAGCAGCTTCAGGCGCTGAAGGTGACTGGCCGCCAGAAGGTGAATCTTGATCCCGATGAAGTGCGCGTCACGGAAAAGGGCAACCCAACCCTTGAAGGGGAGTACACCCTCTGGCTGCCCGTAAAACCGACGACGGTGACCGTGATGGGGCTTGTCAGCAGCCCGGGTAAAAAGCCCTTTACGCCAGGTCGCGACGTGGTGAGCTATCTCGACGAGCAAAGCCTGCTGAGCGGTGCCGATAACAGCTACGCCTGGGTCGTTTACCCTGACGGGCACACGCAAAAAGCGCCGATAGCTTACTGGAATAAACGCCATATCGAGCCCATGCCTGGCAGCATCATTTTTGTCGGTTTTGCCGACCATTTCTGGACGAAGGCATATGACGGGCTTAACGCCGATATCCTTCACTCCCTGACACAGCGGATACCGGAAGAATGAAAAAAACCTATCTCTACAGCATGCTGGCGCTCTGTGTAAGCGCCGCCTGTCATGCAGAAACGTATCCGGCACCCATTGGCCCGTCTCAGTCAGACTTCGGCGGCGTCGGTTTACTGCAAACGCCCACCGCGCGCATGGCGCGTGAAGGGGAAATCAGTCTGAACTACCGCGATAACGACCAGTACCGCTACTATTCCGCCTCGGTACAGCTTTTCCCGTGGCTTGAAACCACGCTGCGCTACACCGATGTGCGAACGAAACAGTACAGCAGCGTCGAGGCGTTCTCTGGCGACCAGACTTACAAAGATAAAGCCTTCGACCTCAAGCTGCGCCTGTGGGAAGAGAGCTACTGGATGCCGCAGGTGTCCGTGGGGGCCAAAGATATTGGCGGGACCGGCCTGTTTGATGCGGAATACATTGTGGCCAGCAAGGCCTGGGGGCCGTTCGACTTCTCGCTTGGCCTGGGATGGGGCTATCTCGGTACCAGCGGTAACGTCAAAAACCCGTTCTGCACCTACAGCGATAAATATTGCTACCGCGATAACAGTTACCAGAAAGCGGGTTCCATCAACGGCGACCAGATGTTCCATGGCCCGGCCTCGCTGTTCGGTGGCGTGGAATACCAGACCCCCTGGCAGCCATTGCGCCTGAAGCTGGAGTACGAAGGAAACGACTACTCGCAGGATTTCGCCGGGAAGATTGAGCAGAAGAGCAAGTTTAACGTCGGCGCCATTTATCGCGTCACCGACTGGGCCGACGTTAACCTCAGCTACGAGCGCGGTAATACCGTGATGTTTGGTTTCACGCTGCGCACCAACTTTAACGACATGCGGCCACACTACAATGATAACGCGCGGCCAGCCTACCAGCCGGAGCCGCAGGATGCGATTCTGCAGCACTCCGTGGTGGCAAATCAGCTGACGCTGCTGAAATACAATGCCGGTCTGGCGGATCCGAAGATTCAGACCAAGGGCGACACGCTTTACGTCACCGGCGAGCAGGTGAAATACCGCGACTCGCGGGAAGGGATCGAGCGCGCCAACCGGATCGTCATGAACGATCTCCCGGACGGGATCCGCACGATCCGCGTGACCGAGAACCGCCTGAACCTGCCGCAGGTGACGACGGAAACGGACGTTGCCAGCCTCAAGCGCCATCTCGAAGGCGAGCCGCTCGGGCATGAAACCGAGCTGGTGCAAAAACGCGTTGAGCCGGTCGTGCCAGACACCACCGAGCAAGGCTGGTATATCGACAAGTCGCGCTTTGATTTCCATATCGATCCGGTGCTGAACCAGTCCGTTGGCGGACCGGAAAACTTCTACATGTATCAGCTGGGCGCAATGGCGACGGCAGATCTGTGGGTCACCGACCATCTGCTGACTACCGGTAGCCTGTTCGGCAATATCGCCAACAACTACGACAAATTTAACTACACCAACCCGCCGAACGATTCAAAACTGCCGCGTGTAAGAACTCGCGTTCGTGAATACGTGCAGAACGATGTCTACGTGAATAACCTGCAGGCCAACTACTTCCAGTACTTCGGCAACGGTTTCTACGGCCAGGTGTACGGCGGATATCTGGAAACCATGTTCGGTGGCGCAGGGGCAGAGGTGCTTTACCGTCCTGTCGACAGCAACTGGGCATTTGGGATTGATGCTAACTACGTGAAACAGCGTGACTGGCGCAGCGCGCAGGACATGATGAAGTTCACCGACTACAGCGTCAAAACGGGCCATCTGACCGCCTACTGGACACCATCATTCGCACAGGACGTACTGGTGAAAGCCAGCGTCGGCCAGTATCTGGCGGGCGACAAGGGGGGCACGCTGGATATCTCCAAACACTTCGACAGCGGCGTCGTGGTGGGCGGTTATGCCACCATCACCAACGTCTCGCCGGACGAGTACGGGGAAGGGGACTTTACTAAAGGGGTCTATGTGTCCATTCCGCTGGATCTCTTCTCGTCAGGCCCAACCCGCAGCCGTGCGGCAGTGGGCTGGACACCGCTGACCCGCGACGGGGGCCAGCAGCTTGGGCGTAAGTTCCAGCTGTATGACATGACCAGCGATAAGAACGTAAACTTCCGCTGATGCTTGTTTGCCCGGTGGCGCTGCGCTTACCGGGCCTACGAGAGTGTTTTTGTAGGCCGGGCAAACGCAGTGCCGACCGGCAAGAATGCTAATGCGGACAAAACATAAACAAAAAATATAGATCCCCGTCACATTTTTGCGTTATACAGGAACCTCGCCCTGGAGAATGAGGTGCTGTATGACATCCCTGACTCGCCCGCGCGTTGAGTTTATCTCAACGATCCTCCAGACCGTGCTAAACCTCGGTCTGCTAAGCCTTGGCCTGATTCTGGTCGTCTTCCTTGGCAAAGAGACGGTGCATCTGGCGGATGTGCTGTTCGCCCCTGAACAAACCAGCAAATATGCGCTGGTGGAAGGCCTGGTGGTCTACTTTCTCTACTTCGAGTTTATTGCCCTGATTGTGAAGTACTTTCAGTCGGGCTTTCACTTCCCGCTGCGCTATTTTGTCTACATTGGGATCACCGCGATTGTGCGGCTGATCATCGTCGATCATAAATCCCCCCTCGACGTGCTGATCTACTCGGCGGCGATCCTGCTGCTGGTGATCACCCTCTGGCTGTGTAACTCGAAGCGGCTGAAACGGGAATAAAAAAATGGCGCTCCGAAGAGCGCCTAACAACAGTCACAAGTTGGGTCAATACAATACGTCTAAAGTTGAGGGTTGCAGTGGCATAACAAATGAAACTTAACCTTTCACACCGCCCGCCGTCAGGCCGTTAACCAGCCAGCGCTGGGCCAGCAGGAATACCACGGTAATCGGGATGGCAGAGAGTACGGCCGCCGCAGCAAAGTCGCCCCACAGGTAGTTTTGCGGGTTGAGGTATTGCTGCATACCCACGGCCAGGGTGTAACTGTTCACGTCGCGCAGTAACAGAGAGGCGACCGGTACTTCGGTGATCGCAGCGATAAACGACAGGATAAACACCACCGCCAGGATAGGTACCGACAGCGGCAGCAGCACCAGACGGAAGGCCTGCCACGGAGTAGCGCCATCCAGCGCGGCCGCCTCTTCCAGCGAACCGTCGATGGTTTCGAAATACCCTTTGATGGTCCACACATGCAGGGCGATACCGCCAAGATAGGCGAAGATCACGCCGCCGTGGGTGTTCAGGCCGATAAACGGCACGTACTGACCCAGACGGTCAAACAGGGCATACAACGCGACCAGTGACAGCACGGCCGGGAACATCTGGAAAATGAGCATGCCTTTCAGCAGCGTCGCTTTGCCCGGGAAACGCATACGGGCGAAGGCGTAAGCACAGGTGGTGGAGAGCGTGACAATACCGATTGCGGTAATGGTCGCCACTTTCACCGAGTTCCACAGCCACAGCAGCACCGGGAACGGCGGAGGAGTCACGCGTCCATCCGCATGCTCCACGCTGAAGCCCAGCGCCAGCTTCCAGTGCTCCCAGGAGATTTCGTCCGGGATGAGACTCCCGGTCGCGAAGTTACCCGAACGCAGGGAGATAGCGATAACCATCAGCAGCGGGAACATGATTGCCGCGATGAAAATCAGCAGGCCTAAGTGTGTCGCCAGGAGGCGCAATTTCTGAGATTTGGGTTGTACCATAGCCATGATCGATGCCCTCCTTAGTCAAATTTCATACGTGTGGCTTTCAGGTTCACAATCGCCAGGGCACCAACCAGCAGGAAGATCAGGGTGGCAATGGCTGCTGCCAGACCGAAGTCCTGTCCGCCGCCGCCTTCGAAGGCGATACGGTAGGTGTAGCTCACAAGCAGGTCGGTATAGCCTGCCGGCGTGGTGGTGCCGAGACGGTCCGGGCCACCGTTGGTCAACAGCTGAATCAGCACGAAGTTGTTAAAGTTAAAGGCAAAGCTGGCAATCATCAGCGGGGTCAGCGGTTTAATGAGCAGCGGCAGCGTAATTTTAAAGAAGTTCTGGAACGGACCCGCGCCGTCCATCGCTGAAGCTTCGTACAGATCGTCCGGGATAGCCTTCAGCAGGCCCATGCACAGGATCATCATATACGGGTAGCCCAGCCAGGTGTTCACGATAATAATCATCGAGCGGGCGGTGGTTGGGTCGCTGAACCAGGCCGGTTTGATACCGAACAGCGCGCTCAGCATCATGTTGATTTCACCGAAGCTCTGGTTAAAGAGCCCTTTGAAAATCAGAATCGAGATAAACGACGGCACGGCATACGGCAGAATCAGCAGCACGCGGTAAATCGCTTTGCCTTTCAGGGATTCCCACTGCACGAGACAGGCCAGCACCATGCCCACGGCCACGGTCAGGATCACGGTGAGCACCGAGAAAATCACCGTCCAGACGAAGATGGCGAAGAACGGTTTCTGGATGCCTTCGTCGGTGAACACGCGGGTAAAGTTATCCCAGCCGATGGTAACGGTATAACCCGGGCTGAGTTTGTCATCACCCCATTTGCCGTCGGCAGTAATGGACTGATAGAAACCAATGTCGTTGTTCGGGCGATACTTCACGCCGCTCTGATTGTTAGTCAGCGTGCCGTCTTTTGCCAGGGTATAGAGCGGCTGAGTGCCGGAGAACTGGCGCAGCGAGCTCATGGTCACTTTGCTTTCATCTGGCAGCACGGCGGTGAGCTGGGTCAACGCCTGGCGATTCTGGGTAATGATACGCAGGTTAGCACGTTCACCTTCCGGCAGGGCCGCAGCCTCTTTTAAGGCCAGCTTCTGCTCGCCGCCAAATTTAAACGCGTCGGAAATATAGTTTTTGCCGCTCTCACCGTCAGTGAGCGCTAACTTCCATTCGTCACCCGCAGGATACAGGCCGAAATTAAAGGTTTTTCCCGCCTGATAGGAACGGTCCAGAAGCACCTGTTGGGCGCGTTCCTGCGCAAGCTGGTTGGTGCTGCTGTAGTTGGTGAATGCAATGGCGATGGTACAGATCAGTGGGAACAGGACAAACAGCCCCATCCCGGCTACGCCAGGGTAAACATAGCGCCAGGCATAGGCTTTACGGTTGGCGAAAATATACAGGCCAGCAGAGCTTAAGATCAGCGTCATGATGGCAAAGAGATATTCCCCTTGTACGTACATTAAAACAACAAGGTAACCCACCAGCAGACACAGCAGACCTATCACTGACCATTTCAGCGCGTCGCTTTGCCACCAGTGCTTCTTTTTAATGACATCCATGGGGTTCTTCCTCTACAACGGTGGAAACTTTTCGTCAGGTGGCGCGGCGCTTACCTGACCTACGGATCGTGCCGTAGTCGTAGGGCGGGTAAGCGCACGCGCCACCCGCCGTTTTTCTGCTTACTTAGTAATACGACCCTGCGCATCCTTCAGCGCGGCATCAACAGTCTGACGACCGCTTGCTGCGTTGATGACTGCAGTACGGGTGGCGTACCAGAACGCTGCCATCTGTGGGATGTTCGGCATGATTTCGCCTTTCTGGGCGTTATCCATAGTGGCCGCGATGCGTGGATCTTTCGCCAGCTGATCCTGGAAGGATTTCAGCGCCACGGCGCCCAGCGGTTTATCCTTGTTCACTTCATCCAGACCCTGATCGGTCAGCAGGTAGTTTTCCAGGAACTCTTTCGCCAGCTCTTTGTTCGGGCTGGCGGCGTTGATACCCGCACTCAGCACGCCAACGAACGGTTTAGACGGCTTGCCGTTAAAGGTTGGCAGCAGCGTTACGCCGTAGTTGATTTTGCTCTTATCGATGTTGGTCCAGGCCCACGGACCGTTGATGGTCATCGCGGTTTCGCCTTTGTTGAACGCCGCTTCCGCGATGGAGTAATCGGTATCCGCGTTCATGTGTTTGTTCTTGATCAGGTCAACCAGGAAGGTCAGGCCTTTTTTCGCGCCTGCGTTATCCACGCCCACGTCTTTCACGTCATATTTGCCGTTTTCAAACTTGAACGCGTAACCGCCGTCGGCAGCAATCAGCGGCCAGGTGAAGTACGGCTCTTGCAGGTTGAACATCAGAGCGGATTTACCTTTCGCCTTCAGCTCTTTATCCAGTTTCGGGATCTCTTCCCAGGTTTTCGGTGGGTTTGGTACCAGGTCTTTGTTGTAAATCAGAGACAGGGCTTCAACCGCGATAGGGTAAGCGATCAGCTTGCCGTTGTAGCGAACGGCATCCCAGGTGAACGGGAAGAGTTTGTCCTGGAACGCTTTGTCTGGGGTGATTTCAGCCAGCAGGCCAGACTGCGCGTAGCCGCCGAAACGGTCATGCGCCCAGAAGATGATGTCCGGGCCGTCGCCGGTTGCTGCAACCTGCGGGAATTTCTCTTCCAGTTTGTCCGGATGTTCTACGGTAACTTTGATACCGGTGTCTTTCTCGAATTTTTTGCCCACTTCGGCCAGGCCGTTATAGCCTTTGTCGCCGTTAATCCAGATAACCAGCTTGCCTTCTTCAATTTTGGCGAGCGCCGGTGCGGAAACCATCATTGCTGCAAGGGCGGACAATGCGAAAACGCGTGCGCCAGTCTTGATATTCATATCTGCCATCCTTTTGGTGATGTCTCGTAGTATGACTTCAGTGGTTCAACGTGAATCAGTCTCCTTATTTGACATCCTCTTTCCATCCTCCCAACCCCTACGCCCCACCCCCCGTTTGTGTGATCTCCGTTGCATAAATTTAAGTTATGAGTGCTGGCGCACATAAAAACCCACCGAATTTTGCAGGCGGCTTCACGAATTTCACCTCAGCCCCCCGGCTGCGGTCGCAGAGCCTGCTCTCTCATCCTCCCGCCTCCTCCCCCATAAAAAAGCCGGGGGGTGGAGGATTCGTGAAAGTTATGGATACCCCATAGTGAACTTATGTTGAATGTTTCTGTCGGTGACAGGTTGTAACGAAGGGAGAAGGGCATGGCGAGCGTACAGCTGCGTAATGTAACGAAAGCCTGGGGCGACGTAGTGGTGTCAAAAGACATCAATCTGGACATCACTGAAGGTGAGTTTGTGGTGTTTGTCGGCCCATCAGGCTGTGGTAAATCTACTCTGCTGCGTATGATTGCCGGTCTTGAAACCATCACCAGCGGCGACCTGCTGATCGGTGATACCCGAATGAACGACATTCCGCCTGCCGAACGTGGCGTCGGTATGGTGTTCCAGTCTTATGCACTTTATCCCCATCTTTCCGTTGCCGAGAACATGTCCTTTGGCCTGAAGCTGGCCGGCGCGAAGAAAGACGTGATTAACCAGCGCGTCACCCAGGTGGCGGAAGTATTACAGCTGGCGCACCTGCTGGAGCGTAAACCGAAAGCGCTTTCCGGCGGTCAGCGTCAGCGTGTGGCGATTGGCCGTACGCTGGTGGCCGAACCGCGCGTGTTCCTGCTCGACGAACCCCTTTCTAACCTGGATGCCGCCCTGCGCGTTCAGATGCGTATCGAAATCTCCCGTCTGCACAAACGTCTTGGCCGCACGATGATTTACGTCACCCACGATCAGGTCGAAGCGATGACGCTGGCCGACAAAATCGTGGTGCTGGATGCCGGTCGCGTGGCGCAGGTGGGCAAACCGCTGGAGCTCTATCACTACCCGGCAGACCGCTTTGTTGCAGGCTTTATTGGCTCGCCAAAGATGAACTTCCTGCCCGTTAAAGTGACTGCAACGGCCATTGAACAGGTACAGGTGGAGCTACCAAACCGCCAGCAAGTCTGGCTGCCGGTGGACAGCGCCAACGTACAGGTCGGGGCAAACATGTCCCTCGGTATCCGTCCTGAGCATCTCCTGCCGAGTCACATTGCCGATGTGACGCTGGAAGGTGAGGTTCAGGTCGTTGAACAGCTTGGTCACGAAACACAGATTCATATCCAGATCCCCGCCATTCGTCAGAACCTGGTCTACCGCCAGAATGACGTGGTGTTGGTAGAAGAGGGTGCCACATTCGCTATCGGCTTGCCGCCAGAGCGTTGCCATCTGTTCCGTGAGGATGGCACTGCATGTCGTCGGTTGCATAAAGAGCCAGGCGTTTAAGCAATCCCAAAAGAAGACACGAAACCGACAGGTGAAGTGTTCAAAGAAAAGCAATGATCTCAGGAGATAGAATGATGATTACTCTGCGCAAACAAGTCCCTCTGGCAATCGCCGTTGCGGCAGGCATCCTGTCTGCCCAGGCGGGTGCTGTGGACTTTAAAGGTTATGCTCGTTCCGGCATCGGCTGGACCGGGAGTGGCGGTGAACAACAATGTTTCCAGGCAACCGGTGCACAAAGTAAATACCGTCTTGGTAACGAATGTGAAACCTATGCCGAGCTGAAACTGGGCCAGGAAGTGTGGAAAGAGGGCGATAAGAGCTTCTACTTCGACACTAACGTTGCGTATTCCGTTTCTCAGCAGAATGACTGGGAATCCACCAGCCCGGCCTTCCGTGAAGCAAACGTGCAGGGTAAAAACCTGATTGAATGGCTGCCAGGTTCTACTATCTGGGCCGGTAAGCGTTTCTATCAGCGTCATGACGTCCACATGATCGACTTCTACTACTGGGATATTTCGGGTCCTGGTGCGGGTATCGAAAACATCGACCTGGGCTTCGGTAAGCTCTCTCTGGCTGCAACCCGTTCTTCTGAATCAGGCGGTTCTGCAACCTTCGCCGATCGTGATGCGAACGGCGATCGTATTTACGACAACGTTGTACCAAACGATGTCTTCGATGTTCGTTTAGCGGGTCTGGAAACCAACCCGGGCGGCACCCTGGAGTTAGGTGTCGACTACGGTCACACCAACATTCCTGACGACTACTACCTGCAGCCTGGCGCTTCTAAAGATGGCTGGCTGTTCACTGCTGAGCACACCCAGAGCATGTTGAAAGGTTTCAACAAGTTCGTACTGCAGTATGGTACGGACTCCATGACCTCCAACGGTAAAGGGATTCCACAGGGCGGCAGCGTTGATAACGACGGCTCCATGTGGCGTGTGCTGGACCACGGTGCAATTACCCTGGCAGACCGTTGGGACCTGATGTACGTCGGTATGTACCAGAACATCGATCGTGACAACAACAACGGTACCGAGTGGTGGACTGTGGGTGTTCGTCCGATGTTCAAATGGACGCCAATCATGAGCACCCTGCTGGAAGTGGGCTACGACAACGTCAAATCTCAGAAAACTGACGAGAAAAACAGTCAGTACAAAATCACCCTGGCACAGCAATGGCAGGCTGGCGACAGCATCTGGTCCCGTCCGGCTATCCGTGTTTTCGCAACATACGCGAAGTGGGATGAGAAATGGGGTTACGCAAACAACAGCGATACGGGTTACACCTCTGGTGTGGCTTACAGTGACACTTCTGCGAAAACCTTCAGCCGTGGCGACGACGACGAGTGGACCTTCGGTGCCCAGATGGAAATCTGGTGGTAATTCGTTAGACCTGACGTAATGACCTAAAAAAGAGGGGCGTAAGGCCCCTCAATCCTTAGGGTGCTGCGCGCTATTGCCTGGCCACCGCAGTGCTCACGCTATCAGAGGTAATAACAATGAAAATGAAGAAAAGTTTCGTCGCGCTGTGCCTCTCTGCGGGGCTGCTGGCCTGCGTTCCGGCGGTCACCTTTGCAGATGTCAATTTTGTTCCTCAAAATACCAGCGCTGCGCCTGCAATTCCGCCGGCGGCGCTTCAGCAACTGGTGTGGACACCGGTCGATCAATCGAAAGTACAAACCACTCAGCTTTCCGCTGGTGGTCAATCCCTGAATGTTCCCGGCATCAGCGGTCCCGTTGCCGCTTTCAGCGTACCCGCTAATATCGGCGAGCTGACCCTGACGTTGACCAGCGAAGTTAATAAACAAACCAGCGTATTTGCGCCGAACGTGCTGATTCTCGATCAAAACATGACGCCATCAGCCTTCTTCCCGAGTGATTATTTTAGCTACCAGGAACCGGGCGTGATGAGTGCTGATCGGCTGCAGGGCGTTATGCGCCTGACGCCAGCTCTTGGCCAGCAGAAAATTTACGTCCTGGTCTTCACAACGGAAAAAGATCTGCAGCAGACGACGAAGTTGGTTGATCCAGCGAAAGCCTATGCGAAAGGTACCGGAAACTCTGTTCCGGATATTCCTGACCCGCTTGCTCGCCATACCACCGATGGCCTGGTCAAACTAAAAGTCTCCACCAATAGTGCTTCCAGCGTACTGGTTGGCCCACTGTTTGGTTCGTCTGGCCCGGGTCCGGTAACCGTGGGCAATACCGCTGCCCCAGTCTATGCAGCACCTGCAGCTCCTGCCGCAACTGCCGCTGCACCAGCACCGGCGAAGAAAGCTGAGCCGGTACTGAACGACACCGAAGAATACTTCAACAACGCTATTAAGCAGGCGGTGAAGCGCGGCGATGTCGATAAAGCGCTGAAACTGCTTGATGAAGCCGAACGTTTAGGTTCAACAACTGCCCGTTCCACCTTTATCAGCAGTGTAAAAGGCAAGGGGTAACCGTTTCCCCACAGTGCTGATTTGTCAGTAGTTTAGTGCGCCTGAGTGGGCGCACTTTTTTTCGTGTCCGCCAGGCTGTTGCATCCATGTTGCGATCGTGATCGTTAAATAACGTTTGGCCCCCCTCAATCCGTGTTTCTGCGATACAATGCCATTACGTTATGTATCGGAGAGTCTGGCATGTCACACCCCGCGCTAACGCAACTGCGTGCGCTGCGCTATTTCGACCAAATACCTGCGCTTGATCCGCAGCAACTGGACTGGTTGCTGCTGGAAGATTCCATGACGAAACGTTTTGAACAGCAAGGTAAAACGGTCACGGTGACCCTGATACAGGAAGGGTTTGTCTCCGGCGATGAGATCGCCAGCGAGCTGCCGCTGCTGCCGCAAGAGGAACGCTACTGGCTGCGCGAAATTTTGCTCTGTGCCGATGGTGAGCCCTGGCTTGCCGGACGGACGGTAGTGCCCGAGTCCACCCTTTCCGGGCCTGAGCTGGCGCTGCAGCGGCTGGGGAAAACCCCGCTGGGACGTTATCTTTTTACCTCATCTGAGCTGACCCGGGATTTTATTGAGATTGGGCGTGATGCCGAACTGTGGGGACGCCGTTCCCGCCTTCGCCTGAGCGGTAAGCCGTTAATCCTGACGGAACTTTTTTTACCGGCATCACCGTTGTACTAAGAGGAAGAAAAAATGGAGTGGAGCCTGACGCAGAATAAGCTGTTGGCGTATCACCGCTTAATGCGTACTGATAAACCTATTGGCGCGTTACTGCTGCTGTGGCCGACCTTATGGGCGCTGTGGGTTGCAACGCCGGGCGTACCGCCGCTATGGATCCTGGGCGTATTTGTCGCCGGTGTCTGGTTGATGCGCGCGGCGGGCTGCGTGGTGAATGACTATGCCGATCGTAAATTCGACGGCCATGTAAAACGGACAGCCAACCGTCCGTTACCCAGCGGCCAGGTGACCGGAAAAGAAGCCCGCGTGCTGTTCCTCGTACTGGTGCTGCTCTCATTCCTGCTGGTGTTAACGCTGAACACCATGACAATTCTGCTTTCCGTCGCTGCGCTTGCACTGGCCTGGGTTTATCCGTTCATGAAGCGCTATACCCATCTGCCTCAGGTTGTGTTGGGCGCGGCATTTGGCTGGTCAATTCCGATGGCGTTTGCGGCGGTGAGCGAATCCCTACCGCTCAGCTGCTGGCTGATGTTCCTGGCGAATATTCTCTGGGCCGTGGCGTATGACACGCAATACGCGATGGTAGACCGCGACGATGACCTGAAAATTGGTATTAAATCGACCGCCATTCTCTTTGGACGTCAGGACAAACTGATCATCGGCATTTTACAGGTCGCGGTACTGGCACTGATGGTCGCGATTGGCCGTCTGAACGGGCTGAACTGGGAGTTTTACTGGTCGGTGCTGGTGGCGGGATTGCTGTTTGCTTACCAGCAAAAGCTGATTGCCAAACGCGAACGTGAAGCCTGCTTTAAAGCGTTTTTGAATAATAACTATGTCGGGCTGGTGCTGTTTTTAGGCCTGGCGATGAGCTATTTCTTATAAAAAAGTCGGGTGGCGGCTTCGCCTTACCCGACCTACGATCTGGCAGAACATGTAGGCCCGGTAAGCGTTAGCGCCACCGGGCGTTTTTTTATCGACGACGCAACAGCCTGAGCGCGTTCGCCGTCACCAGCACCGTTGCCCCCGTATCCGCCAGCACTGCCAGCCACAGCCCGGTCATGCCGAGCAGCGTCGTCACCAGGAAAATCCCCTTCAGTCCGAGCGCAATCCCGATGTTCTGGCGGATATTGGCTCGCGTCGCCCGCGCCAGGCCGATCATCTCTGCCAGCCCGGTCAGACGGTTATGCGTCAGCGCCGCGTCTGCCGTCTCCAGCGCCACGTCGGTGCCGCTTCCCATCGCAATGCCTATGGTGGATGCTTTCATCGCGGGTGCATCGTTAATGCCGTCTCCGACCATCGCGAGCGGGGCGTGGCTGTTCAGTTCGGTTACCGCACTGACCTTATCGGCGGGCAGCAATCCAGCTTTAAATTCCAGTCCCAGTTCACCCGCAATGGCTGACGCCGCACGTGGGTTATCCCCGGTCAGGATCACGCCCTGCACGCCCAGCTGATGCAGCGCCGCTACGGCTTCCTTCGCGTCATCACGCAGGGTATCGCGCAGCGCCAGCATCCCTTTCGTCACGCCGTCCTGCATAACAACCACGACAGTTTGCCCGGCCTGCTCTAACGCCTGAACCTGTGCGGAAGGGGAGTGACCCGCCGCGACAATCAGGACCTTTTTACCGTCGATGTTGGCCTCAATCCCAGACCCGACCAGCGCGCGCTGGGCGGTGGCCGCCGGAATCGGTAATCCGCGAGCCTGCGCTTCCCGCACAATGGCTTGCGCCAGCGGGTGGGTGGAACCCTGTTCGACGGCGGCGGCTAAGGTAAGCAGTTCATCTTCAGCGATATCCTGCGGATAAATGCCGGTCACCTGGGGTTTGCCGACGGTTAACGTGCCGGTTTTGTCGAAGGCGATATGCTGAACCTGGCTCAGCTGCTCCAGCGCCGCGCCGCCTTTAATCAGCGCCCCGCGACGTGCCGCTGCCGCCAGACCGGAGGTGATCGCCGCTGGCGTGGAGATCACCAGCGCGCACGGGCAGCCAATCAGCAGCAGGGTCAGACCTTTATAAATCCAGCCCTCCCAGGGCGCGCCAAAGAACAGCGGTGGAACGAGCGTAACCAGCAGAGCAATCAGCATAATGGCGGGCGTGTAAATCCGGCTAAAGCGATCGATAAAACGCTCGACGGGGGCACGACGCTCTTCAGCTTCTTCAATCAGCTTCAGGATACGGTCGATGGCGCTGTCGCCGGGCCCGGAAAGCACCTCAAGCTGCACCAGGCGGTCAACGCTGGTGGCGCCTGCAGGCACTTTTTCTCCCGCGGTACGCTCAACCGGAATGGATTCCCCTGTCAGGGCGCTTTCATCAAAGCTTGCGGTGGCGCTAAGCAGTGCGCCATCGGCAGGCAAGCGCCCCCCTGCGGCGACTTCAATGACGTCGCCCGGGCGCAGCGTGCTGATGGCGACGGTTTCACGTTTGCCTTCGTTAACCCGCGTCGCGGTTTCCGGCTTCAGTGCCATCAACGCGCTCACCCCTTTACGCGCGCGGCTGGCGGCCCAGCCCTCAAGTCGTTCGCCGATCAGGAACAGCAGCAGAACCATCGCCGCTTCCGCCGTCGCGCCGATAAACAGCGCGCCGATCGCCGCCACGCTCATCAGCGTTTCGATGGCGAACCAGCTGCCGCTTCTCATCAGACGTAATGCCTGGCGGGCAATCGGAAACAGTCCGACCAGCGTGGTGGCGATAAACGCCAGGTTGCCAAACGGATGGTTGATCCGTTCCAGACCCCAGCTCAGGGCCATCATGATGATGAGGGTAATGAGCGGCAGATTTTCCTTCAGGGAGGCGGTCTTTTCGACAGGGGCTGTTTCGCTGCGCAGGGTGTATCCCGCCTTGCTGACGGCGGCTTCAACCTGCTTACTGACATCCTTGTCGGCGCTGACTAACAGCTTTTCGGTCGCAAAAAGCACCTGAACGTGGCTGACGCCCGGCACCTGTTTGACCGCATTTTCCACTTTACGTGCGCAGGCTGCGCAGTCCATACCGTTGACGGCCCAGCTGTAGCGATTACCACTTTCGGGCAGCGCGTCGGCTTGCGTTTCGCAGCTCCCCTCGCAGCAGCAGTCCTCTTTTGGCGGAACCGGGCTGAGCTTAAGTGCCGAAAATTGTGGGATTTTTTTAGGTGTTTCTGGAGTCGACATGGCAGTCTCCGGTAATGATAATTTTCTCATTAACCGCAGCATACACTCTGGAGTCGACTCCAGAGTCAAGCGTTATTTAGATATACAGCGAACGCACGATCAGGAAGTGCCCGGCAAAGTAGCAGGCGGAAGCAATCGCGTTGTCGGAGCGGAAGCGACGGCGATAGTGGCTGCCCAGCCAGACGATATTACCGAGTAAGAGCAGTGCTGCGCCGAAGAACGCAGACATCGCCTGAGACGTCGGGCGGAAGAACCAGAGCTCGCCAGCGAGCCACACCATCACCAGCGTCATGGCGATAAATGTACAGACCGGCAAACGCATCTCTTCCAGACGCGACCAGATCACCGCTATCAGCAGTGCGCCAATCACCAGCAGCACCAGCGGCAGCGGCCAGAAGAAGGAGAGCGTCATCTGGCTGGCGAAGTAGATGGTATACAGCAGATGCGACAGGAAAAACGCCCCAACGGCATACAGCAGACGCTGACGCGGGAGCAGAGTTAAGGCATCGCCAATCAGGGACGCGCACAGCCCGGCGAGAACCAGGTAGCTGATGGCGTTAAACATCGGCGCTTGCCAGGCAAGCAGCAGAAGGAGCAACAGCGTGACGGGTTTAAACAACCAGCGCTGCCAGGCTGGGCCACGGTAGGACGCATCAACATAAAGCCATGCGGAAAAACAGACAGCGATAAATGACCAAAGCATATTAACTCCCTGTAACTGTTAAGGCTGAATAATCAGTTTCTGATCCAGTGTAGTGACGCGGGCGGGCGTTTGGCAATGCCGGGGCAGGCGAGGTATCCTGAATTCCGCATAATCTGATGGGATGTTTCAATGAGCAAGATGCCGCTGTTTTTCATTATCGTGGTAGCGATTATCGTCATTGCCGCCTCGTTTCGCTTCGTGCAGCAGCGCCGGGAAAAGGCGGATAACGATGCCGCACCGCTGATGCAAAAGCGGGTGGTGGTGAGCAATAAGCGCGAGAAAGCCCTCAACGATCGACGCTCTCGCCAACAGCAGGTTACGCCTGCAGGCGCGACGATGCGCTATGAAGCCAGCTTTAAGCCGGAAACCGGCGGGCTGGAGATGACTTTCCGCCTGGAGGCGCAGCAGTACCACCAGTTGACGGTGGGTGAGAAAGGAATGCTGAGCTACAAAGGGTCACGTTTTGAAGGTTTTAGGGCGGAATAATGCGCGATCGGTCCCCTCTCCCGGTGGGAGAGGGTTAGGGTGAGGGCATCAGGCCGCACCCTACTTCTTCACCTGCGCCTTAAACTTCTTCATCCACACCAGCAACTCAAACACGCCGAAAATAAATACCCGCAGTTGCTGCCAGCCGGTCATCGGCGGGCCATCTTTTGGCAGGCCGTTTTTCAGCATTACCATCTGCAGGGCGTGCATGAACGAGGTGAAAATCAGCGCCACGTTAACGAAGATGTTCAACGGGCGCGGGAACGGGTGCACCAGATTCAAAATCAAAAATGCCCAGACGCCCAGCATCAGCAAACGTCCCAGGTTAATCAGTACCGGCATCAGAGCCTCCTTGTACCTGACGGTGATAAAGACGATAAGCGACCTGACCGGCAACCTTTTCGCGGTGCAGATCCCAGTGCGCGGGCACTGGCGGAAGACCGTTTTCCACTTCGCTTTCAACGTAAATTAATGCGTCATCCGCCAGCCAGCCGTTTTGTTCCAGCAGGGATAACGTCTCTTCGAGCAGCCCCTTGCGGAACGGCGGATCGACAAACACCACCTGATGCGGCGTGCCTTTCTGCGCGAGGAAGCTCAGGGTATTGGTGTTTACGACTTTGGCGTTACTCGCTTTGAGCGTCGCCAGATTTTGCTGCAGCGTCTGTGCCACGCCGCGCTCCATCTCCAGCAGCGTGGCGCTGGCGGCGTAGCGCGACAACGCTTCGAGCCCTAATGCACCGCTGCCGGCGAAGCAGTCCAGGCAGTGGGCATCTACCATTGACGGGGCGAGCCAGTTAAACAGCGTCTCGCGAACGCGGTCGGTTGTCGGGCGTAAACCGGGGCTGTCCGGCACCGGTAATTTCCGGCCTCGCCACTGACCGCCGATAATTCGAATTTGACCGGCCGGGGCGCGGGTGGGTTTCTTCATCTCTGGAAAGCTCTGTTAACCATTGCCCTGCGATTGCGGGCGGTGATGTCAATTAAGTAAAGTGTTAGACTATTTCATCATTTTTTTAGCTTCCCTGTATATAGCGCCGCGAGGAGTGTAGTCGCAGATGGCAAAACAAAAAAAACGTGGCTTCTTTTCCTGGTTGGGTTTCGGTGAAAAAGAGCAAGAAACAGAACAGAAAACCGAAGAACAACAGGTTGTAGAAGAGCAGTCACAGCCTGAAACGCCTGTAGAAACCGCTGCGGTTATCGAAGCGGAAGAACCTGTCCACAGCAAAGAAGAGATTGAATCGTTTGCTGAAGAGGTGGTTGAAGTCACTGAACAGGTTCAGGAGAGCGAGAAGCCAGAACTGGTTGTGCCCGAAGCCGTTACCGACGCACCGCAGGCTGTTATCGAACATGAAGAGCTGCCGCTGCCGGAAGAGGTTAAAGCCGAAGAGGTATCTGCAGAAGAGTGGCAGGCCGAAGCGGAAACCGTTGAAATTGTTGAGGCGGTGGAAGAAGAGGCGGCGCTTGAGCCAGAGCTGACCGACGACGAGCTGGAAGCCCAGGCGCTGGCGGCGGAAGCGGCTGAAGACGCGGTTATCGTCGTGCCGGTGGAAGAGCAGGAGCAGGCTGAAGAAGAGATCGTTCAGGAGCAGGAAAAACCGACCAAAGAAGGTTTCTTTGCCCGTCTGAAGCGCAGCCTGTTAAAAACCAAAGAAAATCTGGGTTCCGGATTTATCAGTCTGTTCCGCGGCAAGAAGATCGACGACGATCTCTTTGAAGAGCTGGAAGAGCAACTGCTGATCGCTGACGTGGGGGTGGAAACCACCCGTAAGATCATCGCCAGCCTGACCGAAGGGGCAAGCCGCAAACAGCTGCGCGATGCCGAGGCACTGTACGGCCTGCTGAAAGACGAGATGGGTGAAATTCTCGCAAAAGTTGATGAACCGCTTAATATTGAAGGCAAAACGCCATTTGTTATTCTGATGGTGGGTGTTAACGGCGTGGGTAAAACCACGACTATCGGCAAGCTGGCGCGTCAGTTCGAGCAGCAGGGAAAATCGGTGATGCTGGCGGCGGGCGATACCTTCCGTGCGGCGGCGGTTGAGCAGCTGCAGGTGTGGGGCCAGCGGAACAACATTCCGGTGATTGCCCAGCATACCGGCGCGGATTCCGCGTCCGTGATTTTTGATGCCATTCAGGCGGCGAAGTCCCGTAACGTGGACGTGCTGATTGCTGACACCGCAGGGCGTTTGCAGAACAAATCGCACCTGATGGAAGAGTTGAAGAAAATCGTCCGCGTCATGAAGAAGCTGGACGAAGATGCACCGCATGAAATTATGCTGACTATCGACGCCAGCACCGGACAGAACGCCGTTAGCCAGGCGAAGCTGTTCAATGAAGCGGTAGGATTGACCGGGATCGCGCTGACCAAGCTGGACGGCACCGCGAAAGGCGGGGTGATCTTCTCCGTAGCCGACCAGTTCGGCATTCCTATCCGCTACATCGGTGTGGGCGAGCGTATTGAGGATTTGCGTCCGTTTAAAGCGGACGACTTTATTGAGGCACTATTTGCCCGAGAGGACTAACAATGATTCGCTTTGAACACGTCAGCAAGGCCTATCTCGGTGGGAGACAAGCGCTGCAGGGAGTCACATTCCACCTGCAGCCAGGCGAGATGGCATTCCTGACCGGCCATTCCGGCGCGGGGAAAAGTACTCTGCTCAAGCTTATCTGTGGGATCGAACGGCCAAGCGCCGGGAAAATCTGGTTCAGCGGCCATGATATTAGCCGTCTTAAGAACCGTGAAGTGCCGTTCCTGCGTCGTCAGATCGGCATGATTTTCCAGGATCACCATCTGCTGATGGATCGCACCGTTTTCGATAACGTCGCTATCCCGCTGATTATTGCCGGTGCCAGCTATGATGATATCCGTCGTCGCGTCTCTGCGGCGCTGGATAAGGTTGGGCTGCTGGACAAAGCGAAGAACTTCCCGATCCAGCTCTCCGGCGGTGAACAGCAGCGTGTGGGCATCGCCCGTGCGGTGGTGAACAAGCCGGCCGTACTGCTGGCGGATGAACCCACAGGTAACTTGGATGATGCGCTCTCCGAAGGGATTTTGCGTCTGTTTGAGGAATTCAACCGCGTTGGGGTCACAGTATTGATGGCGACGCACGATATCGGGCTGATTTCCCGTCGTTCGTACCGCATGCTGACTCTGAGCGATGGACATTTGCACGGAGGCCATGGTGAACAAGCGTGATGCAATGAACCAGATTCGGCAGTTCGGGAACCGGTTTGACCGTTTCCGTAAGCCGCAGGGTGGCGGTGATGGCAATCGTAACGCACCTAAGCGCCAGAAAGCGGCGCCAAAGCCGGCTTCGCGCAAAACCAACGTGTTTAACGAGCAGGTGCGCTACGCTTTCCACGGCGCGTTGCAGGATCTGAAAAGCAAACCGCTGGCAACGTTCCTGACGGTGATGGTCATCGCCATCTCCCTGACGCTGCCAAGCGTCTGCTACATGGTTTATAAGAACGTGAACCAGGCGGCGTCCCAGTATTATCCGTCGCCGCAGATCACCGTTTATCTGGATAAAGCGCTCGACGATAACGCGGCGGCGCAGGTGGTCGGGCAAATCCAGGCCGAGCAGGGCGTGGAGAAGGTCAACTATCTTTCCCGTGAAGAAGCGCTGGGCGAGTTTCGCAACTGGTCCGGTTTTGGCGGTGCGCTGGATATGCTCGAAGAGAACCCGTTACCTGCGGTAGCGGTGGTGATCCCGAAGCTCGATTTCCAGGGGACCGATTCGCTAAATACGTTACGCGATCGCATCACCCGGATTAACGGAATTGATGAAGTGCGCATGGACGACAGCTGGTTTGCCCGTCTTGCCGCGCTGACCGGGCTGGTGGGACGTGTGTCGGCGATGATCGGCGTACTGATGGTGGCCGCGGTGTTCCTCGTCATTGGTAACAGCGTGCGCCTGAGCATTTTTGCTCGCCGCGATACCATTAACGTGCAGAAACTGATTGGCGCGACGGATGGCTTCATCCTTCGTCCGTTCCTCTATGGCGGCGCATTGCTCGGTTTTTCCGGGGCATTTCTTTCACTGATTTTGTCAGAAATTTTGGTGATGCGTTTGTCATCGGCCGTGACGGAAGTGGCGCAGGTTTTCGGAACTAAGTTTGATATCAGTGGCTTAGGCTTTGACGAGTGCCTGTTATTACTGCTGGTTTGCTCGATGATTGGTTGGGTGGCAGCCTGGCTGGCGACCGTTCAACATTTACGCCACTTTACTCCCGACTAATAAAAGCGTGATATAATCTTTCCCTGCACTGAGATGTTCGCTCTGCAGGGAAAGCGTCCCTGTTGTCTCTTCCCCTGTTATCATCTCCATGTCACATTTTGTGCGTAATTTATTCACTGTTGCACCTGGAACTTGTGGATAAAATCACTGTCTGATAAAAGAGTGAATGCTAATCTCGTTGCTCAAACGCTTTGGCATGGTTGTTGCCTGACGGGGACAACTTGGACCAGAAGAAACATTGAGAGGAATGAATGACCAAAGAAATGCAAACTTTAGCTTTAGCCCCTGTTGGTAACCTGGAATCTTACATCCGGGCTGCGAACACCTGGCCGATGTTAACGGCCGAGGAAGAAAAGGAGCTTGCTGAAAAGCTGCATTACCAGGGCGATCTGGAAGCAGCGAAAAAGCTGATCCTGTCTCACCTGCGCTTTGTTGTTCACATTGCTCGTAATTACGCGGGCTATGGCCTGCCGCAGGCGGACTTGATTCAGGAAGGTAACATCGGTCTGATGAAGGCTGTACGTCGCTTTAACCCGGAAGTGGGTGTGCGACTGGTCTCCTTCGCAGTACACTGGATCAAAGCAGAAATTCATGAATACGTGCTGCGCAACTGGCGTATCGTGAAAGTCGCCACGACAAAAGCGCAACGTAAACTGTTCTTCAACCTGCGTAAAACCAAGCAGCGTCTGGGCTGGTTCAATCAGGATGAAGTGGAAATGGTGGCGCGCGAGCTGGGTGTATCCAGCAAAGATGTGCGTGAGATGGAATCCCGTATGGCCGCGCAGGACATGACGTTTGATATGTCCTCCGACGACGACGGCTCTGACAGCCAGCCAATGGCCCCGGTTCTGTATCTGCAGGATAAAACCTCCAACTTTGCTGACGGCATTGAAGAGGATAACTGGGAAGATCAGGCCGCGAATAAGCTCACCCATGCGATGGAAGGCCTCGACGAACGTAGTCAGGATATTATCCGTGCCCGCTGGCTGGACGAAGACAACAAGTCCACGCTGCAGGAACTGGCCGACCGCTACGGCGTCTCCGCTGAACGTGTGCGTCAGCTTGAAAAGAATGCCATGAAAAAACTTCGCGCCGCTATCGAAGCGTAATTTCTGCGAAGTACACTGAGAACCCCTGGATGAGAGTCCGGGGGTTTTGTTTTTTTAGCGCCCGCTCTGGCGAATTCCTCCCCCCTGGCAAACACTTACTGATGCGCTAAGCAGGCGATTTTCTCAGGGGGACAGGGTGAAAAATAACGAACTGAACGACCGGCGTTTGCAGGCGACGCCGCGCGGTATCGGCGTCATGTGTAATTTCTATGCCGATAAAGCCGAAAACGCCACGGTGTGGGACGTAGAAGGCAACGAGTATATCGACTTCGCCGCCGGCATTGCGGTGCTGAATACCGGCCATCGCCATCCCAAAGTCATTTCCGCTATTGAAAAACAACTCCACGCCTTTACCCATACGGCGTACCAGATTGTGCCATATGAAGGCTATGTGGCGCTGGCCGAGCGTATCAACCAGCGCGTGCCCATTGATGGCCCGGCCAAAACGGCCTTTTTCTCGACGGGCGCAGAAGCGGTTGAAAACGCGGTTAAAATAGCCCGCGCCTATACCCGACGTCCTGGCCTCATCACTTTCGGCGGCGCGTTCCACGGCCGTACTTTTATGACCATGGCGCTGACTGGCAAAGTTGCGCCGTACAAACTGGGCTTTGGTCCGTTCCCTGGCTCGGTGTATCACGCGCAGTATCCGAACGATCTGCACGGCGTTAGCACGAATGAGGCGTTAAAAAGCCTGGAGCGCATCTTTAAAGCGGATATCGCACCGGATCAGGTCGCGGCCATTATTCTCGAACCGGTTCAGGGGGAAGGCGGTTTCAATATTGCACCTGCCGATTTTATGCAGGCGCTGCGTGCCCTCTGTGATACCCACGGTATTTTGCTGATTGCCGACGAGGTACAAAGTGGTTTCGCCCGTACAGGCAAACTGTTCTCGATGGAACACCACTGCGTGAAGCCGGATCTGATCACCATGGCGAAAAGCCTCGCGGGTGGGATGCCGCTCTCTGCGGTATCGGGCCGTGCCGACGTGATGGACGCACCTGCGCCGGGCGGGCTGGGCGGTACTTACGCGGGGAACCCGCTGGCGATTGCCGCTGCGCATGCGGTGCTGGACGTGATTGATGAGGAGGATCTCTGTACACGTTCTGCGCATCTTGGTCATCACCTGGTAGAGGTGCTGAACAAAGCGAAGGAACACTGTCCGTATATCGCCGACATTCGCGCGCAAGGATCGATGGTGGCGGTAGAGTTTAATGACCCGCAAACGGGCCAGCCTTCGCCGGAATTCACCCGCAAGGTACAGGAACGCGCGCTGCAGGAAGGTCTGCTTCTGCTGAGCTGCGGCGTTTACGGCAACGTTATTCGTTTCCTTTATCCGCTGACAATCCCCGAAGTGCAGTTCCGTCAAGCGCTGGACATTATCTCCGCCTCGCTGACACGTTAAAGCCGCGCGCCCGGTGAAATCTTTGCCGGGCTTATCATATATTCATTTCAAATTAGCTATTCCAAAATCATAAAAATGGGGTATGTTTTAGCAGAGTATGCTGAAAAAGCGCGAACAGCACACCAATAACTGAAATAAAGCGCTGCACAACAACATCACAACAATCGTAATAACCATAATAATGGGGAATCTCAGGATGAACATGAAGGGTAAAGCGTTACTGGCAGGATGTATTGCGTTGGCATTCAGCACCATGGCACAGGCAGACATTAAGGTGGCAGTGGTTGGCGCAATGTCCGGTCCGGTAGCACAGTACGGCGACCAGGAATTTACGGGCGCTGAACAGGCGGTTGCAGACATTAATGCTAAGGGCGGTATTAAAGGCGAAAAACTGCAGATCGTAAAATATGATGATGCCTGTGACCCGAAACAAGCGGTAGCGGTTGCGAACAAAGTGGTAAACGACGGGATCAAATACGTTATCGGTCACCTGTGCTCTTCCTCAACTCAGCCTGCGTCTGACATCTACGAAGACGAAGGGATTCTGATGATCACCCCGGCGGCGACCGCACCGGAGCTGACCGCGCGCGGCTACAAACTGACCCTGCGCACCACGGGCCTGGACTCTGACCAGGGTCCAACGGCGGCGAAATACATTCTGGATAAAGTGAAGCCGAAGCGTATCGCGATTGTTCATGACAAACAGCAGTACGGTGAAGGTCTGGCGCGTGCGGTGCAGGATGGTCTGAAGAAAGGCAACGCCAATGTGGTCTTCTTCGATGGGATCACTGCCGGTGAGAAAGACTTCTCCACGCTGGTGGCGCGCCTGAAAAAAGAGAATATCGATTTCGTTTACTACGGCGGTTACCACCCGGAGATGGGCCAGATCCTGCGCCAGGCGCGTGCTGCCGGTCTGAAAACCCAGTTTATGGGACCTGAAGGCGTAGCGAACGTTTCCCTGTCTAACATCGCGGGTGAATCTGCGGAAGGCCTGCTGGTGACCAAGCCGAAGAACTACGACCAGGTCCCTGCGAACAAACCTATCGTAGATGCCATCAAGGCGAAGAAACAGGATCCAAGCGGCGCGTTCGTCTGGACCACCTACGCTGCGCTTCAGTCTCTGCAGGCGGGTCTGAACCAGTCAGCCGATCCGGCCGAGATTGCGACCTGGCTGAAAGCGAACACCGTCGAAACCGTGATGGGACCGCTGTCCTGGGATGAGAAGGGTGACCTGAAAGGCTTTGAGTTCGGCGTGTTTGACTGGCATGCCAACGGTACGGCGACAGACGCCAAATAATTTTCCCGTCGCCTTTCGCGCCGCAGGTGCGTTGGCTGCGTTATTCAACCCCGGTCACTTACTTATGTAAGCTCCCGGGGATTTCATAACTTGCCGCCTTCCTGCAACACGAAATGCTTGGGAAAATACGGTGGAGAATGTAGGCCGGGTAAGGCGCAGCCGCCACCCGGCTTTCTTTTAGCGCTTCTCCCACCCGCTCTCCTGCGCCGTAAACCCTAACGCCTGCATAAACGCCGCCATCACGCCGCGGTCTTCTACGCCTACGTCAGCCATCCACCATGAGGTCACGTTCGGGTTTTCGCGGATCACTTCTTCAATTAAATACTGCCCCACGCCGCGACGCCGGGTGACGTCACGTACACGCAGTGAGTCCAGCGCCCCTTCTGTACCGCTCAGGGTCACGCGAACCGCAGCCAGCAGGCGTTCGTTGAAACGCGCGGCATAAATGCGGTGAGTCTCGTCGACGCGTAGCGACGAAGGGGAATATTCCGGCCAGATCTTGCCCAGGTCGATATGATCCTGGTCGCTAAAGGTCACCAGACGCACGATAGTCAGTTTCATTAGCTACATGTCCAAATCAAATTGAGTAGGGGCAGTGTACTCAATTTATTCACTCAGCGGCTTCCTCTTTTTATTCTCATTAACCAGGTGATTAGTTTTTTGGTAACGCGCTGGGCAGTTTGAAAACACATGGATCGAAAAATAAGCAGAATTTTAACCTGAATGGTAGTGATTTATTCGGCGCTTTGTACCGTTATTTTATGCTGCAAACTGCACTTTTATTTGTTTATCTCTGCATGATTTCAGAATATTATCTTTGCTTAATCGCCTGAAAAATAGAGATTTTAGTCTGGTTTTTGGCAAAAAACTGCGCTAAACCATTAAAGGCACTGGTAAAAATAGCGTTGTGCATTAAAAGTACAGAATGCTTTTTAACCATAATAAAACAAAATATAAACACGACATCACGAATGGGGATTCTGAGATGAAAAGGAACGCGAAAACATTTATCGCGGGAATGGTTGCACTGGCGATCTCGCATGCAGCCATGGCGGAAGAGATCAAAGTTGCGGTCGTGGGCGCAATGTCCGGCCCTGTTGCCCAGTGGGGTGATATGGAGTTCAACGGCGCGCGCCAGGCCATCAAAGACATCAACGCCAAAGGCGGCATCAAAGGCGACAAGCTGGTGGGCGTGGAATATGACGACGCCTGCGATCCGAAACAGGCCGTCGCGGTCGCCAACAAAATCGTCAACGATGGCATCCAGTATGTGATTGGCCACCTGTGCTCATCGTCCACCCAGCCTGCGTCTGATATCTACGAAGACGAAGGTATTCTGATGATCACCCCCGGTGCCACTAACCCTGAACTGACCCAGCGCGGCTATCAGCACATTATGCGTACCGCCGGTCTCGATTCTTCCCAGGGACCCACCGCCGCCAAATTTATCCTCGAAACCGTAAAGCCAAAGCGCATTGCCATCATTCATGACAAGCAGCAGTACGGCGAAGGCCTGGCGCGTTCCGTTCAGGACGGCCTGAAAAAAGGTGGCGCGAACATCGTCTTCTTTGACGGCATCACTGCCGGTGAGAAAGACTTCTCCGCGCTGATTGCTCGTCTGCAAAAAGAGAACATCGACTTCGTTTACTACGGCGGCTACTACCCTGAAATGGGGCAGATGCTGCGTCAGGCACGCGCCACCGGTCTGAAAACCCAGTTTATGGGACCAGAGGGCGTGGGTAATGCCTCCCTGTCGAACATCGCGGGCGATTCTGCCGAAGGCATGCTGGTTACGATGCCAAAACGCTATGACCAGGATCCGGCGAACAAGGCTATCGTTGATGCGCTTAAGGCGCAGAAAAAGGACCCGAGTGGTCCGTATGTCTGGATCACCTACGCGGCCGTACAGTCTCTGGCGACGGCTCTGGAGCGTACCGGCAGCAAAGAGCCGTTGGATCTGGTGAAAGATTTAAAAGCACACGGGGCGAACACCGTGATTGGGCCGCTGAACTGGGATGAGAAAGGCGATCTGAAGGGATTTGAGTTTGGTGTCTTTAAGTGGCACGCCGACGGGTCTTCCTCGGCCGCCAAATAATTATCCCGCCGCCCGGACCGCCGGGCGGGAATAAAAAGGTTTGCATATGTCCGAGCAGTTTCTCTATTTCCTGCAGCAGATGTTTAACGGCGTCACGCTGGGAAGCACCTACGCGCTGATTGCCATCGGCTATACGATGGTTTACGGCATTATCGGCATGATCAACTTCGCCCACGGCGAGGTGTACATGATCGGTAGCTACATCTCCTTTATGATCATCGCCGCCCTGATGATGATGGGCATCGACAGCAGCTGGCTGCTGGTTGCCGCCGGGTTTGTCGGCGCCATTGTGATCGCCAGCGCCTATGGCTGGAGCATCGAGCGCGTGGCCTATCGGCCGGTGCGCAGCTCCAAGCGTCTGATTGCGCTCATCTCCGCCATCGGTATGTCGATCTTCCTGCAAAACTACGTCAGCCTGACCGAAGGGTCGCGCGACGTGGCGCTGCCAAGCCTGTTTAACGGCCAGTGGATCGTGGGGGCCAGCGAAAACTTCTCTGCCTCTATCACCACCATGCAGCTCGTCATCTGGGTCGTGACCTTTATTGCGATGCTCGCCCTGACGCTGTTCATCCGTTATTCCCGCATGGGGCGCGCCTGCCGTGCCTGCGCGGAAGACCTGAAGATGGCGAGCCTGCTTGGTATCAACACCGACCGCGTGATTGCCCTGACCTTCGTGATCGGCGCCGCGATGGCGGCAGTGGCGGGCGTGCTGCTCGGCCAGTTCTACGGCGTGATCAACCCGTACATCGGCTTTATGGCCGGGATGAAAGCCTTCACTGCGGCGGTTCTGGGCGGTATCGGCAGTATTCCTGGCGCGATGATCGGTGGCCTGATCCTGGGCGTGGCGGAAGCGCTCTCCTCGGCGTACCTGAGCACCGAATATAAAGACGTGGTGTCGTTTGCCCTGCTGATTCTGGTTCTGCTGGTCATGCCTACCGGTATTCTGGGCCGTCCGGAGGTAGAGAAAGTATGAAACCGATGCATTTTGCAATGGCGCTGCTCTCTGCCGCCATGTTCTTCGTGCTGGCGGGCGTCTTTATGGGCGTCCAACTGGAGCTGAGCGGCACCAAACTGGTGGTGGATACCGCACCTGACATCCGCTGGCAGTGGGTGTTTATTGGCACGGCGGTGGTGTTCCTGTTCCAGCTGCTGCGTCCGCTGTTCCAGAAGACGCTGAAAAACGTTTCTGGCCCGAAATTCATCCTGCCGGCAATCGACGGTTCCACCGTGAAGCAAAAGCTGTTCCTCGTGGCGCTGCTGGTGGCGGCCGTGGCGTGGCCATTCGTGGTCTCGCGCGGCACGGTGGATATCGCTACCCTGACCATGATTTACGTGATTTTGGGTCTCGGTCTGAACGTGGTGGTGGGGCTCTCTGGCCTGCTGGTGCTGGGCTACGGTGGTTTTTACGCCATCGGTGCCTACACCTTCGCGCTGCTGAACCATTATTACGGCCTCGGCTTCTGGACCTGTCTGCCGCTGGCGGGCCTGGTTTCTGCCGCTGCGGGCTTCCTGCTGGGCTTCCCGGTGCTGCGCCTGCGCGGTGACTACCTGGCGATTGTGACCTTAGGCTTTGGCGAAATCGTCCGTATCCTGCTGCTGAATAACACCGAAATCACCGGTGGTCCGAACGGCATCAGCCAGATCCCGAAACCGACCTTCTTCGGACTGGAGTTCAGCCGTACCGCCCGCGAAGGCGGCTGGGATACCTTCAGCAACTTCTTTGGCGTGAAGTATGACCCGTCCGACCGCGTGATTTGGCTCTACCTGGTTGCGCTGCTGCTGGTGGTGGTGACCCTTTTCGTGATTAACCGTCTGCTGCGCATGCCGCTGGGCCGCGCGTGGGAAGCGCTGCGTGAAGATGAGATCGCCTGCCGCTCCCTGGGCCTGAACCCGACCCGCATCAAGCTGACCGCGTTTACCATCAGCGCCGCGTTTGCCGGTTTCGCCGGGACGCTGTTTGCCGCGCGTCAGGGCTTCGTCAGCCCGGAATCGTTCACGTTTGCCGAATCGGCCTTTGTGCTGGCGATTGTGGTGCTCGGCGGGATGGGCTCGCAGTTTGCCGTCATTCTCGCGGCCATCCTGCTGGTGGTCTCGCGCGAGCTGATGCGTGACTTTAACGAATACAGCATGCTGATGCTGGGTGGTTTGATGGTGCTGATGATGATCTGGCGTCCGCAGGGCCTGCTGCCGATGACCCGTCCACAGCTGAAGCTGAAGAACGGGAAAGCGAAAGGAGAGCAGGCATGAGTCAGCCATTATTATCCGTTAACGGTCTGATGATGCGTTTTGGCGGCCTGCTGGCGGTCAACAACGTGAATCTGGATCTGCATAAGAAAGAGATCGTCTCCCTGATTGGCCCCAACGGCGCGGGAAAAACCACGGTGTTTAACTGTCTGACCGGTTTCTACAAGCCTACGGGCGGCACCATCATGCTGCGCGATAAGCACCTAGAAGGGCTGCCGGGCCAGCAAATTGCCCGCATGGGCGTGGTGCGTACCTTCCAGCACGTGCGCCTGTTCCGCGAGATGACGGTGATTGAGAACCTGCTGGTGGCACAGCATCAGCAGCTCAAAACCGGGCTGTTCTCCGGTCTGCTGAAGACTCCGGCCTTCCGCCGTGCCCAGGAGGAGGCCCTCGACCGCGCCGCCACCTGGCTCGACCGCATCGGCTTGCTGCAGCACGCCAACCGTCAGGCGAGCAACCTGGCCTACGGCGATCAGCGTCGTCTGGAGATTGTGCGCTGCATGGTGACGCAGCCGGAGATCCTGATGCTCGACGAACCGGCGGCGGGCCTCAACCCGAAAGAAACCAAAGAGCTGGACGAGCTGATTGCCGAGCTGCGCGATCACCACGACACCACCATCCTGCTGATTGAGCACGACATGAAGCTGGTGATGGGTATTTCGGACCGTATTTACGTGGTCAACCAGGGCACGCCGCTGGCAAACGGCACGCCGGAAGAGATCCGCAACAATCCGGACGTGATCCGCGCGTACCTTGGTGAGGCATAAGATGGAAAAAGCGATGTTAACGTTCGACAAGGTCAATGCGCACTACGGCAAGATCCAGGCGCTACACGACGTCAGCCTGCACATCAATCAGGGTGAAATCGTCACCCTGATTGGCGCCAACGGCGCGGGCAAAACCACGCTGCTCGGTACCCTGTGCGGCGACCCGCGGGCTACCAGCGGGCGGATTGTGTTTGATGGCAAAGACATTACCGACTGGCAGACTGCAAAAATCATGCGTGAAGCGGTGGCGATTGTTCCGGAAGGACGTCGCGTCTTCTCGCGCATGACGGTGGAAGAGAACCTGGCGATGGGCGGCTTCTTCGCTCACCGCGATGAATACCAGACCCGCATCAAGTGGGTATACGAACTCTTCCCGCGCCTGTGGGAGCGCCGTATTCAGCGTGCGGGCACCATGTCCGGCGGTGAGCAGCAGATGCTGGCGATTGGCCGCGCGCTGATGAGCCAGCCGCGCCTGCTGCTGCTGGACGAACCGTCGCTCGGTCTGGCGCCGATCATTATTCAGCAGATCTTCGACACCATCGAGCAGCTGCGTAAAGAGGGGATGACCATCTTCCTCGTCGAGCAGAACGCCAACCAGGCGCTGAAGCTCGCCGACCGTGGCTACGTGCTGGAAAACGGCCGCGTGGTGCTTGAAGATACCGGCGATGCGCTGCTGGCGAATGAAGCGGTGCGGAGCGCGTACCTCGGAGGCTAAGCCGTCTGTGTTGCCCGGTGGCGCTTACGCTTACCGGGCCTACGGGATCGACCAGGCCGGGTAAGGCGAAGCCGCCACCCGACTTTTTTTAACCCAACACCCTTCACACAACCATCATCCCCCTGACGCTTTGCTGTCACTTATCTGTAAACAAACAGTTATTTTTCTGTCATTCGAGCATGTCATGTTACCTCGCGAGCATAAAACGCGTGATATCGCGCATCCGGCACAATAAGAGAGATGACAATGACATCGTTACGACACACAGCTTTGGGTCTGGCACTGGGTCTGGCTTTTGCGACGAACGCAATGGCTGTCACCACCATTCCATTCTGGCATTCCATGGAAGGGGAGTTGGGTAAAGAAGTTGACTCCCTGGCGCAGCGTTTCAACGACACCCACCCGGATTACAAAATTGTGCCGGTGTACAAAGGCAACTACGAGCAGAGCCTGAGCGCGGGCATCGCCGCCTTCCGTACCGGTAACGCCCCTGCACTGTTACAGGTTTATGAAGTGGGTACCGCGACCATGATGGCCTCCAAAGCCATTAAGCCGGTCTATGAAGTCTTCAAAGAGGCGGGCATCAACTTCGACGAGTCGCAGTTCGTGCCAACCGTGGCGGGCTACTACACCGATTCCAAAACCGGTCACCTGCTGTCTCAGCCGTTTAACAGCTCCACGCCGGTCCTGTACTACAACAAAGATGCTTTCAGGAAAGCCGGTTTAGATCCGGAGCAGCCGCCAAAAACCTGGCAGGATCTGGCCGACTATACCGCGAAGCTGAAAGCTGCGGGCATGAAGTGCGGCTACGCCAGCGGCTGGCAGGGCTGGATCCAGATTGAAAACTTCAGCGCCTGGCACGGCCTGCCGGTTGCCACCAAAAACAACGGCTTCGACGGCACTGACGCGGTACTGGAGTTCAACAAGCCGGAGCAGGTGAAGCACATTGCGCTGCTGGAAGCGCTCAACAAAAAGGGCGATTTCAGCTACTTCGGCCGTAAAGACGAATCCACTGAAAAGTTCTACAACGGTGACTGCGCTATTACCACCGCGTCTTCCGGTTCGCTGGCAGATATCCGTCACTACGCCAAATTCAACTACGGCGTGGGCATGATGCCGTACGACGCTGACGTGAAGGGCGCGCCGCAGAACGCCATCATCGGCGGGGCCAGCCTGTGGGTGATGCAGGGCAAAGACAAGGGCACCTACAAAGGCGTGGCCGAGTTCCTCGACTTCCTGGCGAAGCCAGAGATTGCCGCTGAGTGGCACCAGAAAACCGGCTACCTGCCGATCACCAAAGCCGCCTATGACCTGACCCGCGAGCAGGGCTTCTACAGCAAAAACCCGGGCGCGGATATCGCGACGCGTCAGATGCTGAACAAGCCGCCGTTGCCGTTCACCAAAGGTCTGCGTCTGGGCAACATGCCGCAGATCCGCACCATCGTGGATGAAGAGCTGGAAAGCGTGTGGACCGGGAAGAAAACGCCTCAACAGGCGCTGGATTCAGCGGTAGAACGCGGGAATCAGCTGCTGCGCCGTTTTGAGCAGTCGACCAAATCGTAATTAAAACCTGCCCCTCACCCTAACCCTCTCCCCATAGGGGAGAGGGGACTGCACGGAGCCGTCTTTTCTCCCTCGCCCCTTTGGGGAGAGGGTCGGGGTGAGGGGTGAATACCAACAGAGCTAACCTATGTCATCATCCCGTCCGGTGTTCCGTTCCCGCTGGCTGCCCTATCTTCTGGTCGCGCCGCAGCTGGTCATCACCGTTATCTTCTTTATCTGGCCTGCGGGCGAAGCGCTGTGGTACTCGGTACAAAGCGTCGACCCGTTCGGGCTGTCCAGCCAGTTTGTTGGCCTGGACAACTTCACCGCGCTGTTCCACGACAGCTACTATCTGGACTCCTTCTGGACGACGATGAAATTCAGCGCGCTGGTCACCGTCAGCGGTCTGGTCGCTTCGCTGTTCTTTGCCGCGCTGGTGGACTACGTGGTGCGCGGCAGCCGCCTGTATCAGACCCTGATGCTGCTGCCTTACGCCGTCGCGCCCGCCGTTGCGGCCGTGCTGTGGATCTTCCTGTTTAACCCGGGGCGCGGGCTGATTACCCATTTCCTGGCCGAATTGGGTTACGACTGGAACCACGCCCAGAACAGCGGTCAGGCGATGTTCCTGGTGGTGTTCGCCTCGGTGTGGAAGCAGATCAGCTATAACTTCCTGTTCTTCTTTGCCGCACTGCAGTCCATCCCGCGTTCGCTGGTGGAAGCGGCGGCGATTGACGGCGCAGGGCCGGTTCGCCGCTTCTTCAGATTATCGCTGCCGCTGATCGCCCCGGTGAGTTTCTTCCTGCTGGTGGTTAACCTCGTGTACGCCTTCTTCGACACTTTCCCGGTGATCGACGCGGCGACCGCGGGCGGCCCGGTGCAGGCGACCACGACGCTTATCTATAAGATCTACCGCGAAGGCTTTGCGGGGCTTGATCTCTCGGCCTCCGCCGCGCAGTCGGTGGTGCTGATGTTCCTCGTCATCATCCTCACGGTGGTGCAGTTCCGCTATGTTGAAAGTAAGGTGCGCTACCAATGATTGAGAACCGTCGCGGGCTGACGATTTTCAGCCATACCATGCTGATTTTAGGGATCATCATCATCCTGTTTCCGCTGTACGTGGCGTTTGTCGCCGCCACGCTGGACACCAAAGCGGTGTTCGACACGCCGATGACGCTGATCCCAGGTTCGCATTTGTTTGAGAACATGAAGACCATCTGGACCCAGGGCGTGGGCGCGAACAGCGCGCCGTTCTGGCTGATGATGCTCAACAGCTTCATCATGGCGTTCGGCATCACCGTCGGCAAAATCACGGTGTCGATGCTCTCCGCCTTCGCCATCGTCTGGTTCCGTTTTCCGCTGCGCAACCTCTTCTTCTGGATGATCTTTATCACCCTGATGCTGCCGGTGGAAGTGCGTATCTTCCCGACGGTGGAAGTGATCGCCAACCTAAAGATGCTCGACAGCTACGCGGGCTTAACCCTGCCGCTGATGGCCTCGGCGACCGCCACCTTCCTGTTCCGCCAGTTCTTTATGACCCTGCCGGACGAGCTGATTGAAGCCGCGCGTATCGACGGCGCGTCACCTATGCGCTTCTTCCGCGATATCGTGCTGCCGCTGTCGAAAACCAACCTTGCGGCGCTGTTTGTGATCACCTTTATCTACGGCTGGAACCAGTACCTGTGGCCGCTGCTGATTATCCAGGACGTCAGCCTCGGCACCGCCGTCGCGGGCATCAAAGGCATGATTGCCACCGGCGAAGGCACCACCCTCTGGAACCAGGTGATGGCGGCGATGCTGCTCACCCTTATCCCACCCGTAGTCATTGTTTTAGCCATGCAGCGCGCGTTTGTCCGCGGCCTGGTCGATAGCGAGAAATAAGATGGCAGGTTTAAAACTTCAGGCAGTAACCAAAAGCTGGGACGGCAAAACCCAGGTCATTCAGCCGCTGACGCTCGACGTAGCGGACGGGGAATTTATCGTGATGGTTGGCCCGTCCGGCTGCGGCAAATCCACCCTGCTGCGCATGGTGGCGGGGCTGGAGCGCGTGACCTCGGGCGATATCTGGATTGACCGCCAGCGCGTCACCGAGATGGAACCGAAGGATCGAGGTATTGCGATGGTGTTTCAGAACTACGCCCTCTATCCGCACATGAGCGTGGAAGAGAACATGGCGTGGGGGCTGAAAATCCGCGGCATGGGCAAAGGCCATATCGACGAGCGCGTCAAAGAAGCGGCACGCATTCTGGAACTGGACGGCCTGCTCAAGCGCCGCCCGCGCGAGCTCTCCGGTGGTCAGCGCCAGCGCGTGGCGATGGGGCGCGCCATCGTGCGCGACCCGGCGGTATTCCTGTTCGATGAACCGCTCTCCAACCTGGATGCCAAGCTGCGCGTGCAGATGCGTCTTGAGCTGCAGCAGCTCCATCGCCGTCTGAAAACCACCTCCCTGTACGTGACCCACGATCAGGTCGAAGCTATGACCCTTGCCCAGCGCGTGATGGTGATGAACAAAGGCATCGCCGAGCAGATTGGTACGCCGGTGGATGTTTACGAGAAACCGGCCACCCGCTTTGTGGCGAGCTTTATCGGCAGCCCGGCAATGAATTTGCTGGAAGGGCGTATCAGCAATGCAGGCACGCACTTTGAGCTGGAAAGCGGGATGGCATTACCGATCAACTGGTACTATCGTGGCTACGCCGGGCGTAAGATGACGCTCGGGATCCGCCCCGAGCATATCGGTTTAACCTCTCAGGCGGACGGCGGCGTGCCGCTGGTGATGGACACGCTGGAGATGTTGGGGGCAGATAACCTGGCGCACGGGCGCTGGGGCGAGCAAAAAATGGTGGTGCGTCTGGCACATCAGGAGCGCCCGAAAGCAGGCAGCACGTTGTGGCTGCACCTGCCGGAAAATCATCTGCACCTCTTTGATGGTGAAATAGGACAACGAGTATGAGCAACTGGCCTTATCCCCACATCGTCGCCCACCGTGGCGGCGGTAAACTGGCGCCGGAAAATACCCTGGCGGCGATTGATGTTGGCGCGCGCTACGGTCACACGATGATCGAGTTTGACGCCAAGCTGTCGAAGGACGGCGAGATTTTCCTGCTGCATGACGACAACCTCGAACGCACCAGCAACGGCTGGGGCGTGGCGGGTGAACTGCCGTGGCGCGATCTGCTGAAAGTGGATGCCGGAAGCTGGTACAGCGGTGAATTCAAAGGCGAACCGCTGCCGCTGCTGGCGGAGGTGGCGGACCGCTGTCGTCAGCACGGCATGATGGCAAACATTGAAATCAAACCGACCACCGGCACCGGGACGCTGACGGGTAAAGTCATTGCGCTGGCCGCGCGTGAGCTATGGGAAGGGATGACGGCGCCGCTGCTCTCCTCGTTTGAAATTGACGCCCTGGAAGCGGCCCAGGCTGCCGTGCCTGAACTCCCGCGTGGGCTGCTGCTGGACGAGTGGCGTGAGGACTGGCGCGAGCTGACGACCCGCTTAGGCTGTGTCTCTATCCATCTCAATCACAGGCTGCTGGACGAGGCGCGGGTGAAGATGCTCAAAGACGCGGGTCTGCATATTCTGGTTTATACCGTGAATAAACCCCAGCGTGCAGCCGAACTGCTGCGCTGGGGCGTGGACAGCATCTGTACCGATGCCATAGACCTGATCGGCCCGAATTTTAGTTCTGCGGGTTAAGCATACTGCCATTCGACTGCGACGGCAGCATATGCTGCTGTCCGCTGCCTGACGACGTCATCCCACCTAACATCCCACCGTTTTTATTCGGCAGCGGCTGCTCACGCACCTGTCCCTGCTGCACGCGCTGGGTGTTGGCGTTCATCTGATTTTGCAGGCTCTGCTGCTGCATCTGGGTCTGTGTTTTCAACTGCTGGTTCAGCATCCCTTTTTGCTGTTGCTGCTGGCTCATCATCTCCGTCTGCATACGCTGCTGGCTCGGGATGACATAACCCTGCTGGTTCGGGTTGTTCATGGTGTTAAGTGGCTGTGCGAGCGCGGCAAACGGGATCAGCGCCGCAAGAATCAGTAAGCGTTTCATTGTCATTTCCTCCTGTTGAGGTCTCTCTTAAGTTTACCCTGATTTCACCATGACGATGATTTTTTAGGAGTTGTGAACCAGGCTTAAGCGGGGAATATGGATCCCTTCACCTGGAGAACAATAATGATGAAACCAACGTTTTTGCGCTGGGTCGCCATCGCCGCGCTGATGGCAGGCGGGACATTTAGCGTGGCGGCCAACCCGCCAGCGGCTCCGCCAGTATCGTATGGCGTGGAGGAAGATGTTTTTCATCCCGTGCGGGCAACCCACGGTATGGTGGCGTCCGTGGATGCGCTGGCAACCCATGTGGGCGTCGACATTCTCAAACAGGGCGGTAACGCGGTAGATGCGGCGGTCGCGGTGGGATATGCACTGGCGGTAACGCACCCGCAGGCGGGGAATCTGGGTGGCGGTGGCTTTATGATGCTGCGCACCAAAGACGGCAAAACGACCGCCATCGACTTCCGCGAAATGGCGCCTGCTCAGGCGTCCCGCGATATGTTCCTCGACGACCAGGGGAACCCGGACAGTAAAAAATCCCTGACTTCCCATCTCGCAAGCGGCACGCCGGGCACCGTGGCGGGCTTCTCGCTGGCGCTGGAGAAATATGGCACCATGCCGCTGAACAAAGTGGTGCAGCCAGCCATTAAACTGGCCCGGGACGGCTTTGTGGTGAATGACGCTCTGGCGGACGATCTCAAAACCTACGGCAGTGAAGTGATTCCCAATCACGAAAACAGTAAAGCCATCTTCTGGAAAGACGGCGAGCCGTTGAAGAAGGGCGATAAGCTGGTGCAGAAGAACCTCGCCAAAAGCCTTGAGCTGATAGCTGAAAACGGTCCGGACGCGTTCTACAAAGGGGCGATTGCTGACCAGATTGCTGAAGAGATGAAGAAAAACGGCGGGCTCATCACCAAAGCGGACCTGGCCGAGTACAAGGCGGTAGAGCGTGAGCCAATTAGCGGAACCTATCGCGGCTACGAAGTCTTCTCGATGCCACCGCCGTCCTCCGGCGGGATCCACATCGTGCAGATCCTCAATATTCTTGAAAACTTCGATATGCATAAGTTCGGCTTCGGCAGCGCGGATGCGATGCAGGTAATGGCGGAGGCCGAAAAACGCGCCTACGCCGACCGCTCGGAATACCTCGGTGACCCGGACTTCGTGAAGGTGCCGTGGCAGGCGTTGACCAACAAGGCATATGCCAAATCCATTGCTGATGAGATCGACATCAACAAGGCTAAACCGTCCAGCGAGATCCGCCCCGGCAAGCTGGCACCGTATGAAAGCAACCAGACCACCCACTTCTCGGTGGTGGATAAAGACGGTAACGCGGTGGCGGTGACCTATACGCTCAACACCACCTTTGGTACCGGGATTGTGGCGGGCAACAGCGGCATTCTGCTTAACAACGAGATGGATGATTTCTCTGCCAAGCCGGGCGTGCCGAACGTCTACGGTCTGGTCGGCGGCGATGCGAATGCGGTTGGGCCGAAGAAGCGACCGCTGTCATCCATGTCACCCACTATCGTGGTGAAAGACGGTAAAACCTGGCTGGTCACCGGCAGTCCTGGCGGAAGCCGGATTATCACTACGGTATTGCAGATGGTGGTCAACAGTATCGATTTTGGGATGAACGTCGCCGAAGCGACCAACGCGCCGCGTTTTCATCACCAGTGGCTGCCGGATGAACTGCGCGTTGAGAAGGGCTTTAGCCCGGACACCATCAAACTGCTGGAGCAACGTGGACAGAAGGTGGCGGTAAAAGAGGCGATGGGCAGCACCCAGAGCATTATGGTCGGGCCGGACGGCGCGCTGTTTGGGGCGTCGGACCCGCGCTCGGTGGATGATTTAACAGCGGGGTACTGATTTTGTTGCCCGGTGGCGCTGCGCTTACCGGGCCTACAACGGCACGAATGTAGGCCGGGTAAGGCGAAGCCTCCACCCGGCAACAAACTACTTCATTCTCGCCATATAATACGCATCCACATACTCACCGTTGCGCAGGGCGTAGCGCTTGCCAGTACCTTCAATCTCGAATCCGTGTTTTTTGTACACGGCTATTGCCGGCTCGTTATCCACAAACACCGTTAATTCGATGCGGTCGACGCGCAGCCAGTTGTCGCACATGTCGATCATGGTGCGGATCAGCGCGCTGGCGACGCCGCGGTTGTGCCACTGTGCGCCTACGCAGATACCAAAATCGGCCACGTGGCTGCGGCGCGGGCGCTGGGCAACATCAATGGTGAGGTGCCCAACCACGATATCGTCAATACAGGCAACCAGTTGCTTAATACCGGGCTGGTCGCCTAGCCGCATCTGCCACATTTCCAGCGAAGGGTGAGGAACCTGTAGCGTGTTGTGGTACACCTCCGGCTGGGCGTGGATCTGACGAATGGCGTCATAATCTTTCGGTTCCGCGTGGCGTATCACAATCTCACTCATCCCTTGTTCCTCAGTCAGTTAAATGTCCCTCTCAACATCAATGACTTTAAAATTTGAGTCAACCGCTATTTTTTGCAAAAAGTATTGGACAAGTGCGAATGAGAATGATTATTATTGCTCTGCATTCAGGAAGACCCCTACGGGAACCTGAAAGCACGACATTGCTCACATTGCTTCCAGTATTACTTTAGCCAGCTTTTAGCTGGCTTTTTTTTTGTTATGGTTAGACTCAATAACCTTCCAAAAGGACTGAGCCATGACACTACATTGCGCATTTATTGGATTTGGTAAAAGTACGACCCGCTATCACCTGCCGTATGTTCTCAACCGTAAAGACAGCTGGCACGTCGCGCACATCTTCCGCCGCCGCGCGAAGCCGGAAGAGCAATTCCCGCAGTATTCCCATATTCATTTCACCAGCGATCTCGATGAGGTGCTTAACGACCCGCAGGTTAAGCTGGTGGTTGTCTGCACCCACGCCGACAGCCATTTTGACTATGCGAAACGCGCGCTGGAAGCGGGCAAAAACGTGCTGGTGGAAAAACCGTTCACCCCAACCCTTGCCGAAGCGAAAGCGCTGTTCGCGCTGGCAAAAAGCAAAGGGCTAACCGTGACGCCGTACCAGAATCGTCGCTTTGACAGCTGTTTCCTGACGGCGAAAAAAGCGATTGAAAGCGGTAAGCTCGGTGACATTGTGGAAATCGAAAGTCACTTTGATTACTATCGTCCGGTAGCGGAAACCCAACCCGGGCTGCCTCAGGATGGCTCTTTCTACGGGCTTGGCGTGCACACCATGGACCAGGTCATCTCCCTGTTTGGCCGGCCGGACCACGCTGCGTATGACATTCGCAGTCTGCGCAATAAAGCCAACCCGGACGATACCTTTGAAGCGCAGCTGTTCTACGGTGACCTGAAAGCCATCGTCAAAACCAGCCATTTGGTGAAAATCGACTATCCGAAATTTATCGTTCACGGCACCCGTGGCTCGTTCATCAAGTACGGTATCGACCAGCAGGAGACGAGTCTGAAGGCCAACATTATGCCGGGTGAACCGGGCTTTGCGGCGGATGATTCCGTGGGCGTACTGGAATATGTCAACGACGAAGGCGTAACGGTCAAAGAAGCGCTGAAGCCGGAAACCGGCGACTATGGTCGCGTCTACGATGCGCTGTTTGAAACGCTGACCCGCGGGGCACCCAATTACGTCAAGGAATCTGACGTTCTTACCAACCTCGAACTGCTCGAACGGGCGTTCGAACAGGCTTCTCCTGCCACGATCACCCTCGCGAAATAAGCAAAAACGGCTCCTCTGCGCTTGTTCACAATTTTTGAACAGAGGAGTCAATTTTCACCCTCTATGATCCCAGGCCGTTTGCGTCCACACTTACTCCATCGAAACGAACTGAGGGTGAAAACAATGATCTATTTACGCAAAGCAAACGAACGTGGTCACGCGAATCATGGCTGGCTGGACTCATGGCATTCATTCTCGTTTGCCGACTACTACGACCCGAACTTCATGGGCTTCTCTGCACTGCGCGTCATTAACGACGACGTGATTGATGCAGGTCAGGGCTTCGGTACCCACCCGCACAAAGACATGGAAATCCTGACCTATGTGCTGGAAGGGGCGGTTGAGCACCAGGACAGCATGGGCAACAAAGAGCAGGTTCCGGCGGGCGAGTTCCAGATCATGAGCGCGGGTACCGGGGTGCGTCATTCCGAGTACAACCCGAGTAAAACGGAAAAACTGCACCTGTATCAAATCTGGATCATTCCAGAAGAGACCGGCATCACGCCGCGCTATGAGCAGCGCCGCTTCGACGCCAAACAGGGCAAACAGCTGGTGCTGTCCCCGGATGCGCGTGAAGGTTCCCTGAAAGTGCATCAGGACATGGAGCTGTACCGCTGGGCGCTGGCGAAAGATGAACAGTCTGTGCATCAGATTGCCGCTAACCGCCGCGTCTGGATCCAGGTAGTGAAAGGTGAGGTGTCCATCAACGGCACCAAAGCCACCACTGCCGATGGTCTGGCGATCTGGGATGAGCAGGCACTCTCCGTGCACGCCGACAGCGAAAGTGAAATCCTGCTGTTTGACCTGCCGCCGGTCTAAATAATTTCTCAACCTTCCCTTTAAACGGGGAAGGTTGAGCTTTGTCCGTGATAAACTGAGCAAATCTCTCACTTCAAGATTTCTCAGGACGATGAAAAAGAAACGCCCCGTACTTCAGGATGTCGCCGATCGCGTCGGTGTGACCAAAATGACGGTCAGCCGCTTTTTACGTAACCCGGAACAGGTTTCCGTGGCGTTGCGTGGCAAGATTGCCGCAGCCCTTGATGAACTGGGTTATATCCCCAACCGCGCACCCGATATTCTCTCCAATGCGACCAGCCGTGCGGTGGGTGTCCTCCTGCCTTCCTTAACCAACCAGGTTTTCGCCGAGGTGCTTCGCGGCATTGAAAGCGTCACCGATGCGTTTGGTTACCAGACCATGCTCGCCCACTACGGGTACAAGCCGGAGCTGGAAGAAGAACGTCTTGAATCCATGCTTTCCTGGAACATCGACGGCCTGATTTTAACCGAACGTACGCACACTGCCCGCACGCTCAAAATGATTGAAGTGGCGGGTATTCCGGTGGTGGAGCTGATGGACAGCCAGTCGCCGTGCCTCGACATCGCCGTGGGTTTTGATAACTTCGAAGCGGCACGTCAAATGACGGCGGCCATCATCGCCCGGGGACATCGTCATATCGCTTATCTGGGCGCGCGTCTTGATGAACGTACTATCATCAAACAGAAGGGATACGAGCAGGCGATGCTCGACGCGAACTTAACCCCGTACAGCGTAATGGTTGAGCAGTCCTCTTCCTATACGTCGGGTATTGAGCTGATGCGTCAGGCGCGACGCGAGTATCCGCAACTGGACGGTATTTTCTGTACCAACGATGACCTTGCGGTCGGTGCAGCGTTCGAATGCCAGCGTCTAGGGCTGAAGATCCCGGAAGATATGGCGATTGCGGGTTTCCACGGCCATGACATCGGCCAGGTTATGGAGCCGCGTCTGGCGAGCGTGCTGACACCGCGTGAACGTATGGGCCGCATTGGCGCAGAACGCCTGCTGGCGCGCATTCGTGGCGAGACGGTTACGCCTAAGATGTTAGATTTAGGTTTCACCTTGTCACCGGGTGGATCTATTTGAGCTGACAAATTTGAACTAGCTCACACTTATTCACTTCGCGCACGTTTGGATATTGCTTCTCTTTTGCCCCGGCAGGACAATGTTACCGATAACTGTTACCCGTAACAATTGACTGAGGGACACCCTTTGAGCACGACTAATCATGATCACCACGTTTACGTCCTGATGGGCGTGTCCGGTAGCGGTAAATCTGCCGTGGCGAGCGAAGTGGCGCATCAACTCCAGGCTGCGTTTCTTGATGGTGACTTCCTCCATCCGCGCAGCAACATCATGAAAATGGCCTCCGGCGAGCCGCTGAACGACGACGATCGCAAACCGTGGCTGCAGGCGCTGAACGACGCCGCATTCGCCATGCAGCGTACCAACAAAGTTTCGCTGATCGTCTGCTCCGCGCTGAAAAAAACCTACCGCGATCTGCTGCGCGACGGCAACCCGAACCTCTCTTTCATCTACCTGAAAGGCGATTTCGAGGTGATTGAAAGCCGACTGAAGGCGCGTAAAGGTCACTTCTTCAAAACCCAGATGCTGGTGACGCAGTTCGACGCGCTCCAGGAGCCGGGTGAAGATGAGAAAGACGTCTTAGTGGTTGATATCGATCAGTCACTGGAGGGTGTTGTAGCCAGCACCATCGAGGTCATTAATAAAAGGCAGTAAGTTTTGAGTACATTAACGCTAGTTTTGACAGCAGTGGGTTCGGTATTGCTGCTGCTGTTTTTAGTGATGAAGGCGCGTATGCACGCCTTCGTTGCTTTGATGGTGGTTTCTATTGGTGCAGGTCTCTTTTCCGGTATGCCGCTCGACAAGATCGCTGCGACGATGGAAAAAGGGATGGGAGGCACGCTCGGCTTCCTGGCGATAGTGGTCGCGCTGGGCGCGATGTTTGGCAAGATTTTACATGAGACGGGCGCGGTCGATCAGATTGCCGTCAAGATGCTGAAATCCTTCGGCCACAGCCGCGCGCACTATGCGATTGGTCTGGCGGGTCTGATTTGCGCGCTGCCGCTGTTCTTCGAGGTGGCGGTTGTGCTGCTGATTAGCGTGGCATTCTCTATGGCGCGTCATACCGGTACCAACCTCGTGAAGCTGGTCATTCCGCTGTTTGCGGGCGTGGCGGCAGCGGCAGCGTTTCTGTTGCCTGGGCCCGCGCCGATGCTGCTGGCCTCCCAGATGCACGCTGACTTTGGCTGGATGATCCTGATTGGCCTGTGCGCCGCGATCCCGGGAATGATCATTGCCGGCCCGCTGTGGGGCAACTTCATTAGCCGTTACGTTGAGCTGCACATTCCGGATGACATCACCGAGCCGCATTTGGGCGAAGGCAAAATGCCGTCCTTTGGCTTCAGTCTGTCACTGATCCTGCTCCCGCTGGTCCTCGTGGGTCTGAAAACCATCGCAGCGCGTTTTGTGCCGGTGGGCTCTACCGCCTACGAATGGTTTGAGTTCATTGGTCACCCGTTTACGGCGATCCTGGTGGCGTGTCTGGTGGCTATTTACGGCCTGGCGATGCGTCAGGGAATGCCGAAAGACCGCGTGATGGAGATCTGCGGTGCCGCGCTGCAGCCTGCGGGTATTATCCTGCTGGTGATTGGTGCCGGTGGCGTGTTCAAGCAGGTGCTGGTGGATTCTGGCGTGGGCCCGGCTCTGGGTGAAGCGCTGACCGGAATGGGCCTGCCGATTGCGGTAACCTGCTTCGTGCTGGCGGCGGCCGTGCGTATTATCCAGGGTTCCGCCACCGTGGCGTGTTTAACTGCGGTGGGTCTGGTAATGCCGGTGATTGAACAGCTGAACTACTCCGGTGCGCAGATGGCAGCGCTGTCTATCTGTATCGCAGGCGGTTCAATTGTGGTCTCTCACGTTAACGACGCTGGCTTCTGGCTGTTCGGTAAATTTACCGGCGCCACCGAAGCGCAAACCCTGAAAACCTGGACGCTGATGGAAACCATCCTCGGTACGACGGGTGCGATTGTCGGGATGATTGCCTTTACGTTGCTGAGCTGAATGCGGTGATTTAACCCGGCTCAAAAATAAGGCCCGGTAGCGTTAACGCTGACCGGGCCTTAATCTTTTCATCTTATGCAGAACATCAGGCCGGGAAAGGTGAAACCACCACCCGGCTTTTTTACATCACTCGCCCTGCGTCGCGCTCTCAATCGTCAAGCGCACATCTGACGTAATCAGCTCTGCCAGCATCTGGTAAACCTTCAGCGTCTCTTCTGGCTCGGCATCGCCCGTATCACTGATGAAGCCTTCATCACGCAGCGTCAGCACGAGGGAACTGAAGACCGCTTTGTCGAAGAATTCTGGTGCGTTAATGCCGTGTAGCACAGACAGGCGCTGTGCCAGCGTCCGGCTCTCTTTCTCCAGCGTACCGCGGTTGATCGACGGGTTCGCACTTAGCAGCCAGAACGTAATGGCGTAGCGCTGCAACGTTTCGCGCGCGCCGGCCGCCAGCAGCTGCAGGGTTCGGGAGCGTGACGGATTGATATGCAGCTCATCGCTGGCAACGGTGATCAGCCCCTGACGACGAAGTTCTTCCGTCAGTTTATCCAGCTCAACGGCCAGCTCATCTTTGCTCCAGCGCAGGAACAGCTCCGCTTTCAGCATCGGGTAGAGCGTATCAACGTGACGCAATAGCTCCTGACGTGAAATGTGGCGATGCTGGGTAATGATGGCCGCCATCAGCGACGGCAGCATCAGCATATGCGCGATGTTGTTGCGATAGTACGTCATCAACACGGCCTGTTCGCGCGGCAGAATGATGATGTCGCCGATCGTGTCCTTCTCGACTTCAAACTTGTTCATCTGCAACGCGTGATCGATGAGCTCGCTGGCGGTAGCCGCAGGAACCGTTGAATCAACCGAGTAAGGCACGTTGCGCATCATGTCCAGGTAGCAGTCCAGCTGCTCCGTGAGCTGTTCACGGGTCAGGGAGCGCTGACGAGAAGCCAGTAGCGCGGTACAGCACAGGTTCATGGCGTTAGCCGCCCCCGCGTTGTTAATACGCACCATCAGCTCGGATGCAATGCCGTTAACCGTTGGTGTCAGCCAGGCAGGACGAACCGCTTCGATAGGATCGATGGATTCGCGCCACTCCGGAACGTGATGGTTCAGGTACGTCATCAGCGGCATTGGCTCGCCAAAGTTCACGTAGCCCTGACCCAGGTTGCGTAACTTGCTCAGGCCGCGCAACATCTGCGGCAGGCTCTCTTTCTCTTTGGTTGCGCCACGCAGTTCTTTGGCATACGTACCCACTTCCATGACGTGCTCATAACCAATGTAGATAGGCACCAGCGTGATCGGACGGGTTCCGCCGCGCAGCATCGCCTGAATGGTCATCGACAGCGTGCCGGTCTTCGGATCAAGCAGACGTCCGGTACGGGAGCGACCACCCTCCACGAAGTACTCCACGGAATAGCCGCGGCTGAACAGTTCGCCCAGATACTCGCGGAACACGGTGGAGTAGAGCTTATTGCCCTTGAAGGTACGACGGATAAAGAAGGCGCCCAGGCGGCGGAAGATCGGGCCCGCTGGCCAGAAATTCAGGTTAATACCGGCCGCGATGTGCGGTGGTACCAGCCCCTGGTGATAGAGCACGTAGGAGAGAAGCAGGTAGTCCATGTGGCTGCGGTGGCAGGGGACATAGACAATTTCATGGCCATCATGCGCCAGCTGGCGTACACGCTCGGCGTTATGAACGTTGATGCCCTGATACAGGCGGTTCCAGGTAAAGCCGAGAATACGATCGGAAAGGCGAATCATCTCGTAAGAGAAGTTCGCGGCAATCTCTTCCATCAGCGCAATGGCGTTCTGCTGGGCTTTCTCATGCGAAATCTTCTTGCTACGCGCTTCGTCTTCAACGGCGCGGGCGATCGCTTTGGAGGCCAACAGTTTGTTGAACAGGTCCTGACGCGCCGGGAGTCGTGGCCCGACGGCAGCGAGGCGCTGACGGGCGAAGTGCATACGTGCTACGCGCGCCAGCTTCTGCGCGATGATCTTGTCGGTACCGTGCTCATCTGCCATTCGGCGCAGTGAAACGGAAGGGGAGAAGCGCACAAAGCTGTCGCGTCCCAGCCAGGAGACCGCGAAGAACTTCTGGATGCCGTTAAGCATACGCAGCGGCGGATTCTCTTCGCCTTTTTCACGGCCCGGACGGCGGCCAAACATCACCGATACCGGCACCATCTGCACATCCAAATCGGGATTGCTGCGGTGCAGGTCGAGATAGTCGTGGAACAGCTTAATGGACTCTTCTTTTGGCGTGTAATAGGTAAATACACGCGGCCCGCCATGAATGAACACGTAGCGCGGCAGCAACGTGCCGTCGACTTCCAGCGGTTCAAGCGGGTCAGGTAAGTCATGCGCCAGACATTGGGCGCGAAGGGTCAGTAAGTCTGCCTTCGAGTTATAAGGCAAAACGTACATAATAGGACGCGACGTATCGAGCCCCAATTCCAGCGCGGGTTCTGCTGGGATAGACTTGCTTTTTACCAGGATGCTTAATGGTAAATTAAGTAATTTGTAGTAAATTCGTGGCCAGCCGGACATAAACGATGTAAAGCCTCTGGTTAATAATGCAATTGCGGCGCAAGGATAACAGAAAGCGCGCAAAATTTCTGTTGTTACCCGTCATACTTCAGGCTGTAGCGAAACGCGCTACAGTTCCTGTTACTGACGCTTTTTTTCATAAAAGGTTCTTTTAATGGCCAATAATACCACTGGGTTAACGCGTATCATCAAAGCCGCCGGCTATTCATGGAAAGGTTTCCGTGCCGCGTGGATCAACGAAGCCGCCTTTCGTCAGGAAGGTGTCGCCGCTATCATCGCGGTCATCATCGCCTGTTTCCTTGATGTCGATGCTATTACCCGCGTACTTCTCATCGGTTCCGTGCTTCTGGTGATGATAGTGGAAATTCTCAATAGCGCTATTGAGGCCGTTGTTGACCGTATTGGCTCAGAGTTCCACGAGCTCTCCGGTCGCGCGAAAGACATGGGTTCTGCCGCTGTGCTGCTGGCGATTATCACTGCGGTTATTACCTGGGTCACGCTGCTTTGGTCACATTTCCGATGAGCCTCGAGGAATAATTAAGTCCCTGGTTTTTTGTGCAGTTTTTGGTTCCAAAATCACCTTTGACTGTATATACTCACAGCATAACTGTATATACACCCAGGGGGCGGAATGAAAGCATTAACGACCAGGCAGCAAGAGGTGTTTGATCTCATTCGGGATCATATCGGCCAGACGGGTATGCCACCCACGCGTGCGGAAATCGCTCAGCGTCTGGGCTTCCGTTCTCCAAATGCTGCCGAAGAACACCTGAAAGCGCTGGCACGTAAGGGCGTGATTGAAATTGTTTCAGGCGCGTCACGCGGTATCCGCCTGCTGGTGGAAGAAGAGACGGGCATTCCGCTGATAGGCCGTGTTGCTGCAGGTGAGCCGCTGCTGGCACAGCAGCATATCGAAGGCCACTACCAGGTTGATCCTGGTATGTTCAAGCCGAGCGCAGATTTTCTGCTGCGCGTAAGCGGCATGTCGATGAAAGATATCGGCATTCTCGACGGCGATCTGCTGGCGGTACACAAAACGCAGGATGTGCGGAACGGCCAGGTGGTGGTCGCGCGCATTGATGACGAAGTGACCGTTAAGCGTCTGAAAAAGCAGGGTAACACCGTTCAGTTGCTGCCCGAAAACAGCGAGTTCTCTCCCATTGTGGTCGATCTCCGCGAACAGAGCTTCTCTATCGAAGGTCTGGCGGTCGGTGTGATTCGCAACGGTGAATGGCTGTAATCTCTTCCTGACAGGCTACGGTTCCGCTGTAGCCTGCCTTATTGACCACTCCCGGTGTTTCTCATGTCACTGCTGACGGCATCCGATAAGGCATTGTGGCGTCTTGCACTGCCGATGATTTTCTCCAATATCACCGTGCCCTTGCTGGGTCTGGTCGACACGGCCGTTATTGGGCATCTCGATTCCCCTGTCTATCTTGGCGGTGTGGCGATTGGCGCGACGGCAACCAGCTTCCTCTTTATGCTGCTGCTCTTTTTGCGCATGAGCACCACCGGACTTACGGCACAGGCGTATGGTGCAAAAGATCCGTTACGTCTGGCGCGGGCGCTGGTGCAGCCGCTGATTCTTGCGTTAGGTGCGGGCGCGTTAATCGTTTTACTCCGCGATCCCCTGATTGACCTTGCGCTCCATATCGTTGGCGGCAGTGAGGCGGTACTGGAGCAGGCGCGACGTTTTCTCGAAATCCGCTGGCTCAGTGCGCCCGCTTCGCTGGCAAATCTGGTTCTGCTGGGTTGGTTACTGGGCGTTCAGTATGCTCGTGCGCCAGTGATTCTGCTGGTCGTGGGAAACCTGCTCAACATCGTGCTGGATCTCTGGCTCGTGATGGGCCTCCATATGAACGTGCGGGGCGCGGCACTGGCGACGGCGATTGCTGAATACGGGACCTTTGTGATGGGGCTGTGGATGGTCTGGCGCGTGCTGGCGATGCGCGGGATCTCCCTCGCGCTGCTGAAAACCGCATGGCGCGGCAATATCCGTAAGCTGCTGGCGCTTAACCGTGACATCATGCTGCGCTCGCTGCTTCTGCAACTCTGCTTCGGCGCGCTGACGGTCTTCGGTGCACGGCTGGGGCCTGAAATCGTCGCGGTCAACGCGGTATTGATGACGCTGCTGACGTTTACCGCCTATGCGCTGGACGGCTTTGCCTACGCGGTTGAAGCACATTCAGGGCAGGCGTATGGCGCACGTGAAAGCGGGCAGCTTCATGATGTCTGGCGGGCAGCCTGCCGTCAGTCAGGACTGGTATCGCTGGTGTTTGCCGTGGTCTATGCCTGCTTCGGCGAACAGATTGTTGCTTTACTGACCTCTCTCCCTGCGCTGCGCGAACTGGCGAGCCACTATCTCATCTGGCAAGTCATCTTACCGGTGGTGGGTGTCTGGTGTTATCTGCTGGACGGCATGTTTATTGGTGCGACGCGCGGGGCGGAAATGCGTAACAGTATGGCCGTTGCGGCGGCGGGATTTGGCCTGACGCTGCTGACGCTTCCCTGGCTGGGTAATCACGGTTTGTGGTTGGCGCTTGCGGTCTTTCTCTCTCTGCGTGGCCTGTCGCTGGCTTTTATATGGCGCCGCCACTGGCAAAACAATACCTGGTTTCCTTCGCGTCACGATATATCGTGATGGTTAAAGATTCCGAATATGAAATCAACTGCCGAATCCTTAACTACAATAATTATCACGTCCAGCAGAAAAGAACGTAACGGACGTTACGACCCGACGCTTAACTAAGAGGACACGATGATGAATAAAGACGAAATCGGCGGCAACTGGAAGCAGTTCAAAGGTAAAGCGAAAGAACAGTGGGGTAAGCTGACAGATGACGATATGACCGTCATTGAAGGTAAGCGCGATCAGCTTGTCGGTAAAATTCAGGAACGTTACGGCTACGCGAAAGATCAGGCGGAAAACGAAGTCAAAGACTGGGAAACCCGCAATGATTACCGCTGGTAACGCTGAATAACCTACTGGGGCGGCTTCAGGCCGCCTTTTCTTTTGGCTGCTAACGCGGCTTTTTTTTCACCAGAATAGAGTGGTCATGCTGACACTCATCCTGATGTCGACACGCTTCCACCTCGACACACGCTGAACACAGCCCGTGTGCTTCAATCACATTATGACGCAGGGCAAACCCCATTCTTGCCGCCAGCGTATGCATAATGTCTTCCACGCCTTCCGCAGCTTCTTCTTTCACTACGCCACAACGGTCGCAGATAAACATGGCCGACGTGTGGGTGGGCTGATCGAAAAGATGGCACAGTACATAGCTGTTTGTGGATTCCACTTTATGAACAAATCCTTGTTCCAGCAGGAAATCCAGCGCGCGATACACTGTTGGCGGTTTAGCCTGCGGCTCGCTTTCGCGGAGCAGGTCGAGCAGGTCATAGGCGCTGATGGCACCCTGTTGCAGGCTCATCAGACGTAAGACTTCAAGGCGCTGCGGAGTCAGGCGCACATTGCGTTGCGCGCACAGCTTTTCGGCCTGCGCTAACAGCTCTTTTGTGGACTTATCCATTGAGCACCTCGGATGTTCTGGGACGTAAAACCCTCACTTTATCATGTTCTGGTAAAAACACCGATATCCGTCAGGCTGTGCTATACCTGACGCATCGCAAATCGGGAATATCATCATGAAAAAACCAGACTGTATTAAGCACTGGCGCGACATAGAAGGGCCGGATGACGCCACCTACCCCGACAGTAATGAGCTCTTTTCTATCGGTGCACCGCTGGCCCGCAGCCTTGGCCTCCGACGTATCGGCATTCATCATGAGCGTTTATTGCCCGGGCGTCGGACATCCTATCCCCATGCAGAGAGTGACGAAGAAGAGTTTATCTACGTGCTTGAGGGCTATCCTGAAGCCTGGATTAATGGCTATTTGTGGAAACTTGAACCCGGCGACAGCGTGGGCTTTCCTGCCGGAACCGGCGTCTGCCATACCTTTATCAACAACACGGATGAAGAGGTTCGATTACTGGTGGTGGGCGAGGCCAACAAGAAGCACAACCGCATCTACTATCCGCTCAATCCGGTCTATGCCGCCACGCGGGAGGATCGCTGGGTTGACCATCCTCCGCAGTTTTTTGGCCCGCATGATGGAAAACCTGTGAAAAAATAATTTCCTCTTCTATAAATATTGAAGGCCGTCACAAATTACAACAGGCCGTAAGGGAATTTCACTTAGGGAAAGAAATAGCGGGTCTTTTGCTTCTTATTCACAGCAATAGTTCGTTCCTGTTTGGGTGATAACAGACAGGGGTTATCTAATAACAAACTATTACGGGCATACTGTGAAAAAACATTTTAAATTTTCGGTGGTTAGCATTGCTGTTTCCCTGTTTATGGCAAATCAGGCGGGAGCAGCCAATACCTGGACAGAATCACGTAGCGACGCCATGGGCGGGACGGGCGTAGCCGCTGGCAGTTATGGCAGCGGAGCGTTAATCAACCCCGCGCTGCTGGCAAAGGCAAAACCGGACGATGATGTGACGGTCATTTTGCCATCCGTTGGGGTGCAGGTGACGGATGAAGACAATCTTCAGGATGAGATTGATACCATCAACGACAAAATCAATCACTATAAGGATGTGGTTGATAACCTTACGCCTATTGAAGTCATCACCAATCCGTTAGGTTCGATCAACCAGTTCCAGGGCGCGGCCAAAGATCTTGCCGATGAACTGGACTATCTCAAGGGTAAAACTGCACGTGCAACGGCAGGGGCAGGACTTGCCGTGAGTATCCCTAACGATGTGCTTTCCGTGGCCTTTATGGCCAAAGGTTATGCTCATGGTCGGGTTAGCTCATCTATCGACCAGCAAGATATTGATTATCTGCGCAGTATTCAACGAAGCGATGTGGTTGCTGCCGGTGTTGCCCTGGATGCAGCGCTGAATGGCACGGATCAGATTACCAAAAACCTCAACTCAACGGCGTCTGGCCGGGCGGCGATTGTGTCCGACTACGGTATTGCGGTTGCCCGTCAGTTCGATCTCGGGGGCATCCCGGTTTCCGTTGGCGTCACGCCAAAACTGCAAAAAACCTGGATCTATAACTACACCACTTCCATCTACGATTACGACAGTAATAAGTGGAACGATAGCCGCTACCGTACAGACGATACGGGCTTTAACGTTGATGCTGGTATTGCCGCTGATTTTGGCGAAAACTGGACGGTCGGCCTGAGCGGGCAAAACCTGATGTCACGCGATATCGACAGCAAGGATATCCGCATCCGCAACGGGCGTACGGGAGAAGTGGTGAGCTATAAAGACACCTACCAGATCCGTCCGCTGGTCACCGCGGGCGCCGCCTGGCACAACGATCTTGTTACGCTGACCGCTGATGGCGATCTGACCGAAACCAAAGGTTTCAAGAGCGAAGATACGTCGCAGTATGTTGGGGTAGGTGCTGAAGTAACCCCGCTGAGCTGGCTGGCGGTACGCGCAGGTTATCGCGCTGACGTGAAGGGTAACGACAGCAACGTCTTTACCGGTGGTGTCGGCTTCGCGCCGTTCAACACCGTGCATGTTGACCTGATGGGCCTCTACGGTGAAGACGAAACCTGGGGCGCAGGGGCACAGCTAAGCATGACGTTCTAAAGTGCACCGGAGGCGCTGCGCCTCCGGCTTTTCTTTGTGCTATAGTAGCGCCCCTTTTCCACCAGATGCTTAAAACTTCGCCATGTTGTCAGAATACCAGACCGCTTTCCCAGCACACCGTTTCTCCATTGCGCCAATGCTCGACTGGACGGACAGACACTGCCGCTTCTTCCTGCGTCAGCTCTCCCGCCATACGCTGCTGTACACCGAAATGGTGACCACTGGTGCAATCATTCACGGCAAGGGCGACTATCTGGCATACAGTGAAGAAGAGCATCCGGTTGCCTTGCAGCTGGGTGGCAGCGATCCGGCCGCGCTGGCGCAGTGTGCGAAGCTGGCGGAAGCGCGCGGCTATGACGAGATTAACCTCAACGTTGGCTGTCCTTCAGACCGTGTGCAAAACGGTATGTTCGGTGCGTGTCTGATGGGGAACGCGCAGCTGGTTGCCGACTGTATCAAGGCGATGCGTGATGTGGTCTCCATTCCCGTGACGGTCAAAACCCGTATCGGCATTGACGACCAGGACAGCTACGAATTCCTGTGCGATTTCATCAACACGGTGTCCGGCAAAGGCGAATGCGAGATGTTTATCATCCACGCCCGTAAAGCCTGGCTCTCCGGCCTGAGCCCGAAAGAGAACCGTGAGATCCCACCGCTGGACTATCCGCGCGTATATCAGCTTAAACGTGATTTCCCGCATCTGACGATGTCGATCAACGGCGGTATTAAGTCGCTTGAAGAAACCAAAGCGCACCTCGAACATATGGACGGCGTGATGGTCGGACGCGAGGCCTATCAGAACCCGGGCATTCTGGCGACGGTCGACCGTGAAATCTTTGGCGTTGACGGCGCCGATACCGATCCGGTTGCCGTCGTGCGCGCCATGTATCCTTACATTGAGCGCGAGCTGAGCAACGGCACCTATCTCGGCCACATTACCCGCCATATGTTGGGCCTGTTCCAGGGCATACCGGGGGCGCGGCAGTGGCGTCGTTACCTCAGTGAGAACGCACATAAAGCCGGTGCGGATATCGAGGTGCTGGAACATGCGCTGCGACTGGTCGCAGATAAGCGATAATTTTCGCTAAAAGATCGTCAAATTCACCACGCCCTGCATATCATTGCGGGGCGTTTTTCTTTAAGAACAATGATTTACTTTTGGCATGATTCTTGTAATACAAACTGTATTACTCGGGAACTCGTGGGAGAGCACCATGCTGGAACTACTTTTTGTCATTGGCTTTTTTGTCATGCTGTTAGCCACGGGCGTTTCGCTGCTCGGCATTCTCGCTGCGCTCGTCGTGGCGACGGTGGTGATGTTTATCGGCGGACTGTTTGCCCTGACCATCAAACTGCTGCCGTGGTTATTACTGGCCATTGCGGTGGTGTGGGCGATACGGGCGATTAAATCACCAAAACTGCCGACTTATCAGCGCAATAACCGCTTCCGTTACTAAGGTATTGAGGGGTTCGTCACATACTTGTAACTTTCCCGGCAGCATTACTTAGAACAGAATAGGATTTACTTATCGAATCTGTCACTATGGCTGCCGCTACAGAATTCATCGAGCTGTACCCTACATACAGCCGAACTAAAAAAAGAAAGGGCTTCCCACGGGAAGCCCAATTTCTTTTTGGGGCTCAGGGAATGAGTAAACTTGAACCCTGTGTCGCCCGGCTTTCCAGCACCTCATGCGCACGCTGCGCATCGGTCAGCGGATATTTCTGCGCATCCGCCACGTCCACCTTAATCACGCCGCTGGCGATCAGCGAGAACAGCTCGTTGCTGGCTTCCTCCAGTTCTTCCCGGTTGGTGATATAGCCCTGCAGGGAAGGGCGGGTCACGTAGAGCGAGCCTTTCTGATTCAGGATGCCAAGATTGACGCCAGTGACAGCGCCTGACGCATTCCCAAAGCTCACCATCAGCCCGCGACGTTGCAGGCAGTCCAGCGACGCCTCCCAGGTGTCTTTGCCCACCGAGTCATACACCACGCGCACTTTTTTACCGCCAGTAATCTCTTTCAGGCGCTCGACGATGCTCTCTTCGCGATAGTTGATCACCTGCCACGCCCCCGCGTCCAGCGCACGCTGCGCTTTTTGGGCATTGCCTACGGTACCGATGAGTTTCGCGCCTAAGGCTTTCGCCCACTGGCAGGCAATCAGCCCCACGCCACCCGCTGCGGCATGAAAAAGAAACTGCTCGTCGGGTTTAATTTCATAGGTTTTGCGCAGCAGATAGTAAACCGTTAACCCCTTCAGGAACGAAGCGGCCGCCTGCTCGAAGGAGATAGCGCCAGGCAGCAGAGCGGCTTTATCCGCCGGAACGTTGTGGACGGAGCTGTAAGCGCCCAGCGCAGATTGCGCATACACCACGCGGTCGCCCTCTTTAATATGCTTAACCGCGCTGCCCACTTTAATGACGACACCGGCCGCCTCGGTGCCCAGACCACTTGGCATTGACGGAGGCGGATAGAGACCGCCGCGAATATAGGTATCGATGTAGTTAATGCCGATAGCTTTGTTTTCAACCTGAATTTCGTTCTCGCCAGGCGCTGCGGGGGTAAACTCCACCGCTTTCAGTACTTCCGGACCGCCGTGTTTCTGGAACTCAATGCGCGTTGCCATGCTCCCTCCGTAAGAAAAATATGGTAATCTTTCGACCCACTCTTTATCTCGGTAACTCCATTCACTATGGCAGGAAACAAACCCTTCAACAAACAGACTGAACCCCGCGAGCGTGATTTCCAGGTTGCAGGGTTAAAAGTCCCGCCGCACTCGATTGAAGCGGAACAGTCGGTGTTGGGCGGTTTAATGCTGGATAACGAACGCTGGGACGACGTCGCTGAGCGCGTGGTGTCTGAGGATTTCTACACCCGTCCGCACCGTCATATCTTTACCGAAATGGCGCGCCTGCAGGAGTCGGGCAGCCCGATTGACCTGATTACGCTCGCGGAATCGCTTGAGCGTCAGGGGCAGCTGGACAGCGTCGGCGGGTTTGCCTACCTGGCAGAACTGTCAAAAAACACGCCAAGTGCGGCGAACATCAGCGCTTATGCCGATATCGTGCGGGAACGTGCCGTCGTCCGTGAGATGATATCGGTGGCGAACGAGATCGCCGAAGCCGGTTTTGATCCGCAGGGGCGCACCAGCGAAGACCTGCTCGATCTGGCGGAGTCCCGCGTCTTTAAAATCGCCGAAAGCCGTGCGAACAAAGACGAAGGGCCTAAAAACATTGCCGATGTGCTCGACGCGACCGTGGCGCGTATCGAGCAGTTGTTCCAGCAACCGCATGATGGTGTCACCGGGGTCAACACCGGTTATGACGACCTCAACAAAAAGACCGCTGGCCTGCAGCCGTCGGATCTGATTATCGTTGCGGCGCGTCCGTCGATGGGTAAAACGACATTTGCGATGAACCTCGTCGAAAATGCCGCAATGTTGCAGGATAAACCTGTTCTCATCTTCAGTCTTGAGATGCCCTCCGAGCAGATTATGATGCGTTCTCTGGCATCGCTGTCGCGCGTGGACCAGACCCGTATCCGTACCGGCCAGCTCGATGATGAAGACTGGGCGCGTATCTCCGGCACGATGGGCATTCTGCTGGAAAAACGTAACATCTATATTGATGACTCCTCCGGCCTGACGCCAACGGAAGTGCGCTCCCGCGCGCGCCGTATCGCCCGCGAACACGGCGGCATCGGCCTCATCATGATCGACTACCTCCAGCTGATGCGCGTGCCGTCGCTCTCCGACAACCGTACGCTGGAAATTGCAGAGATTTCCCGCTCGCTCAAGGCGTTAGCCAAAGAGCTGCACGTGCCGGTGGTGGCGCTGTCGCAGCTGAACCGCTCCCTGGAACAACGTGCCGATAAACGCCCGGTCAACTCCGACCTGCGTGAATCCGGCTCCATCGAGCAGGATGCCGACTTAATCATGTTCATCTACCGTGATGAGGTTTATCACGAGAACAGCGACCTGAAAGGGATCGCCGAAATTATTATTGGTAAACAACGTAACGGCCCGATCGGGACGGTGCGTCTGACCTTTAACGGACAGTGGTCGCGTTTCGACAACTACGCCGGTCCTCAATATGATGATGAGTAATTTCTAAGGAATTCAAATGCAAGCGGCAACTGTAGTCATTAACCGCCGCGCTCTGCGACACAACCTGCAACGTTTGCGTGAACTGGCGCCCGCCAGCAAGCTCGTTGCAGTCGTGAAAGCGAACGCTTACGGACACGGTCTTCTTGAGACCGCGCGAACGCTCCCCGATGCCGACGCCTTTGGCGTCGCCCGTCTTGAAGAAGCTCTCCGCCTGCGTGCGGGGGGGATCACGCAACCCATTTTGCTGCTGGAAGGCTTTTTCGAAGCCACAGACTTGCCTACGATTGCTGACCAGCATCTGCACACGGCGGTACATAACGAAGAACAGCTGTCCGCGCTGGAAAACGCCGAGCTGAGTGAACCCGTTACCGTCTGGATGAAGCTCGACACGGGCATGCACCGTCTGGGCGTTCGCCCGGAAAATGCGGAGGCGTTTTATCAGCGTTTGTGCCGGTGCAAAAACGTGCGACAGCCCGTGAACATCGTCAGCCATTTTGCGCGTGCCGATGAGCCTGAATGTGGGGCAACCGAGCAGCAGCTCGATATCTTTAACACCTTCTGCGAAGGCAAGCCGGGAATGCGCTCGATTGCGGCTTCCGGCGGGATCCTGCTGTGGCCGCAGTCGCACTTTGACTGGGCGCGCCCGGGCATTATTCTTTATGGCGTGTCGCCTCTGGAGAGCAAACCCTGGGGGCCGGACTTTGGCTTTAAGCCAGTGATGTCTCTGGTCTCGAATCTGATTGCCGTGCGTGAGCACAAAGCGGGCGAGCCGGTGGGCTATGGCGGCACCTGGATTAGCGAGCGCGACACGCGCCTTGGCGTGGTGGCGATGGGCTACGGAGATGGCTATCCGCGTGCTGCACCGACAGGTACACCGGTGCTGGTTAACGGTCGCGAGGTCAACATTGTCGGTCGCGTTGCGATGGACATGATTTGTGTGGACCTTGGACCCGACGCCCAGGATAAAGCAGGTGATGATGTTGTGATGTGGGGTGAGGGCCTGCCCGTTGAGCGCATTGCTGAAATCACGAAAGTGAGTGCTTACGAACTTATCACGCGCCTGACCTCCCGGGTGGCGATGAAATACCTTGACTGAACCGTCTGTGAAGTGAGGTTATTAACCTCACTTCAACTTTATTAACATCCTCTCGACCTTCTCCCACTTCCGGTTTATTGTTGAAACTCCTGCCTCATCGAATTCCGGAGAACCATCGCGTGTTTCAGAACGTTGACGCCTATGCCGGCGACCCTATTCTCTCCTTAATGGAGCGTTTCAAAGAAGATCCTCGCAGCGATAAAGTGAACCTCAGCATCGGTTTGTATTACAACGAAGAGGGTATTATTCCTCAGTTACAAGCCGTTGCCGAAGCCGAAGCGCGTCTGAATGCGGTCCCGCATGGAGCGTCGCTCTATCTGCCGATGGAAGGGCTCAATGCGTACCGCAATACCATCGCACCGCTGCTGTTTGGGGCCGATCATCCGGTACTTGCGCAAAAACGTGTGGCGACCATCCAGACGCTGGGTGGATCGGGCGCGCTGAAAGTCGGTGCTGATTTCCTGAAAAAATACTTCCCGGATTCCGGCGTGTGGGTCAGTGACCCGACGTGGGAAAACCACGTCGCAATTTTTGAGGGCGCAGGCTTTAATGTCGAGACTTATCCATGGTTTGACAGCGAAACCAACGGCGTGCGCGTTGAAGCCCTGCTGGAAAAACTGAAAACGTTGCCGGCGCGCAGCATTGTGCTGCTGCATCCGTGCTGCCACAACCCAACGGGTGCGGACCTCACCAATGACCAGTGGGATGCCGTCATTGAGGTGCTCAAGGCTCGCAACCTGATTCCATTCCTCGACATCGCCTATCAGGGCTTTGGCGCCGGGATGGAAGACGATGCCTATGCTATCCGCGCCGTTGCGAGTGCCGGCCTGCCTGTGCTGGTGAGCAACTCTTTCTCGAAAATCTTCTCCCTGTATGGCGAACGCGTCGGCGGGCTGTCCGTGGTCTGCGAAGATGCCGAAGCTGCCAGCCGCGTGCTGGGCCAGCTTAAAGCTACGGTGCGCCGTATCTACTCCAGCCCCCCGAACTTTGGTGCGCAGGTTGTGGCGACGGTACTCGGCGACGAACAGCTGAAAGCTAGCTGGCTTGCCGAAGTGGAATCCATGCGTAAGCGCATTCTGTCGATGCGTCAGGAGCTGGTCAACGTGCTGAAAGAGGCGGTACCGGGGCATAACTTTGATTATCTGATCAGGCAGCGCGGGATGTTCAGCTACACCGGTTTGAGCGCCGCGCAGGTCGACCGTCTGCGCGACGAGTTCGGCGTCTACCTGATTGCCAGCGGCCGCATGTGCGTCGCGGGTCTCAATGCCAGCAACGTTCATCGCGTGGCACAGGCATTTGCTGCGGTAATGTAAGTACTCACTACTGTATTCTCCCTCTCCCTGTGGGAGAGGACATCAGGCCGCCGTGCAGTCTTATCGCCCGGTGGCGCTCCGCTTACCGGGCCTACGGGCAGGGTGTTCTCCCTCTCCCTGTGGGAGAGGGCCGGGGTGAGGGTATCAGGCTACTCAGGTCGATGTCTCGCTTTGTGATCGTCTTCTTTTTCTTCAGATTGATAATCAAAAACTCCTTTTCTTCACCTGCCGCTGGGGTTATGGTCGGATAGTTTTTTGACCATTCACTCAAAATAAAACGATAACGAACTGAATATTCAGGGGAAAATATGCGCAAGATCACACTGGCGCTCAGCGCCGCCTGCTTATTGTTCTCACTTAATAGTGCCGTCGTCGCGCGCGCTTCTGCGCCAACGCCGATTTACACCGGCACTACCGCTGCCATTCTTGCCGAACAGGCTCCTATTCACTGGGTATCCGTGGCCCAAATCGAAAACAGTCTGATGGGCCGCCCGCCCATGGCCGTTGGCTTTGATATTGACGACACCGTTCTGTTCTCCAGCCCGGGATTCTGGCGCGGCAAAAAAATGTATTCGCCGGACAGCGAAGCGTATCTGAAGAACCCGGCGTTCTGGGAAAAGATGAATAACGGCTGGGACGATTACAGTATCCCGAAAGAGGTCGCCCGGGCGGTCATTGCCATGCATGTGAAGCGCGGCGACAGCATTTACTTCGTCACCGGTCGTAGTCAGACCAAAACAGAAACCGTCTCCAGAACCCTGCAGGATGATTTCCAGATCCCGGCTGCCAACATGAACCCGGTCATTTTTGCGGGTGACAAAGAAGGGCAAAACACCAAAACCCAGTGGCTGGAGAAGAAAAACATCAAAGTGTTCTATGGTGATTCGGATAACGACATTACCGCGGCGCAGGATACAGGAGCCAGAGCGATCAGGGTGTTACGCGCCTCTAACTCGACCTATCGACCGCTGCCGATGGCCGGAAAATTTGGCGAAGAGGTGATTGTTAACTCGGAGTATTAAGCGTCTGGCCGCGAGTTTGATTATTTTTTAATCAAATCTCGCTGCGGCGGGTTTTACCTTTCGACTTCTTGCTGCACACTTAGAAAGGTTCATCTTTCTAAACGGAGCAGCACATGTGGTATCAACAGACCCTGACCTTAAGCGCTAAACCCCGCGGATTTCACCTGGTGACGGAGGAAGTCATCGGGCAAATCCGCGATTTGTCGCGCGTCAGAACGGGTTTACTGCATCTGCTGCTTCAACACACGTCAGCCTCCCTCACGCTTAATGAAAATTGCGATCCCACTGTCCGGTCTGATATGGAAAACCATTTTCTGAAGAGTGTCCCGGACAACGCCCCCTATGAGCACGATTATGAGGGCGCAGATGACATGCCTTCGCATATCAAATCTTCTCTGCTCGGGGTATCGCTGATGCTGCCGGTACACAACGGGCGGCTACTGCTGGGAACGTGGCAAGGGATCTGGCTGGGAGAACATCGCATTCACGGTGGTTCGCGTAAAATTATCGCAACGCTACAAGGGGAATAATGATGACAATTTCGGAGCTACTTCAGTACTGCATGAGTAAACCTGGCGCGGAGCAGAGCGTGCATAGCGACTGGAAAGCCACGCAGATAAAAGTGGGAGATGTGCTGTTTGCGATGGTGAAAGAGGTCGAAGGCCGCCCGGCCGCGTCGCTGAAAACCAGCCCGGAGCTGGCGGATTTGCTACGCCAGCAGCATGATGATGTGAGGCCGAGCAAACACCTGAATAAGGCGCACTGGAGCACGGTTTATCTGGATGGATCCCTGCCCGGCTCGCAAATTTACTATCTGGTGGATGCGTCTTATAAACAGGCAGTAGAGCTGCTGCCGGAAGCGACCCGACAACAACTCTCCGTCTGACATTACAGCAACGGTTTAAGGAAGCGCGCGGTGTGCGAGGCTTCGCACTCTGCAACGGTCTCTGGCGTACCGGAGACGAGGATTTCACCGCCGCCGCTGCCGCCTTCCGGGCCGAGATCGACAATCCAGTCCGCGGTTTTAATCACGTCCAGATTATGTTCGATGACCACAATCGTGTTGCCCTGATCGCGCAACTGATGCAGCACGTCGAGCAACTGCTGGATATCCGCAAAGTGCAGACCGGTAGTCGGCTCATCCAGAATATACAGCGTCTGACCGGTGCCGCGTTTGGAGAGCTCACGCGCCAGCTTCACGCGCTGGGCTTCACCGCCCGACAGCGTAGTGGCGGACTGCCCCAGACGAATGTAGGTCAGACCGACGTCCATCAGGGTCTGCAGCTTACGTGCCAGCGCAGGGACGGCGTCAAAGAACTCGCGCGCCTCTTCGATGGTCATGTCCAGCACTTCGTGGATGGTCTTGCCTTTGTACTTAATTTCCAGCGTTTCGCGGTTATAGCGTTTACCTTTGCACTGGTCGCACGGGACGTAGATATCCGGCAGGAAGTGCATCTCAACTTTGATGACGCCATCGCCCTGGCACGCTTCACAGCGGCCGCCGCGCACGTTAAAGCTGAACCGTCCCGGCGTGTACCCGCGTGAACGCGCTTCCGGCACGCCGGCGAACAGTTCACGTACGGGCGTGAAGACGCCGGTATAGGTCGCCGGGTTCGAGCGAGGGGTTCGGCCAATCGGGCTCTGGTCAATGTCGATAACCTTATCGAAATGTTCCAGCCCCTGAATGTCTCGGTACGGCGCGGGCTCGGCCAGCGTCGCACCGTTCAGCGCCGTCTGCGCAATCGGGAACAGGGTATCGTTAATCAGCGTCGATTTACCGGAACCGGACACGCCAGTGATGCAGGTAAACAGGCCAACCGGTAGCGTCAGCGTCACATCTTTCAGGTTGTTGCCGCGCGCGCCGGTCAGCTTCAGCACTTTTTCCGGATCTGCCGCTACGCGCTGTTTTGGCACCTCAATCTTACGCTTGCCGCTCATGTACTGGCCGGTCAGCGACTCGGGTACCGCCATAATGTCTTTCAGCGTCCCTTCCGCGACCACCTGACCGCCGTGTACGCCCGCGCCAGGACCAATGTCGATCACGTGATCCGCAGCGCGAATCGCGTCTTCGTCGTGCTCCACCACAATCACCGTGTTACCGAGGTTGCGCAGGTGGACCAACGTGCCGAGCAGACGTTCGTTGTCGCGCTGGTGCAGGCCGATTGACGGCTCATCCAGCACGTACATCACGCCGACTAAGCCCGCGCCAATCTGGCTGGCCAGGCGGATACGCTGGGCCTCACCGCCGGACAGCGTTTCTGCCGAGCGGGAAAGCGTCAGGTAGTTCAGACCCACGTTCACCAGGAACTTGAGACGATCGCCAATCTCCTTCAGCACTTTTTCAGCGATTTTCGCGCGCTGACCGGAGAGCTTCAGGTTGTTGAAGAAGTCCATCGCGTGGCCGATGCTCATGTCTGAGATGGTCGGCAGCGCTGTGTTTTCGACAAAGACATGACGCGCTTCGCGACGCAGACGCGTGCCTTCACAGGTGGCACAGGAGCGGTTGCTGATGAACTTCGCCAGCTCCTCGCGTACCGCGCTGGATTCGGTCTCTTTGTAGCGGCGCTCCATATTGTGCAGCACCCCTTCGAACGGGTGGCGACGCACGGAGGTATCACCACGATCGTTCATGTATTTGAACTCGATGTTCTCTTTACCGGAACCGAACAGGATCACTTTGTGCACGTTCGGGCTCAGGCTGGCCCACGGCGCTTCAACGTCGAACTTATAGTGCTCCGCCAGCGATTTCAGCATCTGGAAGTAGTAAAAGTTACGCTTATCCCAGCCGCGAATGGCGCCGCCTGCCAGCGACAGCTCAGGGTTCTGGATCACGCGGTCCGGGTCGAAATACTGCTGTACGCCCAGGCCGTCGCAGGTTGGGCATGCGCCTGCCGGGTTGTTGAACGAGAACAGACGCGGTTCCAGCTCGCGCATGCTGTAGCCGCAAATCGGGCAGGCAAAGTTGGCGGAGAAGAGCAGCTCTTCCGCTTTCGGGTCGTCCATATCGGAAACAACGGCGGTACCACCGGAGAGTTCCAGCGCCGTTTCGAACGATTCCGCAAGACGCGTCGCGAGGTCTTCACGCACCTTAAAGCGATCGATCACCACCTCAATGGTGTGCTTTTTCTGCAGCTCCAGTTTTGGCGGATCCGACAGGTCGCACACTTCGCCGTCAATACGGGCGCGGATATAGCCCTGGCTTGCCAGGTTCTCCAGCGTTTTGGTGTGTTCGCCTTTACGCTCTTTAATAATTGGCGCCAGCAGCATCAGGCGTTTGCCTTCCGGCTGCGACAGCACGTTATCCACCATCTGGCTCACGGTCTGCGCCGCCAGCGGGACGTCGTGGTCCGGGCAGCGCGGCTCACCCACGCGCGCATACAGAAGACGCAGGTAGTCGTGAATTTCAGTAATGGTACCGACCGTTGAACGCGGGTTATGCGAAGTCGACTTCTGCTCGATGGAGATCGCAGGCGATAACCCTTCAATATGATCGACATCCGGTTTTTCCATCAGCGACAGGAACTGACGCGCGTACGCGGAGAGAGATTCAACGTAACGACGCTGTCCTTCGGCATACAAGGTGTCGAAAGCCAGTGAGGATTTGCCAGACCCCGAAAGCCCGGTCACGACGATGAGTTTGTCGCGAGGGATTATGAGGTTGATATTTTTGAGATTGTGGGTGCGGGCGCCCCGAACTTCGATCTTATCCATTCACCTTTCCCGGTTGAAACACGGATTGCCTGGTTTGTTTGAAGGACAAACGGCTGTCAGAAACGGCTAATTATGACACAATTTAACCTGTTTGAATATACAGTATTGGAATGCATTTTATGATTCGCTGTGTAACAATGTTCAGTTCGCGCGCGAACTCTGGAAGATACTACGCAACTATCAAAGTGGCGTCTGGAAATGGTACACTCGCGCGTTTACACTATTAAGAAACGTATTCAGGAGACACGAACATGGCCAGCAGAGGCGTAAACAAGGTGATTCTCGTCGGTAATCTGGGCCAGGACCCGGAAGTACGCTACATGCCGAGTGGTGGCGCAGTTGCCAACATTACGCTGGCTACTTCCGAATCCTGGCGTGATAAAGCGACCGGTGAGATGAAAGAGCAGACTGAATGGCACCGCGTGGTGCTGTTTGGCAAACTGGCAGAAGTTGCCGGTGAGTATCTGCGTAAAGGTTCTCAGGTCTATATCGAAGGCCAGCTGCGCACCCGTAAATGGACCGATCAGTCCGGCGCTGAGAAGTACACCACCGAAGTTGTGGTAAACGTTGGCGGTACCATGCAGATGCTGGGCGGCCGTCAGGGCGGTGGCGCGCCAGCAGGTGGCGGTCAGCAGCAGCAGGGCGGTTGGGGTCAGCCTCAGCAGCCACAGGGCGGCAACCAGTTCAGCGGCGGCGCACAGTCTCGTCCGCAGCAGCAGTCTGCTCCGGCACCGTCTAACGAGCCACCAATGGACTTCGACGACGACATCCCGTTCTGATCAACGGATGCTCAAACAAAAAACCCAGACATCGTCTGGGTTTTTTGTTTATACAGGAATCAGGTAATCACCATTGGCCAGTCTGGTGGCTGGTGGCTCATTGCCTCTACCATCACGACTTTAATATTTTCCCAGACAGCGGCAATATCCAGCAGGGTGATGCCCAACAGGCCCGTTGCGAACCAGCAAGCCGCGCCAAGTCCCAGCAGAGTGCTGATGACCGCAAGACCCGCGTAGTCAGATTTACGAAACTGAATGTTCAGCGTGCTGGCTAAAAACATCAGTACCGCGCTCAACAAAGGCCAGCGCAGGAGAACCATGCTGGTAGTAATGGTTGCCATAGAACCCATCCTCTACAAAACAGACGAACTGAATGAAACGGTGTTTCTCGTTACAGAATATGTGTGAACTATATCACATTTGTTGATTTATTCGCCAGCGTCTGAGCGTTCAAAATGGGGATTTTATTACGCAAAAAAGGCGATGGTGCCGGGTACCTGGGTCCCGATACCTGGCTGAGCGGACACACGATGGGCCAGCCACGAGGTTTTTATAAGTGGCACGTTATTTTTTGCTCATCCTGAAAATAATGTGGTAATAGCCGGGCATTTATAAAACATCGATTCTCTGTTGTGTTATCTTCAAACCCCACATGTGCGCTGGATAATTATTTCCCTTAATTGAAACGGAACGAATACTTACAGTTTAGCTTACGGGAAAATATTATCGTCATAACGAAATTTAAGATTTTTAATACTAAAAGTCAGTTGCTAACTTCGCATGATTCATGCAACGTAATCACCTGTTTAACAAAGCATCCGGCCTTCATTACTACAGGCGTACAACATGCAGGGATATAGGGCGGGAAATGAATCGTAGCGCGCGGCGCAAAATGCTCAGGGTAGTAGGGATCATCATGGTAGTTATGCTGCCGGTGATGCTTGCCCTATGGTTTGCCCAGCTAAGAGCCGTGTCGGAAACAAGCGCTCAGCTCCGTACATTTGCTGAACTGGCTTTAGACAAAACAGAACTGGTTATTCAACAAGTTGATCTGGCCCGGGACGAGGCCGAAAAATATCAGGGTAAACTTTGTACACCGGAACATCGCCAATATATGTTGAACGTTGTGCGTGGCCGCCTGTTTGTCGCTGATTTAATTTATGCAGAAGGTCAGAATTTTCTTTGTTCAACCGTTTTTACACCGGACCAACCTTACGCGATCCCGATTGCCAATTACACCCGTAAACCTGACATCGCTATCTATTATTTTCGCGACACGCCATTTTATACTGGCTATAAAATGACATATATGCAGCGTGGAAATTATGTCGTGGTGGTCAATCCGCTTTCTTACAGCGAAGTGATGTCTACCGATCATTCTCTCTCCTGGGGAGTGTACGACACGGTAACCAATGCATTCTTTTCCGTTAGCCAGAAAGCAAATCCTTCTTTATTAAATTCGATGATTCAGGATAAGGAATCGGTATTTCAAAAAGATAACCGTTTCTATACCGTCGTGAAATCACCAAAACGGCCGATTGCCGCTATCGTGTCGACGTCAAATAAGCGTTTTTACGAAACGCTCTACCATCAGGCGACGTTGACGCTGCCGCTGGGGATGATCTGCAGCATTATTATTTTGCTGGTATGGTCGCGGACGCACCGCGAGCTTAATTCGCCAGGGCGGTTGCTGCATCGGGCGTTGCACAAACGACAGCTTTGCCTGCACTACCAGCCGATTATTGATATCAAGAACAACCAGTGCGTGGGGGCAGAGGCGTTGTTGCGCTGGCCGGGTTTCAACGGACAGGTGATGAGTCCGGCTGAGTTTATTCCGCTGGCTGAAAAAGAGGGAATGAGCGAGCGGATTACGGATTATGTCGTTGAGGAGGTATTCAGCGATCTGGGTCATTTCCTGGCTGAGCATCCGCATCTCTATATTTCAATTAACCTGTCGGCCACGGATTTCCACTCCTCACGGCTGATCGCCATGATTTCTGACAAGGCGCGCCACTATGCCGTCCGTGCTCAGCAAATCAAAATCGAAGTGACGGAACGTGGGTTCATTGATGTGCCAAAAACCACACCGGTGATTCAGGCTTTCCGGCAGGCGGGTTATGAAGTGGCGATCGATGATTTCGGGACCGGTTACTCGAACCTGCACAATCTCTATTCGCTGAACGTCGACATTCTGAAAATCGATAAATCGTTTATCGATACTCTAACGACCAACAGCACCAGCCATCTGATCGCCGAGCATATTATCGAGATGGCGCAAAGCCTGCGGCTTAAAACCATTGCGGAAGGGGTCGAAACGGCAGAGCAGGTGAGTTGGTTGCTGAAGCGCGGCGTCCAGTTCTGTCAGGGATGGCACTTCGCGAAAGCGATGCCGCCCCAGGAATTTATGACCTGGCAGCAGCAACCTTTGCACTAAGGGTGATTAATTCAACTGGTGGCGATAGTCGCTCGGCGTACGGTCAAACTCGCGGCGAAACACGCGGGAAAAGGTTTGTTGCGACACATAGCCAAGATCCATCGCGATATCAAAAATCGGTCGCTGCGTTGAGCGTAACGCCTGCGCCGCCAGCAGTAATCTGCGTTGACGAATGTACTCACCCAGGGTTTGATGCATAACCGTGCGGAACATTCTCTGTAAATACCATTTCGAATAGCCCGACTTTTTAGCGACCACATCGATGTTCAACGGTTGATCGATATGATCATCAATCCATTCAATAAGTGTCTGAATAATCTGCTGATGCGACATAAGGTTGCCCCTCTGTAGATACAACTTTCTTGGTTGATTCGTCGTTTTCTCTGCGGGGGAGTATAATTCCTCAAGTTAACTTGAGGTAAAGAGGTTTTATGGAAAAGAGATTGCCGCGTATTAAAGCGCTTTTAACCCCCGGCGAAGTGGCAAAGCGAAGCGGTGTTGCGGTATCGGCGCTCCACTTCTATGAAAGCAAAGGGTTAATTAAAAGCATCCGTAACGGCGGAAACCAGCGCCGCTATACCCGTGACGTTCTCCGTTATGTGGCGATTATCAAAATTGCGCAACGAATCGGCATTCCCCTGGCGACGATAGGTGAGGCGTTTGGGGTGTTGCCGGAGGGCCACACGCTGAGCCCGAAAGAGTGGAAAGAGCTCTCCTCCCAGTGGCGTGAAGAGCTGGACAGACGTATTCATACGCTGGTTGCGCTGCGCGATGAACTGGACGGTTGTATCGGCTGCGGCTGTCTGTCCCGCAGCGACTGCCCGTTGCGGAACCCTGGCGACAGGCTGGGCGAGCAGGGGACAGGGGCGCGGCTGCTGGAGGAGGAGTAAGTCTCTGCGGCCTGCGCGTCGGGTGGCGGCTGCGCCTTACCCGACCTACAAAAACCACATTCTCGAACGTAGGCCGGGTAAGGCGCAGCCGCCACCCGGCATACACACGCACCCTATAAAGAACTAAAGCGCCACTAAGGGCGCTTTAGTTTTTCCCGGTCTTTGTCTTTCTCTCTATCCCGCTGGTTCACGGGAGGGTTTCCCCCGACATCAGCACCCCTCGTGTCGAGCTGGTTGGTGAGGTTCCGGATTGTGCTGACACTTTAATTCTATGCAAGCCCCGTTTTTTCGCCAGCGTCGCTGACCGGTTTTTAGCCGAATTTTTTTCGCGGTGTTGTTCAATTTTCTATAGTTAAAAAGTATGAATCACAGGAGAAGACCATGCTCACGGTACATCACCTTAACCAGTCGCGCTCACATCGTGTGATCTGGGCGCTGGAAGAACTCGCCCTGCCTTATGAGATCGTTCACTACCAGCGCGAAAAGAACATGCTGGCGCCGGAGGCTCTCAAAAAGGTGCATCCGTTGGGCAAATCACCCATCATCGAAGATAACGGACTGATCCTCGCGGAATCGGGTGCCATTCTGGAGTACCTCCAGGAAACCTATGATGCCGAATCGCGCCTTAAGCCGTTAGATCCGGCGCATAAGGTGCAATACCGCTTCTGGCTGCATTACGCGGAAGGATCGCTGATGCCACTGCTGTTAATGAAGTTGGTTTTCAACAGCCTCGGCAAGCCGCCCGTGCCGCCAGGCATCCGACTCCTGGGCAAGGCGCTGGGTAAGGGGGTGCAGAAAGCGTATCTCAATCCCCAGCTGGAAACGCATGCGCGCTTTATTGACTCGCATCTCGCTCAAAACAGCTGGTTTGCCGGGGACGCGCTCAGCATGGCCGACATTCAGATGAGTTTCCCGATCTTTGCCCTGCTGGCGCGTGGAGGTATCGACAATCTGCCGCATATTGAGGCCTGGAAGCAAAAGGTCGATAACAGCCCCGGCTGGAAGCGAACCCTGGAACAGGGTGGGCCATTATCCATCCCGGGTGAGGATTGAAATGTAAACAAATTGCGCATAGACGATAACGTTTGCGCATCCTCTGTTTATTTCTTCAGCGTCATAAGCGAATTTTAGCGAAAAACGATAAAGTTCAGTTGAAAAGGGCGGTGTTTAGGCTGGATAATCGTTTGCCTTAATTTGACCACCCGTTTTTAAGCGCGGAGCTAAACGTTTGCTTTTTTTGTGACGCCCTTTCGTCGCAAACGCAAAACAAGGATTTGACGTATTAGCTGGCAGTGGCGTCTCCACCACGCTTATGAACGCTCTATAAAAACTCTCAGGGGATGTTTTCTATGTCTACGCCATCTGCGCGTACCGGCGGTTCACTTGACGCCATGTTTAAAATTTCGGCTCGCGGCAGCACCGTGCGTCAGGAAGTTGTTGCCGGTCTGACAACGTTTCTGGCGATGGTTTACTCCGTCATCGTTGTGCCGGGCATGCTGGGTAAAGCGGGCTTCCCGCCAGCAGCTGTTTTTGTCGCGACCTGCCTGGTAGCCGGTGTGGGCTCCATTGTGATGGGGCTGTGGGCGAACCTGCCGCTGGCGATTGGTTGCGCCATCTCTTTGACCGCGTTCACCGCGTTCAGCCTGGTGCTGGGTCAGCAGATCAGCGTACCGGTCGCACTCGGCGCCGTGTTCCTGATGGGTGTGCTGTTCACCGTTATCTCTGCTACCGGCATTCGTAGCTGGATTTTGCGCAACCTGCCGCAGGGCGTGGCGCACGGCACCGGTATCGGCATCGGTCTGTTCCTGCTGCTGATTGCCGCTAACGGCGTGGGCCTGGTGATCAAGAATCCGCTGGACGGCCTGCCGGTGGCGCTGGGGCATTTCGCGAGCTTCCCGGTGATCATGTCGCTGATCGGTCTGGCGGTGATTATCGGTCTGGAAAAACTGAAAGTGCCGGGCGGCATTCTGCTGACCATTATCGGTGTATCCATTGTCGGCCTGATTTTCGATCCGAACGTCCACTTCTCCGGTATTTTCGCTATGCCATCGCTGAGCGATGACAAGGGCAATTCTCTGATTGGCAGCCTGGATATCGTCGGTGCGCTTAACCCGGTAATCCTGCCAAGCGTGCTGGCACTGGTGATGACCGCCGTGTTTGACGCAACCGGTACGATTCGCGCGGTGGCCGGTCAGGCTAACCTGCTGGATAAAGACGGTCAGATTATTGATGGCGGCAAAGCCCTGACGACTGACTCCCTGAGCAGCGTCTTCTCAGGACTGGTGGGCGCAGCGCCTGCGGCAGTGTATATCGAGTCCGCAGCGGGCACGGCTGCAGGCGGTAAAACCGGCCTGACGGCCATCACCGTCGGCGTGCTGTTCCTGCTGATCCTGTTCCTCTCTCCGCTCTCTTATCTGGTACCGGCTTACGCGACCGCGCCAGCGCTGATGTATGTCGGCCTGCTGATGCTGAGCAACGTGGCGAAGATCGACTTTGCGGATTTCGTGGATGCCATGTCTGGCCTGATTACCGCCGTGTTTATCGTGCTGACCTGTAACATCGTGACCGGCATCATGATCGGTTTCGCGTCGCTGGTCATTGGTCGTCTGGTCTCTGGTGAATGGCGCAAGCTGAACATCGGCACCGTGGTGATCGCCGTTGCGCTGGTGGCATTCTACGCAGGCGGCTGGGCCATCTAAGTTGTCCATTGATGCGAAAACGGGTGGCTCAGGCCGCCCGTTTTTATTTTCAGAGCTCATCCCGTTGCCTTTTGCGTTACTCTGAAGAAGATAGAATAAAAGGCACGACGCCTTCCGTAGTACATAAGTAACACAGCAAACAGGGAACGCATGGAAATCTTCTTCACAATACTCATCATGACCCTTGTGGTCTCATTATCCGGGGTGGTCACACGCGTACTGCCCTTTCAGGTCCCCCTGCCATTAATGCAAATTGCCATCGGCGCGCTGCTGGCGTGGCCGACGTTTGGCCTGCACGTGGAATTTGACCCCGAACTGTTCCTCGTGCTGTTTATTCCGCCACTGCTGTTTGCTGATGGCTGGAAAACGCCCACGCGCGAATTCCTTGAGCACGGGCGAGAGATCTTCGGCCTGGCGCTGGCGCTGGTCGTCGTCACCGTCGTCGGGATTGGCTTCCTGATTTACTGGGCCGTACCGGGTATCCCGTTAATCCCCGCCTTTGCGCTGGCCGCCGTGCTCTCGCCAACCGATGCCGTGGCGCTTTCCGGCATAGTGGGTGAAGGTCGTATTCCGAAGAAAATCATGGGGATTTTGCAGGGCGAGGCGCTGATGAATGACGCCTCTGGTCTGGTCGCCCTGAAGTTTGCCGTGGCGGTTGCCATGGGGACGATGGTCTTTACCATTGGCGGCGCGACGCTGGAATTCTTCAAAGTGGCGATTGGCGGTATCCTCGCGGGCTTTGTGGTGAGCTGGCTGTATGGTCGCTCCCTGCGCTTCCTCAGCCGCTGGGGCGGTGATGAACCCGCCACGCAAATCGTACTGCTGTTCCTGCTGCCGTTTGCCTCCTACCTGATTGCCGAACATATTGGCGTATCGGGCATTCTGGCGGCGGTAGCGGCAGGGATGACCATCACCCGCTCCGGCGTGATGCGCCGCGCGCCGCTGGCAATGCGTCTGCGTGCCAACAGCACCTGGGCGATGCTGGAATTTGTGTTTAACGGCATGGTATTCCTGCTGTTGGGCCTGCAACTGCCGGGCATTATGGAGTCCTCGCTGATTGCGGCAGAGGCCGATCCGAACGTTGAAGTCTGGATGCTGTTTACCGACATCGTGCTGATCTACATGGCACTGATGCTGGTGCGTTTTGGCTGGCTCTGGACGATGAAGAAATTCAGCGTGCGCTTCCTGACGAAAAAGCCGATGGAGTTTGGCTCCTGGACCACACGCGAGCTGCTGATTGCCTCTTTCGCTGGCGTGCGTGGGGCGATCACCCTTGCCGGTGTGCTCTCTATTCCGCTGCTGCTGCCGACGGGCGATGTCTTCCCGGCGCGCTACGAGCTGGTGTTCCTGGCGGCAGGCGTGATCCTCTTCTCGCTGTTCGTGGGCGTGGTGATGCTGCCGATTTTACTGCAGCACATTGACGCCGGGGATTCGACCCAACAGCATAAAGAGGAGCGTATTGCGCGTGCGGCTACCGCCGAAGTAGCGATAGTCGCTATTCAGAAAATGGAAGAGCGTCTGGCGGCGGATACAGACGAGAACATCGATAACCAGCTGCTGACGGAAGTGAGTTCCCGCGTAATTGGTAACCTGCGCCGTCGGGCTGACGGACGTAATGACGTGGAAAGCTCGCTGCAGGAGGAAAACCTGGAACGCCGGTTCCGCCTGGCGGCGCTGCGTTCAGAGCGTGCCGAGCTGTACCATCTGCGTGCCACGCGGCAGATCAGCAACGAGACGCTGCAAAAGCTGCTGCACGATCTGGATTTGCTGGAAGCGTTGTTGATAGAGAATCAGTAGCGCGCTTTTGCCCGGTGGCGCTGCGCTTACCGGCCTACATTCGAATCGTAGGCCGGGTAAGGCGAAGCCGCCACCCGGCACTATTCAGACTGCACCCAAAACCCCTTACAGCACTCCAGCCACGCCTGCGCGCTATGCGACAGATACACCCCTTCACGCCAGATCATCCCTAACTGCCAGTGCAGCTCGCTCTCCAGCGGGATCCAGCGCAGGGTGTTTTTATCCAGCCGCTCGCAAATTGGCTGCGGCAGAATGGCAATCCCCACGCCAGCCTGAACCATCGCGGCCAGAAAATCCCACTGACCGCTGCGCACCGCAATGCGTGGCTTCACATTATGTTGGTTAAACAGCGTCATCAGCTGGCGGCTTAAGGCGAAGTCTTCGTTGTAGATCAGCAACGGATGTTCGCCGAGCAGTTCGGGTTTCACCGAGTCAATTTTCAGCCAGTCACCGGAGCGCGGTACGAGCACGCACAGCGGATGGCTGAACAGCGGCAGCGTCGCCAGACCGCTCTCTTCCTCTACGGGGAGGGCCGTCATCGCCACATCCAGCTCGCCGTTCATCACGGCCTGCTGGACGGTCAGGCCGCCAAATTCAGAAATTTTTAGCTCAACGCCGGGGTAGCGCTGACGAAAGAGGCTAATCGGCCCGGCCATCATCATGCCGACCATCGGCGGAATGCCAAGACGTAATAGCCCTTTGGTAAGGTGGTTGATATCCGCAAGCTCAGCCTCAAGCTGGCGGAACTCAGCCAGAATCGCCAGCCCGCGCTCGAAGACCACGCGTCCGGTATCCGTCAGCAGCAGCTTGCGTCCGTCACGAAGCAGCAGGGTACAGTTCAGCTCGTCCTCAAGGTTTTTCAGCATCTTGCTGATGGTCGGCTGGGTAACGAACAACTTCTCCGCTGCGCGGGTAAAACTTTGCTGGCGAACCACCTCGACAAAATAGCGCAGCGTTCTTATGTCCATGATTATTCCTCGAAACTATACCTTCGATGATTTTAATTCATTTCTGTCCCTGACGTGCGCTCACTATACTGGCGCCTCGTCTCAATTTTGAGGAAAACCCCCATGGCCGTGGCGTTAAGTCGTGTTACGCCTGCCGTTGTGCAACGACTCCAGGTACCGGTTCAGGTACTGCTCTATGCCGGACTGTTTGTTTTCGCGGAATATCTTGTCGACTGGCTGCACCTGCCTTTACCCGCCAACCTGGTCGGGATGGTGCTAATGCTAACGCTGATCCTCTGTCGCGTGTTGCCCCTTAGCTGGGTGCGAGCCGGCGCGCGCTGGCTGCTGGCGGAGATGCTGCTGTTCTTCGTGCCTGCGGTGGTCGCGGTGGTGAACTATGCCCAGTTGCTGATGGTCGACGGCTGGCGCATCTTCGCGGTTATCGCCCTGAGTACGCTGATGGTATTGGGCGCCACTGCCTGGGTGGTGGATAAAGTCTATCGCTTTGAAATCAGCAGGCAGAAGCATGACTAACGTTCAGATAAGCGTGCTGTGTCTGATTGCGACCATCGTAATCTACTTTGCCAACAAGCGTTTGTACCGCCGCTTTCGCGCGCTGCCGCTCATGCCGCTGGTGTTCACCCCCATCCTGCTGGTGCTCATGCTGGTCTTCGGCCATATTTCCTGGCAGAACTACATTGGGGAATCCCACTGGCTGCTGTGGCTGCTCGGCCCGGCCACCATCGCCTTTGCCGTTCCCGTGTACGACAACCTGAATATTATTAAACGCCACTGGATGTCGCTTAGCGCAGGCGTTCTGACTGCCACGGTGGTGGCGGTGTGTAGCTCGGTCTGGCTGGCGCGGCTGTTTACGCTGCCCGATGAAATTCAGCGCAGCCTGGCCGTGCGTTCGGTGACGACGCCGTTTGCGCTGGCAGCGGCTAAACCGCTTGGCGGGCAGCCGGATCTGGTGGCGCTGTTTGTGGTCGTGACGGGCGTCTTTGGCATGGCGGTGGGCGATATGCTCTTTTTGCGGCTTTCTATTCGGGAGGGGATGGCGAAAGGGGCAGGGTTTGGCGCGGCGTCTCATGGCGCAGGTACGGCGCGTTCGTATGAGCTGGGTCAGCAGGAAGGCGTGGTGGCAAGTCTGGTGATGATGCTCTCTGGCGTAACGATGGTGCTTATCGCACCGCTGGTGGCATGGGTGATGTTTTAAACTCCCCGGCCTGAGAGACCGGGGAGAAAGGCTTAGTGTGCGCGGCCCTGTTCAACGCCCAGGCCGGTTTGGGAGCGAATAAACTGGGCGCGGAATTTCTCACGCTCCAGGTTACCTTCCGGCGAGTTGTCGGTGGCCGAGAAGACCCAGATACCAATAAACGCCACGGCAATCGAGAACAGCGCCGGATACTCATACGGGAAAATGGCGCTTTCGTGACCGAGGATCTGTACCCAGATGGTCGGGCCCAGAATCATCAGGATCACCGCCGTCAGCAGCCCCAGCCAGCCGCCAATCATCGCCCCACGGGTGGTCAGTTTTGACCAGTACATGGAGAGCAGGATGATCGGGAAGTTACAGCTCGCCGCAATCGAGAAGGCCAGCCCCACCATAAAGGCGATGTTCTGCTTCTCGAACAGAATACCGAGCAAAATGGCGACCACACCCAGCACCAGCACGGTGATCTTAGAGACTTTCAGCTCGTCACGTTCGCTTGCCCCTTTACGGAACACGTTGGCGTAGAGGTCGTGCGAGACCGCAGAGGCACCGGCCAGCGTCAGTCCCGCTACTACGGCAAGGATGGTGGCGAAGGCCACGGCAGAGATAAAGCCGAGGAACAGGTTACCGCCCACCGCGTCGGCCAGATGCACCGCCGCCATGTTGTTGCCGCCAATCAGCGCACCCGCCGCGTCTTTAAACGCCGGGTTTGCCCCTACCAGCATGATCGCGCCAAAGCCGATGATAAAGGTCAGGATGTAGAAATAACCCATAAAGCCGGTGGCGTAGAAGACGCTCTTACGCGCTTCACGCGCATCGCTCACGGTGAAGAAACGCATCAGAATGTGCGGCAGGCCCGCGGTACCGAACATCAGGCCGAGACCGAGGGAGAGTGCGGATATCGGATCTTTCACCAGCCCGCCCGGGCTCATGATTGCCTCTCCTTTTGGATGAACCGCCATCGCTTCGGTAAACAGGTTATTGAAGCTGAACCCGACGTGCTTCATCACCATAAAGGCCATAAAACTGGCGCCGAACAGCAGCAGGACCGCTTTGATAATCTGTACCCAGGTGGTCGCTAGCATGCCGCCGAACAGGACGTACATCACCATCAGGACGCCAACCAGTACCACGGCGATGTGGTAGTTCAGACCGAACAGCAGTTCGATCAATTTACCTGCCCCGACCATCTGCGCAATGAGGTATAGCGCGACCACCACCAGCGAACCGCAGGCGGAGAGGGTGCGAATGGGCCCCTGTTTCAGGCGATAGGAGGCCACGTCAGCGAAGGTATAGCGCCCGAGGTTGCGCAAGCGTTCGGCAATGAGGAACAGGATGATCGGCCAGCCGACGAGGAAGCCCAGGGAGTAGATCAGGCCGTCGTAGCCGGAGGTATAAACCAGCGCGGAGATCCCGAGGAACGAGGCGGCAGACATAAAGTCGCCCGCTATCGCCAGCCCGTTCTGAAAACCGGTAATGTTGCCGCCCGCGGTGTAATAATCATTACGGGAGCGCACGCGCTTCGACGCCCAGTAAGTGATGTACAGCGTCAGCAGGACGAAAATCAGGAACATCACAATCGCCTGCCAGTTAGTCGGCTGACGCTGAACGTCGCCGGTGATGGCATCCGCCGCGTGGGCGGCAAAAGGAAGTGTGGCGGCAAGCGCCGTCAGGATCCGCTTCATGATGCTTTTACCTCTTGCAGTACCGCTCTGTTGAGACGATCGAATTCACCGTTCGCGCGCCAGACGTACACGCCGGTCAGCAAGAAGGAGATCACAATCACGCCAATGCCAATAGGAATGCCGCGCGTGACGCTGGTGCCCGCGTGCAGCGGGGTGCCCAGCCAGTGCGGAGCAAAGGCGATCAGCATAATAAAGCCGACGTAGATAATCAGCATGATGATAGAAAGGATGAAGGCAAACCGTTGCCGTTTTTCGACGAGCTCCCTGTAGTGCGCACTATTCTCTATCTGCTGACAAATATGGTCATTCATCACAGAGTCTCCAGAGGTTTGTAGGGTAGGTGTTTGTAGTTATTCCCTCTCCCTGTGGGAGAGGGTTAGGGTGAGGGGAGAAGGTGCGATCAGATGCCCTCACCCCGGCCCTCTCCCACAGGGAGAGGGAGAAAACATTTACGAAGGCATTGCGATGGACTGCTTCTCTTCGAGCAGTTTTTCCACCACGCCAGGATCCGCGAGCGTTGAGGTATCACCGAGGTTGCTGGTATCCCCCGCCGCGATTTTGCGCAGGATACGGCGCATAATCTTGCCGGAGCGGGTTTTCGGCAGCGAGTCGGTCCAGTGCAGCACGTCCGGCGTAGCAAGCGGGCCGATCTCCTTACGTACCCAGTTGCGCACCTCGGCGTACAGCTCGGGTGACGGCTCCTCGCCGTGGTTCAGCGTGACGTAAGCGTAAATCGCCTGGCCTTTGATGTTGTGCGGGATCCCGACAACGGCGGCTTCAGCAATTTTCGGATGCGACACCAGCGCCGATTCAATTTCAGCCGTCCCCAGACGGTGGCCAGAAACGTTGAGCACGTCATCCACGCGACCGGTGATCCAGTAATAACCGTCTTCATCACGGCGCGCGCCGTCGCCGCTGAAGTACATGTTTTTAAAGGTCGAGAAATAGGTCTGCTCAAAGCGTTCGTGGTCGCCGAACAGGGTACGCGCCTGGCCTGGCCACGAGTCGACGATCACCAGGTTGCCTTCGGTGGCCCCGTCCAGCGGGTTGCCCTCGTTATCCACCAGCGCAGGCTGTACGCCGAAGAATGGGCGCGTGGCAGAACCGGCCTTCAGCTGTGTGGCGCCAGGCATAGGGGTGATCATGAAGCCGCCGGTTTCGGTCTGCCACCAGGTGTCCATCACCGGGCATTTTTCATTGCCGATTTTCTTCCAGTACCACTCCCAGGCTTCGGGGTTAATGGGTTCACCCACGGAACCGAGGATGCGCAACGAAGAGCGGTCAGTGCCTTCGATGGCCTTATCGCCTTCCGCCATTAACGCGCGGATCGCCGTTGGCGCGGTGTAGAGAATGTTGACCTGGTGCTTGTCGACTACCTGACACATACGCGCCGGGGTCGGCCAGTTTGGCACGCCCTCAAACATCAGCGTGGTGGCACCGCAGGCCAGCGGGCCGTAGAGCAGGTAGCTATGCCCGGTCACCCAGCCCACGTCGGCGGTACACCAGTAGATGTCGCCCGGGTGGTAATCGAAGACATATTTAAAGGTCGTGGCCGCATAAACCAGATAACCGCCGGTGGTGTGCAACACGCCTTTCGGTTTACCGGTTGAACCGGAGGTGTAAAGAATGAACAGCGGGTCTTCAGCATTCATCTCTTCCGGCTGATGCTGGTCACTCGCTTTCTCGATCAGGTCACTCCACCACAGGTCACGTCCCTCGTTCCAGTCGATCTTGCCGCCGGTACGCTTCAGCACGATAACGTTACTGACCGTTTTGACATTCGGGTTTTTCAGCGCTTCATCGACGTTTTTCTTCAGCGGTATACCGCGTCCGGCGCGCACGCCTTCATCCGCGGTGATCACCAGTTTTGAACTGGAATCGACAATACGGCCGGCAACGGCTTCCGGTGAGAACCCGCCGAAGATAACCGAGTGAATTGCGCCGATACGCGCGCAGGCCAGCATAGCAACCGCGGCTTCCGGCACCATTGGCATATAGATAGCCACCACATCGCCCTTTTTAATGCCTTTTTCCAGCAGGACGTTGGCGAAACGGCAGACGTCGCGATGCAGTTCTTTATAGGTAATGTGTTTGCTCTGTGAGGCATCGTCGCCTTCCCAGATGATGGCGGTTTCATTCCCGCGTTCGGCAAGATGGCGATCCAGGCAGTTCGCCGCCAGGTTCAGCGTGCCATCTTCATACCATTTAATGGAGACGTTGCCGGGCGCAAAGGAGGTGTTTTTCACCTTCTGATAAGGTTTGATCCAGTCAAGGATGTGTCCCTGCTCGCCCCAGAAGGCGTCAGGGTGGGAAACTGATTTCTGATATTTCTCGTGGTACTGCTCCGGGTTGATCAGGCAACGGTCCGCAATGTTTGCGGGAATGTCGTGTTTATGTATTTGGCTCATGGCTTTTTTTCTCCTTGTAAGATGTTAATAATATGTCGCAAAAACGTTAATAGCAGGGGCTTTACAAGCTTTGTTTATTATTTGGGCTACAGATCACGCATTGTTTGAAGAGGTTGAAAAACGAGCGAATGAAACTTTGAAGGGAAATAATTCAGCCTGACGATTATTCGCATTTAGATTTAAAAAAGCGTTTTTATAACAAATGGTTATTTATCAGGATAATGACAAACTCGCGTTATACCGTCATTTTCCAGTGAAATGCGTCGTTCTTTAAGGCTTGCGCAACAGGTCGCGCAAATGATACTCATACGCCGCGTTAAAAAATCCCATAAACCAACGCAACACAATTCATACCCTTTCAGTATGTCTCCATATTCATGCAGTTTTGCTGGTGCGGAGATTTCATTGAGGAAGTCAGTTTCTATGAAAAACGTTAAAGTCAGCCTGGCCTGGCAGATCTTGCTAGCCCTTGTGCTGGGCATCTTGCTGGGCAGTTATCTCCACTATCATAGCGACAGCCGCGAATGGCTGATTGCTAACCTGCTCTCCCCGGCGGGCGATATCTTTATTCATTTGATCAAGATGATCGTGGTGCCGATTGTTATCTCGACGCTGGTGGTCGGCATTGCCGGGGTCGGTGACGCGAAACAGTTAGGCCGTATCGGTGCGAAAACCATTCTCTATTTCGAAGTGATCACTACGGTTGCGATTATTCTGGGGATTACCCTGGCAAACGTGTTCCAGCCAGGTTCCGGGATCGATATGTCGCAGCTGGCCACGGTGGATATTTCGAAATACCAAAGCACAACGGCGGAAGTGCAGAGCCATGCGCACGGCCTGATGGGCACGATCCTTTCACTGGTGCCGACCAATATCGTGGCGTCGATGGCGAAAGGCGAGATGTTGCCGATCATCTTCTTCTCGGTGCTGTTTGGCCTGGGGCTCTCCTCGCTGCCTGCCACGCACCGTGAACCGCTGGTCACCGTCTTCCGCTCCATCTCCGAAACCATGTTCAAAGTGACCCACATGGTGATGCGCTACGCGCCGGTTGGGGTGTTCGCATTGATTGCGGTGACCGTGGCAAACTTCGGCTTTGCCTCCCTGTGGCCGCTGGCGAAGCTGGTGATCCTGGTGCACTTCGCCATCCTGTTCTTTGCGCTGGTGGTGCTGGGCATTGTGGCGCGCCTGTGCGGGCTGAGCATCTGGATCCTGATCCGTATCCTGAAAGATGAGTTGATTCTGGCGTACTCCACGGCAAGCTCTGAGAGCGTGCTGCCGCGCATTATTGAGAAGATGGAGGCTTACGGTGCGCCTGCCTCTATCACCAGCTTCGTGGTGCCGACCGGCTACTCTTTCAACCTGGACGGTTCAACGCTGTACCAGAGTATCGCCGCTATCTTTATTGCGCAGCTGTATGGCATTGACCTGTCGCTGTGGCAGGAGATCGTGCTGGTGCTGACCCTGATGGTGACATCTAAAGGTATTGCAGGCGTACCGGGCGTTTCGTTCGTGGTGCTGCTGGCGACGCTGGGCAGCGTGGGTATTCCGCTGGAAGGTCTGGCGTTTATCGCCGGTGTCGACCGTATCCTCGATATGGCGCGTACGGCGCTGAACGTGGTGGGGAATGCCCTGGCGGTGCTGGTTATCGCCAAGTGGGAACACAAATTCGACCGTAAAAAAGCGCTGGCGTATGAACGCGAGGTGCTGGGGCGTTTTGATAAGACGGCCGATCGGTAACATCTTATGCCCGGTGGCGCTGCGCTTACCGGGCCTACGGGTTTTGTAGGCCGGGTAAGGCGAAGCCGCCACCCGGCGCTTTACTCCCCGCTCAACGCATCAAACTCTTCACATCCCGTATCAAACCCTTCCGTACAGCTCAGGTTCAACCAGTAAAGCGCTTTCTGTTTATTGGGTGTGATAAAGCCTTTCTCGCCCTGCTGGAACAGCATCCCGGCCCAGTATTCCGCATATCCCGTACGTGACAGCGACGAACTGCGCTTAAACCACGCAGCTGCCTGAGCGTCATCCTGAGCCACCTCAACGCCGTTGGCATAGATCAGCCCCAGCAGCAGCTGCGCGTCGACAGCCGAATCGTTGTCGATATCTTCGGTCGCCGTTTTCAGGAGCTTAATGGCCTGGGGATAGTCGGTTTGACCGGCCTGAGTGTTGACCAGCACGCGCGCCAGCATGATCGCGCCGCGTTTGCTGCCTGCTATGTTTGCCTGCTGCGCCAGAGCTTTGGCCTGTGCGTAATCTCCCTGCGTAAAGTGGATTTGCGACAACAGTGCCATGGCATCGACATCGCCACCTTTTGCGGCTTTTTCAGCCCATCGCGCTGCCTGCTTGCTGTCACCGGAACTGAAGTAGGTATCGGCAAGATAATACTGGGCGCGGGCATCGCCCGCCTCCGCCTGCTTCTGATACTGGCTGCCTATCTCATCCGCGCAGGCGAACGAGGTTATAAAAAACAACAACAGAAAAATGGCTTTCATGGATTCTTATCTTCTGGGTACACGCCGCGCAGTATAATCGCGGTGGCGGAAATAAAAAAAGGGAGTGAATATATCACTCCCTTTGTTCATTAATTAATTACCCGCTTCAACCCATTGCGCTTTCACGCAGTCGGGCTTTCAGCTTGTTATATTCGTCGATCACATACTGTTCGGCAGCGTGTTGATCCGCAATGGGCTCCACGTTGACGGCACAATATTTATACTCCGGCGTTTTGGTTATCGGGCTTAAGTTCTCCGTCACCAGTTCGTTACAGGCACCAATCCACCACTGGTAGGTCATGTAGACCGCCCCTTTGTTGGGACGATCGCTCACCTGCGCACGGGTGATAATTCGCCCTTTGCGCGAGTTCACCCATACCAGCGCTTCATCCTCAATACCCAGGCGTTCCGCGTCAGCAGTGTTGATCTGCGCGTAGCCGGGTTCATCTGCCAGCGCGGCCAGCGCGGCGCAGTTCCCGGTCATCGAGCGACAGGAGTAGTGGCCCACTTCGCGCACGGTGGAGAGCACCATCGGATACTCGTCGGTGAGTTTATCTATAGGTGCGACCCAGTCGCAGGTGAAGAACTGCGCCAGCCCGTTCGGGGTGTCGAACGTCTCTTTAAAGAGGTATGACGTCCCCTGGTCGGCTTCCGATTCATCGCGGCATGGCCACTGGATATACCCCAGCTCACCCATTTTTTCATAGGTGGCACCGTAGAAGTCCGGGCACAGATGCCGCAACTCGTCCCAGATCTCCTGAGTGTTGTTGTAGTGCATCGGGTAGCCCATACGGGTGGCGATTTCGCTGATGATCTGCCAGTCGGTTTTCAGATCCCACTTCGGTTCGACCGCTTTGAAGAAGCGCTGGAAACCGCGGTCAGCCGCCGTGTAGACGCCTTCATGCTCACCCCATGACGTCGACGGTAAAATCACATCCGCCGCCGCCGCGGTTTTGGTCATGAAGATGTCCTGGACAATCACCAGCTCCAGATCCTCAAACCCTTTACGTACCGCAGAGAGCTCGGCATCGGTCTGGAGAGGATCTTCACCCATGATGTAGGCCGCACGCACTTCACCGTGCGCCGCGCGGTGCGGCAGCTCGCTGATGCGATAGCCGGTGTGCTCCGGCAGGCTTTCGACCCCCCAGGCTTTTGCGAATTTCTCGCGGTTTTCCGGGAATTTGACGTACTGATAGCCCGGATAGGTATCCGGCAGCGCGCCCATATCGCAGGCCCCCTGGACGTTATTCTGGCCACGTACCGGGTTGACGCCGACGTGGGCCTTGCCCAGGTTACCCGTCAGCATGGCGAGGCTGGTCAACGAACGCACGGTTTCCACGCCCTGGTAGAACTGGGTCACGCCCATACCCCACAGAATGGCGGCGGTTTTCGCCCCGGCGTACATGCGTGCGGCCTGGCGGATCTCCTGTGCGCTGACGCCGGTTATCGCTTCAACGGACTCTGGCGTATAGCCTTCGACAATTTTACGATACTCTTCAAAGCCTTCCGTGCGGCTGGCCACAAACGCCTGGTCGTACAGATTCTCCTCAATAATGACGTGCCCCATCGCATTCAACAGCGCGATGTTCGAGCCGTTTTTCAATGCGATGTGCATATCCGCAATGCGCGCGGTTTCAATTTTGCGCGGATCGCAGACGATGATTTTCGCCCCGTTCTGTTTGGCGCGAATAACATGGTTCGCGACGATAGGGTGAGAATCCGCTGGGTTATAGCCGAAAATAAACACCAGATCGGTGTTGTCTATCTCGTTGATGGCATTACTCATTGCGCCGTTACCGACCGACTGGTGCAGACCTGCAACCGATGGGCCGTGTCAGACGCGAGCGCAGCAGTCGACGTTATTGGTTCCAATAACGGCGCGTGCGAATTTTTGCATCACATAGTTGGTTTCATTCCCTGTCCCGCGTGAGGAACCGGTCGTCTGAATCGCATCCGGGCCGTACTTGGCCTTGATGGCGTTGAGGCGCGTGGCGACGTAATCGAGCGCCTCGTTCCAGCTGACGGCTTCCAGCTTGCCACCGCGCTCGCGGCGGATCATAGGGGTTTTCAGGCGCGGGGTGAGGATTTGGGTATCATTGATAAAATCCCAGCCGTAATACCCTTTCAGACACAGCGTGCCCTGGTTGGTTTTCCCCTGTGCGGCCTCCGCCCGGACGATTTTGCCGTTATCGACCACCAGGTGGATCTTGCAACCTGAGGCACAATAAGGGCAAACCGTGACGACTTTTTTCATCAGTCTGCTCCAGTTAATCGAATCTTTCGCACCGACTAATGCAGCTTCTATGCCATGTTTTTAGTAGGGGTAATTGCGCGCTTTACGGCGTATTCCTGCCGACAACCCTGACGAAAAGCAGACCATCGTCAAAATTGACGTGTCGAATGGGCAGGGTATGTGACATGGGTTGAATTTCCGTCATGGAAAACGCCCTTTCACTGGAGCCGACGGCAGAATGGTTCAGACTTAACATAATCCCCTGACGGAAGCATATGATGAAACCGGCGATTCTGGTGGTTGATGACGATTTGGCAGTGTGCGAACTGCTGCAGGATGTGCTGAGTGAACACGTCTTTGACGTGCTTGTCTGCCATAACGGCCAGGATGTGCCGGGCCGGGTACAACAGACGCCGGAGATCGCCCTTGTCCTGCTAGATATGATGCTGCCAGATATCAATGGGTTACAGGTTTTGCTGCAGTTGCAAAAGCAGCGTCCGGCGCTACCGGTGATCATGTTAACCGGGTTGGGCAGTGAATCCGACGTGGTAGTGGGGCTGGAGATGGGAGCCGACGACTATATTGGCAAACCGTTTAATCCGCGCGTGGTGGTTGCCCGGGTTAAAGCGGTCCTGCGTCGGACCGGCGTGCTGGCCGCAGAAACGCCGATGCCACGCGTAGCGGGGATAACCTTCGATAACTGGACGCTGGATACCTCCCGATGTGAACTGATTGATCCGCAACGTAACGTCGTGCCGTTGACCCAGGGGGAATATGGCCTGCTGCTGGCGCTTACGCAAAATGCCCGCCGGGTACTCAGCCGCGATCAACTGCTGGAACTCACCCACAGCGAAAGCACGGAGGTGTTTGACCGGACTATCGACGTGCTGATCATGCGTCTGCGCCGGAAAATCGAGATCAACCCGCATCAGCCTGCACTCATTAAAACCATTCGTGGACTGGGGTATGTATTTGCCACCGATGTTAGCCGCCCCGAACAGGCGGCATAAGGTCTATGTTATCGCCGGAATAAGAAGGGCGGCAAAAATGGCGCTGATGCACAGGTACTTGAGGGCATAATAGGCTTTACGATTTCGTTTTTTAAGACGCTGTCCGCGTTCGCGCCCCGCATGAACATATTTAAAAATGCGATTAATGCCGCCAGTGCGGTCATTCTCATCATTGGGTGAGCTGGCTGCAGACATCAGCGTCGTCCCTACCCAATGGTTAACTGCCTGTGCCCAGCCCCACTTCATCGGACGCTCGATATCACAGAAAAGAATAATGCGCGTTTGATCGGTTTTATTTTCTGCCCAGTGAACGTAAGTCTCATCAAAAATGACGGCCTCGCCATCGCGCCAGCTATGGCGCTGCTGGTCCACTTCAATAAAGCAGCGATCGTCATTCGGGGTAGATAAGCCCAGATGATAGCGAACCGAGCCCGCGTAGGGATCGCGATGCTTGCCCAGCTTTGCCCCCGCAGGCAGTTCGGCAAACATCGCCGCCTTTACGCAAGGAATTTGACTCACCAGTTGCGTGGTCACCGGGCAAAGCACTTGCGCAGAAGGGTGAGCGTCGGCGTACCATTTCAGATAAAAACGTTTCCAGCCGCGTTTAAAAAAGGTGTTAAAGCCAGCGTCGTTATTATTTTGCGCCGCCTTTATATGATCCTGTAAACGCACAGCCTCTTCACGAATAACCTGCCAGTTTTCCGTCAGCGTTTTTAATTCAGGGAAACGCTCTGTCTCAAAGAAAGCCTGCCTGGCGGGCAGGGAAGAGAACGCCGTCATAAACATATTGATGGGGGCCATGAACGTCGAATGGTCGAACAACTGACGAGACAGCGTCTGTTTTTCTTTCCCGCGTGAATGCGCGTAAATAACGCTAATAATGAAAATACCGATGATGATGGCTGCGAACATTTTTCCCTTGTCCTCTTTCTATCTCATTTCGGAAAAGCGTGCGGACAGAGTGCTGCCCACGCCGAATATGCCAGATGGAGAGAGTGTAGTTCGGGAATGTAAAATTCATAGAACTGTAATGAAAAATCGCAATTATTGTTAAATTAATTGCCCTCGCGAATAAAAGCCTGCAGCCCGGCCAGCGTTTTTTGCCACCCACTCTCCCCAAAGGGGAGAGGGTTTAGGCTGAGGGTTACTTAACCGTCCATCCTTTATAGGTGCCGACGTTCTTTTTATCGATCATCGTCACCGGGATCAGCACCGGTTCTTTCGGTGCCGGTTTACCCTGGAGAATGTCGTAGCCGATCTCGACCGCTTTTGCCGCCATCACCTGCGGATCTTGTGCCGGGGTTGCCACAAACAGGGAGTTTTCCCGCTTCAGCGCTTCTTCACCATCCGGGCTGCCATCCACGCCCACAATGAAGAATTCATTGCGCTGCGCCTGTTTTGCCGCCAGATCGGCGCCGATCGCGGTAGGATCGTTAATCGCGAATACGCCGTCGATCTTCGGATTGGCCGCCAGAAGAGAGGTCATGACTTCCAGACCGCCTTCACGGCTGCCTTTGGCGTTCTGGTTATCCGAGAGCACCTTGATATCCGGATGTTTTTTGAATTCCATCTGGCAACCTTCCACACGGTTTTGCACCGCTGAGACCGGTGGTCCGTTGATGATCACCACATTGCCTTTGCCTTTCAGGCGGTCGGTAATGTACTTACAGGCCATTTCGCCCGCCTGGGTGTTATTGGAGGTGATGGTCGCATCGGCACCTTCCGCCGCCACGTCAACCGCCACGACCACGATCCCGGCATCCTTCGCGCGTTTCACCGCCGGGCCGATCCCTTTGGAATCCGCGGCGTTGAGGATGATCATGTCCACTTTCGCGGCGATAAAGTTATCGATCTGCGCCACCTGCTGACCGAGATCGTAACCGCTGGAGACCAGCGTCACTTTGACGTTATCGCCCGCCAGCTTGCGCGCTTCCAGCTCGGCACCTTTGGTGATCTGCACAAAGAACGGGTTGGCCAGGTCACCCACCGTCACGCCGATGGACTTCAGATCTTTCGCCTGCGCAAACGGCGTTGCGGCAAGCAGCGCGCCAGCACAGAGCGCGGTCACTAACGGTTTTAAACGCATATTGTATTCCTCGAAGCTGTAGGGTTTTGTTGTTATGCACTTTGATGGTGTCGGGTACGGTATTTGTCGATCAGCACCGCAATGATGATCACCGCCCCTTTGATCACCAGTTGCCAGAAATAGGAGACGCCCATCAGCGTCATGCCGTTGTTGAGGGTGGCGATAATCAATGCCCCCACCAGCGTGCCGGTGATCGTGCCGATCCCGCCGACGAAGCTGGTACCGCCGAGGATCACCGCCGCAATCGCATCCAGCTCATAGCCGGTACCGAGGTTGCCGTTGGCGCTGTAAAGGCGCGAGGCGCTCATCACGCCACCGAGACCGGAGAGCAGCCCGCTCATGCCGTAGACAAACAGCAGTACCATCCAGACCTTAATACCCGTCAGGCGCGCCGCCTGCATGTTGCCGCCCACGGCGTAGATGTGAACGCCCAGCGTAGTGCGGCGCAGGATAAACCAGCAGATAGCAATGACCGCCAAAGCAATGACCACCAGCCATGGCACGGGACCGAGGTAGTTATTGCCGATCCACTCGAAGTTGATGTTCGAGTTGATCACCGTGGTGCCGTCTGCCAGCAGGTAGGCCGCGCCGCGCAGCGCCGTATAGGTACCGAGCGTGACGATAAACGGCGGTAGCCCGGCAAAGGCCACCAGCGCGCCGTTGAACAGCCCCAACACCATGCCGAGCATCAGCGCCGCCGGAATAGAAAGTCCGGCGAATTCCGGGATCAGCGACACCACCATTGCCGCAACGGCGGTAGTACCGAGAATCGACCCCACGGAGAGGTCAATCCCACCGGTTAAGATGATGAAAGTCATCCCCGCAGCCAGCACGATGTTGATTGACGCCTGACGGGTGATGTTGAGCAGGTTGCTCTCGGTGAAGAAGTTAGGGGCGATAAAGCCAAATACCGCCACGATCAGAATTAAAATAGGTAAAATGCCGATCGTTTGCATCAGATCGCTCATCAGCATTTTTTTGGCGGAGGCGGATTTCGCCACCTGCTGCGGATGGGTTGGAGTTGTCATAATTACACCGCCTGATGATGTGTGTCGTCCACGCCGGTTGCCAGCGTCATGATGTTTTCCTGAGAGATATCGCGCCCGTGGAGTTCACCCGCAATGCTGCCTTCGCGCATCACGTACACCCGGTCACTCATGCCCACCACTTCCGGCAGTTCGCTGGAGATCATCAAAATCGCCACGCCCTTACGCGCCATCTGGTTCATGATGCGGTAGATCTCGCTTTTCGCGCCAACGTCCACGCCGCGGGTGGGTTCGTCCAGAATCAGAATGCGCGGGCCTATCGCCACCCAGCGCGAGATCAGCAGTTTTTGCTGATTACCGCCGGACAGTCCGCCCGCGCGTACCTGTGAATGGGGCACACGAATGTTGAGCAGGGCGATAGCGTCATCGGAAATGGACTGGGCTTTTTTGCGGTTCAGCATGCCGAAGGTGGCATCGCGTTCCAGCGTCGCCATCGTGATGTTCTCCTGCGCCGCCAGCTCCAGAAACAGCCCCTGCTCCTTACGGTTCTCGGTGAGAAAACCGATCCCGTTTTCAATGGCCGCGCGCGGGGAGTGGATCACCACCGGCTCGCCGTCCACCTCAATCATGCCGCCCGTGGCTTTGCGCACGCCGAAAATCAGCTGCGCCAGCTCGGAGCGTCCGGCACCGACCAGCCCGGCCAGCCCGACGATTTCGCCGGAACGGACCTGTAAACTGCACGGCCGCACTTTTTTACCGTCGGTAAGGTGGTGGACGTTCAGGCGCGGGCTGCCGAGAGGGATATCGCGCTCTTTGTTGAACAGATCGCTTAAGGGGCGGCCCACCATCATTTTCACCAGCTCGGAGGCGTTGAGCTTGTCGCGCGTCAGGCTGCCGACGTACTGCCCGTCACGCAGAACGCTGACGCGGTCAGAGAGTTCATACACTTCCGCCATACGGTGGCTGATATAGATAATCGCCATGCCTTCATCGCGCAGGCGCAGAATCAGTTCAAACAGGCGGTGGGTTTCGCGTGAAGAGAGGGCGGCGGTGGGTTCGTCCATCACCAGAATGCGGCTGTTGCGGTGCAGCGCGCGGGCAATTTCCACCTGCTGCTGTTCGGCGATGGTCAGCTTCATCACCCGATCGGTGGCGCTGAACTGGGCGCCGAGGCGATCGATCACCGCCTGCGCCTGGGCGGCCATCTCTTTACGCTGAACCAGCCCGCCGCGCGACAGTTCGCTGCCGAGGAAAATGTTTTCCGCCACGGTCAGATTGGGGGCGAGCTGCATCTCCTGGTAAATCAAGGTAATGCCTGCGGCCAGGGCATCTTTCGGCCCTTTGATGTGAAACGGCTGTCCGTCGATCAGGATCTCACCGCGGGTGGCAGTGTAGGCACCTGCGAGGATTTTCATCAGCGTGCTTTTGCCCGCGCCATTTTCGCCCATCAGCGCGTGGATCTCACCGGGGAAAACCGTCAAATCCACGCCCTTGAGCGCGTGGAAATTGCCAAAGGTTTTGGCTATGCCGCGCATCTCTAAAACCGGGGTTCTGCTCATGGCGGATCTCCTGTGAATGTCGATATCTGCACTTCATCACAGGTGCGTAAATGCAAAATGTCAGAAGCTGTTCATATTTGTCATAGTTATGAATAGCTAATCGCCGTCACATTTCTCTTTTCCCTCTCCCCGTGGGTGAGGGCCAGGGTGAGGGCATCAGACCGCTAAGGAGCCTAAAGAGATGTCATCACGCCCCCCGTTTTTTACCAGTGCCCGTGGCCGCCTGCTGATGTTCAATCTGCTGGTTGTTGCGGTCACGCTGATGGTCAGCGGCGTGGCGGTGCTTGGCTTCCGTCATGCCAGCCAGATCCAGGAGCAGGTGCAGCAGCAAACGCTGGATGACATGACCGGCAGCATGAACCTCGCTCGCGATACGGCTAACGTGGCGACGGCGGCGGTGCGGCTGTCGCAGGTAGTCGGATCGCTGGAGTACAAAGGCGAGGCGGAACGGTTAAAGCAGATGCAAACGGCATTGCGCCGCTCGCTGGAGCAGCTGGCCGATGCGCCGCTGGCGCAGCAGGAGCCGGCGCTGGTGGCGCGGATTATTCAGAGAAGCAATGAATTACAGCAAGGCGTGACGGGGATGCTGGAGCGCGGGCAGCGACGCCATCTGGAGCGTAACGCGCTGCTCAGTTCGCTCTACCAGAGCCAGAGTTACCTGCGTCATCTGCAGGACATCAACCGCCGTACTGGCAGCGATGTTCCGGATGCGCAGCTGCTGATGGAAATGGACAGGCTGATCGCCGCCGCCATCGAAACCCCTTCACCACGCGCCACGATACAGCAGCTGGATACGGTGACGGCGATGTTGCCCCAGCGCGCGACGCAGCCTGCGGTCAACGTTGTGCTGCCCGACTTTAACGCCGAGCTGCGTAAGCTTGCCCCGCTGTCGACGCAGCTGGCAGAGAGCGATCTGGCAATAAGCTGGTATATGTTCCACATCAAGGCGCTGGTAGCGATACTGAATAGCGATATCAATCAGTACGTTGAACAGGTCGCGCAAGCCTCCCGGCTTCGCACGGCCCAGAGCCATCACGAGCTGCAATCCATTAGCGTTTTTATCAGCATTTTCGCCGTGCTGGCGCTGATCATCACCGGGTGCGCCTGCTGGTATATTTACCGTAACCTGGCCTCCAACCTGACGGCTATCTCCCGGGCCATGTCGCGCCTTGCCCGTGGCGAACAGGATGTCTCGGTGCCCGCATTGCAGCGGCGGGACGAGCTGGGCGAGCTGGCGCGCGCGTTTAACGTTTTTGCCCGCAACACTGCTTCACTTGAGCACACGACGCGTCTGCTGAAAGAGAAAACGACGCAGATGGAGATCGACCGCATTGAGCGTCAGGGACTGGAAGAAGCGTTGCTCCACAGCCAGAAGATGAAGGCTGTCGGACAGCTGACCGGCGGGCTGGCGCATGATTTTAATAATCTTCTGGCGGTGATCATCGGCAGTCTTGAGCTGACCGACCCCGAATCAAAAGACGCGCCGCGTATCACCCGGGCGCAGAAGGCGGCCGAACGCGGCGCCATGCTGACCCAGCGCCTGCTGGCATTTTCCCGCAAGCAATCCCTCACGCCGCATACCGTTGAGATGAAACCGCTGCTGGAGAACCTGCGGGAACTGATGCGCCACTCCTTGCCTGTCACCCTGACTCTGGAGGTTGAAGCGCAAACCCCGGCATGGTCCGCATGGATAGACGTCGGCCAGCTGGAAAACGCGATTATCAACCTGGTGATGAACGCCCGCGATGCGATGGAAGGGCAAAGCGGCGTCATTAAAATTCGTACATGGAACCAGCGCGTGACCCGCAGCGACGGCCGCAGGCAGGATATGGTGGCGCTGGAGGTCATTGACCATGGTAGCGGTATGGCGCAGGAGGTGAAATCCCGGGTCTTTGAACCGTTCTTTACCACCAAACAGACCGGAAGTGGCAGCGGATTAGGGTTGTCGATGGTGTACGGTTTTGTGCGTCAGTCCGGGGGACGCGTAGAGATTGAAAGCGCGCCGGGGCAGGGCACCACCGTTAGGCTCCATCTGCCGCGCTCGACGTTTTCCACCGTGTCTGAAAGTGAGGCGCTCCCGGCTACCACCTCCCCGGATAGCGAGCGGCTGGTGCTGGTACTGGAAGATGAGGCGGATGTCCGCCAGACCCTGTGTGAGCAGCTGCATCAGCTGGGCTACCTGACGCTCGAAGCGGAGAATGGCGAGCAGGCCCTGAGCATGCTGGAGGCATCGCCGGATATTGGCATGTTTATCAGCGACCTGATGCTGCCCGGAAGCCTCAGCGGAGCGGAGGTCATTAACCATGTGCGCAGTCATTATCCGCAGCTTCAGGTGCTGCTGATCAGCGGCCAGGATTTGCGGCCTACGCATAACCCTCAGCTGCCGGACGTTCAGCTACTGCGTAAGCCGTTTACCCGCGTACAGCTGGCACAGGCGCTGCGTAAGGTGATGGTAATTTGAGATTCCTCCGCTACTCCGGCACAGTCCCGTTGATTACCTTAACGCCAGTCCACCTGTGAGTCTGGCCTTATGAAACGTTACTTTTCCGCTCTGATATTGGGTCTGCTGTCACTCACCAGCCAGCTGGCCCACGCCGACGTGATTGATGATGCCATTGGCAACATTCAGCAGGCGATCAACGATGCTTATAACCCCGACAGCAGCCGTAATGACGACGACGATCGCTACGATCGCAGCCGTCAAAGCGACAGCCGTCAGTACGACGATCGCCGTCGGCAGCTCGAAGACAGACGCCGCCGTTTAGACGAGCGTCAACGTCAGTTAGATGACGACAGGCGTCGACTGGAAGAGGATGAACGGCGTTTAGAAGACGATTATGATCGCGGCTAAAGCCTGGTGGCGCTTCGCTTACGCAGGCCTACAAAACCCTGGCCTGTAGGCCGGGTAAGGCGCAGCCGCCACCCGGCAAAACTCAGTCGAGTACCAGCACCATGCCGTCATACCCCGCTTCGATACCGTTCGGCAGCGGGTTGTTCATCATCCACACGTCAAACTGATGGCTGATGTGCGTCAGGATCACCTGCGGACAGCCAATCACCTCGTTTAACGCAACCACGGTGTTCAAATCACAATGGTTACGCGGCGGCTCGTCACGCGGTTCATGACTGCAGTCGATGATTATCGCCTGCGGCTGATTGTTGAGCAGAAACTTCACCGTTTTTTCCGGTAATCCCGCCGTGTCTGAAAGCCACGCCACGCGGCTGTGGGCGGATTCCAGCAGATAGCCAAACGTCAGCTTCGAATGGTTGAGGGGCAGCGGCGTCACCCGCAGTCCCTGTAGCTCAAACACCACAAACGGTTCGACCGTATGACTGAAATCCAGGATCCCCGGATGTTTGAACAGGTCGTCACACCCCGCGTCGTCCGGTGGGCCGTAGACCGGAATCGTTGCACCCACGCCCCAGCGCAGGGGAAACAGCCCCTGAACGTGATCCATATGATAGTGAGTGAGTAAAAACTGCTGAAAACTGCCCGCGGGCCAGTCCTCCATCAGGTGTGGAATACCGGCGTCCAGCAACGTGACCGCATCGTTGTATTTGACCACCGCACTGCAGGGACGACGGCGATAATTTTCCTGCAAACGCGCGCGTCTACACGCCGCGCAGTCGCAGCCAAAGACGGGCACCAGCTGGGCACCGCCGGTACCGGTTAACGTTATGGTCAGACTCATCACTCACCTCTACAGCGGTTTGGTGAAGCGGAAATGGCTCTGCGTATACCCTTCACGAAGGTAGAAACGGTGGGCGTCCACGCGCTTCATGCTGGTGGAAAGTTCTGTCAACTCCGCGCCAGCCTGTCGTGCAACGTCCTCTGCCCAGGCGAGCAACTGGCTACCAACCTTTAACCCGCGCGCTTGCGGCATGACCACCAGCTCCTGGATCTCGCCGATCCAGCGGGCGTGATGGAGGTGAAACTGCATGTGCAGACCGATCATGCCGATGACTTCCCCGTTCAGCTCGGCAAGCTGGTAGCGCATATTGTGATCCTGCAGATTAGCCAGATAGCCGGCATGAAACGCCTGGTGATCGAACTCTGCTTGCTTAAGTTCGCAGATGAGGGCGTACACGCTCTGCGCATCATCAGCAGTGGCGGGGCGAAGCTGGCAGTCAGGCATGCTGTTTCTCCTTCTGACGGATAAGGGATAAAAAGATCTCGACTGACTGTAGCAAACTTCCGTCGTTATTGAGGACATGGCAGCCTGAAGGGGTGTAGCGCGCCGCGCGCGCCAGCCGCTGGTCAATCTCACGCGCGTTTTCGCGCCCCCGGTTTTGCAGCCTGCTGCGCAGAACGTCCGGGGAAACCTGCAGGCAGATCGGCAGCAGGGCCGCCTCATATCGGGCTTTTGCCTGCGGCAGATGGGCGCGTGAGCCGTTGACCAGCACATCAAAACCCGCGTGCAGCCAGAGGTCGATCTCAATGCCGACGCCATAGTAGAAACCGTTAGCGTGCCAGCTCAGTGCCAGCAGGTTTTGCCCGGCGCGGGTGAAAAACTCCTGCTCGCTCAGGGCGATATGGTTTTCACTTCCGGCGTTCGCCGCGCGGGTAATATAGCGGTGCGCCACCAGCAGCTGTGAATGTTCCCGCTGCCGCAGGGCAGACAGCAGGCTGTCCTTACCGGAGCCGGACGGCCCCATCAACCAGATAAGTCTTCCCATCAGAACACCCTTTTTCCCTGACGCCAGACGTGGTCGATATGAATATGCTCGCCTTTGCGGTGGGCAAGCACCAGATCTGCCCGTTTTCCTTCGGCAATCTCACCGCGATCCTGAAGATTGAGTGCGGCGGCCGGGTTTTTGGTCACCAGGCGAATGGCCTGCGGCAGCGTAAAACGGTTCTCCTCATCGTCCGCGACCCGGAATGCCGCATCCAGCAGGCTGGCGGGGTAGTAGTCAGACGAGAGGATATCCAGCAGGCCGAGCGAGGCGAGCTTGCTTGCCGCCACGTTGCCGGAGTGCGAGCCGCCGCGCACGATATTCGGTGCGCCCATCAGTACGTTCATCCCGTGCTGACGCGACGCCTCTGCGGCTTCGAACGTAGTGGGAAATTCGGCGATCACGCTACCAAGCTGGTGGGATTCACGCACATGATCGTGCGTGGCATCGTCATGGCTTGCCAGCGCAATATTGCGGTCACGGCACATTGCGGCAATCCTGAGACGGTTCGGCTGCGACCACTGTGCCGCAAGCGCCAGCTGTTCTTCTTCGTAGCGCGCCATCTCGGCATCGTTGAGCGAGTATTTGCCCTGATAGTATTCACGATACTTCTCAATGTTGGCGAACTGACGCTGCCCCGGCGAGTGGTCCATCAGGGAGACCAGCGAGACAGGCTCGCGGCCCACCAGTTTTTCAAACAGCGGCAGGGTGGTGTGGTGCGGCAGCTCGCAGCGCAGGTGCAAACGGTGCTCGGCGCGGTTAAGGCCACGCTTTTGCGTCTCTTCCACGGCGTTAATCATCTTCTCCAGGTTTTCAAGCCTGTCGCCGCCGTCGCGCACGTCGCCAATCGCCACCGCGTCGAGCACGGTGGTAATACCGCTGGCGACCATCAGCGCGTCGTGGCTGCTCATCGCCGAATGGGCGGGCCAGTCCACCTTTGGGCGTGGGGTGAAGAATTTGTCCAGATTGTCGGTGTGCAGCTCAATGAGCCCCGGCAGCAGCCAGCCACCTTCGCCGTCCATCGCGTCAGGCGCGCGGCTCCGGGTTTCGGCAAACGCGCGGATGACGCCGTCCTGGATTTCAACCGAGCCATCCACGACCTCGTTTTCCAGCACCAGCCTGACGTTATTGATAATCATACGTTTGTCCCCATCGGGTGCAGTCTGTCCGCTACGCGCTCGCGCACGGCTTCATCGTGGAAGATCCCGACGATCGCCGCGCCGCGCGCTTTGGCCTGTTCGATCAGTTCCATCACCGCTGCGCTGTTTTTGCTGTCGAGCGAAGCGGTGGGCTCATCCAGGAGTAAAATCGGGTAGTCGACAATAAAGCCGCGTGCGATGTTGACCCGCTGCTGCTCGCCACCGGAAAAGGTCGATGGGGCAAGGTGCCACAGACGCTCCGGCACGTTGAGGCGTGTCAGCAGGCTGGCGGCTTTGGCGGCACAGGTGTCACGCGGGACGCCGAGATCCAGCAGTGGCTGCATCACCACGTCCAGAGCGGAGATCCGCGGGATCACCCGCAGAAACTGGCTGACCCAGCCGATCGTCGAACGGCGCACTTCAAGTACCTTACGCGCGGGTGCCTGCACCAGATCCACCCACTCGTTGTTGTGGCGAATATGAATGTGGCCTTCGTCTGGCTGATAGTTGGCGTACAGGGAGCGCAGCAGGGTGGATTTTCCACTGCCGGAGTGGCCGTGCAGCACGACGCATTCGCCGTTGCCGACTTCTAACGACGCGTTTTGCAGGACGGGCAGCCGCACGCCGTTTTGCTGGTGGAGCACAAAGGTTTTACTGACGTTTTGTACGTGGATCATGTTGGCCTCGTGATTCGTTTTGCCGGGTGGCGGCTTCGCCTTACCCGGCCTACAGGTGCGGTGTTCGTAGGCCGGGTAAGCGCAGCGCCACCCGGCAACAGCAGCCTCAATTCTGCAATACGGATGACACCAGCAGCTGGGTGTACGGATGATGGGGATCGTCGAGCACGCGGTCGGTCAGCCCACTTTCCACCACCTGACCCTGCTTCATCACCAGCAGACGGTCCGCCAGCAGGCGTGCGACGCCCAGATCGTGGGTGACAATCACCACTGCCAGGTTCAACTCCACCACCAGGCCGCGCAGCAGATCGAGCAGGCGCGCCTGAACCGAGACGTCCAGCCCGCCGGTGGGCTCATCCATAAACACCAGCTTCGGATGGGTGACCAGGTTGCGGGCGATCTGTAAACGCTGCTGCATGCCGCCGGAGAAGGTAGTGGGCAGGTCGTCGATACGCGAGGCGGGGATTTCAACCTCCTCCAGCCAGTGCTGCGCAGTGGAGCGGATGTGACCGTAGTGGCGCGCGCCGGTGGCCATCAGTCGTTCGCCGATGTTGCCTCCCGCTGAAACCTGGCGGCGCAGCCCGTCCATTGGGTGCTGATGCACTACGCCCCACTCGGTACGCAGCAGGCGACGGCGCTCGGCCTCGCTCATGCCATACAGCGACGTGCCCTCATATAAAATCTCACCGTTCTGCGGCGTCAGGCGCGCGGAGAGGGACTTGAGAAGCGTGGTTTTGCCGGAGCCGGACTCGCCGACAATCCCCAGCACTTCGCCCGGCCACAGCTCGAACGACACGTCGCTGAAGCCTTTGCCCGGCGCGTAAAGGTGAGTCAGATTGTTAACCGAAAGCAGCGGTTTCATTGGCTGTTCGCCTCGCTCTGTTGGCGGCAGTAATCGGTGTCGGAGCAGACAAACATCCGTTTGCCCGTGTCGTCCAGCACCACTTCATCCAGATAGCTATGTTGGGATCCGCAGATGGCGCACGGCTCGTCCCACGCCTGCACCGTAAACGGGTGGTCATCAAAATCGAGACTCTCCACACGGGTATACGGCGGAACGGCATAGATGCGTTTTTCACGCCCGGCGCCAAAGAGCTGCAGGGCTGGCATCATGTCCATCTTCGGGTTATCGAATTTCGGGATTGGCGACGGGTCCATCACATAGCGCCCGTTGACCTTCACCGGGTAGGCGTAGGTGGTGGCGATATGGCCGAAGCGGGCGATGTCCTCGTAAAGCTTCACCTGCATCACGCCGTACTCTTCCAGCGCGTGCATGGTGCGGGTTTCGGTTTCCCGCGGCTCGATAAAGCGCAGCGGCTCCGGGATCGGCACCTGGAAAATCAGAATCTGATCTTCGGTCAGCGGGGTTTCCGGAATGCGGTGGCGGGTCTGGATCAGCGTCGCGTCTTCGGTTTTTTCGGTGGTCGCTACGCCGGTCACACGCCTGAAGAAGTTGCGGATCGACACGGCGTTGGTGGTGTCGTCTGCCCCCTGGTCGATGACCTTAAGCACGTCGGCTTCCCCGATCACGCTGGCGGTCAACTGAATACCGCCGGTGCCCCAGCCGTAGGGCATTGGCATCTCGCGGCCGCCGAACGGTACCTGGTAGCCCGGAATGGCAACCGCTTTGAGGATGGCGCGGCGGATCATGCGTTTGGTTTGCTCATCCAGATAGGCAAAGTTGTAGCCGCTTAAGTTAGCCATTGGCGCGCTCCCGTTGCAGACGTTTCAGCAGTTCCAGTTCGGCCTGGAAATCGACGTAGTGCGGCAGCTTGAGGTGCGAGACGAAACCGGCGGCCTCAACGTTGTCCGCATGGGCCAGCACGAACTCCTCATCCTGCGCCGGGCCGGCGATGTGCTCGCCGTAGTCCGGTGCCTGCAGGGCGCGGTCGACCAGCGCCATCGCCATGGCTTTGCGTTCGCTCAGGCCAAACACCAGCCCGTAGCCGCGGGTAAAGTGCGGGTCTTCATTCTCTGGCGCGACAAAGCCGTTAACCATTTCGCATTCGGTCATCAGCAGTTCGCCGACGTTCACCACAAAACCCAGCTCTTCCGGCACAATTTCAACGTCGATATAGCCGCTGCGAATTTCGGCCGCAAACGGGTGGTTGCGGCCATAGCCGCGCTGGGTGGAGTAGGCCAGCGCCAGCAGATAGCCTTCGTCGCCGCGCATCAGCTGTTGCAGACGCGAGGAGCGCGAGCACGGGAAAACTGGCGGCGTGCGGGTGATGTCATCCGGCGCGATACCCGAATCTTCTTCCGCTTTCGCCAGCCCCTGGTTTGCCAGCAGGCTGAAGACGTGCGGAGACGGCTCCTGTTCGGCATCCGTGGTGCTGAGCCGTGGCGCTTCGCCATTTGCCAGCAGGGTAAAATCCAGCAGGCGATGGGTGTAATCGTAAGTGGGGCCAAGCCGCTGGCCGCCGGGGATGTCTTTATAAACGGCAGAAATACGGCGCTCCAGGCGCATCTGCGCCGTATTCACCGGCTCGCTCGCCGTGAAGCGGGGAACCGTGGTGCGCCAGGCGCGCAGCAGAAAGATGGCTTCGACGTTATCGCCGCTGGCCTGCTTCAGCGCCAGCGCCGCCAGCTCGCGATCGGCGACGCCGCCTTCGGTCATCACCCGGTCAACGGCCAGGTTCAGCTGCTGCTCAATCTGGGCGACGCTCAGTTCGGGCAGTTTTTCATCGCCCCGTCGTCTGTGTTCCTGCAAGGCATGGGCGGCGGCGATCGCCTTTTCGCCCCCTTTAACGGCAACGTACATCAGCACACCTCCACGTGGGTGGTCCGCGGGATGGCGAGCAGACGCTCGCCGCAGGTCAGGATCAGGTCTATGCCCAGCGGGAACGGGTGCGGGCGTTCGGTCAGCTCATGAATGATGCATTCCGGCAGCTGCGGCGCAACCATGCGTTCATCGGCGATGCCTGCACCGGTCAGGCGGAGCATGCGGCCGCCGCTCAGGCTGGAGACCTGCAGAATCAGCGTGGCGCTGGTTTCCGGTGCAACGGCGCTCCCTTCGCTCAGGGCGTTGAGCTGCTCGTGGCTGATGTGTTCGTCGGCCACGGCAAAGACCGCCTGTCGCGGTTGCTCAACCAGCGGGGCACTGGTGTGAAAACGCAGGTTCTGGCTGGCGATGTCATTGGATAAGGCACCTGACAGCCACACCGGCGTGTCGTTGTCGGCAAGGGTCAGCAACACGCTGGTGGTCGCCAGATTCAGCGGCAGCCAGCCCTGTGAAAGCTGGTGCAGCGAGACAATCACCCCCGGCTCGCTCATGGCTTTCAGCAGGCGACGAAAACTTTGTTGGGCATCCTGGACGGCCAGGGTAAAAGCAGGTTGAAGCGTCATGCGTTGTCTCCGCGAACGAGCGTAAAGAAGTCGACCCGGCTGGTATTCACTTCGGCCTGACGTGCGGCAAGTCGTGCGGCGCGGTCAGCTTCCAGCGGGGCAATAAGGGTTTCCATTAACGTCTGAAAATGCGTTTGTTCCTGCAAAAGGGCGTCTATTACTGCGCAGCGCTCGGCGTGTGCTTTATCGCGTCCCAGCACGTAGCTGTAGCCCAGCGTGCCGCTGTTCAGGCGGATCGCGGCGCGGGTGAGGGGGGCGTCTCCCGCAAAAAAGCGCTGCCCTGTGCCGCCCATCCGGGCCTGGATCTGCACCAGGCCAATTTCCGGTGCGCGGATAGTGTCGTAGTCTGGCGTCAGGCTCAGGGCGTTCATGCGATCGCGCAGGGCAGCAGGCTGGCTGTGGGCCAGCACACGCATCCAGCGCTGTCGGGTGGCGGTATCGACGTGCATTCAGTGCTCCATAATGAATTCGATCATGTCGGCACGGGTCAGGCTGACGGAATATTCCGTCGCATTGACCTCGCCGTCACGGTGGTTGAGGGTGCGCACGCAGAGCAGCGGCGCCATATTGGGGATTTCGAGCACTTTGCTCTCTTTAGCCTGCGCGCGGCGGGCGCTGATACGCGTCTGGGTGCGCTTGAGGGCGATACCCGTGGCATCCTGCAGAAAATCGTGCAGGGAACCGCTGGAAAAGTTTTGCAGCACTGGCCAGAGGGCGAGGTCCGCGAAGTAGTGGTCAATCTGGCATACCGCTACGCCGTTGACGCGGCGCAACGTGCGCAGGTGGATGACGTTATCGCCTTCCTGAATGCCCAGCGCGTCCGCCACATGGCTGGAGGCCGGGCGCAGGACCGAGAGCAGCTTTTCGCTGGTGGGATGGCTGCCCTGATCCAGCAGGTTCTGACTAAAGCGCGCCTGGGCATTGAGCGGATAGTCGAACGGGCGCATCAGCACCAGCACGCCCACGCCCTGACGGCGTTGCACCCAGCCGCGCTCGACCAGCTGGTCAATGGCGCGGCGCAGGGTGTGGCGATTCACTTCATAGCGATCCGCAAGCTGCTGCTCGGCAGGCAGGTAGTCTCCGCAGCGGTAGTGCGTGCGCAGTTCCGCTTCGAGCTTTGCTGCAATTTCTTGCCAACGGGTTGGGTAACTGGTCGGATGTCTGGATAAGTGCATAGAAAACAAAGCCTCGCTTCTCAGATGAAGTGCTTACGCAAACGTTGAGAGAGGAAATCCAGCAGGCTGACGGTGACGATGATGAGCACCATCAGGGCGCAGGTTTGCTGGAACTGGAAACCGCGAATCGCTTCCCACAGGGTGACGCCGATTCCGCCTGCACCGACCATGCCGACGACCGTGGCGGAGCGAACGTTGGATTCAAAGCGGTACAGCGAGTAGGAGATCAGCAGCGGCATCACCTGCGGCAGGACGCCGTAGAGGATCTCTTCGATTTTGTTGGCGCCGGTGGCGCGGATGCCTTCCACCGGGCCGGGCTCAATGGCTTCGACCGCTTCCGAGAGCAGCTTGGAGAGCACCCCGGTGGTGTGGATGAACAACGCCATGACGCCCGCGAACGGACCCAGACCCACGGCCACCACGAACAGCATCGCAAAGACCATTTCGTTAATCGCGCGGCAGGCGTCCATCAGGCGGCGCATCGGCTGGTATACCCACCACGGCACGATGTTTTCCGCGCTCATCAGGCCAAACGGAATGGAGAGAATGACGGCAAGGGCGGTGCCCCAGACGGCAATTTGCAGGGTAATGGCCATTTCGCTGAGATAGTCCTGCCACTGGCTGAAGTCCGGCGGGAAGAAGTCGGCGGCAAAGGTTGCCATGTTGCCGGAATCTTTGAAGAGCAGCAGGGGATCCATTTCTGCGCCCTTCCAGGAGATAACCAGCACCGCCAGCAGGATGGCCCAGCTTATGAGCGAGAACCAGCTGCGCTTTGGCGGCGGGAGGGTGATGGTTTGCATGTTGGCTCCTTGGGTTTTAATTCCCTCTCCCTTGAGGGAGAGGGTTAGGGTGAGGGGGAAATGTGCGCGCTGATGCCCTCACCCCGGCCCTCTCCCACGGGGAGAGGGGGAAAAGAAACTACTGCACCGCTTTATTTACGCTGGTCATGGCGCCGAGTGCCGCGGTCAGGCGGTCAAGGTCTTCCAGCTGGGCCTGAATGTCAGAGACTTTGCTGGTCTTCTCTTCTTCCTTGAGCCCTTTGTTGTCCTTCACGGCCTGCATCTGTTTAAACAGCGCCAGCTGGCGAATCGGGACCAGCTGAAGGTCGCTGGAGGCGCGGAACGGTGCCCAGCCCAGTTTCTCAAGAACCGCTTTCTCTTCCGGCGTTTTGCCGTAGTTCATAAAGAAGTCGTACACCTTGTCCTTGGTGCTTTCGGAGAGGTTTTTACGCCAGACGATCGGGTCGCCCGGGATCAGCGGCGATTTCCAGATCACCTTCAGTTCTTTCAGCTTGTCCGGCGCGGAGGTTTTCAGTTTGTCGAGGTTTTCGGTGTTGTTGGTGGCAACATCCACCTGCTTGTTCGCCACGGCCAGGGCGTTGGTTTCATGGCTGGCGTTGACGGTGCGTTTGAAGTCGCTGGCGGAGGCGTTGTTTTTCGCGAAGACGTAGTAGCCAGGGACGAGGAAGCCGGAGGTGGAGTTCGGGTCGCCGTTACCAAAGGTCAGCTCTTTGCGTTTGGCGAGCATGTCGTTGAGGTTGTTGATCGGGCTGTCTTTGTTCACGATCAGCACGCTCCAGTACCCCGGGGAGCCATCTGCCGCAACGGTCTGGGCAAAGACCTGGCCGTTGGCGCGGTCCACCGCTTCCATTGCGGAGAGGTTGCCGTACCAGGCGATGTCGACTTTATTAAAGCGCATACCCTGGATAATGCCCGCGTAGTCCGGGGCGAAGAAGGCATTCACTTTGATCCCCAGTTTGGTTTCCATATCTTTCAGAAACGGTTCCCACTGAGGCTTCAGGTTCTGCTGTGATTCCGTCGAAATAATGCCGAAGTTCAGCGCTTTTTCCTGCTCTTGTGCATACGCCGGGCTTAACAGGGTGCTGATGCTGAACATGCTGGTAAAGGCCAGCGCGGCAACGGCTTTGTAGTTCATTTCCATTCCTCGTTATGGGGAGTTATGCAGCCTGCGCGCGCTCTTCGACGCGGTTTACGCTGCGGTAGAGATGATCAAAACGTTCGTTATCAAACTGGTGGCTTGCGCCGTCAAAGAACACATGGCCCTGACGCAGGGCGACAATGCGCTCGCAGTAGCGCAGGGCGTAATCCACCTGATGCAGCGTTACCACCACGGTAATGCCGTCGTTCTGGTTAATGTCGCGCAGGGTTTCCATCACGATGCGGGCGGATTCCGGGTCCAGCGAGGCGATAGGTTCATCGGCCAGAATGATTTTTGCTTTCTGCATCAGGGCGCGGGCGATGGCGACGCGCTGCTGTTGTCCACCGGACAGGGTGGAGACACGCTGGTGGGCCAGGTGTGCCATACCGACGCGAGTCAACGCCTGAAGAGCTTCCTGCTTCTGGGAAGGTGAGAACCAGCGCAGGCAGGTGCGCCAGAACGGTGTGCTGCCGAGTGCGCCAATCAGCACGTTCTCCAGTACCGTCAGGCGATTGACCAGGTTGAACTGCTGGAAGATGTAGCCCGTCTGGGCACGGCTCTTGCGGATATCACTTGCCAGACGCCCGGCGCGCTGCACCGTGTTGCCCAGCAATTCGACGTGACTTTCCGAAGTTTTATCGCAGGTGATAAGACCGCTTAAATGGCGCAGAAGGGTGGATTTACCGGAGCCAGAAGGGCCGAGAAGCGCCACCATGTCGCCCTGCTGGACGGTCAGATCAACGGCATGCAGCGCCTTGTTGTGATTGAAGGTCTTGCTCAGTTTCTCGACGCGGATGACAGTTTGCATGTGCGGGGCCTCACGATAAATGTGGCCTCATGCTGGCGCATCAATGTGACATTTGGGTTAAGTCTGGGTTGCGGGAATTTGAAGAGTTGAGGGGAGTTTGATGACAGGCGGAGGCGGACCGCCCACCGCCAGAAAATTAGTGCTGCTGCTTAACGACGTTAATCATCCACGGTACGCCGTATTTATCGGTGACTTTACCGAAACCGTGCGCCCAGAAGGTCTCCTGCCACGCCATGTCGATATTGCCGCCTGCGGCGAGGTTGTCGAACCAGCGCTTGCCTTCTGACACATCCTGCGTGTCGAGCACCAGCGTGAACCCGGCATACTGCGCGTTGCTGCCCGGCGGCTGCCCGTCGCTCATCATGATGTCGCTGCCCGCAATGCGGACGTTAGAGTGGGCGATAGCGGAATCAGGAAACTGCATGCCGGACGGACAGCCTTCTTCACTGCTGTCGCTTTTGGGCATTTCACCGAAAGTGATTTTATAGAGGAGTTCAGCGCCGACGGCCTGCTGATAAAAGGCGGTTGCCTCTGCACAGTTGCCGGCGAAGGAGATGTAGGGACTTAACGGCATATTCTTTACCTCACGTAAGAAAAGCCCATTAAGTGTAGTTCTTTTTTTGTAGGCCGGATAAGCGTAGCACATCCGGAAAAGCGCCCGGCGGCGCTTCGGTTATCGGGCCTACAGGAGAAAAATCAATTCTTTTTCACGAACTCAGATTTCAGTTTCATCGGACCGAAGCCGTCAATTTTGCAGTCGATATTATGATCGCCTTCAACCAGACGGATGTTCTTTACTTTGGTACCGATCTTCAGCATGGAAGAGCTGCCTTTGACTTTAAGATCTTTAACTACGGTGACGCTGTCGCCATCCGCCAGCAGGTTACCGTTCGCATCTTTTACGATCAGGGCATCTGCATCCTGTGCCGGTTCGGCATCATTCCATTCATGCGCACATTCCGGGCAGATGAACATGCCATTATCTTCATAGGTGTATTCAGAATTGCATTTCGGGCAGTGTGGGAGAGACATATCGGTATCCTCAAAAAAGTGTTAACACGCTGGAAAATGCCAGCTAAATGACGGCAGTGTGCCGAAAAAGGCGGCAAGTATAGCGCAAATCCACACGTTTGTCGGTGATATTCTGAATTTAAAAAAAAGCAAAAAATGTGTCGGGAGTGACACTTCCTGTCAGTCAGTTAAGCGATGCTAACGTCATTAACACGGTGGAAAGAGAAGTCGCTAAATATATCGAATATTTTATTGTGGCAAATTGCTACGCACCTTCATTTCGGATAAGGTGAAGCAACACATTGTTATTTATCTTTGGTCTTTGCTGCCATGCATTTCGTATGGTTGTGGCATAACCCGTTCTTTTTAGGTGGGTAAATAATGATGATATATCCTGAAGTTTCTTAAAAAGGGCTACGCTTTTTATCTTTTGGCTGTCAGGCCTTGAGGAGAGCTTTACACGCCATGCAAGGATAGCCATTTATTTCTGATTATCTTCAATCAGTTATATTCCGGTGAACATGTTTTCCACACGTGATCATATAAGCCTGAACATCATAATTAATACCAGTGGCTTAATAAAAGTAATAAATTTGCGTTAAGGAAAGGCTTTTATCATGCACACACAGACCATTTTTGAATTAAGCCAGGAAGCTGAGCGTTTGTTACAGCTTGCCCTGCAAAATCTTGATACCTTGAAGTCAATGCCGACAGCGATGCTGGAGAACACGACGGCCGCTATTACGGGTGAAAAGAACAACGTTCTGCCTTTGCATTTTAGTGCGCGGGGTGTCGAAGCGCAGCAGGCAATGCTGAATAATGAATTACGCAAAATAACACGTCTGGAAATGGTTCTGGCTATCGTTGGTACCATGAAAGCGGGGAAATCGACCACCATTAATGCCATTGTGGGGACCGAAGTGTTGCCTAATCGCAACCGCCCAATGACGGCGCTTCCTACCCTGATTCGTCATACGCCAGGCCAGAAAGAGCCGGTACTCCATTTCTCACATGTCTCGCCTATTGATGATTTGATCCAGCTGCTGCAGAAACAACTCTGCGATTACGATCGCGGGAAGCTGGCTCAGCATCTGGAAATTGATAAAGACATGAATACGCTGCTGGAACGCATTGAAAAAGGTGAAGCCTTTGAAAAGCATCATCTTGGAGCGCAGCCAATATTTCATTGCCTGAAAAGCCTCAATGACCTGGTCAGACTCTCTCAGGCGCTGGGCGTGGCGTTTCCGTTTTCAGAATACGCGGCCATTGAACACATTCCGGTCATTGAAGTGGAGTTCGTGCATCTTGCGGGTCTGGATGCCCACCTCGGGCAACTGACGCTGCTCGATACCCCTGGGCCTAATGAGGCCGGACAGCCGCATCTGCAAAAAATGCTGAGTGAGCAGTTAGCCCGCGCATCGGCGGTGCTGGCGGTAATGGATTATACCCAGCTTAAATCTATATCTGATGAAGAGGTCCGTCAGGCTATTTCGGTGGCGGGGAAATCCGTGCCTCTGTATGCCCTGGTGAATAAATTCGACCAGAAAGATCGCAATAGCGATGATGAAGAGCAGGTCCGGGCGATGATCTCCGGCACCTTAATGAAAGGCAATATTTCGCCTGGCCAGATCTACCCTGTCTCCTCCATGTGGGCGTATCTGGCGAACCGCGCTCGCTACGAGATGAATACCCACGGACAACTGCCGGATCATCAGGAGCAACCCTGGGTGCAGGATTTTGCCGAAGCCGCCCTCGGTCGCCGCTGGCGTACGGCGGACCTGGATGATATTGGCCATATCCGTCATGCCGCCGATTTGCTCTGGGAAGATTCGCTGTTTGAACAACCGATACGCAAACTGATTTACGCCGCCTATGCTAATGCCTCGTTATTTGCGTTGCGCTCGGCGTCCCATAAGCTGCTCAACTACGCACAAAATGCCCGGGAATATCTCGACTTCCGCTATCAGGGGCTGACGGTCGCCTTTGACGCGCTGGAACTGAATATTACGCGTCTGGAAGAGGACATGGCGATGATGCAGACGCGCCAACGGGTGGTGAGCGATGAGGTGAAACATGAAGTTGAGCAGGCGCTGAATGCCACTGCGGACTTTATGGGGGCCCAAAAAACAGCGCTTCACCAGGCGATTGGTCACGTGTTCAGCGCTCGCAATATCCTTGATTTAGCCGGTAACGATCGGTTGAATCCTCGTGGTGACGAGCCGCAAGAACTACAGCAGCTGGTTCTGGATGACGAGGGGCAGGCACAGATTGCCCTGAGTAAAATCCGCTCCTCCTGCGAGCTTATCATGCTGGATGCGCAGACAAAGATCTGCCGGGAGCTGGCGTTACGCTTCGATCAGCTGGAGTCTACGCTGGCGCGTTCCCTGAATGACGCCATGCGTCCCATTGAAACGCGTATTAAAGAGCATCTGAGCCATGCCGGCTTTCGGGCGCGGATTAGCTTCCCGGCTTTTCAGGCTAACCAGCTTAACGTCAATACGCAGGCGCTGTTTAACGATGCCATCGCGCAGGACAACCGCCCTGCAGGACAGCCATCGGGCGCGGGCAGCATGCGTGAGACCGTCTCTCGCTGGCTGAATAATCCGGGCTGGGGCTGGGATGAATATGTGGCGACCCGCACGCGCTATGTTATCGACATTGCGCAGCTACATGACAAATTTAAGCAACATATTGATCAGTTTTGTGAACATATACGTAAAGCTTTGTCCGCCCAGGTCGATGTCTCTGTTACGGCAGGAATGGCGACGTTCTTTGCAGAATTTTCGTTATACCTGACCGGGTTACAGGAAAGCTTGCGTGATAGCCTCGCAGTGCGTCAACAAAATGAGCATTCGACCCGAGCGCTCAGCCAGCTGTTGAAGCAAAGTATCACTACTGCGACGTGGATACAGGAAGATACCCGACTGTTACGCGATGATATTCAAACTCTATTCGCGGCAGAGCAACCATGACAACACAGCTACTGGACGGTCCCGGGCGGACGCTGGAGTGTATTCATCCTAAATTTATGGTCGATCTTGTGCAGGGCGTGGACGTTGCACGTCATCCTCATCTGGGGCCGCAGCAGCTGCAGTTTCGTGAGCGCTTGACTCAGGAGATCATGACGCACACCCGGTTACGACCCTGGGCGATGGCCGGAATGCTGAATGAGAATGCTGCCCTGCGCCTCGGTCTGGCTGAAAAACTCGCCGGGATGCTTGACCCTGGCCATCTTGCGCTTACGCTGATGGCGGATAAATTGAATACACTTCGTCAGCAGGCTCACTTAAGGGCTCAGCCCTCTCCGGGCCTGCTTGAACAGTACGCTGAGCTCTCATCGCATTTTACCCAACGTGCCGTTTATAAAGAAAAGGCGCTAACTCAGCGTGGACTGACCGTCCAGGCGGGTGAGCACAGCGAGCAAATTTTCACTCGCTGGCGAGCCGGTCATTATGATGGCTGGTCGCTGGCCGGGCGTTGTTTCATTGTCCTGGAAGAGTTGCGTTGGGGGGCCTTCGGCGATGCTTGCCGTCTGGCGAAGGACGATGTATCGGCCATGCTCAAGGATAATTTACGCAGTATGGCTGCCAATTATCTTGCTCAGGGTATCAATGCGTCTCCTGCGACGCGCCATTTCTATCATCAGTGGCTGACCACACCCGCTTCGGCGGGTTTAATCGATCATAAAGACATGCTGGGCTGGCTGGGTGACTGGTGTCAGGCGGATAAACACCCGGTGAGCTGGTCAGTTACGCAAAACTGGCAGACCGTTGCGCTGGGGATGCCGAGGCTGTGTTCGGCAAAACGTCTGGTGGAGGCGATGGTGGAGGAGATTTTTGGTTGAACCCCTCACCCCTCACTCTGGCCCTCTCCCCAGAGGGGAGAGGGGATGGTTTGGTGCGGTTTGTTAATGTTGAAGCTCTGCTGCCTTCCTTTCTACATCTTTCTCTTGCACGTTTCCGTAGCGTTTCGCATACAGTGCCGTGATGATCGGCACCAGAATCGCGGTAACAATCACGCTGGCAGCCACCAGTGCCGTTGCAGAAGCGGCTACCGGTTCGAAGGCCGGGTTAATCTGAGCAATAATCACCGGGTTTGCGACCGCAGCACCTGCGGCTGAAGAGGCGGCGACACCCGCCGTGCCGTTTCCGCCGCCAATCACGCGGTCGGCAATAATCAACGGAATACCGGTGATGATGATGACCGCAACCCCCAGCACAATACCCAGCAGGCCCGTATCAAGGATCACGTTCAGGTTGATGGTGTTGCCCAGCGCAAAACCAAAGAACGGGATGAGTACGGGTGTGGCTTTGCTGAAGAAATCGCGCAGATCGTGATCCAGATTCCCGAGGGCGAAACCGATCAGGAAGGGCAGGATCGCGCCAACAAAGTGGTGAGGCTCAAAAGAGGCCAGGCCAGCAGAACCTAGGATCAGCATCGTCATGAGCGGGCCGGACTCCAGAGACATCAGAACAAATGCCCCGGATTCTTCTTTCGTTCCGTACTGGTTCATCAGGCTGGCATACAACCCGCCGTTAGTCATATCCATCGCCGAGACAATTGCCAGGACCGATAAACCCGCGAAGAAACCGGTCTGAATTCCATTCTCCGGAATGAACATCGCGCATATCATGGCGACAACCCAGGCCACCGCTATTTTGGTTATGACCAGCGTGCCGGATTTGCGTAATACGGTGCCTGTTGCACGTAAATTAATGGATGCACCGATACAAAAGAACCAGACTGCCAGGATGGGGACGGTGCCTGTAATCATCCCTTTTGTGAAACCGCCAAAATAAGCCCCGGTTTCAGGCGCTAAGGTATTCAGAATAGCACCGAGTACCAGGGGGACCAGCATCATACCACCAGGAATACGTTCTATTGTGGCTTTAATCTTCATATACAACCCTCACAATGTTACCCCTCATAGCGAGCGGCGGGCGCGAATAAAAAATCAATAAATTCAAAATGATGAAGGGTTTTCTTGATGCTTGTATTGGATAACCCCGCAACAAAATTCAGTAAGCGCTCTGGTTTTCTCTTGTCAGAAAACACTCATCGCTATGTTTCGGGAATTATCATGCGATCACTGGAATAATGATTCAATGAAAATAAAACAGTGTTTTAGTTATCTGCGTCACATATTGATTGTAAACTTTACGCCGCGTTCTGGCTGGATGGGGTTTATGTAAATCTCTTGTAAAAAAGCGGCTTTTTATGTCGTGAAAAAAAGAAAAGGGGACAACATGAAAATGTTTCTTTGGGACGGGTTGAGAAAGTGCTTATTTGCGGAAATTGACAAAGACTGTCTTCACTTTACGCAGCATAAATATATGTGTGAAGTTGATCACAAATATAAACGCTGGTAGGGTAAAAAGGTCATTAACTGCCCTGGCAGGCGTCAACAGGTTCGGTTGTATCGACGATAAACGTCAATGTAAGTAAACCTGCTACGCTTGAATAAGGCGATTCGCATGGAGCGGATCCCAAGGTTCACAGCACCCACACTGGATTGTGAAACAGACAGGGCCGAGTCAACGAGGATAGCTATGCTGAGAAGGAAAAAGATTAAACCCATCACGCTTCGCGACGTCACTATTATTGACGACGCAAAATTGCGTAAGGCCATCACCGCAGCCTCGCTCGGTAATGCGATGGAATGGTTCGATTTTGGTGTCTATGGCTTTGTGGCCTACGCGTTAGGTAAAGTGTTTTTCCCCGGGGCTGATCCCAGCCTGCAGATGATTGCCGCACTGGGGACGTTCTCCGTTCCTTTCCTTATTCGCCCGCTGGGTGGTCTGTTCTTCGGTATGCTCGGTGATAAATACGGTCGCCAGAAGATCCTTGCCATCACCATTGTCATCATGTCGATAAGTACCTTCTGTATCGGCCTGATTCCGTCCTATGCCACGATCGGCATCTGGGCACCGATTCTGCTGCTGCTCTGTAAGATGGCGCAGGGTTTCTCCGTCGGTGGGGAATATACCGGTGCCTCGATCTTCGTCGCGGAGTATTCCCCGGACCGTAAGCGCGGTTTTATGGGGAGCTGGCTGGACTTCGGCTCGATTGCCGGGTTCGTGATGGGTGCGGGTGTCGTGGTGCTGATTTCAACCGTCGTCGGTGAAGAGAACTTCCTCGACTGGGGCTGGCGTATTCCGTTCTTCCTCGCGCTGCCGCTGGGGATCATCGGTCTGTATCTGCGCCATGCGCTGGAAGAGACGCCGGCGTTCCAGCAGCACGTTGAGAAACTGGAGCAGGGTGACCGCGAAGGGCTGCAGGATGGTCCGAAGGTATCGTTCAAAGAGATTGCCACTAAGCACTGGCGCAGCCTGCTGGTCTGTATTGGTCTGGTGATTTCGACCAATGTAACCTACTACATGCTGCTGACCTACATGCCGAGTTATCTGTCGCATAACCTGCATTACTCGGAAGATCACGGTGTGCTGATTATTATCGCCATCATGGTGGGTATGCTGTTCGTGCAGCCGATTATGGGCCTGCTGAGTGACCGTTTTGGCCGTCGACCGTTCATTATTCTGGGAAGCGTGGCGCTGTTTGCCCTGGCAATCCCGGCCTTTATTCTGATCAACAGTAACGTGCTGGGGCTGATTTTTGCGGGTTTGCTGATGCTGGCAGTGATCCTGAACTGCTTCATCGGGGTGATGGCCTCAACGTTGCCTGCGATGTTCCCGACGCATATTCGTTACAGTGCGCTGGCGGCAGCCTTTAACATCTCGGTACTGATTGCCGGTCTGACCCCGACGCTTGCCGCCTCGCTGGTGGAAAGCACGCAGAATCTGATGATGCCTGCTTATTACCTGATGGTGATCGCGGTGATTGGCTTGATTACCGGTATTACGATGAAGGAGACGGCGAACCGTCCACTGAAAGGGGCGACGCCTGCGGCATCGGATATTCAGGAAGCGAAAGAGATCCTGCGTGAGCACTACGATAATGTAGAGCAGAAGATTGAAGACATTGACGCAGAGATTGAAGAACTGCAGAAAAAACGCTCCCGACTGGTGGATCAGCATCCACGCATCAACGAGTAATAAAGAAACCCGCCAACGGCGGGTTTTCTTTTATTAGCATCCGGCAGCGATGTAGTCGCCATTGGCGCTGATGGGGATGACCGTCAGGAAGAGAACGGTCGCGAACAGGATCAGAACTATCCCGCCGGCTATTTTGACGGCTGGCACCAGCCATCTTAACGTGCTATTTCCCCCGAAGCAGGCCACCGTGCGTTCACGGGCATAACGTACCGCCAGCGAGAGCCCCATAATCGAGAGTGCCGTTCCCAGGGACATTGTCATGACGGCAGCCATCCCCCAGGTGACAATGCCCAGCGCATTTGAAAACATCAGAATCATGATTGCCCCACTGCACGGGCGTGCGCCAATCGCCAGAATCACCCCCAGGCGAGTTTTCCAGTCTCCCTGCGTCAGGTCGGCACCCACGCCGTGATGGCCGCAGCCACAGTGTTCATTGTGCTGATGGAGGGGACTGATGGCTGAGATCGTCATTCTGCGCGGACGCAGGCTCTTTAATGCCTGATAAATGACGAACGCGCCGAATACACCAATCAGCACTGCGCTTATCTTCTCTACATACCAGCGGCTGGTACTGATATCCCCTGAGGCGAGGTTAAACCCCACCGCCAGAATAAAGACAAACAGAATGGCGCTCACGCCCTGCATCAGGCTGCCAAGGAAAGGAACGACCCGGGCAGCCCGCTCGCTTTCCTTATTAGTGGTCAGATAGGTCGTCACAATGAATTTCCCATGCCCCGGCCCGATGGCGTGCAGCACGCCATAAAGGAAGGCGCCTGTTAAGAGCCATAGTCCGCGGCTGTACTGGTGGTTATTCAGCTGCAGCAGATACATCACCAGATAACGATGCAGGGTAATTTGAGTGGCAAGACACCACTGGATAAAGGCGCTCCAGTGCGTATGCAGGGTAAAACTGGCAAACAGAATAGCCAGCAGCATCACCCCTGCGGTAGGGAGACGCCAGTCGCGGGCGAGGCGTTGTGTGTTCATGAGGGAGTGCTCTGCCAGGAAGAATATTTGCCGCTAGTATAGTTGATCTTCCTTTTCAGTTCGCAGGATCGCATCGGGATCCTGATGATGCTGTGGATAAGTCTGTGTGTAAAAGGGTATAAGGCGGGGTTTTGCTGTGGAATGCAGCAGTCAGTCATTTTTCTGTCATTTAGCGGTTGCGGCCTGCGGAGAACTCCCTATAATGCGCCTCCATCGACACGGCAGATGTGAATCACTTCACAGACAACCCGGTCGGTTGAAGAGAAAAAATCCTGAAATAACGGGTTGACTCTGAAAGAG
>NZ_JBMKIZ010000009.1:0-118371 GCF_049237505.1 Enterobacter cloacae complex sp. SHL012
GTATGTTCACTCAGAGACTTGGTATTCATTTTTCGTCCGAGGACGTTAAGAATCCATGTCACTTTGAGTGCCCACACAGATTGTCTGATAAATTGTTAAAGAGCAGTTGCAACGCGGCTTTCAGCTCACCGTTGCGAGGTCCCGTATATTACGTTTTCCTCATTCAGAGTCAAGCGATTATTTTTGCTTTTCTCTGTTGGCGTTCATCTCTGAACCCCGCTAACCCGGCGGCCTGTAAGCCGTTGTTCCGTGTCAGTGGAGGCGCATTATAGGGAGTTCTCAGACGTTGACAACCCCTCTTTTAAAAAAAACTTTCAACCGTCTCTTTTTTGCTCAAAACCGTGCTATAGCGCCAGTTTTTCGAGCGTTTGAAAGCCATAACGGCGTAAAACGGGTAAAAGTTGCTCAGTCTCTTTCGTAATTGCCATACAAAAAGCAATATTCGCATCGGCTGATTTCGCATCAGGCGCTTCATGTTCCAGCAGCCAGGCCGTACGACGCGCGATAGCCGCACCGGAATCCACCAGCCGTGTTCCCTCCGGTAGTACCTCTAACAGCTCTTCCTGTAGTAACGGGAAGTGGGTGCAGCCGAGCACAACCGTATCCGGGGGTTCGGGCATCCGCAACCATGGACGAAGAATACGACGCAGCTCGTCGAGTGATACCGCCTGTCCATGCAATTTCGCTTCGGCCATCTCCACCAGCTCTGCCGAACCGAGCATCGCAATCTGGCATTCGTTAGCAAAACGCTCGATCAGCTCGCGGGTATAAGGACGCTTTACCGTACCTCGCGTGGCCAGCAATCCCACAATGCCGTTCGCCGTCAAACGTGCCGCAGGCTTGATTGCAGGCACGACGCCCACAACCGGGAACGGGAATTTTTCACGCAGGGCGGGAAGGGAAACGGTGCTCGCCGTATTACAGGCGATGACGGCCAGAGCAAGGGGATAGCGCTTTTGCACTGCGGTGACGATTTCAACCACGCGCTCGACGATAAAGTCCTCACTCTTTTCCCCGTACGGGAACGCGACATTATCGAAAGCGTAAATGTAATGGAGATCCGGCAGGAGATGCCGAATCTCATCATAGACCGAAAGCCCACCGACGCCGGAATCAAATACCAGCACGGTGGGACGCGGATTAGAAGGTGTAGCTGCCAGACAAGGTGTATTCCCGTCCTGCAGTTTGGTAGCCATAAACTGTCTCGTAATCTTTATCGAACAGGTTGGCTATTTTACCACGAACTGTGAGGTGTGAGGTGACAGGATACGAAACTGCGACATCCCACAGGCTGACACCACCCATTTTTACTTTCTCTGACGGATAAGTACCAAAGTCAGTGTCGTAACGCGTACCGAGATAGTGATAAGTCAGGCTCCAGTCGAAATCATAGATCTGCGTATCGAGCTGATATTTCACCTGCTGCTTAGCACGACGGTCCAGAAGTTCGTTGGTTGCTGCATTGCGGGCATCCACATAGTCGTAGCCCACAGTATGCGTCAACGGACCCGTATCAAACGATGCTGTCGCTTCCACACCTTTAATGCGTGCTTTACCGACGTTGTAATATTGCTGGAGGTTATTATTGAAGTCGATGAGATTATCAACGTCATTACGGTAGCCGGAAACGCGCCAGCTCACCCCCGCAGTCAGGCCTTCAAACGCGCCTTCCCACTGCTTGCTCTCTTCGGGATCAAGATGGTCATTGCCATAGAAGCCATAGAGTTGCCCCAGATTGGGTGCTTTATAGGCCGTACCATAAGAGGCAATGAAGCGGTAACCGTCCACGAACTCCCACGCTGCACTGCTTTGCCAGGTGCCATGACGACCAAACTGAGAGTTGTCATCGCTGCGAACTGCCCCTTCCAGAGTGACATCACCAAACTGCTGCAACCCCGTCAGGTAAACGCCGGTGTTACGCAAGTCATAGCCGTTGGTCACATAGTTTGTACCCGGTTCAGTGCTCTGCTTCTGCCAGTCAACGCCCGCGCCAATGTTCCCGTGACCCACATCAACAGAGTTGAGCCACTGGACGTTGTACTGTTTGATTTCATCCAGTGTCGCAGTCGAATCGTAACGGCCCAAATTCGGGTCGTAGTTATAGTCCTTGCTGTGGCTATAGCTGGTGAGCAGCTGTGAATGGAAGATGTCATCGTTGAAGCGCAATCCTGCATCCCAGGTCTGGCTATAGAGCTGACGGGTATCGACCAGTACGTCAGGCGTAAATGAACTGTAATAACCGTCGTAGGCCGTACGGTTGCTGTAGCCAAAGCCGCGAACAAATCCGCTCCACTGGTCTGAGAATGCGTGATCCACTGCGCCATAGAGCGTTTTATTCATAAAGCCGTCGCGATCGGTCTGGGCAAGGCCACCGTTGTTGCCGTCCGCGACCACATCGAAACCTTTGGTATAGGTGTAATCACCCGCAAGCGTGACGCGCGTGCTGTCACCCAGCGTCTGCTGAGTGCTGCCGCCATAGTTTTGGTAACCGTGCGATCCTACGCCTGCATTCAGGGTCGTACCGTCCTTTGCACGGGTGGTGATGATGTTCACTACGCCACCAATCGCATCCGAGCCATACACTGCCGAACGCGGGCCACGAACGTATTCGATACGCTGCACCAGAGCGATGGGGAACTGGCTGAGATCGGACGATCCCGTGACGCCCGCCTGGTTAAGACGGATGCCATCAACGAGAATCAGGACGTGGCTGGAGTTGGTACCACGTATAAAGAGAGAAGAGAGTTGACCCATCCCACCACTTTGCGCCGTATCCACACCGGGCAGGCGACGCATAACATCCAAGACCGAGGTTGACTGCCAGCGGTCAATATCGGCACGCGTGACAACGGAGGTTGCCGCCAGAATAGTTTTTTCAGGTTGTTCAAAACGATTTGCCGTCACCACCAACGAGTCGGCGCTATCCTGCGCCCAGCCCGAAAATGCCGTGACGGACAGCGCCGTCAACAGCGATACTTTTTTAATCATTGTTAAAGCATCCACAATATAAGAAGGATGCCGCAGGCCCCATCGATAGCACGCGATGATGAAACCAAATGCGACGTGATCCCGGCAGGTCTTCGGGCTAGGTGGCGTTATACGGATGAAGACTTCCCATTTTCACAGTGTCTACAACGTTCATCCCGCCAGTCTTTACCGCTGCGCGTCAGCTCCAGAATTACACTGGATTCCCTTTTCACTCTCAGGAGACCGGAAACAGAATGCTACAATTAGACACGTATAGATGTCCAGACAGCTATGAGCCATTAAATCTGGACATCCCCTGCACAATGCCTACAATCCCCGCGTAATTCTTTATCACTCAGGACGCATCATGACCCCAGAACACCTCCCGACAGAACAGTACGACGCGCAGCTGGCAGAGAAAGTCGTCCGCCTGCAAAGTATGATGACGCCGTTCAACGCGCCCGTTCCCGAGGTGTTCCGCTCTCCCGTCAGCCACTACCGCATGCGCGCCGAGTTCCGCATCTGGCACGACGGAGATGACCTGTACCACATCATTTTCGATCAGCAGACAAAATCCCGCATTCGCGTGGACAGCTTCCCGGCGGCGAGTGAGCTCATCAACCAGCTGATGACCCTGATCATTGACGGTGTACGCGATAATCCGGTGCTGCGTCATAAGCTGTTCCAGATTGACTATCTGACCACGCAAAGCAATCAGGCGATTGTCTCTCTGCTCTACCACAAAGCGCTGACCGACGAATGGCGCGAACAGGCAGAAGCCCTGCGCGATGCGCTGCGTGCGCAGAACATCAATGTCCACCTGATTGGCCGCGCGACCAAAACCAAAATCATGCTGGATCAGGATTACGTCGATGAGCGTTTGCCGGTAGCGGGTAAAGAGATGATTTATCGTCAGGTCGAGAACAGCTTCACTCAGCCGAACGCCGCGATGAACGTGCAGATGCTGGAGTGGGCGCTCAAGGCGACGGAAGGATCTAAAGGCGACCTGCTTGAGCTGTACTGCGGTAACGGCAACTTCTCCCTGGCCCTGGCACGTAACTTTGATCGCGTTCTGGCAACCGAAATTGCCAAGCCGTCAGTTGCCGCCGCGCAGTACAACATTGCCGCTAACCATATCGACAACGTGCAGATCATTCGTATGGCCGCAGAAGAGTTCACGCAGGCCATGAACGGCGTGCGGGCGTTTAACCGCCTGGAAGGGATCGACCTGAAGAGCTACCAGTGTGAGACGATTTTTGTCGACCCGCCGCGCAGTGGCCTGGACAGCGAAACCGAAAAGATGGTGCAGGCGTACCCGCGCATTTTGTACATCTCCTGTAACCCGGAGACGCTGTGCAAGAACCTCGAAACATTAAGCCAGACGCACAAAGTTGAACGTCTGGCGCTGTTCGATCAGTTCCCGTATACGCACCATATGGAGTGCGGCGTTTTACTGACCGCACGGTGATCTGTAGGCCGGTTTTGGCAGGTGGCGCTTCGCTTACCTGCCCTACAAATAATTCATTACTCTGGTAACTGGCTCTTACGGCTACGCATGCGCGAGCCAATCCAGAATACCAGCGCCACAGACAGTACCGCAGGGAAGAAGTTAGATCCGATATCCGGGTACTCCGCACGCACCACGGTGCTATACAGCAATACGCCGAGAATAAAGCAGGCAGCGGCCAGCCCCGGTAACCCCACCGGCATGGTGCGGTTCAGGTAACGTTGATGCAGGCAGTACACCGTCAGCACCAGCGCAATAAGCGGGAAAATCGAAAACGGAACAATTGAGCTAAAAATAGCGGCAAACGTCCCATTAATGGATAAGCCAGCGATCAATGCCAGCAACAGCGTCCCTTTATCCTGACCTGACTGTTTCATTACTCACCTTCACTCTTCGGTTTGATGTGCCAGTTTCTCTTGTTCACGGCGATACCAGTAGTACGCGCCTTTGGAGATCATCCTGAGCTGCAATACCAGTCGCTCTTCGAGCTGTTTGCGTTGTTCAATGCTGACATCCAGCGCTTCGGCACCCGCGCTGAAAACAATCGTCACCATCGCCTCAGCCTGTGCTTCAGTAAACGCACGCGGCATATGATTTTCGAGTTCAAGATAGTCGGCAAGTTCCGCGATGAAGTGCTGAATTTCACGCGCGACGGCGGCACGAAACGCCGCCGATGTGCCCGAACGCTCGCGCAAAAGAAGACGAAAAGCGTTGGGGTTATTGCCAATAAATTCCATAAAGGTCGACACGGAGGTGCGTATCACGCTCCCCCCTTTGGCGATACGCTGACGTGCCTGGCGCATCAGCTGGCGCAGCATCAGACCGCTTTCATCGACCATGGTCAGGCCCAGTTCATCCACATCACGGAAATGACGATAGAAGGACGTTGGCGCAATCCCGGCCTCGCGTGCGACTTCGCGCAGGCTCAAACTGGCAAAACTCCGCTCGGCACTCAGTTGACTGAATGCGGCTTCCACCAGCGAACGCCGGGTTTTCTCTTTTTGTTGTGCTCTTACGCCCATCACGATAGTTGAATCCTTCCAAAGGCCTGCTGGCACTATACCAGAGAATAAAATTAATCTGTTTGCCTGGCTTTGTGAATGATTGTTTACGTGCGGTTTGTGCTCCACTGCCGGAAAAAAGCACAACGATAATTGGGTTACCCTGGCAATGATGTTATGATTCTGTTGCTTTTATGTATAAGAACAGGTAAGCCTTACCATGCCACATTCCTACGATTACGACGCAATAGTTATTGGTTCCGGCCCCGGAGGCGAAGGCGCTGCTATGGGTCTGGTGAAACAGGGAGCCAGAGTAGCGGTCATTGAGCGCTACCATAATGTCGGCGGCGGTTGCACCCACTGGGGCACCATCCCTTCAAAAGCCCTCCGCCACGCCGTTAGCCGCATTATCGAATTTAACCAGAACCCTCTTTACAGCGACCACTCCCGACTTCTTCGTTCCTCCTTTGCCGACATCCTGAATCATGCGGATACCGTCATTAACCAGCAGACGCGCATGCGCCAGGGGTTTTATGAGCGTAACCACTGTGAGATTTTGCAGGGCAACGCGCATTTTGTGGATGAACACACCCTGGCACTTGAATGCCACGACGGTTCGGTTGAGACACTCACCGCCGAAAAATTTGTGATTGCCTGCGGATCGCGCCCTTACCACCCGGCCGACGTCGACTTCTCGCACCCGCGCGTTTACGACAGCGACTCGATTCTGAGCCTGCACCATGAACCCCGCCACGTCATCATCTATGGCGCAGGGGTCATTGGCTGCGAATATGCGTCGATCTTCCGCGGAATGGATGTCAAAGTTGATCTCATCAACACGCGCGACCGCCTGCTGGCATTCCTCGATCAGGAGATGTCAGACTCTCTCTCCTACCACTTCTGGAACAGCGGCGTGGTGATTCGCCACAACGAAGAATACGAGAAGATTGAAGGTTGCGACGACGGTGTGATCATGCACCTTAAGTCCGGTAAGAAGCTGAAAGCGGACTGCCTGCTGTACGCCAACGGTCGTACCGGCAACACCGATTCCCTGCAGCTGGAGAATATCGGACTTGAGACCGACAGCCGCGGTCAGCTGAAGGTCAACAGCATGTACCAGACTGCCCTGCCGCACGTTTACGCGGTCGGCGACGTGATTGGTTACCCAAGCCTGGCCTCTGCCGCTTATGACCAGGGCCGTATTGCCGCACAGGCGCTGGTGAAAGGTGAAGCGACGGCGCATCTGATCGAAGATATCCCGACCGGCATCTATACCATTCCGGAAATCAGTTCCGTAGGGAAAACCGAGCAGCAGCTGACGTCAATGAAAGTGCCATATGAGGTGGGTCGCGCGCAGTTTAAACATCTGGCGCGGGCGCAAATTGTCGGAATGAGCGTGGGGACGCTGAAAATCCTGTTCCATCGCGAGACGAAAGAGATCCTCGGCATTCACTGCTTTGGTGAGCGCGCGGCGGAAATCATTCACATCGGCCAGGCGATCATGGAGCAAAAAGGCGGCGGTAACACCATTGAGTACTTCGTTAACACCACCTTTAACTACCCGACTATGGCAGAAGCCTATCGGGTCGCCGCGCTGAACGGCTTAAACCGCCTGTTTTAACGCGTTATCGAAATGGCCATCCATCGCACCGCGGATGGCCTCTGCCAGCTGCTCATAGCGGCTGCGCAGCGGTGACCCCGGACGATAAACAAGGCCGATCGTGCGACGCGGTTCAGGCTTAATGCACGGCAGATAAACCACGCCATCACGCTTACGCTCGCGCGGCACGGCCAGCGCAGGCAGCAGCGTAATCCCGCTTCCCGCCGCCACCATATTACGCAGCGTTTCCAGGCTGGTTGCGCGGAAATGGGTATCTTCGTCGGCACCCGCTTCAAAGCAAAAGCCCATTGCCTGATCGCGCAGACAGTGGCCATCTTCCAGCATCAGCAGCTTTTCACCGGCCAGATCGGCCATCGGCACGCGATCGCGGTTCGCCCACGGGTGATCTTCATAGATCGCCAGCATCATTGGCTCATCGAACAGCGGCACTTCAATAAACGCTTCGCTCTCTTTCACCAGCGCCAGAATAGCGCAGTCGAGCTTGCCGCTATCTAACTGCGCCAGCAGTTGATGGGTTTGCGCTTCATGCAGGTACATTTCGAGTTTTGGGAAAGTCTGGTGCAACATTGGAATGATGTGCGGCAAAAGATACGGGCCAACGGTTGGGATCAGGCCAATATGCAGTGGGCCGGACATCGCTTCCCCCTGCTGGCTTGCCATTTCCCTGAGCACTTTGACCTCGCGCAGCACGGTGCGCGCCTGATCCACCAGCAACAAACCGGCCTGGGTGAACAGTACCTTACGACTGGTGCGCTCCAGCAGCATTACGCCCAGCTCATCTTCCAGCTTGCGGATCTGACCGCTCAGCGTCGGCTGGCTGACGTGGCAGGAATCTGCAGCACGGCGAAAATGGCGGTGCTCGGCTAGCGCTACCAGGTATTCAAGATCACGAATATTCATTATTCATCCTCCGTCGCCACGATAGTTCATGGCGATAGATAGCATAGCAACGAACGATTATCCCTATCAAGCTTTCTGTTGAATAATACACCACATAGACGAGGCGGCACGTGTTTGACCCTTGACGTCCCCGCACCGTCATCGAGTTTCTCTCAAAACTCGAACAACTAAAGCCAACGTGAACTTTTGCGGACCCCGTGGTCCGCTTTTTTTTGCACAAAAAAGCCCGAGGTAAACGCAAAATGGCAACCGAAGTTGCCATTTTTAGTGTTTGCTCCCTCTCCCTGTGGGAGAGGGCCGGGGTGAGGGCACCCACCCGCACCGATCAAACCAACCGGTTTTTCGCATCCGTAATCGCCTGCGCGACCTGCTTCGGCGACACGCCGCCTTTCGCGGCACGCTTATCCAGGCAGGATTGCAGCGCCAGAATCGGATAGACATCCTCCCCGATAGCCGCACTGAACTTCTGCAGGTCAGCAAGCGCCAGGTCTTCCAGCGGTTTACCCTGACGAATCGCCTCCACCACCGCTTCGCCCACAATATGGTGCGCTTCACGGAACGGTACGCCCTTCGCGACCAGGTAATCCGCCAGCTCGGTGGAGTTGGCATACCCCTGCTGCGCCGCTTCCTGGCAGCGCGGACGTTTCACCTGAATGCCATCCAGCACCAGCGCACCCATATGCAGACAATCCAGCCAGGTGTCGAGCGCGTCGAACAGCCCTTCTTTGTCTTCCTGCATATCTTTGTTATAAGCCAGTGGCAGCCCTTTCAGGGTCATCATCATACCGGTAAGTGCGCCCTGCACACGGCCACACTTGCCGCGAATCAGCTCCAGCGCGTCCGGGTTTTTCTTCTGCGGCATCAGGGAAGATCCGGACGTCACGCGGTCGGACAGCTCCACAAAACCGGCTTCACCGGAGTTAAAGAAGATCAGGTCTTCGGCAAAGCGCGACAGATGCACCATCCCGATAGACGCATTGGAGAGCAGCTCCAGTACATGGTCACGGTCAGAGACGCTGTCCAGGCTGTTACGGGTGGCAGAGGCAAAGCCCAGCCAGCCTGCCAGCTGCTCACGGTCGATTTCATACGCGGTACCGGCCAGCGCGCCGCTGCCCAGTGGGCTGACATCCAGACGTTTCAGGGTGTCCTGCAGACGGCTTTCGTCACGCGCCAGCATCTCAACATAGGCCAGACACCAGTGGGCAAAGGTCACCGGCTGCGCGCGTTGCAGGTGGGTATAGCCCGGCATCACGGCGTCCTGGTTGTTCTGCGCGGTCTCTACCAGCGCGCTCTGCAGCTGACGGTTAGCTGCCAGCAGCTCGCCAACGGTCTCTTTACACCACAGCTTCAGGTCGGTCGCAACCTGGTCGTTACGGCTACGGCCGGTGTGTAGCTTTTTACCCAACTGACCGACTTTGTCGATAAGTTTGCCTTCCACCCAGCTGTGAATATCTTCGGCATCGCTCTGCAGGATTTGCTGCGGATCCAGACGCACCTCTTCCAGAAGGTTATTCAGCGCCTCTTCCAGTTGCAGCTGCTCCTCTGCGGTCAGCACGCCAACGGTTACTAGCGCTTTGGACCAGGCCACAGAGCCGACAATATCCTGTTCGGCCAGGCGGTAGTCGAAGCGCAAAGAGTCATTGAACTGTTTGAACCGCTGATCCGCTGCCTGTGTAAAACGCCCACCCCAAAGTGCCATAACATGCTTCCTTAATATCTTTGAATTTCATTGACCGGTGACGCTGCGCTTACCGGGCCTACAAAACATTAAATCGATTACGCTAAAATACGCGTGCCAATCGGCGTGCCGTTAAACAGCGCCGGCAGTTGTTCCGCGTGACGCCAGGAGGCGATATCCACCGGGCGACCCAGCGTGCGAGCGGCATCCAGCGCGGCGTTCACTTTGACGATCATGCCGTCAGTAATGATGCCCTGCGCGATCAGCTGTTCGGCTTTGGCCGCGGTCATTTCCGCGATGCGCTGGCCTTTGCCGTCCAGAATGCCGCTCACGTCGGAAAGCAGGATCAGGTCTGCGCCCAGCGTAGCCGCCAGAGCCGTTGCCGCCTGATCCGCGTTAACGTTCATTAGTTCGCCCTCTTCGGTCACGCCGATAGAGCTCACCACTGGCAGGAAACCACCTTCCAGCAGCGTGTTAATCAGCTTAGGCGAACCCGGCTGCGCCAGTCCAACGTGGCCCAGTTCTTCATCGAGCTGGGTCACTTTTACGCTGTCGCCATCCCCCAGACAGAGACCAACGGAGGCGATATGATGTTTCTTCGCCCATGCCAGCAGCGTTTTGTTCGCCGTTCCCGCCAGCGCACCGGTAATGATGTCAATCTGGTCAGCGGGCGTGACGCGCAGGCCGTTTTTCTTTTTCACCGGCAGGTTGAGCCCTTTCATCAGCTCATCTACCACGCAGCCGCCGCCGTGCACAATCACCAGCGGACGTTGGTGTGATTCACGATAGTTCACCAGCGCGGTAAACAGACGCTCCAGCGCTTCTTCGCTGTCCAGCAGTACACCACCGAGTTTGATAATTAATGGGTTCATCATCACACCTTAAATAAGAGCCTGCGTTTCAGGGAAGCCGAAACGAATATTTGCACACTGCATTGCCTGTGCGGCAGCGCCTTTGAGTAAGTTATCTTCTGCAGCGACCACAATCAGGTGCTCGCCCTGTACGGCAAAGCCGATGTCGCAGAATGGCAGCCCGACCACATTTTTCAGCGCCGGCACGCCTTTGTCATACAGACGCACCAGCGGTTTATCCGCATACGCCTGCGTGAAGACCTCGCTCACCTGCTCTTTGGTCACGCCCGGTTGCAGGCGGCAGGTGATGGTTTCAAGGATGCCGCGCGGGAAGCTGCCCAGATGCGGCGTGAAAATGACGTCCGTACCCAGATGCGTCGTGATTTCAGGGTGATGGCGGTGATTAAACACGCCATACGGCTGAAGGCTCACTTCGCAGAAGCTATTAGAGATCGCCGCTTTGCGCCCTGCTCCGCTCACGCCGCTGGTGGCGTTGATCACCGGCCACTGGTTCAGATCCAGCAGACCTGCGTCGATCAGCGGCTTCAGGGAAAGTTGCGCCGCCGTCGGGTAGCAGCCTGGCACGGCAATCAGATCCGCTTCTTTGAGTTTGTCTGTGCTCCACTCCGCCAGGCCGTAAACCGCTTTTTCAAGCAGATCGGGGTGCTGATGGGTGAAACCGTAATATTTTTCGTAGAACGCGCCGTCGTTAACGCGGAACGCGCCGGAGAGATCGAACACCACGCAGCCGGCTGCCAGGAACTGCGGTGCCAGGTCATGACTGACTTCGTGCGCAGTGGCTAAAAACACCACGTCAACGCCGTCGGTGAACTCACTGATGTCAGACATCGGCTGCAGCGGCAGATCGACAATGCCCAAAAGCCACGGATGCAAATCGGAAATTAACTTTCCTGCATCATTGCTTTGCGCTGACACGGTCAAAGCGGTTATGGTCATATGTGGATGGCGATTCACGTAGCTTACAAGCTCTGCGCCCGCATAACCGCTAGCGCCTACAATCAGCGTATTCAACATCGGGTTCCTTTATGCTCAACGTTAATGTATTTTTATTCACATTTATTGCATGAATATTGATACTATCACGACCTAAGGTGTGTCAACAATGAAAATGAACTTACCGCCATTTATCGAGATCTACCGCGCCCTGATTGCCACACCGTCCATCAGTGCAACGGAAGAAGCGCTGGATCAAAGCAATGAGTCTTTAATCAATCTGCTGGCGGGTTGGTTTAGCGATCTTGGGTTTAACGTTGAGGTACAGCCCGTCCCCGGAACCCGTCATAAATTTAACCTGCTGGCCAGCACCGGAACCGGTGCGGGCGGCCTGCTGCTTGCCGGTCATACCGACACCGTGCCGTTTGACGATGGCCGCTGGACCCGCGATCCGTTCACCCTGACCGAGCACGACAACAAACTCTATGGTCTCGGCACCGCCGACATGAAAGGCTTCTTCGCCTTTATCCTCGACGCGCTGCGTGACGTGGACGTGACAAAACTGAAAAAGCCGCTCTACATTCTGGCGACCGCCGACGAAGAGACCAGCATGGCGGGCGCGCGCTACTTCTCTGAAAACACGTCGATTCGCCCGGATTGCGCCATTATCGGCGAGCCGACGTCATTGCAACCGATTCGCGCGCACAAAGGTCATATCTCGACGGCCGTGCGCGTGCTGGGCCAGTCCGGTCATTCCAGCGATCCGGCGCGCGGCGTAAATGCGATTGAGCTGATGCATGACGCCATCGGCCGCATCATGACCCTGCGCGACTCGCTGAAAGAACGTTATCACTATGACGCGTTTACCGTGCCGTATCCGACCCTAAACCTCGGCAGCCTGCACGGCGGCGATGCCTCCAACCGTATCTGCGCCTGCTGCGAACTGCATATGGATATCCGCCCGCTGCCGGGTATGACGCTGAGCGATCTCGACGGCTTGCTGAATGAAGCACTGGCCCCGGTGAGCGAGCGCTGGCCGGGCCGCCTGACGGTCTCCGAACTGCATCCGCCGATCCCGGGTTATGAGTGCCCTCCGGATCATCAGCTGGTTGAAGTGGTGGAAAAACTGCTTGGTGAAAAAACCGACGTGGTGAACTACTGCACCGAAGCGCCGTTCATTCAGACGCTGTGTCCGACGCTGGTCCTTGGCCCTGGCTCCATTAACCAGGCGCACCAGCCGGATGAGTATCTGGAAACCCGCTTCATCAAGCCCACTCGCGAGTTGATTACCCAGGTTGTGCACCACTTCTGCTGGCATTAAAACCGCACCGACTCTAACCCTCTCCCGGTGGGAGAGGGTTAGAGTGAGGGCAACAAATCGCATGATCTCCGTCACATTCCCATAAGCATCTCTTATCTGACGCAATGCGAATTAAATTTCGTAAATTGCCCGCATTTATTCGTTTGCTGAACCGTTTTCGCAGCAATTGACGACGGGGGTTTTACGTGGCTTTATAAAGGGAGATGACAAAATATTGTCCAGCAGTTTTTCGCATGGGCATAAACAAAAATGATGGGGTGACTGGGTTTTTATGAACGAACAATATTCCGCGTTGCGTAGTAATGTCAGTATGCTCGGCAAAGTGCTTGGAGATACCATCAAAGATGCGTTAGGGGAAAACATCCTCGAACGCGTTGAAACCATCCGCAAGCTGTCTAAATCTTCCCGTGCCGGTAACGAGGCCAGCCGTCAGGAACTGCTCACCACCTTGCAGAACCTCTCCAACGATGAGCTGCTGCCCGTTGCCCGTGCCTTCAGCCAGTTCCTGAACCTGGCCAACACCGCTGAGCAATACCACAGCATTTCGCCTAATGGCGAAGCTGCCAGCAACCCGGAAGTGATTGCCCGTACGCTGCGTAAACTGAAAGACCAGCCCGATCTCACCGAAGCCACCATCAAAAAAGCGGTGGAGTCTCTCTCGCTGGAGCTGGTTCTGACCGCTCACCCAACCGAGATCACCCGTCGTACCCTGATCCACAAAATGGTGGAAGTGAACAACTGCCTCAAGCAGCTGGATAACAAAGACATCGCCGACTATGAACGCAACCAGCTGATGCGCCGTCTGCGCCAGCTGATTGCTCAGTCCTGGCATACCGACGAAATTCGTAAGCAACGCCCCAGCCCGGTCGACGAAGCCAAATGGGGCTTTGCGGTGGTGGAAAACAGCCTGTGGGAAGGGGTGCCGAACTACCTGCGCGAGCTGAACGAACAGTTGGAAGAGAACCTCGGCTACCGCCTGCCGGTCGACTTTGTGCCGGTACGCTTCACCTCCTGGATGGGCGGCGACCGCGACGGCAACCCGAACGTCACTGCGGAAATCACCCGTCACGTTCTGTTGCTGAGCCGCTGGAAAGCGACCGATTTGTTCCTGAAAGATATTCAGGTGCTGATTTCCGAACTGTCGATGGTCGAAGCGACGCCGGAACTGCGCGCGCTGGCCGGTGAAGAAGGCGCCAGCGAGCCGTACCGTTTCCTGATGAAAAAACTGCGCGGTCAGCTGATGGCGACTCAGGCCTGGCTGGAAGCGCGCCTGAAAGGCCAGCGTCTGCCGAAGCCGGAAGGCCTGCTCAGCCAGAACGAACAGCTCTGGGAACCGCTGTACGCCTGTTATAAATCACTCCAGGCCTGCGGGATGGGCATCATCGCTAACGGCGAACTGCTCGACACCCTGCGCCGCGTGAAATGTTTCGGCGTGCCGCTGGTGCGTATCGACGTACGTCAGGAAAGTACCCGCCATACCGAAGCGCTGGGTGAACTGACCCGCTATCTCGGCATCGGCGACTATGAAAGCTGGTCTGAAGCCGACAAACAGGCATTCCTGATCCGCGAACTGAACTCCAAGCGCCCTCTGTTGCCGCGCAACTGGGAGCCAAGCAACGAAACCCGCGAGGTGCTCAACACCTGTAAAGCGATCGTGGACGCACCGAAAGGATCGGTGGCCGCCTATGTGATCTCCATGGCGAAGACCCCGTCCGACGTGCTGGCCGTTCATCTGCTTCTGAAAGAAGCGGGCATCGACTATGCCCTGCCGGTGGCGCCGCTGTTTGAAACCCTCGATGACCTGAACAACGCCAACGACGTGATGACCCAGTTGCTGAACATCGACTGGTATCGCGGCTTTATTCAGGGCAAGCAGATGGTGATGATTGGCTATTCCGACTCCGCCAAAGATGCGGGCGTGATGGCGGCATCCTGGGCGCAGTATCAGGCGCAGGATGCACTGATTAAAACCTGCGAGAAAGCCGGTATTGAGCTGACGCTGTTCCACGGACGCGGTGGCTCAATCGGCCGCGGCGGCGCACCTGCACACGCGGCACTGCTGTCGCAGCCGCCAGGCAGCCTGAAAGGCGGCCTGCGCGTGACCGAGCAAGGTGAGATGATCCGCTTCAAATACGGCCTGCCGGAAGTGACCATCAGCAGTCTGTCGCTTTATACCAGCGCCATTCTGGAAGCAAACCTGCTGCCACCGCCGGAGCCGAAAGCGTCCTGGTGCCATATCATGGACGAACTGTCGGCGATCTCCTGCGATCTTTACCGTGGCTACGTGCGTGAAAACAAAGATTTTGTGCCTTACTTCCGCTCGGCAACACCTGAGCAGGAACTGGGTAAACTGCCGCTGGGCTCGCGTCCGGCGAAGCGTCGCCCGACCGGCGGCGTAGAGTCACTGCGCGCGATTCCATGGATTTTCGCCTGGACGCAGAACCGTTTGATGCTGCCTGCCTGGCTAGGTGCCGGTGCCGCGCTGCAGAAAGTGGTGGAAGACGGTAAACAGAACGAACTGGAAACCATGTGCCGCGACTGGCCATTCTTCTCTACCCGTCTGGGTATGCTGGAGATGGTCTTCTCGAAAGCTGACCTGTGGCTGGCGGAATACTACGATCAGCGTCTGGTTAAGCCTGAGCTGTGGGCGCTGGGTAAAGAGCTGCGCGAACTGCTGGAAGGCGACATCAAAGTGGTGCTGGATATCGCCAACGACTCACACCTGATGGCGGACCTGCCGTGGATCGCCGAGTCTATCCAGCTGCGTAACATCTACACCGACCCGCTGAACGTCCTGCAGGCAGAGCTGCTGCACCGTTCTCGTCTGGCGGAAGAAGAAGGCAAAGAGCCGGATCCTCGCGTTGAGCAGGCGCTGATGGTGACGATTGCGGGCGTTGCGGCGGGTATGCGTAACACGGGCTAATCCGCTATGCCGGGGGGTGCTTGCGCCCACCCGGCAATACCCCGGTATCCAAAACATGTTCCACGATATTACGCACATCCTCACGGCTCTGATTAAAGGCGCATTCCCCCTGGATCAAGTGCACTTTGTCGCGCCTGCCGAGAATAACCGCACATCACCTTGTCTCTCAGTTATCCTGGAAACCCGCTGCGAAGCCTTCTTTTCCGCATCCGGGAACGTCCCACTGCATTCTTCAAACTCGCTCATAATAAGCTTCGGCAAACAGCAGCTGATGCTTCAGCTCTACCGGGGCAACGCTCTTATACAACAGCAGCAGATTGCCAGAAGAGGGCCCCGGACGGGCGCGTTTCTCCTTCAAACGCTCAATGAGCTGCAGATGCAGCCAACTGAGCATGACACGGCCAGGCTGGTGATATTAAGTCTGCTCAGCCACTGCCGCGATCTGCTTGGCAGTGATATCCACACTGATAGCCGCAGTCGCGCATTATTCGAAGCCGTTCGTCGCTTTATTGACGAAAACCATGCCTCGGCGCTGACCCGGGATTCCGTTGCCGGGGCATTTTATATTTCCCCTAACTATCTCTCTCACCTTTTTCAGAAGACCGGGAACGTCGGGTTCAATGAATACCTGACGCAGACCCGTCTGGAACACGCGCGCCAGCTGCTGAAAGGCTATGACCTCAAAATTAAAGATATCGCCGCACGCTGCGGATTTACGGACAGCAACTACTTTTGCCGTCTCTTTCGTAAGCACACCGAGCGCTCCCCTTCCGAATATCGTCGTCAGTATCACAGCCAGCTGATCGCCAAAAAATAGCATTGTGATCGTTCTCTCACTTCACTAAGGACATTACATTTGTCCAGTATTTGGCAAAATTGACCTGTATCCGCCGTACTCTGCCGCGCCTTATCCTTTATTCAACCTTTCTGACTTAAGGAAAAATAATGGAACTGTACCTGGACACCGCCAACGTGGCGGAAGTTGAGCGTCTGGCGCGGGTATTCCCGATCGCGGGTGTGACCACTAACCCGAGCATTATTGCCGCCAGCCGGGAGTCCATCTGGAGCGTGCTGCCGCGCCTGCAAAAAGCCATCGCTCCCCGGGGCACTCTGTTTGCCCAGACCATGAGCCGTGACGCCGGGGGAATGGTGGCAGAAGCCAAACGTCTCAGTAATGCCCTGCCGGATATCGTGGTGAAAATTCCGGTAACGGCAGAAGGACTTGTAGCGATTAAGGCATTGAAAAACGAGGGGATCACTACACTCGGGACGGCCGTATACAGCGCCGCACAGGGTCTGCTGGCTGCGCTGGCGGGCGCGTCGTATGTCGCACCGTATGTGAACCGCGTCGATGCCCAGGGCGGTGATGGTATCCGCATGGTCCAGGAGCTGCAGTCTCTTCTGGAAATGCATGCCCCTGAGAGCAAGGTGCTGGCCGCCAGCTTCAAAACGCCACGTCAGGCGCTGGACTGCCTGCTGGCCGGATGCGACGCAATCACGCTTCCTTTAGATGTAGCGCAACAAATGCTCGGCACGCCGGCGGTAGAGTCAGCCATAGAGAAGTTCGAGCAGGACTGGAAAAACGCGTTTGGTAACCTCAACCTCTAAGGGAGAAATGTTATGGACCGTATCATTCAATCGCCGGGAAAATATATCCAGGGCGCTGATGTGCTTACCCGCCTCGGCGACTACCTGAAACCGCTGGCAACGCGTTGGCTGGTTGTCGGGGATAAATTTGTGCTGGGTTTTGCTGAAGAAACCTTGCGCCAGAGCTTTAAAAACGCAGAGCTGCATGCAGAAATCGCACCGTTTGGTGGCGAATGTTCACAAAATGAAATCGATCGTCTGAAAAAACTGGCCGATAGCGCCGACTGTCTGGCCGTGCTGGGTATCGGCGGCGGGAAGACGCTGGACACCGCCAAAGCGCTGGCACACTTTATGGACGTGCCGGTTGCGATTGCCCCGACCATTGCCTCCACCGATGCACCGTGCAGCGCACTTTCCGTAATCTATACCGACAGCGGCGAGTTCGATCGCTACCTGATGCTGCCGCACAACCCGAACATGGTGATTGTGGATACCAAAGTCGTCGCGGGTGCACCGGCTCGTCTGCTTGCCGCGGGGATTGGCGATGCGCTGGCGACCTGGTTTGAAGCGCGCGCCTGCTCGCGTAGCGGTGCCACGACGATGGCGGGCGGTAAATGCACGCAGGCGGCACTCGCGCTGGCGGAGCTGTGCTATAACACGCTGCTTGAAGAGGGTGAGAAAGCCATGCTGGCGGCGGAACAGCATGTCGTAACGCCTGCGCTGGAACGCATTATCGAAGCCAACACCTATCTCAGCGGCGTAGGTTTTGAAAGCGGTGGACTGGCTGCGGCACATGCGATTCATAACGGTATGACGGCGGTGCCGGATGCGCATCACTTCTATCACGGTGAAAAAGTAGCGTTTGGTACGCTGACGCAGCTGGTGCTCGAAAATGCGCCGGTAGAAGAAATAGAGACCGTCGCGGCGCTTTGCCACAGCGTGGGACTGCCGATCACGCTGGCGCAGCTGAATATTAAAGAGGATATTCCGGCCAAAATGCGGCTGATCGCAGAAGCGTCCTGTGCAGAAGGGGAAACTATTCACAACATGCCGGGCGGAGTAACGCCAGATCAGGTGTATGCGGCGCTGCTGGTGGCTGACCAGTATGGACAGCGGTTCCTGCAGGAGTGGGAGTAATAAAAAAAGCCGGGTGGCGCTACGCTTACCCGGCCTACGAATGACATGCTTTTGCAAGCCGGGTAAGGCGTAGCCGCCACCCGGCATACTGGTTACTTCACGTCAAACCGATCCAAATCCATCACTCTCGCCCAAGCGGCAACAAAATCACGCACAAACTTCTCGTGTGCATCGCTGCTGGCGTAGACTTCAGCCAGCGCGCGCAGAACGGCGTTTGAACCGAACACCAGGTCCGCGCGGGTCGCGGTGTATTTCACTTCGCCACTGGCGCGATCGCTACCGGCAAACAGCTCGTTTGAGTCGTCGGTCGCCTTCCACTGGGTATTCATATCCAGCAGGTTCACGAAAAAGTCATTGCTCAGCACGCCCTCACGGTCGGTGAACACGCCATTCTTGCTGCCATCGAAGTTTGCCCCGAGTACGCGCAGACCGCCGACCAAAACCGTCAGTTCGGGTGCGGTCAGCGTCAGCTGCTGCGCTTTGTCGATCAGCAGTGATTCGGTGGTTGACGTATCCACCTGCGCACGGTAGTTGCGGAAGCCATCGGCAATCGGCTCGAGCAGGTTAAACATCTCGATATCCGTCTGGTCCTGGCGCGCATCCACGCGGCCCGGCGTAAACGGTACGGTAACGTAAACGCCTGCCGCTTTCGCCGCCTGCTCAACGCCTACCACGCCCGCCAGCACGATGATATCGGCCAGGGAGGCTTTATTGGTGGTGCGCTGGATGGCTTCCAGAGCCGGTAATGCACGTACGGCAGCGGCGTTAACATCCCAGTCGCGCTGAGGCGCCAGCGCCAGACGCGCACCGTTGGCGCCGCCACGCTTGTCGCCACCGCGGAAGGTCGACGCAGACGCCCAGGCAACGGAAACCAGCTCACTCACGGAGAGACCCGAGGCAATGATTTCCGCTTTCAGGCTTTCGATGTCTTCTTTCGAAGGATTGAACACCGGCTGAGGCAGCGGATCCTGCCAGATCAGATCTTCTTTTGGCACTTCCGGACCAATGTACCGCGCTTTTGGGCCCATATCGCGGTGAGTCAGTTTGAACCACGCGCGCGCAAAGGCTTCGTTGAAAGCCTGCGGATCGTTCAGGAAGCGGCGAGAAATTTTCTCGAATTCCGGATCAAAACGCAGCGTCAGGTCGGTGACCAGCATCGTTGGTTTGCGTTTTTTCGACGGGTCGAATGGGTCCGGCATAATTTCTGGCGCATCCACGGCTTCAAACTGAATGGCACCTGCCGGGCTGCGGGTCTGGACCCACTCATATTTGAACAGGTTCTCGAAGAAGTAGTTGCTCCACTGGGTCGGAGTTTGCGACCAGATAACTTCCAGACCGGACGTAATGGCATCTGCACCAACGCCTGTACCGTGCGTACTCGCCCAGCCCAGGCCCTGCGCTTCAATCGGTGAGGCTTCAGGGTCGGTGCCCACATGTGTGGCTTCACCTGCGCCATGGGTTTTACCGAGCGTATGACCACCGGCGATCAGCGCCACGGTCTCTTCGTCGTTCATGCCCATATTGCCAAAGGTCGCGCGGATGGCTGCCGCCGCGGACAGTGGTTCACCGCTGGCGTTTGGCCCTTCCGGGTTAACGTAGATCAGGCCCATTTCGGTTGCGGCCAGAGGACGCTTCACCAGCGCTTCCGGGTCACGGTGGGTCAGCCAGGCTTTTTCATCGCCCCAGTTCACGTCCAGATCCGGTTCCCAGACGTCTTCACGACCGGCACCGAAACCAAAGGTGCGGAAACCGGAGTTTTCCAGCGCCACGTTCCCCGCCAGAATGAACAGGTCAGCCCAGGAAATTTTTTGCCCGTATTTTTGCTTGATGGGCCACAGCAGACGACGCGCTTTATCCAGACTGACGTTATCGGGCCAGGAGTTCAGCGGTGCAAAACGCTGTTGGCCGCGTCCTGCCCCGCCGCGTCCATCAACGGAGCGATAAGTACCCGCGCCGTGCCACGCCATGCGAATAAACAGGCCAGCATAGCTGCCCCAGTCAGCAGGCCACCACGGCTGAGAGTCGGTTAAAAGCGCTTTGAGATCGCCTTTGAGGGCAGAGTAGTCGAGTTTGCTAAATTCTTTGCGGTAGTCGAAGTCTTCACCCAGCGGGTTAGAACGGTTGGAATGTTGGTTAAGAAGGTCAATGCGGAGTTGCTTTGGCCACCAGTCACGGCTGCTTGTACCTGCTCCCGCGCTGTGATCGGCGCCGCCGTGATGGAACGGGCATTTGCCGGCTGATGCTGCGTTATTGGTCTCGTCTGACGTGCTCATCGCTATGCTCCCTTGTACAGTGTTACCGTTACGATATACACCACTAGCAATAAGATATAGTTGAAATAATCCACAGATTCGATAGTTAATACCTTTTAACTATCTGTTTGATTAAAAAGCCCTCATTTTATAAGGGCTTTCTATTTTTTTATGCCGGACGAACGCCCAGGGTGTGACAGATGGCATAGCTCATTTCCGCGCGGTTGAGCGTGTAGAAGTGGAAATCCTTCACCCCTTCGCGGCTTAAGATCTTCACCATGTCCATCGCGATGTTAGCGCCCACCAGCTTGCGGGTCTCCGGGTCATCGTCCAGCCCTTCATACATTTTGGACATCCACAGCGGAATGCGCACGTTGGTCATATCAGCAAATTTCTTCGCCTGTTTGAAGTTAGAGACCGGCAGGATCCCCGGGATAATTTCAACGTCGATGCCCGCGGAAACGCAGCGGTCACGGAAACGCAGGTAGCTCTCCACATCAAAGAAGAACTGAGTAATCGCGCGATTGGCACCCGCATCCACTTTACGCTTCAGGTTGAGCAGGTCCGCCTGGGCGCTTTTCGCTTCCGGATGAACTTCAGGATACGCGGCGACGGAGATATCAAAGTCGGCCACGTCTTTCAGCAGCGCGACCAGGTCGGCGGCATACATTTCTGGCTTGCCACTTCCCGGCGGCAGATCGCCGCGCAGGGCGACAATATGACGGATACCGTTGTTCCAGTAGTCCTGGGCAATGGCACGTAACTCGTCACGGGTGGCGTCGATACAGGTGAGGTGCGGCGCAGCTTCCAGACCGGTACGGTCTTTAATGCCTTTGATGATGCTGTGCGTGCGGTCGCGCTCGCCGGAGTTCGCACCGTAGGTCACGGAGACAAACTTTGGCTTCAGGCTGCTCAGGCGATCGATAGAGCTCCACAGGGTTTGCTCCATTTCACTGGTGCGCGGCGGGAAAAATTCAAAAGAGACGTTAATCTGGCCGTTTACTTCGGCCAGGCTCTGATTCAGTGCTTCCCGCTGGTTGGCGTGAAAAAAGCTCATACCTTACCTCTATCTGTCGCGTGTCATTGTTTGTTGTATTGTGAACTTCTATACGTTTAGACGTCCAGATGTAAAAATGACGGAAAAGCGGAGGGACGTCAACATAAATAATCAACAATAACGGTGAGGTTTGCTCAGGGAAGATGAAGGAAATTCATGATGGGGTGAGCGCGGTCCGATGCCCTCACCTTGGCCCTCTCCCACAGGGAGAGGGAAATGTAGACGTTACAGCAGCTTAGCCAGACGGTTGATGTCGGACTGGATCGCTCCGGCGGTGACATCGCGCCCCGCGCCCGGGCCACGGATCACCAGCGGATTATCGCGGTACCAGCGGCTTTCGATCGCGAAGACATTATCGCACGGCAGCAGCGCCGCCAGCGGATGGTCAGGTCGCACCGCCTCGACGCCGACACGGGCTTTACCGTTGGCCTCAAAACGCGCCACATAGCGCAGCACCAGTCCCATCTCGTTCGCCGCTTCCAGACGCTGCACCATCTGCTCGTTAAGCTCTTCACCATTTTCAAAGAAATGGTCCACAGACCCTTCTTCACAGCCAGCAGGCACCAGGGACTCGACGCGGACGGCATCCGGTTCGATGTCGTAACCCGCTTCGCGCGCCAGAATCACCAGCTTACGCATCACGTCTTTACCGGAGAGGTCGACACGCGGGTCAGGCTCGGTTAAGCCCTGCTGCCACGCCTGATCCACCAGGTCGGTAAACGGTACGGTGCCGTCAAACTGCAGGAACAGCCAGGAGAGCGTGCCGGAGAAGATCCCGCTCAGCGCCAGAATGCTGTCGCCGCTTTCAATCAGGTCACGCACGGTGTGGTTAACCGGCAGGCCCGCCCCAACGGTGGCGTTATACAGCCAGTGGCGGCCTGTTTTTTCAAACGCGTCGTGGATCTGACGATATTTATCCGTGCTGCTGGCCCCCGCCAGCTTGTTGGCGCTAATGACGTGGAAACCGTGGCTGGCGAAATCCAGATACTGATCCGCAAGCTGTTCGCTGGCGGTGACGTCCAGCACCACCAGATCGTCATACGGGTGCGCGCGCATCCACAGGAACAGCGACTCTTCATCCTGCTCGACGGCCTCATCGTTAAAGAAGGCCAGCGCCCGGCTGGCGTCCAGCCCTTCGTAATTCAGCAGGCTACGGCGGCTGTCCACCACGCCTGCGAGAATGAATTCAAACCCGGTACGTGCCGAAAGCGTCACCTGCTCACGGGCGAACAGCTCCAGCCAGCGGGAACCGATGTTGCCTTTACCAAACAGCACCAGGCCGATGCGTTTTTCCGCGCGGAACAGGGAGGTGTGCAGACCCTGAATCAGGCTTTCGGTTGGCCCTTTACGCAGCACGGCGACCAGGCTGATGCCCTCTTCTGACTGCCAGGTAAATTCAACCGGCTGGCCTTTCAGCTGCTGCCAGAAGCGGTGGCAGTGCAGCGGGTTACGGGTGACGCCCGCCCCCACCATCGCCACCAGCGCCAGCCCCTGACGCAGGCGAAGCTCGCCCGGCAGGCCCGCTTCATCCAGAATCTTCAGGGCGCTGTCCGCCACTTCAGCGGTATAGCAGAACTGCAGCAGCTGGCGGTCGTTATGCACGCCAACGGCCAGCGGACGCACCTGGGCACGCTTTAACACCAGGTCGATATCTTTATGCGCCAGCTTGAAATCCTGGCCCGCGGGCACCTGGAACTCAATCAGACAGATGTCGTCGTGGCTGGTGACAATACGCGCGCCCGTACCGGACGCCAGCACGCGCTCGATACGCGTAGAGCCTTGATCCGGGGTATAGCTACAGCGCAGCTGGAGGTCTATATCGCTGCCGGACACCGGCTGCAACGTGCGGGCGTGCAGCACGGGCGCGGCCAGGCGAGCGAGCTCGCTGGCTTCGTCCAGACGCAGCAATGGCAGCAGGCAGGCATCTTTCACCTTGCGTGGGTCCGCGCTGTAAACGCCGGCCACATCGCTCCAGATGGTCACGCGGGACACGCCCGCCAGCGCACCGATTTGCGTTGCCGAATAGTCAGAACCGTTACGGCCCAGCAGCACGGTTTCGCCCGCGTTGCTGCGGCTGATAAAGCCGGTGACAACAATACGTTTGCCGGGATGCTGCACCAGGAGCTGTTGCAGCAGCGGATAGGATAACCCTTCATCCACCTGCGGCTGTGCGGCGCGTTCGGCGCGGAGGAAATCACGGGCGTCGAGCCAGGCGGCATCCACACCCAGATGTTGCAGCACGGCAGCCATCAGACGTGCAGACCACACTTCACCGTGGCCCACCACTTCGGCATACACCGCGTCGGTGATCCCGCTGTCCAGCAGGGCCGCCAGACGTTCAAGATCGTGCGTAAAAGCGCTGATCAGCCCGTCGGCAACGTCCGCTGGCAGCAGGCCAGCAATCAGTTCGCTCTGATAGCGGCGTAAGGACTGTTGCACCTGATGCGCAGAAAGGCGATCGGTCTGGCTCAGTTTCAGCCAGCTAATCAACTGGTTGGTGGTGCTGCCCGCCGCGGAGACAACCATCATGTCACCCGGCTGTGAATACTCCGTCATGATCCCTGCAACGCGCAGATAACATTTCACATCAGCAAGACTACTACCACCAAACTTGTGCAGCTGACGACCCTTCGCCCCTGCCTGCGCTATCACACTCATGATTACCCCTTGGCTGCGACCCGGAAGCCATTTTCCAGATCGGCAATTAAATCTTCAGAATCTTCAATACCGGTCGAGATACGCAGCAGCGTCTCGGAAATCCCGGCGGCGGCACGTGCTTCCGGTGCCATACCGGCGTGCGTCATGGTTGCGGCGTGGGAGATCAAGCTTTCAACCCCACCTAATGATTCCGCCAGCGTAAACAATGACAGCCCGCTCAGGAAGCGACGCAGCGTTTGCTCGTCGCCGTCCAGTTCAAAACTTAACATCGCGCCAAACCCTTTCTGCTGGCGCGCGGCAATCTCGTGCCCCTGGTTTTCCGGCAGCGACGGGTGATAAAGCTTCTTCACCAGCGGCTGGGTTTTCAGGAAATCGACAATGGCCTGGGCATTGCGCTGCGCCACTTCCATACGCGGAGAAAGCGTACGGATGCCGCGCAACAGCAGGTAGCTGTCGAACGCCCCGGCGGTGACGCCAATATTATTGGCCCACCATGCCAGTTCCGTGACAACGTCGGGATCTTTTGCAATCACCACGCCCGCTACCACGTCAGAGTGGCCGTTCAGATATTTAGTGCATGAATGCAATACCAGATCAGCACCCAGTGCGAGTGGGTTCTGAAGGGCCGGACTGAGGAACGTATTATCCACTACACTTATCGCTCCCGCATCCCTTGCGAGCTGACAAATTTTCGCAATATCGACAACGCGCAACAATGGATTGCTTGGACTTTCCACCAGAACGAGCTTTGGTTTCTCTGCCAGCGCCTGTTTCAGCGCCTGTTCGTCGTTTTGATCGACAAACAGCACGCGATAACAGCCGCGTTTTGCGAGGCTGTCAAACAGACGATAGCTGCCGCCATAGCAGTCGTGCGGTGCCACCAGCAGGTCGCCCGGCTTCAGGAACACGGTCGTCACCAGGTGAATCGCAGACATCCCGGTGTTGGTCAATACGGCCCCTGCGCCCCCTTCCAGCTCGGCCAGCGCACGCTGGGTCACATCACGCGTAGGGTTGCCACGACGCGAGTAGTCGTGCGCGCGGGGTTCATTAAATCCGGTGAAATTGTAGGTACTGGAAAGATGAATCGGCGGGACAACGCAGCCGTACTGCTCGTCATCATTTAATCCGCTACGCACTGCAATAGTGGCCTGTTTACGCGTCATGGTGAGGGCTTCCTGGCGAATGAGGTGAAAAGTCAGGCACCAGAGTAAACATTCAAATTATGGACGTCAATACATCTGGACATCTAAACTTCTTTGCGTATAGATTGAGCAATGCGCAAATAGCCGTTAAAATTATATGCTTTAGTGCACGCTGCAGCGGCAATATCCGTGCCACGGTATCGTCTCTACGGTAAACTACGCAAGATTACGGTTCAAAACGGGCAGTGACCGGTTTGCACCTTTAGATTAATGACTGAGAGGATTAAAGGTATCTCATGGCTGAATGGAGCGGCGAATATATCAGCCCATACGCTGAGCACGGTAAGAAGAGTGAGCAAGTAAAGAAAATTACGGTTTCCATTCCTCTGAAGGTGTTGAAGATCCTCACCGATGAACGTACGCGTCGTCAGGTGAACAACCTGCGTCACGCGACCAATAGCGAACTGCTGTGCGAAGCGTTCCTGCATGCGTTTACCGGTCAACCGTTGCCGAACGATGACGATCTGCGCAAAGAGCGTAGCGACGAAATCCCGGAAGAGGCGAAGGTGATCATGCGTGAACTGGGTATTGACCCGGATACGTGGGAATACTGAGAAGCGGATACAAAAAAGGCACCTTGCGGTGCCTTTTTTTCGGGAAACTTATTTAGCGCCCGGGATGCTGAAACGCTTGTTGAAGCGGTCAACACGGCCACCGGTTGCAACATCACGCTGCTTACCAGTGTAGAACGGGTGGCATTTGCCGCACACGTCCAGGTTCAGATCGTGACCCACGGTGGAGCGGATCTGGATAGAGTTACCGCAAGAACAGTTTGCAGTAATCATTTCGTATTTCGGGTGAATATCTTTTTTCATGGGAGAACCTCAGTTAAGGCCGCGTCGCTCTTCCAGCCCTAACGCCAGACACCACGCGATGTTGAATGTAAGTTCTTTGGCGTAAAGTACACCAAAGGCGGCGAATCATACAGAATTTGACCAACGTATGCAAACTGATCCGCACGCCGCTTTCACTAATGTGTATACTAACGCGCCACTTTTCAAGTCAGGAAGATTCGATGCCCGTCGCTCACGTTGCCCTGCCCGTTCCGCTTCCCCGCACCTTTGACTACCTGCTGCCCGACAGCATGAGCGCCAAAGCGGGCTGTCGCGTGACCGTGCCGTTTGGCAAACAACAGCGTGTGGGGATCGTTGTTTCCGTCAGCGATAAAAGCGATCTCCCCCTTAATGAGCTGAAATCGGTCATTGAGGTACTGGACAGCGAACCGGTTTACTCCACCAGCACCTGGCGACTGCTACTGTGGGCGGCTGATTACTACCATCATCCGATTGGGGATGTCCTGTTCCACGCCCTGCCTATCCTGCTGCGCCAGGGTAAGAGCGCCAGCCATGCGCCGATGTGGTACTGGTTTGCCACCGAGCAAGGGCAAGCCGTAGACATTAATAGCCTCAAACGATCGCAGAAACAGCAGCAGGCGCTGGCCGCTCTGCGCCAGGGTAACATCTGGCGGCATCAGGTCGACGAACTTGAGGTGAGCGAAGCCGCTTTACAGGCCCTGAGAAAGAAAGGTCTGAGCGAGCTGGCAAGCCAGGCCCCAGCCCTTCACGACTGGCGCGACGGCTTCTCCGTTTCAGGGGATCGTCTGCGCCTGAATACCGAGCAGGCCACCGCGGTCGGCGCCATTCACAGCGCCTCGGACCATTTTTCTGCCTGGCTGCTGGCGGGCGTCACCGGTTCCGGTAAGACCGAAGTGTATCTGAGCGTGCTGGAAAACGTGCTCGCGCAGGGCAAACAGGCGCTGGTCATGGTGCCGGAAATTGGCTTAACCCCTCAAACCATCGCTCGATTCCGCGAGCGCTTTAACGCGCCGGTTGAGGTTCTGCACTCCGGTCTGAACGACAGCGAACGCCTCAGCGCCTGGCTGAAAGCGAAAAATGGCGAAGCGGCGATTGTGATCGGCACCCGCTCGTCGCTGTTTACGCCGTTTAAAAATCTTGGCGTGATCGTGATCGACGAAGAGCACGACAGCTCCTATAAGCAACAGGAAGGCTGGCGCTACCATGCGCGCGATCTGGCAGTTTATCGCGCCCACAGCGAGCAAATTCCGATTATTCTTGGCTCCGCCACCCCTGCGCTCGAAACCCTGCACAACGTGCGCCAGCGCAAATATCATATGCTGCGTCTGACGCGTCGTGCCGGGAATGCCCGTCCGGCCATTCAGCACGTGCTCGATCTAAAAGGTCAGCAGGTTCAGGCCGGGCTAGCACCCGCATTGATTACCCGCATGCGTCAGCATTTGCAGGCGGGCAACCAGGTGATTCTGTTCCTCAACCGCCGCGGATTTGCACCCGCCCTGCTGTGCCACGACTGCGGCTGGATTGCGGAATGCCCACGCTGTGACCACTACTACACCTTCCATCAGGCACAGCGCCACCTGCGTTGTCACCACTGCGACAGCCAGCGTCCGGTGCCGCGCCAGTGTCCATCGTGCGGGTCAACGCATATCGTGCCGGTCGGTCTGGGAACGGAACAGCTTGAGCAGGCGCTGGCGCCCTTCTTCCCTGACGTTCCAATCTCTCGTATCGACAGAGACACCACCAGCCGCAAGGGCGCGCTGGAACAGCAGCTCGCGGAAGTACATCGCGGCGGGGCGCGCATTCTGATTGGTACCCAAATGCTGGCAAAAGGGCACCACTTCCCGGACGTCACGCTGGTCGCCCTGCTGGACGTGGACGGCGCGCTGTTCTCTGCGGATTTCCGCGCGGCCGAGCGTTTTGCCCAGCTCTATACCCAGGTGGCCGGACGGGCAGGGCGCGCAGGCAAACAGGGCGAAGTGGTTCTGCAGACGCACCACCCTGAGCACCCGCTGCTGCAAACCCTGCTGCACAAAGGCTATGACGCCTTTGCCGAGCAGGCGCTGGCCGAACGACAGACCATGCAGCTGCCGCCGTGGACCAGCCACGTCATCATCCGCGCGGAAGATCATAACAACCAGCAGGCACCGCTTTTCCTGCAGCAGCTGCGAAATCTCCTGCAGGCCAGCCCCCTGGTGGATAATCAGCTGTGGATCCTGGGTCCGGTACCGGCGCTGGCGCCGAAACGCGGCGGACGTTTCCGCTGGCAAATTTTGCTCCAGCATCCTTCGCGGATCCGTTTACAGCACATTGTTAGCGGCACGCTGGCGCTGATCAACACCCTGCCTGAAGCACGTAAAGTGAAGTGGGTGCTGGACGTCGATCCCATCGAAGGCTGAAGACGGATCGAAAAATTTAACGCTCCTCACACTTTTTATGAAAATTCTGTAACCGATTCCATTAACTATCTGTAAAAATGGTGATGTCAGAAGTTCGGTGTTCAGGCGAGGAGAAGACGTTGAAGTCCAGGAAAGAGGTTGCCACGGCGACCATGAAAGACGTTGCCGAGAAAGCACAAGTCTCAACGGCAACCGTGTCCCGCGCATTAATGAACCCGGATAAAGTCTCCCAGGCGACCCGCAACCGGGTAGAGCAGGCTGCGCTTGAAGTGGGTTATTTCCCACAGGCGATGGGGCGCAACGTCAAACGCAATGAATCACGCACAATCCTTGTGATTGTGCCGGACATCTGCGATCCCTTCTTCAGTGAGATTATCCGCGGTATCGAAGTGACGGCGGCGGAACAAGGGTATCTGGTGTTGATTGGCGACTGCGCCCATCAGAACCAGCAGGAAAAGACCTTTATCGACCTTATTATCACCAAGCAGATCGATGGCATGCTGCTGCTTGGCTCGCGCCTGCCGTTTGACGCCAGCATTGAAGAGCAGCGTAATTTACCGCCGATGGTCATGGCTAACGAGTTTGCCCCTGAACTGGAGCTGCCGACGGTCCATATCGATAACCTCACCGCCGCATTCAACGCGGTGAACTATCTTCAGGAGCTGGGGCATAAGCGCATTGGCTGTATTGCCGGGCCAGAAGAGATGCCGCTGTGCCACTACCGCCTGCAGGGTTACGTTCAGGCACTGCGCCGTACTGGCGTTACCGTCGATCCGCACTACATTGCCCGCGGTGATTTTACCTTCGCTGCCGGTGGCCAGGCGCTGGAGAAGCTTCTGGACCTGCCTGAACCGCCAACCGCCGTATTTTGTCACAGCGACGTGATGGCGCTGGGCGCGTTATCGTACGCCAAACGCCGCGGCCTGCGCATACCGAAAGATTTATCCATCATCGGATTCGATAATATTTCGCTTTCAGAATTTTGCGATCCGCCGCTCTCAACGGTCGCGCAACCGCGCTATCAAATCGGTCGCGAAGCGATGCTGCTTCTGCTGGATCAGCTTCACGGTCAAACAGTTAGCAGCGGCTCGCGGTTGCTGGACTGCGAACTGATAGTCCGGGGCTCTACCCAGGCATTGACTTAACGTAAACGTCTTTAGGACACCCTTATCTGGTCAAAGCCCCGCCGCTTAAGTAACATGGCGGGCTGACGAACGAATAAATACAGCGAAACGATAGTGGCACAACGAGATTATGTACGTCGCGGCCAGCCGGCACCTTCGCGACGCAAAAAGAGTAGCTCAAGGAAAAAGCAACGTAGCCTGCCTGCTGTCTCGCCAGCAATGGTCGCTATTGCTGCGGCTGTTGTCGTCGCCTTTATTGGTGGTCTGTACTTCATCACGCACCATAAAAAGGAAGAGTCCGAGGCGCTTCAGGCCAGTAAAGTGGCCGGTAATGGCCTTCCTCCGAAACCTGAAGAGCGCTGGCGCTATATCAAAGAGCTGGAAAGCCGCCAGCCTGGCGTGCGTGCGCCTACCGAGCCCTCTGCCGGTGGTGAAGTGAAGAATGCCGATCAGCTGACGGACGAGCAGCGCCAGTTGCTGGCACAAATGCAGGCCGATATGCGCCAGCAGCCGACGCAGCTGAACGAAGTGCCGTGGAATGAACAAACGCCAGCGCAGCGTCAGCAAACGTTGCAGTTGCAGCGTCAGCGCCAGGCTCAAATTCAGCAGCAACAGCAGCAACAGCAGCAACAGCAGCAGTGGACGCAAACTCAGCCGGTACAGCAGCCGAAGGCACAGCCTTACCAGCAACCGCAGCAGCAGACGCGTACGGTACAATCTCAGCCTGTTCAGCAGCAGCCAAAAGCACAGCCGCAAAAACAGGCGGCTCAGCCGTATCAGGATCTGCTCCAGACGCCAGCGCATACCACTGCACAGCAGCCGAAAACGCAGCAGGCTGCGCCGGTGACCAAAGAGACCGAAGCGCCGAAGCAGACGGCGGAGAAAAAAGACGAACGTCGCTGGATGGTACAGTGCGGTTCGTTTAAAGGTGCGGAGCAGGCCGAAACCGTGCGTGCTCAGCTGGCATTTGAAGGGTTTGATTCACGCATTACCACCAATAACGGCTGGAACCGCGTGGTGATTGGCCCGGTCAAAGGCAAAGAAAACGCCGATGGCACCCTTTCTCGTTTGAAAGTGGCCGGCCACACAAACTGCATTCGACTCGCCTCTGGGGGTTGAAACCCCCAAAATCTCCCCCATCTATCATTTAATTCAGCCCTGAGCACAGGCTCAGGGCTTCTGTTTCCCGAATTTGTAACCAGGGGGTCTGCTCGTGACAACAATAGTAAGTGTACGCCGTAACGGCCATGTGGTAATCGCCGGTGATGGCCAGGCCACGCTGGGTAATACCGTCATGAAAGGCAACGTGAAGAAAGTCCGTCGTCTCTATAACGACAAAGTGATCGCCGGTTTTGCAGGCGGTACAGCTGATGCCTTCACGCTGTTTGAACTGTTTGAACGCAAGCTTGAAATGCACCAGGGTCATCTGGTGAAAGCGGCCGTTGAGCTGGCAAAAGACTGGCGTACCGACCGTATGCTGCGCAAGCTCGAAGCGCTGCTGGCGGTAGCCGATGAAACCGCTTCGCTGATCATCACCGGTAACGGTGACGTTATTCAGCCGGAGAATGACCTGATTGCCATCGGCTCTGGCGGCCCTTATGCCCAGGCTGCAGCCCGCGCGCTGTTGGAAAATACCGACATGAACGCACGTGATATCGCGGTGAAGGCGTTGGATATTGCAGGTGATATCTGCATCTATACCAACCATAACCACACCATCGAAGAATTGACCTCCAAAGCGTAAGGATCTCCCATGTCTGAAATGACCCCACGCGAAATTGTCAGCGAACTGAACAAACACATTATCGGCCAGGATAACGCCAAGCGCTCCGTGGCTATCGCTCTGCGTAACCGCTGGCGTCGTATGCAGCTTGACGAAGAGCTGCGCCATGAAGTGACGCCGAAAAACATTCTGATGATCGGCCCAACCGGTGTCGGTAAAACCGAAATTGCCCGTCGTCTGGCGAAGCTGGCGAACGCGCCTTTCATCAAAGTCGAAGCTACCAAGTTCACCGAAGTGGGCTATGTGGGTAAAGAAGTGGACTCCATCATCCGCGATCTGACCGACTCGGCAATCAAAATGGTGCGCGTCCAGGCGATTGAGAAAAACCGCTATCGCGCGGAAGAGATGGCCGAAGAGCGCATTCTCGACGTGCTGATCCCACCGGCGAAAAACAACTGGGGCCAGGCTGAGCAGCAGGCTGAACCGTCTGCCGCGCGTCAGGCATTCCGCAAAAAACTGCGTGAAGGCCAGCTGGATGATAAAGAGATTGAGATCGATCTTGCTGCCGCGCCAATGGGTGTAGAAATCATGGCACCTCCTGGCATGGAAGAGATGACCAGCCAGCTGCAGTCCATGTTCCAGAACCTGGGCGGCCAGAAGCAGAAAGCACGTAAGCTGAAAATCAAAGACGCGATGAAGCTGCTGATTGAAGAAGAAGCGGCGAAGCTGGTGAACCCGGAAGAGCTGAAGCAGGATGCTATCGACGCGGTTGAGCAGCACGGCATCGTGTTCATCGACGAAATCGACAAAATTTGTAAGCGCGGCGGCAACAGCTCCGGCCCGGACGTGTCCCGTGAAGGCGTTCAGCGCGACCTGCTGCCGCTGGTTGAAGGCTGCACCGTCTCCACCAAGCACGGTATGGTGAAAACGGACCACATCCTGTTTATCGCTTCCGGCGCGTTCCAGGTTGCCAGCCCGTCTGACCTGATCCCGGAACTGCAGGGTCGTCTGCCGATCCGCGTTGAACTGCAGGCGCTGACCACCGAAGATTTCGAACGCATCCTGACCGAGCCAAACGCCTCTGCGACCGTACAGTACAAAGCGCTGATGGCAACCGAAGGCGTGAACCTGGAGTTCACCGAAGACGGTATCAAACGTATCGCCCAGGCCGCGTGGCAGGTTAACGAAACCACCGAAAACATCGGTGCGCGTCGTCTGCACACCGTGCTGGAACGCCTGGTGGAGGATATCTCTTATGATGCGAGCGACCTTAACGGTCAAACCATTACCATTGACGCTGAATATGTGAGCAAACATCTTGATGCGTTAGTGGCAGATGAAGATCTTAGCCGTTTTATCCTATAATCGCGGTTATTGCATTCTCATCACCGTTAATGGGGGCTAATGCCCCCATTTTTATTGGCTAAATACTTATGACTGATATCAGCCGTACTCAGGCGTGGCTCGAAAGTCTACGCCCTAAAACGCTTCCTCTGGCCTTTGCCGCCATTATCGTCGGCACGGCACTTGCCTGGTGGCAAGGTTATTTTGATCCTCTGGTCGCTGCGCTGGCATTGATTACCGCAGGGCTGCTGCAAATTCTCTCCAATCTCGCTAACGACTACGGTGATGCGGTGAAAGGCAGTGACAAACCTGACCGTATCGGACCGCTGCGCGGGATGCAGAAAGGGGTGATTACCCAGGCACAGATGAAGCGCGCGCTGATTATCACCGTGGTACTGATTTGTTTATCGGGTCTGGCACTGGTGACGGTCGCCTCGAAAACCACCAGCGACTTCATCGGCTTCCTGGTGCTGGGCTTGCTCGCAATTATCGCGGCCATTACCTACACCGTCGGTACGCGTCCTTACGGGTATATTGGCCTCGGGGATATCTCCGTGCTGGTGTTCTTCGGCTGGCTGAGCGTGATGGGGAGTTGGTACCTGCAGGTGCATACCGTTATCCCTGCCCTTTTCCTGCCCGCAACCGCCTGCGGTCTGCTGGCGACGGCGGTACTCAACATCAATAACCTGCGCGATATCGACAGCGACCGTGAGAACGGTAAAAATACGCTCGCGGTACGTCTGGGGCCGGTCAATGCGCGCCGCTATCATGCCTGCCTGCTGATTGGTGCCCTGGTTTGTCTGGCGCTGTTTAATCTGATGTCGCTGCACAGCGTATGGGGCTGGCTGTTTATACTCGCCGCGCCGCTGCTGATTAAGCAGGCCCGCTTCGTCATGCGTGAACTTAGCCCGGCCGCGATGCCGCCGATGCTGGAACGAACGGTAAAAGGCGCCCTTCTGACTAACCTGTTGTTCGTCATTGGGATTGTCTTAAGCCAGACGCTCAGTTAGCTGACAAATATCAATTAACAATTGATGATTTTGCCAACAACGCATTTAGCACGATATACTGAACACATTCGCAGCAACTGAGCGGTAAACCTATGAAATACGATACCTCCGAGCTTTGTGACATCTACCAGGAAGATGTCAACGTCGTTGAACCGCTGTTCTCCAACTTTGGTGGACGGTCGTCGTTTGGCGGACAAATCGTCACGGTGAAATGTTTCGAGGACAACGGGTTGCTGTACGATCTGCTCGAACAGAACGGTCGTGGCCGCGTTTTGGTCGTCGATGGCGGCGGTTCCGTGCGTCGCGCTCTGATAGATGCAGAGCTGGCCGGCATTGCCGTGCAGAACGAGTGGGAAGGCATTGTGGTGTACGGTTCCGTGCGCCAGGTGGACGATCTCGAAGACCTGGATATCGGGATTCAGGCGATTGCGGCCATTCCGGTAGGCGCAGCGGGTGACGGCATCGGTGAAAGCGACGTCCGCGTCAATTTTGGCGGCGTGACCTTCTTCTCCGGCGACCATCTTTACGCTGATAACACCGGGATTATTCTTTCGGAAGATCCGCTGGATATTGAGTAATAAAACAGTAAGCGTAAATCATAAAAAAACCGCCAATAACAATGTGGCGGTTTTTTTTTGTCCCTCGGGCAATGGGAATCAGACTTCTTCCATACGTCCCAGCAGCGCCTGCAGGCGATCCTGCCAGCCGTTCTGCTGTTCGCGCAGCTGGTTGTTTTCACGCTCCAGTTCTTCGCGGCTGTGCTGCGCGTTCTGCACTTCCTGCGCCAGGCTGTTGTTTTTCTCTTTCAGCTCTTCAATTTCCATTTGCAGCAGCGTGATGGTGTCAATCGCCTGCTGTACTTTCGATTCCAGTTTCTCAAACACTTCTAAAGACATGATGCTACCTCTCCTGAATTGCAAGGCGACGCTTTAACGTAAACGCGCACGACATATTTCATCGATTGTATGGAGCGCGGCGCTCTGTGTCCAGCGACACGCCGCGCAGATCGCGGTTTGCAACACTTTTCGGTCTCGTCCTGGTGCGTTCGCGGCATATACCACTAAGTTGTTAACTCATTCGTTAATGAAATGATTCAGCTCACATTTCATTTCTGATGCAAAAACGCGCTTTATGGCGCGAAAACGCTCATTTTATTGACGCAGACCACACATTTTGATTTCGATATTTCTCGTTTTTGCTCGTTAACGATAAATTAACACTATGTCTACAGGGCATCGTGGCTGTCACGGGCGACCACGCTAACAATAAACATCAATTTCTTCAGGATTCCGATTATGAGTCAGACATCAACCTTAAAAGGCCAGTGCATTGCCGAGTTCCTTGGTACCGGGTTGTTGATATTCTTCGGAGTGGGCTGTGTCGCTGCACTGAAAGTGGCGGGTGCCAGTTTTGGTCAGTGGGAAATCAGTATCATCTGGGGTCTGGGCGTGGCGATGGCCATCTACCTGACTGCAGGGGTTTCTGGTGCACATCTTAACCCGGCGGTGACTATCGCACTGTGGCTGTTCGCGTGCTTCGACGGACGCAAAGTTGTTCCCTTCATTCTTTCTCAGTTTGCCGGCGCGTTTTGTGCAGCGGCGTTAGTTTACGGGCTTTATTACAATCTTTTCATCGACTTCGAACAGACGCATCATATGGTGCGCGGCAGCGTCGAAAGTCTGGATCTGGCAGGCATCTTCTCAACCTATCCAAACCCGCATATCAATTTTGTGCAGGCGTTCGCAGTTGAAATGGTGATTACCGCTATTCTGATGGGCGTTATCCTGGCGCTGACCGACGACGGAAACGGCATTCCGCGTGGCCCGCTGGCACCTTTGCTGATTGGTCTGCTGATTGCGGTGATCGGCGCATCCATGGGCCCGCTGACCGGGTTTGCGATGAACCCGGCGCGTGATATCGGACCGAAAGCCTTCGCGTTTATCGCGGGATGGGGCGACGTGGCCTTTACTGGCGGGAAAGATATCCCTTACTTCCTGGTACCGCTGTTTGCGCCGGTAGTTGGGGCTGCGCTGGGCGCGTTTAGCTACCGCAAATTAATTGGTCGCCACTTACCGTGCGACACCTGTGTGGAAGAGGAGAAGGAAACGACTTCTACCGCACAACAAAAAGCTTCGCTGTAATCTGACTACGGGACACATACCATGACCGAAAAAAAATATATCGTTGCGCTCGACCAGGGCACTACCAGCTCCCGCGCTGTCGTAATGGATCATGACGCGAACATTGTCAGCGTGTCTCAACGTGAATTTGAGCAAATTTACCCTCGTCCAGGCTGGGTAGAACATGACCCAATGGAGATCTGGGCTTCACAAAGCTCAACGCTGGTTGAAGTACTGGCGAAAGCCGATATCAGTTCCGACGAGATTGCCGCTATCGGTATTACCAACCAGCGTGAAACGACGATTGTCTGGGAACGCGAAACCGGTAAGCCTATCTATAACGCTATTGTCTGGCAGTGCCGCCGTACCTCAGAAATCTGTGAACAGCTGAAGCGTGATGGGATGGAAGAGTACGTGCGCAGCGCCACCGGTCTGGTGGTTGACCCGTACTTCTCCGGCACCAAAGTGAAGTGGATCCTCGACCACGTGGAAGGTTCACGCGAGCGTGCAAAACGCGGCGAGCTGCTGTTCGGGACCGTTGATACCTGGCTTATCTGGAAGATGACCCAGGGACGCGTTCACGTTACCGACTACACCAACGCCTCGCGTACCATGCTGTTCAACATCAACACCCTGGAGTGGGATGACAAGATGCTGGACGCGCTGGATATCCCACGCGCGATGCTGCCTGAAGTGCGCAAGTCTTCAGAAGTCTACGGTCAGACCAACATTGGCGGTAAAGGCGGCACCCGTATTCCTATCGCCGGTATCGCCGGTGACCAGCAGGCGGCACTGTTCGGCCAGCTGTGCGTCAAAGAAGGGATGGCGAAGAACACCTACGGCACCGGCTGCTTTATGCTGATGAATACCGGTGAGAAAGCGGTGAAATCAGAAAACGGCCTGCTGACCACCATCGCCTGCGGCCCTCGCGGTGAAGTGAACTACGCCCTGGAAGGTGCGGTGTTTATGGCGGGTGCGTCTATTCAGTGGCTGCGTGACGAGATGAAGCTGATTAGCGATGCCTTCGACTCCGAATACTTTGCAACCAAAGTGAAGGACACCAACGGTGTGTACGTGGTGCCAGCGTTCACCGGCCTGGGCGCACCGTACTGGGATCCCTATGCACGCGGTGCGATTTTCGGTCTGACGCGTGGTGTGAACTCGAACCACATTATTCGCGCCACCCTGGAATCCATTGCCTACCAGACGCGCGACGTGCTGGAAGCGATGCAGGCAGACTCCGGCATTCGTCTGCACGCCCTGCGCGTGGACGGCGGCGCGGTAGCGAATAACTTCCTGATGCAGTTCCAGTCCGACATTCTGGGTACCCGCGTTGAGCGCCCTGAAGTGCGTGAAGTCACGGCGCTGGGTGCGGCGTATCTTGCCGGTCTGGCGGTAGGCTTCTGGCAGAACCTGGACGAGCTGCAGGAAAAAGCGGTTATCGAACGCGAGTTCCGCCCGGGCATCGAAACCACCGAGCGCAACTTCCGCTACAGCGGCTGGAAGAAAGCAGTGAAGCGCGCCCTGGCGTGGGAAGAGCACGACGAGTAATCCTATATTCCCTCTCCCATGAGGAGAGGGTGAGGGGCCCAGACAGCACCGGTCCCCTCTCCCCTCCCCACTCTGTGATAAACTTCGTGCAATTCCTTTTGATTGCACGAGTACCTCATGAAACGTGAACTTGCTATCGAGTTTTCCCGCGTCACCGAAGCGGCCGCCCTCGCAGGCTATAAATGGCTGGGGCGTGGCGACAAAAATACCGCGGACGGTGCTGCTGTCCATGCCATGCGCATTGTACTTAACCAGGTCAACATCGACGGCACTATCGTCATCGGCGAAGGCGAGATCGACGAAGCGCCAATGCTCTATATTGGTGAAAAAGTCGGTACCGGCAAAGGGGATGCGGTGGATATCGCCGTAGACCCGATTGAAGGCACCCGCATGACGGCGATGGGTCAGGCCAACGCGCTTGCGGTTCTGGCCGTGGGCGATAAAGGCTGCTTCCTTAACGCGCCGGATATGTACATGGAAAAGCTGATAGTCGGTCCTGGTGCGAAGGGCGCAATCGACCTCAGCCTGCCGCTGGAAGAGAACCTGCGCAACATCGCCAGAGCTTTGGGCAAACCCCTGAGTGAACTGACCGTGACGATTCTGGCAAAACCGCGCCACGACGCCACCATCGCGCAGATGCAAAAGCTCGGCGTGCGCGTGTTTGCCATTCCGGATGGCGATGTTGCCGCCTCAATTCTGACCTGCATGCCGGACAGCGAAGTAGACGTGCTGTACGGCATCGGCGGTGCGCCGGAGGGCGTGGTCTCGGCGGCGGTGATCCGCGCGCTGGACGGCGATATGCAGGCGCGCCTGCTGCCCCGCCATGAGGTGAAAGGCGACAGCGACGAGAACCGCCGTATTGGTGAAAACGAGCTGGCTCGCTGCGAAGCAATGGGTATCGAAGCCAATAAGGTTCTCGCGCTGAATGAAATGGCACGCAGCGACAACGTTGTTTTCTCCGCCACCGGCATCACCAAAGGTGACCTGCTGGACGGCATCACCCGCAAGGGCAATATGGCGACCACCGAAACGCTGCTGATCCGCGGTAAATCGCGCACTATTCGCCGCATTCAGTCCATCCACTATCTCGATCGTAAAGACCCGGACGTACAGACGCACATTCTGTAAAACCGTTTGATCGATAGAGCTTTCCGGCCCGAAGGGGCTGGAAATGTTTCCCACAAGTACGGAAGATAGAACAGAGAAACAGCACAGGAGAAGATCATGGCGGACTGGGTAACAGGTAAAGTCACAAAGATAGAGTTCTGGACCGATGCGCTATTTAGTCTCACCCTGCATGCTCCCGTTCACCCGTTTAAGGCCGGACAATTTGCGAAGCTGGGGCTGGATGTCGACGGCGAACGCGTGCAGCGCGCCTACTCTTACGTTAACGCGCCGGATAATCCGGATCTTGAGTTCTATCTGGTGACCGTCCCGGACGGTAAGCTCAGCCCGCGCCTTGCCGCCCTTAAGCCCGGTGACGATGTGCAAATTGTGAGTGAAGCAGCAGGTTTCTTTGTACTCGAAGAGATCCCTGATTGTGACACGCTCTGGATGCTGGCAACCGGCACGGCCATTGGCCCCTACCTCTCCATTCTGCAATATGGCAAAGACCTTGAGCGCTTTAAAAACATCGTGCTGGTGCATGCTGCGCGCTACGCCGCAGACCTGAGCTACTTGCCGCAGATGCAGGCGCTGGAACAGCGATATGGCGGGAAGCTGAAAATTCAGACCGTCGTCAGCCGCGAAACCGTAGCAGGTACGCTGACCGGTCGCGTGCCGGCGTTAATTGAGAGTGGTGTGCTGGAAAACGCAGTGGGTTTACCGATGACTGCAGACACCAGCCACGTCATGCTGTGTGGTAACCCGCAGATGGTTCGGGATACGCAACAGCTTCTGAAGGATACCCGGCAGATGACGAAACATCTTCGCCGCCGACCGGGTCATATGACTGCCGAACACTACTGGTGATCAGCGGTACTTCACCTCAAGGGTGTCTTTACCGTATTTATTTTCGCTCTGGGTGCCGATAAACGCGCCCAGATCGACAATCATCATCACGAAGATAACGGACGGCAGCAGTCTGCCCACCACCCAGGGAAGAATGGACGGCAGCATCCCCCAGTTCCCTGCGACCAGCATCCACGCCAGAATAATCAGAAAGGCCCACGCGCCGGAACGGCCACGATCGTGAAGACGTTTCACCACCACGGCCGCCGTTGGCCACAGCAAACAGACCAGCGCGAAAGCCGCCGTTTGCGTGCTCAACCAGGCATTGTACGCAACGAAAAACAGAAGCAGCATGGCGACAACCCACGTCACCATCCAGACCCAGAAATCACGGCGTCCGATACGCCCTTTGAATGAAAACAGCCACTGCTGTATGGTCATGTAAGGTTCCTTATTATCATTTAGTCCGCATTTTACCCTGGAGTTGTGACCTTTTGACAAGCCGGGCAGATATCGTTTTAATCATGAGCACTTACGGCCAGGGGCAATGTTGATGAAAAGTTCGGCACACACTCTCTTCCTGTGTATAGCGATGCTTGGCGCGGGTTTTCCGCTGCACGCCGCCGACACGTCGGCCCCTACCACGGCACCCTATTTGCTGGCAGGCGCGCCGTCGTTCGATCAATCCATCAGTCAGTTTCGTGAAACCTTCAATCAGACCAACCCTACGTTGCCGCTGGATGAGTTTCGCGCAATTGATAGCTCTCGTGATACCCCAACCCTGACCCGCGCGGCGAGCAAGATAAACGAAAACTTGTATGCCTCCACGGCGCTGGAGCGTGGGACGTTAAAAATCAAAAGCATGCAAATCACCTGGCTACCGATCCAGGGCCCAGAGCAGAAAGCGGCAAAAACGAAGGCGCAGGAGTACATGAGCGCGGTATTACAGGCGTTTACGCCCGCGCTGACGAAAAAGCAAAGCCAGCAAAAGCTGCAAAAGCTGCTGGCCGCGGGTAAAAACAAGCGGTACTACGCCACAACTGAAGGGGCAATTCGCTATGTGGTGGCGGATAACGGCGAAAAAGGACTGACCTTCGCAGTTGAACCGATTAAGCTGGCGCTATCTGACACCCTCGGCGGGGCGAATTAATGACAAAAAGCAAAGCCTTTCGAGGGAAAATCTCTATACTGATTCACAGACCATGCTGCCCGACAGGGCGGCCATATTCCTTAATTCGCTTATTTAGCGTGGAGAATTGAAATGCGACATCCTTTAGTGATGGGTAACTGGAAACTGAACGGCAGCCGCCACATGGTAAACGAACTGGTTGCGAACCTGCGTAAAGAGCTGGCTGGCGTAACGGGCTGCGCGGTTGCTATCGCTCCGCCGGATATGTACCTGGATCTGGCTAAACGCGCCGCTGACGGCAGCCACATCATTCTGGGTGCACAGAACGTTGACGTTAACCTGTCTGGCGCGTTCACCGGTGAAACTTCCGCTGAAATGCTGAAAGATATCGGCGCAAAATACATCATCATCGGCCACTCAGAGCGTCGCACCTACCACAAAGAATCCGACGAGTTCATCGCGAAGAAATTCGCTGTGCTGAAAGAGCAGGGTCTGATCCCGGTTCTGTGCATCGGTGAAACCGAAGCAGAAAACGAAGCGGGCAAAACCGAAGAAGTGTGCGCACGTCAGATCGACGCGGTTCTGAAAACGCAGGGCGCAGCAGCGTTCGAAGGTGCAGTCATTGCTTACGAGCCAGTCTGGGCGATCGGTACCGGCAAATCTGCAACGCCAGCGCAGGCTCAGGCCGTGCACAAATTCATCCGTGACCACATTGCTAAAGCCGACGCGAAAGTGGCTGAGCAAGTGATTATCCAGTACGGCGGTTCCGTAAACGCATCCAACGCTGCTGAGTTGTTCACCCAGCCAGACATCGATGGCGCGCTGGTTGGCGGTGCATCCCTGAAAGCTGACGCTTTCGCGGTGATCGTTAAAGCGGCAGAAGCGGCTAAACAGGCGTAATTGCCTTTGCGGCGGGTGGCGCTTCGCTAACCCGCCCTACGCTCTTCTCCTCCCTCTCCCTTCGGGAGAGGGTTGGGCGGACTACACTTTCCCCAGCAAGCTAAACCACAGATAATCCAGCGGCAGCAGCACCAGATACGTCGCAACGGCCAGCGCCAGACAGAGCATCATCCCCGCCTTTGCAGGCACCTTCCCTAGCCCCATCGCCACAACAATCGGCGACGCCTGATACGGCAGTAGCGGCGTGGAATAACCCAGTACCTGAATCATAATCACCGACAGCAGCGGGAAGTCGGTGGCATCTGAGAAGCTCTGTGCCAGGGTGGTATACAGCGCCGGAACGCCGTTGGCAGTCATAATGAAGTTGAGCGCGGTGGTGATACCGGTCAGCGCCAGGAAACTGGTGAACGGTTTGTCTGCGTCCAGCGGCATAATGCGGAGCAACGCTTCGCCCACCGCCGTACCGATACCGGTTTGCGTCACCACGATGGCCAGCCCAAGAATGCCTGCAACATAGAGACAGGTACGCATATTCACCCCCGCAGAAAACTCTTCCCCGGTGATAAAACCAACGCGCGGCAGCATAACGATGACGGACGCCGCCAGCCCAGTCCATGCCGGCCCAATACCATGCCAGCTCTCCGTGACCCACATCACCAGCACCACCGCCAGCAGCCAGGCGAGGCGCTTTTCATCCTGCCCCATGGGTTCAGATGGCGCCAGATCCTTCGGCGGTTTTGGGCTGCCGGGGAATAACCAGCAGATGAGGCCAATCAGGATCAGCCCTTTGAGAATGCCCAGCACTGGGGTGTGCAGCAGCAGATACGGAACATAGTTCAGGTGGATGCCGTACGAGCCTTCCGCCGCACCGCTCATCACCAGGTTAGGGACGTTAGCAGGCAGGATAGTTGCCGAGAGCTGAAAAGTGCCGAACCCCACGGCCAGCGCCAGACCAAACCAGGCGCGGGAACCGTTAGGGATACCGGCACGTTTCGCCATCGCCGCAACAATCGGCATCAGCAGCGCAATACGCCCCATATTCGACGGCATCACAAACGCCAACGCATAGCTCAGCAGCACCACACTCGCCACCATCAATATCCAGGAATCGGTAAGCTTTGCTGACAGCGCCCGGGCGGCCCTGTCAGCCAGACCGGTTTTACGGATCGCCACCCCCAGTACAAAACCGCTGAATACCAGCCAGAAAGCCGACGAGGCAAAGCCGCCGAAAATGACTTCCGGCGGGGCAATTCTGGCGGCCATCGCTGCCGTGAAAAACAGCAGCGCGGTGATAAATTCTGGCAATAGCGACGTCGCCCATAGCACGATGGTGACGCCAACAATCAACGAAGGCAGCAGCAGAGGATGAGATAACCAGAGCGACATACCTGTCTCCTGTAGATTTTTTCAGCAAGTCTACGGCGACAGGCAGGACGAGTAAACGCTATTTATGGTGGGGTCACTTCAGGATAGTGCATTGATGATCCTGCAATTCCTCAGCCGAGGCGCGGTTAAGCATGAGCAGGTTTCGCTCGGTCGCCAGCAAAACAAACGAACCATCCGACTGCTGCGCCATCGCCAGCGCAAAGCGCCCCATGTGGTCGCGCGCTTCGGGTAGCTCTTCCGCCAGCATCATAAACGGGCTGCGCTGGACCAGTTCATTCTCCGTTACCCGTCGGGCAAGATACTCGTGCCCCTCCAGCCCACCGGGCAGAGGTAGCCACTGGGTGCTAATGTCGCCCTGTGCCGCATTGAGTTTCTCACGTACGTCCGGGCGCAGACAGGAGATATGAATATGGAAATGGTTCTGCGTACGGCCAGTCGGCGAGTTAATCGTCAGTGAAATGGCGCTGTCAGGCACCTCAGATCCCCGCTTCAGGGTCATAAAGCTGCGCGACTGCCACGCCAGCCAGAAGAAATTTGGCGTGTGAGGCTCGGTCAGGAGCGGGCTTTCGGTTCCATTAATGCGGTATGTCGGCATCAGCAGATACTGCAACGGCCCGTTGCGGTCTTTAAATACGACATAGCCCGCATCAGGCTTCACCTGTGCGCAGGGTGCCGGGTTACGGTGTTGCAGTTGATTAGGCAGGCACTGGTCGAGAACGATATGACGCAACGCATTCGGATTACCCGCTTTTATCCAGTACACGCCGCCAGCGGCAAGGGCGATGATAATAAGGATCAATAAGATAATTTTTTTCACAACGCGTTCCCTGTTTTCGATAGAGGCGAAAGAGTAACGCAAAATGATGACCAAATAAAAAACCCGGTGGATTTCTCACACCGGGTCACCGTGCCGTTTGATAACGCTTAGCGCTGGCTAATCTGGTCGAAGGTGCCACCATTAGAGAAGTGCTCTTTCTGCGCTTTCGTCCAGCCGCCGAACACATCATCAATGGTGAAGAGCTTCAGTTTCGGAAATTCCCCTTCATATTTCTTCGCAACAGCCGCATCGCGTGGACGATAGAAGTTTTTCGCCGCAATTTCCTGGCCTTCAGGCGAGTAGAGATATTTCAGGTAGGCTTCCGCCACCGCTTTTGTCCCTTTCTTATCAACCACTTTGTCGACCACGGAAACAGTCGGCTCGGCAAGAATAGACTCGCCAGGGGTCACAATCTCGAACTTGTCTTTACCCAGCTCGTGGGTGGCCAGCAGGGCTTCGTTTTCCCATGCGATCAGCACGTCGCCGATACCGCGCTCGACGAAGGTGTTGGTGGCCCCACGCGCGCCGGAGTCCAGCACTTCGACGTTTTTGTACAGCGCTTTCACGAACTCCTGCGCTTTGGCCTGGTCACCGTTGTTGTGATGCAGCGCGTAACCCCAGGCCGCCAGGTAGTTCCAGCGAGCGCCGCCGGAGCTTTTCGGGTTTGGTGTAATCACTGACACGCCCGGTTTTACCAGGTCGTTCCAGTCTTTAATCTGTTTCGGGTTGCCTTTACGTACCAGGAAGACGATGGTCGAGGTGTATGGCGCAGAGTTATCCGGCAGGCGTTTGATCCAGTTTTTGTCGATACGGCCACGCTCGGCAATGGCGTCAACATCGTAGGCCAGCGCCAGCGTGACCACATCGGCTTCGATACCGTTGATGACGGAGGTCGCCTGTTTACCGGAGCCGCCGTGAGACTGGCGAACCACGACATTGTCGCCAGTTTCCTGTTTCCAGTGCGCCGCAAATGCTTTGTTGTACTGCTCGTACAGCTCACGCGTCGGGTCGTAAGACACGTTCAGTAACTGGATGTCCTTCGCCAGAACGCTGGCCGATGCCAGCAATAATGTTAAACCCACGCCCCATTTATTCATCGCCCGGCTCTCTTGTGTAGTGTTTTGATGAATGCAGCGTGCCAGAAAGCGATTCGATGATTAAAGAATAAAAAAAGATTGGCTATAACGTAGAGGAATAAAAAGAAGAATGTGAGCAGCCAGATGCCCTCACCCCAACCCTCTCCCACGGGAGAGGGAGCAAACATAAAAAACGGTAACCCAAGGGTTACCGTTTTGCATTTACCTTGCCACCGGGCAACAGAGCCGATCAGTACAGTTTTTTCGCGCAGTCCAGCCAGTCACCTTTGAACGGACGCTTCATGTTTTCAATCGCGTCGATGATGTCATGGTGAACCAGTTTTTCGTTCTGAATACCGACGCAACGGCCGCCGTGGCCCTGCAGCAGCAGCTCGATAGCGTATGCACCCATGCGGGACGCCAGAATACGGTCGTAAGGACCCGGAGAACCACCGCGCTGAATGTGGCCCAGAACCGTCGCGCGCGTTTCGCGTTTGGTTTCGGTTTCGATGTACTTCGCCAGCTCGTCAACGTCACAGATGTGCTCGGTGATAGCCACGATCGCGTGTTTTTTACCTTTCGCGATGCCGGCTTTGATTTCAGCGACCAGATCTTCACGGCTGAATTCCACTTCCGGAACCACCACGAACTCACAACCACCGGCAATCGCCGCGGCCAGGGTCAGGTCACCGCAGTAACGCCCCATCACTTCAACGATAGAGATACGCTGGTGAGAAGACGAGGTATCGCGCAGACGGTCGATCGCTTCAACAACGGTACCCAGTGCAGTAAAGAAGCCGATAGTGTAGTCAGTACCTTTGATGTCGTTGTCGATGGTGCCCGGCAGACCGATGCACGGGAAGCCCATTTCGGTCAGACGTTTTGCACCCATGTAAGAGCCGTCACCACCGATAACCACCAGCGCGTCCAGACCGCGTTTTTTCATGTTCTCGATAGCCACTTCACGGATGTGTTCGTCACGGAATTCCGGGAAGCGCGCAGACCCAAGGAAGGTACCGCCACGGTTAATCATGTCGGACACGCTGTAACGGTCGAGCTGAACCATACGATCTTCATACAGACCCAGGTAACCATCATAGATACCAAAAACTTCCAGACCTTCCGTCAGCGCTGCACGGACAACACCACGAATTGCCGCGTTCATGCCCGGCGCATCACCGCCGCTTGTCAACACACCGATTTTCTTAATCATGACTACCTCTGAACTTAGGAATGCAAAATTGAAATCTGTTGCCGGAAGAAACTTATCGACCAACGAATACTGCAAATAGTATATCAATCCCTTCCAGCTGAATTGATTCAGGTCAGACCAAATGGCGGTAATTTATACACAAAATGCTGGCCTGGCTCACTTTTTTACAACCAATTACGAAAGCCCCACGTGTCCGGGTACAACCGAGCAGGGATCCTGGTGAATAATGACGTCTGAACCAGGAAAACGCTGCAAAATTGCCTGCTCGACCTGCTCAGCAATCACGTGAGCCTGTACCAGTGGCAGGTTGTCTTCCATTTCAATATGAATCTGAATAAAGCGGGTCGGCCCTGACTGCCGCGTTCGAAGATCGTGTGCACCGCTGACGCCAGGCCAGGAGGTCACAAGAGAAAAAATTTCATTGCGTTCTGCGTCCGGAAGGGCTCGGTCAAGCAACGATTGCACCGCGTCATACCCCATCCGTAAGGCGCTATACAAAATATAGATGCCGATACCTAACGCAAATAGCGCATCGGCCCGGTGCCAGCCATACCAGGCCAGGCCCAGCGCAATAAGAATTGCCCCATTCATCATAACATCAGATTGATAATGAAGCATATCCGCCCGTACAGCCTGGCTTTGCGTTTTGCGAACCACCCAGCGCTGGAACGTTACCAGAACAAGTGTGCTTATAAGTGCAACGACCGTCACCACTACGCCCACGCCGGGATCGTTCATCGGTGTCGGCGAGACGAGATGCTGAATGCCGGTCAAAAACAGGAACAGTGCAGAACCGGAAATAAACATGCTTTGCGCCAGCGCGGCCAGCGACTCCGCTTTACCGTGCCCAAACGTGTGCTCTTCATCCGCGGGCTGCAGTGAATAGCGCACCACCAGCAGGTTGGTTAGCGAGGCGGCAATATCCATTAGCGAATCCACCAGCGCCGCCAGAATACTGACCGAACCGGTATACCACCAGGCAAAGATTTTAATCAGTAACAGGCCAGACGCCACAACGGTTGCCGCAATAGCGGCCCGGCTTACCAGCCTTCCATAGGATTGATTCATAAACGCTCCTGTCATGTCTTGCCGCTAGTATAACGGAAGCATAGGGGGACGGAGGATGAATAAACGGTTAACAAATCAGAATGCGGGGCAAAAAAAACCCCCACATCATGTGGGGGAAGACAGGGATGGTGTCTATGGCAAGGAAAACAGGGTTTACTGGTTACTACGGGTACTGCTATTGCTACTGAAAAGCGTCGCATCCAGGCTTCGCTGCATCCGTGCAACCTCACGCAACTGGTCCATTCGTTGCTGATGTCGGGTGTTCAAAACCGCTTGCTGCTCGGGCGTTAGCAGGTGGAACATCTGGTTACGGACCTTCGCCATCTCTACCTGGCGGGCAACCTGTTCCTCTGCCATTTTTTCGGCCTGAGCGCGTACAGCGCTTTCGTCAAAATTTTCTGCGGTGACAAGGCGGTGCATTGTCTCCATTTCGCTAACATTAACAGGGGGCTGGTCGTGTCGTGCCCTCTGCATCAGATCTCGCATCTGTTGACGCTGATGTTCGGTTAAACTTATGCCGTCAAACATATGGCTTTGGCTACTGAGCTGCGTTGCGCCCTCTGGTGAGGGACCGGTATCGCCGTTGATAGCTACAGCGGCCTGGCTAAACGCACTGAACGCCAGCGTTGAGGCCATGACGGCAGCGGTAACTTTGCGCATCACTTGCTCCCAAAATCTTTCGTGTCGCGATTCAACGAGAGACAGTCTACGATTCAGGCTGCAAACATGCGTCAGGGGGTGTAAAACAACGTAAAGTCATGGATTAGATAGCCTTGATGTCGTAATTTCTGCCTCGGAGGTATTTAAACAATGAATAAAATCCTGTTAGTTGATGATGACCGAGAGCTCACATCCCTTTTAAAGGAGTTGCTCGACATGGAAGGTTTCAACGTCCTGGTTGCCCATGATGGCGAGCAGGCGCTGAGTCTCCTTGACGACAGCATCGATTTACTTTTGCTCGACGTCATGATGCCGAAGAAAAACGGTATTGATACGCTGAAAGAGCTTCGCCAGACACACCAGACCCCCGTTATCATGCTGACCGCCCGCGGCAGCGAACTTGACCGCGTTCTCGGCCTTGAGCTGGGTGCGGATGACTATTTACCGAAACCGTTCAACGATCGTGAACTGGTGGCCCGTATTCGCGCTATCCTGCGCCGTTCCCACTGGAGCGAGCAGCAGCAGAATACCGACAACAGCTCACCCACGCTGGAAGTGGACTCCCTTAGCCTGAACCCAGGTCGTCAGGAAGCGAGCTTCGACGGTCAGACCCTGGAGTTGACCGGCACAGAGTTCACCCTGCTTTATCTGCTGGCGCAGCACCTCGGCCAGGTGGTATCGCGTGAACACCTGAGTCAGGAAGTGCTGGGCAAACGTCTTACCCCGTTTGACCGCGCCATCGACATGCACATCTCTAACCTGCGCCGCAAGCTGCCGGAGCGTAAAGACGGTCACCCATGGTTTAAAACCCTGCGTGGTCGCGGCTATCTGATGGTTTCCGCTTCATGATAGGCAGCTTAACCGCCCGCATCTTTGCCATCTTCTGGCTGACGCTGGCCCTGGTTTTAATGCTCGTGTTGATGTTGCCAAAACTCGACTCACGCCAGATGACGGAGCTTCTTGACAGCGAGCAACGTCAGGGCGTGATGATCGAGCAGCATGTTGAAGCGGAGCTGGCAAACGATCCGCCGAACGATTTGATGTGGTGGCGCAGGCTGTTTCGCGCTATCGACAAGTGGGCGCCGCCCGGGCAACGCCTTTTGCTGGTCACCAGCGAAGGCCGCGTCATTGGGGCCGATCGCAATGAAATGCAGATTATCCGTAACTTTATTGGCCAGGCGGATAATGCCGATCACCCACAGAAAAAGAAATATGGTCGGGTAGAGATGGTCGGTCCTTTCTCGGTACGGGATGGGGAAGACAATTACCAGCTCTATTTGATTCGCCCTGCGAGCAGTTCCCAGTCCGATTTCATCAACCTGCTGTTTGACCGTCCGCTCCTGCTGCTGATTGTTACCATGCTGGTCAGCTCGCCGCTGCTGTTATGGCTGGCGTGGAGTCTGGCAAAACCCGCACGTAAGCTGAAAAACGCCGCCGATGAAGTGGCGCAGGGTAACCTGCGACAACACCCTGAGCTGGAAGCGGGGCCACAGGAATTCCTTGCCGCCGGGACCAGTTTTAACCAGATGGTCAGCGCCCTCGATCGAATGATGACCTCACAGCAGCGTCTGCTATCGGACATCTCGCACGAGCTGCGCACCCCGCTTACACGTTTGCAGCTTGGCACCGCGCTGTTGCGCCGCCGCAGTGGGGAAAGTAAAGAGCTGGAACGTATTGAAACGGAAGCTCACCGCCTGGACAGCATGATCAATGACCTGCTGGTGATGTCACGCAACCAGCAGAAAAACGCTCTGGTCAGCGAAACGGTGAAAGCCAATCACCTGTGGCATGAGGTGCTGGACAACGCGGCGTTCGAAGCGGAACAGATGGGCAAATCGTTCACCGTTAACTTCCCGCCGGGTCCATGGCCGCTGTACGGCAACCCTAACACGCTGGAAAGCGCGCTGGAGAATATTGTGCGTAACGCTCTGCGCTACTCGCATACCAAGATTGAGGTGGCGTTCTCGGTGGATAAAGACGGGATCACCGTTATCGTGGATGACGACGGTCCAGGCGTCAGCCCTGAAGATCGGGAGCAGATTTTCCGTCCGTTCTACCGTACTGACGAAGCGCGCGACCGTGAATCCGTCGGTACAGGTTTGGGTCTGGCAATAGTTGAAACCGCCATGCAACAGCATCGCGGCTGGGTGAAAGCTGACGACAGCCCGCTGGGCGGGTTGCGGTTAACGCTGTGGCTGCCGTTGTATAAGCGTTCGTAACTGTATGTGCCGGGTGGCGGCTTCGCCTTACCCGGCCTACTTTCTGCGGAGCACTATTTTCTTTCCCCACAATCTCCGCGAATTATCTTCGATCTTGTTGCTTAACCGCCGCTTCTGCATCGTTCTGGTCCAGCTGGTCGATAACCCCGCCGCAGACAGCAATCGATGATATTGTTCATCATCAAACGGCATATGCCAGGCGATGGCGCAGGCGTCATACACCGACACGTCGCTCAGGCGCGAAGCCAGCTCAAGCGGCGCATCCGCTGAAACCTGCCCGGCCAGCACCACACGGTACAGCCAGCCGGTTTTACCCGCGCTTTGCAGCTGGGCCGACATATCCTGAATGCCGAAGTGGTAGTTGAGCTTGAAACACGGCGAGCGAGGCTGCGTCACCTGAATCAGGGCGTCGCCCCAGCGATAAATATCGCCGATAAACACGTTCTTTTCCGTCAGCCCTTCCGTCGAGAGATTCTCACCAAATGCAGGCGCGACGAAGAGGTCCGCCTGGTCAGGAAATTCGGTTTTCCAGTGCTGATAGTGCTCGCGAGGATAGTGACACAGCGCGCGATCCGGCCCGCCGTGGATTTTCTTTTCGGCCTGCTCATCGCCTGCCAGCCCAAGGTCGGTTAAGGTCAGTTCACCGTCAACCTGCACTTTCGCGATGGCGCTCGGGCGGCTGCCGTCGTACTCCCTTACCTTGCCTGTAAACACATTCACCGGGTAATGCATCGCTGCCTCCATTACGCAGATACAAAAAAGCGAGTCATCAGACTCGCTTCTCACAGGCGTCAATGCAACCTTATTTTTTAGCGGCGAAACGCGCTGCTGCTTCGTCCCAGTTCACCACATCCCAGAACGCTTTGATGTAGTCAGGGCGACGGTTCTGGAACTTCAGGTAGTAAGCGTGTTCCCACACGTCCAGACCCAGGATCGGGAAGCCGGATGCGCCAGAGATCGCTTCACCCATCAGCGGGGAGTCCTGGTTAGCAGTGGAAACCACCGCCAGTTTGTCACCTTTCAGAACCAGCCACGCCCAGCCAGAGCCGAAACGGGTTGCAGCGGCTTTTTCGAATTCCGCTTTGAAGTTGTCAACGGAGCCGAAGTCGCGCTCGATAGCCGCTTTCAGGTCGCCCTGCAGGGTGGTACCGGTTTTCAGGCCTTTCCAGAACAGGCTGTGGTTAGCGTGGCCGCCTGCGTTGTTACGCAGAACGGTTTTCTTGTCCGCTGGCAGCTGGTCCAGTTTAGTGATCAGTTCTTCAGCAGACAGGTTAGCGAACTCTGGCAGGCTTTCCAGCGCAGCATTCGCGTTGTTCACATAGGTCTGGTGGTGTTTAGTGTGATGGATTTCCATCGTCTGCTTGTCGAAATGCGGTTCCAGTGCGTCGTAGGCATACGGCAGGGATGGCAGTGTATAACTCATAATCCTCTCCATTATTGTCGGGCGGCACAGCTGTTAATGCCGCGTAAGCAGTTGGTTCATTATAGTTAATTAAATGATATTGAAAATGATTATCAATGCCGTAGTTTTTGTAAGGTCATTCCTTTTCTGATGAAGCGTGAAAATGTGAATCTGCTCACCCGCTTAACGCGTTGATTGCCATTTAAAACCAAAGTGCGGCAGCCTCCCGAAGGTGGTCGTTCTGCTTAATTTTTACACTCATCGGGTCGGTGGGATGCCATTGACCGATAAAAACGATGAGGACGTAAACATGAATCATGCGATTACGATGGGTATTTTCTGGCATTTGATAGGTGCGGCCAGTGCAGCCTGCTTCTATGCTCCGTTTAAAAAAGTCAGGCAGTGGTCATGGGAAACCATGTGGTCGGTTGGCGGTGTGGTCTCCTGGATCCTGCTTCCCTGGGCCATCAGCGCCATGCTACTCCCGGATTTCTGGGGCTACTTCTCCTCTTTTAACGCCTCCACTCTGCTGCCGGTGTTTCTGTTTGGTGCCATGTGGGGCATCGGCAATATTAACTACGGCCTCACCATGCGCTATCTCGGCATGTCGATGGGGATCGGCATCGCGATTGGCATCACGCTGATTGTCGGCACTCTGATGACGCCCATCCTCAACGGTAACCTCGACGTGTTACTGAATACCGAAGGCGGCAGAATGACGCTGCTGGGCGTGCTGGTAGCGGTTATTGGCGTCGGAATAGTGACCCGCGCGGGCCAGTTGAAAGAGCGCAAGATGGGCATAAAAGCCGAGGACTTTAACCTGAAAAAGGGTCTGCTGCTGGCGGTAATGTGCGGCATCTTCTCCGCCGGAATGTCGTTTGCCATGAACGCCGCCAAACCGATGCACGAGGCGGCAGCCGCGCTGGGCGTCGACCCGCTGTACGTGGCGCTGCCCAGCTACGTGGTGATCATGGGCGGCGGTGCACTGGTTAACCTCGGCTATTGCGTAATTCGTCTGGCAAAAGTTGAGAGTTTGTCGCTAAAAGCCGACTTCTCACTGGCAAAACGGGTCATCATCACCAACGTACTGCTTTCGGCGCTCGGCGGACTGATGTGGTACCTGCAGTTCTTTTTCTACGCCTGGGGACATGCCAGCATCCCGGCACAATATGACTATATGAGCTGGATGCTGCACATGAGCTTCTACGTGCTGTGCGGCGGACTGGTGGGTCTCATCCTGAGAGAGTGGAACAATGCCGGACGCCGACCGGTGGGCGTTCTGAGCCTGGGCTGCGTGGTGATTATCATTGCGGCCAACATTGTCGGCCTCGGTATGGCGAACTGATTACGCCGCCCTGCGACTGTGATGACGCCATTGCACCGGCGTCATCCCTACCTCGCGATTAAAAACCACCGAAAAGTAGTTACTGTCCTCAAAGCCACAGCGCATTGCCACGTCACTGACCATGAACTCTGTATGCTGGAGCAAATACTGGGCGTGGCAAATGCGCAGCTGGCGCAAATAGTGATTGACCGTCATGCCCGTCTGGGTACGGAACTGCTGACGCAGGGCACGTTCGCTGCACTGCTCCTGCTCGCAGAACTTTTCCAGTACAAAGCTTTTATTCAGGCTGGCCGCCAGCGTGGCAATCAGTTTATCGAGCAGGGTCTCCTGCTGCGTGGCGGAGGGGTTATCCGTCTCGTAGCGATGCCGTTTAAGCATCATCACCAGCTGTGCGAAGAGGATCTCCGCCATCGGGTTAGCCAGCGGATCGGTTTTATAGCTCTCCTGTTCAAGGAGGGAAATGGCCTGACGGATGGCAGTCATGCCGCTGCTGCTTAAACGCCAGTGTGGCGAGCCTTTCGCGCCGTTGAAGCCGGGAATGCATGCTGCCCAGTCAACGTTAAGGCTGAGCCGATCGGGGCAGTAGATAACGTTCTGTAAAACCAGGTCATTCACCGAGGCGTAGGCGTGTTTATCTTCGGCACGAATGTAAAACAGATCCCCCCGGGTAATGCGGTAAGGCCGATCGTTGAGAATGTGCAGACCGTTGCCGCGCCACACCAGCACCAGCTCATAAAATTCGTGCGTGTGTTCAGCAAAGACGTTTTGCGGATAGCGATCCGCCACCGCAACAGCTTGTTCAGCGGAGGCAAAAAAGTCATCTTTGCGAAGAATTAACGGTGCGGCCACATCACCACCTCAACGGCGAAAACCTGACATTATTACCCGCTTTACGGCAGCAAAACGTTGACTGGGCTCGCGTTACTGTAGTGAGGTGTCCCTCCCCTGGCGAATATCACGCGGAGACCAGCTGAACTCCCGACGAAACAGCGTCGAAAAGTGGTTACTGTCGCCGAAACCGCAGCGATAAGCGATATCCGTGACGCTTTCATCACTGTGGCGCAGCAGGTGGCGCGCTTTTATCAGCCGCAGTCGGTTAAGGTAACGCTGGGGCGTCTGCCCGGTTCGCTGCTTAAGCTGGCGGTGCAGGGTGCGCAGGGAGAGTGAAAAATGACTCGCCAGCATTTCCCAGCAGATATCCTCGGCAAAATGTTCCTCCAGCCAGGCCATCAGCTGGTTCAGGCGGGCTTCGCTGCTCTCCCCCTCCACCGGGTTACTGCGGCGCAACGCCACCAGCAGCTGCATAAACAACATCTCGCGCGTGGCGAGCGCATGCATCTCCTGTCCGTCCTGACTCTGCTCCATCTGGAGCAAAATCTGGCGAACCTGCTGCAGCGTGGCCTGATTCACGCGCCAGTGCGACGGATAATGTCCTTCCTTCTCCTGCGGCAGTAGCTGATGAAGCCCTGCGAGAAACTGGAATGCGTCCGGGGATCGATAGAGCACGTTCGTCAGGCACAGGTTGTCGGTATGCTCATACAGATGCCGATCGTGGTCGCGCACAAAGCAGACTGTGCCGCCGCTGATGGTGTAGGGCTGACCGTTAAAGACATGGATGCCCGTGCCATGCTCAACAATCACGATTTCATGAAAATCATGATGATGCTCCGGGAAAGCCGCCTGCGGCAGCCGCGGCTCTATCGCCACAGGCGAGCCACCCGCCGGAAAAAAGTCCACGCTGTGCAGTACGGTCATAACGCCCCCCACCAATGAGAAATGTTCTCAAAATAGTAAATAAGGCCTCTCACCCTCACCTTAAATTTTCGACAGCAAACGCCGCAAAACCTGCCTGTTTTTCAAGAATAAGCGGGAAAGATCCGGAATTGCGGTCAACGTCACAGTGGCTGAACGGCGCGCCTTCGCGGAAAAGTGTGAACCCCCTCACGTTCATCTTTGCTTTCTTGCCAGCACGGGTTGCGGACTGTCAGTGGCGAGAAGGTGGTCTTTTCGCCCCTTTTTTACACTCAGCGCTAATGATTTCAAGAAGGATCCGACCATGACCTTTCGCCATTGTGTCGCTGTGGATTTAGGCGCATCCAGCGGCCGTGTAATGCTCGCCACCTGGGACTGCGACCAGCACACCCTTTCCCTTCGCGAGATGCATCATTTTGCGAACTGCCTGCAAAAACAGGACGGCTTTGATACCTGGAACATTGATGAACTTGAGACGGAGATCCGTACCGGGCTCAAAAAAGTCTGCGATAGCGGGATCCTCATCGACAGCATCGGCATAGATACCTGGGGCGTCGATTATGTCTTGCTGGACAGCAGCGGCGCTCGCGTTGGCCTGCCCGTCTCCTACCGCGACAGCCGCACGGATGGCCTGATGGCGCACGCCATCGCCCGGCTCGGTAAGGATGATATCTACGGGCGCAGCGGCATACAGTTTCTGCCGTTTAACACGCTGTATCAGCTGCGCGCGCTGGTCGAGCAGCAGCCAGGGCTGGCAGCAGACGTTGCCCATGTGCTGCTGATCCCGGACTACTTGAGCTATCGCCTGACCGGCAACATGAACTGGGAATATACCAACGCCACCACCACCCAGCTGGTCAACATCAACTCGGATAACTGGGATGAGCACCTGCTGGCCTGGACGGGCGCATCCCCGGCGTGGTTCGGTACGCCGACCCATCCCGGCAACGTCATCGGCCAGTGGGTGTGCCCGCAGGGGAATGCGATCCCGGTCGTTGCCGTGGCGAGCCACGATACCGCCAGCGCGGTTATTGCCTCGCCGCTTTGCGGTAAAGATGCCGCCTATCTCTCTTCCGGCACCTGGTCGCTGATGGGCTTTGAAAGCAAAACGCCTTACGTCAGCGAGGAGGCAATGGCCGCAAATATCACCAACGAAGGCGGGGCCGAAGGGCGCTATCGGGTGTTAAAGAACATTATGGGGTTGTGGCTGCTCCAGCGGGTGCTTAAGGAGCAGAAAATTACCGATCTGCCCGGGCTTATCGCCGACACCGAAAAGCGCAAAGCCTGTACGTTCCTGATTCATCCCAATGACGATCGCTTTATCAATCCGGCGCACATGAGCACCGAGATCCAGGCCGCCTGCCGCGAGGCCGGACAGCCTGTACCATCAAGCCCGACCGAACTGGCGCGCTGTATTTTTGACAGCCTTGCCCTGCTTTATGCGGATGTGCTGAGCGAGCTGGCCAGCCTTCGCGGCAGACCGTTCGACACGCTGCATATTGTTGGCGGCGGTTGCCAGAACGCGCTGTTAAACCAGCTTTGTGCCGATGCCTGCGGCATCACCGTGGTGGCGGGCCCGGTCGAGGCCTCCACGCTCGGCAATATCGGCATTCAGCTGATGACCCTTGACGAACTGGCCAGCGTGGACGATTTCCGCTCGGTAGTCACCGCCAGCGGCAGCCTGACCACGTTCCTTCCCGATCCCTGCCATGAAATTGCCCGCTACCGGGCGCAGTTTCAGCAAAACCGACTGACTAAGGAGCTTTGCGCATGACCACTCAACTTGAACAAGCCTGGAACCTGGCTAAACAGCGTTTCGCCGCCGTCGGCGTGGATGTCGAAGCGGCACTGCGTCAGCTCGACCGTCTGCCGGTCTCCATGCATTGCTGGCAGGGCGATGACGTCGCCGGCTTCGAAAACCCAGGCGGTTCCCTGACGGGGGGTATTCAGGCAACCGGTAACTATCCCGGGAAAGCGCGCAACGCGACCGAACTGCGCGCCGATCTGACGCTGGCGCTCAGCCTGATACCCGGTCCGAAGCGCCTGAACCTGCACGCGATTTATCTGGAATCCGACGAGCCGGTCGCGCGTAATGAAATCCAGCCGAAACACTTTAAAAACTGGGTGGCGTGGGCAAAAGCCAACGGTCTGGGCCTGGACTTCAACCCGTCCTGCTTCTCGCACCCGCTCAGCGCTGACGGCTTTACCCTCGCCCATGCCAGTCACGAGATCCGTCAGTTCTGGATCGACCACGTGAAGGCCTGCCGCCGCGTTTCAGCCTGGTTTGGTGAACAGCTTGGCACCCCGTCGGTGATGAATATCTGGATCCCGGACGGCATGAAGGACGTCACCATTGACCGCCTCGCCCCGCGCCAGCGCCTGCTGGCTGCACTGGATGAAGCCATTAGCGAGAAGCTTAACCCGGCGCACCATATTGATGCCGTGGAGAGCAAGCTGTTCGGCATTGGCGCGGAGAGTTATACCGTCGGCTCGAACGAGTTCTATATGGGTTACGCCACCAGCCGCCAGACTGCCCTGTGTCTGGATGCCGGACACTTCCACCCGACGGAGGTCATCTCCGACAAAATCTCTGCCGCCATGCTCTACGTGCCGCGCCTGCTGCTGCACGTCAGCCGTCCGGTGCGCTGGGACAGCGACCATGTGGTGTTGCTGGATGACGAAACGCAGGCCATTGCCAGCGAGATCGTTCGCCACGACCTGTTCGACCGCGTCCATATTGGCCTCGACTTCTTTGACGCCTCCATCAACCGCATCGCGGCGTGGGTTATCGGCACCCGCAACATGAAGAAAGCGCTGCTTCGTGCCCTGCTGGAGCCCACTGAAGCACTGAAACAGCTGGAGCAGGAAGGTGACTACACGGCCCGCCTGGCGCTGCTGGAAGAGCAGAAATCGCTGCCGTGGCAGGCCGTGTGGGAAATGTACTGTCAGCGCAACGACGTACCAACAGGCAGTCAGTGGCTGGAGAACGTGCGGGCGTATGAGAAAGACGTGTTGAGCACACGCGGGTGATTCAACCCTCCCCGCAGTATAAGTAGGCCGGGTAAGCATAGCGCCACTCGGCATTTTCAAAGGAACCACAGTATGCAGACCATCACCCATTCCTGGTTCGTCCAGGGCATGATTAAAGCCACCTCTGACGCCTGGTTGAAAGGGTGGGATGAGCGTAACGGCGGCAACCTGACGCTGCGCCTGGACGATGCCGACATCGAGCCGTACGCCGCTGATTTCCATCAAAAACCGCGCTATATCGCCCTGAGCCAGCCGATGCCGCTGCTCGCTAACACGCCGTTTATCGTCACCGGATCCGGCAAGTTCTTTCGCAACGTCCAGCTCGACCCGCAGGCCAGTCTCGGCGTCGTGAGGGTGGACAGCGACGGCGCGGGCTACCACATTCTTTGGGGGCTCACGGACGAGGCAGTGCCCACCTCTGAACTGCCAGCGCACTTCCTCTCGCACTGCCAGCGCATCAAGGCGACCCACGGTAAAGACCGCGTCATCATGCACTGCCACGCCACCAATCTGATTGCCCTGACCTACGTGGTGGAAAACAACGCCGATCTCATCACCCGCAAGCTGTGGGAAGGCAGCACCGAGTGCCTGGTGGTCTTCCCGGACGGCGTCGGCATTCTGCCGTGGATGGTGCCCGGTACCGACGAGATCGGCCAGGCAACCGCCAAAGAGATGCAAAAGCATTCTCTGGTGCTGTGGCCGTTCCACGGCGTTTTCGGCAGCGGCCCGACGCTGGATGAAACTTTCGGCCTGATCGATACCGCTGAAAAATCAGCTGAAGTGCTGGTGAAGGTCTATTCCATGGGCGGTATGAAGCAGACCATTACCCGGGAAGAGCTGATTGCACTCGGTAAACGCTTTGGCGTTACGCCGATGCAGTCGGCACTGGATTTGTACCCATAGCCGTCCGCGAAAGCGACTGGAGGCATGATGATCCGCAAAGCGTTTGTGATGCAGGTAAACCCGGACGCGCACGAGGAGTATGCGCGTCGCCATAACCCCATATGGCCCGAGCTTGAAGCGGTGCTGAAAGACCACGGCGCGCACCGCTACGCCATTTATCTCGACAAAGCACGCAACCTGCTGTTTGCGACCGTGGAGATTGAATCGGAGGAGCGCTGGCGCGCGGTAGCGAATACCGACGTTTGCCAGCGCTGGTGGGAGCATATGGGCGACGTTATGCCGTCAAACCCGGATAACAGCCCGGTGAGTACCGAGCTTACCGAAGTGTTTTACCTGGACTGATGTGTTAACGCTGCTGCCCCCGAGGCGGCAGCAATCTCCTGCCTGCTGCTCAACGTAAACGCCGACACCACCGTAATTGCCAGCACGAAACAGCCCAGCATCAAATACGTCTCCTGGAAACCGATCCGGTCATACATATTTCCGGCAAAGGCAGAAAGGAAAATCGCCGCCGACTGTTTGGCAAACTGGAAGCCGATCAGATAGATAGTCGCCGACAGTCGGGTATCAAACACCCCGGTGATGTACTTAAAGGCGCCCACCAGCAGGAACGGGACTTCCAGCGCGTGCAGCATCTTCAGGGCAATCACCTCCACGGCGGTGGTAGCGAACGACGAGCCGATAATACGCGTCGCCATTATCACCCCGGCGATCAGCAGCGTATTTTTCGCGCCGATACGGTTAATGATCCACGGCGAGCAGAACATGATGATGGCGTTACAGATTTCCCCCGCCGTGGTGGCAAAGCCAAAGGCGCGAGTGCCTTCCTGCGGCGTGGCGAAGAAGGTTTTAAAGAAGGTGGCAAACTGCTGATCGAAAACGTCATACACGCAGGCAACGCCAATCACGTACAGAATGAACATCCACATTCTGCGCTGGCGGAACAGCTTAAAGACGGTTCTGGCAGTGATCTGCGGCTGGTTGGCTCCCAGGGCGTTCATCACCTGCGCCGTCTGGTTGGGCTTCGGCTTCGCGACCACCAGCAGCAGCATCAACAGCAATGCGGCCCCTGATCCCATCCAGAATACATACGACGGATCGATGCCGAACAGGATGCCGCCCGTAGACGCGCATAGCCCCCAGCCGAGACAGCCGAACATGCGCGCCTTGCCGTATTCGAAGAAACTGTTGCGGCTCACGCGTTCGATGTAGGCCTCGATTGCGCCCGATCCCGCCGAGAAGACAAAACCGATATATAACCCGCCGCTCAACGCCCCCAGCCAGATACTGGTTTTCAGCAGGGGCGCGAAGACGTACAGGAAGAACGGTGCGAACAGGAATAACAGCACCGAGATTATCCACAGCAGGTGTTTTTTCAGCCCCAGCTTGTCCGAAATCACCCCCAGCACCGGCTGGAACGCAATGGCCGACAGCGAGATGCAGGAGAAAACAATCCCGGTATGGGTTTTATTCAGGCCGATGATATCCGACAGCCAGATCGGCAGGAACGGAAAGCAGGTGGCCATGATGAAGAAGTAGAGAAAGAAGAACAGCCCGAAGATCCAGAAATTGGGGTTGTCTTTGTGGGTACAGGTTGTTGTATTCATTATTTTTATCCTCAACGGAGGGCCAGTTTCCCGGCCCATCACCTTTACACGCGTTCCACGCCAATCAGAATGGCGGTTTCCGGATCGAGAATCGGCAGCGCAATGCCCGCCTGCATCAGCCACTCACCGCTCACCGTTTGCGGTGTTTCCATCCACTCCGGCAGCTTGCGCATGGTGTGCCCGCCTTCGCCCGTAATTTGAATATTCGGATGATCGAGCAGCGCGACGCGGTACTGCGCGCTGGCCTCCAGCCCCGGCATGCGCAGCGGCATCATCAGGCTGTAATCCGGCATCGCGAGCTGGCTGACCATAAATAGCCCCTGCGCCTTGTCTTCGCTCACAATCCCCTGCGCCAGCGTGGTGGCGTCCGGCATATCAATCCGCCATTGGGTGCCGTGGTGGATCACCTCTCGCCACTGCTTGTGCAGCGCGGCGTAATGTCGATACCCCTCGCGCTCCTGCGCGTCCACGGTGAGCGGATCCAGCTCCAGCCCCATATGGCCAAACATCGCCGTCAGGCCGCGGAATTCAATGCTGTGCTGGCGGAAGGTGGCGTGGCATTTATGATGACCGATATGCGCCCCCATCACCTCCGGCGGGAAAAAATAGCTCATGCCACGCTGGATGGTGCTGCGCTCCAGCGCGTCGTTGTTGTCGGACGCCCAGAAGCGATGGCTCCGGCTCAGCACTTCGTAATCAATGCGCCCGCCGCCGGAAGAGCAGGATTCGAATTCAATATGCGGGAAGCGCTCGCCCAGCACGTCCAGCAGCCGGTAAAACTGACGGGTCTGGGCGTCGGCGGCGGCTTTACCGTTGTGTCCCGGCTGCACCAGCTCGCGGTTCATGTCCCATTTCACGTAGTCGATCGCATGCTCGCCCAGCAGCCAGCTCATGCGTTCCACAAGATAATCAAAAGCCTGCGGAATGTTGAGGTTGAGCACCAGCTGATGACGCCCGGTCGCCTGGGCATAGCCCGGCAGCGCCAGCACCCAGTCAGGATGCGCGCGATACAGATCGGAGTCCGGGTTGATCATCTCCGGCTCAACCCAGATACCAAACTCCATGCCGAGCCGTTTGACGTGGTCAATCACCGGCGTCAGGCCATTCGGATATTTTTTCTCATCCAGATACCAGTCGCCCAGCGCGGCGTGGTCGTCATTGCGGCCTTTGAACCAGCCGTCGTCAATAATAAAGCGCTCCACGCCCAGCGTGGCGGCCTCGTCGGCCATGCGCATGATGTAATCCGGATCGTGGTTGAAGTAGATCCCCTCCCAGGTATTGAGGTGTACCGGACGCGGTTTATTTTCCGGGAAGCGGATGACGTTGTCGCGCAGGTAGCGATGGAAAGACTGGCTCATGCCGTTCAGGCCCCGCGGGGAGTAGCTGGCATACAGGCGCGGTGTCCAGAGCGTATCGCCCTCTTCTATCGCCATTTCCCCCGACAGGTAGAGCGCTTCGGCCTGAATATAACGGCGACCGTCGGTTTTCGCTTCCGCGCGCAGGCGATGGTTCCCGCTCCAGCCCAGATGCACGCCCCAGACGTCACCCTGCATTTCGCTGAACGATGGCGTACCGGCTATCAGTGCAGGAAAGTGTTCGTGGGAGGTTTTACCCCGGCGGTTTTCAATCACAACGCTGTCGTGCTCAAGGTTTACGCGGTGCGGCTGGAACTCTCTGATCCAGCGTCCGTGGAAGGCCATCACCTCCCGGGCGCGCTCGGCCACCGGCAGCGTGACGGCAAAGCGGTCAACCTGCCAGGGACGTGCTTTCAGGTTCGTTAAACCGTGACGAACCACCAGCACGCCGCTGTCGTCCAGCGCCAGCTCGCTGGTCAGACGCAGGCCCGCATAGTCATCTTCAGCGGTAATCGTCAGGGTGTTTAATTCCTGCTGTACCCGCGTAGTTCTGAATACCGGGGAACCGTCCAGCCCCTGTCGGTGCCCCTCAATACCCGGCGAGCCAAACAGGCCATGCCCGAGTTCAGCCATCAGCGTAACCGGAGAATCGACATCCAGCCTGCCGTTAGCAACGGGCCGGGAAAGGGTTTCAGCATTTTGTGGCGAAAAGTACTGAAGATGCGGCCCCCAGTAAATAATTTCGGCGAACGGGCGCGTTTTTATCACCACATCTACCGTCGCGCTTTCAAGTCGTAAAATAGAATCTTGCATCAGACATCTCCTATCATGGGATGCCTTGAGTTTTTATCCGAAACGTTTCGGATACAAACCAAAACGTTTCGGTTTTGTGATCGGGTTTAGAAAATGGAGATATTCAGGCCGTCTGGCCGGGGGAGAATTCCGGTTGCCAGAGCACCTGAAGCTGCGCAATATCGTCGCCGTTAATTAGCCGGCGGACCATGTCGGCAATCTGTTTTCCGACACCCTGACGGGTGGACTGGATCACCGACGCCACGTCGGTATCGACGATACTGTCCTGCGGCAGTCCGTCGTAGACCACCAGCGACACGGCGTTGTCGCCGGATAAACGCCCCAGCTGTTCGAGCGCCATCGCCGCCCCGTCGCCGTGGGTGTTGCAGTCAGTAATGATCGCCGTGGGCGGTTGCGGCAGGGCAAGCAGTTCTTTCGTGGTGGCATATCCCACGCGGCGCGACGGCGGCATGGCGCGCAGCCATTCGCTGGAAAGCCCGGCTTCCCGCAGAGCGTCCAGATAGCCCTGACGGCGCTGGGTGATAAATGCCTGATTATTGCTTTCGCCGAGCAGCGCAATACGCTGATGGCCTTTCTCAATCAGCCAGCGGGTAGCATTGTACGTACCGGCATAGTTATCGAAATCAAACCACGCGTAAGGCTGCGGCAGCTGGCTGCGCCCAAGCGCCAGGAAAGGGAACCCGGCGGCCTGCAGCTGCTCAAGCCGCGGATCGCGATCCAGCGTATGCGCCACAATCAGCGCGTCGACGCGCCGGCTCTGTACCATGCGCATATAGCTGTGCTTATCCGCCAGATCGTCATCGGCAATGAGCAGTAAGTCGATCTCATGTCGCGCCAGTTCGTGGCTAATTTCGCCGACCATGTCCATAAATACGCTGTTATTGAGCGGAACAGGATGTACGGGAAACACCAGCCCGACCGCGTCAATTTTGCCCATCTTCAGGCGACGGGCGAAGGTGTTAGGTCGGTAACCACGGCGCTGAGCCTCGGCTTCCACGCGGGCGCGCGTCTCAGCAGAGACGTCGTCATAGCCGTTGAGGGCGCGGCTGACGGTCGTAATGGAGAGTCCCAGCTCTTTGGCAATGGCTTTAAGCGACATGATTTTCCGTATCTACGTTAATTTTGTTCCGCCACCAGCAACGCATGCGTGTCTGGCTCCAGCGCCTTAAAAATGTGCGGCTGGTCGGCGGGGTAACAGATGTAATCCCCGGCGGCGAGCTCCTCTGCCGCATCCAGCAGGCCGACCAGGGCCCTTCCCTGCATGACGATAATATGTTCTACCGAGCCAGGCGAATGCGGCTGAGAAATGCGGTCTGCACCCGGCTGGGTCATCAGGAGATAGACATCCCGTCGCGCGCCTGGCGGGCACGCAGCCAGCAGTATGGCTTCATAGTTTGCCTGTCCGGCAACCACTTTCGTTCCTTCACCACGGCGGATCACCTGCGTGCTCGGCAACTGTGGCTCCAGCAAACGGGCGAAGGGAATATCCAGCGCCACGCAGAGCGACCACAGCGTCTCCAGGCTGGGGTTGCCGTTGCCGGATTCCAGCTGGGAAAGCGTGGATTTAGCGATCCCGGCACGGCGGGCAATTTCCGCCAGTGAAAGCCCGGTTCGCAGGCGTTCTCGCACCAGGCTTTTGGCGATTACGCTAATTGGCTGCGTCATATAACGGCCCTTTTGTTCTATAAATCGAACGAATCGTTCGTCTTGAAAAACAGTTCTGTTGCGTTCATTATAATGGATACACGTTCGATATGGCTAAAATTGTATGAAGCATCATCTCTCCTGCCTGAAAGGCGACACGATAAAAGCAATCATCCTGGTTTGCCTCGCGGTCGGCGTGGTCGGGATGTCTTACGGCTCACTGGCGATGGCCTACGGTTTCCCGCTTTGGGTGCCGTTTGTTCTCTCGCTCACCGTCCTCGCGGGCGCATCGGAATTTATGTTTATCGGCATTGTGGCCAGCGGCGGTAACCCTCTGGCGGCGGCGGCAGCCGGTTTGCTGGTCAACGCACGCCATGTGCCGTTTGGCGTGACGGTGCGTGAACTGGTAGGCAAGCGCGGCCTGAGCCTGTTGGGCTGCCACATTATGAATGACGAAAGCGTGGTGTTTGGCCTGTCGCAAAAAACGCCCGAGCAGCGTAAGGCGGCGTACTGGTTATGTGGTTTAGGCGTGGCAATTATCTGGCCGGTGGGCGCCTTGCTGGGCGCCATGGTCGGTAAGCTGCTCCCGGCCCCGGAAACCATCGGGCTGGATGCGGTCTTTCCGGCCATTCTGCTGGCGTTAGTGGTTCCCGCGTTTAAAAACCGTACCACGTTAATCCGCGCCTGTAGCGGTGCCGTGCTATCCCTGGCTGCCGTACCGTTTGCCCCGGTGGGATTACCGGTGCTGCTCTCTTTACTCGGTCTCGCTGCGAGGAAGAAATAATGGAAAATATGACGATTTTTATTCTCGGCATCGCCATTTTGTCTGCGGGAACCTATTTGATGCGTCTCGGCGGAGCAAAACTCGGCAACCGACTGGCACTCTCTGAACGATCTCAGGCGCTGCTGTCAGATGCGGCAACGGTGTTGCTGTTTTCTGTGGCACTGGCGACCACATTTTATGAAGGGGAACATTTCGCCGGGATGGCGCGCGTGCTGGGCGTGGCGTTTGCGGTATTTCTGGCGTGGCGAAAAATGCCATTGATTGTGGTGATCATCGCGGCGGCAGTAGTGACGGCGCTACTGCGCGTGGCGGGCATAAACTAAAAAAGCGCCCCGGGGGCGCTCTTTCGACGGTGTGACTGGCTTATTTATTCAGTTCAGCAGTCATGTGTACGCGGTTACCCGTGAATGCCTGGGTAATTTTGTAGGATGATGCACCCGCTTCCTGAGCCTGCGCCGCGATTTTAGCTTCTGCACCGTCGATGGTAGAGGCGGTTGCGGTCACAGTCTGTGCAGCGAAAGAACCGAAAGAAGCAGCCAGAGCGATTACAGCGACAAAAGTTTTGATGCTTTTCATGATATAAACCCTTTCGTTAAGTTGTTTTGGTAAGGCACCGTGCCTTGATGAGATAAATACTAGACCTCATCTCGAACAACTAAAAGCGGAAGGATTTGCTATTATCATTCAAAATTACTGAACTTAAAAAAACATTATTCATTGCGCTGATTTCTGTTTCCTGATGTCCTGAACGTCAGCCTTTTTCAGGGAGAAAAACGCCAATGCAAAGCAGAAAACAACCCTCATTCCTCATCAGACATAGTACTGCCGTCCATTTTATCGCTTATGCGGGCGCCATTTTTGTCATAACGCCCTTTAACAGTAAAGCGATGCCCGTCTTCGTCTGGATGGCCATGCTGATAGCCTGCGCTATCATCATTTCCTCACGCATAAAACCCCTCACGCTGTTGCAGCTGTCCCAAATGGAATGGGGTGAATACAAAAAAATAGCGGGCTCGACGCTGATGTCTTCTCTGCTGTTTTTAACATCGTGCGTGGCATTTAAATATTTCGCCGGAAATGGCCTGGAGCTACCCGTCACGCTCGCGATCGGGACGGTGGGATGTATCTACTATTCCATCACCCTCTATCTGGACGCCGTGGATGATGACAGAAAGAAAATTGCGAAAAAGGCTTTCACCCTTACACGTGGTGTATGGCTGTTAATTTCCTTCATCTGCTACATACTGGCGCGAAAGGTCTTTATGGACGTCACGGATGTCACCTACGAGGCGACTTTCAATAAAATTACGTCGTTTGGGTTCTTTTTAATCTTCTGCACCTTATTCTTTTCCATGGTATTTCTGCTATTCACGATGGCGCTTCCCTTGTTGCAGAATTCATCGGTCCAGTTTAACGTCATGGCGATTTCTGCCCCCCTTTTCTGCGCTGGCTATATCTTCTTTATTGCCTATAACGTCAATACCAGCCGGGTGCTTGAATACGTCCTCAATGTGACAATCGATTACGACACTCGGGATACGTTTTACTGTAACAATGAATATCGAATTCTCAACGACTATCCCAATGCGCGCTTTATGATGGTAGGTGAAGGTAATTATCGCGTGTTTACGCCAAAAAAGCGGGATTACGGGATCTGGCGTCTGACCTGTAAAAACGTCGCGCCTTTTTATTCCCTGGTAGAGGTTCAGGATAGAAAAGATATTGTTAAAAAAGAGAAAAAATAAAAAAGCGCCCCGGGGGCGCTCTTTCGACGGTGTGACTGGCTTATTTATTCAGTTCAGCAGTCATGTGTACGCGGTTACCCGTGAATGCCTGGGTAATTTTGTAGGATGATGCACCCGCTTCCTGAGCATGTGCCGCGATTTTAGCTTCTGCACCGTCGATGGTAGAGGCGGTTGCGGTCACAGTCTGTGCAGCGAAAGAACCGAAAGAAGCAGCCAGAGCGATTACAGCGACAAAAGTTTTGATGCTTTTCATGATATAAACCCTTTCGTTAAGTTGTTTTGGTAAGGCACCGTGCCTTGATGAGATAAATACTAGACCTCATCCCGAACAACTAAAAGCGGAAGGTTTTGCCTGAAACATTCAAAATTATTGATCAACTATTAATCGCTGTGGATGGGTATAGATTGTTGCCCTTCCCGGCTTGCAGAAGCCGACCAGCGTCAGGTTGCAGCGCTCCGCCACTTCCACCGCCAGCGTTGTGGCCGCCGATACCGCAAACAGGATTTCCACACCGCACATTGCGGACTTTTGCACCATCTCATAACTTGCACGGCTGGAAACAAGCGCCGCGCCCTGTTGCCAGACCTCGCTTTCTCGCGCCCGGCGTCCCAGCAGCTTATCCAGCGCGACATGGCGGCCCACGTCTTCATGCCCTCCGGCAATATCGCCCGACGGCAACACCCACGCCGCCGCATGCGTACAACCGCTCAACTGGCCGATGGGCTGTACGTCGTTGAGATGCTCAAGCGCATGATCAAGGTGTGCCAGATTGAAGGTCTGGGTAAACGGCAATGGCGCAACGGGCTTGCCGATATCATTGAGCTGCTCAACGCCACACACGCCGCAGCCGGTGCGTCCGGCCAGCGCGCGGCGGCGCTCTTTCAACCCCATAAAGCGACGGCTGGAGAGTTCGATTTGCACTTCAAGACCGTTACACGCCTTCACCACGTCCATCCCGTAGATCTCCTGCGGATGCGCAATAATGCCTTCCGAGAGAGAAAAGCCAATGGCGAACAGGTCGAGATCTTTCGGCGAAGCCATCATCACCACATGCGAAATACCGTTGTAAACAAGCGCAACAGGCACTTCTTCCGCCAGCAAATCGGGCGTGGCGTGGGTAATGTGGGGCGGTCTGCGTACCGACAGTTCCACAATGCCTGCAGGCAGTGGCGACGAGTGGGTAGCACGGTTTTGTTTAGACACAGCGGTATTCCTGAACAACCACGGAGGTGAGCCTGCTATTGCAGCATAAACAACAGGCCTTACGCATAGTATGGATCAACTTTTCGACAATCATTCTCCTACTCATTTAGAAGGGGTGCAACCCGGCCAGCGCTACACCGCTTTAACATGCAGAAGCAATAGCGTGATCTGTATCACACTTTATAATCAACATGGTGATAATACGTTCACTTTGTATTAACGCCATTAGAACAGGTGTACCGACATTGTGGTATTCTGATGATATCCCTCGGAGAAATGAGGGATTAACGCAAATTTTTTCCTTTGCGGTCATTCTTCAACCGCGAAGTCAAAACTACATATGTAAGCAATGTCGAAACAAGGAGTGACCCATGCAGGTCAGCAGAAGGCAGTTCTTTAAGATCTGCGCTGGCGGTATGGCAGGCACAACGGCAGCAGCACTGGGCTTTGCGCCCGGCGTCGCGCTGGCGGAAACGCGGCAGTATAAACTGCTGCGCACCCGTGAAACCCGTAATACCTGTACGTACTGCTCTGTCGGTTGCGGGCTGTTAATGTATAGCCTCGGCGACGGTGCTAAAAACGCCAAAGCGTCTATTTTCCATATCGAAGGTGACCCGGATCACCCGGTCAACCGCGGCGCGCTGTGTCCGAAAGGGGCCGGTCTGGTGGACTTTATCCACTCTGAAAGCCGCCTGAAGTTCCCTGAATATCGTGCGCCTGGCTCCGACAAATGGCAGCAAATCAGCTGGGAAGAGGCGTTTGACCGCATCGCTAAACATATTAAAGAAGACCGTGATGCGAACTTCATTGAGAAGAACGCCGACGGCGTGACGGTCAACCGCTGGCTCTCCACCGGGATGCTGTGTGCTTCAGCGTCCAGTAATGAAACCGGCTATTTAACCCAGAAATTTACGCGCGCACTCGGTATGCTCGCGGTCGACAACCAGGCGCGTGTCTGACACGGACCAACGGTAGCAAGTCTTGCTCCAACATTTGGTCGCGGTGCGATGACCAACCACTGGGTCGACATCAAGAACGCCAACCTTATTGTGGTGATGGGCGGTAACGCCGCTGAAGCGCACCCTGTCGGGTTCCGCTGGGCGATGGAAGCCAAAATCCACAACGGTGCGAAACTGATTGTGATCGATCCCCGCTTCACGCGTACAGCGTCAGTGGCGGATTTCTACACCCCTATTCGTTCAGGTACTGACATCACTTTCCTGTCAGGCGTATTGCTGTACCTGATGACCAACGAAAAATACAACCGCGAATACACCGAAGCCTATACCAACGCCAGCCTGATCGTGCGTGAGGATTACCACTTCGAAGATGGCCTGTTCAGCGGTTACGACGCCGAAAAACGCAAGTACGACAAAACCAGCTGGAACTACGAGCTGGATGAGAAAGGCTTTGCGAAACGCGATACCACCCTGCAACACCCGCGCTGCGTGTGGAACCTGCTGAAAGAGCACGTCTCCCGCTACACGCCGGAGGTGGTCGAAAACATCTGTGGTACGCCGAAGGCGGACTTCCTGAAGGTCTGCGAGCTGATCGCCGAAACCAGCGCGAAAGATAAAACCGCGTCGTTCCTCTACGCCCTCGGCTGGACGCAACACTCCATCGGTGCGCAGAACATCCGTACCATGGCGATGGTTCAGCTCCTGCTCGGCAACATGGGCATGGCAGGCGGCGGCGTGAACGCCCTGCGCGGTCACTCCAACATTCAGGGTCTGACCGACCTCGGCCTGCTGTCTCAAAGCCTGACAGGTTATATGAACCTGCCAAGCGAGAAACAAACCGACCTGCAAACCTACCTGACGGCCAGCACGCCAAAACCGCTGCTCGAAGGCCAGGTGAACTACTGGGGCAACTATCCGAAGTTCTTCGTCTCGCTGATGAAAGCCTTCTACGGCGACAAGGCGACGGCGGAAAACAGCTGGGGCTTTGACTGGCTGCCGAAGTGGGACAAAGGCTACGACGTGCTTCAGTACTTCGAGATGATGCATCAGGGCCAGGTCAACGGCTATATCTGCCAGGGCTTTAACCCGGTGGCCTCGTTCCCGAACAAGAACAAGGTTGTTGAGTCCCTGTCGAAACTGAAGTTCCTGGTGACGATTGACCCGCTCAATACTGAAACCTCGACCTTCTGGCAGAACCACGGCGAATCGAACGACGTCGATCCGTCGAAGATTCAGACCGAAGTGTTCCGTCTGCCATCCACCTGCTTCGCGGAAGAGAACGGGTCTATTGTCAACTCCGGCCGCTGGCTGCAGTGGCACTGGAAAGGTGCGGACGCCCCGGGCATCGCCATGAACGACGGCGAGATCCTGGCCGGTATTTTCTTACGCCTGCGCAAGATGTACGCGGCTGAAGGTGGCGCGAACCCGGAACCGGTGTTGAACATGACCTGGAACTACTCGACGCCTGAAAATCCTGCGCCGGAAGAAGTGGCGATGGAGAGCAACGGCAAGGCACTGGCGGATGTTATCGACCCGGCCACCGGCACCGTGCTGGCGAAGAAAGGCGATCAGCTCAGTACCTTCGCCCATCTGCGCGATGACGGTACAACGTCAAGCGGCTGTTGGATCTTCGCTGGTAGCTGGACGCCGAAAGGCAACCAGATGGCCAACCGCGACAACGCCGACCCGTCGGGCCTCGGCAATACGCTGGGCTGGGCGTGGGCGTGGCCGCTTAACCGTCGCATCCTCTATAACCGTGCCTCCGCTGACCCGCAGGGCAACCCGTGGGATCCGAAGCGTCAGCTTCTGAAGTGGGACGGCGCGAAATGGGGCGGCGTAGATATTCCGGACTACAGCACTGCCGCACCAGGCAGCGATGTCGGACCGTTTATCATGCAGCCTGAAGGGATGGGACGTCTGTTTGCCATTGATAAGATGGCAGAAGGGCCGTTCCCGGAACACTACGAGCCGTTTGAGACGCCGCTGGGCACTAACCCGCTGCACCCGAACGTGGTCTCTAACCCGGCAGCGCGTATCTTCAAGGGCGACTTTGAAGCGCTGGGTAAAAAAGACAAGTTCCCGTACGTGGGCACCACCTATCGTCTGACCGAGCACTTCCACTACTGGACCAAGCACGCGCTGCTTAACGCCATCGCGCAGCCGGAGCAGTTTGTGGAGATCGGCGAGAAGCTGGCGAACAAGCTCGGCATCGCTCATGGCGATACCGTGAAGGTCTCCTCTAACCGCGGCTACATTAAAGCCAAGGCGGTGGTGACCAAGCGTATTCGCACGCTGAACGTTCATGGTCAGCAGGTGGATACCATCGGTATCCCAATTCACTGGGGTTATGAGGGCGTGGCGAAGAAAGGGTTCATTGCGAATACCCTGACGCCGTTCGTCGGTGATGCGAACACGCAGACGCCGGAGTTTAAGGCCTTCCTCGTGAACGTGGAAAAGGTGTAACGGAGACGACTTATGGCTTATCAATCTCAAGACATTATCCGTCGTTCCGCGACTAACGGTTTCACGCCCGCGCCTCAGGCGCGGGACCACCAGCAGGAAGTGGCGAAACTTATCGACGTGACCACCTGTATCGGCTGTAAAGCCTGTCAGGTGGCCTGCTCTGAGTGGAACGATCTGCGTGACGAAGTGGGTCACAACGTTGGGGTGTACGACAACCCTGCGGACCTGACCGCCAAGTCCTGGACGGTGATGCGTTTCTCGGAAGTGGAGCAGAACGACAAACTGGAATGGCTTATCCGCAAAGATGGCTGTATGCACTGCGCGGATCCGGGCTGCCTGAAGGCATGCCCGTCAGAAGGGGCTATCATTCAGTATGCCAACGGCATCGTCGACTTCCAGTCCGAGCAGTGCATCGGCTGCGGCTACTGCATTGCGGGCTGTCCGTTCGACGTACCGCGCCTGAACCCGGAAGACAACCGCGTCTACAAATGCACGCTGTGCGTTGACCGCGTCACTGTCGGCCAGGAGCCCGCGTGCGTGAAGACCTGCCCAACCGGCGCTATCCACTTTGGCTCTAAAGAGGATATGAAAACGCTGGCGGCAGAGCGCGTGGACGAGCTGAAAACCCGTGGTTACGACAATGCGGGCCTGTACGATCCGGCCGGTGTTGGTGGTACGCATGTGATGTATGTGCTGCACCATGCCGACAAGCCGAATCTGTATCACGGCCTGCCGGAGAACCCGGAAATCAGCGCCACCGTGAAGTTCTGGAAAGGCATCTGGAAACCGCTGGCCGCGGTAGGTTTTGCTGCCACCTTCGCAGCGAGCATCTTCCACTACGTCGGCGTCGGTCCGAACCGTGCGGAAGAGGAAGACGACAACCTGCATGAAGAGAAAGACGAGGTGCGCAAATGAGAAAACGTGACACCATCGTGCGCTACACCGCGCCGGAACGCATCAACCACTGGGTCACCGCCTTCTGCTTCATGCTGGCGGCGATAAGCGGGCTGGGGTTCTTCTTCCCCTCCTTCAACTGGCTGATGCAGATCATGGGGACACCACAACTGGCGCGTATACTGCACCCGTTTGTTGGCGTCATCATGTTCGCGTCGTTCATCATCATGTTTTTCCGCTACTGGCACCATAACCTAATCAATCGGGATGATATCTTTTGGGCGAAGAATATTCGTAAGATCGTCGTCAACGAGGAAGTAGGTGATACCGGGCGTTATAACTTCGGTCAGAAATGCGTATTCTGGGCGGCGATTATCTTCCTGGTCCTGTTGCTGGTCAGCGGCGTGATCATCTGGCGTCCGTATTTTGCGCCTGCTTTCTCAATCCCGGTGATCCGATTCGCGCTGATGCTGCATTCATTTGCCGCAGTGGCGCTAATTGTGGTTATCATGGTGCATATTTACGCCGCCCTCTGGGTGAAAGGCACCATTACCGCGATGGTGGAAGGCTGGGTAACCAGTACGTGGGCGAAGAAACATCACCCGCGCTGGTACCGTGAAGTCCGCCAGAAACAGGAAAAGTCATCTGAATGAGTATTCGCATAATCCCGCAAGATGAGCTGGGGTCGAGCGAGAAACGTACGGCGGAGTATATTCCGCCGTTGTTATTCCCCAGACTCAAGAACCTCTACAACCGCCGCGCAGAGCGTCTGCGCGAGCTGGCAGAGAACAACCCGCTGGGCGATTTTCTGCGTTTTGCTGCGCTTGTCGCCCACGCGCAGGAAGTGGTGCTGTACGACCACCCACTGCAAATGGACCTGACTGCGCGCATCAAAGAAGCCAATGAGCAGGGCAAGCCGCCGCTGGATATTCACGTCCTGCCGCGCGACAAGCACTGGCACAAGCTGCTGCATTCGCTGATTGCCGAGCTGAAGCCCGAAATGAGCGGTACTGCGCTTGCGGTCATTGAGAACCTGGAAAAAGCGTCCGAACAGGAGCTGGAAGAGATGGCGAGTGCGCTGTTTGCTTCCGACTTCTCGCTGGTCAGCAGTGATAAAGCGCCGTTTATCTGGGCGGCACTGTCGCTCTACTGGGCGCAGATGGCAAGCCTGATCCCCGGCAAAGCCCGCGCCGAGTACGGCGAAGCGCGCCAGTTCTGCCCGGTGTGCGGTTCCATGCCGGTCTCCAGCATGGTACAGATTGGCACCACCCAGGGGCTGCGCTACCTGCACTGCAACCTGTGCGAAACCGAATGGCACGTCGTGCGCGTGAAGTGCAGCAACTGCGAGCAGACCCGCGATCTCAACTACTGGTCGCTGGAAAATGAAGAAGCGGCAGTGAAAGCCGAAAGCTGCGGCGACTGTGGGACCTACCTGAAGATTCTGTATCAGGAAAAAGACCCGAAAGTCGAAGCGGTAGCCGACGATCTCGCCTCGCTGATTCTGGACGCCAAAATGGAGCAGGAGGGCTTCGCCCGCAGCTCAATCAACCCGTTCCTGTTCCCGGGTGAAGGGGAGTAATCTCCCGTAACCGTGCCGGGCGGCGCAAGCTTGCCCGGCCAGTCATACCCGCTTTAATCCGCTTCCGTACTTTCCCCCACTTTCAGATTTTATTTAGCCGCTACGCGTAGAAAAGTCGCTGTGACTTCGTCACGATCCCTTGCAAGAAAACATTACATTTTGTAAGGGAAAATGTTGAAAAGGGAATTTCGACCAGTCGCAACGAAGCGCACCGGCTTTTTTATCTGTGCCGTTCTCAGCCTTTCATCGGGTGCCAGCGCCGCACCGGGTGATGAACCGTTTATCCTGCAACAGCAGCGTCAGCAGGCGCTGGAAACCCAACTGACGCCCCAGGCGCCTGACGTTCGGCTGCAATCTCCGGCAACACGTAACGAAAGCGGCGAATTTGCCGCCGAAACGCCCTGCTTCACCATCCATGACGTGACGCTGACGGGGCATAACGCCCTCCCGCACTGGGTACCGCTGCAGCGCATCGCGAATCAGTCCGTCGGGAAGTGCCTCGGCGCACGGGGTATCAACCACGTGATGAGCCTGCTGCAAAACCGGCTGATCGCCCACGGCTGGACAACCGCACGCGTGCTGGCTCCCGCTCAGGATTTAAAAAGCGGCCATTTAACACTGGCCGTTATTCCGGGGAAAATACGCCACGTCACATTGACCGATAACAGCCGTCGCGGGTTATGGCTTTACAGCGCCTTCCCGGCACATGACGGTAATCTGCTCGACCTGCGGGATATCGAGCAGGGTCTGGAGAACCTTCAGCGTCTGCCCACCGTCCAGGTTGAGATGGATATCGTTCCGGCTGAACAGCCGGGTGAGAGCGATATCGTGATTACCCGCCAGCAGAGCAAATTCTGGCGGCTTGGCCTGTCGCTTGATGATTCTGGCTCGTCGTCAACGGGCCGCTATCAGGGTGGGCTAACGCTGTCGCTGGATAACCCGCTGGCGCTGAGCGATCTCTTCTGGTTTTCCATTAACCATGACCTTCAAACCGGGCCGGAAAAAGGCAACCAAAACCTCAGCGCCCACTGGTCTGTTCCCGTGGGCTGGTGGGCATTTTCCGTTACCGGCAGCGATTACCACTATCACCAGACCGTGGCGGGGCTAAACGGCGACATTCGGTACAGCGGCAAAAGCCAGAGTCTGGTGGCGCAGGCCAGCCGGGTTCTGCATCGCAGCAGCGCCCAAAAAACCACGTTCACCTGGGACGTGGAGAGCCGGACAACGAAAAACTACATCAACGACACGGAAGTGGAAGTTCAGCGCCGCCACGTCTCTTCATGGAAGGCCGGGCTTCAGCATCGCCACTATATCGGCCCCGCCACGGTTGATGCTGGCATCAGCTACCAGCGCGGCACGCGATGGTTTGGCGCCCAGCCAGCCCCCGAAGAAACGTTCGATGAAGCCACCGCGCTGGGCCGAATTCTTCGCACCAACGCACGCCTGAGCCTGCCGTTCGCACTCAGCACGCAGCACTTGCGTTACGACGTAGCCTGGCAGCGTCAGACCAGCAACACGCCGCTCACTTCACAGGATCAGTTCGCCATCGGCGGGCGCTGGACGGTGCGCGGCTTCGACGGCGAACGCACGCTCAACGCCGATCGCGGCTGGCTGGTTCGAAACGATCTCTCCTGGCAGACCCCGCTTGCCGGAACCGAGCTCTATCTGGCTGCCGACTATGGCGAGGTCGCTGGCAACGGTACGGAATACCTGGCGGGCAACCATCTTGCGGGTGGCGCGGCGGGCTTGCGCGGTGCGCTCTGGAAAGTGGGATACGACGCCTTCGCGGGCGTGCCGTTCTCCCACCCGGACGGTTTTAAAACCAGCCCGGCAACCTTCGGCTTCAACCTCAACATGGATTTCTGAGTATGCGCTATGGCGAATTGACGGTTCATTGTCCGCAGCTCGAGGACGTCGCGCTAAGTGAAGCCGAAGTGCTGGGCGCGTCGGTCTGGCTCTGGATGCATTCCCTCAACCACCGTGACGCGCCGCTGCACGTCCTGCCCGTGGTGCTCTTGCCCATCATTAAACGCCAGCAGTACGTGCTGATAGAGGAGAAAGGACGCCCGATCTTTTTCCTGAGCTGGGCATGGATGAGCGAAGAAGCCGAACGCCGCTATCTCACCCAGGAGACGGTCGTCCTGCCGGAAGAAGACTGGTGTAACGGCGATCGGATGTGGTTTCGCGATTTTATTGCCCCCTTTGGGCACGCGGAAGCCCTGTTTCGCCTGGTACGCGAGGAGATTTTTCCGCATCACGTTGCGCGCTTTCTGTGGCATCGCGGCAATGAGAAAGGCCGTCGTATCAAAACGTTTTATGGCAGGCAGGTCACGCGCGAAGCGCTGCTGAACTGGAAACACACGCACCCGCTGCACGGACAAAAATAAAAAGGATTTCACCATGAATAAACGTCTGTACCGTATCGTCTTTAATAAAGCCCGCGGCATGCTGATGGTCGTTTCCGAGCTGGCGCGCGGCTGTTCGGGCGGATCGTCTTCCTCCGGGATCGGGCACGCGCTTCAGCGTCTTGTCTGTCGCGTCGGCGCACTCAGCCTTGCGCTGTGGCTGGCCTCTGGTGCCGTCACGGTGCAGGCCGCCGGGATTGTGGCGGACGCCTCCGCGCCCGGTAAACAGCAGCCCACCGTGATCAGCACCGCTAACGGCACGACGCAGGTGAATATCCAGACCCCGTCTGCAGGCGGCGTGTCCCGCAACACCTACAGTCAGTTCGACGTTGGCCGGGACGGGGCCATCCTCAATAACGCCCATAAAAATACCTCAACCGAACTCGGCGGAATGGTGACCGCCAACCCGTGGCTGGCGAAAGGCGAGGCTAAAGTCATCCTCAACGAGGTGAACGCACGCAACCCGAGCCAGCTCAACGGCTACATTGAGGTGGCTGGACAAAAGGCCGACGTGATCATTGCCAGCCCGTCGGGCATTACCTGTGACGGCTGCGGCTTTATCAACGCCGGGCGCGCCACGCTGACGACCGGTACCGCGCAGATGCAGGATGGCCGGATAACCGGGTATCAGGTGGAGCGCGGTGAGATTACCGTGAACGGCAACGGGCTGGATACCTCCGGGCAGGCGCACACCGATATCATCGCCCGGGCGGTTCAGGTGAATGCGGCGATTCACGCGCAGGATTTACGCGTCACTACCGGGCGCAACACGGTGGATGCGGCGCATGAAAAGGTGACCGCCCTTGCGGATAACGGTGCGGCAAAACCCGTCATGGCGCTGGATGTCTCCCAGGTCGGCGGCATGTACGCCGGGAAAATCCGTCTGATCGGGACGGAAAAAGGCGTCGGCGTGCGCAACGCGGGCAATATCGGCGCGGAAGCAGGGACGGTCACCCTCTCCGCCGACGGGCGTATTGAGAATAGCGGCACGGTCTGGTCTTCCGCTGACGTCGCCCTTTCTGGCACCGACGCCATACAAAACAGCGGCTCCCTCGCTGCACAGCGCAACGTCAGCCTGACGGGCAAAACGATTGCCAGCACCGGCACGCTGGCGGCAGGCGTGCAGCCCGATGGCACCACAGGCCGCGACGGCGATCTGACGCTCAACGCCAGCGGCAAACTTGAGATGCATGGACTGAATGTGGCGGGTGGCAACATCAGGTCCACGGGACAGGGGTTGGATGCATCAGGCAGCGTGACGCAGGCCAACGCCATTACCCTTAACGCCGGACAAGGCGACCTCAGCACCGCCGGTGCGGAAGTCATCGCGAATGACACACTCAGCGCCACGGCAACCGGCACGCTGGATAACAGCAGCGGCCTGCTCGCCGCCGACCAGCTCACGCTCACGGCAAAACGCCTGCAAAATCAGAAAGGCCAGATAAGCCAGAGCGGCACGCGGGGTCTGACGCTGAACCATCAGGACGGCATTGATAACCGCGAAGGCATGATTGCCGCCAACGCCACGGTAAGCGTCAACGCCGCGTCGCTGGATAACCGTAAAGGCCAGATCGTTGCCGCCGATACCGGCAGCGCCCTGACGATAAAAACGGCTGGCCTGACGGACAACCGCGAGGGTGAACTGGCAGCAGCAGGCAGCATCAGCATGAGCGCCGACACTCTCAACAACAGCAGCGGCTTTATCAGCGCGGAACACGGCCGCGTCGCGCTAACCAGCCGCAACGCGCTGGCTAACGTCGGCGGGACAATTGCCGCCCACGATAACCTGACGCTCGACAGCGCCGGGTTGAACAACGACGAAGGGTTAATTCAGTCCGGGGCGGACATGATCGTCGACACTCACGGGAACCGCCTGTCAAACAACACGACCCTGACGACCGGCGGCATCGTCAGCTTTGGCACCCTGAACGTCAACGCCGGCAGCATCAGCAATCAGCACGGCATGCTGGCCAGCGCGAAAGAAACCGTCGTAACGGCCGCGGACGTGGACAACCGCAACGGTACCCTGAGCGCCACAGGTTCGCTGAATCTGCATGTGGGGTCGCTGGAAAATACGCAAGGCACACTGGTATCCGGTGAAGATGCGCGGATAGACGCCTCCCGGATCGCCAACCAGAAAGGGATGATTGTCGCCCAGGGCAATCTTGCCGTCACGGCACAGCGTCTGGACAACGACAGCAGCGGGCTGGTCCAGAGCGGAGGGGATCTCACGCTGGCCGTTGACGGTATCAGCAACCGCAACAGCGGGGACACGGGCGGCATCGTTAGCCAGGGAAACCTGAGCATAACCACGACCGATCTGCAAAATGATGCGGGCGTACTTCTCGCCGAAAAACGGGCCACGCTGGACGCCGCGCGCTTTAGCAACATCGCCGGGACGCTGTATGCCCTGGATACGCTGACGCTTGCCACGCGCAGCGATACCGACAACCGTCAGGGGGTCATTCAGGGAAGCGGGCTCGTTCTTGATACGCACGGCTGGCAGCTGGATAACCGCGAGGGGACGATTTACAGCCTGGCGGACATGCAGCTCGCCACCGCCGCGCTGAACAACCAGAACGGCACGCTGGGCGCAAAAGGGGAGTTCACGCTGCGGGCCACCTCGCTGGATAACCGTTCCGGCGGGCGTCTGGTGGGTGAGCAGCAGATGACCCTCAACCTCAATCGTCTTGATAACCAGGACGGGCAGATCCAGTCTCTCGGTGAACTGGCGGTGAACGCCGTAACGGGGGCGATCGACAACACGCTGGGCCTGATACGCAGTGGCGCAACGGTGACGCTCAACGCGGCCTCGCTGATCAATCGCAATACGCAGGCTGAAGATAAGGGTATTGAAGGGCTGGATGTGAAAATCAACAGCCAGCAGTTCGATAACACTCTGGGAACAACGCGGGCAGGCAATACGTTATCGATCGCCAATTCCGGAACCCTGGATAACACGCAGGGTGAGCTGTCCGCCGAGGGGGCGCTGTCGCTGAGCGGCGCGGCTTTGCGGCTTCTCAACGCTGACGGGGTCGTTATTGGCGGGGAGAACGTCACGCTTGAAGCCGACGCGCTAACCGGAGACGGTCAGCTTCTGTCGCTCGGCGATATGACGATTCACACGCAGCAGAGTTTTAACAACGCGGGTGATGTGATTGCCAACGGCAGCATGACCTTCACCACGCCGGGCAGCGTGACCAACAGCGGTAACCTGCTGGCGGGCGCAAAACTGGATCTCAGCGCCGCCAGTCTGTTCAATGCCGCGTCCGGCGAGATTGCCGCCGGCGCGACCTGGTTGACCCTCTCCTCAAGTCTGAGTAATTACGGTCTTATCGACGGCAGCCAGACGTGGCTGCGTGCCGAAACCTTAACGAACGCGGGTACCGGCCGCATCTACGGCGATCATCTGTCGATTCAGGCGATAACGCTCAATAACCTCGCCCAGGACGGAACGGCAGCGACCCTCGCCGGACGCCAGCGCGTGGACATCGGGGCACAGACAATCAACAACCGCGACCACGCGCTGATCTACAGCGACGGGGCGATGGCCATCGGCGGGCGCGTGGACGACAACGGCTTCGCCATCGGGCAGGCGCAAACCCTCAACAACCACAGCGCGACCATTGAGTCCGCGGGCGACATGGCGCTCTCCATCGGCCAGCTCAACAACATCAACGACCATTTCAGCACCGAAGTGGCGCTCATCTCCACGGAGCAGATCCACGAGTACCAGCAAAAGGGATCGCCCACCCGCTGGGATGCGGATGCTGACGGCGTGTTCGTCGACCACAACTCGGCCGACCACCTGCTTAACCTCAACACCCCGGACGATACCGGGGCCAACAACGACAACTTTTACGAGTACACCTACACCCGTACCATTGAAGAAGAGGTGATTGCCGAAAGTGACCCGGGCAAAATCCTCGTCGGCGGCAATATGCTGATTACGGCAAATCAGGTTCTGAACGATAAAAGCCAGATTGTGGCGGGGGGAACGCTCGGGATCTTCGCCGATTCGGTGGATAACGTGATGCCGGAAGGCAGCCGATGGATCACCGATGCAGGCTCGGTCACACACTACAGCCGTAAATCCAGAAAGGGTGGCGACTCGCAGGGAAAAAGCACCTCGGACTACGCCCCGCCTGTGGTTATCCAGTCGATCACCCTGTCGCCGGGCAAAATGGAAGGCAACAGCCAGGCCGATGGCAGCGGCATGACCCTTTCCCCCGCCAGCGCCCACAAAACAGATGCCACGCTCAGCGGGACGGGTAGCCTGGCGGTAGGTGTGGACACCACCTCACCGGGTTCCCCTGCCCTGCCCTCCGGCAATGCGCCTGGCAAATGGATTGAAACGCCCGCCAGCGATGCGCAGGGCGTGGTGGTACGTGCCGCAGGGCCGGACATCCGTCTGCCGGACAGCAGCCTGTTTAACACCCTGCCGGATCCGGATGCGCATTACCTGATCGAAACCGATCCACGCTTTACCAACAACAAGACGTGGCTCGGCAGTGATTATATGCAGAATGCGTTCACGACAGATCCGGATAACGTGCACAAGCGCCTTGGCGACGGCTATTACGAGCAGCGCCTGGTACGCGAGCAGATCATCGCCCTCACCGGCGGCCGCTACCTGGGCGACTACCGCGACGATGAGACCCAGTTCAGGGCATTGATGGATGCGGGCATTGCTTTCGGGCAGACGCATCAGCTTGTCCCTGGCGTGGCGCTCACCGCCGAACAGATGAGCCTGCTGACGGAGGACATGGTCTGGCTGGTCAACACCCGCGTTCAGCTTGCCGACGGCAGCTGGCAGACGGTGATGGTGCCGCAGGTGTATGTTCGCGTACAGCCTGGCGACATCGACGGCTCCGGCGCGCTAATGGGGGGCCAGAATCTGGTGATGAACCTGAACCGCGACCTGGTCAACAGCGGCACCCTGCACGGGCGTGACGCGGTGCAGCTCAGCGCCGACAACATCATCAACAAAGCAGGAACGATACAGGGGGCTGACGTCAGCCTGTTCGCCCGCACGGACATCAACAACACCGGCGGCACGATCTCGGGCAAAAATGCCGTACTGGCCACGGCCGGGCGCGACATCAGCCTCACCACCACCACCCGCAGCGCACAGAGCAGCGGCGGGAAAAACAGTTTTGAGCGCACCACCGTAGAGCGCGTGGCGGGGATATACGTCCAGGGCGATGACGGTAAGCTGGTGCTGAACGCCGGGCGCGATCTCACCCTGACCGGCGCGCAGGTCGTTAACAACGGCAGTGGCAGCCAGACGGTGCTCAGTGCCGGGCGGGATCTGAACCTCACCACCGTCACCACCTCCGCCAGCGATAACCTGACGTGGGATAAAAATAACTGGCTGAAGCAGTCCACCACTCAACAGGTTGGCAGTGAGGTGGCCAGCGGAGGCGATATCCTGATGATGGCCGGACGCGACGTGAATGCGCAGGCCGCAACAGTGGAGGCGGACAGCAGCCTCGCCGTCAGCGCGGGGCGCGACATCGCCGTCACCGCCGCCACTGACAGCAGCATGTTTGAGTCGCACCATCAGTCCACCGGCAGCAGCGGCGCGCTGTCGAAAAAAACCGTGACCACGCACGATGTGGTGAACAGTGAGACCGCACAGGGAGCCCTGTTCAGCGGCGACAGCGTCACCCTGCAGGCGGGCAATAACCTGCGGGTGCAGGGCAGCGATATCGTGGGCGATAACGATGTCCGGCTGGCGGCAGGCAACAGCCTGACCGTGACCACGGCGGAGGAGCACAGCCAGGAGAGTCATCAGCGGCAGGAGAAAAAATCCGGCTTCTCCGGCACGGGCGGCATCGGTGTCAGCTACGGCAGCCAGAGCCTGAAGGTCACCGACACCGCACAGGACACCACCCATCGCGGCAGCACCATTGGCTCCGTGAACGGCAGCGTCACGCTGAGCGCGGGCAATGACCTGAGCGTCCACGGCTCGGACCTGATTGCCGCGCAGGATATGACGCTCGCCGGGAAAAACGTCAGCATCACCGCCGCCACGGAGAGCGGCACGCAGACCCACACCGTGGAGCAAAAATCTTCCGGTCTGACCCTTGCGCTCTCCGGCGCGGCGGGTGGTGCTCTCGACAGCAGCGTGAGCACCCTGAAGCAGGCCAGGGAGACCGATAACGACCGCCTCGCCGCCCTGCAGGCGGTGAAAGGCGCCCTGACCCTCGGACAGGGCGCGCAGTCCGTCATGCTCGACCAGGCCACCGGCAACCAGAAGGGCAACGACAACACCGTCGGCATCAGCCTCTCTTACGGCAGCCAGTCGTCAAAATCCACCCGGACCAGCACGCAGGCCACCGCAAAAGGCAGCAGCCTCACCGCCGGGAATAACCTCACCGTGGTGGCAACCGACGGCGACCTGCTGGTTCACGGCAGCCAGCTTGATGCGCAGAACGACCTGTGGCTACAGGCCAGCCGGGACGTGAACCTGATTTCCGCACTGAACACCTCCACGCTCGACGGCCAAAACGAGAGCCACGGCGGCAGCGCGGGCGTCGGTATCGGCTACGGCTCCGGTGGCGCGGGCATCTCCGTCTCCGCCAGCGTGAACAGCGGCAAAGGAACCGAGCGCGGCAACGGCACCACCCGCACCGAAACCACGGTTAACGCAGGGGATACGCTCACAATCGTCAGCGGGCGCGATACGAATCTCACCGGGGCACAGGTCAGCGGGGAGAGCGTCCTGGCCGATATCGGGCGTAACCTGACCATTACCAGTGAACAGGACACCGACCGTTACGACAGCAAACAGCAAAACGCCAGCGCGGGCGGCAGCTTTACCTTCGGCACCATGAGCGGCTCGGCCAGCGTTAACTACAGCCGCGACAGCATGAACAGCGACTACGTCTCCGTGAAGGAGCAGAGCGGTATCTTCGCAGGCTCCGGCGGGTTCGACATCAACGTCGGCGGCCACACGCAGCTCGACGGCGCGGTTATCGCCTCCACCGCCACGGCGGATAACAACCGCCTCGACACCGGGACGCTCGGCTGGCGGGATATCCACAATACCACTGAATACGACGTGGAGCACCAGAGCGCGGGCATCAGCACCGGCGGCAGCATCGCGGGGCAGTTCACCGGGAATATGGCGAGCAACCTGCTGGTCGGGGCGGACAGCAGCGGCAGCGCGGAGGGCACCACGCGTGCGGCCATTGAAAACGGCACGGTGGTGGTTCGCGATAAGGAGCATCAGACGCAGGACGTGGCGGACCTGAGCCGCGACACGGCGAATGCCAACGGCAGCATCGACACCATTTTCGATAAGGAGAAAGAGCAGCGCAGGATGGAGGAGGCGCAGCTTATCGGGGAAATCGGCAGCCAGGTGGCGGATATCGCCCGCACGCAGGGTGAAATCGCGAAACAGGAGGCCATGAACGACCCGGCAGCGCTCCGCGCCGCAGAGGAGAAGCTGAGGGCTGAGGGCAAGAGCAACCCTACCCCTCAGGAGATAGCCGACCAGGCCGGACGCACGGCAATTGAACAGTACGGCACGGGCAGCGACATGCAGCGCGCCATCCAGGCGGCTACCGCTGCCGCTCAGGGTCTGGCGGGCGGCGACATGACCGCCGCGCTGGCCGGAGCGGCGGCACCGTACGTGGCGGAGATTATCGGCCACCGTTCCGGGCTGGACGATACGATGGAAAAAGCCGCCGCCCACGCGGTGGCGAATGCGGTGCTGGCCGCGATGCAGGGGAAAGACGCGCTGGCGGGTGCGGCTGGAGCAGCGGTCGGGGAGCTGGCGGGTGGTATTGCGCTGGAGATGTACGGGAAGGATGTTGCTGCGCTGAGTGAAAGTGAAAAGCAGACCATCAGCGCGCTGGCGACTCTTGCCGCAGGGATAGCAGGCGGCGTTGCGGGAGACGGTACGGCAAGCGCCATCGCCGGGGCGCAGTCCGGGAAGACGGTGGTTGAGAATAATGCGCTTAATCCGAGCAGTTTCGGACAGGGTATGATGGATTACGGCCTGGCAGCACAGTCGTGGAACCAGTATGCAGAAGAGAATGGTCTGTCTCCGAAGGAGAAGCAGGCCGGACTGGAAAAACTGGCAAACGGTGATTTACCGGAAGGCGCGAATATCGCTAAAGCAATTGTGGAAGGATATCAGGATGGTGTGATGATTGCGGGAGCCTGGTATCTGGGACCAGCGGCGTCAGTAGGTAACGTTGTTAGTGGCGCAATAATAGGAGAAATTGCTAATGGAAGCTACCAGTGGTTTGACCTGAGCCGTCCAGGTAACGAGAACAAGAACTGGGATTATAAGGGAAGTATTTCAGCGGGAGCAACTGGTGCACTAGCTCCGGGTCGTGGGATTTGGGCTAATGCCGGGATCGCACTGGGTGGTTCACTATTCACTGATGGGCTGGATAAAGGTGCATTAACTGGCACGGGCGCAGGTTGGGCGTTTGGTACGGCAGTTAATATTATTGCACCACCAGTATTTTCCCCTGTATTAGGTCCGAGCGCAGCCCCTGTAGGTGATATTATCGGTACCGTGGGAGGTGAATTTATTAGTAATGTAGTTAAGGATGAAATTAATGAAAAGAAAAAATAACACTACCGTAGCTTTACTGTTCTTAAGCATTGCATACATGGTTTTTTGTTGTTTAATTTTTTTCTCTCTGGCTTTGATAATTGTAAAACTAATCATTAGTCATGAAGTAGATATTGAACAATCAGATATCAAGCATGTTTTGGTTGCAAGCGTTATTGCTGGAACGGCAGCAGCTTTCAGGTCATGGCTCTTCGCCAAACTGGACGAGCGCAAAGCCCGAAAATCCCCCCCTTCCGATCCAAAATCCTGAACCACGATCCCGGCCACTGAGCCGGGATCTTTTAACAATCACTCGCTGCGGATCAGACAATCATAACGATCGCGTTTAATCACCGGCAGATCGCCAGTGTCGTTCAGCGTCCCCGGAAATTCTCTCAGCCACTTTTTCACCTTCAATTTATTGATATGCGTGATACTTAACCCTTTCAGGCACCCCCATAACTCGCGGGTATTTTGCGGCGCAATCACAATACAGTCCGGCATAACACGGATCTTTACCGCCATCCCGCTACGAAATCCGACGCGGGACAGCCGCTCGCCCGCCAGCGGCAAATAATTGCGATCCATTCGGGTATAAAGTTCGCAGCAGGCAGAGCCTGATCCCCCTCTGGCGTAAACACGTTCAGACCCGGTGCGTTCCCCGTGAAGCGCACACGGGTTCTTTTTGTGCACCTGCTCGCGAATTTCTACATTATTCTCAGATACTGCAACTTCTGTTTGGGCAACAGCCCGCTCTGGCATAGAATTCTTCGCAGCCATAATCAACTCCTGCTTAGTTGTTTGTGGTCAGCGGTATAAAGGTGTTGGCGCACCTTTATACCGCGCTCTTACCGTTTCACGTTCATTACATATTATTCACAGCCTGTATCACTGACTTTTCCTGCGGCCATTATACCGCTATGGATAAAGATACAGCACTGCATTATGGGAAACGTTTAATAAATGCGAAGCGACTCGAGAAAATAATACAACAGGCTGTAATACCTCATTATAATAAGGATTAAGGAAAGAATAAAATGACATCGAAGAAGTGGTTTTTACTATGGTTTTTCCTCACGTTCGCATTTGTTGTGACAGCTAATATTGTTGCTTTACTAACCTATTTTTCTGCAAGAATTTACCTTTTAATTACTCAAGACATTCCTATTGATGTTTATCTACCTGGTTTTATGAAACTAATTAAAGGTACATCCTTTGGTGGATTCATTTTTGGATGTGGTTGTTGGTGGATTTATTACCGCCAAGAAAAAAAGTAATAAAAAATCACGGCCACCGCGCCGGGCTCTCTCTTTTAACTGTCACTTATCCCGTCTGATCACCGGCACATCCCCCAAATCATTCAGCACTCCGGGAAACGTCTTCAGCCAGTTAGTCACTTTTTGTTTATTTATATTCACTACGCTCATACCATCCAGGCAACCCCATAGTTCGCGTGTATGCTGTGGCGTGATCATGATACAATCCTTCATCACGCGGATTTTAACCAGCATACAATCAATAAAACTGCATTCGACAACCATTTCCCGTTGAGAGATGTTTTTCTCTCCTTTAATTTAACGTGGATTTATTATTTCAGAGTGAATATATGGAGTTGTGGTTTCTTAATTAACTCTTGGATTTTATGAAGTTGTAATCAATTATATAAGACCCTATTTCATTTGAATGAGCACTAACCCTTACAGCATCTGCTCCTGGTTCACCCGCTGCTTGAAGTGCTTTTTTATTTGTACACAATTGAATCCAACGCTTTGTGTTATAGTCCTTAAACCACAACCCTGCTTCACAATGACCAAACCGCCCCTTTCTTGGGCCAGGATATGTTATTTCATAAGCCGCTTCGTATGTAATAACGTTTCCCTTCGACATAAACACGAAAACATCATAAATCCCTAATGAAAGAATAAAGCCACAACTAAACCCCACCCAAAAACGTTCAATGACATAATTTGATGTTTTACCAATAGGTCTATAATAGGTAGCTCTCCCGGAGAATATGAGACCAAAAATAGAGCCTATCGTTATATACGTTAACCATTCTGGAACAGAGTTCATTAGAACAGTTCTCATTGAAATCATGCTCACCCAAATGATATAGGCAAGAAAACAACCCAAAAGCAAAAAACTCAATAATAATATAATTACGAGCCCGGATTTGTTTCGTTCAAAGCTGTAGTATTTATTCATTTTATTACAAATTCATAACGAGTCATTAGTACATAAATGTTGCAATAATAATTGATGCAATAGCTAAACACCATTTAGCTTTCCTTAATTACAATTTGGGTTTTATTTGAAAAGTAGAGAATTAAAAATGCAATTGACAACACATCTTTTATTACGACAACAAGGATTAACTATACGCTCGTCTATGAAGGTTCGAACGCCGATCTGGATGGCAATTACGCCATCAATAGATTTATTTTTAATACAACATGAGAGTTATCTTCTAAAAAGATAACTCTCTTTTAACTGCGCTACTCCTCTTCATTTCCCCCCTCTTCATACGCGCCATACGGCTTCGCAGGGAGAACGATGTAAGTTCCTTCAAAAACCGCGCCCGGGGTTTCATCGCCAAACAGCTCAACCTGCATCTGTACACGCGCTTTGCGGCCACGCGCCAGACGATCAAGGTCGCCGCCCAGTGCGCCAAGGTCAGCCACCGCGCTCGGTTTGCCGCTGATTGGCGCGCTGTAACGAATATGGGCATCGGCCAGAATGATGGTGCCGCCAAGATGGCGCTCGCGCAGCATCAGCCAGATCAGCCCCCAGCCGGTGAGCGTTGCCAGAGAAAACAGGCTGCCAGCAAACAGGGTGTGGTGAGGGTTCTGGTTGCCGATTTCCGGCATGGTGGTAATGAATTTTTGCCCGGTGTACTGCTGGATGCGCACGCCCATCTTTTCACTCAGAGGGATATGTTCATACCAGGCTTGCTGTAACTGACCGCACCAGTCTGCGCGATGCAGAATGTCGTCCAGAGTGGCAATGGGTTTGATCATCAAAAAATGACGAATCGGCGTGGTTTGCGGGGCGGTGATTTCCCCCTGATTTACAAAACCGAGTTTGGCAAAAAACTCCACGGCATCTTCGCGGGCGCTACAGGTGACGCGCTTAACGCCTTCCTGGCGGGCGACGGACTCCAGGGTCATTGCCATTAGCGTCCCCAGCCCTTTGTCCTGTACGGAAGGGTGAACCGCCATAAAGCGAATAGATGCTTCGTTATCGGCATTGATATACAGACGCCCGACGGCGACGAGATTGCCCTCCTCGTCCATCACCATCTGGTGATGGGCCATTGCGTCCCAGGCGTCGCGCTCAGAGCCTTTCGGTTGATGTAATGGCTTGCGCAGCATTTCCCAGCGGAACTGGTAATAGGCTTCTAACTCTTCTTCCGTTTGCGGTACTCGAAGGTGATACATAGCTGTACTCTCTCTTGTTACCCGCGGCCACGCCGCCAGTTGGCTCATACCTGGAGCCAGAATGTGACGGGGCCATCGTTCACCAGCGAAACCTGCATATCTGCAGCGAATCGTCCGGTTTGCGTATGCATTTCCTGCTGGCGACAACGCTCAACAAAGTATTCGTAAAGTGCTTCTGCACGATCGGGCGCGGCGCCTTTCGAGAAACTCGGGCGCATGCCGCGCTCGGTATCCGCTGCCAGCGTAAACTGGGACACCACCAGCACGCTGCCGCCCGCCTGCTGGACGTTCAGGTTCATCTTGCCTTCCGCATCGCTGAAAATGCGGTAACCCAGCACCCGCTCGCATAAGCGGTTAGCTTTTTGTTCGTCATCATCCTTTTCGACACCTAACAACACCAAAAGTCCTGGGCCAATTTCACCCGTCACCTCTCCCTCCACGGTGACGCTGGCACGGGTTACGCGCTGTATCAATGCAATCATGGTTGGTCTGCTTCTTGTTGTTTTTCAGCTGCTGCTGCTTTTTTAAGTTCGCGGTATACGCCGAGAGTGACAGTTATTTCGGCACCAAGCAAGACGATACACCAGGTCCAGTAGACCCAGACAAACAAAATGGGGATCACCGCCAGCACGCCGTAAATCAGCTGATAGGACGGAAACATGGTGATGTAGAGGGCAAACCCTTTTTTACCCAGCTCAAAAAGCACGGCCGCCACCAGCGCCCCCACTACCGCATCGCGGTTTGGTACGCGCGTGGTCGGTACGACGCTATAGAGCAGCCAGAACGAAAGCCATGACAGGATCAGCGGAAAGATGCGAAGCACATTATCAATAACGCCGTTTAAATCACTCGCCCAGCGCAATGACAGAAGGTAAGAGCTGATGGCAAGGCTCGCCCCGGCCAGCAGCGGGCCGAGCGTGAGGATCATCCAGTACACGGCAAAAGAGTAGACTTTTGGCCGCGCTTTTTTACTCCGCCAGATTGTGTTCAGTGCGCTATCAATGGCATACATCAGCAGCAGCGCAGTGACAATCAGCCCGCACGCCCCCACCGCCGTCATCTTGTTGGAGTTGGCAACGAACTGCTCGATGTAGTTCTGGATAACATCCCCGGTGGCAGGAATGAAATTCGCAAACACGAAATGGCGAAGCTGCAGGCTGACGTCCGCAAACATCGGAAAGGCGGAAAATAGCGCAAAGATCACCGCCACCAGCGGCACTAATGAGAGCAACGACACGTACGCGAGGTTTCCCGCCAGCGTGGTCATGTTGTCCTCATCAATGCGGTGCCAGAGCAGTTTTAGCCAGGCTCTCAGCGGGCGCGTATGATGCGTGGCTTTTTGATGAACGGTTTTTAACATAACTGCTTCGCAAAGTAGTTGGGTATCGTCTCTTTTCCGGTCACCAGAATTGACGTGATACCTAACTGGTTAGCTCCCTCTATATTATCGGCATTATCGTCGAAAAAGACGGCATCGGCGGCAGTGAAACCTTCTGCCTGCAAAACGGCCTGATATATCCGCGCTTCGGGCTTGCGCATACCCATCTCCTGCGAGAGATAGATTTTATCTGCCGCTGCCTTAACTTCAGGGTATTCTTCAGGCCAGAACGTGGTGTGCAGGCGGTTAGTATTCGACAGGACAACCACACGGTGCCCCTGCTCACGCAGTTTGTGCATGATGTCGATCACTTCCGGGCGGATGGCGACAAATACCGCCTGCCAGCCGTGCGAAAACTGCTCATAGCTTAACGACAGCCCCATATCCTGGCAGAAATGCTCTGCGAATTCCTCGTCACTTATTTCACCGCGCTCATGCTGATGGAAAGTTTCGCCCATCGCAAAATTCTGCTTTAACGTCGCCAGCGGAACACGGCTAAAGTCGCTCCATGCACCCAGCACGCGATTAAAATCGATATCGACGATTACATTTCCTAAATCAAAGATATAAAGCATGTTTATCTCCTGCTCGCCGTGGAAAAATAACTGTAGCGGGAAAGAGAAGGTTTGGCTATGTGCGAGATTCAGCTTAAAGAAAGGAATGGCCCGAAGAGAGATATCGGGCCATAAAAAGGTCAGCCAGCCTGCTGTTCTTCTCCTGAACTGACTTCGACCACTTCCACTTTGCTGGATTTGAGGAGATTTTGCAGCGCCGAGCCGGGAAGCTCATCCGTGAAAAGCGCCGTGGCCTGCGCCACGTTGCCAATTTCTACGGCGGCGGAAGCGCTGTATTTTGTATGATCGGCTGCCAGTAAAATATGGCGCGAGTGAGCCATCATGGTTTTCACCACGCTGGCTTCATTGACGTCAAACTCCATCATCGCACCGTCGTGCTCAATCGCCCCTACGCTGGTCACAAGATAGTCCGCCCGGAAGCCGGACACAAACGCCGTCGCCGCCGGGCCGATAATGCCGCCGTTATGCGGGCGCAGCGTGCCGCCGGGGACCATCACTTCAAAGCGCGGGTTTTTATAGAGAATGTGCGCCACCCGCAGGCTGTTGGTGATAATGCGCAAATGGTTGTGATTGAGCAGCGCCCGGGCAACATGCTCCACCGTCGTCCCGATGGTGATAAAGATGGTTGAGCCATCGGGAATGTAGTCCGCAATCGCCTCGGCAATCGCCCGCTTCTCTTCGGTGAGCGAAACTTCACGCTGCTCGAACGCCGTGTTCACCACGCTGGACGCCCTGCCCGCACCGCCATGATGACGCGTTATGAGTCCCTGCTCGCTGAGCTTACGGATATCCCGTCGTACCGTTTGTGTGGACACATCCAGCAGCTGCGCCAGTTCATCAATATTCATATAGCCGCGATCGGCAATCAGCGTCAGCAGCTGATCGTGACGCGGGTTGCCGGTCAGTTCGGTAAGACTCATGGGCTGTCCTCTGAAAACCATCACGCCCCGCATTTTATACAAAAAGTGACAAAAAAGAGCGGGTTTGATCACAGTCGGGTATACCCGCACGCCCGCCGGGCCTGGTGCATTTCAGGGCGGCGACGGCGCTGGCAAAACGTACGGCGTCAACGGCGGACGCTTGCTGCGCCAGACTGACCGCCAGCGCACCGTGGAAAACGTCGCCCGCCCCCGTGGTATCAACCACCTCGACCTCAAAGCCAGGCTGATGACATAACCTGCCGCTTTCCAGCCAGAAGCAACCGTCTCGCCCCTGCGTAACGTACACATGTCCATTTGTGAGCATTTGTGCTTTTTTCAGCGCGTCTTCAGCTTCATCCAGCTGCGTTAAACGCCGCAGTCCCGGCGCGGAGAAGGCGGCATGATCGCTTAGGGCGATCAGTTCCGCGATGTCCTGCGGAGTGACATCCGCATCAAGTAAGGTGGGTACGCCCTGCTGGCGAGCACGGATAAACGCCTGTTTTGCCCCGTCATGCCAGCGCACGTCTGCTAATACGATATCCCATTGTGAGAAGTCGACGTCTTGCAGCCAGTCAGCCTCAGCGGGAAGAGCGGGGCTGGGGTAGTTCGCAATCACGCGCTCCCCGCTGGCGTCCACCAGCACTGCGGATTGTGACGATCGGGCCCCTTTAAACACGCGCGTGTAGCGGGTATTCACCCCCAGGGATTCCAGCTCCGCGAGCAGGCGTCTTCCGGTCTCGTCGTCACCCACGCGGCCAATAAAGTCCACCTCAGCCCCCAGTTTCGCTGCTGCCACCGCCGCAGTTGCCGCCGGGCCACCGCCCACTTCCGTATAATCTTTTGCGACATATTTCCCACCTTCTCTTGGTAAATCATCGAGATACCAGATGCGATCCAGCACGGTAATGCCGATACAAACGATGCGAGTCATGGTGATTCCTTGTGCGATTTCTGATGCTGCCATTTTAATTTCATCAAATGTTTAAAAAGTGACCCCTGTCAATTTTTTGACTATAAATTACAAATACGATCAAAAACAGACAACACAAACGCGCAAAAATTGACACGATGTGACAGGAGAAAGGCATGTCAGCAATCGCATTTATCGGTTTAGGGCAGATGGGCGCGCCAATGGCGAAGAATCTGCTGAAACAAGGTCACCGGCTTCAGGTCTTTGATGTGAACCCGCAGGCCGTTCAGACGCTGGTGGAGAGTGGCGCACAGGCAGTGGCGACGCCAGCGCAGGCCGCTGCGGATGCCGAATTCGTCATTACCATGCTGCCCAACGGCGACCTGGTGCGCAGCGTACTGTTTGGTGAGCACGGCGTTTGCGAAGGGTTATCCCGCGACGCGCTGGTGATCGATATGTCCACCATTCATCCACTGCAAACTGACGCGCTGATCCGTGACATGGCGGAGCGCGGCTTCAGCCTGATGGACGTCCCCGTCGGACGAACGTCTGACCATGCCATCGCCGGTACGTTACTTCTGCTGGCAGGCGGCACGGCGCAGCAGGTTGAGCGCGCCACGCCGGTATTAATGGCGATGGGCAATGAGCTGATCAACGCTGGCGGGCCGGGCATGGGCATCCGCGTGAAGCTTATCAATAACTACATGAGCATCGCCCTGAACGCGCTTTCAGCAGAGGCGGCCGTACTGTGCGAAGCGCTCGGCCTCTCCTTCGACGTGGCGCTCAAGGTCATGAGCGGCACGCCGGCAGGCAAAGGCCACTTCACGACCTCATGGCCGAACAAGGTGCTGAAAGGGGATCTTTCACCCGCCTTCATGATCGACCTTGCGCATAAAGATCTGGGGATCGCCCTGGACGTGGCCAACCAGCTCCACGTTCCCATGCCGCTCGGCGCGGCTTCCCGTGAAGTTTACAACCAGGCTCGCGCCGCCGGGCGCGGGCGCGAAGACTGGACGGCCATTCTTGAACAGGTTCGCGCATCTGCCGGGCTGAAAAAATCACACTGATACGAAAAGGACTGAGGAATGACGATGTACACCCTGAAAGATATCACCCGACCTTCCGGCGGTTTTGCCATGCTGGCCGTGGACCAGCGCGAAGCGATGCGCCTGATGTTTGCTGCGGCAGGCGCGCCGGTGCCGGTAACCGACCAGCACCTCACGGATTTTAAGGTTAACGCGGCCAAAATCCTGTCGCCGTATGCCTCCGCTATTCTGGTTGACCAGCAGTTCTGCTATCGCCAGATCGTCGAGCAGCAGGCCGTCGCCAAAAGCTGCGCGATGATTGTGGCAGCGGACGAGTTTATACCGGGCAACGGTATTCCGGTCGATAGCGTGGTGATCGACAAAAACATCGACGCGCAGGCAGTAAAACGCGATGGCGGCAAGGCGCTGAAGCTGCTGGTGCTGTGGCGCAGCGATGAAGATCCGCAGCAACGTCTGGAGATGGTGAAGGCGTTCAATACGCTGTGCCATAGCAACGGACTGCTTAGCATTATCGAACCGGTGGTGCGTCCGCCGCGTCGCGGTGCCGCGTTCAACCGCGAGCAGGCGATTATCGACGCCGCCAGAGAGCTGGGCGATAGCGGTGCCGACCTCTACAAAGTGGAGATGCCGCTGTTCGGTAAAGGTACGCAGCAGGAACTGCTGGCCGCCTCGCAAAAGCTGAACGCGGAAATCAATATGCCGTGGGTGATCCTCTCTTCCGGCGTGGATGACAAGCTCTTCCCGCGCGCGGTGCAGGTTGCCATGCAGGCGGGGGCTTCAGGCTTTTTAGCCGGTCGCGCCGTGTGGTCCTCCGTGGTGGGGCTGCCGGATACTGAAATGATGCTACGCGACGTCTCTGTGCCAAAACTGCAGCGTTTGGGTGAGATCGTCGACGAAATGATAGCTCGCCGCTAAGAAAGGACCCGAACATGAAATGGTTTAACACCCTGAGCCATAACCGCTGGCTCGAACAAGAGACCGACCGTATTTTCGATTTCGGTAAAAACGCCGCCGTGCCGACCGGCTTTGGCTGGCTGGGCAATAACGGCCAGGTGCGTAGCGATATGGGTACGCATCTGTGGATCACCGCCCGCATGCTGCACGTGTATGCGGTGGCCGCCAATATGGGGCGTCCCGGGGCGTATGCCCTGGTTGAGCACGGCATTAATGCCCTCAACGGCCCGCTGCGCGACAAACAGCACGGCGGCTGGTACGCCTGTGTGAACGATGAAGGCGTGATCGACGCCTCCAAGCAGGGCTATCAGCATTTCTTCGTGCTGCTGGGCGCGGCGAGCGCCGTGACCACCGGCCATCCGCAGGCGCGCAGACTGCTGGACGATGCGATTGAGGTGATCGAGCGCTATTTCTGGAGCGAGGAAGAACAAATGTGCCTCGAATCCTGGGACGAGGCCTTTAGCAAAACCGAGGATTATCGCGGCGGCAACGCCAACATGCATGCCGTTGAAGCGTTCCTGATCGTCTATGACGTCACGCACGACCGCAAGTGGCTCGACCGCGCCCTGCGCATCGCCTCGGTGATTATTCACGACGTGGCGCGCAAGGGTGATTACCGCGTTAACGAGCATTTCGACACCGACTGGAACCCGATCCGCGATTACAACATCGACAATCCTGCCCACCGTTTCCGCGCCTACGGCGGCACCCCGGGCCACTGGATCGAGTGGGGCCGCCTGATGTTGCACCTGCGCGCCGCGCTGGAAGCCCGTTTTGAAACCCCGCCGGAGTGGCTGCTGGAAGATGCGAAAGGACTGTTCCATGCCACCATCCGCGACGCCTGGGCACCGGACGGGGCCGATGGTTTCGTCTACTCCGTAGGCTGGGATGGTAAGCCTATTGTCCGTGAACGCGTGCGCTGGCCTATCGTCGAGGCGATGGGCACGGCTTACGCACTCTACACCGTAACCGGCGAAGCACAGTATGAAGCCTGGTATCAGAAGTGGTGGGATTACTGCATTAAGTACCTGATGGATTACGAGAACGGTTCCTGGTGGCAGGAGCTGGATACCCATAACGAAGTGACAACCAAAGTCTGGGACGGCAAGCAGGATATTTACCATCTGCTGCACTGCCTGGTGATCCCACGTTTGCCGCTGGCACCGGGCTTAGCCCCGGCAACGGCCGCCGGTTTGCTGGACTGCCTGGCCAAATAATAAAAGACGGAGTTTTTATGCGTACCCTACACAATATTGACCTGAAAAATAACGAAAGGGGTTTCACCCTGCACTGGGAAAACCGCCTGATTTTGTCCCATACCGCGGATGCGCCCTGCCTGTGGATCGGTGAAGGCGTCGCCGATATTGAGATGTTTCGCGGCAATTTCAGCATCAAGGACAAACTGAACGAAAAGATCGCGCTGACGGACGCAACCGTCACGCAGCAAAGCGCGGGCTGGGCGATCCGCTTTACCCGTGGCGATGCGGTCAGCGCGACGCTGCTAGTGGGCGTGGATGGCGAAGGCCGCCTGGAGATGAAGCTTAAAAACGATGCCACCCGCCATAACCGCATCTGGCTGCGGCTGGCGGCTCAGCCAGAAGATCACATTTACGGCTGCGGCGAGCAGTTCTCTTATTTCGATCTGCGCGGCAAGCCGTTCCCGCTGTGGACCAGCGAACAAGGCGTGGGCCGTAACAAGCAAACCTACGTGACCTGGCAGGCCGACTGCAAAGAGAACGCAGGCGGCGATTACTACTGGACCTTCTTCCCACAGCCTACCTTCGTGAGCACCCAGAAGTACTACTGCCACGTGGACAACAGCTGCTACATGAATTTTGACTTCAGCGCGCCGGACTTCCACGAACTGGCGTTCTGGGAAGATACCGCCACGTTGCGCTTCGACTGTGCGGAAACCTACGTCGGTCTGCTGGAAAAACTCACCGGACTGCTGGGGCGTCAGCCTGAACTGCCAGACTGGGTTTACGACGGCGTGACGCTGGGTATTCAGGGCGGCACCGAGGTCTGTCAGCAGAAGCTCGACGTCATGCGCAAAGGGGGCGTGAAGGTGAACGGCATCTGGGCGCAGGACTGGTCCGGCATTCGCATGACCTCCTTCGGCAAACGCGTGATGTGGAACTGGAAGTGGAACAGCGAGCTGTACCCAAAGCTTGACGAGCGTATTCCACAATGGAAACAGGAAGGCGTGCAGTTCCTCTCCTACATCAACCCGTACGTCGCCAGCGATAAAGATCTCTGCGAAGAAGCAGCGAAACGCGGCTATCTGACTAAAAATGCCGACGGCAAGGACTACCACGTCGAGTTTGGCGAGTTCTATGCGGGCGTCATCGACCTGACCAATCCTGAAGCCTACGACTGGTACAAAGAGGTCATCAAAAAGAACCTGATCGAACTGGGCTGCGGCGGCTGGATGGCCGATTTCGGGGAATATCTTCCGACTGACACGTTCCTGCACAACGGCGTTAGCGCAGAGATCATGCACAACGCGTGGCCAGCCCTGTGGGCCAAATGTAACTACGAGGCGCTGGAGGAGACCGGCAAACTTGGCGAGATCCTGTTCTTTATGCGCGCAGGCTATACCGGCAGCCAGAAGCACTCGGTGATGATGTGGGCGGGAGATCAGAACGTCGACTGGAGCCTGGACGACGGTCTAGCGTCCGTGGTGCCTGCGGCGCTGTCTCTGGCGATGACCGGGCACGGCCTGCACCACAGCGACATCGGCGGCTATACCACCCTGTTCGAGATGAAGCGCAGTAAAGAGTTGCTGCTGCGCTGGTGCGATTTTAACGCCTTCACGCCGATGATGCGCACCCACGAAGGTAACCGTCCTGGCGATAACTGGCAGTTCGACGGCGATGCGGAAACCATCGCGCACTTCGCGCGCATGACCACCGTTTTCACCACCCTGAAGCCGTATATCAAAGCCGCCGTCGCGCAGAACGCGAAAAGCGGCCTGCCGGTGATGCGCCCGCTGTTCCTGCACTACGAGGACGACGCACGCGCCTACACGCTGAAATACCAGTATCTGTTTGGCCGCGATCTGCTGGTGGCGCCCGTTCACGAAGAGGGGCGCACGGACTGGACGCTCTATCTGCCGCAGGACAACTGGGTGAATGCGTGGACCGGGGAATGCTGCCAGGGCGGTGACGTGACCGTTGATGCCCCACTCGGCAAGCCACCGGTCTTCTATCGCCAGCACAGTGAATGGGCAGATCTGTTTAGCACCTTACGTCATATCTGATAAGGCTCGCCCGCAGGGAAACCTGCGGGCAGACGGAGAACAATAATGAGTCAACATACTTCTGATCCGGCAACCCTGCGCCTGCCGTTTAAAGAGAAACTCGCCTACGGGATGGGCGATCTCGGCTCTAACATCCTGCTGGATATCGGCACGCTGTATCTGCTGAAGTTTTACACCGACGTGCTGGGGCTGCCGGGCACCTACGGCGGGATCATCTTCCTGATTGCGAAGTTCTTTACCGCCTTCACCGATATGGGCACCGGGATCATGCTCGACTCCCGGCGCAAGATTGGCCCGAAAGGTAAATTCCGCCCGTTCGTGCTATACGCCGCCTTCCCGGTGACGCTGCTGGCGATTGCCAACTTCGTGGGCACGCCGTTTGAGGTGACCGGTAAAACGGTGATGGCAACCGTGCTGTTTATGCTGTACGGCCTGTTCTTCAGCATGATGAACTGTTCTTACGGCGCGATGGTGCCCGCCATTACCAAAAACCCGGACGAGCGCGCCTCGCTGGCCGCATGGCGTCAGGGCGGTGCCACGCTCGGCCTGCTGCTCTGTACCGTGGGCTTTGTCCCGGTGATGAACCTGATTGAAGGCAACGATCAGCTGGGCTATATCTTTGCCGCCACCCTCTTCTCGCTGTTCGGGCTGTTCTTTATGTGGTGGTGCTATAAGGGCGTGACCGAGCGTTACGTCGAGATGCAGCCTGCCAATCCGGCGCAAAAGCCGGGGCTGTTACAGTCTTTTCGCGCCATCGCCGGGAACCGTCCGCTGTTTATCCTGTGCATTGCAAACCTGTGCACGCTGGGTGCCTTTAACGTCAAGCTCGCCATCCAGGTCTACTACACGCAGTACGTGCTGAACGACCCGATTCTGCTGTCGTATATGGGCTTCTTCAGCATGGGCTGTATTTTTATCGGCGTCTTTATGATGCCCGGCGCGGTGCGGCGCTTCGGTAAGAAAAAGGTCTACATCAGCGGGCTGATGATTTGGGTGGCCGGCGATCTGCTCAACTACTTCTTCGGCGGCGGCTCGGTGAGCTTTGTGGCGTTCTCCTGCCTCGCGTTCTTCGGTTCCGCGTTTGTGAACAGCCTGAACTGGGCGCTGGTCTCCGACACCGTGGAGTACGGCGAGTGGCGCACCGGCGTGCGCTCCGAGGGAACGGTCTATACCGGCTTTACCTTCTTCCGCAAGGTATCTCAGGCGCTGGCGGGCTTCTTCCCGGGGATCATGCTCACGCAGATCGGCTATGTGCCCAACGTAGTGCAATCCGCCGGTACGGTTGAAGGGCTGCGGCAGCTGATATTTATCTATCCAAGCCTGCTGGCGGTCATCACCATCGTGGCGATGGGCTGCTTCTACAACCTCAACGAGAAGATGTATGTGCGCATCGTCGAAGAGATCGAACTGCGCAAGCGTACGGCATAAATGACGTGATAGAGCGCCCTGCGGGGCGCTCTGAGGATCGACCATGAGAGATAATACTGATCCGTTAACCCTGAAATTGAGCCTGCGTGAGAAGTGCGCCTACGGGATGGGCGATTTTGGCTCGAACCTGATGCTGTGTATTGGCACGCTGTATTTGCTGAAGTTTTACACCGATGAACTGGGCATGCCCGCGTTTTATGGCGGCATTATTTTCCTGGTGGCGAAATTCTTCACCGCGTTTACCGACATGCTGACCGGCGTGCTGCTGGACTCCCGGCGGAATATCGGTAAGAAGGGGAAATTCCGGCCGTTCATTCTCTACGCCTCCGTCCCGGTGGCGCTGGTCGCGACGGCGCAGTTTATGGCCAACGACTTTAGCCTGACGGTGAAAACGGCGCTCGCCACGGTGCTCTTTATGCTGTTTGGCCTGTGCTACAGCCTGATGAATTGCTCCTACGGCGCGATGGTTCCGGCCATAACCAAAAACCCGAACGAGCGTGCGCAGCTGGCCGCCTGGCGTCAGGGCGGCGCGACGGTGGGGCTGTTGCTCTGCACCGTGGGCTTTATGCCCATTCAGGCACTGTTCGTCCACCAGCCCTCACTCGGTTATCTGGTGGCCGCGCTGGTGTTTGTGACGGGTGGCCTGTTCTGCATGTGGTGGTGCTACAGCGGTGTGAAAGAACGCTACGTGGAGCTCACGCCCGATCACCATAAGCCCGGCATTCTGAAATCGTTCTGCGCGATTTTCCGCAACCCGCCGCTGCTGGTACTGTGCATCGCCAACCTGTGTACCCTCGCCGCGTTTAACATCAAGCTGGCGATTCAGGTCTATTACACCCAGTACGTGCTGAACGATCTTCATCTGCTGTCGTGGATGGGTTTTTTCAGCATGGGCTGCATTCTGATTGGCGTGTTTCTGGTGCCCGGCGCGGTGAAGCGCTTTGGCAAGAAGCCGGTGTATCTGGGTGGGCTGGCACTGTGGGCAGTGGGTGACGTGCTGAACTTCTTCTGGGGGACCAGCTCCCTGCTGTTTGTGCTGTTTTCCTGCATGGCCTTCTTCGGCACGGCGTTTGTGAACAGCCTGAACTGGGCGCTGGTGCCGGATACCGTCGACTATGGCGAATGGAAAACCGGCATCCGCGCCGAAGGGTCGGTTTACACCGGTTATACCTTCTCGCGCAAAATATCCGCCGCCCTCGCTGGCTTCCTGCCCGGCATCATGCTGACCCAGATTGGCTACGTTCCCCATGCCGTTCAAAGCGCGGGCACGCTGCTGGGATTGCGTCAGCTTATTTTCCTCTGGCCATGCGGTCTGGCAATCATCGCCGCTGTGACCATGGGGCTGTTTTATAAACTCAACGAAGCGCGCTTCGCCTTTATTATCGAGGAGATTGGAAAACGGAAAAAACAATCAGCGAATACCCCTGAGATAACCACCAACAATAAAGCGTCAGCAGTCACTTTATAACAATAAATCCGGCCAATATGTCCTTCCTGTTAATCAGGAGGGAGGCCTTTCTGTACCTGATACATGGACAAATTATGAAAAGAATCATCACTGTACTGATCGTGTCGTCTGTGTCCTGCCCGGTATTTGCCGGGGCCTATGTCGAAACCCGCGAAGCTTACAATACGGCCTCTGAACTACACGAGGTGATCCTGCGTGCGGGATATAACTTTGATATGGGCGCGGGGCTGATGTTCACCAATGCCTATAACGTGGGGAAATGGGATGAGCTGAAGCACAGCTATAACGAAATAGAGGGATGGTATCCGCTCTTTAAACCCACCGACAAACTCACCTTCCAGCCCGGCGGATTGATTAATGACAGCAGCGCCGGTTCGGGTGGTGCGGTCTATCTGGACACCAACTATAAATTCATCGACTGGTTTAACCTGACCTTCCGCTATCGCTATAACCATAACAATTACGATACGCCGGACTATAACGGTCAGATGGATAAGAACGACACGCACGAGTTTGCCAACTACTGGAATTTCAAAGTAACGGATGCGTTTTTCTACACGTTTGAACCGCACTTTTTCCAGCGGGTGAATGATTATCACAGCAAAAATGGCAAAGACCATCACTGGGAAATCACCAATAAATTCAGCTATAAGATCGACAGAAACTGGCTGCCGTACCTCGAACTTCAGTGGCTGGACAGATGGAATGATTACAACCGCGAGCAGTACCGAATTCGCCTGGGGTTACGGTACTCGTTCTAACAAAAAAGCCGCTGATTTCTCAGCGGCTTTTTTACTACGGATTGACCGTATTAGTCTTCTTTCGCACCGCGCATAGCACGTTTACGATCGTTCTCGGTCAGGTGACGTTTACGGATACGAATTGACTGTGGAGTCACTTCGACCAGTTCGTCATCATCGATGAATTCCAGAGCCTGCTCCAGAGTCATCTTGATCGGTGGAACCAGAACCGTTGCTTCGTCAGTACCGGACGCACGCATGTTGGTCAGTTTCTTACCGGTCAGGCAGTTTACGGTCAGGTCGTTAGAACGACTGTGAATACCGATGATCTGGCCTTCGTAAACTTCTGCACCGTGACCCAGGAACAGCTTACCGCGATCCTGCAGACCGAACAGCGCGAACGCAACCGCTTTACCCTGACCGTTGGAGATCAGCACGCCGTTGTTACGCTGGCCCACTTCGCCCGGACGCACGTCGTCGTAGTGGCTGAAGGTGGAGTACAGCAGACCGGTACCGGAGGTCATGGTCATGAACTCAGAACGGAAGCCGATCAGGCCACGGCTTGGGATCACGTAGTCGAGACGTACGCGGCCTTTGCCATCTGGATTCATGTTTTTCAGGTCGCCTTTACGCTCGCCCAGTGCCTGCATGACAGAACCCTGGTGCTGCTCTTCAACGTCCAGCGTTACGTTCTCAAACGGCTCTTGTTTACGGCCGTCGATTTCGCGGAAGATAACTTTCGGACGGGAAACCGCCATCTCGAAACCTTCACGACGCATGTTTTCGATCAGAACAGACAGGTGAAGCTCACCACGACCCGAAACGCGGAATGCATCAGCGTCTTCAGTTTCTTCAACGCGCAGCGCAACGTTGTGCACCAGCTCTTTGTTCAGGCGGTCAAGGATCTGACGAGAGGTAACGAATTTACCTTCTTTGCCACAGAACGGAGAGGTGTTGACGTTGAAGAACATGGATACGGTTGGTTCATCAACGGACAGAGCAGGCAGCGCTTCGACGTTCTGCGGATCGCAGATGGTGTCGGAGATGTTCAGCTCGCCCAGACCGGTGATCGCGATGATGTCGCCCGCTTCCGCGATGTCGCTCTCGATACGCTCAAGACCCAGGTGAGTCAGGACTTTACCGACTTTACCGTTACGGGTTTTGCCTTCGCTATCGATGATAGTGACCTGCTGGTTAGGCTTCACTTTACCGCGCTTGATACGACCAATGCCGATGACGCCAACATAGTTGTTGTAGTCGAGCTGGGAGATCTGCATCTGCAGGGTGCCGTCCAGGTCAACGTTTGGCGCAGGAACACGGTCAACAATCGCCTGATACAGCGGGGTCATGTCTTCAGCCATGTCTTCATGGTCCAGACCAGCGATACCGTTCAGCGCAGACGCGTAAACGATAGGGAAGTCCAGCTGCTCGTCGGTCGCGTCGAGGTTAACGAACAGGTCGAAGACCTGGTCAACAACCCAGTCAGGACGCGCGCCAGGACGGTCAACTTTGTTGATAACAACGATTGGCTTCAGACCATGGGCAAAAGCTTTTTTGGTCACGAAGCGCGTCTGTGGCATTGGGCCATCCATTGCGTCAACGACCAGCAGAACGGAGTCTACCATGGACATTACACGTTCAACTTCACCACCGAAGTCGGCGTGCCCTGGGGTATCAACGATGTTGATACGGTAGTCATTCCATTTAATCGCGGTGTTTTTCGCGAGGATGGTAATCCCACGCTCTTTCTCCAAATCGTTGGAGTCCATCACGCGTTCTTGGGTTTCGGCACGCGCATCAAACGTACCGGATTGCTGCAGCAGCTTGTCAACCAGGGTAGTTTTACCATGGTCTACGTGCGCGATGATGGCGATGTTACGCAAATTTTCGATCACAACTTTGCCTCAGGCATTTAGAAATAGCGCGTTATTGTACACGGATTAATCGCACTACAAAACAGGATCACAAACATCCCCCGCAAACAAGTATTGCAGAGATGCTTTGTGATCGCTTTCACGGAGCGGTAAAAGGGCACTTTAACGTAAATTGCACCAATATGGTGCTCAATGTTCACATTGAAGCACTATACTGGTGCAACAAATCCATTGTGGTGCAGCCCTTTTGCACTATGGTGCGCATGATAACGCCTTTTTGGGGTGTTTTAAAAGTTGGCACAGATTTCGCTTTATAAAAATACATGGCACACGGCCAGTACAAACAGAAATTGAAGACCTCGTTACCACGACGACAATGACCAATCTGGAGAGTTAAGTATGTCCGCTGAACACGTTTTGACGATGCTGAACGAACATGAAGTGAAGTTTGTTGATCTGCGCTTCACTGATACCAAAGGTAAAGAACAGCACGTCACAATCCCTGCTCATCAGGTGAACGCCGAATTCTTTGAAGAAGGCAAAATGTTTGACGGCTCCTCCATTGGTGGCTGGAAAGGCATTAACGAATCCGACATGGTTCTGATGCCAGATGCGACCACTGCGGTCATTGATCCGTTCTTCGAAGAACCAACCCTGATCATCCGTTGCGACATCCTCGAGCCAGGCACGCTGCAGGGCTACGACCGCGACCCACGTTCTATCGCTAAACGCGCTGAAGAGTACCTGCGTTCTACCGGCATCGCGGACACCGTGCTGTTCGGGCCAGAGCCAGAGTTCTTCCTGTTCGATGACATCCGTTTCGGTGCCTCTATTTCTGGCTCCCACGTAGCAATCGACGACATCGAAGGTGCATGGAACTCCTCCACCAAATACGAAGGTGGTAACAAAGGTCACCGTCCAGGCGTGAAAGGCGGTTACTTCCCGGTTCCACCGGTCGACTCTGCACAGGACATCCGTTCCACCATGTGTCTGGTGATGGAAGAAATGGGCCTGGTGGTTGAAGCTCACCACCACGAAGTCGCGACTGCGGGTCAGAACGAAGTGGCTACCCGCTTCAACACCATGACCAAAAAAGCGGACGAAATTCAGATCTACAAATACGTTGTGCATAACGTTGCGCACCGTTTCGGTAAAACCGCGACCTTCATGCCAAAACCGATGTTTGGCGATAACGGTTCCGGTATGCACTGCCACATGTCTCTGTCCAAGAACGGCACCAACCTGTTCTCTGGCGACAAATATGCTGGTCTGTCTGAGCAGGCGCTGTACTACATTGGCGGCGTTATCAAACACGCTAAAGCGATCAACGCCCTGGCGAACCCAACCACGAACTCCTACAAGCGTCTGGTCCCGGGCTACGAAGCACCAGTCATGCTGGCTTACTCTGCGCGTAACCGTTCTGCTTCTATCCGTATCCCGGTGGTGGCGTCTCCTAAAGCGCGTCGTATCGAAGTTCGCTTCCCGGACCCAGCGGCTAACCCATACCTGTGCTTCGCAGCACTGCTGATGGCCGGTCTGGACGGTATCAAGAACAAGATCCACCCAGGCGAAGCGATGGACAAAAACCTGTACGACCTGCCGCCAGAAGAAGCGAAAGAGATCCCACAGGTTGCTGGCTCTCTGGAAGAAGCCCTGCAGGCGCTGGACGCAGACCGTGAGTTCCTGACGGCGGGCGGCGTGTTCACTGACGACGCTATCGATGCTTACATCGCCCTGCGTACCGAAGAGAACGACCGCGTGCGCATGACGCCGCACCCGGTTGAGTTCGAACTGTACTACAGCGTTTAATTAAGTTGTTTTACCCGGCGTGACAAGCGCCGGGAGTAGTTGCCGTGGAAACTTTTAGCCCATCTCCGGATGGGCTTTTTTCTCCACCAACAACCTGATCTCACGCGCTTTTTACGCCGAAAAAGCTATACTGCACTAAAACAGTGCAACGACTCCAGGAGACTGCTGAATGGCAACTGGCACGCTGCCCGATGCTGGGCAGATCCTCAATTCTTTAATTAACAGTATCTTGCTGGTCGACGACGAGCTGGCCGTTCATTACGCCAACCCGGCGGCGCAGCAGCTGCTGGCCCAAAGCGCGCGGAAACTGTTTGGTACCCCGCTTCCGGAACTCCTGAGCTATTTTTCGCTGAATATTGGCCTGATGCAGGAAAGTTTGCAGGCCGGCCAGGGGTTTACCGATAACGAAGTGACGCTGGTGATCGACGGGCGCTCGCATATTCTGTCGCTGACTGCGCAACGACTTCCTGAAGGGATGATCCTGCTTGAAATGGCGCCGATGGATAATCAGCGTCGCCTGAGCCAGGAGCAGCTCCAGCATGCGCAGCAAATTGCCGCCCGTGACCTGGTGCGTGGTCTGGCTCATGAAATCAAAAACCCGCTGGGTGGGTTACGCGGTGCGGCGCAGCTTCTGACCAAGGCGTTACCCGATCCTGCGCTGGCGGAGTACACCAACGTCATCATTGAGCAGGCGGACCGTCTGCGTAATCTGGTTGACCGTCTTCTGGGGCCGCAACAGCCGGGAATGCATGTTACCGAAAGCATTCATAAGGTGGCTGAACGCGTCGTGAAACTCGTCTCGATGGAACTGCCGGAGAACGTCACGCTGGTGCGTGATTACGACCCCAGCCTGCCGGAACTGGCGCATGACCCGGATCAAATTGAGCAGGTCCTGTTGAATATCGTGCGTAATGCCCTGCAGGCGCTGGGACCGGAAGGGGGCGAGATTATTTTACGTACCCGTACCGCCTTCCAGCTCACCTTACACGGCGTGCGCTATCGGCTGGCGGCGCGCATCGACGTCGAGGATAACGGGCCCGGTATTCCCTCCCATCTTCAGGACACTCTGTTTTATCCGATGGTCAGCGGTCGCGAAGGCGGGACCGGCCTGGGCTTATCTATCGCCCGCAGCTTGATCGATCAGCACTCCGGAAAAATTGAATTTACCAGTTGGCCGGGACATACCGAGTTTTCGGTTTTCCTGCCGATTAAAAAATAAAGGTGACGTTTATGCAACGAGGGATAGTCTGGGTAGTCGATGACGATAGCTCCATCCGTTGGGTGCTTGAACGCGCGCTCACAGGGGCAGGATTAAGCTGCACGACGTTTGAGAGCGGCAGCGACGTGCTCGATGCACTCACCACCAAAACGCCAGACGTTCTGCTTTCGGATATTCGCATGCCGGGCATGGACGGGCTGACGCTTTTAAAGCAGATTAAACAACGCCACCCTATGCTTCCGGTCATCATAATGACGGCACACTCCGATCTGGATGCCGCTGTGAGTGCCTATCAGCAAGGGGCGTTCGATTATCTGCCCAAACCGTTTGATATCGATGAGGCGGTGGCACTGGTTGAGCGTGCGATTAGCCATTACCAGGAGCAGCAACAGCCGCGTCACGCGCCCGATTTTGGGCCTACCACCGACATCATCGGCGAAGCGCCAGCGATGCAGGATGTGTTTCGCATTATTGGCCGTCTGTCGCGTTCATCCATCAGCGTGCTGATTAACGGTGAGTCGGGAACCGGTAAAGAGCTTGTGGCGCATGCCTTGCATCGCCACAGCCCGCGAGCAAAAGCGCCGTTTATCGCCCTGAATATGGCCGCGATCCCAAAAGATTTGATTGAGTCCGAGCTGTTCGGCCACGAGAAGGGGGCGTTTACCGGCGCGAATACCATTCGCCAGGGGCGCTTCGAACAGGCTGATGGTGGGACGCTTTTCCTGGACGAGATCGGCGATATGCCGCTGGATGTTCAGACCCGCCTGTTGCGCGTGCTGGCCGACGGGCAGTTTTATCGCGTGGGCGGCTACGCGCCGGTGAAGGTGGACGTGCGCATTATCGCCGCGACGCACCAGAACCTGGAGCAACGCGTACAGGAAGGCAAATTCCGTGAGGATTTATTCCATCGCCTGAACGTGATTCGCGTTCATCTGCCGCCGCTGCGTGAGCGCCGGGAAGATATTCCCCGCCTGGCGCGACATTTCCTGCAGGTGGCCGCCCGCGAGCTGGGTGTGGAAGCCAAGCAGCTTCACCCGGAAACCGATGCCGCCCTGACGCGTCTGGCGTGGCCAGGCAACGTGCGTCAGCTGGAGAATACCTGTCGCTGGTTAACCGTGATGGCTGCCGGGCAGGAAGTGTTAATTCAGGATTTACCGGCCGAACTGTTTGAAGCGACCGCGCCTGAGAGCAGCACCGGTCACGCGTTGCCGGACAGCTGGGCGACGCTGCTGGCACAATGGGCCGACCGCGCGCTGCGTTCCGGTCATCAAAACTTGTTGTCTGAAGCCCAGCCAGAGATGGAACGTACGTTGTTGACCACCGCGCTTCGTCATACGCAAGGCCATAAGCAGGAAGCCGCCCGCCTGTTGGGATGGGGGCGTAATACCCTGACGCGCAAGCTTAAAGAGCTGGGAATGGAGTAATCTTACCCGAAGTGTAAAGGTTATTAATTGAGCGCAAATTGCCGTTATTTTGCGCTTTACTGTTCTGATGAGTTTTGTATGATCGTGCCCGGAAATTGAGGGTGTCGATCATGCTGGAAACTTTGGTAAATATGCTCTCTAGCGGAGCCGTTGAAAGCCACACGCCACAAACCGCCGTTGCGGCTGTTTTGTGTGCGGCGCTGGTGGGGCTGTTTAGCTAACGAGCTGTCAATGAAAAGCCGGGTGGCGGCTTCGCCTTACCCGGCCTACAAAAGCGCGAAATGTAGGCCGGGTAAGCGAAGCGACACCCGGCATTGCCGCTTAAATTACCCGCGAGAACTGCTGCATGCGCGCCTTCTGGCGCAGATACGCGTCAAAGCACATACAGATGTTACGAATCAACAGACGCCCCTTCGGCGTGACCTCAACGGCACTCTCCGACACCTCCACCAGCCCATCTTTCGCCAGCGGTGCCAGAAGCTTCAGATCTTCCGCGAAGTAATCCCTGAAGTGCAGATCCCACTGCGCCTCAACATCGCTGAATTCGAGACGGAAGTTGCAGATAAGCGCCTTGATCACATCGCGACGGATACAGTCATCACGGGTTAACGCAATGCCGCGCCACAGGGCGTTGCCGGTTTCATCCACCTGCTGATAATACAGCTTCAGCTCTTTCTGGTTCTGCGCGTAGCAGTCGCCCATCATGCTTATCGCGGAGACGCCCAGACCGAGCAGATCGGTATCACCCTGCGTGGTGTATCCCTGGAAGTTGCGGTGCAGCACCCCTTCTCGCTGGGCGATCGCCAGTTCGTCATCCGGACGAGCAAAGTGATCCATACCGATAAACTGATAGCCGGTCTCGGTCAGCGAAGTAATGGTTTCCTGCAGGATATCCAGTTTCTGCTGAGCAGAAGGGAGATCCGCATCTTTGATTTTACGCTGGGCGGCAAACAACGTCGGCAGGTGCGCATAGTTAAAGACGCTCAGGCGGTCCGGGTTAAGCTCGGCCACACGCTTCAGCGTGAAGGCGAAGCTCTCTGGCGTCTGTTTTGGCAGGCCGTAAATCAGGTCAATATTGGTCGACGTAAAGCCGATTTCACGCGCATGATTGAGCAAGGCAAAGATAAACTCTTCGTCCTGCTCGCGGTTCACCAGACGCTGGACCTCTTTGTTGAAATCCTGCACGCCCATGCTCAGACGGTTGAAGCCTTCCGCGCGTAAGTGATCCAGGACATCCAGCTCAATTTCACGCGGATCAACCTCGATCGAGATTTCAGCATCGTCGTTAAAATTAAAGTGGCTGCGTAAAAGCGTCATCAAACGCGTGATTTGCGCTTTATTCAGGTAGGTTGGCGTGCCGCCGCCCCAGTGAAGCTGGCTGACGTGACGCCCTTTAAACAGCGGTGCGCGGTGAAGAATTTCCTGTTCGAGCGCATCGAGATACTGATCGGCTTTATGCTGCTGACGGGTAACGATTTTATTGCAGCCGCAGAAGTAGCAGAGCTTGTGGCAGAACGGAATATGGACGTAGAGCGACAGCGGGCGCTCAGGATAGCGCGCAACAGCCTGCTGAAAATCCGCCTCGCCGAAGGCATCGGAGAACTCCAGCGCAGTGGGGTATGACGTATAACGCGGCCCGGAATAGTTATATTTCTGGATTAGGGCCAAATCCCAGTCGATAGTTGGTGCTGACATGCTCACTCCTTCCGTTGGTGTCGCGTTCGTATACGGCGGCCCGTTCTGGCCCCGTTGCGGGCCATCATTCGGGTGCGCAGCCACTTCTGTCGCCGCGACAACCGCCGTAGTTTAACGAATAACCACACCAGATAACATATAACCGGAAGGGTTATAAGCAGGACTATCGTACCTGCCGGGTGCAAATGTTAGTTTCCACCCTTCAGAAGACGCATCATATCTTCCTGCTTTTCATCTTCTTCTTCGTCGTCTTCGTCGTCATAAGACAGACCCAGCTTCTGCATCAGCTCATCAATGCGGTCCAGTTTGGCATCCACCCATGATTGCTCTTCAGCGGTCAGGGTTTCACCCTCTTCAAGACGTTCCAGCAGCGCGTCCAGGCGCTCATCGTTCTCCAGCAAATCCAGCTCAGCCTGCGGTGAAAGCATAGGTTTCTCGCTCTTTGGTTTGTGCTGCTTAGTGACCGGGGTGTCTGTCACGCCCAGTGGAATGGGAGTTTTACTGCCGATACGAGGATCTTTCTGCTGTTTGCCTTTTGCAGAAGCGCCCGCTGCACCACCGCCGTTCGCACGGCTTCCCGCAGCATGGCCACGATGTTTTTTATCGCGTTTGCGATCGCGCGCTTCCTGGTTCAGTTCTTCGCGCGTTTTGCGGCGTGCTTTCGCAGGGCGTTTAGCACCCGCTGCGGAGGTTGGTTTTTTCATGATGTTTTGTCTTTAAGTCGTTTTCTTCAGTATAGAATTGCGGCGAAATCTAGCAGAAAGCAAGCAAAGAAAAAAGGCGACAGAGCAATCTGTCGCCTTTTTTCCTGACTCACAACCCTTAGCGGGTCAGACATTCCATGTTTACCAACAACAAACCCTGTTTATCCCTTGGCTGATACCGTCCGTGTACGGTTCCCTTTCCTTTTAAAACGCCTCCAGGCGCCGGTCGTCCTGACTGTCCTGCGTCTTCGCCTCCTGGCGCTCCTGACCCTAATCCTTAAGTCGAATTCCTGTTGGCTTCCTCGCCCTGACGCATACTTTACCTTGTTCGCTTAAACTAACAAGCAACGAAACGGTGCAAAAGAGATTTTCAGACAATTACCCGGAAATAAGCTTATGATTTAAAACAGTTTGACTTTTTTGACACCTGCGAATTCTCTTAAATCTCCCATAGCATGACGAGCCGATCTCTCACACAAGTGCGGGCTTTCCCCTGCAAGCTCTGTGTAATGAGAAAAGCCTTTTGTTGGCATTCGGGTATAATCCCCCCCAGATTACGATTTTGGAGACGACCACGTGACTACCTGGAACTACCAACAGACGCATTTTGTCACCAGTGCGCCCGATATTCGCCACCTGCCATCTGATACCGGTATTGAAGTGGCTTTTGCTGGCCGCTCCAATGCGGGGAAATCCAGCGCCCTGAATACGCTGACCAATCAGAAGAACCTGGCGCGCACCTCAAAAACGCCTGGCCGTACCCAGCTGATCAACCTCTTTGAAGTGGCTGAAGGCAAACGCCTGGTCGACTTGCCGGGATATGGTTATGCGCAGGTGCCAGAAGAGATGAAGATAAAATGGCAACGTGCGCTGGGCGAATACCTGGAAAAACGCATGTGCCTGAAAGGTCTGGTGGTGCTGATGGACATTCGCCATCCGCTGAAAGATCTCGATCAGCAGATGATCGACTGGGCCGTCGCAAGCGATATTGCCGTGCTGGTGCTGCTGACAAAAGCCGATAAGCTGGCAAGCGGTGCGCGTAAAGCGCAGGTGAATATGGTTCGCGAAGCGGTACTGGCCTTCAATGGCGATGTACAGGTGGAGCCTTTCTCTTCGCTGAAAAAACAGGGTGTAGACAAGCTGCGCCAGAAACTTGATAGCTGGTTTAACGAGCTGGAACCCGCGACAGAAGCGGAAGAAGAGTAATACTGAGCGCGGCAATGCCCGCGCTTTTTTTTACCTGAACTTTTCTTTGCCACAATAAAAAACGCCCCAGTCATTACTGACTGGGGCGGCTAAAATATTCAGCCAAATCCGATTACGTGAAGTAAAAGGTCTGAAAGATAGAACATCTTACCTCTGTACCCTACGTCTATAACTCTACCCCTTTTTTTGCTGCAGAAAAAGCACTTTTTGTAGTTTTTTTTCATTCTTTACATAGGGAATTCTAATGATCGTCACAAAACGCACGTGGTTATGTTGCTAACTTACATAAAAAGCGCGTTATTCACAGAACCGTTAGTGAGCCTGATCCCAGTTTTCACCACTCCCCACTTCCACCAGCAACGGCACGTCAAGCGTCATGCTGCTTTCCATCAGTTCGTGGATCTTTTTCGACACGGTGTCGAGATCGTCTTTATGCACTTCAAACACCAGTTCATCGTGTACCTGCATGATCATTTTCACGCGCGGCTTCTCTTTCTCCAGCCAGGCATCCACGGCAATCATTGCACGCTTGATGATGTCTGCTGCAGTTCCCTGCATCGGGGCGTTGATCGCGGCACGTTCTGCGCCAGCGCGGCGCGCCGCGTTGCTGGATTTGATGTCCGGAAGATAAAGACGGCGGCCATCCAGGGTTTCAACGTAACCTTTCTCTTTCGCCTGAGCGCGAGTGCGTTCCATGTACTCCAGCACGCCCGGGTAACGTTCGAAGTAGAGATCCATATACTTCTGCGACTCTTTACGCGGGATATTGAGCTGGCGTGAAAGGCCGAAAGCGCTCATACCGTAGATCAGACCGAAGTTGATCGCTTTTGCGCTGCGGCGCTGCTCGTTTGTCACGCTGTCCAGCGGCAAACCGAACACTTCCGCTGCGGTCGCCCGGTGAATATCTTTCCCTTCCGCAAATGCCGTCAGCAGGCCTTTGTCACGGGACAGGTGCGCCATAATGCGCAACTCAATTTGCGAGTAGTCAGCCGAGACAATCAGGTAGTCATCAGGTGCAATAAAGGCCTGGCGAATGCGACGCCCCTCTTCATTACGCACCGGGATGTTCTGCAGGTTTGGATCGGTTGACGAGAGTCGACCAGTTGCCGCAACCGCCTGATGATATGACGTATGCACCCGGCCCGTTTTCGGGTTGATCATCAGCGGGAGCTTGTCGGTATAAGTAGACTTCAGCTTCGCGAGACCACGGTACTGCAGGATCACTTTTGGCAGCGGGTAATCCAGTGCCAGTTCTTCCAGCACCTCTTCAGAGGTGGATGGCGCACCGCCAGGGGTTTTCTTCAGCGGCTTGATGCCCTGTTTTTCAAACAGGATGGTTTGCAACTGTTTCGGTGAAGAGAGGTTAAACGGTTCGCCTGCAAGCTCATGGGCTTTCTGCTCAAGCTCGGTCAGACGCTGTGCCAACTCTCCGGAGTGGTTATGCAGCACCGTAGGGTCGATTTTTACGCCGTTGCGTTCAATACGCGACAACACGGGAACCAGCGGCATTTCGATATGCTGGAACACGTTGAGCGGACCTTCATGCTTCTGCAGTTTCGGCCACATTTTCAGATGCAGCTGCAGCGTGACGTCGGCATCTTCCGCCGCATAGCGCCCAGCTTCTTCGAGCGCTATCTGGTTAAAGGTGAGCTGATTTTTTCCTTTACCGGCAATCTCTTCAAAGGTGATGGTTTTGTGCTTGAGCCAGCGGTCAGATAAGGAATCCATATCATGACGACCCGCGACGCTGTCCAGAATATAGGATTCGAGCATGGTGTCGAAGGCAATCCCGCGCAGTTCAATGCCGTAGTTTTGCAGAATACCGCGGTCATACTTGAGGTTTTGCCCGACCTTCAGCGCCTTTTCGTCTTCCAGAATCGGCTTCAGCAGCTCAAGCACGCGTTCGCGAGAGATCTGCTCTGGTGCATCCAGATAATCGTGCGCCACAGGCACATAGGCTGCCATACCCGGCTCTGTTGCAAAGGACAGACCCACCATGTTGGCAGAGATATTATCGAGGCTGTCAGTTTCGGTATCAAAGGCAAACACCGGTGCCTTTTTCAGTTTCTCGATCCAGGCGATCAGCTGCGACTCTTCAAGAATGGTTTCGTAGTTATCGAAGGAGAGGACTGTGGCTTCTTCTTCTGCCTGCTCTTCGGCATCAACGACAATCGTCTCTTTTGGCTTTGCAGCAGGTTTGGCCCCTTTCGCCTGCAGCCATTTACCCGCTTCCACGTCAGTGGTCCAGCGCTTGAATTCGTATTTCTTAAACAGGTTCAGCAATTCGTCAGCAGAAGGCTGTTGCACTTCCAGCTGCTCACAGCCCAGTTCCAGTTCGACATCGGTTTTAATTGTTGCCAGCTTATAAGAGAGATAAGCCACCTCTTTGTTCTCTTCCAGTTTGCCGGCCATGGTTTTTGCGCCACGGAAGGAGAGGCCTGCAATTTTGTCTGATTCGGCGTAAAGCGTATCCAACCCACCCAGACCCTGAAGCAACGCCTGCGCGGTTTTTTCACCGACGCCGGGCACACCAGGAATGTTATCCGAGGAGTCGCCCATCAAGGCAAGGAAGTCGATAATCAGTTCCGGCGGCACACCATACTTAGTGACCACCTCTTCTGGCCCCAGAATGGTATTGGTCATAGTGTTAATCAGGGTGATGCCTGGCGTCACCAACTGTGCCATATCTTTATCACCGGTGCTGATCAGTACCGGACGACCCATTTTTTCTGCTTCTCGCGCCAGCGTACCGATGACGTCGTCGGCTTCCACGCCAGAGACAGCCAGCAGCGGCAGGCCCATCGCTTTCACCATGGCGTGCAGCGGCTCAATTTGCGCACGTAGATCGTCAGGCATAGGCGGACGGTGGGATTTGTAATGCTCGAACAACTCATCGCGGAAGGTTTTGCCTTTCGCATCAAAAACGACTGCCGCATGGGTTGGCTGATACTGAAGGATCAGGCTGCGCAGCATATTCAGCACGCCGTACATTGCGCCGGTAGGTTCCCCTGCGCTATTGGTCAGAGGAGGAAACGCATGGTATGCCCGATACAGGTAAGATGAGCCATCGACGAGAATAAGTGGGTTTTCTGGGATCTGAACCATAATGTCCGTGCCTTTAATCAATTTATGCGTAAAGGATGCCACATAAGGATGAAAACATCAGTTATTCAGTCCCAATACAGAAAAAGATTTTGCGATCGTGAGGATCGCTCGCAAAAATCAAACTGTGGATAAGTTTGTGAATATTTTCACTTCAAATGAAAAACAGACAGCCACAGCAGATCAAGACTGATAATAAATCATTAAATATCATATTGTTAATTAAGCGCATCACATAAAAACAGCTTACTGATGGCAATTTAGTCTATGTGGATATAAGTCCTGATTAGTGCGCAATATTAGAGAAATCTTCTGCGTCAGGGTAAAAGCGGTCAAATGACGGCGTGAAAGCGCCAATACTTTGTCGTTTTTCTGGTAAAATCAGCGCCCAGCGCCGACGTGTCGGCCGCGCTCTTACCGCTAACCACCTGAAAAAACTCATCATGTCGAGATTGCTCGCTGCAATAACCTTACTGTTAAGCATCATTTTAACTATTCTGGTGACGATCGCCTGTTCCGTGCCGATCATCATCGCCGGGATCATTAAACTGCTGCTGCCTGTGCCCTCGGTGTGGCGAGCCGTGTCAGCGTTTTGTAACTTCATGATGTACTGTTGGTGTGAAGGGCTGGCGATCCTGTTGTGTCTGAACCCGCATCTGAAGTGGGATGTCGAAGGACTGGAGAACCTCAATAAAAAGAACTGGTATCTGCTGATTTGTAATCATCACAGCTGGGCCGACATCGTGGTGTTATGCGTGCTTTTCCGCAAACACATCCCGATGAATAAATACTTCCTCAAGCAACAACTTGCCTGGGTACCTTTTATTGGGCTGGCCTGCTGGGCGCTCGATATGCCGTTTATGAAACGCTATTCGCGCAGCTATTTGCTTCGTCATCCGGAGCGTCGTGGTAAGGATGTAGAGACCACCCGCCGTTCCTGCGAAAAGTTTCGCGCGCATCCAACAACCATTGTGAACTTTGTGGAAGGCTCCCGGTTTACGGAAGAGAAACGTCAGCAAACACGCTCCCCGTATCAAAACCTGCTGCCGCCAAAGGCGGCGGGCATTGCGATGGCGCTTAATGTACTGGGTGCTCAGTTCGATAAGTTACTCAACGTCACGCTCTGCTACCCGAAGAACGATAACACCCCGTTCTTCGATATGCTCAGCGGCAAGCTGACACACATTGTTGTGCGGGTGAATTTAGTTCCCGTCGATGCCGAACTGCATGGCGACTACGTTAACGATAAAAATTTCAAACGTCGTTTCCAGCAGTGGCTTAATACACTCTGGAAAGAAAAAGACGAGCAGATAGACAGCATTAAATCTTCATACAAAAACGCCGGTCAGTGACCGGCGTTTTCATCTCTAAGAACTTACTTTTTCTCAACCAGGTATTTCACGGTGTCAGCATACTGCTGAACGAAAATATCCATGCTGCTGGTGTCCATGCCCTGCATGTTCAGCTGATATTTACCGTTAACGAACATCGCCGGAACGCCCTGAAGCTGCAGGTCAGACGCCGCTTTTTCCTGCTGAGCAACCAGAGATTTCACCACAAAGCTATTCCACGCGGCGTCATACTCTTCCCCTTTCACACCAGCATCAACGAACACTTTACGGATATCCGCTGTGGTCTGAACGGTCTGGGTTTTCTGCACGGCTTCAAACATTGGGGCGGTGATCTTATCTTCCACGCCCAGTGCCATCGCAACCGCCCACGCCTGAGTCAGGTCTTTACCCAATGGGCCCAGGAACTCAACGTGGTACTTGGTCATTTTGGTGCCTTCCGGCAGTTTTTTCTTCACGTTGTCAGAAACATGCAGCACTTCTTCGAACTGGTAGCAGTGCGGGCAGTAGAACGAGAAGAACTCGAGAACCTGTGGCTCGCCAGCAACCGGCTTCTCCAGCGTAGTGTACTGTTTGCCGTCGGTAAATTGTGCAGCAGAAGCGCTAAATGCCAGAATCATACCTGCCAGCGCCAGCCAAATTTTTTTCATGATTAACTCTCTCCTGGGTGTGTCCTATTAATACATCGGCGTTAATTGCAGCGGGGGTTCCTGAAGAACCTTAACCTGCTCAGTGAATGTAGATATCTGGCTGCGCCAGTAATCTTCCCCGGTAAGCCACGGGAAATTACGGGGAAATGCGGGATCGTCCCAACGCCTGATTAACCACGCGAGATAATATACAAAACGCATCGCACGTAAAGGTTCAATCAGGGCAATTTCGTCTGAATTAAACGGGCTAAATTCTTCATAGGCTTCAATAATGGTTTCAAGCTGCATGCGTTGCTCGGCTTTGTCGCCATTCATCAGCATCCACAGGTCCTGAACCGCGGGCCCCATGCGCGCATCATCAAGATCGACAAACAGCGGGCCATCGCGCCAGAGTATATTTCCGGCGTGACAATCGCCGTGCAGGCGCAGGACGGAAATATCATCGCGCCAGCAGGTTTTTACCGCAGCAATAAGTTTATCGGTGGCGCTGAGGAAATCAGCCTTTAGCCCAGTGGGGATCAGTGCAGAGGTTTCGAATACCTGGCGCGGCTCGATAAGATATTCCTGAATACCGATCGTCGGTCGGGCTGTGAATACCGTTTTTCTTCCCGTCAGGTGAATGCGACCCAGATAGCGGGCAACCCACTCCATTTGATCGATATTATCCGCTTCAAACTGGCGGCCACCCAGGCTTGGGAATACAGCGTAATAAAAGCCTTCATGCGTCAGCAGCGTTTGGTTGTTGAATTTTATCGGTGCGGCAACCGGGACATCGTCATCCAGCAGATCGTGAGCAAACTGATGCTCTTCCTGAATTTGTTCTGCGGTCCAACGTTCAGGCCGGTAGAACTTCACGACAAAGCGCTGACGATCCTCATCCTGAAATTGATAGACACGGTTTTCGTAGCTATTTAAAGGCGTTAACCCCGAATCCACACGAATGCCCTGTTCAAACAGGGCATCCATAATGGTATCCGGGTGTAATGTCTGGAAAGTAAAAGCCTGGTCGTTCATCCGATCATCCGGAAATTATACGAATGATTCAGGATATCATCTTGTGGCGATTTCGGTGGCTCCGCTTACAAGCTTTTACTCTTTAATTACGCCACGGGCGCGCAGCAGCGCCGTTTTAAAATCTTCCTCATAATCCTTCTGAATACCAGGAATAACAGCATCTTTGGCAGAATCGCGCATTTTGAGGTGGTAGATCAGGATGTCATCAGAAAGGTCTGCCAGTTCGCCGTCAAAACCTGACTCTTTTGCCAGTTTCTGCAAGAATTGCATCAGATTAAGCTCTGGCTCTTTTTGCCAGGCTGGCTGGAGGAGTTCAATAACTTCATTCAGACGTTTACATTTCATGGTGGTGCTCCTTTCATTTAGAGTGACACGTTAGCAGGGTCAATCCCACAATAAAAGAGGCGATATTCGTGAATCTTAGCCAGGAAATCATTGGGGTCGTTCTGGCAGGTGGCAGAGCAACGCGGATGGGAGGGAAAGATAAGGGGCTCCAGCTCCTGAATGGCAAACCCTTATGGCAATGTGTCGCTGATACGCTCGCCGGCCAGGTGACAACCCTGGCCATCAGCGCTAACAGGCATATCGACACGTATCAGCACAGCGGGTATGCCGTGTATCAGGATAATATTGAGGATTACCCGGGGCCGCTGGCCGGTATGCTCTCAGTGATGCAGCAGTCGAACGGTGAGTGGTTTCTGTTCTGTCCCTGCGATACCCCGTTTATTCCATCCTGTCTCGCTGAGCGTCTGGTTCAGCTTCGTGGCACAGCATCCGTGGTTTGGGTACATGACGGCGAGCGCGACCATCCTGCTATTGCCTTAATGCACCGCTCGCTAGTGTCTTCTCTGGAGGCGTATCTGGCGGCGGGAGAACGCAGAGTGATGGTGTTTATGCGCCAGTCTGGCGGCCATCCTGTTGATTTTAGCGATTTCAAATCGGCTTTTGTGAACGTGAATACGAGTGAAGATTTGCAGAGGATGCAGGAGAAGAGATGATCCCCGTTTTAGCTATTTCCGCATGGAGCGGCACAGGGAAAACCACGCTGCTGAAGAAACTAATACCCGCACTGTGTGCGAAAGGTATTCGCCCCGGATTGATTAAGCATACGCACCATAACATGGATGTCGATAAACCGGGAAAAGACAGCTATGAGCTGCGTAAAGCGGGTGCCGCGCAGACAATCGTGGCAAGCAATCAGCGCTGGGCATTAATGACAGAAACGCCAGATGAGGCACCGCTGGATCTGGCTTATCTGGTCAGCCGGATGGATCATTCCAGCCTGGATCTGGTGCTGGTCGAGGGGTTTAAGCATGAGGCTGTACCTAAGATCCTGCTGTTCCGAAGCGATGCCGGGCATGATGTTAGCGAGTTAACGCTTGATGAGCATGTGATTGCGGTGGCCGGTGATGTTGTATTGCCGCTTGAGGTTCCGCAGTTGGATTTAAATGATGTGGATGGGATAGCGGAGTTTATTGTGACGTGGAGTGCGGTTTGATGCCCTCTTCCTGCGGGAGAGGAAAACCAAAAGCAAAAAACCCCGCACCTTACGGTACGGGGTTCTTCTTGATTGATGCCTGGCAGTTCCCTACTCTCACATGGGGAGACCCCACACTACCATCGGCGCTACGGCG
>NZ_JBMKIZ010000010.1:0-90777 GCF_049237505.1 Enterobacter cloacae complex sp. SHL012
ATGTTCACTCAGAGACTTGGTATTCATTTTTCGTCCGAGGACGTTAAGAATCCATGTCACTTTGAGTGCCCACACAGATTGTCTGATAAATTGTTAAAGAGCAGTGCCGCTTCGTTTTCGCTGCGGCGCGGGGTGTGCATATTACGCTTTCCCGCTTCAGAGTCAAGCGTTTATTTTGCTTTTCTCTGCTGACCCGGCGGCGTGTGTGCCGTTGTTCCGTGTCAGTGGAGGCGCATTATAGGGAGTTATTTCGGAGTGACAAGCACAAAATACAAAAAACTTTTCGTTCGCTCACTTTTCAAACTTAACGCTTATTTAAGTCGCGAATCGTCCGTTAAATGTGCGATTTCCCGCGCAAAACTGGCCACCTGCGACCAGTCGGTATAAACCACTTCTTTGCGGGTATCGGTTTCACCACCGGTCATTTTCATAATCAGGCGGATCATGAAACGGTCATACCAACGGTATCGAGGGTAACGCAGCGCACCAGCAAAAACCGCGCACAGGTCTGGCTGCCACGGTGAGCTGAGTAAAAACTTGCGCGTATAGCTGTTGGTCTGCGGCGTACGCTTCTCGGCTTTACGCGCAACCAGATTGACCGAGTAAAACGCGCCGGGCAATTTGTTGAGCACCGCCGTGTGCTTTTTCACAAAGCGATCCAGCGCTGGATGGAAATGCCCGTAACGAATAGAGGCGCCAATCACCACGCGATCGTACTCCTGCCATGTGATCTGCTCCGCGCGATTCAGGTTCACCACATCCGAGTAAATACCCAGTTCTTTTAATTCCGACGCCAGATACGCGGCAATCTCACGTGTTTGTCCGTCTCGCGTAGAGAAAAGAATCAGTGTTTTCATCAACGGCTCCTTATTCGCGCCAGAATGTTGGGGTGAAGAGCACCAGCAGCGTAAAGACCTCAAGACGACCAAACAGCATATTGGCAATGAGGATCCATTTCGCGACCGGGTTCATACTGGCAAAGTTATCCGCCACGACCCCCAGGCCTGGCCCGAGGTTATTCAATGTTGCGACGACGGACGCAAAGGCGGAGAAATCATCCACCCCCGTCGCGATGATCGCCAGCATACTGACGATAAAGACCAGCGCATACGCCGAGAAAAAGCCCCATACGGCTTCGAGAATACGTTCCGGCAGCGCGCGGTTCCCCAGTTTAATGCTGTAAACCGCGTTCGGGTGGACCAGTCGTTTCAGCTCACGGTTGCCCTGCTTGAACAGCAGCAGAATACGAATCACCTTCAGACCACCGCCCGTCGACCCGGCGCAGCCGCCAATAAACGCAGAGCACAGCAGGAGTACCGGCAGGAACAGCGGCCAGCGCGCAATACTGTCCGTGGTAAATCCGGCGGTCGTCGCCATTGATACCACCTGGAAGAACGCCTGGTTTAGGGTTGTCAGCGCGGAGTTGTAAACATCATGGAACCACAGCACCAGGGTACAGATGACGACCAGCGTAAGCTGGACACCAATAAACATGCGGAACTCAGGGTCGCGCCAGTACACCTTCAGGCTTCGCCCGCTCAGTAAAGAGAAGTGCAGGCCATAGTTACAGCCAGAAATCAGCAGGAAAATCGCAATGATGGTGTTGATCGTTGGGCTATCGAAGTAGCCTACGCTGGCATCGTGGGTGGAGAACCCGCCGATAGCGATTGTCGCAAAGCTGTGTCCGATGGCATCAAAAGCAGGCATCCCGGCAAACCAGAGCGCCAGCGCACAGGCCACCGTCAGCAGGACATAAATCAGCCACAGGGTTTTCGCCGTCTCGGCAATACGCGGGCGCATCTTGTTATCTTTCAGCGGCCCGGGCATTTCAGCCCTGTACAACTGCATCCCACCGACGCCCAGAATGGGCAGAATAGCTACCGCCAGGACGATGATCCCCATACCGCCGAACCACTGCAGCATCTGGCGATAAAAGAGGATGGCGTGGGGTAATGAATCCAGACCCACCAGCGTCGTCGCCCCGGTGGTTGTTAACCCCGAGAACGATTCAAAAAAGGCATCCGTGATGCTCAGGTTAGGTTGCTCGGAGAAGATAAAGGGCAGCGAACCCACGCTCCCCAGCACCGTCCAGAACAGCACCACGATCAGAAAGCCTTCGCGGGATTTCAGCTCACCTTTCTGACGACGATTCGGCCACCACAGCAGCGAGCCAATCGCCAGTGCGACAAAAAAGGTCTGGGTAAATGCCCGCCCCGCGCCGTCCCGGTAGATAAGCGCCACCAGTCCTGGGAGAATCATCGTCCCGGAAAAAAGTATGACCAGCAGTCCAACGATTCGGGTTATGGCACGAAAATGCATCTCTGCCGCTTCCTTTGGTATTCAAAAAAGTGAGGTGGGGATTATTCTTCAATCGGCAGTAATTGCAACGAACCGCGACTAAAATCTGCCAGTTTTGCTGAAAAAGCAGCCAGCTCCGCCTGAGGAAGCGCCACGCGTAATTGCACCATCGCCTGAAAGTCACTGTGCGCGATAACGCCATTAAACTGTTTCAGCAACGCTTCGATGCCGGATAATTGGGCGTAATCGCACAATAGAGTATATTCGGTGAGCGGCGTTTTGCGGGTGGTCGTCAATATATTCAGTGCCTGCTGAACGCCACCGCCATAGGCTTTCACCAGCCCGCCCGTGCCTAACAAGATGCCGCCGTAGTAACGCACCACCACGGCGGTAATTTCACCCACGCCGCTGCCCATCAGCTGCGAGAGCATGGGTTTACCGGCGGTTCCCGCGGGTTCACCGTCATCGGAAAAGCCAAGCTGTTGCGAATCGTCCGGGGGCCCTGCCACCCACGCCACACAGTGGTGACGTGCGTCAGGATGCTCAGCCCGGACAGACTCAACAAATGCCTTTGCCGCTTCAACGCCGTCGGTGTGTGCCAGCAGCGTAATAAAGCGGCTTTTCTTGATTTCCTCAACAAAGGTGACCGGTTCAGCCGGTATCAGCCAGCTTTCCATCAGGCCAGCTTCAGGTCTCGCGTCATATTCTCGATACCGTTCTCGTGAATCACCACGTTATCTTCGATACGAATACCGCCAAACGGTTTCAGTGCGTCAATTTTTTCCCAGTTGAAGTGTTTGCTGAACTGACCTTCACGCCATGGCGCCAGCAGGGATTCAATAAAGTAGATCCCCGGTTCAATCGTCAACACCATACGCGGCTCAAGAATACGGGTGCAGCGCAGGTAAGGATATTTAGACGGTGCCGCAAGATGCGTACCGGTATCATCCTGCATAAAGCCAGCGACGTCGTGAACCTGCAGGCCCAGCGGGTGACCAATACCGTGCGGCATGAATGGCCCGGTGAGATCGTTCTCGACCATTGCCTCTTCGCTCATGTCTTTCACAATCTGATGCTTACGCAGCAGCTTCGCGATGCGCTGATGGAACTGAACGTGATAATCCACGTAGCTGGTACCGGCTTTCATGGTACCAATAAGCGCCAGTTGCTCATCGTTCACGTCTTTAATCAGCTGCGCGAAATCGGTGTCAGCATTAGCCGCCCAGGTACGGGTCAGGTCAGCCGCATAACCGTTGTACTCAGCGCCGGCATCAAGCAGGAAGCTGCGCATTTCCGACGGAACCTGATGGTCCAGTTTGGTGTAGTGAAGAACAGAAGCATGCTCATTCAGCGCGACAATATTGCTGTATGGCACGTCGGTATCACGGTGGCCGGTCGCGGTCAGGTACGCCTGGTTGATATCGAATTCGCTCATGCCGGACTGGAACGCCTCGTGCGCGGCACGATGGCCATTCACCGCCGTTTTTTGCGCTTCACGCATGCAGTAAAGTTCGTAATCGGTTTTGTACGCGCGGTAGTAATGCAGGAAGTCGAGCACCCCTTTCGGGTTGAGTTTGTCCGCGGGAATATCCAGACCCAATGCACGCTCCGGAACCGGGCCAATATAGGCGATATTGCCGCGTGCAGCAGGTAGCTGGCTGCCAATGCCGTCCGCTTTTGGCAGCGCAATCACGTCAATTTCTTCCGTCCAGAAAGAGGTCGGCAGCGGTTCCACGTTGTGCCAGTAATCGACCGGCAGGTAGAACCACAGTTTCGGCTTGTTCACGCCATCCACCAGCAACCAGCAGTTAGGAACCTGAGTAACAGGCACCCAGGCTTTAAACTGTGGGTTAACCTTGAACGGATAGGCATGGTCATCAAGAAATGTGTTTATCAGCTCGCCGGAATGGATAAGCAGGGCATCCAGTTTGAAGCGGGCCAGTACATCGCGGGTACGTTCCTGTAGGGTAACGATATGATTTTTATAAAGCGAAGCCAGTGAGTCCATCATTCTTCCTTTCGTTTTTTTGACCTCAAGTCATCGCATCTTAGCACACCTCACTCCGGCTGCGTGATTTCCACCGACCGTGATCAATGCAGCAATTTCTTAATGAGTAATTTGCATTTTATTAACATAAATCCCACACTCCGTTTCATCTGGTATGACCAGATCCAATTGCTGGATTCAGGAGACTGACATGCTCTACAAAGGCGACACCCTGTACCTCAACTGGCTGGAAGATGGCATTGCCGAACTGGTGTTCGATGCCCCCGGCTCAGTGAACAAGCTTGATACCGCGACCGTGGCCAGTCTTGGCCAGGCGTTGGAAGTACTTGAAAAGCAAACTGAATTAAAAGGGCTGCTGCTGCGCTCAAACAAAGCAGCCTTTATTGTCGGTGCCGATATCACCGAATTCCTTTCCCTGTTCCAGGTGCCTGAAGAACAGTTGAGCCAGTGGCTGCACTTTGCAAACAGCGTCTTTAACCGTCTGGAAGACCTGCCTGTTCCGACTATTTCCGCCGTTAATGGTTACGCATTAGGCGGTGGCTGCGAGTGCGTGCTGGCGACCGACTACCGTCTGGCCACGCCGGATCTGCGTATCGGCCTGCCGGAAACCAAACTGGGGATCATGCCTGGCTTTGGCGGATCCGTCCGTATGCCGCGCATGCTGGGTGCTGACAGCGCGCTGGAGATCATCGCCGCCGGTAAAGATGTCGGCGCGGAACAGGCGCAGAAAATCGGCCTGGTGGACGGCGTGGTTAAGCCAGAAAAACTGGTTGAAGGCGCTCTGGCTATTCTGCGTCAGGCCATTAATGGCGATCTCGACTGGAAAGCCAAACGCCAGCCGAAGCTTGAGCCGTTAAAACTCAGCAAGATAGAAGCCACCATGAGCTTCACCATCGCCAAAGGCATGGTTATGCAGACGGCGGGTAAACACTACCCGGCGCCGATCACGGCAGTGAAAACCATTGAAGCGGCCGCCCGTCTGGGCCGTGACGAAGCCCTGAAACTGGAAAATCAGAGCTTCGTCCCGCTGGCGCACACCAACGAAGCCCGCGCGCTGGTTGGCATCTTCCTGAACGATCAGTTCGTGAAAGGCAAAGCTAAACAGCTGACCAAAAACGTTGAGACCCCAAAACACGCGGCGGTACTCGGGGCGGGCATTATGGGTGGCGGCATCGCCTACCAGTCAGCCTGGAAAGGCGTGCCGGTAGTGATGAAAGACATTAACGAGAAATCCCTGACGCTGGGCATGACCGAAGCGGCTAAGCTGCTGAATAAACAGCTGGAGCGCGGCAAAATTGACGGGCTGAAGCTCGCTGGCGTGATCTCCACCATTCAGCCTGTGCTGGAATACAGCGGTTTTGATCGTGTGGACGTGGTCGTTGAGGCGGTCGTAGAGAACCCGAAAGTCAAAAAAGCGGTGCTGGCGGAAACGGAAGACAAAGTTCGTCCGGATACCGTACTGGCCTCTAATACCTCGACTATTCCGATTAGCGAACTGGCGAGCGTACTGAAGCGTCCGGAAAACTTCTGCGGAATGCACTTCTTCAACCCGGTACACCGTATGCCGCTGGTCGAAGTGATCCGAGGGGAAAAAACCTCTGACGAAACCATCGCCAAAGTGGTGGCGTGGGCAAGCAAGATGGGCAAAACGCCGATCGTTGTTAACGACTGCCCGGGCTTCTTCGTCAACCGCGTCCTGTTCCCTTACTTCGCCGGTTTCAGCCAGCTGCTGCGCGATGGGGCAGACTTCCGCAAAATCGACAAAGTGATGGAAAAACAGTTCGGCTGGCCGATGGGCCCGGCGTATCTGCTGGACGTGGTCGGTATTGATACCGCCCATCACGCCCAGGCGGTGATGGCGGCAGGCTTCCCGCAGCGCATGCAGAAAGATTATCGCGACGCGATTGACGCCCTGTTCGACGCTAACCGCTTCGGTCAGAAAAACGGCCTGGGCTTCTGGCGCTATAAAGAAGACAGCAAAGGCAAACCGAAGAAAGAAGAGGATGCGGCGGTGGACGGCCTGCTGGCCGACGTATGCCAGTCAAAACGTGACTTCACCGACGATGAGATCCTCGCCCGCATGATGATCCCGATGATCAACGAAGTGGTGCGTTGTCTGGAAGAAGGCATTATCGCCAGCCCGGCCGAAGCGGATATGGCGCTGGTATACGGCCTGGGCTTCCCTCCGTTCCACGGCGGCGCGTTCCGCTGGCTGGACACCATCGGCAGCGCCCGCTATCTCGATATGGCTCAGCAGTATCAGCACCTCGGCCCGCTCTATGAAGTGCCTGAAGGGCTGCGCAACAAAGCGCGCCATAACGAACCCTATTACCCAGCAGTTGAGCCAGCCCGTCCGGTTGGCGAGCTGAAAACGGCTTAAGGAGTCACAATGGAAAAGGTTGTCATTGTTGATGCGATTCGCACCCCGATGGGCCGTTCAAAAGGCGGCGCATTCCGTAACGTGCGCGCGGAAGACCTCTCCGCACACCTGATGCGTAGCCTGCTGGCGCGTAATCCGGCGTTGGACCCCGCCGCGCTCGACGATATCTACTGGGGCTGCGTGCAGCAGACTCTGGAGCAGGGCTTCAATATCGCGCGTAATGCGTCACTGCTGGCGGAGATCCCGCATTCGGTTCCGGCCGTCACTGTTAACCGTCTGTGCGGTTCATCCATGCAGGCGCTGCACGATGCGGCACGTATGATCATGACCGGCGATGCTCAGGCCTGCCTGGTGGGCGGTGTGGAGCATATGGGGCACGTCCCGATGAGCCACGGCGTCGATTTCCATCCGGGGATGAGCCGTAACGTGGCAAAAGCTGCGGGAATGATGGGTCTCACCGCGGAGATGCTCTCCCGCCTGCACGGCATCAGCCGTGAAATGCAGGATGCGTTTGCCGCACGTTCCCATGCCCGCGCCTGGGCTGCCACGCAGTCCGGCGCATTTAAAAACGAGATCATCCCTACCGGCGGTCACGATGCGGACGGCGTTCTGAAGCAGTTCAGCTACGACGAAGTGATCCGCCCGGAAACAACGGTGGAAGCACTTTCTACGTTGCGTCCGGCATTTGATCCGGTCACCGGTACGGTCACGGCAGGTACCTCGTCGGCGCTGTCCGACGGAGCAGCGGCGATGCTGGTGATGAGCGAAAGCCGCGCCCGTGAGCTGGGGTTAACCCCACGCGCTCGGGTACGTTCGATGGCTGTCGTGGGCTGCGATCCTTCAATCATGGGTTACGGCCCGGTTCCGGCCTCGAAGCTGGCGCTGAAAAAAGCGGGACTAACCGCCAGCGACATCGATCTGTTCGAGATGAACGAAGCCTTCGCCGCGCAGATCCTGCCGTGCATTAAAGATCTGGGGCTGATGGAACAGATCGACGAGAAAATTAACCTCAACGGCGGCGCGATCGCCCTCGGCCACCCACTCGGTTGCTCCGGGGCGCGTATCAGCACGACGCTGATTAATCTGATGGAGCGCAAAGATGCCCAGTTCGGACTGGCAACAATGTGCATCGGGTTGGGTCAGGGTATCGCGACGGTGTTTGAGAGAGTGTAAATCAGGAAAAGTATTTCAAAGCCAATGACGTCAGAACAAGGCGGCAAGCGAGCGAATCCCGATGAGCTTACTCAAGTAAGTGATTCGGGTGAACGAGCGCAGCCAACGCAGTTATGGCGTCATTGGCGAAGAGAGAGAGTTTAGTTGCCGTTCTTCCCGCCTGTCAGGGGCGGGTTTTTTATTTAAATGAAGGCAAACGCATCGCCAAACAGGCGATCTTCACGCGCGTCACGTTCGTTACAGAACAGGTCCCGGGCGATTTTCGCCATCTCGAAACGACCTGCGATATAGATATCGTGTCCTGCCAGCGTGCCGTGATCCTGCAATACCGCCGTCAGCACGGTACCGCTACGCCCACGCCAGCCCTCTTCCGGCTGCTCAACCACCGGCTCAATGCGCAGGTTAGGATGGGTTACGCTCAGCGCTTCCAGCTCAGACAGGTCATACAGATGCTTCTCTTCGCGGCCACCCCAGTAAATGGTGATGTCACGGTCCGGGTTACGTGCCAGAGCGGTCAACAGAATAGAGCGCACATAAGAGAATCCCGTACCGCCAGCGATGAGGATCAGCGGACGATCTTCGTCATCGCGCAGCCACGCTTCGCCGTGAGGGATGTCGACCACAATCTCACGTTCTTTCAGGATGCGGTCCATAACGGCCATCGCGTACAGGTTAAGCTCAGACGCACCAATATGCAGCTCAATAAATTCTTTCTCTGCTGGCGTAGAGGCCATAGAGAAAGGACGCTTATCACGCTCATCCATCACTACCATTAAGTACTGACCAGCGCGGAAAGAGAATGCCGCTTCTGGCACTAAACGGACGCGATATACGGTGTCGGTGATGGCATCTACCGAGGTCACTTTACAGCTTAAGGTTGTCATTCGCTCTCTCTGTCGTGAAGTCTATAGGGCTTAACGGCCTGTTTCAGGTTTACCGTTATTCATTATGGCCAGTTCATCCCAGATCGCGTCAATACGCGCGGTCACGGCAGGATCTTTTTTGATCGGGCGACCCCATTCACGGTCGGTTTCGCCAGGCCATTTATTTGTGGCATCCAGTCCCATTTTTGAGCCAAGACCGGAAACCGGCGAGGCAAAGTCCAGGTAATCTATCGGCGTGTTCTCGACTAACACCGTATCGCGCGCCGGGTCCATTCGCGTGGTAATCGCCCAAATGACGTCATTCCAGTCGCGAGCGTTAACGTCATCATCGCAGACAATAACAAATTTGGTATACATAAACTGGCGCAGGAAAGACCAGACGCCCATCATCACGCGTTTCGCATGACCGGGATACTGCTTCTTCATCGTCACTACCGCCAGGCGATACGAGCACCCTTCAGGGGGCAGGTAAAAATCAACGATTTCCGGGAACTGCTTTTGCAGGATCGGCACAAACACTTCATTCAGCGCCACCCCCAGTACTGCGGGTTCATCCGGTGGACGCCCGGTGTAGGTAGAGTGATAAATCGCATCTTCACGCTGCGTAATGTGCGTAACGGTAAACACCGGGAAGTTATCCACTTCGTTGTAATAACCGGTGTGGTCGCCGTAAGGGCCTTCCGGTGCCAGTTCGCCCTGCTCAAGGTAACCTTCCAGCACAATTTCCGCACTGGCCGGAACTTCGAGATCGTTCGAAATACACTTCACGACTTCGGTTTTTGTCCCGCGCAGCAGGCCGGCAAACGCATATTCAGAGAGCGTATCCGGCACGGGTGTAACGGCTCCCAGAATAGTGGCCGGGTCAGCGCCTAAGGCGACAGAGACCGGGAAACGTTCACCCGGATGCGCAGCGCACCACTCCTGGAAATCCAGCGCGCCGCCGCGATGCGACAGCCAGCGCATGATGAGCTTATTCTTACCAATCAACTGCTGGCGGTAAATACCCAGATTTTGCCGTTCTTTATGCGGACCGCGCGTGACGGTCAAACCCCAGGTGATCAGCGGCGCAGCATCTTCAGGCCAGCACTGCATAATGGGAATTTTGGTCAAATCAACCGCATCGCCTTCCAGCACTTTTTGCTGGCACGGCGCACCGCGCAGGCGTTTGGTTGGCATGTTCAGCACCTGCTTAAACTGCGGCAGCTTGTCGAACAGATCGCGGAAGCCTTTCGGTGGCTCTGGCTCTTTCAGAAATGCCAGCAGCTTACCCACTTCACGCAACGCGGTAACGTCTTCCTGCCCCATCCCCAATGCGACACGACGCGGTGTACCAAACAGGTTGCACAGCACCGGCATGGAGTAACCTTTCGGATTTTCAAAGAGTAACGCGGGGCCACCGGCACGCAGGGTGCGGTCAGCAATTTCTGTCATTTCCAGATAAGGATCAACAGGAAGTGTAATGCGTTTGAGTTCGCCCTGCTTTTCCAGCAGCGTCAGGAAGTCGCGGAGATCGTGGTATTTCATGCAGTTAGTCATGGCCTCTCTGTAAGCGCTTCATTATACGGCGTAAGCCTGCTTGATGCTGTAATTTTGTTAAATTAGCGTGAACTTATGCGTTCTGTTCCAGGTTCACCCATTATAATCAACTTAGCGATCCCTCCAGGGTTTTGATATGCTTGCGCCCCGAACTAAGGGAAAGAGTGATTATGCAGGCCTGGTATTTACTGTATTGCAAACGCGGGCAACTTCAGCGCGCGCAGGAACATCTTGAACGTCAGTCTGTAAATTGTCTGACACCCGTGATCACGCTTGAAAAAATGCAGCGCGGGAAGCGCACAACCGTCAGTGAGCCGTTATTCCCGAACTACCTGTTCGTGGAGTTCGACCCTGAGGTGATCCACACCACCACCATCAGCGCAACGCGCGGCGTCAGCCACTTCGTTCGTTTTGGCGCCCACCCGGCCACCGTTCCGTCGACGGTCATTCATCAGCTTTCGGTGTATCAACAGCCCGAAGGGATCACCGACCCGGAAACCCCTTACGCGGGTGATAACGTCGTCATTACGGAAGGTGCATTCGAAGGCCTGCAGGCGATTTTCGCCGAGCCGGACGGTGAAGCACGCTCCATGTTGTTGCTCAACCTGCTGAACAAGCAGGTGTTGCAGAGCGTCAAAAATACCGACTTCCGTAAAGTTTAAAAACTGATCCTGAAGAGATGGCGCACGTTGTCATCCGTCTGCGCAGAAAGCCAGTGCGGATCGTCTCCACGCCATCGCGCCACGCGCTCAACAATGTGCCCCAGGTATGCAGGCTCATTTCGCCGCGATGACGGTTTGGGCGTCATATCTCTCGGCAGCAGATAAGGCGCATCGGTCTCAATAAGCAAACGGTCGGCCGGAATCAACGGTAACAGCTCGCGTAGCTCAAGCCCGCGGCGCTCATCACAAACCCAGCCGGTAATGCCGAGAAACAGCCCGCGCGCCAGGCACTCCTGCGCCTCCTGCCTTGAACCGGTGAAGCAGTGCAGCACCGCGCCGGGGAGTTTATCCAGCCAGGGATCCAGAAGCGCGAGAAAACGTTCGTGCGCGTCGCGGCAATGCATAAAGACGGGCATTTCAAGCTCTGCCGCCAGAGCAAGCTGGGCAGTGAATGCCTTTTCCTGTTCGTCAGGCGTGGAGAAGTTGCGGTTAAAATCGAGCCCACACTCGCCAATGGCCACCACCTCAGCGGTTTTCGCCAGCCTGTAAAGGATTTGTGCGCTCTCCTCGGTCCACTGGCTACTGTCATGAGGGTGGATGCCTGCGGTTGACCAGCAGTGTTCATAACGTTGCGCCAGAAGCTGCGCCTGCTCGCTCTCATGAAGGTTAGTTCCGGTCAGCAGGAGTCCTTTAACGCCGGCGTCAAAAGCACGCGCAACAACGTCATCGCGATCTTTTGCAAACTGCGAGCTGGTCAGGTTGAGTCCGATATCAAACATGCGAATCCCCATATAACAACCGCCCTGACGGGCGGCTGGTTTTACTCTTCAGTGGTCTTTTCAGACGCATCGTCTACATCGTCCGATCGGCGTCCTTTACCCACGTAGAAACGCGAGAAGAATACGCCAACCTCAAAGAGGCAATACATCGGTATGGCCAGTAACGTCTGCGAGAAAACATCCGGCGGCGTGAGCAGCATGCCGACCACAAATGCACCTACCAGGATATACGGACGCTTTTTACGCAGGTCTTCAGGGGTCGTTACCCCAACCCAGCAAAGCAGCACAATGGCGACCGGCACTTCAAATGCCACGCCAAACGCCATAAACAGCGCCATGACGAAGCTGAGATAGCTGGCGATATCTGTCGACACCTGCACCCCTTCCGGCGCGGTGTGCGTCAGGAAGCCAAAGGCCAGCGGGAAGACAACGAAGTAGGCAAACGCCATACCGATATAGAACAGCAACGAGCTGGAGACCAGCAGCGGGATCACCAGTTTACGTTCATGTTTATACAGCGCTGGTGCCACAAACGCCCATACCTGATAAAGGATGACGGGTGCAGACGCAATCAACGACACCCAAAAGGTGAGCTTAATAGGGGTAAAGAACGGTGAGGCAACATCTGTTGCAATCATCGTTGCCCCCAGCGGCATCTGCTTAATCAGCGGTGCAGAGACCACCTGATAGATATCGTTGGCGAAATAGACCAGGCACAGGAATATCACCAGAACCGCAATAATGCAGTTTAACAGGCGCTTACGCAGCTCAATAAGGTGCGTAATAAGCGGTTGAGTATCATCTACTGCCATGGTTACGCTTTATCACTCGACGAGGGGGATGATTCGGAAACAGGCGCGACGGGTTTCGCTTCCGCCACTTTTATCGTGGGGTCTTCCGGCTGCGCCTGTTTTTTCACTTCGGTTTCCTGCGGCGTCTGTTCTGGCGCGGCGGCCTGGTGCTCAGCACTCGCTGGCGTCACGCCCTCACGTTGCGCTTCGCTGTCCTTCACCACCGGGTTATGAATGGTGTTCGCTTCATCGCTCGCTTTTTCAGGATCGTTAACGCTGTAAGAGCGCTTCATGGATTCCGCCGCTTCGCGCAGTTCATCCATTGAGGCTTTCAGTTCCGGCGTCAGGTTATCCATGCTCGCCTTCTCGACCTTTTTCAGGCTTTCCTGAAACTCCTGGAGCTTAAGTTCCTGTGCCAGTTCATTCTGAACGGTCGATGCCAGCGATCTCAGCGCACGCACCCAGCCCACAACGGTTTTCACCGCCACGGGCAGACGCTGCGGACCCAGCACGATCAGGCCAATCACAAAGACTAGCAGCAGCTCACTAAAACCAATGTCGAACACGACTTACACCTGCTCTTTATCGTGGCTTTTGGCGTCTTCTTTTTTGGCTTCTTCTTGCTTATCGGAGATGGATTTTGCAGTAAAATCAGCATCCTGGCTGGCTTTATCCTGCTTGTTCTCATCATCGCTCATTGCTTTCTTGAAGCCTTTGATAGACGCGCCCAGATCGGAACCGATAGAACCGAGCTTTTTAGTGCCAAACAGCAGCACGACGATGACGGCAATAATGACTAATTGCCAGATACTGATACCACCCATACAAATTCCTCAGGAATAGATGATTAATTGGTCAAGTCGCATTATACGTATGCGACCCGTCGATGGCGACGCAAACTCAGCGCGTTTTTCTCCATCCGGCTAGCCAGACAACAACCCCGCCAGCCATCAGCCAGGCGGGCATCATCTGCCAGTCCGGACGATTGATTAGCAGCAACGTACCGCTCAACAGCAGCGTTGCGCCAATCCCAAAGAGATAGCGTGATTGTCCCTGGCGCACGCGACTGGACTGAAGCTCGCGGGCGATTTTATCCATGCTGTGCTGAAGGTTCTTGCTCTGACGCAAACTGTCGTAAACCAGTTCAGGAATTTCGGGCATTTTTTCAATCCAGAACGGGCCTTTCTCTTTCAATGAGCGCACCAGCGCTGGAAAACCTACCTGATCCTTAATCCAGGATTCCAGGAACGGTTTAGCCGTCTTCCACAAGTCTAACTGAGGATAGAGTTGGCGACCTACACCCTCAACGTAAAGTAATGTTTTCTGAAGTAAAACTAATTGCGGCTGAACTTCCATATTAAAGCGGCGAGCCGTATTAAACAGGTTTAACAGCACGTGCCCGAAGGAGATTTCTGCCAGCGGCTTTTCAAAAATCGGCTCGCAGACGGTACGAATAGCAAACTCAAACTCTTCGACGTTGGTGTCCGGCGGAACCCAGCCGGAGTCAACGTGCAGCTCAGCCACCTTACGGTAGTCACGGTTGAAGAACGCGATAAAGTTCTCGGCCAGATAACGCTTATCTTCTTTATTCAGCGACCCCACAATCCCGCAGTCGATACCGATATACTTCGGATCCTCAGGATGCTCGTAGCTCACAAAAATATTGCCCGGGTGCATATCCGCATGGAAAAAGCTGTCGCGGAACACCTGAGTAAAGAAGACCTGAACGCCACGTTCGGCCAGCAGCTTCATGTTCGTTCCCTGCTTCTCCAGCGCCGCCACATCCGAAACCGGAATACCGTAGATGCGCTCCATGACCATCATGTTCTGACTGCAGTAGTCTGAATAGACCTCAGGCACATAAAGCATCGGGCTGTTTTCAAAATTACGACGCAGCTGAATGGCGTTTGCCGACTCGCGCAGCAGGTTAAGCTCATCAATCAGCGTTTTTTCGTATTCCCGCACCACTTCCATCGGGCGCAGACGACGGCCATCAGGTAACAAACGTGGTACCCAGCGCGCCAGACGATAAATCAGCTTCATGTCAGCTTTAATGACCGGCAGGATATCCGGGCGGATCACCTTGATCACCACCTCTTTGCCGTTCTCTTTCAGACGCGCGGTATGCACCTGAGCAATAGACGCCGACGCCAGCGGGGCTATTTCGAAATCGTCAAACCAGGTTTCAACGGGAAGATTACCCATTGCCTCTTCGATCTGTTTCTTCGCCCTCACTCCGTCAAACGGGGCAACACGGTCCTGCAGCATTGCCAGTTCATCGGCAATATGAGGCGGGAAGAGATCGCGGCGGGTTGAGAGCATCTGTCCGAACTTAATCCATACCGGGCCAAGCTCCTGCAGCGCCAGACGCAGACGTTCACCCAGCGGCTGACCTTTATGACGATTAGGCATCCAGAACAACATCCGCCGCCAGATTCTAAGCGGCAGCGTGATACGCATTTTGGGGATAAGCTCATCGAGCCCGTAACTCAAAAAGGTGTGGACGATAAAATAGAGGCGCCGAATTTCACCAGGCGTCATTTGCCCTCCAGTTTTTCCAGCCGTTTGGTTAATGCATCAACCGCACGTTCAACAGCAGCGGTTTCTTCCGCAAACCATGCCACTTCCAGCGGACCGGGGGCCATGCGCCACTCTTCAGTCAGGACTTCTGCGGCATAGCGCTGCTGCCGTTGCAGATTTTTGCGCAAGAACGCCGTGCCGCCATGAATAGCTTTCCCGATCCCTTCAGCGGCGATGTCACCAATAAAAGGCGCGAGCAGTTCTGCCGGGTCAAACTCCGCCAGATCGCTGAGCGCAACGAAGTTTTGTACGACCTGGATGTCGCCCTCCACTTCCAGCTCACCGCTGCGGATAAGCGCCGTCAATTGCTGGCGATCGCGCAGTTTTGGCAGCACGCTCATATGGGTAATGACCGAGCAATCCGCCTCGCCTTCCCACTCACCCAGAACATCGAGCTGGCGTTCGCTGAAGACCAGCACGAGCGGCGTTGAGAACTCTTTTAATACAATGCGCAGGACCTTCCCGTTAAGTCGCTGACGTGCAGCTTTTAGCGCCGGCGCGCGATACAGGAAGGCATTGAGCACATTCTCGATGCCTGCGGTGACTAAGGGTTTAAAGGGCACGGGACACCTCCACTCAGAATTTGTAACCGCGATGCAGCGCAACGACACCCGCCGTCATGTTGAAGTATTCAACGTTCTCAAATTCCGCATCCTGCATCATGGCTTTTAGGGTGTCCTGATCCGGGTGCATGCGAATGGACTCCGCCAGATAGCGGTAGCTCTCCGCGTCGTTTGCCACCAGTTCACCGATACGCGGCAGCACGTGGAAGGAATAGGCGTCGTAGGCTTTGCTCAGCGGCTCAATGATCGGTTTAGAGAACTCGAGCACCAGCAGACGTCCACCCGGCTTCAGTACACGGTACATGGAGCGCAGCGCTTTTTCTTTGTCGGTGACGTTACGCAGGCCGAAGGAGATCGTGATGCAGTCAAAGGTATTATCCGGGAATGGCAGCGCTTCGGCGTTTGCCTGCACGTATTCCACATTGCCCACCACACCGATGTTACGCAACTTTTCGCGTCCCATTTTCAGCATGGAGTCATTGATATCGGCCAGAACAACGCGGCCAGTTTCACCCACCAGACGGGAAAACTTCGCCGTCAGATCGCCTGTTCCACCGGCTAAATCCAGCACGGTTTGTCCACGGCGCACACCGCTGCAGTCAATGGTGAAGCGTTTCCACAAGCGATGAATGCCGAACGACATCAAGTCATTCATCACATCGTACTTCGCCGCCACGGAATGAAATACGTGGGCCACCATGTCAGCTTTCTGCGCTTTGGCGACAGTCTGAAAGCCAAAGTGCGTCGTGTCTTGTGAATCGTCAACCATCTCAGAGCCTGCTAATCAGTCAAATGTTCGTGAAGTGTAACAGATTGGGCGCGTTTGCCCTACGATTCAACCGCCGTGATAGAAACGTGTCGGCGGCTCGTCAGACGATAAATCCGTCGTTAACTCGTTGTCTTCGCTGGGTGTCTTTTGTTCATCTGCGCCTTCACGCAGACGGAACTCTTCGTCTTGCGCCGTGGCCTGCTCCACCAGTTCCGGATTAATCTCGCGTTTGACCTCCACCCCCAGGCCGCGGAATGCTTCAGCCTGAGCAAGCAGGTTGCCCCGCCCGGAGGCGAGTTTTTTCATCGCCTGACGGTAGTTATCCTGCGCACGGTCCAGGCTTTGCCCGACCGAGGACATATCGTCCACGAAGAGGCGCATTTTGTCGTACAGCTTGCTGGCACGCTCGGCAATCTTCTGTGCATTGCGGCTCTGGTGCTCATAGCGCCACAGGTTAGCAATGGTACGTAATGCCACCAGCAGGGTGGTGGGGCTCACCAGCATAATATTATTTTTGAGCGCTTCGGTGATCAGTTCGGGCTGTCTGTCGAGGGCCAGCAGGAACGCCGGTTCGACCGGAATAAACATCAGCACATAGTCCAGCGAGCGCAGCCCCGGAAGCTGCTGATAATCTTTTCTGCCCAGCAGTCGGATATGGTTACGCACGGAGGCAATATGCTCCTGCAGCGCCGACTCGCGCGTGTAGTCGTCTTCCGCATTAAAGTAACGCTCATACGCCACCAGCGTCATTTTGGCGTCGATCACCACATCTTTACCCTGCGGCAGACGCACAATGACGTCCGGCTGCATCCGCGAGCGGGCATCGTTTTCGATACTCACCTGCGTTTCGTATTCATACCCCTCGCGCAGGCCAGAGGCCTCCAGCACGCGGGTGAGCACCACTTCTCCCCAGTTACCCTGGGTTTTGTTATCCCCTTTCAGCGCCCGAGTGAGGTTGACCGCCTCCTGCGCCATTTGCGCATTCAACTGCTGAAGATTACGAATCTCGTGCGCCAGCGTGTGCCGCTCGCGGGCTTCCTGTCCAAAGCTGTCCTGCACCTGACGGCGAAAACCGTCCAGCTGTTCACGCAGCGGCGTCAGCAGGCTGTTCAGACTCTGGCGATTCTGTTCGTCAACGCGGCGGTTGCTGTGTTCGAAAATGCGGTTGGCGAGATTCTCAAACTGCTCGCTGAGGCGCTGCTCGCTGTTAATCATCTGACGGATTTTGTCTTCCGCATGCAGCTGCGTGGATTCGAGGCGGGTAGTCACTTCGCGGAGATCGGCCTCCAGCGACGTGTTGATATCACGCAGGTTGCGCAGTTCGTTATTGAGCAGCTCGCACTCGTCGCGCCAGTGGTCACTTAGCGCAAGCTGTTGCTTTACCGCGCTGAGCTCGGCGACGATCTCTTCGCGCTCCGCCAGCTGATCGGCCTTCTGCTGCGCATGCTGGTAGCTGGAAATCAGCCAGCCTATCGCAACGCCCGCCAGCGCAATCACCGCATAAATCAGGATTGAGATATCCACAATGCCCCCTGCATCAACGTATTACCCGCACAAAATAGAATTGTGCTGTATAAACGTCCAGTTTGAAAGGGTTTTCCTGCGAGGCGCTACGCAAAAAATAAAGGCCGAACGCGTCGGCCTTTGATTTGAGAAGAGAGGGCTAGATCAGGCGACGAGCTGCTTCCACCACAATTTTCACAGCATGACTTTCGGTCTGCTTCATGGTTTCGGCGTTCGGGATCTCCTGCTGAGTACGGTTGACGATAACGCCCGCCACCATACCGGCACGCAGACCCTGGCTTGCACACATGGTCAGCAGCGTCGCGGATTCCATTTCGTAGTTCATTACGCCCATGGACTGCCACTCTTCCATTGAGCCTTTGAAACGGCTCACAACGCGGCCAGAGAAGGTGTCGTAGCGCTCCTGGCCCGGGTAGAAGGTGTCGGAAGAAGCGGTTACGCCAACGTGGGTGGTCGCGCCCACGGACTTCGCGGCTTCAACCAGCGCCGTGGTGCATTCGAAGTCAGCCACTGCCGGGAATTCCATAGGCGCAAAGTGCAGGCTTGCCCCGTCCAGACGAACGGATGCCGTCGTCACCAGTACGTCGCCCACGTTGATGTGCGGCTGAATCGCGCCGGTCGTGCCGATACGCAGGAAAGTACGAATGCCCAGCTGCGCCAGCTCTTCAACAGCAATAGAGGTAGACGGACCGCCGATACCGGTGGAGCACACAATCACCGCTTTGCCATCCAGCTCTGCACGCCAGGTGGTGAATTCACGATGGGCAGCCAGTTTGACCGGCTTATCCATCAGCGCGGCGATCTTTTCCACACGCTCAGGGTCGCCAGGGACGATAGCGAGCGTAGCCCCTTGTAAATCATTTTTAGTGAGGCCGAGATGAAAAACATCAGACTTAGACATAGGTGACTCCTCTGTGGGTCGGTTAGTCAGAAGAAGTAAAACGGTACTTTACAGAAGCAGTAAGCATAATTTCGTGATGCATCTCACCATGAATGAAAATGATTGCAGTGAATTTCCATCAAAAAGTGATTTACATCACATTAACAAGTTATATCGTCAGGTGCTGCACAAAAGATAGACCGTTTAAGGCACTGTGAGTTGTTAACCTGGTGTCTATATTTACCTTTGCGCTAACTCATTGGTACGGAGAATGCCATGACTGAAAAAACCGGTTTTGCACCTGCTGCAGCCCCGCTTGCTTCAACCATCGTTTCAACCTCAGAAGAGGCCATTACGGCGGGAGAGACCTCCATTCCCTCTCAGGGGGAGAATATGCCTGCCTGGCACGCACGACCAAAATCGGCAGACGGTCCGCTGCCCATCGTGATTGTGGTTCAGGAGATTTTTGGGGTTCACGAACATATTCGCGACCTCTGCCGTCGCCTGGCACTTGAAGGATATCTGGCCGTTGCGCCAGAACTCTACTTCCGTCAGGGCGATCCGAACGACTATAGCGATATTCCAACGCTGTTCAGCAATCTGGTCAGCAAAGTCCCGGACGCGCAGGTGCTGGCCGATCTCGACCACGTTGCCAGCTGGGCGGCGCGTAACGGCGGCGACCCGCACCGTCTGATGGTCACCGGCTTCTGCTGGGGCGGACGCATTAGCTGGCTGTATGCCGCACACAATCCGCAGCTCAAAGCGGCTGTCGCCTGGTATGGCAAACTGGTGGGCGAGAAAACGCTGAATTCGCCAAAACATCCGGTGGACATCGCCACTGAGCTCAATGCCCCGGTGCTGGGTCTGTATGGCGGCCAGGACACCGGTATTTCGCTTGATTCGGTAGAAACCATGCGCCATGCGCTACGGGCAGCCAATGCCAATGCGGAGATTGTGGTGTATCCGGATGCCGGACATGCGTTTAACGCAGATTACCGTCCGAGTTATCACGCGGAATCGGCGAAAGATGGCTGGCAGAGAATGCTGGCGTGGTTTAGCCAGTACGGCGGGAAGAAATAAACACTTCGCAGCCCCGGCTTTCGCCGGGGCTGCGTCAGGGCTTACTCCAGGCCCAGATGTTTCCACAGCTCGTCCATCGGCAGCGTGGCCAGGGCGATACGCTCATCCGCCGCACCATACCAGATATGCAACGTGTCATTACGCACCAGCGCCCCGCAGGTAAAGACGACGTTACCGAAAAAGCCTTCACGCTCATAGGGCGCGCTCGGCTCCAGCAGCGGTACGGAAGATTTGGCGATGAGGGTGAGTGGATCATTAAGATCCAGAAGCAGAGCGCCCAGGCAATAACGCTGGCTAGCGTCAACGCCGTGATAAATCTCCAGCCAGCCGCGCGCGGTCTTAATCAGCGGCGCGCCGCCACCCGACTTCAGCGCATCCCATTCGTCTCCCGAGCGTCCCAGCAGATGCCGGTGGTTTCCCCAGTGCAGCATATCGGGCGATTCGCAGATCCAGATTTCCGGGTGGCCGAAATGGCAGGGCGCGGGCCGGGTAAGCGCCCGGAAGGATCCGCCAACCTTCTCCGGGAAGAAACAGACGTCGCGGTTATCAGGGCAGAAAATCAGCCCTTTCTTGTCGACGGAGATAAAATCAACGGTGGTCGCCAGCGCGGTGGAGATACCCAGCGATGACACGGCGGAGAAATTGATGTACCAGACATCGTCAATCAGGGTGATACGCGCATCTTCACAGCCAAATTCCTCATAGCGGCTGTCGGCGGTAATAAACGGCTGTTGATCGATGGTGAAATTTACACCGTCCTGGCTTCGCGCCAGGCGCAGGTGGGACATTGACGTCAGCCAGACCTGAGCCGGGTCGCTTTTCAGCACAATGGTACGCGGGTCGCTAAAATCATAGCGCGGGTCGTTGCGGTCGAACGTTTTTGTTGCCGCCTGCCAGCCGCCGGACTGCTGCACCAGAAGCGGAACGACGATCTTCTGTGGGTCATCATTTATCACGCTCTCGGCAACCCGAAGCAGCAGGATAATCTCCCCATGATACTCCGTTACCCCGGCGTTAAAGACGCACTCCACTTTCCGTCCTGGCAGAGAAGGCACCACGTCGCTGGGGGTGATCAACGGATTCTTACCGTGTCTGTTCATATACACTCCTTTTTATCAGAATTTGATTTTTGTCCAGCTGCTGCGCGTTTTGGCCGTACAGGACATCCGCTTCAATGGCCCACAATGGGTTTTGTACCGGCTGGCCAAAATTCACAGCCACCCAGACCTGTTCCTGCGTCGTTGTTCGGGTAAACCAGACGCACGCCTTATGGCGTTTCAGCGGGCTACACTCCCCATGCTGTAGCGCCCCGATGGCGGCCCGAAGCGCAATGAAGGTCTGGTACTGACGCCACAACGAACCGGGCGTCGATATCTGATGTTCGGCATTGAGCAAGGGATAGTCCTGGCTGACGGGCATCCACGGCGTGGAGGTGGAAAAGCCCGCAAACGGGGCGTCGCACCAGAGGAAGGGGGCGCGGGAACCATCCCGTGAATGTTCAATGGCCTGCGCCAGCGCGTCGGCGGCACTGCAACCCTGCCGCATGGCCGTGTCGTAGAAGGTTTTTCCCTGAATATCAAAAATCTGCCCGACCGTCTGAGGCACATAGTCGGGCATCCCCAACTCGTCACCCTGAAAAATAAACGGTACGCCGCGCACGGTCAGCTGTAGCGCCAGAACGGCCAACGCCCGGGCGGCGTCATGCGGGCCTTCACCAAAGCGGCTAATCATGCGCGGCATATCGTGGCTGGAAAAGAATAGCGTCGGCAGGCCAGACTGCAGCGCCAGCGTGGCGTTAATCTCGTCGCACAGGCGTGCCGCATCGAAGGTTTTCTGGCTGCCAATATTGAAGTTAAAGACCACGTCCATCAGCGACGGGGCCTGATAACGGGCCAGGGTCTCCCTCTCCTCGCTGCCGATTTCGCCGATCAGGAAAACATCCCCTTGCTGCCTGGCATGTTGGCATACGCGCTGCAGCGTGCCGATGAGCCCCGGCTGATTCACGTCATGCTCATGCTGCTGTACTCCCGCTTTCTCCGGATTGTCAGGCCCGATGCCGCGCGTGCTGAGGAAATTAATCACGTCGAAGCGGAAGCCATCCACGCCCTGTGCCTGCCAGAAATCAATGACCTGAAGCATTTCCTGCTCTACCGCGGGGTTCGCCCAGTTAAGATCGACCTGCTCAGGCGTGAATTTATGGTAGTAAAACTCGCCGGTGTCCGGCTCCGGGCTCCAGGCGCTGCCGGAAAAAAATGACTCCCAGTTGTTAGGGTGCGCGCTGAAAAGAAAATAGTCCCGATAGCGGCTCGCGGGATTATTCCAGGCATCCTGAAACCACGGATGCAGCGAAGAGACATGATTAAGCACCAGATCGATAATGACCCGGATCCCCTTTTCATGGCAGCGATGAACGACGTCGCGAAAATCGGTCAGCGTGCCGAATCGTGGGTCGACGGCGCAGTAATCACTAATGTCATACCCGTTATCCACCAGAGGAGAGGGGTAAAACGGCGTGATCCAGATGGCACCGATGCCTAACGCACTCAGGTAATCCACTTTTGAGAGCAGGCCGGGGAAATCCCCCAGCCCGTCACCGTTACCATCGCAAAACGACGGCAGATAAATTTGGTAACAGGTACAGGCCTGCCACCAGGGTTGATTGTTCACCGTACATTCCTTATTTCAGTGATAACGACATGCCCTGCAGGAAATATTTCCGGAACAGGATAAACAACACGATGACCGGCAGCATTTGCACCACGGCTCCCGCCATCACTGGCCCCAGATAAACGCCGTAGGATTTACTGAAGGTGGCCAGCAGCACCGAAAACGGCATTTTGTCGGCATCGCGCATGACAATCAGCGGCCAGAGGAAGTTGTCCCACGAACTTGAGAAGGTAAATAGCGCCACGATCGCCAGAATGGACTTGTTCAGCGGCATCATGACGTGCCGCAGAATGGCCCACAGGCTGGCATGATCCAGACGCGCGGCGTACAGGTAATCGTTGGGCGTACCCTTGAAGCTCTGAGACACCATAAAGATCCCCCAGGCGCTCATTGCATAAGGCAGGATCATGGCGCTGTAACGGTTGATCAGCCCGAGCTCACGCATCAGCACAAACTGTGGAATGATGAACATGAAAACCGGGAAAACCATCTGCACAATCAACAGATTACGGAAAGCGTTTTTGCCCCAGAATTCCGTTTTTGCCAGCGCATACCCCACCAGCATGGAGGTGACGGTCACGCTCGCGGTCACGGTGACAGAGACGAAAAGCGAGTTAAACAGCGTGCGCAGAAACGGCTTATCGGCCCGGTTGCTGTTATCGAAAAGGAAAGTGTAATTTTCGAGCGTCAGCGTGCCCGAAAAGAGATCCGTGGTATAAATCTGTGCTGTAGGCTTCAGGGATGACACGACCATCCAGACAAACGGATAGAGCCAGCTTAACGCCAGAATAAACATCAGCGCATGAATTAGCAGGCTCAGGGGCGTGAGTTTTTTCATTCATACAATCTCAATGTGTTTTTCGAATAACCGACGAAATAGCCAGATCATCAGGAAACTGCAGGCAGCGACGATAATCGACATGGCAGCAGCCCAGGTAGGTTTCATATTTTGAAACGCGGCTTCGTACATGACCACCATGGGACTGGTAGTACTGTTTAGTGGCCCACCACCGGTAATTAAATAGGGCTCTGTAAAAATACTGAATGCCACCGTAATAGCCAGCACCATCACCATCACAATTTGCGGATTCATCATCGGCAGCGTTATTGCCCAACCTTTCTGAAAACGCCCGGTTTTATCGAGAATAGCCGCACTATAAATATCCGATGGAATAGCCTGCATGCCGGAATAGAGAATTAATCCGTAATAACCGACAAATTTCCAGGTCACGATAAGCGCAATGGATAGCATGGCGCAGTCAGGGTTGGTAAACCACGGCACGGAAATCCCAAACCACGCAGACAATAAGCGGTTAACCGGGCCATACTCATTAAAAAGACGGGAAAAGACAATTGAGTACGCCACCCCTGACGAGATATTTGCCAGTAAAAAGCTTAAGGCGATAAACCCCCGGCCGTAGTTAATTCTGCGTAATCCGGCAGCAAAAAGCAGCGCGGTAATAAACACGATCGGGACATACCACATTAAAAAGCGGCAAATGTTCCACATGGATGTCCAGAATAATGCATCGTGCAGTACGCCAATAATATTCTGCAAACCGGTAAATTGCGGCACGCCGATAAACTGCCAGCGGGTCACGCTTAGCACCACCAGCCAGGCAAGGGGGTAGAACCAGAATAGCAGCGAATAGCCAATCCAGGTGGAGGCCAGCAGGCCTCCGGTTCGGGATTCATATCCAGCCATCATGCCCCCTACTGGCCCGCGAGGGCGCTGATTTCCTGCTGAGATTGTTTCAGCGCGTCGGCAGGCGTACTGGTTTTGAATATCACGCGCTCAAGCATCTGCGTCATGCTGCGCTGTATTTCTGTCGTCTGGTTTGTTGCCGCAGGAGGAAGCGCGACGTCCACCCACGAGGCGATCTGTTTCTCTAGCGGATTTTGTTTGAAGTAACTGACAAAGATCGGATTACTCATTAAATCCGCGCGGGCGGGCGGCATCCCTGTCAACTCAAGCCACAGCCGGTCATGTTCAGGGTTACTGAAGACCCACTGCATAAACTGCCAGGCCTGCGCCTTTCGCTTACTGGAACTGAAGATCACCAGACCTTTGCTGTCGCCGAACGTATAGGGGTGTTCAATGCCCGTCTCGGTCAGCATCGGACCGATCTGAATCGTTTTTAATATGTCCGGATACTGCTTGCGATAGCGGGCTAAATCCCACGGTCCGCGCGCTGAGGCGATAACCTGCCCCGTTGCGAGCGGATCCTCGGCAGAGGTGAAGTCGTAGCTGCTCCACTTATTATTAAAAACGTTGCCCATGAAGGTCAGCACGGCCTCACCAGCAGGCGTGGTCAGCGCAGGTTTTTTGTCGACCAGATACGGCTTGCCGTGGCTCTGGGCGTAGAACAGCGGAATGAAGTCGAACCAGCGTTCCCACCAGTTTTTACCTGCCGTAAGCTGTATCACATAGCCGTGATTATCCGCCGCCCGACGCTTCGCCAGCGCGTAAAGTTCATCGTAGCTAACCGGTACCCGATCAAAACCGTATTGCTTCAGTAAATCACCACGCCACCACCAGACAATCGGGTTGATATATACCGGCAGTACCGTTTGTTTGCCGTTTAATTCCCAGGCTGACAGCAGAGAAGCCATTTGCCGTTTCTGAATCGTTTCCTGAAAACCCGGCATTCTGGAGAGATCTTCTATCTGCCCGACATCAACAAGCTGGCTGGCAAAACCAATAAATATATTGGTTGAAATATCCGGTTCAGTCCCTGATGCCAGCGCATTCATTATCGCTTCTTCTGAACTGTTTGCGGCAGGAATAGCGGTAAATTCGACGGGCATATGGGCAGGGTCTTTATTCCATTCCGCCACTATTTTACTCCAGAAAGCTTCTTCATTGACGGTGGGTGTGACCCACATTTTGATTGTTTCACGCGCCCCGGATTGTGTCTCTTTTTTATCATCAGGCCCGCAACCGGTAAGAAAAAAGAGGAATATTACCGATGCTATTAATTTTGCTGCTTCTGCAACTCTCACGTTATATCTCCCTGATGTCGATAAGTGTTAATCGCTCACTGCTGCACTCTGTGAATGGTGCGTAAGCTAACACCCCTTTTTTATGTTTAACGTTAAACAAATCACAAAACTATTTATATTTAACGATAAACTCAGCCGCTATTATTTATTTAATTACGCCTCATAAATAATTTACGTGAATATAAAATGCCTAATTCATTTAGCAAAAGAAAGAATAAAAACGTGACGATTAAATCGCTGGCAGCGGAGATGGGTATTTCACATACCACGGTATCTAACGCGTGGAATAATCCCGAAAAGCTGTCTGCTGAATTACGTGAAAAGATACTTGGGCACGCCCGTCAGGTTGGATTTCAGGGGCCGGATAAACTCGCCCGGGCTTTACGCACCGGAAAATCCGGGGCGATCGGCGTCATTTTTAACGATACCATGAGCTATGTTTTTATCGATCCGCATGACGTCAGCCTGATGCGCGGCGTCGCGACTCGCTGCGAAGACCGTAATATTAATCTGGTGCTGATTCCGCTTCAAAAAGGGCCTTCATCGCTCACTACCCTGGTGGACGGGTATATTCTCAACGCCACGCATAACAGCGCCGCCATTATTCAACAAACCCTGGCCCGCAATCTGCCTGTGGTGACGCTCGATTTTCAGCTTCCGCAGTTCAGCAGCGTGTCGGTGGATAACACACGCGCCATGCGTGATATCACCCACTACCTGATACAAAAGGGTCATCGCCATTTCGGCATTATTGCCTTCCCGTCTCACCCGAACGCGCGCGGGATGCGGCCTCTGACGCACCGCGTGACGGGGGATAACCAACTCATGCTGACCCGCGTGAATGCCTGCCGCGACGCGTTTCAAGAGCACGGTATTACGCTCAGCGACTGCTGGCTGTGTGAAACCCATCACGATGAGCCACACGGCGAACGGGCAGCGGAAGCATTGCTGACGGCACACTCTGAGATCACGGCGCTGATCTGCTTATCCGATCGTTTTGCCATCGGCGCGGTGAATTATTGCCAGCGACAGCGTCTTGCTATACCTGGCCGGGTCGCCATTACCGGATTCGACAATACCGCCCGGCAGTATAACGGGCCTGGACTTACCACCATCGCGCAGGATGCCGAACGTAAAGGTGAAATCGCGGTTGATCTGCTTCTGAACAATGGCCCCGTCACCCACGTTGCGCTGGAACACCGGCTTATCGAGCGTGATACGGCATAAGATTACCCTGCTTAAGATAAGAGTGAACTATGGATGAACTAACGTGCTTTAAAACCTATGACATTCGTGGCGAAGTTGACGTCAATCTCACCCCTGACATTGCGCGTCGCATCGGAAGGGCGTACGCCGTCTGGCTGCATCCCCGGCGCGTGGTAGTAGGCGCTGATGTCCGCCTCAGCTCGGAGGCGCTAAAAACGGCCCTGATCGACGGGCTTACCGCAGGCGGCGTCGATGTTATCGACCTGGGCATGACCGGTACGGAAGAGGTCTATTTCGCCACCCGGGAATTGCGGGCAGACGGAGGGATCCAGGTGACGGCGAGCCACAATCCCGCCCATTACAACGGCTTTAAGCTGGTTGGCCTTGAGGCGCGCCCGATCAGTAATGACAACGGTCTGCTGGAGATCAAAGCGCTGGCAGAACAGAACCGCTTTCCACCCTGCGTGCGTCGTGGGGGCATTTTTCCCTTCGACAATCGCCCGGCCTGGGTGAACGCTCTGCTGCGATTTATCACTACGTCCCCAACGCGAACGTTACGCCTGGTGGTCAACGCCGGGCACGGCACCGCAGGTCCGGCGCTAGATGCGCTTGATGAGGGCTTAAAGCGTGCCGGTGTACCGGTCGAGTTTATCCGTATTCATCACCAGCCAGATGGCCGCTTTCCCGCTGGCGTACCTAACCCGATGCTGCCTGAAAACCGGCAAAGCACCCGACTGGCCGTCATCGAACATCACGCCGATGCTGGCATCGCCTGGGATGGCGATTTCGATCGTTGCTTTTTCTTCGACGAGCGCGGGGATTACGTTGAGAACTATTATCTCGTGGGGCTGTTTGCCGAACATTTTCTGCGACGCTATCCCGGCAGCCGCATCATTCTTGATCCCCGCTTAATCTGGAACACGCTCGACACGGTCGCCCGTTGCGGCGGTAGCGCAATCGTGAGTAAAACCGGGCATGCCTTCCTGAAAGCCCGGATGCGAAGGGAAAATGCCATTTACGGCGGCGAGATGAGTGGCCATCACTATTTTCGCGATTTTGGTTACTGCGATAGCGGCATGATCCCGCTGATCCTGATGCTCCAGATCCTGGGTGCAGACGCGCAGCCGCTCTCTCATCTTATGCGTCACGCACAGGCCCGCTATCCGGTGTCTGGCGAAATCAACCTGACGGTCAACGAGCCCGCTGCACTCCTCAATGACGTCGCCGCGCACTATGCCCCGGTCGCATGCGAACGCGACAACTGCGACGGCCTGAGCCTGTCCTTCACAGACTGGCGTTTTAACCTCCGCGCCTCAAACACCGAGCCGCTGGTTCGCCTTAATGTTGAAGCGCGGGGAGATACCGCTCTGCTTGTCCATAAAACTCATGAAGTGCTGATGCTGATTTCTGCCCTGCAAGGGGCTCAGGAGACATTATGACCGCCCTTTCATTACGACATATTCATAAAAAGTACGATAAAAACGTCATCGTGGCGGATCTGTCACTGGAGATAGCATCAGGAGAATTTATCGTTCTTGTGGGCCCCTCCGGGTGCGGGAAATCGACGCTGCTGCGCATAATCGCGGGATTAGAGGCGCCAGACAGTGGCATGCTGATGATGGGCAATGAGGATGTCACCCACCTGGCGGCGGGCAAGCGGAGCTTGTCGATGGTTTTCCAGTCCTATGCACTTTATCCGCATATGACCGTACGGGAGAACCTCGCCTTTGGCTTACGCAATATCCGCACCCCGGAGGCCGACATTGCGCAGCGCATCACCCATGCCGCCAACATGCTCAGGCTGGACGAGCTGCTCGACAGGCTTCCGCAACACCTCTCCGGCGGCCAGCGCCAGCGCGTGGCGATAGGTCGTTCTATTGTCCAGCAGCCCGCGCTGTTCCTGTTTGACGAACCCCTTTCCAACCTTGACGCCGCTCTGCGGGTTGAAATGCGCCAGGAGATCCAGCAACTCCATAATACCCTGAAAAACACCATGATTTACGTCACGCACGATCAGGTCGAGGCGATGACGCTGGCCGACCGTATCGTGGTGATGTGTAAAGGCAATATTGAGCAAACGGGTACGCCGCTTGAACTGTACAACACCCCGGCGAACCGCTTCGTGGCCGAATTCATCGGTACGCCAAAAATCAATATGTTACCCGCCGTCTGGCAGCAGGGGGCATTGCATATCGACCCTGATACCGTCTTCCCGCTTTCGCGTCAGCCCGCAGACATTCAGGAGGGGGAATCGGTATTTGTCGCGATCCGTCCTGAACACCTGGGTTATCAGCAGCCGGGGGATTTTAGCCTGAGCGGGAAAACGCGGTTATGCGAACTGCAGGGAGATTCAACCCTGGTGTGGCTGGACGTGGCAGGGCATGCCGTGTGCCTGAAATCCTTCCAGCAACTGAGTCTGCCTGCGCAGCAACGTATCACGCTGACCGTGCAGGAGGCTCATCTGCATCTCTTTGACGCGGCAGGCAAGCGGATTGCAATGACGGAAAATGCCGCCTGAGTAGAGTATCAGGCGGCGGGAAATGCGCAGACTTACCCCTGACGCAAATTCTGCGCTGCCTTCACCATGTTGGCGAGCGCTGCGCGGGTTTCCGGCCAGCCGCGGGTTTTCAGGCCGCAGTCCGGGTTCACCCACAGGCGCTCTGCCGGAATACGCTGAGCGGCTTTTTTCAGCAGGGCTTCAATCCACTCCACGCTCGGCACGTTCGGGGAGTGAATGTCGTACACCCCCGGTCCGATTTCGTTTGGATAGTCGAACTCTTCAAACGACTCGAGCAGCTCCATATCTGAACGCGAGGTCTCGATGGTGATCACGTCGGCATCCAGCGCGGCAATGGAATCCATAATGTCGTTAAATTCGCAGTAACACATATGAGTGTGGATCTGCGTGTCGTTCTTCGCCACCGACGCATTGATGCGGAAGGCTTCCACGCCCCACTTCAGATACTCATCCCAGTCGCTGCGGCGCAGCGGCAAACCTTCTCGTAACGCCGGTTCGTCAATCTGGATAATGCCAATGCCAGCGGCTTCCAGATCCGCCACCTCATCACGCAGCGCCAGCGCGATTTGCTTCGCAATGGTTTCACGGGTCACGTCTTCACGCGGGAACGACCAGCACAGAATGGTCACCGGCCCGGTCAGCATGCCTTTTACCGGCTTGTCGGTCAGAGACTGAGCATACTTCGCCCACGCCACCGTAATCGCTTCCGGGCGGCTGACGTCACCGATCACCACCGGTGGCTTCACGCAGCGGGAACCGTAGCTCTGCACCCAGCCATTCTGGGTAAACACGAAGCCGTCCAGGTGTTCACCGAAGTATTCCACCATGTCGTTACGCTCGGCTTCACCGTGCACCAGCACGTCCAGACCTAAACGCTCCTGCTCGATGATCGCCTGCCTGATGTGCTCAGCAATGCCGGTACGGTAGTGATTCGCATCCAGATTGCCCTTTTTGAAGTCGAGACGCAGGCCGCGGATCTCGGTCGTTTGTGGGAATGAACCGATCGTCGTGGTTGGCCATGCGGGCAGGTTGAAGCGGGCGCGCTGGGCTTCGGCACGGACTTCATACGGACTCTGGCGCTGGCTGTCCTGAGCGGTGATGGCCGCCAGACGTTTTTCCACTGCCGGATTATGCACGCGTGCCGAATGACGGCGCGCCTGAATCGGGGCGCTCCATTCGGTAATCGCCGCCGTGTCACCGCTGTTCAGCGCGTCGCGCAGCAGCGCCAGTTCTTCACATTTTTGCAGGGCGAAGGCAAACCAGCTTTTCACTTCCGGGTCAAGACGGGTCTCCACGCTCAGATCGATCGGGCTGTGCAGCAGTGAACATGATGAGGCCACCCACAGCTCACGTTTACCGACAATGTCTTTAATTTGAGCATACTTTTCGGTGAGTTCGGCACGCCAGACGTTACGACCGTTTACCAGCCCCGCTGAGAGCAGCCAGTCTGCGGGCAGACGTTTGTGCAGTTCCTTCACGTCATCTTTGCCGTGAACCAGGTCAACATGCAGGCCCTGAACCGGCAGCGCAGCAATCGTGCTCAGGTTAGGCGTCACGCCCTCGAAATAGGTGGTCAGCAACAGCTTCACCTGCCCGTTAAGCGCGTCATACGCCGGTTTGAAGGCATCGAGCCAAACCTGGGGCAGCTCAAGCACCAAAGCAGGTTCGTCGATTTGCACCCACTGAATGCCGCGTTTACCCAGCTCAATCAGTACCTGTTTGTAGACGGGCAGAATGTCCTTCAGCAGGCTGAGGCGGTCAAACAGCTCGCCTTTGACTTTGCCCAGCCACAGGTAGGTTACCGGTCCGAGCAGCACCGGTTTTACCTGGTGGCCCAGCGCCAGCGCTTCGTCGACTTCGTCCAGAAGCTGTGTCCAGGTCAGTTTGAACTGCTGACCTTTTACGAACTCCGGCACCATATAGTGATAGTTGGTGTTAAACCACTTGGTCATTTCCGCCGCTGCCGCGGGTTCACCCGTTGGCGCACGACCACGGCCGATGCGGAACAGGGTATCGATATCTACCGATCCATCTTTGTTCTGATGACGAGCCGGCACGTTGCCCAGTAGCAGGCTGGTCGTCAGAACATGGTCGTACCAGGCGAAATCGCCCACCGGCAGCAGGTCAATGCCCGCCTGCTTTTGCTGATCCCAGTGACGGGCGCGCAGCTCGCGCCCCACGGTCAGTAGTTCTTCACGGGTAGCGTTACCCGCCCAGTAGCTTTCTTGCGCTTTTTTCAGCTCGCGACGCAGGCCAACGCGAGGGAAACCGAGAGTGTGATTGCGGATTGTCATGTTATGCCCCTTGTGAATTTCGCTATTTAGACGTCCAGATGTTTACACATCTATAATTGGCAGGTACTGTATATTCCTCAAGCGCAAAATGTTCATGGCGAAGTGAAGGACTTTCATGATCGAGATAAAACACCTGAAAACGCTGCAAGCGTTGCGGAACTGCGGATCGCTCGCGGCGGCTGCGGCCACGCTGCACCAGACCCAGTCTGCCCTTTCTCACCAGTTCAGCGATCTGGAACAACGCCTCGGATTTCGTCTTTTTGTGCGTAAGAGCCAACCTCTGCGCTTTACGCCGCAGGGTGAAATTCTTCTTCAACTGGCGAATCAGGTCCTGCCGCAGATCGCCAGCGCGCTACAGTCCTGTAACGAGCCGCAGCAGACAAAACTGCGCATCGCCATTGAGTGCCACAGCTGTATTCAATGGCTGACCCCTGCGCTTGAGAACTTCCGCCAGAAGTGGCCGCAGGTGGAGATGGATTTTAAATCCGGTGTGACGTTCGACCCGCAACCCTCGCTGCAGCAGGGTGAGTTGGATCTGGTGATGACCTCCGACATTCTGCCGCGCAGCGGCCTGCACTATTCGCCGATGTTTGATTTTGAAGTGCGCCTGGTGCTGGCACCGGATCATCCGCTGGCGGCTAAAACGCGCATCACGCCGGAAGACCTGGCAACAGAAACGCTGCTGATTTATCCGGTTCAGCGCAGTCGCCTGGATATCTGGCGTCATTTCCTGCAGCCGGCAGGCATTAGCCCGCAGCTGAAAAGCGTGGATAACACCCTGCTGTTGATTCAGATGGTTGCCGCCAATATGGGCATCGCGGCGCTGCCGCACTGGGTGGTGGAGAGTTTTGAACGCCAGGGCCTGGTGGTGACCAAAACCCTGGGTGAAGGACTGTGGAGCCGTCTGTACGCTGCCGTGCGCGATGGCGAGCAGCGTCAGCCGGTGACAGAAGCGTTTATTCGCTCAGCGCGGAACCACGCGTGCGACCATCTTCCGTTTGTGCGGAGCGCGGAGCGACCCAGCGGCGATGGACCCACAGTGAAGCCAGGATCACCGCTCCCCCAATAAGGAAACTCGGCCAGTGCGGTTGCTGCTGCCAGATGGCGAGGTTGACCAGCAGCCCCGCCGGGACGTGCACGTTGTTCATGATCCCGAGCGTTCCGGCGTCGACCTGCGTCGCGCCGTAGTTCCACATGAAGTAACCCAGCCCTGACGCCACCACGCCCAGCCAGACCAGAACGCCCCACTGCACCGACGTGGTCGGCAGCTTTTGCGGGTTACCGAGCAGAAACCACGCCGATACCGCGACAATCGCCGCGCCCATATAGAACCACGCAAATGCATTGTGCTGAGGCATCGGGCGGGTTTCCATCAGGCGTTTGTAGCCCACCATGCCGATGGCGAAACTGATGTTGGCGAGCTGGACGAACATCAACCCGGTCCAGAAGTGATCGCTGACTTTGTCATAGCGAATAATTGCCGCGCCAATCACCGCCAGCGCCGCGCTTAGCAGGTATCCCCAGCGCAGACGACGCCTGCTGAGCAGGTCGTAAATCAACGTAATATAGAGCGGCGTCAACACGGTAAAGAGCAGGAATTCAGAGACGGACAAATAGACGTAAGCCCGGAAGCTGAACAGATACATGATGCCCAACTGCATCGCGCCCACCAGCATGTACAGCACAATTGTTTTCAGGGATTGACCACGCGTGCGCAGAAACGGCAGGAATACCAGCGCCGCCAGCCCCACGCGCATCAGCACCGAGAAGTAGCTGTCGACCGAACCGGCAAGGTACTCGCCAATCAGGCTAAAGGAGAAGGCCCACAGGATAGTGGTGATAATGAGTAGCGCCACAATGCTTGTCTCTCAGAAAGAAGGACAGGCATTGTAGCGGACTCTTCAGTTGACATCTGGTCAACAAACAACCAAATGAAGATTATTCAAGGAACAGCTTGCGCAGGTATTTCGGTACCGCGTTGTCAGCGTTGGAACCAATCACTTCCAGTTCCGGGTGCAGATCTTTCAGACGCTGATGCGCGTTCTGCATGATGCAGCCCTTGCCTGCCATGGAGAGCATTTCAGCGTCGTTCATGCCGTCACCAAAAGCGATGCAGTCTTTCAGCGCGAAACCCAGACGTTTCGCGACCGCTTCCAGCGCGTGACCTTTGGAGACGCCCCCCGCCATCACTTCCAGACAGGTCAGGGTTGAGAAGCTCACGTTGACGCGATCGCCCCAGCGGGCGTTGATCGCCTGTTCCAGTGGGAGCAGTTCTTCATGGCTATCGCAGGTGAAGAACACCTTACTGATACCTTCCGGCTCAAGAAGGCCCGGCTCGTACAGGGAGTAGTTAAATACCGCTTCCTTGAAGAAACGCATTTCATCCGGGCGGTGGCGGTTCATGAACCAGTCGTCGTTGCGGTACACGTTGGTGATGATAGCCGGGTTGTTATGCACCACGCCGAAGAGATCGGCGGCAATATCGCGATCCAGGTTATGGGTAAAGATCAGGTTACCGTCAGTATCATGCACGCGCGCACCGTTGGAGGTGATCATGTACGATTTGATCTCAAGATTATCGCGGATCTGCCCCACGTCTACGTGGTGGCGGCCGGTGGCAAACACAAAGTTCACGCCACGGGCAGTCAGAAGCTTTAAGGTCTCTTTCGCGTAAGGCGACAGGGTGTGGTCAGGGGAAAGCAGCGTGCCATCTAAATCAGATGCAACAACCTGGTACATAGGGATTTCAACCTCTGGTGGAAAACAATAATCAGTTATGCCTGTTGAAAAATTCAACAATGGCGTTGAGCGCGACTGAGCGCATAGCGTCCTTTTCGAAAAGGATCTCATGGTAAGCGCCGTTGATGACCAGCGGTTTTCCCCCTTCACAAGGGTGACCGGCGGCGGCGCGCAATTCACAATAACGGTCATGCATGCGGTTATCGACCACACGCTCTTCTTCAGCCTGAATCAGGAGTGTTGGCGTGTCATCCTCGCCTACCCCCGCCAGCACCTGTTCACCGGCCAGAATCCCCTCCCGCACCCAGTGCCAGGTCGGGCCACCGACGCGTAAGCGCGGTTCATCGGCATAAAAGCGCAGGTTGCGGCGATAACGCTGCCGACTGTGGGTTAAGACGTTGATGGCGAACGGCAGCGCACGCCAGCGTCCGGTCCCGATGGCATAGCCTTCACGAATGCGCTGATGGCCCTCAGCCCAGTCGAGAAGATGACGCACCATCCAGTCGGGGAAACGTATGACGATACCGTACATCGGCGCGGTTAGCGCAATGGCATCACACTGGTGTTGATACCGCTGCAAAAACAGCGTCGAAATAGCGCCACCCATGGAGTGCGCAAGGATATAGCGCTTACGCCAGGGGCCGGGCTGCACTTCCTGCTGCCAGAACGCGGCAAAATCGTCGACGTAATCGCTGAAGCGATCGACATGTCCACGGTGCGTGTCCTGTAGCATGCGTCCGGACAGCCCCTGTCCACGGTGGTCGATGATGAGCACATCGAACCCCATATGGACCAGATCGTAGGCCAGTTCGGCGTATTTAACGTAGCTTTCAATGCGCCCCGGGCAAACCACGATTACCCGGTCATTTTTCTCATCACGGAAACGAACGAAGCGTACCGGGATGCCCCCGACGCCCGTAAACTCATCTTCCTCACGCTGCCGCCAGAAATCGGTCAGCGGCCCCATAGAGAAAGCAGCAAATGCGTTTTCTCGTGTTTCCCAGTCCTTTTTCTGCTGAAACATTGGGTTTCCACTCACGTAATCCAGGGAATATCGTTTTTTTTCGTAACCGGTCACAAAATGACTCATCAATAGCGTATTGTGGCATAAAAACAGACGATTCGGGAGTTTCAAATGACCTTCGAGTGGTGGTTCGCCTACCTGCTGACATCCATCATCCTGAGCCTTTCACCGGGTTCGGGTGCGATTAACACCATGACTACCTCCATCAACCACGGCTATCGCGGGGCGGCGGCGTCGATTGCCGGTTTGCAAACCGGGCTGGGCATTCACATCGTCCTGGTCGGGATTGGGCTGGGAACGCTATTCTCCCGCTCGGTGCTGGCGTTTGAAGTGCTGAAATGGGCCGGTGCGGCATATCTTATCTGGCTGGGTATTCAGCAGTGGCGCGCGGCTGGCGCCATTAACCTGAATACGCTCGCGCAGACGCAAAACCGTGGTCATCTGTTTAAGCGGGCAGTATTCGTCAACCTGACCAACCCGAAAAGCATTGTGTTCCTCGCCGCGCTGTTCCCACAGTTTATCGTGCCGCACCAGCCTCAGGTGATGCAGTACGTGGTGCTGGGTGCGACCACAATTATTGTCGATATTATCGTGATGATTGGTTACGCGACGCTGGCACAGCGGATTGCCGGATGGATAAAAGGGCCTAAGCAGATGAAGGCCCTGAACAAAGTGTTTGGCTCGCTGTTTATGCTGGTTGGCGCGCTGCTTGCGTCAGCGCGTCATGCTTAGCGAGAAATGATGAGATGAATGCCGAAGCCGGCGAACAGCGCGCCGGCGAAGCCATCGATCCACTTCGCGATACGCTGGTAGCCACGGCGCATCGCCGGTAAGGCAAACAGGCTTGCCACGATAGTGAACCACGCGAAGGTCTCCACGACGATAAGCAGGAAAATGCCCCAACGTGCGCCCGCGCCAACGCTGTCGCCCACAAACAGCGAGAACACCGAGCCGAAATAGATAATCGCTTTCGGATTCGCCAGGTTGGTCAGCAGCCCTTTTACAAAGCTCCGACCACCCGTTGCCAGCTCCACCTTAGGCTCTTGCGTTTTTTTCTCTTCTTTTTTCAGCGCCCCGCGCAGCATCTGGTAGCCCATCCAGCACAGGTATAGGCCACCGCCAACCATAATGATGTTATGCAGCCAGGCCATCTTCGCCAGGATCAGGTTCAGACCGAGCAGCGCAACGGCCGCCCAGACCATGACGCCCATGGTAATACCGAGCACGCCCATCATCGCCTCTTTACGGGAACGACTGACTGCTGTTTGCGATACGAAGAAAAAGTCAGGGCCCGGGCTCATCAGCGCAACGATGTGCACTAACGCCACGGTGAGAAATAGCATTAACATAATTGGCTCGCAGGGAAATAATTCAGTGAGTCATCATACTGGCACTTTTTTGGCCGGCTGACTACTCCTCATCATCTCCGTCAACGTGAGAACGGATAAGCGCCATAAACTCTTTACCGAAGCGCTCCAGCTTGCGCGTGCCGACGCCGTTAACGCTGAGCATTTCGCTGGCGCTGAGCGGCATCTGTTCCGCCATCTCAATCAGCGTCGCGTCGTTGAACACCACGTAAGGGGGGATGTTCTCTTCATCAGCAATGGCTTTACGCAGCTTACGCAGTTTGGCAAACAGCTTGCGGTCATAGTTACCGCCGTAGGATTTCTGCATCACGCGTGGTTTGAGGGCGACCACGCGCGGTACGGCGAGCTTCAGTTCAACGTCACCGCGCAACACCGGACGCGCGGCTTCGGTCAGCTGTAGCGCCGAGTGCTGAGCGATGTTCTGCGTGGCAAATCCGAGGTGAATCAGCTGACGAATAATGCTAACCCAGTGCTCGTGGCTCTGATCTTTACCGATCCCGTAGACCGGCAGTTTGTCGTGGCCCATGTCGCGGATACGCTGGTTATTGGCGCCGCGCAACACTTCCACCACGTAACCCATCCCGAAGCGTTGATTCACACGGTAAATGGTCGAAAGCGCCTTACGCGCGTCCATCAGGCCATCGTACTGCTTCGGCGGATCCAGGCAGATATCGCAGTTGCCGCACGGCTCCTGTCGCCCTTCACCAAAATAGTTGAGCAGCACCAGACGGCGGCAGGTTTGCGCTTCGGCAAACGCCCCCATCGCGTTGAGCTTATGGCGTTCGATATCCTGCAGCTGTCCCTGCGGTTTCTCTTCCAGACAGCGGCGCAGCCACGCCATATCGGCTGGATCGTAAAACAGCATCGCTTCCGCAGGCAGACCATCACGCCCGGCGCGGCCGGTTTCCTGATAGTAGGATTCGATATTACGCGGGATATCGAAATGCACCACAAAACGCACGTTGGGCTTGTTAATCCCCATTCCGAACGCCACCGTCGCGACCACAATCTGCAGGTCGTCACGCTGGAATTTCTCCTGCACATCCGCACGGATGTGGTTCTCCAGCCCGGCATGATACGCTGCGGCGCTAAAGCCACGGTTTTGCAGACGCGCGGCGGTGTCTTCCACCTTCGCCCGACTGTTGCAGTAGATAATGCCCGACTTGCCGCGCTGTTCCTGGACATAGCGCAGGAGCTGATCCAGCGGCTTGAATTTTTCCATCAGCATGTAGCGGATGTTAGGGCGGTCAAAGCTGCTGACCTGAATATAGGGATCATTCAGCCCCAGCAGGCGAACGATATCCAGACGCGTCGTATCATCTGCCGTGGCGGTAAGCGCCATAAACGGCAGTTCCGGGAAGCGCTGACGGAGCTGGCCGAGGGCGGCATATTCCGGGCGGAAATCGTGCCCCCACTGCGAGATACAGTGCGCTTCATCCACCGCCAGCAGAACCGGGTTCCAGTGTGCGAGATGGTCGAGGAAGTTATCCAGCATCAGGCGTTCCGGTGCGATATACAGCAGACGAACCTGCCCGGTGCGACACCCGGCCATCACCTCTTGCTGCTGCTCCCGGGTTTGCGTGGAATTAAGACAGGCCGCCGCCACGCCGTTGGCGAGCAGTTGATCAACCTGGTCTTTCATCAGAGAAATAAGGGGCGATACCACGACCGTCAGGCCGTTAAGCACCAGCGCGGGCACCTGATAACAGAGTGATTTCCCGCCGCCGGTCGGCATAACGACCAGACAATCACGGCCTTCCAGCACGGTTTCAATGATGGTTTCCTGACCAGGGCGGAACTGCTGGTAGCCAAAGGTTTCATGCAAAACCTGTTTAGCCAGCGACTCCTGATTCAATACTTCCGCCTGCGCCACGTTAACCCCATATGCCAGAAATGAAACAGGCGCTATTTTCAGCGCCTGAGAGAGAAACTTCAACGTTTAACGCAAAAACATTCGAGCAGCTTAGAGAATATCGTTCAGCATTACGCCCACACCCACGCGGGTCTGGTTGAAGTTATAGTCGATCAGCGACTCGCCGTAACCGCTGTACACCTGCGTATAGAGGCGCACATGCTTCGTTACCGGGTAGCTCAGGCCCACTTCCGCACCACCGTAGCCGGTATTCCAGTTGTACTGGCCTTTCGCGCTCAGCACGGCATCGCCTAACTGGTAGCCGACCTTGAGCTGGTAGTAACCCATATATTTGGTGATATCCGGGTTATCGTCGGTGCTCCCCACCACATACCACGGCTTCACTTCCACCATCCAGTTGCCGTTCTGCGCCATCAGGCGCGTATAGGCACGGTTCCAGCTACGAGACGTGGGGTCGGAACGGCCGTTAGAATCGTGATTAAAGCCGACTTCGACGTCACGCAACGTCCATCCGGCAAATTCATAATCCGTTGCAAAGCCAAGGAACAGCTGCGGCTCATAGTTGGTTTCACGGAACGGCGAAGATTCGCCGCTGTTGGAAAGCTGCCACCAGGATTTCTGCGTGTAAGAGGCACCGAGTACCGAGTTCGGCCCCAGAATACCGCGCCAGAACGGGAAGGCGAGGCTCAACTGGAACTTCACCTCATCTTTACGCGCATTATCAGACCAGTTATAGGAGCTTATCGCTTCTTTGTTCAGATCGCTGGTCTGGGTGTAAATCACGTAGTTGGTGTCATACGGGTAAAGCGTGAACGGATTGTCATGCTCCTGAAGCATGTTAGCAATGATGCTACCGTGTACGGATGGCGCATCGTGCACTTCTTTAACTGTCGCTTCCTGCGCATATGCTGTGAGGGGCAGCGCAACCGCCGCCAGTAACCAACCCAGATACGTCCGCATCGGTGGTGTTCTCCTGAAATAGTGACGTGTAATGAATAATTTTATCCGGGCATTCTACAGACTTCTGCGCCAACTTCCGCCTCCTCGTTTCTGAAAGTGGAAATCCGTATTGTTGAGGCATAAAATCAACATTTCATTAACAATAGGGATGTGATGCCTCATGTCAGCCATGCTTACCTCTGAAGAAGTGTTAAAGCTCGTGGGCGAGATTTTTGTTTACCATATGCCATTTAACCGTGCGCTGGGTCTGGAGCTGGAACGTTACGAGAAAGAGTTTGCCCAGTTGAGCTTCAACAACCAGCCGATGATGGTGGGCAACTGGGCGCAAAGTATTTTGCACGGCGGGGTGATTGCTTCCGCGCTGGACGTGGCGGCTGGTCTGGTCTGCGTGGGCAGTACGCTGACGCGTCATGCCACCATCAATGAAGACGAACTCCGCCAGCGTCTGGCACGCATGGGCACCATTGATTTACGCGTCGATTATCTTCGCCCCGGACGCGGCAATCGCTTTACCTGCTCCAGCAGCCTGCTGCGTGCGGGGAATAAAGTTGCGGTGGCGCGCGTAGAATTACACAACGAAGAACAGGTTTATATCGCCAGCGCAACCGCCACTTATATGGTGGGTTGAAGCGGCAAAATCGGGTAAAATTAATTCACTTTTTTGTAACGGATTTTCCTGATGGATGCTAAACAGACGCGGCAGGGCGTTTTACTCGCCCTTGCCGCTTATTTTATTTGGGGTATTGCACCGGCGTACTTCAAATTTATCGCTTATGTACCGGCCGACGAGATCCTCACTCACCGCGTCATCTGGTCCTTTTTCTTTATGATCGCGCTAATGAGCCTCAGCCGTCAGTGGTCCGGCGTCAAGACGCTGCTCAAAACGCCTAAGAAAGTTTTCCTGCTGGCACTCTCGGCGGTGCTCATTGGCGGAAACTGGCTGCTGTTTATCTGGGCGGTGAATAACCACCACATGCTCGAAGCCAGTCTTGGCTACTTTATTAACCCGCTGGTAAACATCGTACTGGGGATGCTTTTCCTCGGCGAACGTTTCCGCCGTATGCAGTGGCTGGCGGTGTTTCTGGCCTTCTGCGGCGTGCTGGTACAGCTCTGGACGTTCGGCTCGCTGCCGATTATTGCCCTCGGCCTGGCGTTCAGCTTTGCGTTCTACGGTCTGGTACGTAAGAAGATTGCGGTGGAAGCCCAAACGGGGATGCTGTTTGAAACCCTGTGGCTGCTGCCGGTGGCGGCGATCTACCTCTTCGGTATCGCCGACAGCGCCACCAGTCATATGGGCAGCAACCCGTGGTCGCTGAATCTGATGCTGATGGCGGCAGGCGTGGTGACCACTATTCCTCTGCTGTGCTTCACCGGTGCGGCAACGCGTCTGCGTCTCTCCACGCTGGGCTTCTTCCAGTACATCGGCCCGACGCTGATGTTTCTGCTGGCGGTGGTGTTTTACGGCGAAGTGCCGGGCGCAGATAAGATGGTGACGTTCGCCTTTATCTGGGTAGCGCTGGCGATTTTTGTCGCCGATGCGATTTACACCCAGCGCAGAGTGCGCAAAGGGCTGTAGTGCCTTTTTGCCGGATGGCGGCTGCGCCTTATCCGGCCTACACGTTCTGTAGGCCCGGTAAGCGTAGCGCCACCGGGCGGATACTCAAAGCCAGTTACGACGCTTAAAGTACAGATACGGCGCCAGCCCGGCGAGGATCATAAAGATAATCGCCCCCGGGTAACCAAAGCTCCACTTCAGCTCCGGCATAAACTCGAAGTTCATCCCATAGCTGGAGGCCACCAGCGTCGGCGGCAGGAACACCACGGATACCACCGAAAAGATCTTGATGATGCGGTTCTGCTCGATGTTAATAAAGCCCATCGCCGCCTGCATCAGGAAGTTCACCTTCTGGAACAGGGATTCGTTGTGCGGCAGCAGGGATTCGATATCGCGCAGGATCTCACGTGCCTGCTCCAGCTGACCACCCGGCAGACGCGCCTTGCGCACGAGGAAGTTCAGCGCGCGCTGGGTATCCATCAGACACAAACGCACCTTCCAGCCGATATCTTCCAGCTCGGCCAGCGTGGAGAGCGCTTCGTCGTATTCATCGCCCTGATGGCCTTCCATGATCACGCGGCTCAGCTTTTCCAGATCGCTGTAGATGTTTTCAATCTCATCCGCCAGCTGTTCGATTTTGGTCTCAAACAGGTCGAGCAGCAGTTCGTAAGCGTTGCCGTCCACCATTGCCTGGCTGCGGGCGCGCATGCGGTAGAGACGAAACGCGGGCAGTTCACGCTCGCGCAGGGTAAACAGGCGACCGTCGCGAATGGTAAAGGCCACGGTGGAGTTGCCCGCATGGTCTTCCGCATCTTCAAAGAAGAAGAAGGAGTGAATGTGCAGGCCGTCTTCATCTTCAAAAAAACGCGCAGAAGCTTCGATGTCTTCCAGTTCAGGACGGGTTGCCAGGCTTTGCCCCAGCTCAGATTGTACGCGAAGGCGCTCATCGTCGTCCGGCTCGACCAGATCCACCCATACGGCATCAATGAGGGGCTGTGACTCTTCGGCTTCAAGCCGAGTCAGTCGGTTATTTTCGAGTTGAAATGCGCTCAACATGACCGGGACTCCCAATGCAAAAAATATCGGACAGTTCGGTGGGCACACAGAAACAAATTGGGTTTCAGACCATTAAACAGCCTGACTCAGCGCGACGGGAATAATGCAGTCGCTGACAACCACTAAGGCCATCAGCAAGGGGAGATAGCCTTAGGAGTTGTTCCTGGATGACAGGGAATTGAGCCAGTATCTACTGGGTGTGTCCAAGGCGAATGTCCTCTTAGCGTAATCGTGCGCGCATGTTACGCCAGCTATAACTGTGGCGTCAACACGCAACGGAACGCTGAAGGGCATTAATTGACCTTCAACGTATAAGGCTAGCAGATTATTACAAAATAATGATATTTTTCTGAATGTTACACTGTTTCCAGCTTAGCGTAAGCGGCCACCAGCCATTTGATCCCCTGCCCCTGGAACGCCACCTGCAGGCGGCTGTGCTCGCCGCTGCCTTCCAGATTTACAATGGTGCCTTCGCCAAACTTCGAATGGCGCACGCGCTGACCCAGCTTGTAGCCGGTGTCCGTTTCAGAGATCGGTGACCCCATACGCGGATGGCTGACAGGGCGGCTGATGCTGGCACGCAGGCGCACTTCCTCCACGCACTCCTCCGGCAGTTCGCCAATAAAGCGAGACGGACGGTGGTAGACCTCTTTCCCGTACAGGCGGCGGGTTTCCGCATAGGTTAGCGTCAGCTTTTGCATCGCGCGCGTCACGCCCACATAGGCCAGTCGACGCTCCTCTTCCAGCCGTCCGCCTTCATCGAGCGACATCTGGCTCGGGAACATCCCCTCTTCCATCCCGACGATAAAGACCTGCGGGAACTCCAGACCTTTGGCGGAGTGCAGGGTCATCAGTTGCACCGCATCCTGCCAGGTGTCCGCCTGCCCTTCACCCGCCTCCAGCGCGGCGTGGGAAAGGAACGCCTGCAGCGGCATCAGGTCTTCGTCTTCTTCGTTGTAGCTGAACTGGCGCGTTGCCGTGACCAGTTCCTCTAAGTTCTCAATACGGGTCTGACCCTTCTCGCCTTTTTCCTGCTCGTACATGGTGCGCAGGCCGGAGTCTTTGATCACCCGGTCAGTCTGCACGTGCAGCGGCATATCGGCGGTTTCCTGCGCCAGAGCGTCAATTAGCTCAAGGAAGCGCTGCAATGCGCTGGCCGCACGACCGGCAAGGGCTTTCTCCTGCAGCAGCTCGCGGCACGCCTGCCACAGCGTCAGCTGGCGGTCGCGCGAGGCCTGACGCACCACGTCCAGCGTGCGGTCGCCAATGCCACGGGTTGGGGTGTTGACCACGCGCTCAAACGCCGCGTCATCATTACGGTTCGCAATCAGACGCAGATACGAGAGCGCATCTTTGATTTCCTGACGTTCGAAGAAGCGCATACCGCCATAAATGCGGTACGGCATACCTACCTGCAGCAGCGCCTCTTCCAGCACGCGTGACTGGGCGTTACTGCGGTAGAGAATGGCGCACTGCTCTAACGCGCCGCCGTTATCCTGCCAGGTTTTAATACGGTTCACCACGAAGCGGGCTTCGTCGAGCTCGTTGAAGGCGCAGTAAATTGAAATCGGCTCGCCGTCGACGCCGTCGGTCCACAGCTTTTTACCCAGACGCCCGTTGTTGTTTTCAATCAGGGCGTTGGCTGCGCTCAGAATGTTGCTGGTGGAGCGATAGTTCTGCTCCAGACGGATGGTTTGTGCGCCGGGGAAGTCATTGAGGAAGCGCTGGATGTTTTCCACCTGCGCCCCGCGCCAGCCGTAGATCGACTGGTCATCATCCCCCACGATCATCACCTTGCCGGTGTCGCCCGCCAGCAGGCGGATCCATGCGTACTGGATGTTGTTGGTATCCTGGAATTCGTCCACCAGGATATTGGTAAAGCGTTCACGGTAGTGCTGAAGGATATGTGGTTTGTTGAGCCACAGTTCGTGGGCGCGCAGCAGCAGCTCGGCGAAATCCACCAGACCGGCGCGATCACAAGCTTCCTGGTAGGCTTTGTAGACGTTTTGCCAGGTCTGCTCCACCGGGTTGCCGAAGCTCTGAATATGGTGCGGCCGCAACCCTTCATCTTTCTGACCGTTGATGTACCACATCGCCTGACGCGGCGGCCACTGTTTCTCGTCAAGGTTCATCGCCTTGATCAGACGCTTCAGCAGACGGAGCTGGTCTTCGCTGTCGAGGATCTGAAAATCCTGCGGCAGGTTGGCGTCCATATGGTGCGCGCGCAGCAGGCGGTGCGCCAGGCCGTGGAAGGTGCCGACCCACATGCCGCCCTGGCTGGTACCCATTAACTGGGCGATACGGTGGCGCATCTCCGCCGCCGCCTTATTGGTAAACGTGACGGCCATGATTGAGTACGGCGAGCAGTTTTCCACGCTCTGCAGCCACGCGATACGGTGAACCAGCACGCGCGTCTTACCACTGCCCGCCCCAGCCAGCACCAGCATGTTGGTGCGCGAGGCCGCTACGGCTTCACGCTGTTTGTCATTAAGGCTGTCGAGCAGGTAAGAAACGTCCATTGGCACCGTCACATAGTATTCAGGAACAGAGCAAAACGCCCGGTGGCGCTTCGCTTACCGGGCCTACAACTGCAAAACCCTGGTAATTTATACAATATTACTGGTGATTATATCAGCGTCGTGAGGGATGCCAACCGTGAAATTTCCACGTGCGGCAGAAGACGGCTATCCAGCGTGGTCATCAGGTCGGCGTTCTCTGGCTTGATCCAGCAGGCCTGCATGCCGCAGCGGATAGCGCCAGCCACGTCGGTGGTGAGGTCATCACCCACATGCAGAATGTTACCCAGCGGCAGAGTCAGTTTTTCCGCCGCCAGATGGTACATATCGCTGAACGGCTTGGCGCGCCCATGCGGGCCCGCGCGCAGCACAAACTCAAAGTAATGATCGAGACCAAACAGCTCCGGCTGCGCATTGCCGTTTGTGATGGCCACCAGCGGCCACTTTTCGGCGAGCTTCGCCAGCGTGTCGTGGGTCTCCTGCGGCACGTCGATACGGCTGCGCCATTTGGCAAAGTTTTCCATCGCTGCCTCAGCACCGATGGCCGCGTCCTGCACGCTCAGACCCGCGTTGAGCATCGCCTGCTCCACCGCGCGGCGACGCCATTCGGTCACGTCATGGTAAATGTCCGGCTCGGTCTCCCGCAGGGACTGACGCAGCGTCTGGAAGTCCTTGTTCTGCATCGCTTTCAGCGCCGGATGGTAATTCTGTACAAACGCCAGCGATTCCTGCTCGGTACGCAGAATCACCTCGCGGTTGTCATAAAGGGTGTCATCAAGGTCAAACGTCAGGGCTGAGATCTGGCCGAGTGGGCGGTAAAAACGCATTATTTCCCCCGTTTGGCGCGTGGATGCGCCGCGTCATACACCGAGGCAAGGTGTTGGAAGTCTAAGTGGGTGTAGATTTGAGTGGTCGACAGATTCGCATGGCCGAGGAGTTCCTGCACGCCGCGCAGATCGCCGCTCGACTCAAGCATGTGTGTCGCAAAGGAGTGTCGCAGCTTATGCGGGTGAACATGACTGTTCAGCCCCTGCTTAATACCCCACTCCGCAAATCGCTTCTGTACGTTACGCGCCGAGATTCGCTTGCCGAGTTTCGACAGGAACAGCGCATCTTCTTCCGCGCCAAACAGCCCGCGCAGGTCAAGCCAGTGCTCAATCCAGGCGACGGCATTGCGGCCAATGGGCAGGCGGCGCTCTTTGCTGCCCTTGCCCATTACCCACACTTCACCGGTGTCCAAGTCGAGGTGTTTTAAATCGAGGTTCACCAGTTCAGACAGACGCAGGCCTGCACCGTACATCACCTCCAGCATCGCGCGGTCACGCACCGCCAACGGATCGTTCAGATCGATATCCAGCAGACGGTTTACGTCGTCGACGTCGATATTTTTCGGCAGATGGCGCGGGGCTTTCGGCGTGGCGATCCCTTTTGCCGGGTTGGCTTTTATGCCGCCCTGGCTGACCAGCCAGTCAAAGAAACTGCGTAGCGCGGAGAGCCTGAGGGCCAGGCTCGCCGGGCTGAGGTTTTTTTTACGGCTACGCACAACGAACCCGCGTACCGTGGCAGCGTCACATTGTTGCCAGCTTTTCAGGCCGATCTCGTCGGCAATCTGCATGATGGCATCAAGCTGACGCTGGTAGTTAAGCAGCGTAATGGGGCTGAGCTGACGTTCCACCCCCAGATAGCGCAGAAAGCGCGCGACGTCAGTGGAAAGCGGTCCGTCCGTCATACGCGTTCAATCCAGCGCTCCAGCAGTTCGGGCAGCATCAGGGCGATCTCCTGCAGCAGGTGCGTGGCCTGGCCTTGCTCGTAGTGGTGCGCGTCGCGGCTGGTAAATAACATGACGCCCAGATCGCCATCGCGTCCCATCAGCGACATCGCCACCGAGCCAATCGCCTTCGCTTCCGGTAATACCACCAGCAGTTCAGGCCCGTTCAGCGGCCCCAGATAGTGATGCGCATGGCCCAGACGCTGAATGCGCAGCGGTTCAAACGCCTGACGACTGAGCGCCAGATGGGTAAACCCGGACGGTGCGCCAATGCGCCAGCGGTCAGGGAAAAGACGAATCGTTGCACCCGCCAGCCCAAGCTCACGCGCCCAGCGGTGGAAGCGGCTAAGGAACTCATCAAGGCTGTGCGCCGAGGCCAGACGCGCCTGCAAATGCAGCAAACGATAGAACAGGCTTTCGTTGGTACTGGCCTGTTCCATCAGCAGCGTCATGTTCTCTTCAAGCTGATTGATGTGGTTGCGCGAGCGCGCCATGTGCCATTCGACCAGCGACACGGTCCCGCGAACCGGATGCGGCACGCGCATCTCTTCGACGACGCGTGCATTGCGAATAAAAAACTCAGGATTGCGCAGCAGATAATCCACAACAGCTCTGTCGTCCAGTTCCGTCACTGTTTCCTGCAGTTCTTCCCCTGGTTGTTTCATAGATGGATAAACCCGTCATAGACATGTGCCGCCGGGCCAGTCATATACAGTGGATGACCCGGTCCTTTCCAGGCGATATCAAGCCGACCGCCCGGTAATTCGACGCGAACCTCTTCGGCGAGTAGTCCCTGTGAGATGCCGACCGCCACGGCCGCACACGCACCGCTACCGCAGGCCTGGGTTTCGCCCGCGCCGCGCTCGTAAACCCGCAGGCGGATGTGCTCACGTTTCACCACCTGCATGAAACCGATGTTCGCCCGCTCCGGAAAACGCTCGTGGCCTTCCAGCACCGGACCGAGCGTTTCAACCGCGGCGGTTTCCACATCATCTACCTGAATCACGCAGTGCGGATTACCCATCGAGACGACGCCGCACAATACTGTCTGCTCGGCCGCACGCATAATATAGGTCTTTTCCGCTTTATTTGCGCGAAACGGCACGGCAGAGGGTTCGAAGTTAGGCTCGCCCATGTTCACGCGCACCAGTTCGTCATCGGTGACGCTGAGCACCATGCGGCCGTTGGCCGTACTGACGCGAATATCGCGCTTGTTGGTCAGCCCTTTCAGGCGGACAAAGCGGGCAAAACAGCGCGCACCGTTGCCACACTGGTTAACCTCGCTGCCGTCCGCGTTAAAAATACGGTAGTGGAAATCGAGGTCGGGATCGTATGGCGGCTCAACCACCAGCAGTTGATCAAACCCCACGCCCAGATGCCGATCCGCCAGGCGACGGATCAGTTCCGGGGAGAAAAACACATTCTGCGTTACCGCGTCGACGACCATAAAATCGTTGCCAAGGCCATGCATTTTAGAGAACTGCATCATTTGCTCCATTGCGCGGGTACAGAACGTTGTCGTCAGAGATTAACCTGAGTCGGGCCACCGTTGTCGCCACGATCGTTAGTATTTGGCGTGGTAGACTCAATGCCACTTTGGACGGGTTTCGTCGGCGGCGGCGCGGTTTTATCCGCAGGTGGGAAGTAGAGTGGTCCCTTCAGTCCGCAGCCCGTCAGGCTAAACAGGGTGATGAGAACGGCAAGCGTTCGGAAAGCGTTTTTCATTATAAAGTTGCCCGTAAGTTCAAATCTGTTTCTATCATCGCAGGAGAAGACACAAAAGCAAGAGTTTGCCGCTTTCCTGCAACGGGAATTATTTAGCGTTATACTGCCGGCATCACGAAAAACAGGAACAAAACCATGAACGACAGTGAATTCCATCGCCTTGCAGACACCCTGTGGATGACCATCGAAGAACGTCTCGACGACTGGGACGGCGACAGCGATATCGATTGTGAAATCAACGGCGGCATTCTGACCCTGAGCTTCGAAAACGGCAGCAAAATTATTATTAACCGCCAGGAACCGCTTCACCAGGTCTGGCTGGCCGCAAAACAGGGCGGATATCATTTCGATCTGAAAGACGGGAAATGGGTTTGCGACCGCAGCGGCGAAACGTTCTGGGATTTGCTGGAGCAGGCAGCGTCGGCGCAGGCGGGTGAGACCGTCAGTTTCAGGTAGTTTTGTTGCCGGGTGGCGCTGCGCTTACCCGGCCTACGGTTTCGGGCTGTTGTAGGCCCGGTAAGGCTTAGCCGCCACCGGGCTCACGAAATCAGGAGAAATACTGCTGCAACAGCGGTGCGGTATCCTGGTTTGCTGGCACCGCAGGGGTAATTGCCTGCGTACGGAACGGGATCACCTGCGCTCGCCCATCAACGTTCACAATCTGATAGAACTGCGGCAGGTTGAAGTTGATAAAGCTGGAGCCATAGGTGAAGCGGTCATGTGAAGAAGAGTAGAAACGGCTGACGTCGCGCACCAGCTCCTCTTTGCTACCTTCACAATGGTGATACACCTCGGCGCGGTTGGTCTCATCCAGAATGTAAATGTTAAACCCGGCATCGTCGCCCGACTCTTCGAAGAAGAACTGAATAATCCCTTCACTCGCAAAGCCGTCCACCACCTGTGGCAGTTTGACGTGGTTGGTTTCCACCTGGACCGACAGTCCATGCAGCTTGTTATGTGAAATCGCCCCGTAAAACTCAATGGCGTTTTCCAGCTTCTGTACCGATACATTCAGACGTTCGAAGAACAGCCCCCAGGTCTGGCCGGAGACGCGCAGCGCTTTAAAGCGCCCGGTTTCCTGACGGGTACTGGAGAGACGCAGCTCGATGCACTCGGAGACCAGCTGCTGCACGCGGGTACGAATCAAACCGCGCAGGTGCTGGCTGTAGCAGAACACTTCGACGCTGTCCGGCGGCGCGGCGTCCTGGTGCATTTTGCCCAGAATAGTTTTCAGCGCTTCGATCATCGCCTGCTCGCCGTTGAAATGCAGAGTACGCACTTCATTCCACGAGTTGCGGTACAGCAGATCCACGCTGCCCACCAGACAGTTTTGCTGTTCGCCAAAGCTGAAGACGTCCAGTTTGCGGAAGTCAAAATGGACTACCTGATTACGGAAAGCTGCCGTCGGGTCGTATTCCAGGTTGACGATAATCGCCAGATGGCGAATTTCACAGGGGCTGTAGAGCGCTTTCGGCGTTGGCGCAGGCAGACGCAGTGGGAAGTGGTGCGAAACATCCGCCACCATCTCCTGCAGCTTGGCTAAATCGACGACCTCGTTGCCCTTAATAAACAGGCGGGTGCGTGAAGTCAGCAGACCGTTAAACCACGCCCAGGCCACCAGTTTGTTCAGGTAGCGGTTATATTCCAACGGCTGATGGCTGACGATCGAGTCCATGCTAGGCGCACGGTTGTACAGATACCACCCGGTGCGGTTTGCGCGGCCCGGCGGTACATAGATAAAGGTCAGGTTCGGTTCTGACAGGTCAGGCGAAATCTGCGGGTTCACCAGGGTGACTTTGCCCGGCAGCGCTTCAAACGCGGCATAGAGCTTACGGGTCAGTACGCCAATGTCCTGCGGGCTGGCGGAGACGCTAAGGTTGTTGCGGCGCGCAAAGCGGATCAGGTTACGGTAGCTTTGCATCATCGCATCGAGCAGTTCGTTATGCGCTTCACGCACCTGATCGATTTTCCAGTTAGCGCGGTTGTCGAGCATGGACAGACGCGCTTCGTCCCACCCCCACTCTTTCACTAACTGGCTGACCACTTCACGACGCCAGCCCACACAGGCGCGCTCGCGGCTCAGTTTTTCGCAAACTTTGAGATAAAAACATCGACGCACCAGGTCAAGACGCGTCGAGTCATCAATGGCTTTCAGGTATTCGGTAACGCGTTCCAGCATCATGCAGTAGGCATCAAGCCCGTAGGAGACAATCTCACCATCGTGCAGGCGCTGCTTAATATCTTTCGCCAGCAGACGCGGCGTGGGGTATTCCCAGGAGTAGGCTTCAAGCAACAGCGTTTTCAACACCGCTTTGTACGGTGAATCAATGCTCTTATAGAGCTGCCAGAGGCTAGCGCCAAAGTACTCTTCTGCGGACAGGGAGCTAAGGCCGCCCAGATCCAGCCACTCGTTTGGCGTCAGAACGCCCTGCGAATAAAGCGACATGACGTAGTCGTCATAATTCTCTTCTTCATCGCACGGCACCATATTCCACAGAATACGCTTCCCGGCCAGACGCACAGCAGTACGATAAAATTCATCCAGCAATAAGATGTGCTGAGTCGAGCCGCAGTCTTCACCACCCAGACTGCCGCTTTCGTTATGGCGGAAACGGTTTTCATCAATCAGGAAGAAGCTCACTTCCACGCCAAGCGACGCGGCCCAGCTCTCCAGCAGGCTGCATTTACGCTGCAGCAGCTGCCGCTCTTCGTTATCGAGCCAGGATTGATGGCAGACCCAGATATCCAGGTCTGAAGAACAGCTTTGCCCTACCGATGAGGTACTCCCCATCGTGTAAACGCCGGTAATCGGCAATTCACCTGTCGGTGATTCCTGCGGCGGCATGCCGCGGTAGAGTTCCAGCTCGTTCAGATAATGCTGTTGGGTTTCATCAGGCGTGAAAAGACATATGCCTCTGGGAACGTTACCGTCAAGGTACCCAGGCATCAGCGGATGGTGATAGTGCAATAATGTCGGCAGCAGACTGTATACCTGCTGGAAAGCAGGGCCCATGGCAGCAAGCGCGCGATCCACGCGCAATTGATTTATGGCATCCAGTCTCTGTTTCAGAGTCTCAATATAGAGGTACAAGACGTATCGCCTGATGTTTCCGGGTGTCGTAAGCCATTCAAAACACGAATAACCGCGAGCCCGCAGTATTTCAAAAAGATAACCGTTACCCTTTTTTCGCCCTTATCATTATGGTGGTACCGACGAAAAAATGGTCTAAAACGTGATCAATTTAACACCTTGCCGGTTGACCGTAAAGAAAGATGCGCTACATACAAGTGTAGCACCGTTCTGTACGTGTAAATTCCTGAATACGGCTATGGCTGGCGAATACGCCACCGTGTCCCTCTCGCGCTTCATCAACCGTAAAACTGCCATCCCAGAGTCAACAATGTTAGGATGGTTAGCGATTGATAATGACGGTAACAAGCATGTTAGACAATGTTTTGAGAATTGCCACACGCCAAAGCCCTCTCGCGCTCTGGCAGGCACATTATGTTAAGCAGCGCCTTGAAGCCTGCCACAATGGATTGCGCGTCGAGCTGGTGCCGATGGTCACGCGCGGTGACGTGATCCTGGATACGCCACTGGCGAAGGTGGGCGGCAAGGGCCTGTTTGTCAAAGAACTGGAACTGGCATTGCTTGAGAACCGCGCCGATATCGCCGTGCACTCCATGAAAGATGTGCCCGTCGAGTTCCCGGAAGGGCTGGGGCTGGTGACCATCTGCGAGCGCGAAGATCCGCGTGATGCGTTTGTCTCTAACCGCTATGACTCGCTTGATGCGTTGCCCGAAGGTAGCGTAGTTGGCACCTCCAGTTTACGCCGTCAGTGTCAGCTGGCGGAGCGTCGCCCTGACCTGATCATCCGCTCGCTGCGCGGCAACGTCGGCACACGCCTGGGCAAACTGGATAACGGTGAATACGATGCCATTATTCTTGCCGTCGCTGGACTGAAGCGTCTGGGGCTGGAGGAACGCATTCGCGTGGCGCTACCACCAGAACTGTCGCTGCCGGCCGTGGGCCAGGGTGCCGTCGGCATTGAGTGCCGTCTGGACGATGTGCGTACCCGCGAACTGCTCGCGCCGCTGAACCATGACGAGACCGCTATCCGCGTAAAAGCCGAGCGGGCGATGAATACCCGCCTCGAAGGCGGATGCCAGGTGCCGATTGGCAGCTATGCTGAATTAACCGAAGGGAAACTCTGGCTGCGCGCGCTGGTGGGTGCCCCGGACGGTTCACAGATGGTACGCGGCGAACGTCGTGGCAATCCGCAAGATGCCGAACAGCTTGGCGTGTCGCTGGCGGAAGAGCTGCTGAATAACGGCGCGCGTGAAATCCTGGCTGAGGTCTATAACGGAGAACCCCCTGCATGAGTATTCTTGTCACCCGCCCTTCTCCCGCAGGAGAGCAGTTAGTGAGCCGTCTGCGCACACTGGGGCAGGTGGCCTGGAGTTTTCCGCTGATTGAATTCTCCCCCGGTCGCGAGCTCTCTGCGCTCGCCGATCGGATAAATACCCTGCAGGAAGGCGATCTTCTGTTTGCGTTGTCGCAACATGCCGTGGAATTCGCCAACGCCCAGCTGCAACAGCAAAGTCTGTCCTGGACAACTGCCCCACGCTATTTCGCCATTGGTCGCTCAACGGCGCTGGCGCTGCATACCGTAAGCGGCGCTGATGTTCGCTACCCGTTAGATCGGGAAATTAGCGAAGTCTTGCTACAATTACCTGAATTACAAACTATTGCCGGAAAGCGCGCCCTCATTTTGCGCGGCAATGGTGGCCGCGAGCTGCTGGGCGAAACGCTGCGTGAACGGGGTGCCGACGTGACGTTCGTTGAGTGCTATCAGCGTTGCGCAAAGCACTACGATGGCGCGGAAGAAGCGATGCGCTGGCACGCGCGCGGCATTAATACGCTGGTGGTCACCAGCGGTGAAATGTTACAACAGCTTTGGTCGCTGATACCGCATTGGTATCGCGAAAACTGGTTACTCCGCTGTCGGCTTCTGGTCGTCAGTGAGCGTCTGGCGAACCTCGCCCGGGAACTGGGCTGGCAGGATATTCGGATCGCTGATAACGCCGACAACGATGCGCTGCTGCGCGCATTACAATAACTCTCAAATGGGAAGCCATAATGACGGAACACGAAAAATCCTCCGCCGTGGTTGAAGAGACCAGGGAGACTGTGGACACCACGCCACAGCCAGAGACGACTGAGAAAACCGCTGAGAAGAAAAACGGCAGCAACAAAACCAGCCTCGCGCTGAGCGCAATTGCCATCGCCATTGCACTGGCGGCAGGTGTTGGCCTGTACGGCCTTGTGAAGCAACAGGGCGCTAACCAGACGGCCACCAGCGATACGCTGGTCAATCAGCTTACCTCCCTGCAAAAAGCGCAGGAAACGCAGAAAACCGAGCTGGAAGCGGTGATTAAGCAGCAGGCTGCCGCGCTGGCCGAGGCAAACAACAAACAGCAAGAGCTGACCAAACAACTGGACGAAGTACAGCAGAAAGTCGCCACGATTTCCGGTACCGATGCCAAAACCTGGCTGCTCTCTCAGGCCGATTTCCTCGTAAAACTCGCCGGGCGTAAGCTCTGGAGCGACCAGGACGTTACCACCGCCGCCGCACTGCTGAAAAGCGCCGATGCAAGCCTGGCAGACATGAACGATCCCAGCCTCATTACCGCACGTCGCGCGATCACCGAAGATATCGCGAGTCTTTCCGCCGTTTCGCAGGTGGATTACGACGGCATTATCCTCAAGGTGAACCAGCTTTCGAATCAGATTGATAACCTGCAGCTGGCGGATAACAACGACGACGACTCCCCCATGGATTCCGACGGTACCGAGCTTTCCAGCTCTCTGAGCGAATGGCGCATTAACCTGCAGAAAAGCTGGCAGAACTTTATGGACAGCTTTATCACCATCCGTCGCCGCGATGAAACCGCTGTACCGCTGTTAGCGCCGAATCAGGATATCTATCTGCGCGAAAACATCCGTTCCCGCCTGCTGGTGGCGGCTCAGGCTGTGCCGCGTCATCAGGAAGAGACCTACAAACAGGCGCTGGATAACGTCTCGACGTGGGTGCGTGCGTATTACAATACCGATGACGCGACGACCACCGCTTTCCTCGAAGACATCGACAAGCTGAGCCAGCAGAACATCACGATGAACGTACCGGATAAGCTGGCCAGCCAGCCGATACTGGAGAAACTGATGCAGACGCGCGTGCGTAACCTGCTGGCACAGCCGGGCGTTCCGGCAGAGCAAACAGGCGGAGCGGCACCAGCGCCAGCGCCAGCGCCTGACAGCGCGCCACAAGGAGAGTAATGATGCTAAAAGTTCTCTTACTCTTCATCTTGTTGATCGCCGGGATCGTCCTGGGACCGATGCTTGCCGGTCATCAGGGATACGTTCTGATCCAGACCGATAATTACAACATCGAAACCAGCGTAACGGGTCTGGTGATTATTCTGATCCTCGGCGTCGTAGTACTGCTGGCAGTCGAATGGATCCTGCGCCGTATTTTTCGTACCGGCGCGCATACGCGCGGCTGGTTCGTTGGCCGCAAGCGTCGTCGTGCGCGTAAGCAAACCGAGCAGGCGCTGCTTAAGCTCGCCGAAGGCGATTATCAGCAGGTTGAAAAGCTGATGTCGAAAAATGCCGACCATGCAGAACAGCCGGTGGTGAACTATCTTCTGGCTGCCGAAGCAGCGCAGCAGCGCGGTGATGAAGCCCGTGCGAATCAGCATCTGGAACGTGCGTCAGAACTGGCTTCCGGTGACCCGATTCCGGTGGAGATCACCCGCGTTCGTCTGCAGCTGGCACGCAATGAGAACCATGCGGCGCGCCATGGCATTGACCGCCTGCTGGAAATAGCTCCCCGCCATCCTGAAGTCCTGCGTCTTGCCGAACAGGCTTATATTCGTACCGGTGCGTGGGGCTCGCTGCTGGACATCATTCCGTCAATGGCGAAGGCCGAAGTGGGTGATGACGAGCATCGTGACGAGCTTCAGCGTCTGGCATGGATTGGCCTGATGGATCAGGCACGCGCCGACCTGGGTAGCGACGGCCTGAAGACCTGGTGGAAAAATCAGAGCCGGAAAACGCGTCAGCAGGTTCCTCTGCAGGTGGCGATGGCGGAACATCTTATTGAATGTGACGATCATGACACCGCCCAGGAGATCCTCCTCGACGGTCTCAAGCGCCAGTACGACGATCGTCTGGTCATGGTGATCCCGCGCCTGAAAACCAATAACCCAGAGCAAGTCGAGAAAGTGCTGCGTCAGCAGATCAAAACCGTCGGCGACCGCCCGCTGCTGTGGAGCACGCTGGGCCAGTCACTGATGAAGCACGGCGAATGGCAGGAGGCGAGCCTCGCCTTCCGTGCGGCACTGAAACAGCGTCCGGACGCCTATGACTACGCGTGGCTTGCCGATACGCTCGACAAACAGCATAAGCCAGAAGAGGCTGCTGCCATGCGGCGAGATGGGTTGCTGTTAACGTTGCAGAACAACGGCACGCAGCAGTAATTAACAGGGAGGCCAGACGGCCTCCTTTTTTTATCGCTTTTCTCCTGCTACATTCTTTACACCTCAAGCCACAAACGAACCCGCCAATGTAACGATGCCTTTTCATTAACTTTTTTTCGCACATGCGCGAATTGCGCGTGGACTAAATCGTTTCTGAAAGGAAATCGTCATGAACTCGCTTTTGTATGCGCTTATTGTAGCGCTGCGCTGCCATCGCTGGCTGCGCCTGCTTGCCTGTGCTTTTATCTTCTCTTCACTGGGAAATGGGTTAACCCAGGTTGTAGTCTTCGGGCTGCTGTTAGCGTGGTCAGCCCCGCCAGCCCTGCTTACCCTCGCCTTTCTTTTCGCCACGGTACCAGGGTTTTTCGGCAGCATGCTCGGTGAAAGGCTATGCTCGCGCTATTCTCCGATATCCCTGCTGATATTGACCGAAGGACTCGGCTTACTTGCCCTGCTCTTTCCCCTGCTTGGCGTGGGTTATCATAGCGTTGTCGCGTTACTCGCCGTGCAATCCACCGAAGCGCTACTCAGCGGGATGAGCTGGCCCGCCCTGACGTTGCTCTTCAAGCGCGGCCTCAGCGAAACGGAACTGCCTGCCGCCACCTGTCTGGAAAATGTTATTTTTGCGTCTCAGGTGCTATTAGGTACCGGGCTGGGCGTGGTGCTTTTTCAGAAGATGCCCGTGCTCGCCTTGCTGACCATTGATGCCATCAGTTTCCTCGGGTCGCTGGTCATGTTATGGCTGGCGGAACGCCTGTTTTCACCAGCTCCACACGCCGCCCCTGAAGAAAAGGGGGTTTCTACGAAATTGCGCTGGCAGACATTGACCGTTCGGCAGAAACGCAGCTTGCTCATTTTGCCTGCGCTGGCCGCTGTCGGGTCACCCGCTATGGCACTTCTTCCGGCACTGGCCCAGCAGCTACGCCCTCAGGATGCGGCTGGCCTTGCTCTGCCCCTGCTTTTTGCGAGGAGCATGGGGCAGCTTTGCGGCCCTTTGCTGCTTAAAAGAGACAGTCTGGCGCGTTTTGCGGCTCGTACGCCGCGATTATTACTTTGCCTTGGCATCTTTCTGGCCGCTTATGGAATGCTGCCGTTTATGGCCAACTGGGCAGGTTATGCGCCTGGGATGATCTTTGTCGCACATCTGGCCTCAAACGTGCTTTTTGCAGCGGGTACGTTTGGCATGCTCAGCCATTTTCAGGCCAGGCAAATCGCTGTTGCCAGCGGTAAAGCCTGGCGCTGGCAAACGCTCAGCGCCTCACTTTTCACTGGCATTGCAGCTGTGGTGGCTTCCGGGGTTGGCTCAGTACAGGCGCTATATATGGTTTCGTCAGCGGCTCTGCTGATAGTTGCTCTCATCATGCGCTTTTATCAGGAATAAGGCATAAAAAAACGCCTGCTATAAAAGCAGGCGTTAAAACAGGTCTGTAAGACAACATATTTGGTGCTTCACTCAACGTTATGTCCATGGTGTCTGATGAGGCCGAAGCGACATCTGTCAGTGGACGATAAGCACCGTAAATGGCTCTGCGTCATTCCTGAGTTTATGAGGCACTAAGGCGAACATAAGAGATGGAATGAGCATCTACACGTATATTATTGCACGTAACGTGCCAGAGTTACACGCAAAACGTTTACATGACGCAACATTTTAAGATAAAAGGAAATTATGCTGTTAAGCACTGTCTGAAGCTTCATAACGTATCGCTAAATGCAGAAATATGTCGTCAGAAAGAGACAGTAAAGCCCCTAAATAAATATTTCTAATACTTTCAACGGATTACATGTCGCTGAATCGCGACACTGAAAAAGGGCGCTGTCGGGGAATCACTACAGGAAAGAAACATCACAGAAAACAAAAAACCCCGCCGAAGCGGGGTTCAAAATTGGTCGGCGAGAGAGGATTCGAACCTCCGACCCACTGGTCCCAAACCAGTTGCGCTACCAAGCTGCGCTACTCGCCGATGTACTGCTTTTTGAATTTTTAGTTCAATTCATTTAAAAAGTCGTGGTGCGAGGGGGGGGACTCGAACCCCCACATCCTAAGGACACTAACACCTGAAGCTAGCGCGTCTACCAATTCCGCCACCTTCGCAATTCACAACTCTTTCAATAATGGGGTGGCTAATGGGATTCGAACCCACGACAACTGGAATCACAATCCAGGGCTCTACCAACTGAGCTATAGCCACCACTGTATTCTTTCACGCGGTACTGACTACTTCTCAGACCACCGCAGCTCTAGCGCCGGGACTAAAATGGCGCGCCCGACAGGATTCGAACCTGAGACCTCTGCCTCCGGAGGGCAGCGCTCTATCCAGCTGAGCTACGGGCGCTTAGCGCCGTTGCGGGGCTGGATATTACGTACCTCCGTCCCCGCTGTCTAGTGCTTTTTTGAAAAAAATGCGCGTTTGGTTATGGTTTGCACATTTTGCCGCTTATTCCTCCACTTTGTGCGTGGTGCCGCGGCGACCCAGGCCAAAAAGCTTATACGCGGCCGTCACTGCCGCCAGGAAGATTAGCCCGACAAACAGCGACATGCGGGTATCTTCATTAAAGTACATTCCAATTAATACGCAAATCAGGAACGCCATCGTTAAATAGTTCGCATACGGGAACAGGATCGAGCGGAACGGATGGCTGGCGATCGCTTTTTTATGTGCATGACGGAAACGCAGCTGGCTGATGAGAATGACAAACCACGGCACCATACCCGGCAGCACGCTGGCACTGTAGACGTAAACAAACACACGCTGCGGATTAGGAATGATGTAATTCAGGCATGAGCCAATCAGCAGAATCACAATGGATACCGCGACCCCCGCAACCGGCACACCCGCCCGTGATACTTTACTCATCGCCGCAGGTAGCTGGTTATTTTTCGAGAGCGCGTAGAGCATACGGCCACAGCTGTACATCCCGCTGTTACAGCCAGAGAGTGCCGCCGTCAAAACCACAAAGTTGATGATGCCTGCTGCTGCGGTAATACCAATCTTCGCAAAGGTTAAAACGAACGGGCTTCCGGTCGTGCCAATTTCATTCCACGGGAAGATGGTCACGATAACGAAGATCGCGCCCACATAGAAAATCAGGATGCGCCACAGCACTTTGCCCACCGCGCTGCGCAGCGTGACCTGCGGGTTTTTCGCTTCACCGGCAGTAATACCGATCAGCTCCACACCCTGATATGAAGCCACCACGATACACAGCGCTGTCAGGAAGCCCTTCCAGCCGCCAGCGAAGAAGCCGCCGTGTTCAGTCAGGTTGCCAAAGCCGATGGCGTGCCCACCGTTGCCAAAGCCAAAGAAAATCACGCCCAGACCAATCACAATCATCACGATGATGGTGGTCACTTTGATCATCGCAAACCAGAACTCGATTTCACCGTACAGGCGCACCGCGGCCAGGTTTGCCAGCGCCACCAGCCCCACGGCAATCAGCGCCGGTATCCACTGGACCATGTCCGGGAACCAGAACTGGACATAGACCCCTATCGCGGTGATTTCAGAGATGCCCACCGCCATCCACATAAACCAGTAGGACCAGGCTGTCAGGTAGCCGAAGAACGGGCTCATATAACGGTGCGCGTAAACGGCAAAAGATCCGGTTACGGGTTCCAGAAAGAGCATTTCGCCCATTGAGCGCATGATGAAGAAAACAAACAACCCGGCGATGATATACGCCAGTAATACGGAAGGGCCTGCCCATTTAAGGGTGCTTGCGGAGCCCATAAACAGGCCCACGCCGATAGTGCCGCCCAGCGCGATCAGTTCGATATGACGAGCTTCCAGCCCACGCTGTAGCTCCGGTTGTTTCTCTGCCATAGATCCTCGATTGTGTTTGCTGTTTCCCGGCTTAATACCGGGTATTGTTTTTTAGGGGGACTAAAATACGGAGCGAATGGTTTCTTAAAATCGACCAAATGGCAAACGATGCATAAAAAAAATGAATGCATTGCACAAATTATCAGCAGTTTTGCAGGCGAGTTGCAGCGCGAACAGCATATCGCGCTACATTTTGATTACATTTTCCCGGTGTAGTGCCAGGCGAGGTAGCGAAGCAGACGAATCTGTCGTTTAATGCGTGTGGGTTGTGAAAGCAGGCGGTAGAGCCATTCCAGCCCCATATTTTGCCAGACCGTCGGTGCACGCTTAACGTGGCCGGTAAAGACGTCGTAGGTGCCTCCTACGCCCATATACAGGGCATCCGGGCTGACCAGCCGACAGTCGCGCATCAGGATTTCCTGGCGCGGGGAACCCATCGCCACGGTGACAATTTTTGCCCCGCTGTCGCGAACGCGTGCAAACAAGGCCTGCCGATCTTCAGGCTTAAAGTAACCATCCTGACTGCCGACAATATTAACATTCCACTGACGACGCAGCTTCTCTTCGGTCTGTGCCAGCACTTCGGGCTTACCGCCAATCAGGAAGACTGGCGTCCCCTCCGCGCCCGCGCGGGCCATAAGATGCTCCCAGAGATCGGCCCCCGCCACGCGGGAAACATTAGCGCCAGGAAACTTTTTACGGATAGATCGGACCACGCTAATCCCGTCCGCGTATTTAAATTCAGCCGCTTCAATCAGGCTTTTGACTTCGGCGTTATCTTCCACCGCCAGCATCTTTTCTGCATTGATGGCAACCAGCGTACCGGATTTCATCTGACCATCGGCAAAAAGAAAATCCAGCGCGTGCTGCATATCGCGCCAGCCAATAAGCTGCAAACCACGAAGCGCATAACGCGGTGCAGAAGTTTTATCCGTCATGACTATCCTTTCTTAAACTTGCGACAGCGTTGTGCTGCCCTGTTGCCCGCGCTTGTGCACAAGCCCTGCACTGTCAAACAGCCAGTACAGCAATTTGGCCAGTAACAGGCTGATGCCGAAAACGACCATGAAGAACACCACGCGCGAAACGAATGAATCCAGGCCTTCGCGCGCCAGTACGATCATATTGAAAATGGCACCAAAGCAGAAACTGTGCAAAATGGCCGCTTTGTAGCGGTTCGTCTCTTCAATACCGCGCAGGTAAAGCCAGTCGAACCATTTAATAATCAGCCCTACGACAACCGCACCAGGCAGGATAAACCAGCCGCCGCCCATCACCACCAGGGAGCCGATCAGCGTTGGCGAGATCGCCAGACCCGAATGATTGTTCAACACTTCCCAGGTAAAATAGTTCGCGGTATTGAGCACCACGCCAGGGCGCTCCGGCCATAGCCAGCTCGGGATAAAGACATAGAAGTCGCGAACAATCGGCGCAAGCCCCTGGAAATCAATCTTGTCGTAGTTTTGCAGCAGCAAGGCCAGGTTTTCCCACGGCGAGAAGGTATCGCGCGTCAGGTAGAGGAACGTGTAAAACGCCTCATCGCCCGCCACGTTCATCCCGTAGCGCTTCAGCGCCAGCCAGAACATCCCCACAATGCCAAACACCCCTGCCGCCACCAGCATCCACAGCGAGATCCAGCCGCGGATGATGCCAATAAACAAGAAGATAGCGAAAGCAATGATGATATTGGCGCGCGTACCGCCCACAATCATGTAGGTCAGGATACCGAACGCGACGGTACTGACCAGGAAGAACAGCCACGCTTTACTGTCCTGTCGCAGGAAGAAAATCACCAGCATCGCCGGGATAAAGAAGTAGAAGAATCGCTTTAACGCCACGCCCGAAACTTCAGCCGAAAAAATCTGGCTGTAGGAGTTGAGCTTAAACAGCAGGAAGCCGTTATGCATAAAGAAGATCCCGACACTGACCAGGGCGATAGCCATCAATATCACCCATGTCAGGTGGGTCTCCACCCGATTCATGGTAAAGAGCGCCCGGCGTGATGCAGTGGCCCTGGCTGAACGCAGCCGCGTTTTGTAGGTGACGTAGTAAACCGCATAGAAACAGGTCGCCGCCAGAAGCGCCTGGAGCAAGATTTCCGGCGGCGCGACGCTCACGTCAAACCGGAAAACCAGAATGCTGGTCAGCGGAAAGCCGAAAAAGAAGGTCAGCAGAAACAGTAACGAGAAGAATACGTTAAAGTTGAAGCGCACCCGGCGGAATTCAAACCAGGTGAGGGTGGCGATAAACAGCGTGCTCAGAAGCCAGACAACCAGTAAGCCGCTGAATTGCAACTGACTCATGCTTTCTCTCCTGACGCGATACGCAGCGCACGGTGCCACGGCGTGAGATAGTTCGGGCTGAAAAAGTCGATACTGTTTTTATCCACCAGCGTGAGCTGACGTTGTGCTTCCCGAACCACCTCGACATTCAGCGTATCGGAGGTAAACAGCACCGGAATATGCTGTTCAACCATATCCTGCCAGAATGGGTTGTCACGGTTGAGCACGCACGGCACCCCCGCCTGGATCAGCAGACACAACGTACCTATCCCCTGCTGACGCGCAAAGATAAAATAGCCGAGATCGCATTTTCTTAGCAGCGTAAGGTATTCATCAAACGCCAGCTTTTCACTGAGGATTTGAAGATTCTCAGGGCTAAAAAGCGTAAGACCCTGCTGGCGAACCTCGTTGATGTAGGCGTCGTTATTGGCCGGATAACCCATCGGCACGACCACGTTCACCGTGTCGCCAAACTGCTGGTGTACCGCCCGCAGCGCGGCAACATGCTCGTTACTGCGGTCGCCTGAATTTCCCACCAGAATCGTCAGCTTGCCTTCACGAACCGTGTCATTCGCCAGGGTATTTAGCGCCGGATCCATGCGGGTTGGGAAATAGATTAGCTCACCGCGCACGTTCGGATGCTGTTTCGCAAAATAGTTGAGATCGCCACGGGTGGCAAAAACGCAGCCCACCCTGCCCTGTGCCATGCGGCGCAGGGGATAGAAAAGGCGGAATTTCCAGCCGCGTGAGACTTCGTAGAGATCCGCCCCCCAGATATGCCAGCTGCACTGGGAAGGTTTGATTCCCCCGCTGAGCAGGGCCAGCCACAGGCCGGTATTGAACTGCCCGTGGAAAAAGAAACGTTGCTGGCGATTCGCTTTGGCTTTGGCAATGACCGCCTTCGCCAGCGCGGCCTTGTCCGGCCAGAAGCGAAGAGTCAGCGCCGGAAATGCCTCGCTCAGGCCCTTATCCTGACCTGCAACCATAAACTCACGTGCATCAGGGTTACCCGGTGCCAGTTCATCGTTAAAGAACCGCAAAACGGTCTGGTTATGGTGTGGGATATCCGATCCCAGGATGTGAATCAGTGCAGTCATGCGCGTTTACGCCACAATAAAAATACGCCGCAACAGGCAGCGAAATAAACGATATAGGTTGCCATATAGGCCTGAGCCGCCCCCAGCGCACCATGCGAAGGTATTAGCCAGTGTGAAAATGCCGTCAGTAACCCAAACTGGCTTATCTCCGCCAGGATATACAGCCGCAGCGAGGCTTTCGCAATCACCAGGTAGCCGAAAACGTAAGCCCCCACTTTCAGCACATCGCCCACCAGTTGCCAGGCAAACAGATCGCGCATGGCGGTAAACTTCGCTGAGAAAAGCAGCCAGATGGCGACATCGCGCAATAGCCAGACGGTAAAACTGGCCGCCGCCACGGCGGGAAGCACAAAGCGCAGCGAGCGGAAAATCTCACGGGTAATATCCTGCCTGGACGTCAGACGCGATAAGGTTGGCAGCAAATAAACGCTAAAGGAAGCCGTAATAAACTGTAGGTAGGCGTCGGAAATACTGCTTACGCCCTGCCAGATCCCTACCTCATCCCAGCTATAATGCGCCGCCAGCAGGTTTCGCATCATCACGTAAGCCACCGGCAGCGTGACGGAAGTGATGAGCGCCATCAGGGTAAATTTACCCAACTGGCTGGCAAGCACTTTGTCCCATTGCGGTTTGAGGTAGCTCAGAGGGATAACGCCCCGACGCATCAGCATAAACGCGGCAGGAACGACAACCAGCGCCGGAACCAGCGCCAGCCCGAGCAGTGCCCCTTCATAGCCACCCAGGCGGTAGCAGAAGTAATAGGCAATCACGCCGATGACGCTCCCCAGGATTAACGCAAGCGCGTTCCCGGCAGCATCACGAAAGCCTTTCATCAATGCCAGCAGCAGGTTTGCCCAGGCAATACCCATCTGAACCAATGCGACCAGACGCACCAGCCCCTCATACTGGGTGTGCCCAAATAATCCCTGACTGATGGGGGCCGCCGCGAGCAAAAATACGATAGCCAGCAGGGTCGAAAACCCGGTAACCATCGCCGACGCGGTGCCGACGACCCTGCGAAGCTGTGCCGCATCATCATGATACTGAGCAACGTATTTGGTCACACCGTTGAAGATACCGGCCCCGGCCAGCACGCCAAGGACGGTCACCAGCTGGCGGAAGTTCCCCGCCAGCCCGACGCCTGAAGGACCGAATGAGACGGCCAGCAGCTTGACGACCAGCAGTCCGGCGCCAATCTTTACAAGCGTGGACGCGGCGGTCCACACCGATGCTTTTGCCAGAGACATATCAGCCGAAATAACTCAGAAGGGTATTAATCACCGTACGCTGGTTAACTGGCGCGAGGTTGTAGAACAGTGGCAAGCGAAGCAAACGCTCACTTTCTTTTGTAGTGTAACGGTCTTCACCGGCGAACACCCCGAACGCCTCGCCTGCCGGGCTCGAATGCAGCGGAATGTAGTGGAAGACCGCCATAATTTCGGCTTCTTTCAGCCAGGCGATGAGCTGGCTGCGATCGTCGTTATCGCGAAGCTTGATGTAGAACATGTGGGCATTGTGAACGCAATCAGCCGGGATAGTTGGCAGCTCGATACGCCCGGCTTTTGCCAGCGGTTCAAGTGCATCGTAATAGGTTTGCCACAGGGACAGGCGCTGGAGGTTAATCCGCTCCGCCGCTTCCAGCTGTGCCCACAGATATGCCGCCTGCAGATCCGCCATCAGATAGCTTGAGCCGATATCGCGCCAGGTGTATTTATCCACCTGCCCGCGGAAGAACTGGCTGCGGTTGGTGCCTTTTTCACGGATCACTTCCGCACGCTCCACGAGCGCCGGGTCGTTGATCAGCGTCGCGCCACCTTCTCCACCCGCCGTGTAGTTTTTCGTTTCGTGGAAGCTAAAGCAGCCAATATGGCCGATAGTGCCCAGCGCGCGTCCCTTGTAGGTGGACATCACACCCTGAGCGGCATCTTCCACCACAAACAGGTTATGTTTTTTGGCGATCGCCATGATGGTGTCCATTTCACAGGCTACGCCCGCGTAGTGAACCGGCACGATCGCCCGCGTTTTGTCGGTGATCGCAGCTTCAATCAGCGTCTCATCAATGTTCATGGTATCCGGGCGGATATCCACAAAGACGATTTTTGCTCCGCGCAGGACAAACGCATTTGCCGTGGAGACAAAGGTATAGCTCGGCATGATCACTTCATCGCCAGGCTGGATATCCAGCAGCAGTGCCGCCATCTCCAGCGATGCCGTACAGGACGGGGTCAGCAGCACTTTAGCGCTGCGAAAACGCTGCTCCATCCACTGCTGGCAGCGACGGGTGAAACCGCCATCACCGCAAAGTTTGCCGCTGCCCATGGCAGACTGCATATAGTCGAGTTCCGTACCGACGACGGGGGGGGCGTTAAATGGAATCATCTTGTCACCTGTATAACCAGTAGGCGGTGGCGTCGATGTTGGCACCACTCGCAATATAACGTTTAAGCGCGGCAGTGTTGCCCATTTGGGTAGCCACCCGCAGCGTCACACTCTGCTGCTGCTGCGCCCAGTGCAGCGCCGCCTGCATGAGTTTTGCCCCCATACCGCGTCCGGCTAATAAGCCAATACGCGCCTCGCGCTCGTTGAGCTTACGCAGCGAAACGAATCCCTGGATCTGACCGTCCGCGGCACGACATACCAGACAGACGTGGTCAAAGGTGCCTTTGACCGCATTCTCAATCCACTGGGCATAGAAGCGTCCGCTGTCATCAGGTGCATACCAGGGCGCACGAAAGCGGCTCTGAGCAAATGCCTTAGCCGCCATCTGGCGTAATACAGGGATATCCTGTTCCGTTGCAAGTTCCGCCCCGCACGCATCGTGTCGGGTAAGGGCAATAGACAGGTCTGCCTCACCTTCAACCAGCTGAAAACCGTGTTGCTGGAGCGCATCAAGCCAATCGGCGCGGTCCGCCGGGATCTTAGCCTGCACGCGCTGCCAGGCGCTGAAGTCAGCTTCCTGCAGAGCAGGCGCATCCTCACGCAAGCGCACTATCGCCGAGGGGCGAGCAAAAAAAGTGCTTTCCCATTCAAGGGATTCAAGCACGCCGTGGAGTTCACTCAACGCCAGACGCCTTTGGTATCAACGACATACTGTTGATGCACGGTATCACCAGACGTCGCTTTAAACTCTTTATGATCCACCAGCAGCACCAGCACATCCGCCGTTGCCAGCGCGTCATCAAGGGTGGTCAACGTGCAGTGCCCCGCCAGTTTAGCCGGCAGTTCATGGATATTCGGCTCAACCACCAGCGTATCGCCCTTGTGCCACCCGGCGATCATCTCGGCAATTTCCATTGCCGGGCTTTCGCGCAAATCGTCAATATTGGGTTTAAACGCCAGGCCAAAGCAGGCGATTTTCAGCTCGCTGGCACGCTTGCCGCTCTCTGCCAGACAATCGGCTACTGTGGCTTTGACCTGGTTGAGCACCCAGTGAGGTTTGCTGTCGTTCACTTCGCGCGCGGTACGGATCAGACGCGCCTGCGCCGGATTCTGCGCCACGATAAACCACGGATCGACGGCGATACAGTGTCCACCCACACCCGGGCCCGGCTGAAGAATGTTCACGCGCGGATGGCGATTCGCCAGGCGAATCAATTCCCAGACGTTAATCCCCTGATCGGCGCAGATCAGCGACAGCTCATTCGCAAAGGCGATATTCACGTCACGGAAGCTGTTTTCCGTCAGCTTGCACATTTCAGCGGTGCGGGAGTTGGTCACTACGCATTCGCCTTCGAGGAAAATTTTGTACAGGGCGCTGGCACGTTCCGAGCAGACGGGAGTCATACCGCCAATAACGCGATCGTTTTTAATCAGCTCAACCATGACCTGGCCCGGCAGCACTCGCTCCGGACAGTAGGCGATGTTGATATCCGCCTGCTCTCCCGCCTGTTGCGGGAAGCTTAAATCGGGACGCGCGTCGGCCAGCCACTGCGCCATCTGCTCGGTGGCGCCCACTGGCGAGGTCGATTCCAGGATCACCAGCGCCCCTTTCTTCAGCACAGGGGCAATGGATTTCGCTGCCACCTCGACGTAGATCATATCGGGCTCGTGCTCGCCTTTAAAAGGCGTCGGGACGGCGATCAGGTACGCATCCGCTTCCACTGGCGTCGTGCTGGCACGCAGGAAGCCGCCGTCAACGGCCTCTTTCACCACGCGGTCCAGATCGGGCTCAACAATATGAATTTCGCCGCGGTTAATGGTTTCCACCGCCCGGGCATTGATATCCACACCGACAACCTGTTTCTGACGAGAGGCAAACGCCGCCGCGGTGGGCAGGCCAATGTAGCCAAGACCAATGACAGAGATGGTAGTAAAACTCATAGCGATACCCGATTGTGTTTAAGTGCATGCAAAATACGACCACAAGCCTGGCCATCTCCGTACGGATTATGGGCCCGGCTCATTGTCTGATATGCGTCATCATCATGCAGAAGTCGCGTCACCTCTTCGACGATGAGCTGCGCGTCAGTACCGACCAGACGCACGGTACCCGCTTTAACCGCTTCCGGGCGTTCAGTCGTTTCACGCATCACCAGCACCGGCTTGCCGAGGGACGGTGCTTCCTCCTGAATGCCGCCGGAATCGGTGAGGATCAGCCAGGCATGGTTCATCAGCCAGACAAACGGCAGGTAGTCCTGCGGTTCAATCAGCAGGACGTTTTCAACATGGCCAAGGATACGGTTGACCGGCTCGCTGACGTTAGGATTGAGGTGGACCGGATAGACAATCTGTACATCGACGTTCTGCGCCGCAATTTCAGCCAGCGCGTGACAGATCTGCTCAAAACCCCGGCCAAAGCTTTCACGACGATGGCCTGTGACCAGAATGGTTTTTTTGCCGTTATTCAGGAATGGATAGCGGGCAGCGAGCGCTTTCTGCAGATCGCTGTTTGCCAGGACGCGATCGCGTACCCAAATCAACGCATCAATGACCGTATTGCCGGTCACAAAAATTTTGTTGTCGGCGATATTTTCGCGCAGCAGGTTCTGACGCGAGTTCTCGGTAGGGGCAAAATGGTACATTGCCAGATGGCCGGTAAGCGTACGGTTGGCCTCTTCTGGCCACGGCGAATAAAGGTTGCCGGTACGCAGGCCCGCCTCAACATGGCCGACGGGAATACGCTGGTAAAAAGCGGCCAGGCTTGTTGCCATCGTCGTCGTGGTATCGCCATGTACCAGAACAACGTCGGGCTGGAATGACTCCAGGATCGGTTTAAGCTCTTGCAGAATACGGCAGGTAATTTCCGTCAATCCTTGTCCCGGTTTCATAATATTGAGGTCGTAATCCGGGACAATGGAAAAGAGCGTTAAGACCTGGTCGAGCATCTCACGGTGCTGGGCCGTGACGCAGACTTTCGCTTCAATATCAGGATCGCTGGCCAGCGCATGAACCAGAGGTGCCATCTTAATGGCCTCCGGCCTGGTGCCAAATACGGTAAGTACTTTCACATCGATTCTCTTCGATTAGGCGATGAAGGCCATAGCCTTCATCGTAGACGGCGTTCTTAGTTTGTGCGACGACGCATTAACGCCACGCCAGCGCCCGTCAGTGCGCCCACAATCCCCCACATGATCATCAGGAATGCACGACGCGGACTATCGCGTTTTACAGGTTCTTCAGGCGTTCTTAAATAACGATAGGTCTGAAAACGTGGGTCCATCGTGGGACCGACATTAAGCGTGTTCAGCATCGCGCGATTTTGATCGTAGTCGAGGTCAAAATCAGGGCCAACGGCCTGCAGATTTTCCAGACGCGACTGCAGCATTGGGCGACCAAGCAGGAACATTTCAGAGTCAGGCAGTTCATCTGCCGGGACATCCGTCTCAGAGCGGGAAATATTGTGCTGCTCCGCAATTTTTAACGCCTGTTCAATGTTATGTATGCGGCGGGCGAAAATGGCATTTGCCACTTCCTCCTGGCGTTTAACCTGCGCCTTCATCTGGATTGTGCGGGCCGCCCATGCGCCTTTCAGCTCTTCATTAAGATGGCTTGCGGCACGCTGGCTGGCGAACGCGACATACTGACGCAACAGATTGTTGGCGTCCGGCGCGGTTTCTGCAATCAGCTTGACGCTGTCGTTGACGTTACGCAGCGCATCACCCGGCATAAATTGAATATTGTTAATCAGATCGTCCAGCAGCGCGGCATCGGCTTTGGTGTTATCAACCCGACGCTGCTTGTAGTAATCCGTCTGAGACCAGAAATCACGGCGTGTATCCCATGAAGCCAGTTGCATCACGAACTCTTTATAGGCTTCATCCATAACGGAAGCCTGGTCCGGCGTCGCGAGACTGGCTTTAATATCCAGGTTTCGCAGGAATTGCTGCTGGGAATAGTACCCCCCGAGCATGTTAACCGTTGGTCTGTCTGTGATTGCCGTGGCGCTCCACTCCTGTTTTGCAAAGAATGTGTAGGCCAGCGCCAACAGTGCAAACCCCAGCGCGATCCCCGCAATCCAAAGTTTGCCTGCCCATAACACGCGAAACAAACCCCGAATATCCAGTTCATTCTCAGTTACCACTGATTTCGCTCCCGCCAACGGTTGAGTCATCATAGTCCCGGTTTTACTTAGTTAATGTTGTGTTTTTGCCACTGTTACGACGCATCCTGCGCTTAAGACGTTTAATGAATCGCGCGACTTTCCATGCGCGCTTAATGCAGTAGCCGTACAGGAAGAATGCTAGCAAGAATAATACCAACATTACCCATTCAGGAATGAAATGAGCGTATTCCGCTGCCACCCCGATGGCAGCGAGAATAGCGGCCGCCAGAGTGATTAAAACGAATGCCTGACGAGACGTAAAACCGGCACGCATAATAAGGTGATGAATATGCTGTCGGTCTGGTGAGAACGGACTCATCCCTTTACGCAGACGGCGATACATAATCGCCACCATATCCATTAATGGGATAGCAATAATCCACAGCGCAGTTACCGGGCTTATAGGATGAGTTTTCCCCTGCGTGGTTTCAAGCAGGATCCAGATAACGGTAAAACCGATCAGCGTACTGCCCGCGTCACCCATAAAGACTTTGTAGCGACGCCCCAGCGCACCGAGGTTTAAGAGGATATAAGGCAGGATGGCGGCGATCATGGCAAAACACCACATCGACAGGCTGTACTGGCCATCAAACCACAGAATGATACCGATAGCGGCAAATGATACTGACGACAAGCCACCCAGCAAACCGTCGATACCATCCACCATGTTGAAAGCATTGATTGCTGCCCAGACGGCAAAGAGCGTCAGGAAGAAACCAAATGGCCCAAGTACCAACTCCCAGGGACCAAACACATAGCCGAGGCTTCGTAAATACAGTCCACCCACCACCATCATAATCACGCCGATAGCCGCCTGAACGGTAGCTCGAATTTTGACGGCAATATCGAATCGGTCGTCTAACGCACCGACTAAAACTAAGACACCAGCACAGGCAAGGTAGAGCGCTGCGTGTGGAATATAATAATCGGCAATGCCAAACGTGAAGCAAATCCCTGCGTAAACAGAGATACCCCCAACCAGCGGAATAAGTCCCTGATGACGTTTACGAAAATTGGGCTTATCCACCAACCCTATTCGTTTTGCCACCTTGCGCGCGATGAACAAAAAACAGGTTGTGAATAAAAAAATACTGATCAGCTCAGTAACGGCAGTGAGTAGATTCACAATGGATTGCTCTCAACAAATGTTAGTCCCGGAAGTATAACCATGAAGCCACTCCCTCAGAAGTAATAAAGCTGGCTTCTTACAACTCCCTTTGTATATTTTTCAATCAATTATTTCTTTGGCTATGCAAACGTTCTTATTGTCGCACTGACCGGTCAAAATTGGGAGTAGATGGTACTAGCGTATAATCCATAAAAGAAAAACGCCACGTAAAAACGTGGCGTTTACAGGCTTTATTTACGTTACGAGCGTTTCATCATATCGAAGAAATCGTCGTTCGTTTTGGTCATCGCCAGTTTGTTAATGAGGAATTCCATTGCGTCGATTTCACCCATTGGATGGATGATTTTGCGCAGGATCCACATTTTCTGCAGCTCTTCCTGGGTAGTGAGCAGCTCTTCTTTACGGGTACCGGAACGGTTGTAGTCGATTGCCGGGAAGACGCGTTTTTCAGCGATCTTACGAGAAAGGTGCAGTTCCATGTTACCTGTACCTTTAAATTCTTCGTAAATCACTTCGTCCATTTTGGAGCCGGTATCGATCAGCGCCGTTGCGATGATGGTCAGGCTACCACCCTCTTCCACGTTACGTGCCGCACCGAAGAAGCGTTTCGGACGGTGCAGGGCGTTGGCGTCCACACCACCGGTCAGTACTTTACCGGAAGCCGGAACCACGGTGTTGTAAGCACGTGCCAGACGGGTAATGGAGTCGAGCAGGATGATCACGTCTTTCTTGTGCTCAACCAGGCGTTTCGCCTTCTCGATAACCATTTCCGCGACCTGAACGTGACGAGAGGCGGGTTCGTCAAAGGTAGAAGCAACCACTTCACCTTTAACCAGACGCTGCATCTCGGTCACTTCTTCCGGACGTTCGTCAATCAGCAGTACCATTAGCACGCAGTCTGGGTGGTTATAGGCGATGCTCTGCGCGATATTCTGCAGCAGCATCGTTTTACCCGCTTTTGGCGGGGCCACGATCAGACCACGTTGGCCGCGACCAATTGGCGATGCCAGATCCAGAACACGCGCGGTTAAGTCTTCCGTTGAACCATTACCACGCTCCATGCGCAGGCGAGAGTTCGCGTGCAGAGGCGTTAAGTTCTCAAAGAGGATCTTGTTACGTGAGTTTTCTGGCTTGTCAAAGTTAACTTCATTGACTTTCAACAGCGCAAAGTAGCGTTCACCCTCTTTAGGAGGACGAATCTTACCTGAAATGGTGTCACCAGTGCGGAGGTTGAAACGGCGGATTTGGCTGGGGGATACGTAGATGTCGTCAGGGCCGGCGAGGTAGGAGCTGTCTGCAGAGCGGAGGAAACCAAATCCGTCTTGCAATATCTCCAACACACCGTCGCCAAAGATATCTTCGCCACTCTTAGCATGCTGCTTCAGGATGGCGAAAATGATGTCCTGCTTGCGCATACGAGCCTGGTTTTCCAGCCCCATATTTTCGCCGAGAGTGATCAGCTCAGAAACCGGCGTATTCTTTAATTCGGTAAGATTCATAATGGTGTGGGTTCTTAAACTCGGGGTGATTCTCGAACTTAATGTTGTGAATGGTATGGCAGGGTCATCCATGCCTGTTTAGCGGCCATCATCTCATGTCTGTTCGCTGTCTGGTCACAGGGAAAGAACGCAGAACTGAAACGACAAGACGGATTGAGTGACAAGCCCGGAATTTAGCCACTTCACGCACTGTTGATGTCAACAAGGGGAAGTATCGGGTAAAACAAGATTCAAACAACAGATATGTTTAAAACGAAGTCATAGCTAACTTAGCACGACTTAAGCCGGGCGTCCAGAGTTCCACATCATTTAGCCGGGTGCTCTGGACGCACAGCGGAGAAACCTTACGCCAGGTTAGCGTCCAGGAACTCTTTCAGTTGACCTTTGGACAGCGCGCCCACTTTGGTCGCCGCCACTTCGCCGTTTTTGAACAGCAGCAGGGTCGGGATGCCACGGATACCGTATTTTGGTGCGGTGCCCGGGTTCTGGTCGATGTTCAGTTTGGCAACGGTCAGTTTGCCCTGATATTCGTCAGCGATTTCATCCAGAATCGGAGCGATCATTTTGCAAGGACCACACCATTCAGCCCAGAAATCGACGAGGATCAGCCCGTCAGCCTTAAGTACGTCCGTGTCAAAACTATCGTCAGTCAGGTGAATAATTTTATCGCTCATATATAACTCCACAGGAATAAGCCTGGTACGTTGGTTTTGTCTACACCAACGACGTGTTGATGTCGCATTAACCAACTAAAGGTTGACTTTATTTCACCGGATACGCTTTCGTAAAGCAATAGTAAGCTGATATTCTACCACACTATGAGCAAAACACATTTAACAGAACAGAAGTTTTCCGACTTCGCCCTGCACCCAAAAGTGATTGAAGCCCTTGAAACTAAAGGGTTTCATAACTGCACGCCCATTCAGGCTCTCGCACTGCCGCTGACGCTGGCCGGTCGCGATGTTGCAGGGCAGGCGCAAACCGGTACCGGCAAAACGATGGCGTTTTTAACGTCAACGTTTCATTATTTACTTTCTCACCCAGCGATTGCAGACCGCAAAGTTAACCAGCCGCGCGCGCTCATTATGGCCCCGACGCGAGAACTGGCGGTACAGATCCACGCAGACGCTGAACCCCTGGCACAGGCTACCGGTCTGAAGCTTGGCCTGGCCTATGGCGGTGACGGCTACGATAAGCAGCTGAAAGTGCTGGAAAGCGGCGTGGATATCCTGATTGGTACCACTGGCCGTCTTATCGACTACGCCAAACAGAACCACATCAACCTCGGCGCAATCCAGGTTGTGGTGCTTGATGAAGCCGACCGTATGTACGATCTGGGCTTCATTAAAGATATCCGCTGGCTGTTCCGCCGCATGCCGCCGGCCAATCAGCGTCTGAACATGCTGTTCTCTGCCACCCTCTCTTACCGTGTGCGTGAACTGGCGTTTGAACAGATGAACAACGCCGAATACGTGGAAGTCGAGCCTGAGCAGAAAACAGGTCATCGCATTAAAGAAGAGCTCTTCTATCCTTCTAATGAAGAGAAAATGCGTCTGCTGCAAACGCTGATCGAAGAAGAGTGGCCGGACCGCGCCATTATCTTCGCAAACACCAAACACCGCTGTGAAGACATCTGGGGCCATCTGGCTGCAGACGGTCACCGTGTGGGCCTGCTCACTGGCGACGTTGCACAGAAAAAACGCCTGCGTATCCTCGACGAATTTACCCGTGGCGATCTCGATATTCTGGTCGCAACCGACGTGGCAGCGCGTGGCTTGCACATTCCTGCCGTTACGCACGTCTTTAACTATGATCTGCCGGATGACTGCGAAGACTATGTACACCGTATCGGTCGTACCGGTCGCGCGGGTGCGAGCGGCCACTCAATCAGCCTTGCGTGTGAAGAGTATGCGCTGAATCTTCCAGCCATTGAGACGTACATCGGTCACTCGATTCCGCAGAGCAAATACAATCCCGAAGCGCTGTTAAGCGAACTGCCGCCGCCTAAGCGTCTTACACGCCCACGCTCCGGCAATGGCCCGCGTCGTTCAGGCGCGCCGCGTAATCGTCGTCGTTCAGGTTAAGAAAATATGCTCAGCTCCACCTCGCTTTATGCAGCAATCGATCTCGGTTCGAATAGTTTTCATATGCTGGTTGTGCGCGAGGTGGCAGGGAGCATACAAACGCTGACGCGCATTAAGCGCAAGGTCCGCCTCGCGGCGGGCCTGAGCAGCGATAATGTTCTCTCTCCCGAAGCCATGGAACGTGGCTGGCAGTGTCTGCGGCTCTTTGCAGAGCGTCTGCAGGATATCCCGCATGCCCAAATCACCGTGGTCGCCACCGCGACGCTCCGCCTGGCGGTTAACGCCGTGGATTTTATTGCCAAAGCGCAGGAAATCCTGGGGTGCCCGGTTCAGGTAATCAGCGGCGAAGAAGAAGCTCGCCTGATCTATCAGGGAGTTGCGCATACGACAGGCGGGGACGATCGCCGTCTGGTGGTAGATATCGGCGGTGCCAGTACCGAGCTTGTGACCGGTACCGGCGCGCAGGCGACCTCGCTGTTCAGCCTGTCGATGGGCTGCGTAACCTGGCTTGAGCGTTACTTCGCTGACCGCAATCTGGGTAAAGAGAATTTCGACGAGGCAGAAAATGCCGCGCGCGAAGTGTTACGTCCGGTGATGGACGAACTGCGCTACCACGGCTGGAAAGTGTGTGTCGGTGCGTCAGGTACCGTTCAGGCCCTGCAGGAAATCATGATGGCGCAGGGAATGGACGAGCGCATTACGCTTGCCAAACTTCAGCAGCTTAAACAGCGCGCCATTCAGTGCGGACGCCTGGAAGAGCTGGAAATTGAAGGCCTGACGCTGGAACGTGCCCTGGTCTTCCCGAGCGGGCTCGCCATTCTGATCGCCATTTTCACCGAGCTGAACATCCAGTTTATGACCCTTGCCGGCGGCGCGCTGCGCGAAGGTCTGGTCTACGGGATGCTGCATCTTTCAGTGGATCAGGACATCCGCAACCGTACTTTGCGCAACGTGCAGCGTCGTTTTCTGGTTGATATCGATCAGGCTGGCCGCGTATCGCAGCTGGCCTCTCGCTTTGCCGATCAGGTCGCTAACGTCTGGGATCTTGACCCTCTGAGCCGCGATTTATTGCTGAGCGCTTGTGCTCTGCATGAAGTGGGGCTGAGTATCGACTTTAAGCAGGCCCCGGCTCATGCAGCCTACCTTGTGCGTAACCTTGACTTACCGGGCTACACGCCCGCACAGAAAAAGCTGCTGGCAACGCTGCTGCTGAACCAGACCAACGCCGTTGATCTCTCCTCTCTTCATCAGCAAAACGCTGTACCGCCGCGCGTGGCCGAGCATCTGTGCCGCCTGCTGCGTCTGGCGATTCTGTTTGCAAGCCGTCGTCGTGATGATTTGCTGCCTGCGATTAATCTGGTGGCCGATGATGAGAAGCTGACGCTGACGCTGCCGGAAAACTGGATTGATCATCACCCGCTCGGCGCAGAGATGATCGAGCAGGAGTGCCAGTGGCAAAGCTATGTGCACTGGGCACTGGAAGTAAAATAAGAGAGTAGAATATGCCGGGTGGCGCTGCGCTTACCCGGCCTGCAAGCCCTTCAAACTCATCCCTTCTCTTTGGCTTTTGCCAGCATGGCGCGAATGTTTGCCACGTTCGCCTGGCCTTTGTGCATCCGCTCTTCAGCGGTAATCACCTTGCGCTCTTGTTCCCAAATCAGATCGTCCTGCGGCAGTTCCAGCAGAAAACGGCTTGGCTCCGGGCGGACAAGCTCACCATACTGGCGGCGCTCTTTACACAGCGTGAATGTCAGCTCTTTCTGCGCACGGGTGATCCCCACATAGGCCAGACGCCGCTCCTCGTCGACGTTGTCTTCATCAATACTGCTCTGATGGGGCAGCAACCCCTCTTCCATACCGACCAGATACACATACGGAAACTCCAGCCCTTTTGACGCATGCAGCGTCATCAGCTGAACCTGATCAGCCTCTTCTTCGCTCTCGCCGCGCTCCATCATGTCGCGCAGGGTAAAGCGAGTGACCACCTGGGTCAGGGTCATCGGCTCATCGATTTCCGAGCCTTCCAGCATTTCGGTCATCCAGCTGAACAGCTGGTTAACGTTTTTCATGCGCATCTCAGCCGCTTTCGGGCTGGCGGAGGTTTCGTACAGCCAGGATTCGTAATCAATACCGTGAATCAGATCGCGCACCGCCGCCACCGGCTCGCGCTCTGCAAGACGCTGCACTTCGCCAAGCCAGTGGGTGAATCGCGTTAACGAGTCGTAACCGCGCCCGGTCAGCGTCTGGCTTAGTCCCATATCGAAGCTGGCCGTAAACAGGCTTTTATTGCGGGTCATCGCCCATTCACCCAGCTTTTGCAGCGTCGCCGGACCGATTTCGCGCTTCGGCGTATTCATGATGCGCAGAAACGCGCTGTCGTCATCCGGGTTAGTGAGCACACGCAGATAGGCCAGCAGATCTTTAATTTCAGGCCGTGAGAAGAACGAGGTGCCGCCCGAGATTTTGTACGGTATGCGGTTCTGCATCAGCATCTTTTCAAAGACGCGCGACTGGTGATTACCGCGATAAAGGATCGCGTAATCTTTATATTCGGTTTTGTTGACGAAGTGGTGGGCAATCAGTTCGCCCGTCACGCGCTCCGCTTCATGTTCTTCATTGTTGGCGCTGAGCACTTTCAACTCTGTGCCGTAGCCCAGCTCGGAGAACAGGCGCTTTTCAAATACGTGCGGGTTATTGGCAATCAGGATGTTTGCCGCCTTCAGGATCCGTCCGGAGGAGCGGTAGTTTTGCTCCAGCTTAATCACCTGCAGCGCGGGGAAGTCTTTACTCAGCAGCACCAGGTTTTGCGGACGCGCGCCGCGCCAGGAGTAGATCGACTGGTCGTCGTCGCCTACCACGGTGAAACGGGCACGCTGGCCCACCAGCAGCTTTACCAGCTCGTACTGGCTGGTGTTGGTGTCCTGATATTCATCCACCAGCAGGTAGCGGATTTTATTCTGCCAGCGCTCGCGCACCTCTTCATTTCGCTGTAAAAGCAGCGTCGGCAGCAGGATCAGGTCGTCGAAGTCCAGCACATTACACGCTTTCATGTGCGCATCGTACAGACCATAACAGTGGGCGAAGATCCGATCCCGTTCGCCTTTGGCGATCGCCGCAGCCTGGGCCGGGGTCATTAGATCGTTTTTCCAGTTAGAGATCGTCGAGATCAGCTGCTGCAACAGCACCTTGTCATCTTCGATCAGCCCTTCAGTGAGCTCTTTGAGTAATGCCACCTGGTCGGTGTCATCGAAAAGCGAAAAGTTGGATTTCATCCCCAGCGCGGCATACTCACGTTTGATGATATCCAGCCCCAGCGTGTGGAACGTGGAGATCATCAGCCCGCGCGCCTCTTTGCGCCCCAGCGTCTGGCCGACACGTTCTTTCATTTCGCGTGCCGCTTTGTTGGTAAAGGTGACCGCCGCAATGTGACGGGCCTGATAACCACAGCCGCGGATCAGGTGCGCAATCTTATTGGTGATGACGCGCGTTTTACCGGATCCTGCTCCCGCCAGCACCAGACAGGGTCCGGTGACAAATTCGACGGCTTGTTGTTGTCCGGGGTTTAGACGCATAAATGATCACTCAATGAAAGTCAGGAGGGGAGAATAACAGCGTGGTAGTATAGCGAGCCTAATCCATACCACTCAAGGCACGATCATGGCAAAAACAGCAGCAGCACTGCATATTCTTGTTAAAGAAGAGAAACTGGCTCTGGATCTTCTGGAGCAGATCAAAAACGGCGCCGACTTCGGCAAGCTGGCTAAGAAGCACTCAATTTGTCCGTCAGGCAAACGTGGCGGCGATTTAGGTGAATTCCGTCAGGGCCAGATGGTGCCGGCGTTCGATAAAGTGGTCTTCTCCTGCCCGGTGCTGGAGCCGACGGGTCCGCTGCACACGCAGTTTGGCTACCACGTCATTAAAGTGTTATATCGCAAATAAAAAGCCGGGTGGCGGCTGCGCCTTACCCGGCCTACATTTTACGTGTTTGTAGGTCGGGTAAGCGAAGCGCCACCCGACAAGGTTGTTAACCCGCTACCGCGATACGCTTCATATCGGTCATGTAGCCACGCAGTTTGTGACCCACTTTCTCGATCTGGTGGCTGCGAATCGCTTCATTCACATCGCGCAGCTGCGCGTTGTCTACCGCACCTTCCGCAATCGCTTTGCCCAGATCGCCCGGTTGCAGGGTGGTCATGAACTCTTTCAGCAGCGGTACGCAGGCGTAGGAGAACAGGTAGTTACCGTATTCAGCGGTATCAGAGATAACCACGTTCATTTCGTACAGACGCTTACGGGCGATGGTGTTCGCGATCAGCGGCAGTTCGTGCAGAGATTCGTAGTAGGCAGACTCTTCGATGATGCCTGAATCCACCATGGTTTCGAACGCCAGCTCAACACCCGCCTTCACCATGGCGATCATCAGTACGCCTTTATCAAAGTACTCCTGCTCGCCAATTTTACCTTCAAACTGTGGCGCCGTTTCGAACGCGGTTTTGCCGGTCTCTTCACGCCAGGTCAGCAGTTTCTTATCGTCGTTCGCCCAGTCCGCCATCATGCCGGAAGAGAATTCGCCGGAGATGATGTCGTCCATATGTTTCTGGAACAGCGGTGCCATGATGGTTTTCAGCTGTTCAGACAGGGCGTAAGCACGCAGTTTTGCCGGGTTGGACAGACGGTCCATCATCAGCGTAATGCCGCCCTGCTTCAGCGCTTCGGTGATGGTTTCCCAGCCGAACTGAATCAGTTTTTCCGCGTAGGCCGGGTCGGTGCCTTCTTCCACCAGCTTGTCGAAGCACAGCAGAGAACCGGCCTGCAGCATACCGCACAGAATGGTCTGCTCGCCCATCAGGTCAGATTTCACTTCGGCAACGAAGGAAGATTCCAGAACACCCGCACGGTGGCCGCCGGTCGCCGCAGCCCATGCTTTAGCAATCGCCATGCCTTCGCCTTTCGGATCGTTTTCAGGGTGGACCGCGATCAGGGTCGGTACGCCGAAGCCACGTTTGTACTCTTCGCGTACTTCCGTACCCGGGCACTTCGGCGCCACCATCACTACGGTGATGTCTTTGCGGATCTGCTCGCCAACTTCAACGATGTTGAAGCCGTGGGAGTAACCCAGTGCAGCGCCGTCTTTCATCAGCGGCTGTACGGAACGCACCACGTCAGAGTGCTGTTTGTCCGGGGTCAGGTTAACCACCAGATCCGCCTGCGGGATCAGCTCTTCGTAGGTGCCCACTTTGAAGCCGTTTTCGGTCGCTTTACGCCAGGAAGCACGCTTTTCAGCAATCGCTTCTTTACGCAGGGCATAAGAGATATCCAGACCGGAGTCACGCATGTTCAGGCCCTGGTTCAGACCCTGTGCGCCACAGCCGACGATGACCACTTTTTTACCCTGAAGGTAGCTCGCGCCATCGGCAAATTCATCGCGCGCCATGAAGCGGCATTTGCCCAGCTGCGCCAGCTGCTGGCGCAAGTTCAGTGTATTAAAGTAGTTAGCCATGGGTGATACCTCGTGATGTTGTGTGTCTTATTGTTCGGTTCGCGTTTCAGCGAGAATAGAACCACATTACAACAGGAAATTTATTGCGGAAATTGATATATTCACAACGTCATATTGCAATTTTTGCAATATAAAAAGAGGGAGTGGAATCGGTGGATTTACGCGATCTGAAAATGTTTCTGCATCTGGCGGAAAGCCGTCACTTTGGCCGCAGCGCACGGGCGATGCACGTCAGCCCCTCCACGCTCTCGCGCCAGATACAGCGCCTTGAGGAAGACCTCGGCCAGCCGCTGTTTGTGCGCGATAACCGCACCGTCACGCTCACGGAAGCGGGTGAAGAACTGCGCCTTTTTGCCCAGCAGACGTTGCTGCAGTATCAGCAGCTACGGCACGCCATTGACCAGCAGGGGCCGTCGCTGTCCGGCGAGCTGCATATTTTCTGCTCCGTCACTGCCGCCTACAGCCATCTGCCGCCCATTCTTGATCGCTTCCGCGCGGCACATCCATCGGTTGAAATTAAGCTGACCACGGGCGACGCCGCCGACGCGATGGAAAAAGTGGTGACGGGCGAAGCGGATCTCGCCATTGCAGGGAAACCCGAAACGCTCCCGGGTGCGGTAGCGTTTTCAATGCTCGAAAATCTGGCGGTGGTACTTATTGCCCCGGCGCTGCCCTGCCCGGTGCGAAACCAGGTATCGGTAGAAAAACCGGACTGGTCCACGGTGCCGTTTATCATGGCCGACCAGGGGCCAGTGCGCCGTCGCATTGAGCTGTGGTTCCGCCGACAAAAAATCAGTAACCCGTTGATTTACGCCACGGTCAGCGGTCATGAGGCGATGGTGTCGATGGTGGCGCTCGGCTGCGGCGTGGCGCTATTGCCGGAAGTGGTGCTGGAAAATAGCCCGGAACCGGTGCGCAATCGCGTGATGATTCTGGATCGCAGCGATGAGAAAACGCCGTTTGAGCTTGGCGTGTGCGCACAAAAAAAGCGGCTGCATGAGCCGCTTATTGATGCGTTCTGGAAGATATTGCCCAACCATTGAAGTCGGGTTGCGCTCCGCTTATCCTGCCAGGAAGAAACGGAAGGCGGGGTTGTGGGTTTCGTCGTGACACTCATAGCCCAGTTCGTTCAGCCGTGTTTCAAAATCCGGCTCGTGCTCACCCAGTTCAAACGCCGCCAGCACGCGGCCGTAGTCGGTGCCGTGGCTACGGTAATGGAACAGGGAGATGTTCCAGTGCGTGCCCAGCGTGTGCAGGAATTTGAGCAACGCGCCCGGTGATTCCGGGAATTCGAAGCTGAACAGGCGTTCCCTGAGCGGCTTCGAGGGACGCCCGCCGACCATATAGCGCACGTGCAGCTTCGCCATTTCGTCGTCTGAAAGGTCCACCACGCTGTAACCACCGTCATGCAGGAGGTTAAGGATCTCTTTACGCTCCTCGACGCCACGGCTCAGACGCACGCCGACGAAAATGCAAGCATCTTTGGCATCGGCGAAACGGTAGTTGAACTCCGTCACCGAACGACCGCCCAGCAGCTGGCAGAACTTCAGGAAGCTCCCCTTCTCTTCCGGAATAGTCACCGCCAGCAATGCTTCACGCTGTTCACCCAGTTCGCAGCGCTCGGACACGTAGCGCAGGCCGTGGAAGTTCACATTGGCGCCGGAAAGCACGTGCGCCAGGCGCTCGCCGCGGATGTTGTGCTGCGCGATGTATTTTTTCATCCCCGCCAGGGCCAGCGCGCCGGACGGCTCCGCCACCGCACGCACATCCTCAAACAGATCTTTCATTGCCGCGCAGATAGCATCGCTATCAACCGTGACGATATCGTCGAGGTATTCCTGGCAGAGACGGAAGGTTTCATCGCCAATGCGTTTTACCGCCACGCCCTCGGCAAACAGCCCAACGCGCGGCAGATCCACCGGATGCCCGGCATCCAGCGCCGCTTTCAGGCAGGCAGAGTCCTCCGCTTCAACAGCGATGACTTTGATCTGCGGCATCAGCTGTTTGATCAGCACGGCCACACCCGCCGCTAACCCGCCGCCGCCCACCGGAACGAAGACGCGGTCGAGATGGGCATCCTGCTGCAGCAGTTCAAGCGCCAGCGTGCCTTGTCCGGCAATGACCATCGGGTGATCGAACGGCGGCACCCAGGTGAAGCCCTGCTGCTGTGCCAGCTCAATGGCTTTGGCTTTAGCTTCGTCAAAATTGGCGCCGTGGAGCAGCACTTCCCCGCCGAAACCGCGTACCGCGTCGACTTTGATGTCAGCGGTAGCAACCGGCATCACGATTAGCGCTTTCAACCCCAGACGAGCAGACGAGAACGCCACGCCCTGCGCATGGTTGCCCGCCGAGGCGGTAATGACGCCGCGCGCTTTTTGCTCGTCGGTCAGTCCGGCCATCATCGCGTAGGCGCCGCGCAGCTTGAAGCTGTGCACCGGCTGGCGGTCTTCGCGCTTCACCAGGATCACGTTGTCGAGGCGCGAAGAGAGTTTTTCCATTTTCTGAAGCGGCGTGACCTGCACGGCTTCATAGACCGGTGCGCGTAGCACCGCTCTCAGATATTCCGCCCCCTCGGGGGCGGCGGATAAGGGTTGTGACTCGGCCATCATTAGCCCCCAAGTTTCGATTTATCGCGCACCGCGCCTTTATCTGCACTGGTGGCAAGGCTCGCGTATGCGCGCAGGGCGAAGGAGACTTCACGCTGACGATCTTTCGGCGTCCAGGCTTTATCGCCGCGCGCTTCTTGTGCCTCACGACGGGCCGCAATTTCATGGTCGCTCAGCTTCAGTTGAATGCCGCGATTCGGGATATCGATTTCGATCAAGTCACCGTCTTCAATGATGGCGATGTTGCCGCCGCTTGCCGCTTCCGGTGAAACGTGGCCGATGGAGAGCCCGGACGTACCGCCGGAGAAACGGCCGTCGGTGATCAGCGCACAGGCTTTGCCGAGACCCATGGATTTCAGGAAGGTGGTTGGGTAGAGCATTTCCTGCATGCCCGGCCCGCCTTTCGGCCCTTCATAGCGAATAACAACCACGTCGCCTTCTACCACTTTGCCACCGAGGATGGCGTCCACCGCTTCATCCTGGCTTTCGTACACTTTCGCCGGGCCGGTGAATTTAAGGATGCTGTCGTCCACGCCTGCCGTTTTCACGATGCAGCCGTTTTCCGCGAAGTTACCGTACAGCACGGCCAGACCGCCGTCCTTGCTGTAGGCGTGCTCCAGCGAACGGATGCAGCCTTCGGCGCGATCGTCATCCAGGGAATCCCAGCGGCAATCCTGCGAGAACGCCTGCGTGGTACGGATCCCGGCGGGACCGGCGCGGAACATCGTTTTCACCGCGTCGTCTTTGGTCAGCATCACGTCGTATTGGTCCAGCGACTCCGGCAGCGTCAGACCGAGCACGTTTTTCACGTCGCGGTTCAGCAGCCCGGCGCGATCCAGCTCGCCCAGGATACCGATTACGCCACCGGCACGGTGAACATCTTCCATATGGTATTTCTGGGTGCTTGGCGCAACTTTACACAGCTGCGGCACTTTACGGGACAGCTTGTCGATATCACTCATGGTGAAGTCGATTTCGGCTTCCTGCGCGGCGGCCAGCAGGTGCAGAACGGTATTGGTGGAACCGCCCATGGCGATATCCAGCGTCATCGCATTTTCAAACGCCGCTTTGCTGGCGATGTTACGCGGCAGTGCACTCGCATCATCCTGCTCGTAGTAGCGTTTGGTGAGCTCAACGATGCGTTTACCGGCGTTGAGGAACAGCTGTTTACGATCGGCGTGGGTCGCCAGCAGCGAGCCGTTACCCGGCTGCGACAGGCCCAGCGCTTCGGTCAGACAGTTCATGGAGTTGGCGGTGAACATCCCGGAACAGGAGCCGCAGGTCGGACACGCGGAGCGTTCAACCTGGTCGCTCTGCTCGTCAGACACTTTCGGATCCGCGCCCTGGATCATCGCATCGACCAGGTCGAGCTTGATGATTTTGTCGGACAGCTTGGTTTTACCGGCTTCCATTGGGCCGCCGGAGACGAAGATCACCGGAATGTTCAGGCGCAGGGAGGCCATCAGCATCCCCGGGGTGATTTTATCGCAGTTGGAGATACAGACCATTGCATCGGCGCAGTGGGCGTTGACCATGTACTCAACCGAGTCGGCGATCAGCTCACGCGACGGCAGTGAATAGAGCATGCCCCCGTGACCCATTGCGATACCGTCATCCACCGCGATGGTGTTGAACTCTTTCGCCACACCGCCGGAAGCTTCGATTTGCTCGGCAACCAGTTTACCGAGGTCGCGCAGATGCACATGGCCTGGCACAAACTGGGTGAAGGAGTTCACCACGGCGATAATTGGCTTGCCGAAATCGGCGTCGGTCATCCCGGTGGCGCGCCACAGTGCGCGGGCACCCGCCATGTTACGGCCGTGGGTGGTGGTGGCTGAACGATACTTAGGCATGCTTTATTTACTCCCGTCTGACTATTCAATGGGACGGTGCGTGCCGTCCCAAATTTATATTTAGTGATTAACCTGATCCAACCAGCCGTATTTATCTTCTGTTTCGCCAGTAAAGAGGCCAAAGAAGGCTTGCTGGATGCGTTTGGTGACCGGGCCACAGCGGCCTTCGCCGACCTGAATACCGTCTACGCTACGAACCGGCGTGATTTCAGCCGCCGTACCGGACATGAACACTTCATCAGCCAGATACAGGGATTCGCGGGACAGCACCTGCTCGCGCACTTCGATACCCAGGTCTTTCGCCAGCTTGATGATGGCGTCACGGGTAATACCCGGCAGCGCGGAAGATGTGAATGGCGGCGTGAACAGGATGCCATCTTTCACTTCAAACAGGTTTTCACCTGCGCCTTCCGAGATGTAGCCATTCACGTCCAGCGCGATACCTTCCTGATAGCCGTGACGGCGCGCTTCGCTACCGACCAGCAGAGAGGAAAGGTAGTTACCGCCCGCTTTAGCAGCGGTCGGGATGGTGTTTGGCGCCACGCGGTTCCAGGAAGAAACCATTGCGTCGATCCCCTGCTCCAGGGCTTCTGCTCCGAGGTAAGCCCCCCACGGGAACGCGGCAATGATCACATCGGTGTTGTAACCGGCTGGCGGGTTCACGCCCATACCGACATCACCCACGAAGACCAGTGGACGAATGTAGGCGCTGGTCAGGTTATTCTTGCGAATGACTTCGCGGCAGGCTTCCATCAGCTCATCAACGCTCTGTGAAACCGGGAAACGATAAATTTTGGCTGAATCATGCAGACGCTGCATGTGTTCGCGATGGCGGAACACCACTGGCCCTTTGTGAGAATCGTAGCAACGGATACCTTCAAAGACGGAGGTGCCGTAGTGCAGCGCGTGGGACATGACGTGGACCTTCGCGTCCTCCCAGCGAACCATCTCACCATTGAACCAAATGTAATCAGCTTTTTTTGTCGTCATTTTTTCGTCCTGTCACGCTTAAGCGCGGATTTGTTGTGATGTGGTTGTGCTCTGGCAGATGGCAACATGGGCAACGTCTACCAGTTTTGATAACTGACTAAACAGTAAGTCGACCGGCCGCGGGCTGGCAACGGTTAATTCGATACTGATGTTCTGCGCGTCGGTGGCCGTCTCCATATTCATAGAGCAAATCTGAAAACCACGATGACGGACCACACGCAAAACGCGTTCCAAGGTTTCCGGGTTGAAGCGAGCCTGCACGGCGACCTGATGTTGCATCATGATAATTTCTCCAGCATTTGTGAGTTACTGGCACCGGGCGGTACCAACGGCCAGACGTTCTCAAGCTCGTCGATTGAGACATGAAGCAGGTACGGCCCTTCGCTTGACAGCATGGTGTCGAGTGCCGCTTCAACCTGGTCTTTACGGGTGATGTGCTGGCCAGGAATGCCGAAGGCGCTGGCCAGGGTGAGGAAATCGGGGTTATCGGTCAGGGTGGTTTCGCTGTAACGCTCCTGGAAGAACAGCTGTTGCCACTGTCGAACCATCCCTAAACGCTGATTATCCAGCAACACGATTTTCAGCGGCAACTGCTTGCGCTTAACGGTGCCCAGCTCCTGAACGTTCATCATGAAGGAGCCGTCACCGGAGATACAGATAACCGTATCGTTCGGGCGAGCCACCTGCGCACCCACGGCGGCAGGCAGGCCAAAGCCCATGGTGCCTAAGCCGCTGGAGGTGATGAAGTTTTCCGGACGGGTGTAGGTCATGTGCTGGGCTGACCACATCTGGTGCTGGCCTACGTCGGTGGTGACGACACTATCAGCCGGTTTACGGTCAGACAACTGTTTCAGCAGCAGCGGCGCGTAGATGGCATCGCCAGGATGGTCGTAACGCCAGGCGTGTTCGGCGCGCATCTCTGCGGCGTGCTGGCGCCACGCGCTGATATCCAGTGGCTGCGCCAGTGCCGGTAACAGCGTATTGAGATCGCCCTGCAGCGCGACGTGCGCCTGACGCAGTTTGTTCATCTCCGCCGGGTCGATATCCATATGGATAACTTTGGCATTTGGCGCGAAGGTATTCAGTTTGCCGGTAACGCGGTCGTCAAAACGCGCACCCACGGCGATGAGCAGATCGCACTCTTGCACCGCCAGGTTTGCGGCTTTAGTGCCGTGCATCCCCAGCATGCCGAGATAGTATGGGTAGTCTGCATCAACCGCACCAAGACCTTTCAACGTGCAGGTGGCAGGCATTTGCGTTACCGCGATAAATTCACGCAGGGCAGGCACGGCCTGCGCCATGCCGACACCCCCGCCGACGTACAGCATCGGCTGTTTCGCCTGCGCCAACATCTGGCGCGCCTCTTCAACCTCTGCATGCGGGAACGCATCGTCGCTTTCCACGGTGGAGAAGTGCGGTTCCAGTTCGCCGAGTGCAACCTGGATATCTTTCGGGATATCCACCAGAACGGGGCCAGGGCGGCCCGAGCTCGCCACTTCGAACGCTTCGGCCATTACGCGCGGCAGCTCATCCAGAGACTGGACAAGGAAGCTGTGCTTGGTGCAGGCCAGCGATAAACCAAGCACGTCCACTTCCTGGAAAGCATCGGTACCGATGAACGGGGAAGCCACCTGACCGGTGATCGCCACAATGGGCACGGAATCGAGCAGCGCATCAGCCAGGCCGGTAATCAGGTTCGTTGCGCCCGGACCTGACGTTGCCATGCACACGCCAGTTTTACCCGTCGCGCGGGCATAGCCGATAGCGGCCATTGCTGCCCCCTGCTCGTGTCGGCACAAGAGATGTTCCACGCCGCCGTCATACAGTGCATCGTAAATCGGCATGATCGCGCCACCCGGATAACCGAATACGGTCTCGACTCCCTGCGCGCGCAACGCATGTACAACCCATTGTGCCCCATTCATAGTTAGTTCCCCGTCATAAATCTGGAGAAACAGAATTTTATGCTAGTCGTCATGTCCTGCTCCTCGTTTACGTTTTTTAGTCATAAAAAAACCCCCGGACCTTTCGGTGCGGGGGTCTTAGTTCGTTAAGGCTTGATTTCTAAGCCTTTCCTCGTCCAAGTGCAGCCCCGCACGGTGGGATAATAATCACCACCACGCTAATCACGACCAGGCTAATCACTCGTAGAAGGGCTGTCATTTTCAGTTCTTTTTGCATCTTGTTCGAAGGAATACCTAAAGAGTTATCACAGTTTTTAAATCAAACACAAGATTTATTTATGACGCATTTGGTTAGGCCGCGAATCATATTTCTTAAAATCGTTGTTTTATATGGGGAAATTGAAGAATGAATATTTTTCATATTTTTACGACGGCGCTAACCATCAAAACGGCGCTTTTTACCTTCTGCGAGAAGTCTTCCACGGGTATGTAATGATTTCATTGTGCGCTTAAAATCTCTGAATAAGAGCCGTAAATACGCAAAATGACGCTAAACAGACAAAAGAGGCACTGGCATAGTCGTACCAGGAGGTAGTGCAAATGTCACTGTCAGTTGTTTATACGCGTGCGGCTCTCGGGGTGAAGGCACCGCTTATTTCTGTAGAGGTTCATCTGAGTAATGGGCTACCCGGGCTCACGCTCGTCGGGCTACCTGAAACGACGGTTAAAGAAGCCCGGGATCGCGTTCGCAGCGCAATAATAAATAGCGGTTATACCTTCCCCGCGAAGAAGATCACCATCAACCTGGCTCCCGCCGATCTGCCCAAAGAGGGAGGACGATATGATTTACCTATCGCGATTGCGCTTCTCGCAGCCTCTGAGCAGCTTAATACGACCAGGCTAGGCTCGTACGAGTTTGTGGGAGAACTCGCGCTCACAGGCGCGTTAAGGGGCGTTCCCGGTGCGATATCGGGCGCGCTGGAAGCTATACGTGCAGGACGGCAAATCATTGTCGCGAATGAAAATGCATCAGAAGTGAGTCTTATCGCCGAGAAGGGGTGTCTTGTCGCAGGGCATTTACAGGAAGTTTGCGCCTGGCTGGAAGGGCGCCATGAACTGTCCGAGCCGGAAGAGTGTGACAATCTTATAGCCGATACCCCAGAGGATCTCAGCGAGATTATGGGACAGGAGCAGGGGAAACGGGCGCTGGAGATTACGGCCGCAGGTGGACACAATCTTCTTTTGATCGGCCCGCCTGGTACGGGTAAAACGATGCTGGCGAGCAGGCTGAGTGGCTTGCTGCCACCGCTCAATAATAATGAAGCGCTGGAAAGTGCCGCCATTTATAGCCTTATCAGTTCTACCTCGTTGCAAAAACAGTGGCGCCGTCGCCCTTTTCGTTCACCTCATCATAGCGCTTCACTGACGGCGATGGTCGGCGGTGGGTCTATTCCCGGGCCGGGTGAAATCTCACTGGCGCACAATGGCATTCTGTTTCTCGACGAGCTGCCTGAGTTTGAGCGCCGCGTCCTGGATGCCCTGAGAGAACCCATTGAATCTGGAGAGATACACATCTCACGCACGCGAGCCAAAATAAGCTATCCCGCGCAGTTTCAGCTGGTCGCTGCGATGAATCCCAGCCCTACGGGTCATTATCAGGGCAATCATAACCGCTGTACGCCAGAGCAGACGTTGCGCTATCTGGGAAAGTTATCCGGCCCGTTTCTCGACCGTTTCGATTTATCCCTCGAAATCCCCCTTCCCCCGCCGGGCCTGCTCAGGCAAAAAGGCATCACGGGTGAAAGCTCAGCAGATGTACGCGAGCGGGTCATTGCTGCCCAGACGCGACAATATGCCCGTCAGAACAGGCTGAATGCACGGCTGGATAATGCCGGGATCCGGCAGTTTTGTTCTCTTAACATGGAGGATGCGGTTTGGCTGGAGGAAACCTTGACGCGTTTTGGTCTTTCTATACGCGCGTGGCAGCGTTTGCTGAAAGTGGCCAGAACCATTGCTGACGTGGAGGGTTGTAGTGACATTCAGAGGAAACACTTGCAGGAGGCGCTGAGCTACCGCGCTATCGATCGTTTGCTGCTCCATCTGCAGAAGTTGCTGGCGTAAAAAAGGGGCCGTAGCCCCTTCTCATCATCTTAGTCATCAGACTCAGTGTAGTCTTCTGCGCCTTCCATCTGCGGCTTACCGCCGGAGAGCGTATGGAAGCGTTTTGGACGCTTAATCCGCGCCATGTACTTGATCCATACACGTTCTGCTTCAGACTGTGGCTCACGCTCGCCACGGCACACTAAGACAAACTGCTTTTCATCTTCAGTTGCAGGCTCACGCTTACCCAGATCCAGCTCGTTGAAGGCATAACCATGACGCTCAAGCAGCTGCGCCTCTTTGATGGTGAAATCGCCGTGACGAGAGAACCCGCGCGGATAATGTTTATTGTCGAAAAAACGATTAGTCGTCGTAAAGCTTTCCGCCATCCTACACGCTCCTAATTCTTTGGCCGAGCTATTTATGGCGCGGAGTATTAGTTACGCTTGACAGAGTGTAAAACAAAACATTTAAATCATAACGACAAATTATTTTGCGGAGAAAGATGTGGATACGGAATTGCTAAAAACTTTCCTCGAAGTGAGCAGAACACGCCACTTTGGGCGAGCAGCTGAAGCCCTTTACCTGACGCAGTCAGCGGTCAGTTTTCGTATTCGACAGCTGGAAAATCAACTGGGTGTGAATCTTTTTACCCGCCACCGCAACAACATACGTTTAACGCCTGCCGGTGAGAAACTGCTCCCCTATGCGGAAACGTTGATGAATACCTGGCAGGCAGCACGTAAAGAGGTTGCCCATACGTCGAGGCACAATGAGTTCTCGATAGGGGCCAGCGCGTCCCTGTGGGAATGTATGCTAAGTCAGTGGCTTACCCGGCTATATCGGTCTCATGAACATTTGCAATTTGAAGCCAGAATTGCGCAACGCCAGTCCCTGGTTAAGCAACTTCATGAGCGCCAGCTTGATCTTCTTATCACGACTGAAGCCCCCAAGATGGACGAATTTAGCAGCCAGATCGTAGGGCAGTTTGGTCTGGCACTTTATGCTTCTGAACCTTCAATGATGAAAGCCGATCTGACCTATTTGCGCCTGGAGTGGGGTCCTGATTTTCAGCAGCATGAGGCGGGATTGATAACCCCAGATGATGTTCCACAGTTAACCACCAGTTCTGCCGAGATTGCCTGTCAGCAACTTCCCTTGTTGAAGGGTTGCACCTGGTTACCCGCCCGTTGGGCAGATACTAAAGCGGGGCTACATACCGTGATAGATTCCACCACCATTTCGCGCCCGCTGTATGCGATTTGGCTGCAAAACAGCGATAAGCAGTCGCAGATAAAAGATCTCTTAAAAATCAATATTATGGAATGATGCATCAGCCAGCAGGGAAGCTGGCTGAAAATTCAGGTGTGCCGTTGTATTTCAGGCAAAAAAAATCCTTTGCCGAAGCAAAGGATTCGATATGGCAGGGGCGGAGAGACTCGAACTCGCGACACCCGGTTTTGGAGACCGGTGCTCTACCAACTGAGCTACGCCCCTAAAGTTTTTTGCCATTAAGCCTGCCAGTGAGGCAGGCTTAATGTCTTAATAAGTGGCGGAACGGACGGGACTCGAACCCGCGACCCCCTGCGTGACAGGCAGGTATTCTAACCGACTGAACTACCGCTCCACCGAAGACTGCTTGTAACCACCG
>NZ_JBMKIZ010000011.1:0-49633 GCF_049237505.1 Enterobacter cloacae complex sp. SHL012
ATAACACTTGCGTACTACGACCGAAAAACCCAGAGTGTGCTCCGGATAGACTAAAAGTGTTACCTATGTTCCCGGTCTGATCTGTCACCTATGTATCCGGTCATACAGAAGCGCCATCGGGCGAAAATCAGCTACGCTGACGAACCGCTTCAAACAGGCAGATGCCCGTCGCCACAGACACGTTCAGGGACGACACGCTGCCCGCCATTGGGATGCTGATCAGCTCGTCGCAGTGCTCGCGCGTCAGACGGCGCATACCTTCACCTTCCGCCCCCATCACCAGCGCCAGACGTCCGGTCATTTTACTCTGGTACAGGGTATGATCTGCCTCACCCGCGGTACCGACGATCCAGATATTCTCTTCCTGCAGCAGACGCATGGTACGCGCCAGGTTGGTTACGCGGATCAGCGGAACGTTTTCCGCTGCGCCGCAGGCCACTTTCTTCGCCGTCGCGTTCAGCTGCGCGGAGCGATCTTTCGGTACAATCACAGCATGCACACCTGCCGCATCCGCGCTACGCAGGCATGCGCCGAGATTGTGTGGATCGGTGACGCCATCAAGGATCAGGAAGAACGGGTTATCCAGTGTGGCAATAAGATCCGGCAGATCGTTTTCCTGATACTGACGGCCCGGCTTCACGCGGGCAATAATGCCCTGGTGAACCGCGCCTTCACTTTTCTCATCCAGGTACTGACGGTTCGCCAGCTGGATCACCACGCCCTGCGCTTCCAGCGCGTGGATCAGCGGCATCAGACGTTTGTCTTCACGCCCTTTCAGAATAAACACTTCCTGAAAACGCTCCGGTGCGCGCTCGAGAAGGGCCTGCACCGCGTGGATGCCGTAAATCATTTCACTCATTGATGGTTCTCATTATGACTGTTCTTTCCCCTCTCCCCACTGGGGAGAGGGTCAGGGTGAGGGGCGGAACTTACTCCGCCTGTTTTTTCTTCGCTGCACGTTTTGCTTTGGTGGCAGCAGCGATTTTCTGCGTCTTCGCAGAAGGTTTTTTCGCTGAGCGAGCGTCTTTCTTCGCCGCCTTCGGCTTTTGCTTCTTCTCGCCGCGGAACGCGCTGTCTGGCTCGAAGTTTACCTTCTTACCCGCCTGACGACGTTTACCGCCGCCCGGTTTACCGTTTCCGCCTTTTTTCGCCCGTTCACGCTCGGTTTTACCGACGTTACGCGGCGCACGCTCGCTGGAGATGAGGCTGAAGTCGATTTTACGGTCGTCCATATTCACGGCTTCAACTTTCACTTCCACACGGTCGCCCAGACGGTAGGTCTGACCGCCCGATTCGCCAATCAGGCGCTGACCAACCTGGTCGAAGCGGTAGTAGTCGTTATCCAGGCTGGAGACGTGCACCAGACCGTCGATAAATAGCTCGTCCAGACGCACGAAGAAACCAAAGCCGGTCACGCTGGCAATCACGCCTTTAAAGACGTTGCCTACCTGGTCCAGCATAAAGTCACACTTCAGCCAGTCCGCTACGTCGCGCGTGGCTTCATCAGCACGACGCTCGGTCATGGAACAGTGCTGACCGAGCTGCAGCATCTCTTCCATCGAATAGTGATAACCGCCGGTTTCGGTAGTGTTCCCTTTATGGCCCTGCTCCTGCGCCAGCAGATACTTGATCGCGCGGTGCAGAGAGAGGTCAGGATAGCGACGGATCGGCGAGGTGAAATGCGCGTAAGACTGCAACGCCAGGCCGAAGTGTCCCCGGTTTTCCGGATCGTAAATCGCCTGCTTCATCGAACGCAACAGCATCGTCTGCAGCATTTCTGCATCAGGACGGTCGCCAATGGACTCCAGCAGCTCGGCGTAATCGCGCGGTTCAGGCTTGTTGCCGCCAGGCAGCTCCAGACCCAGTTCCGCCAGTACTGAACGGAACGCGGTGATGGCTTCCGTTGACGGCTTATCGTGAATACGGAACAGCGCTGGCTCTTTGGCTTTCTCAACGAAACGCGCTGCCGAGATGTTCGCCAGGATCATACACTCTTCGATCAGCTTGTGCGCATCATTACGCTGGGTCTGCTCGATACGCTCAATGCGACGCTCTGCGTTGAAGATAAACTTCGCTTCTTCGCTCTCGAACGAGATCCCGCCGCGCTCTTCGCGTGCCTGATCCAGCGTTTTGTAGAGGTTATGCAGTTCTTCAATATGCTTGACCAGCGGCGCGTATTGTTCGCGCAGATCCTGGTCGCCCTGCAACATATGCCAGACCTTGGTATAGGTCAGACGCGCATGGGAACTCATGACCGCTTCATAGAACTTGTAGCCGGTTAAGCGCCCTTTGGTGGAGATGGTCATCTCACACACCATACAGAGGCGATCAACCTGCGGGTTCAGGGAGCACAGGCCGTTAGAGAGCACTTCCGGCAGCATCGGTATTACCTGAGAGGGGAAATACACCGAGGTACCACGGCTGCGCGCTTCGTTATCCAGCGGGGTGTGCGGACGCACATAGTAGCTCACGTCCGCAATCGCCACCCACAGACGCCATCCGCCACCGCGTTTTTTCTCACAGTAAACGGCATCATCGAAGTCGCGGGCATCTTCGCCATCAATGGTGACCAGCGGCAGGGAGCGCAGATCCACGCGGCCCACTTTGGACTCTTCCGGCACTTCTTCACGCAGACTTTCGATCTGATCTTCAACCGCTTTCGGCCAGATGTAGGGGATCTCATGGGTGCGCAATGCCATATCAACGGCCATGCCAGTGCCCATGTTATCGCCCAGGACTTCCACGATTTTACCGACCGCTTTGGTGCGACGCGTTGGGCGCTGAGTGAGTTCTACCACAACAACAAAGCCCATGCGTGCGCCCATCACCTCTTCAGGCGGGATCAGGATGTCAAAGCTCAGACGGCTGTCGTCCGGCACCACAAAGCCCACACCCGCATCAGTGAAGTAACGGCCAACAATCTGGCTGGTTTTTGGCACCAGTACGCGCACCACGCGCGCTTCCCGGCGACCTTTACGGTCAGCACCCAGCGGCTGCGCCAGGATCTGGTCGCCGTGGATACACATTTTCATTTGTTCAGATGACAGATACAGGTCATCTTTGCGGCCTTCCACGCGCAGGAAGCCAAAGCCATCACGGTGCCCAATCACGGTGCCTTTCAGCAAGTCGAGGCGTTCAGGCAGCGCGTAGCACTGGCGGCGGGTAAAGACCAGTTGCCCGTCACGCTCCATGGCACGCAGGCGACGGCGAAGGGCTTCAATTTGCTCTTCACCTTCAATATTTAATTCAACGGCAAGTTCTTCACGATTGGCGGGTTTTTCGCGTTTTGTTAAGTGTTCAATGATGAACTCGCGGCTGGGGATAGGATTCGCGTATTTTTCGGCTTCGCGTTCCTGGAAAGGATCTTGTGACATGTCGGTTCCTCCGTTGTCAGCTCCGGTGGAAATTTTCTTCATTCCACCAGCAATAATTTATAAAGCGGTTGATTCTCTTCAACCAAATCGGCCAGCGTGTAGTTATCCAGTTCCTTGAGAAAACTTTGCACAGCCTTAGAAAGCGCCTGTTTCAGGCGGCAAGCGGGTGTAATGTGGCAAAACTCACTGCTGCAGTTCACCAGAGACAAGGGCTCCAGTTCGCGTACCACATCCCCGATGCGAATACTCTGCGCCGGTTTACCGAGACGGATCCCCCCATTCTTCCCGCGGACGGCAGCAACGTATCCGGCACGACTAAGTTGATTGATTATTTTGACCATATGATTACGAGATACGCCGTATACCTCCGTCACTTCAGAGATACTGGTCATCTTCCCATCGGGTAACGACGCCATGTAAATCAGCGCACGTAAGCCGTAATCGGTGAAACTTGTTAACTGCACATCAACCTCAGGAAAAAGGGAAAACGCGGTCAAACCGCAGAGATATTCATTAATGATGATAAACCAGCCAGATAGATAGCGGCTAATTTATTTGACAGACGGGGCGAAAAAGCGGAGATCCAGGAGCGGTCGCCGGATGGCGCTACGCTTATCCGGCCTACGAGTTTCCCCGCAGGCCAGCATTCACGAAGATTATGCGTCGAACGGGTCGCGCAGGATCATCGTTTCAGTACGATCCGGGCCGGTAGAAATAATATCGATCGGCACTTCGGTCAGTTCTTCAATACGCTTGATGTAATCCAGCGCCGCCTGTGGCAGGCCACTACGCTCTTTCACACCGAAAGTGGTCTCAGACCAGCCCGGCATGGTTTCGTAAATTGGCTCAATGCCTTCCCAGTCATCAGCGGCCAGCGGAGTCGTGGTCACTTCACGGCCGTCTGGCATACGGTAGCCGACGCAGATTTTCACTTCTTTCAGGCCGTCCAGCACGTCCAGCTTGGTCAGGCAGAAGCCAGACAGGGAGTTGATCTGCACGGCACGACGCACAGCAACCGCGTCCAACCAGCCGGTACGACGACGACGACCGGTGGTCGCGCCATACTCGTTACCCTGCTTGCAGAGGAACTCGCCGGTTTCATCAAACAGCTCGGTCGGGAATGGACCTGCCCCCACACGCGTGGAGTAAGCTTTGATGATGCCCAGAACGTAATCCACATAACGTGGACCCAGGCCAGAGCCGGTCGCCACGCCACCTGCGGTGGTGTTAGAAGAGGTTACGTACGGATAGGTACCGTGGTCGATGTCCAGCAGCGTACCCTGCGCACCTTCGAACATGACGAAATCGCCACGCTTGCGCGCCTGGTCCAGCAGATCGGACACATCAACAACCATACCGGTCAGAATGTCTGCAATCGCCATGACGTCATCCAGCACTTTCTGGTAGTCAACAGCGTCAGCTTTGTAGAAGTTCACCAGCTGGAAGTTGTGATATTCCATCACTTCTTTCAGTTTTTCAGCGAAGGTGGCTTTGTCGAAGAGATCGCCCACGCGCAGACCGCGACGTGCCACTTTATCTTCATAAGCCGGGCCGATACCACGACCGGTGGTACCGATCGCTTTCGCACCACGTGCTTTCTCACGCGCGACGTCCAAAGCCACGTGATAATCCAGGATCAGCGGGCAGGCTTCGGAGAGCAGCAGACGCTCACGAACAGGGATACCACGGTCTTCCAGACCCTTCATCTCTTTCATCAGCGCAGCGGGAGACAGCACAACGCCGTTACCGATGATGCTGGTGACGTTTTCGCGAAGAATGCCTGATGGAATAAGATGGAGGACGGTTTTTTCACCGTTGATTACGAGAGTATGGCCTGCGTTGTGACCGCCCTGGTAGCGTACAACATATTTAGCCCGTTCAGTCAGAAGATCAACAATCTTCCCTTTACCTTCGTCACCCCATTGGGTGCCCAGTACGACGACGTTGTTACCCATTTTTTTCAAAATCACCGTTTGCTTAAAAATGGATTCTACCATCGCTTTTTCAGATATACAGCACTTTTTGACCTCAAAATACGCCAAATCCGACCACTTTTTGATCAGCCAATCGTTTTCCTCAACATGTAGTAGATCACGATGCCAGCAACCACAAGTCCACCGCCGAAACGGCGCAAAATATTATCCGGAAGTTGGCTCATGGTCGCGATCATGCGGCGCCAGGCACGCGGATAAAGCATCGGTCCCAGGCCTTCCAGCACTAACACCAGGGCCAGCGCCAGCCAAATGGTTGAATTCATTTTTATTCCTTATAAAAGAAAACCACCGCTCCGGAGGGAGCGGTGGTTTGAATACTCAAACGTGCCAGAGTTTATCGTGTTGCGTTAGTCGGCGTCTTCATATAACGGAAGAAATCGCTGTCCGGGCTGAGCACCATCACATCCTGGTTGCTCTGGAAGCTATTCTCGTAAGCACGCAGGCTACGGATAAAGGCGTAGAAGTCGGGATCCTGGCTGAAGGCATCAGCGAACAGCTTCGCCGCTTCCGCATCACCTTCACCGCGCAGAATACGGCCCTGACGTTCAGATTCCGCCAACGTCTTGGTAACTTCGTAGTCCGCTGCCGCACGCAGCTTCTCAGCCTCTTCCTGGCCTTGTGAACGGTGGCGACGGGCTACAGCTTCACGCTCGGCGCGCATACGGTTGTAGATCGCTTCGGACACTTCAGCTGGCAGGTTGATCTGCTTGATACGCACGTCAACCACTTCGATACCCAGCGCAGCCATACTGTTCGGGTTGATCACCGGCACTTTACCGTTGGTTTCAGCCTGAACGCGTTCAGCTGCTTTCGCAATCGCGTCATCCGCTGCTGGCGTTTCCACTTCGTCTTCCGTGCCCGCTGTACCGGAATTCAGCGCATCGCGCACTTCCAGGGTCAGACGACCGCGGGAGTCGGTCACGATGTCTTTCACATCCAGACGACCAATTTCAGAACGCAGACGGTCAGAGAACTTACGTTTCAGCAGCACTTCCGCCTGAGAAACGTCGCCACCACCGGTTGCCAGGAAGTAACGGCTGAAATCGCTGATGCGCCATTTGATGTAGGAATCAACGATCAGGTCTTTCTTCTCTTTGGTCACGAAACGGTCAGCCTGGTTATCCATAGTCTGGATACGCGCATCCAGCGTTTTCACTGACTGAATGAACGGCACCTTGAAGTGCAGACCCGGTTCGTAAATCACCGGACGTTTGTCACTGTCACGCACGACGCTGCTGAACTGGAACTTGATCCCACGCTCGCCCTCTTTCACCACAAAGATCGAGGTATACAGCACGACCAGTACGATGACGATGATCGCAATAACTGACTTACGCATCCTTATTCCCCCTGACGCTGGTAGTCGTTACGCTGCGCGTTAGCACGGCGTTGGTCCATAATGTCACCATCGTTCGAAGAAGGCGTTGTGTTCGCGCTGGCGCTGCCCGATGACGCTGGCGGCAGACGCAGCAGGTTGTTCGCTCCGCTGGTGTCTTTCGCGGCCGGTGCAGAACCGCCCTTCAGCATCTGATCCAGCGGCAGCACCATCAGGTTTCCACCTTTGCTGTCGTTAACCAACACTTTGCGGGTATGGCTCAGCACTTTTTCCATGGTCTCGATATAGAGACGCTCACGGGTAATTTCTGGCGCTGCTTTATATTCCGGCAGAATCTTCGCGAAGCGAGCCACTTCACCCTGTGCTTCCAGGATGGTCTGCGTCTTATACGCGCGTGCTTCTTCCAGAATACGCTGCGCCTGACCGTTAGCACGTGGCTGAACTTCGTTGGTGTACGCTTCCGCTTCACGGATGTACTGCTGTTCGTTTTCACGGGCAGCAATTGCATCATCAAATGCGGCCTTCACCTCTTCCGGCGGACGAGCAGCCTGGAAGTTAACGTCCAGCAGGGTGATACCCATGTTGTACGGACGAATGGTCTCCTCCAGCTCGCGCTGGGTATCGCTACGAATAACGGTACGACCTTCGGTGAGAATGCGGTCCATGGTGTATTTACCAATCACACCACGCAGGGCGCTATCAGTCGCCTGACGCAGGCTGTCATCGGCGCTGGTTACGCTAAACAGATAACGTTCAGGATCGGTCACGCGGTACTGGACGTTCATCTCAACGCGCACCACGTTCTCATCAGACGTCAGCATCACGCCAGAGGCGGCCAGTTCACGGACGGACTCCACGTTTACCGCTGTCACGTCGTCAATGAAGGTCGGCTTCCAGTTCAGGCCCGGCTCAACCAGATGGCTGAACTTACCGAAACGGGTGACCACGCCGCGTTCTGCTTCTTTAATGGTGTAGAACCCGCTGGCTGCCCAGATGATTACCACCGCAGCGGCCACAATGCCCACTACGCGGCCACCCATTGGCGGGCGCGGACTCTGAGTGGAATTACCCCCTGAGCCAGAACCTTTTCCTCCGCCCAGGCCACCAAGCTTTTTGCTCAGCTTGCGGAAGATATCATCCAGATCCGGCGGCCCCTGCTCGCGACCACCTTTATTGCCATTTCCCCCAGAGTTGCCGCCTTGATTATTGCTGCTTCCCCACGGGTCGCGGTCTTGTCCGTTATTACCGGGCTGATTCCACGCCATGTATATGCTCCATATTTGTTATGCAAGGGCGAATTTTTCAGGCTTCCCCTTTCTGATCAGACGATATAGTCCGCCAGCGCAGGTTCTTGTTTACAGAGGCGACGCCAGTCAACGATCGGCATACGCACCTGCATCCCCACGCTGCCGTCATCCTCCATCCACTCTTTTTCTATCGCCTGAAGCTGATAAAACCGGCTTCGCAGCCTGCCTTCCTGTGGCGGCAGGCGCAGCGTGTGCTGCGCTACCTCACCGGAAAGACGCTCTGTCAAAGCCTGGAAAAGCAGTGGCACACCAATACCGGTCTGAGCAGAAAGCCAGACCCGAATCGGTTTGTTCTCTTCATCTCGGTCGATACGCGGTTCGAAATCCTCCAGCATATCGATCTTGTTCATCACCAACAGCGTGGGAATTTCGTGGGCATCAATCTCTTCCAGCACCACGTTCACCGCGTCGATGTTCTCCTGCACGCGTACGTCAGCCGCATCAATCACGTGCAGCAGCAGGGTCGCTTGTCGCGTCTCCTGCAACGTCGCTTTAAACGCCGCCACCAGATCGTGTGGCAAATGGCGGATAAACCCTACGGTATCCGCCAGCACCGTTTCACCCACGTCTGCTACGTCAATACGACGCAGCGTAGGGTCCAGGGTCGCAAACAGCTGGTCTGCGGCATAAACCTGGGCCTCGGTTATCTGGTTAAACAGGGTGGATTTACCGGCGTTGGTATAACCCACCAGCGACACGGTCGGGATGTCAGCTTTGGTTCGCGCCCGACGCCCCTGTTCACGCTGTTTCTCTACACGTTCCAGACGCGAGAGGATCTGGGTAATACGGCCACGCAGTAAACGACGGTCGGTTTCGAGCTGGGTTTCACCCGGACCGCGCAAACCGATCCCGCCTTTTTGTCTTTCAAGGTGGGTCCAGCCACGCACCAGACGCGTCGCCAGATGGCGCAGCTGTGCAAGCTCAACCTGCAATTTCCCTTCATGGGTACGTGCACGCTGAGCAAAAATGTCTAAAATCAATCCCGTGCGGTCGATCACACGGCATTCGCAGAGAGCTTCCAGGTTGCGCTCCTGGGCTGGAGACAGCGCATGATCAAACAACACGACTGACGCGCCGGTTGCTTTTACGGCATCCGCAATTTCTACTGCTTTACCTTCACCAACAAAATACTTTGGGTGCGGCGCTTTACGGCTACCGGTAATCACCTGCATTGCTTCGACACCGGCGGAAGAGACCAGAGATTCAAACTCCTGGAGATCTTCCATATCTTTGTCTTGCGAAAAATAGATGTGTACCAGCACCGCCTGCTCACCGGCATCATAACGGTCAAACAAGCGTAAACCTCTCTAAAAAGATCAGCGGGGAACGCAGGATCCCTGGCTCCCCGTGTGGATAACAGCTGAAACCTTATTCGGTTTCGTCGCTGTCCTGCGCTGGCGTTGAAGAACCCTGCGCGTTGCTGCCATGATGGTAGTTACTGCCAGTGCCGCCGCCAGCGTTATTGCTGTGATGAGAGACTGGACGGGACGGAACAACAGTAGAGATAGCGTGCTTGTAGACCATCTGACTGACCGTGTTTTTCAACAGGATCACAAACTGATCGAAAGACTCAATCTGACCTTGCAGCTTAATACCATTCACCAAATAAATAGAAACTGGAACACGTTCCCGACGCAATGCGTTCAGGAACGGATCTTGTAAAGATTGCCCCTTAGCCATTCTATCTTTTCCTTATATGCTTGTTTTGTACTTAGAACCTTGCGATTCTGAAAAATTGCGCACGATACGTCTCAATTGTACACATTCAGTGGGCGATATCACCAACAACCTCAATCACCTCGTTTAACGCCTGTTGCGGTTTTTCACTGTCTAACCAGTGAACTCCCTCCCAACCGCGCAACCAGGTGATCTGGCGCTTCGCTAACTGTCTCGTGGCGCAAACACCTCGATAAACCATTTCATCGTATGAAATCTCACCTTCAAGATACGACCACATCTGGCGGTATCCCACACAACGAACGGAAGGCATATCCGTATGCAAATCTCCACGGGCAAATAGCGCCCGCACTTCTGCTTCAAAATCTGAAGCTAACATCTGATGAAAACGCTGCTCAATTCGTTGATGGAGCAGTTCACGGCTCGCCGGGGCGATGGCGAACTGATGCACCTGATACGGCAGAGCGTCTCCTGACGTTTGCGTCAGTTCCGTTAAAGTTTTACCCGAAATGAAAAAAACTTCCAGTGCCCGGGAAAGCCTTTGCGGATCATTTGGATGGATTCGCGCTGCCGCAACCGGGTCAATCTCTGCCAGTTGCTTATGCAACACGTCCCATCCCTGCTCTGCCGCCTGTTGCTCAATCTTTGCTCTCACGTCAGGATCTGCGGAAGGTAAAGGTGATAATCCTTCCAGCAGCGCCTTAAAGTAGAGCATGGTGCCGCCAACCAACAGCGGTATACGTCCCGCCGCCGTAATCTCGGCCATCTCGGCTAAGGCATCCCGGCGGAAATCCGCTGCGGAGTAAGCCTCTGCCGGGTCGAGAATATCCAGCAAACGGTGCGGTGCCGCACGCAGTTCTTCTGCGCCAGGCTTCGCCGTACCAATGTCCATCCCCCGATAGATGAGGGCGGAATCAACGCTAATCAACTCTACAGGCAAAACTTTGCGTAACTCAATGGCTAACGCCGTTTTGCCGGAGGCCGTTGGGCCCATTAAAAAAATTGCCTTTGGCAGGCTCGCCTTACTTACGTCAGTCATGTTTCAGGGCGGTCATCGCCGTTTTCAAATCAACAGGTTGTAATAACCCACCCGGTGGCGCTTTCACCAGCTGTGGGCAGAGGCGTTCGACCTCCGCCAGCACGGTAATCGCCTGCGCCATACTCCACGGTGTATGTTCACTGGCCAGATGGCGAGCGATCCACTGCGCGGTGTTGGCGGCCTCAAACGATGTTTGCTGCGCCAGGTAGCCTATCAGTTCAGGAATCAAGTTTTGTAAATTTTGTTGGCGTAAGGGTAAAGGCACTGCGCGAATTGTCACATGTTGTGGTTCGAGCACCATTTCAATGCCCATTTGCGCCAGTAGGGCCTCTGTACGCTGCAATACCCGCGTTTCTTCAGTGGATATTTTCAGACGAACCGGGATCAATAACGGCTGCGCACAGGCCGCATTTTCCCCTGGCGTCAGTTGCGCCTGTTTGAGCCAGCGTTCGGCAACCGGTAACGCCAGAAGCTGCAATTTACCGTCGCGTTCTAGCAATGCCATATCCGGTGCGATAATCGTCAGCACTCGCCCGAAACTCTGGCTGTGCCCTTCAAGGGACGGTGTCGCCACTGCAACGTGATCTTTGCGCTCAACAGCAGGCGTTTCCAGCAACTTACGGTACAACGCCCCCTGCTGCTTTTGATAGCCGGGTTGAGCGTTCGGATAGTTTGCTCCCGTCGGACGCGTCGTGCTCGCACCGGTTGAGAATCGAGGCGTTTCCGGCTCTCGCGCGACAGCGGGCTGCGCAAAATGGTTGCGGCCCGCTGCGACACGGTTTTCCGGGATGGGACGCGGTGAGGAATCGTCTTTTTCCAGCGGCAATGCAGGCTCAACCTGCTGTTGCAATACGCTCAGCACGCCCTGATAGATAAAATCATGCACCAGACGCGACTGATGGAAGCGCACCTCATGCTTGGCGGGGTGAACGTTAACATCGACCTGATGCGGGTCGATCTCCAGATAAAGCACAAAAGCCGGTTGCTGATCGGCCCCAAGCTTGTCTTCACAGGCCTGACGAATGGCGTGGTTAATGAGGCGGTCGCGCATCATGCGGCCATTCACGTAGCAATACTGAATTTCAGAGAAAGCCGCACTGCTGGCGTTCGGGTCGGCCACCCAGCCACGTAAAGCGAGATCGCCATGCTGCCACTCTATCGCCAGCGCCTGTTCCAGAAATGGCGTTCCGCAGATAGCCCCTAAACGGCGCTCTTTCTGCCCGCCCTCCGCCACCGCGCGATACTGGCGCATCACCTTGCCGTTATGGCTGAGATTAATGGTGACGTCAAAACGCGCCAGCGCGATACGACGAATGATCTCGTCGATATGGCCGAATTCGGTTTTTTCGGTACGCATAAACTTGCGTCGGGCGGGGGTGTTGTAGAACAGATCCAGCACTTCCAGCGTGGTACCGACAGGATGCGCCGCGGGTTTAACCGTCACATCCATGTCGCGCCCTTCGGCGTAAGCCTGCCAGGCTTCCTGCTGTTCAGCGGTACGAGAGGTCAACGTCAGGCGGGAAACCGAGCTAATACTGGCGAGCGCCTCGCCGCGAAAGCCGAGGCTGATTATTGCTTCAAGATCGTCCAGAGAGGCAATTTTACTGGTTGCATGACGCGCCAGCGCCAGCGCCAGCTCGTCTTTTTTTATCCCACAGCCGTTATCGCGAATGCGGATAAGTTTCGCCCCGCCGCGTTCGATATCAATATCAATGCGGGTAGCTCCCGCATCGAGGCTGTTTTCCACCAGTTCCTTCACCACCGATGCAGGACGTTCCACCACCTCACCGGCGGCGATTTGGTTCGCAAGCTGCGGCGGTAGAACCTGAATCGGCATGATGTCTCCTTAGTTGGTCGCGGTCATCCCACCCGGCAGTGAAGCGTTGGCCACCTGGCCTGCTCCGCCCGACGGCGCGGACTGCAGCGGGTGCGCGTCAAAGTATTTACGCAGACCGTTATAAATCGCTTCGGCAATTTGCTGCTGATAGCTGTCGCTTCCCAGCAGGCGCTCTTCGGCGTTGTTGCTGATAAAGCCGGTCTCCACCAGAATTGACGGAATATCCGGCGAACGCAACACGCCCAGGCTCGCATGTTCCGGGCGACGCTTGTGCAATGCCCCGATGCCCTGCAGCTGATTCAACACGTTAGTGGCGACATCATACCCGACGCGCTGGGAATGACCGAACTGTAAATCCAGTACCGCCTGGCTGAGGTACGGGTCTGACTGACTGTTTGCCAGCACATCACCCGCACCGCCCAGCAGTTCTGACTGTTTCTCATGCTCTTCCAGCCAGTTTGCCATCTCGCTGTTTGCCCGGCGGTTTGACAGCACCCACACAGACGCGCCCGTGGCACTGCGGTTTGGCGCAGCATCCGCATGAATAGAGACCAGGAAATTGGCATTTTGCTTACGCGCCACGTCCGAGCGGCCCATAACGGAAATAAAATAGTCGCCGTCGCGGGTCAACACGCCTTTAAACATAGGATCGTCATTCAGCAGCGCGCGCAGCTTGCGGGCAATGGCAATTGTGACGTTTTTCTCCCGCGTGCCGCCCGGGCCAATCGCACCCGGATCCTGACCACCGTGTCCGGCATCAATGGCGATAATCACTTTATCACCGCTGACCGCGCGGCGCGCACTGGCCGCCGGACGCGTTACCGTATTGCTGCTGGTTGCTGCGGTAATGCGATCGTTCTGCGATTTAAACGGATTACGCGCGGGTTCCGATGGACGCGGAGTATACACAGGCTCCTCCACGCGTTTCGCGACAACCTGTGGTGGCGGAGGCGGCGGCGGAACGTCGGCATTGATGGTAAAAACTACCGTATAGTTCGCGCCGTTTTGCTGCTTAACCGCTTTCGTTTTGCCCTTTTCGGTGAGATCCACCACCAGGCGCAATGACTGGCTGTCCTGCGGGTTACCCGAGCGGATACTTTTCACCAGGTTGTTACCGCTGAACCGAAGCGGGAGCCCCTGAATCACCCCGGTCTGTTTGATATCCAGCGCCACGCTGTGGCTGTCTGGCTGTGAAAAAGCGTATTCAGGGTCACCCATAAAGCTAAACGTGATCCGGGCCTGGCTTTCGCCGTTTGACACCTGAATATCCGAGAGGCTTGCCGCCCCGGCCTGCGCGCACAGCAGCACCGAAGCAGCTAACAGCCAACCTTTAACGCGATTTTTCATCCCGTCATCCCTACGCTTAACCGGCGAGACGCGCCAGTAAGGAACACCCTGATGAGGAAACCGCACTGATGCGAGCCTCACGCCCTTGTGCCTGGTAATCTATGTGAATTTCGACATCCGGGTCAGGTAACACACCCGCACCTTGTTGCGGCCACTCCACCAGGCAGATGGCATCATTGGCAAAATAATCACGGATCCCCATAAATTCCAGCTCCTCAGGATCCGCAAGGCGATATAAATCAAAGTGGTACACCATGAGATTGTCGAGGGTGTACGGCTCGACGAGCGTGTAGGTTGGGCTTTTCACATTCCCGTTATGCCCTAACGCCTGCAAAAAACCCCGGCTGAAAGTGGTTTTACCCGCCCCCAAATCACCATACAGATAAATGACGGTTGCCCCCTGACAGGCCTGCGCCACGCGCTTGCCGAGATCTAAAGTGGCTTGTTCATCAGGTAAAGGAATCGCTCGATTAGTCATTTTCTACGTCAATCACATCCGGGTTAACAACACGCCGTAGCGTGCAAAAAAGATCGGTGGCCAGCATACCGCGTGTCCCATATCGCGCCGCCAGTTTATCTGCCGCGACACCGTGGGCCACGCAGCCCGCACAGGCTGCATCATAAAGGGGAAGTTTCTGTCCAAGCAATGCGCCGATGATACCGGAAAGCACGTCGCCCATACCGCCGCTCGCCATGCCCGCATTTCCGGCATCAATAATGCCCAGCGCCTCGTCACTGGCAACGACGGTTCCTGCCCCTTTCAAAACGGCAACACCTCCGTAACGTTTTACCAGACGCTGAGCAGAAAGTAAGCGATCGCTTTCAATTTCTGCGACGCTGCAGTTAAGCAGGCGCGCGGCTTCGCCGGGGTGTGGCGTCAGGATGCGATTGTGACGCTTATCCGGGTTTATTGCCAGAAGGTTAAGCGCGTCGGCATCCCACAGCATCGGTTTACGAAAATTCTCGACTTTTTGCAGGGCCTGTTTACCCCATCCCTGTTGCCCAAGCCCTGGGCCAATGACCACGACATCCGCCCATTCGAGGCTTTCCTCAAGCGTCTGGGGCGTAAGCTCATGCACCATCAGCTCCGGTCGGGCTGTGATTAGCGGTGCAATGTTCTCAATACGAGTGAGAATTCGCACTAAACCAGCACCGCTGCGTAATGCTGCCTCGCCGGTCATGCGAATCGCCCCTGCCGTACCGCGATCGCCACCAATAATCACCAGCCTGCCGTGGTCGCCCTTATGGGATGTCGGACGGCGTGGCGGAAACCACTCAGTCAGCAGCGATGCATCAAAACGGGCGATGCGCATTTCCTGCCCGGCTAGCCAGCCCTCCAGCCCGAGCGCGTTATGGTGTAATACGCCGACCACATCCCGTGCTTTACCGGTTAACAGACCCGGCTTCAAAGCAATGAAGGTCACGGTGTGCGCAGCCTGGATGACGGCGCCAGGCGTCGCGCCGGTTTGCGCGTTCAGGCCTGAAGGGATATCCAGCGCCACTACCGGGGCGCAATGTCTGTTGGCGTGTTCAATCAGCGCGGCAATATTCTCGCGGGGAGCACTGCGCAGCCCGGTACCCAGCAGACCATCAATAATCAGATCGACATCCTCCGGCCAGACGATATCAGGCGCATGAATCACACCACCGGCATTCAGCCATGCCTCCCGCGCTGCGCTGGCCTCTTCCGGCAGGGGCTTATCACTTTCCAGCGCCAGCAGCGTAACGCGAATACCGGCAGCTACCGCAAGACGGGCAACGACGTAGCCGTCCCCGCCGTTATTGCCGTGTCCGCACAAAATCAGCCAGTGGGTGGATTGCGGCCAGGCGCTGCGGGCAACGGTAAATGCTGCCTCACCCGCACGCTGCATCAGTTCATAAAGGGTGATCCCGAGGCTGTCTGCAGCCTCTTTTTCGGCACGCCGGAGGTCATCCGCATGCCAGATGGAATGTGGTATACTTGCGGGGTTTTTCTTCACTGTATGGTCCGTCATGTCACAGCCCCTCGATCTCAATGAGTTAGCGCAAAAAATAAAACAGTGGGGTGCTGAGCTTGGCTTCCAGAAGGTGGGTATTACCGACACCGACCTCTCCGCCAGCGAGCCAAAACTGCAGGCCTGGCTGGACAAACAATACCACGGCGAAATGGAGTGGATGGCGCGTCACGGCATGATGCGTGCCCGCCCACACGAGCTTTTACCGGGTACCTTGCGCGTCATCAGCGTACGCATGAACTATCTGCCTGCCAACGCAGCTTTTGCGCGCACGCTAAAAAATCCCTCTCTGGGTTACGTTAGCCGGTACGCCCTGGGGCGTGATTACCATAAGCTTCTGCGTAACCGTTTAAAAAAACTCGGGGAAACTATTCAGCAGCACTGTGTTTCGCTGAATTTTAGACCCTTTGTTGATTCCGCGCCTATTCTTGAGCGCCCGATCGCTGAAAAAGCCGGGCTTGGCTGGACAGGTAAGCACTCACTTATCCTTAGCCGTGACGCCGGATCGTTCTTCTTCCTTGGCGAATTGCTGATTGATTTACCGTTACCGATAGACGGCCCGGTGGAGGAAGGCTGTGGCCGGTGCGTGGCCTGCATGACCATCTGCCCGACGGGGGCTATCGTTGAGCCTTATACCGTTGATGCCCGTCGCTGCATCTCCTATCTCACTATCGAACTGGAAGGGGCCATTCCGGAGGAGTTTCGACCACTTATCGGCAACCGCATATACGGCTGCGATGACTGCCAGCTGATCTGCCCGTGGAACCGTTATTCGCAGCTTACGGATGAAGAGGATTTCAGCCCGCGTAAGGCGCTGCATGCGCCACAACTCATCGAACTGTTCGCCTGGAGCGAAGCCTGGTTCCTGAAAGTGACGGAAGGCTCGGCCATTCGTCGTATCGGTCATCTGCGCTGGCTGCGTAATGTCGCCGTCGCGCTGGGTAATGCCCCGTGGGATGAAGCGAACATTCAGGCTCTTGAAAGCCGTAGAGGTGAGCACCCACTTCTTGATGAACACATAGAATGGGCGATTGCGCAGCAGATTGAGAAGCGTAATGCCTGTGTGGTTGAGGTGCAGCTTCCGAAAAAACAGCGGCTGGTCAGGGTCATCGAAAAAGGACTTACGCGGGATGCGTGAACTATTCACAGCCTGTGTATAAAAATAAAAACTCAAGCGCCATCTGGGCTTGAGAAGAGGTCAAGTGATCTCAATAACATTTTGAAATCAAATTTTCTTCAATTTATACAATCACTTGGAAGGATATTATTCACCCTGCTAACTTTCTGCACAGTCAGGATTAAAGACGGAATCTGTGGATAACTCTGTTCACAAGAGTATTTCAGAAGAAATAGAAAACGTCCCCAACGACTCTTTTCGCTGTGGATACTTTAAATATGAAGAAGAATTTGGAGCGGGAAACGAGACTCGAACTCGCGACCCCGACCTTGGCAAGGTCGTGCTCTACCAACTGAGCTATTCCCGCTTGGGTGGTCCGTGCTCTGAAAGCACTTTCAAATTTTGGAGCGGGAAACGAGACTCGAACTCGCGACCCCGACCTTGGCAAGGTCGTGCTCTACCAACTGAGCTATTCCCGCTTGGGCAGTCTGTGCTGTGAAAGCACTTTTCAAATTTTGGAGCGGGAAACGAGACTCGAACTCGCGACCCCGACCTTGGCAAGGTCGTGCTCTACCAACTGAGCTATTCCCGCAAATCTGTACTGCTTTTGTTGCTGTCGTAACGTGTAATTCACTGTCGTTACGGGAGGCGCATTATACGAGAAATCCTTTTAGCTGCAACCCCCCTTAAAGCGATTTTTTCGAAATTCAGTTCAAATGCTTATTAAATCGGCAAGCTGAACAATTTAACGACAAAAACCCGGCTACGCAAGGCGCCGGATCTCAAAATCACAGCTTAATAAAGTTTTCGCGGTAGTACGCAAGCTCTGCCACAGACTCACGAATATCGTCCATCGCCTGGTGCGTCCCCTGCTTTTTAAACCCATCAAGGATTTCAGGTTTCCAGCGGCGCGCCAGCTCTTTCAGGGTACTGACATCCAGATAGCGGTAGTGGAAGTAAGACTCCAGCTCCGGCATGTACTTAAACAGGAAACGGCGATCCTGGCCAATGCTATTCCCACAGATAGGCGATTTACCTGCCGGAACCCATTGTTTCAGGAACTCAAGCGTCGCCAGTTCTGCCTCGCGATCGCCCAACGTGCTGGCCTTCACGCGATCCACCAGGCCGCTACCGGTGTGGGTGCGCACGTTCCATTCATCCATCAAAGCCAGCTGATCGTCGGACTGATGCACGGCAATCGTCGGCCCTTCGGCCAGAATATTCAGGTTAGCGTCCGTCACCAGAGTTGCAATCTCAATAATGCGATCGCGCTCGGGATCCAGCCCGGTCATTTCGAGATCGATCCAAATCAGGTTGTTTTCATCCGCGCTCATGTTATTTTCCACCCTTCTCGCATAACCGGCAGTAGCAGGTTAACTAGTATTAATTAGAGTGTATCATAGAGGTTTTGCCCCTTACGGGCGACCAGGAGCCAGCGCGATTGAGTAAAAATAAACTCTCCAAAGGGCAGCAGCGCCGCGTAAACGCCAACCACCAGCGCCGTCTTAAAACCACTTCGGAGAAGCCGGATTATGACGATAACCTGTTTGGTGAAGCGACAGAAGGCGTCGTCATCAGCCGTTTCGGTATGCATGCCGATGTGGAATCCGCCGACGGGGATATTCACCGCTGCAATATCCGTCGCACCATCCGTTCACTGGTTACCGGCGATCGCGTGGTCTGGCGTCCGGGTAAAGAGGCGGCTGAAGGGGTCACGGTTAAAGGTATCGTTGAAGCCGTGCATGAACGCACGTCGGTGCTCACCCGCCCGGATTTCTACGATGGCGTGAAGCCGATTGCCGCCAACATTAACCAGATCGTTATTGTTTCGGCGATTTTACCTGAGCTTTCGCTCAACATTATCGACCGTTATCTTGTCGCCTGCGAAACGCTGCAGGTTGAGCCGATCATTGTATTAAACAAAATCGATCTGCTGGACGACGACGGGATGGCCTTCGTCAATGAGCAGATGGATATCTATCGCAATATTGGCTATCGCGTCCTGATGGTCTCCAGCCATACCAAAGATGGTCTGAAACCGCTGGAAGAGGCGCTCACCGATCGCATCAGCATCTTTGCGGGCCAGTCCGGCGTGGGCAAATCGAGTCTGCTGAACAATTTGCTTGGCCTCCAGCAGGCGATCCTTACCAATGATGTGTCTGATGTATCGGGTCTTGGCCAGCACACCACCACCGCATCACGCCTGTATCACTTCCCGCACGGTGGCGATGTCATCGACTCCCCGGGCGTGCGCGAGTTCGGTTTGTGGCATCTTGAACCGGAACAAATCTTCAACGGATTTGTCGAATTCCATGATTATTTAGGCGCTTGCAAGTACCGCGACTGTAAACACGATAACGACCCAGGTTGCGCTATCCGTGAAGCGGTCGAAAAAGGTGAGATTGCGGAGACCCGCTTCGAGAATTACCACCGCATTCTTGAGAGCATGGATCAGGTAAAAACGCGTAAAAACTTTTCTGATTCTGACAACTGACAACTAAGCTAAGCATCGCTAAAATCGTCCCCTTTTTTCAGGTTCCGGCGGCTTACCGCCGGATCAGGAACGACAAAACAATGGCCTGGAGGCTACCTTGTTAAACGCATTTAAACTTTCGCTTCAATACATTCTGCCAAAACTGTGGCTCACTCGCCTGGCGGGCTGGGGCGCAAGCAAACGCGCGGGCTGGCTGACCAAACTGGTCATCGACCTTTTTGTGAAGTATTACAAGGTCGACATGAAAGAGGCACAGAAGCCAGACACCGCCAGCTACCGTACCTTCAACGAGTTTTTTGTACGCCCGCTGCGCGATGAAGTGCGTCCGCTGAACACCGACCCTAACGTACTGGTGATGCCCGCTGACGGCGTGATCAGCCAGCTGGGTAATATCGAAGACGACAAAATCCTGCAGGCGAAAGGCCATAACTACAGCCTGGAAGCGCTGCTGGCGGGTAACTACCTGATGGCGGACCTGTTCCGTAACGGTACGTTTGCGACCACCTACCTGTCGCCGCGCGACTATCACCGCGTACACATGCCGTGTAACGGTATCCTGCGTGAGATGATCTACGTTCCGGGCGATCTCTTCTCCGTGAACCACCTGACCGCGCAGAACGTACCGAACCTGTTTGCCCGTAACGAACGCGTCATCTGCCTGTTCGATACTGAATTTGGCCCGATGGCGCAAATTCTGGTGGGCGCGACCATTGTCGGCAGTATTGAAACCGTCTGGGCTGGCACCATCACGCCTCCGCGTGAAGGTATCATCAAACGCTGGACGTGGCCTGCTGGTGAAGCGGAAGGCTCTGTCGCCCTGCTGAAAGGTCAGGAGATGGGGCGCTTCAAGCTGGGCTCTACCGTTATCAACCTGTTTGCGCCGGGCAAAGTGAAGCTAGCTGAACAGCTTGAAAGCCTGTCGGTGACCAAACTTGGCCAGCCGCTGGCAGTCTCCACCGAAACTTTTGTGACACCCGATGCAGAACCTGCTCCGCTGTCACAAGAAGAGATCAACGCCGAGCATGACGCCAGCCCGCTGGTTGACGACAAAAAAGACGAAGGCTAACAACAGAAGGATCGCTGACGTGCGCCCGATTATCGTTCTACTGATGGCCTGGTGCCTCAGCATGGGGGCGTACGCAGCGACAGCCCCCGACGCCAAACAGATAAGTCAGGAACTGGAGCAGGCAAAAGCGGCCAAACCCGCTCAGCCAGAGACCGTCGAGTCGCTTCAGTCCGCACTGAACGCGCTTGAAGAGCGGAAAGGCTCTCTTGAGCGCGCTCAGCAATATCAGCAAGTTATCGACAACTTCCCCAAACTATCGCAAACATTGCGCGCGCAGCTGGCTAATCTGCGTGATGAGCCGCGCGATGTGCCAGCCAACATGACCACGGACGCCCTGAATCAGGAAATCCTGCAGGTCAGCAGCCAGCTTCTGGAGAAGAGCCGTCTGGCTCAGCAGGAGCAAGAGCGTGCACGTGAAATTGCCGACTCCCTCAGCCAGCTCCCACAGCAGCAAACCGACGCCCGTCGCCAGCTTAACGAAGTTGAGCGCCGCGTGGGTACGCAAACCGGCAACACGCCTCAGGCGCAGGCACAAAATCTTGGCCTGCAGGCGGAATCGGCGCGTCTGAAAGCCCTGGTGGATGAACTGGAACTGGCGCAGCTGTCCGCCAATAACCGCCAGGAGCTATCGCGGATGCGCTCGGAACTCGCACAAAAGCAGAGCGAGCAGCTGGATGCGTATCTTCAGGCCCTGCGTAATCAGCTTAATAGCCAGCGCCAGCGCGAGGCCGAACGTGCTCTCGAAAGCACCGAACTGCTGGCGGAAAACAGTGCCAACCTGCCAGCGGACATCGTCGATCAGTTTAAGGTCAACCGTGAGCTTTCTGCCGCACTGAATCAGCAGGCGCAGCGTATGGATCTGGTTGCCTCACAGCAACGTCAGGCGACTAATCAAACCCTGCAGGTGCGTCAGGCGCTCAACACCCTGCGCGAACAGTCCCAGTGGCTTGGGTCATCAAACCTGCTGGGCGAGGCGTTGCGTGCCCAGGTTGCGCGTCTGCCGGAAATGCCGAAGCCGCAGCAGCTGGATACTGAGATGGCCCAGCTACGCGTTCAGCGACTGCATTTTGAGGATCTCCTCAATAAGCAGCCGCAAATTCGCCAAATCCGACAGGCGGATGGCCAGCCCCTGACCAGCGAGCAAAACCGGATTCTGGAAGCTCAGCTGCGTACCCAGCGTGAACTGCTGAACTCCCTGCTGCAGGGCGGCGATACGCTGATTCTGGAGCTGACTAAGCTCAAGGTTTCCAACAGCCAGCTGGAAGATGCGCTGAAAGAGGTCAACGAGGCAACGCACCGTTATCTTTTCTGGACATCCGACGTGCGTCCAATGACCTTCTCATGGCCGATCGAGATCGTGCAGGATTTGCGCCGTCTGATTTCGCTGGACACCGTCAGCCAACTGGGACAGGCCAGCGTGATGATGCTGACCAGCAAAGAGACCATCTTCCCGCTGCTGGGCGCGTTGATTCTGGTGGGATTCAGCATTTACTCACGCAGGCATTTTACCCGTTTCCTGGAGCGTTCCAGCGCACGGGTGGGGAAAGTCACTCAGGACCATTTCTGGCTGACGCTGCGCACCGTGTTTTGGTCGATACTTGTCGCCTCTCCGCTGCCGGTGCTGTGGATGACGCTCGGGTACGGGCTACGGGAAGCCTGGCCCTATCCACTCGCCGTTGCCATTGGCGATGGCGTGACAGCCACGGTACCGCTGCTGTGGGTCGTGATGATCTGCGCCACCCTCGCGCGACCAAATGGCCTTTTCATTGCCCACTTTGGCTGGCCACGTAACCGCGTTGCGCGCGCCATGCGCTACTACCTGATGAGCATCGGGCTGATTGTGCCGCTGATTATGGCGCTGATCATGTTTGATAATCTCGATGACCGCGAGTTCTCAGGCTCGCTGGGCCGCCTCTGCTTTATGCTGATATGCGGTGCGCTGGCCATTGTCACGCTCAGCCTGAAACGTGCAGGGATACCGCTCTATCTGGATAAATCCGGTAGCGGCGACAACATGTTTAACCGACTGCTCTGGAACCTGCTGCTCAGTGCCCCTCTGATTGCAATGCTGGCTGCAGCAGTGGGATATCTGGCTACCTCGAAGGCGCTACTGGCGCGTCTGGAAACCTCGGTGGCGATCTGGTTCCTGCTTCTGGTGGTGTATCACGTTATCCGCCGCGGAATGCTGATCCAGCGCCGTCGTCTGGCCTTTGACCGCGCCAAGCATCGCCGGGCGGAGATCCTCGCTCAACGTGCGCGAGGTGAGGAAGAGTCAAACCATGTTAATAGCACGGAAGGCACGATAGACGCGGACGAGGTCGAACTGGATCTGGATGCCATCAGTACCCAGTCCCTGCGGCTGGTGCGTTCCATCCTGATGCTGATAGCCCTCCTGTCGGTAATCTTCCTGTGGTCGGAAATTCATTCCGCGTTTGGCTTCCTGGAGAACATCTCTCTGTGGGATGTGACGTCCACGGTGCAGGGCGTGGAAAGCCTGGAGCCGATTACCCTGGGTGCAGTGCTGATTGCCATTCTGGTGCTGATCATCACCACCCAACTGGTGCGTAACTTCCCGGCACTGCTCGAGCTGGCGCTATTGCAGCATCTGGATTTAACCCCCGGCACGGGATATGCGATTACCACCATCACCAAATACCTGATATTGCTTTTTGGTGGGATGGTCGGTTTCTCAATGATTGGTATCGAGTGGTCTAAACTGCAGTGGCTGGTCGCCGCGCTGACGTTTGGCCTGGGTTTTGGCATGCAGGAGATTTTCGCCAACTTTGTGTCCGGCCTGATCATCCTGTTTGAAAAACCGATTCGTATAGGCGATACGGTGACGATTCGCGATCTGACCGGTAGCGTAACGAAGATCAACACTCGCGCCACCACAATCAGTGACTGGGACCGTAAAGAGATCATCGTGCCTAACAAGGCGTTTATCACCGAGCAGTTTATCAACTGGTCGTTGTCAGACTCCGTCACGCGTGTGGTGCTGACAGTGCCGGCACCGTCGGATGCTAACAGTGAAGAAGTCACGCAGATCCTCTATACCGCTGCCGAACGCTGCACGCTGGTGCTCGATAACCCTGCACCGGAAGTGTTCCTGGTCGATTTACAACAGGGGATCCAGATTTTCGAGCTGCGTATCTACGCCGCCGAAATGGGGCACCGAATGCCGCTTCGCCACGAGATCCACCAGCTGATTCTGGCGGGCTTCCGCGAGCACGGTATTGATATGCCGTTCCCACCGTTCCAGATGCGTCTGGAAAGTATGGACGGACGAAAGATGGGTAAAACCCTAACCTCGGCGGCAAGAACCCGCCCGGCAGGAAGTTTGTAACTGTCTCCCCTCCCCTTCGGGAGGGGTATTTTAGCGCTATGCCACTTCCGTGACGAACGCCTGCGAGCGTCGACGGTAATTCTCGTAAATCCCCATCGCCAGCAGCGAGAAGAAGATCGGCCCACCAACCATCCACAACGCGCTGTTCCAGTCATTCGCCTCAACCACGGGCTGTATAACGGTAAAGATGTTGGCAAACGCCACGACCAGCACCACCACCGTGGTCGCCAGCAGCGTTGCCGCGCGGGTTTTGAAGATCACAAACGGACGCTCAAGATCCTGCTTCGCTTTGAAGAACGGGAACGCCAGGGTCAGGAACAGGTAGGGCAGCGTCATCGACACGTTCGCCATCAGGGTCAGCTTGTTGTAAAACGCAGACGCCGTATCGCCACCAAAAGACACCAGCAGGATGAACATGCAGACCAGCAGACACTGCATCCACATAGCGTTAGCTGGCATTCCTGCGGTGTTCAACTGCGTCATGCGTGCTGGCCACAGCGCTTTAGGCGTACCCTGAATGATCGCTTTCAGCGGCGAGTAGATAAGCGTGAAGAATGCGCCGGTATAGGCGAGGAACATCGACAGGCCGGTGATACGCGCAAACCAGACTCCCATTACCGATGCCGCCTCGGGGCTCAGGTTCATGGCCTGCCCCAGGGTCATCCCCAGGCTTTTCATTAGCACATAGGTAATGTTGCCGAGGTTAGTGGTGTTATTGCTCAACACCTGTTGCCAGTTGGTGCTGACGCCCCAGAGGAAAATGGCCAGTGAATAGCCGATGGAAATCACGATAGCGGCAAAAATAATCCCTTTGGCGAAGTTCTTTTCCGGGTTCTCGGTCTTGTCGACCAGCCCGCCTACCGCTTCAATACCACCGTAAGCGAAGATGGCAAACACCACAAAGGAGAGCATAGCCAGCCCGGACTGATAACCCGGATTAGGGGATGAAACAAAATTGACCTCCTGCGCAAAATGCCCGCCGTTCAGGCACAGAATAGCGATACTCACCAGCAGCAGCACCAGGTTCAGACACATCACTGAAATACCACCAACCGCGGTGATACGGGCAATTTTGTTGATACCTTTCGACGCCACCAGCGTGACCATCACCATCCAGAAGACCGCCAGAATACCGACGACCTGCGTGGAGCTCAGCCCTGCCAGAGACCAGACCTGCGTTTTATCCGTACCAAAAAGAAACGTGGAGAACGGCACCCAGACTTTGGCCGCCGTGCTGACCATCCACACGACGTAGGATGAAAACCACATAAACGTCCCGATAAACGCGTAACGCGGGCCGATACTGTTGTTCATCCACGAATAGATACCGCCCTCTTCTTTTCGGTAAGCCGAGCCCATCTCCGCCATCATTAGCGCAAACGGGATAAAGAAGAACAGAGCAGAAACGATATAAAACGGCGTCGCGCTATAGCCCATCAGATAGAAAGCCGACGGGCTGTTAGCAAAGCCAAAAACTGACGTAAAAATCATCAGTATGAGCCCGGTAAGGGTCATTTTTTTGAGTGAGTGGGACATATAACCATCCGAAGAGGAATTAAACTGCGCGGATGTTAGCAGATGACCAGACAAATATTGTGGCTATACGAAGCAATTTAAGAAAAAGACCCGTGTACACAGAAAATGGCAGTTTTTAATGTTGCCATGACGAAATGGAAAGGATAATTGCCACCAGAAGCGTAGGCCGGGTAAGCGATAGCGCCACCCGGCAATTCTTTACGCGCGATCGACCGTAAAGGCAATCACATCGCCCAGTTGCTCTGCGCCAAGGGCCAGCATTACCAGACGGTCAACACCCAGCGCTACGCCTGAGCAGTCCGGCAGACCGGCTTTTAACGCTTCCAGCAGGTTGTTATCAATTGGCTGCTGCGGCAGACCACGCGCGCCGCGCTTGCGGTTATCCTGCTCAAAACGCTGCTGCTGTTCACGCGCGTCGGTCAGTTCGTGGAAACCGTTCGCCAGCTCAATGCCTTTGTAATAGACCTCAAAACGCTCCGCTACGCGGTGATCTTCGGTGCTGATCTGCGCCAGTGACGCCTGGCTTGCCGGGAAATGGTAAACGAAGGTCGGGCGATCTTTGCCAATCAGTGGTTCAACACCAAAAGTGAACAGCAGTTGCAGCAGCGTGTCGCGATCCTCTTCGGTATCCGCCACGTTGCTCAGATCCAGTTTTGCCGCCACTTCGCGCAGCTGGGCCTTGTCCGCCGACAGCGGATCGATTTCCAGATGGCGCTGGAAAGCCTGCTGATAAGAGAGCGTTTCTGCTTCTGAACACTCCAGTACCTGCTGCAGCAGATCGTCCACCTCATTCATCAGGCGGTACATATCATAATGCGGGCGGTACCACTCCAGCATGGTGAATTCCGGGTTATGGTGACGACCCATCTCTTCATTTCGGAAACTGCGGCACAGCTGATACACCGGACCACACCCCGCCGCCAGCAGGCGTTTCATGTGGTATTCCGGGCTGGTCATCAGATACAGATTCATGCCCTGAGAGTGGCCAGGACCAACAAAACGGGTTTCAAAAGGGACCAGATGAATATCCGTCACCGTTGCCTGACTCATGCACGGGGTTTCCACCTCCAGGACGCCGCGGTCGGCAAAGAAACGGCGGATCTCCGTCATAATTGCAGCGCGTTTTAACAGATTTGGGATGGATGCGCTCGGCTGCCAGGTGGCCGTTTCGCTCATGAGTTTTTCTCCGATTTCAGACAAGGGCACGAAGTCTACTCGTTAGCAGGGACAGAGACAAATTTTGCGCAGTAAAAAAGCGCATTTCATTTAGGTTGATTATTTCGTGACGTAATTCATCAATCACCATGATAAATCACCGCACAGAACAGCAAAAAAATCGAACACGTCAAATTTCCCTGACATCTACACGGTTATACTCTTTTACCCATAAAGGAGCAGTGGAAACGCTTTCGCAATCGTCCCTTTGGACGGGTGAACTACCTTTAGTTTGTCGCGTTGCGAAATAACAAAAATCTGGAGGAATGTCGTGCAAACTTTTCAAGCCGATCTTGCCGTAATTGGCGCTGGCGGGGCTGGATTACGTGCTGCGATTGCTGCAGCGCAGGCTAATCCAAACGCTAAAATCGCACTGATTTCAAAAGTCTATCCGATGCGCAGCCACACTGTTGCCGCAGAAGGAGGATCCGCCGCCGTTGCGCAGGATCATGACAGCTTTGAATACCATTTCCACGACACGGTTGCAGGGGGCGACTGGCTTTGCGAACAGGATGTCGTTGACTACTTTGTCCATCATTGTCCAACGGAGATGACCCAGCTTGAGCAGTGGGGATGTCCGTGGAGCCGCCGTCCGGACGGCAGCGTCAACGTCCGCCGCTTCGGCGGAATGAAGATTGAACGCACCTGGTTCGCCGCCGATAAGACCGGCTTCCACATGTTGCATACCCTGTTCCAGACCTCCCTTCAGTTCCCACAAATTCAGCGCTTTGATGAACATTTCGTCCTCGATATCCTGGTTGATGACGGGCATGCGCGCGGCCTGGTGGCAATGAACATGATGGAAGGCACGCTCGTTCAGATCCGCGCTAACGCGGTGGTGATGGCAACGGGCGGCGCGGGACGCGTGTACCGCTACAACACCAACGGCGGCATCGTTACCGGTGACGGAATGGGCATGGCGCTCAGCCACGGCGTGCCGCTGCGTGATATGGAGTTTGTGCAGTATCACCCAACCGGTCTGCCAGGGTCCGGCATTTTGATGACGGAAGGCTGCCGCGGTGAAGGCGGTATTCTGGTCAACAAAAACGGCTACCGCTATCTGCAGGATTACGGTATGGGTCCGGAAACGCCGCTTGGCGAGCCGAAGAACAAATACATGGAACTCGGTCCGCGCGACAAAGTTTCTCAGGCCTTCTGGCACGAGTGGCGTAAAGGCAACACCATCTCAACGCCACGCGGCGACGTGGTTTACCTTGACCTGCGTCACCTGGGCGAGAAGAAACTGCTGGAACGTCTGCCGTTTATCTGTGAGCTGGCGAAAGCCTATGTGGGCGTCGACCCGGTGAAAGAGCCGATTCCGGTTCGCCCAACTGCACACTACACCATGGGCGGTATCGAAACCGATCAGCAGTGTGAAACCCGCATTCAGGGCCTGTTTGCGGTGGGCGAATGTTCCTCTGTGGGTCTGCACGGCGCCAACCGTCTGGGATCTAACTCACTGGCAGAGCTGGTGGTCTTTGGCCGCATGGCGGGCGAACGCGCAATGGAGCGTGCCGCAACCGCAGGCGAAGCTAACGGTGCCGCGCTGGATGCGCAGGTCGCAGACGTTGAAAAACGCCTGAAAGACCTGGTGAACCAGGAAGGTAACGAGAACTGGTCGAAGATCCGCGATGAAATGGGTCTGTCGATGGAAGAAGGCTGCGGTATCTACCGTACCCCTGAGCTGATGCAGAAAACCGTCGACAAGCTGGCGGAGCTGCAGGAGCGCTTCAAGCGCGTGCGCATCACCGACACCTCCAGCGTCTTCAATACCGACCTGCTCTATACCATTGAGCTGGGCCACGGCCTGAACGTCGCGGAATGTATGGCGCACTCTGCGCTGGCGCGTAAAGAGTCGCGTGGGGCGCACCAGCGTCTGGACGAAGGCTGCACCGAACGTGACGACGTCAATTTCCTGAAACACACTCTCGCCTGGCGCGATGCGGATGGCACAACGCGCCTGGACTACAGCGACGTGAAAATCACCACGCTGCCGCCGGCTAAACGCGTGTACGGCGCAGAAGCAGAAGCCGCCGAGAAGAAGGAGAAGGCGAATGGCTGAGATGCAAAAACTGAAAGTTGAAGTGGTGCGCTACAATCCGGAAGTGGATACCGCCCCCCACAGCGCTTTCTATGAAGTGCCTTATGACGAGCAAACCTCCCTGCTGGATGCGCTCGGCTATATCAAAGATAACCTGGCACCGGACCTGAGCTACCGCTGGTCCTGCCGCATGGCAATCTGCGGCTCCTGCGGCATGATGGTCAACAAAGTGCCGAAGCTGGCATGCAAAACCTTCCTGCGCGATTACACCAAAGGCATCAAGGTTGAAGCATTGGGTAATTTCCCAATCGAGCGCGATCTGGTGGTCGATATGACGCACTTTATCGAAAGTCTGGAAGCGATTAAGCCGTACATCATTGGCAACCCGCGTACCCCGGATCAGGGACCCAATACCCAGACACCAGCGCAGATGGCGAAATACCATCAGTTCTCCGGCTGCATCAACTGCGGCCTGTGCTATGCCGCTTGTCCCCAGTTTGGCCTGAACCCTGAGTTCATCGGCCCGGCCGCCATTACCCTGGCGCACCGCTATAACGAAGACAGCCGCGACCACGGTAAAAAAGAACGCATGGCGCAGCTTAACAGCCAGAACGGCGTCTGGACCTGTACCTTTGTGGGTTATTGCTCCGAAGTTTGTCCGAAGCATGTCGACCCGGCCGCCGCAATTCAGCAGGGTAAAGTGGAAAGCTCGAAAGACTTTCTTATCGCTACCCTGAAACCACGCTAAGGAGTGCATGATGACGACTAAACGCAAAGCCTATGTGCGGCCAGTGCCGTCCACCTGGTGGAAAAACCTGCCGTTTTATCGCTTCTACATGCTGCGTGAAGGCACGGCGGTACCGGCGGTCTGGTTCAGCCTTGAGCTGATGTATGGCGTTTTTGCCCTCAAGCACGGGCCGGAAACCTGGGCGAACTTTGTCGGTTTCCTGCAAAACCCCATCATCGTAATTCTGAACCTGATCGTGCTCGCGGCAGCGCTGCTTCATACCAAAACCTGGTTTGAACTGGCGCCAAAAGCGGCAAACATCATCGTAAAAGGCGAGAAAATGGGGCCAGAGCCGGTGATTAAAGGGCTATGGGGAGTGACGATCCTGGTCACTGTGGTCATTCTGTTTGTCGCACTGTTCTGGTAAGGAGACGACTGTGATTAATCCAAATCCAAAACGTTCAGACGAGCCGGTCTTCTGGGGCCTGTTTGGCGCAGGCGGCATGTGGAGCGCCATCATCGCGCCGGTGATCATTCTGCTGGTCGGGATTATGCTGCCGCTGGGGTTATTCCCGGGCGATGCGCTGAGCTACGAACGCGTGCTGGCGTTTGCGAGCAGCTTTATTGGTCGGGTATTCATCTTCCTGATGATCGTCCTGCCGCTGTGGTGTGGCCTGCACCGTATTCATCATGCGATGCATGACCTGAAAATCCATGTACCGAGCGGTAAATGGGTATTCTACGGTCTGGCGACCATCCTGACCGTGGTGACGCTGATTGCCGTGGTCACTATCTGATACATCTGGCCCGCCCTCCGGCGGGCCTTTTATTTCTGCATTTTTCCCACCAGCCATTGAGCAAACTCATGCATTGCGGGGGTTTCAGCCCTCGACTGTAATCGCGTGAGCCAGTAACTCCCCAGGTCTATCCGGGTGGCAAACGGCTGCACGATACGCTCGCTATTGAGCAGATGGGTAAACATATCCACAGGTGCTATGGCGATGCCCACACCTGCCTGCGCGGCTTCCAGCATGGTCACGGACGAATCAAAGACCATCACCCGATGCGTGGGTGACGGGGGATGTTCACCTGCCGCCTGCATCCACGCCGACCATTCGTCGCGTCGGTAGGAGCGCAGCAGGGTAAACTTCAGAATGTCGGCCGGAGACTGGAGCCCGAGAGCAATATCGGGTGAGCAAAGCGGGGACAGCGGTGCAGAACACAGGAACTGTGCTTCAGTGCCGTGCCACGCCCCGCCACCGTATCGAATCGTATAATCCAGCCCTTCCGCCGCGGGATCGACGCGGTTGTTATGGGTCGAAAGATGAAGATCGATATGCGGATAGCAGCGACGAAAGTCCGCGAGCTGCGAGAATAAAACACCGGTAGCAAAGGTGCCGACCACACCCACTTTTAGCTTCTCCTGGGCGCGATGACTGGCAAAGCGATCCAGCATTCCGGCGATCCGATCGAATGAATCATTCAACACCGGCAGCAAGTTTTCACCTTCCGTGGTCAGCATCAGCCCGCGCGAAACGCGGACAAACAGCTGACAATTCAGATGCTGCTCCAGCGCTTTAACGTGCTGGCTGATGGCAGAGTGAGTCACGTTCAGCTCTATCGCGGCATGCGTAAAACTGAGGTGTCTGGCGGCAGCTTCGAAAGCGCGAAGCGAATTAAGCGGGAGATAGCTGCGGGTCATCATTACTTCCGTTAGAAAAATTAACAGCTAATGCTAAATTTAACCGTTTGTCAGCCACAGTCAAATCCAACAGACTACTGAGGTCTGACGGGCCCGGACACTCCCTTGAACCGCTATTACGGAAGATAACTGATGAAGACAAAATCCCTTTGCTGTGCCCTGCTGCTCAGCACCTCCTGCTCTGTTCTCGCCGCGCCGATGTCAGAGAAACAGCTGTCTGACGTGGTGGAACGTACCGTTACCCCCCTGATGAAAGCGCAAGCCATTCCGGGCATGGCGGTAGCGGTGATTTATCAGGGTCAGCCGCACTACTTTACCTTCGGAAAGGCCGATGTTGCGGCGAACAAACCTGTCACCCCGCAAACCCTGTTTGAGCTGGGCTCTATAAGTAAAACCTTCACTGGCGTATTAGGTGGCGATGCGATTGCGCGCGGAGAAATATCGCTGGGCGACCCCGTGGCAAAGTACTGGCCCGAGCTAACAGGCAAGCAGTGGCAGGGTATTCGCATGTTGGATCTGGCGACCTACACCGCGGGTGGCCTGCCGCTACAGGTGCCGGATGAGGTCACGGATAACGCCTCCCTGCTGCGCTTCTATCAACACTGGCAACCGCAGTGGAAACCAGGCACAACGCGTCTTTATGCGAACGCCAGCATCGGGCTTTTTGGCGCCCTCGCGGTTAAACCCTCCGGTATGAGCTTTGAACAGGCCATGACGAAGCGGGTCTTCAAGCCACTCAAACTGGACCATACATGGATTAACGTTCCGAAAGAAGAAGAGGCGTATTACGCCTGGGGATACCGTGATGGTAAAGCGGTCCACGTTTCACCGGGAATGTTGGATGCCGAAGCGTATGGTGTCAAAACCAACGTCCAGGATATGGCGAGCTGGGTGAAGGCCAACATGAACCCTGCCGCTCTTCCGGATTCAACGCTGAAACAGGGTATTGCCCTGGCACAGTCTCGCTACTGGCGCGTGGGTGCCATGTATCAGGGTCTGGGCTGGGAGATGCTCAACTGGCCGGTAGAATCCAAAACCGTCGTGGAGGGCAGCGATAACAAGGTGGCTCTTGCACCGTTACCGGTGGCAGAAGTGAACCCTCCAGCTCCGCCAGTAAAAGCATCATGGGTACATAAAACAGGCTCGACGGGTGGATTCGGCAGCTATGTCGCATTTATTCCTGAGAAGGAACTCGGCATTGTTATGCTGGCGAACAAGAGCTACCCGAACCCGGCGCGCGTGGAAGCGGCATACCGTATTCTGAGCGCTCTGCAGTAAAACCTTGCCGGGTGGTGCTAATGCCCACCCGGCCTGCAAAATTCCCGCATTTTCCCTGCTGTCATCTACACTTAACAAAAAACAGTAAGGAAACTCCTATGCGCATTCTGCCTGTTATCGCCGCGGTGACAGCCGCGTTTTTAGTGGTTGCCTGCAGTTCCCCTACCCCACCTCCTGGTGTCACTGTCGTCACGCCTTTTGACGCCCAACGCTTTCTCGGAACATGGTATGAAATCGCCCGCCTCGACCATCGGTTCGAACAGGGTTTAGAGAAGGTGACTGCACATTACAGCACGATGGAGGATGGGGGTATTCAGGTTATCAACCGGGGCTATAACCCCGATCGGCAGATGTGGCAGCAGTCTGTCGGGAAAGCATACTTCACCGGCGACCCGCAACGGGCCGCGCTCAAAGTCTCTTTCATTGGCCCCTTCTATGGCGGCTATAACGTGATAGCGCTCGACAGAGAGTACCGTCACGCACTGGTCTGCGGGCCGGATCGCAACTATCTGTGGATACTTTCCCGCACGCCAACCATTTCGTCGGAGATGAAACAGCAGATGCTGGATGTCGCGACCCGGCAAGGGTTTGATGTGTCGAAACTCATCTGGGTTAAACAGCCCCACTAATGGGTGCTGAGCTTCAGTCCAATGATACCGGCCACAATCAGGGCGAGGCTGGCGATACGCGCCAGGCTCGCTGACTCACCCAGCAACAGAATGCCGGTAATTGCAGCCCCCACGGCACCAATCCCCGTCCAGACAGCATAGGCTGTTCCCACGGGCAGGGAACGCATCGCCCATGAGAGCAGAACAATACTCACAATCATCGCAGAAACGGTAATGACGCTGGGCGTCAGGCGGGTAAAACCGTGGGTGTACTTAAGACCAATCGCCCATACCACTTCGAGCAGGCCGGCAATAAAAAGAATAATCCAGGACATCTCAGGCTCCTTAACTTAAATAAGTTGGGGCCGTCCCCGATGAAGAAAGCGCTTACGGGTCGTCCCGCAAGGCAGATAACGCCTCATATTTTGGTTAACGTGCGATTTTTTTTCAATCATTTTCTGCTGACCCCCTTAAGGCCAGAAATAGCCGCAGTAAGGCGCGCAGTTCAGGCATTTATTACTCATCGGACTTCTCTATGATGATGTGCTTTCTGATGGCAGGAAGCCAAACCACTAGCCGACTGCGAATAAAATATGTTCAAAATACTTTTGATTGACCGTTGTCACTTTACCCGCGCGGGGTTTGAAGCATGGCTCAATCATTCCGGTTTATTCCCGGGACATTACGTTGTGACCGGGCTGAACAATCTTTTCCTCGCCAGAGAGCACATTCTGCAATGGAAACCCTCACTGGTTATCGCTGACCTGCATGGTTTCAGGCAGGATACTCCCCATTTCCAGCAATTCTCTTCCTTACTGAATGCCAGCGAAAAACTCCCCTTTATTATGTTGCAATCGGGAGAGGACAGAGACATGACGGCCTGGCTGGAGAACTTCCCGGTCTGGTCTTCACTCATGAAAAATGCCCGTCTTGAGGAACTCGCCACGGTTATTAATGACGCGTTAATTTCGGGCTCAGACACGCACAGACCAACAGTGGCCACGCCGTTGCTGACCCGCCAGGAGGAGAAAGTGCTGACAATGTGGATGGACGGCGCAAGCAATCAAAAAATTGCCGCTCACCTGAGTATCAATGGGAAAACGGTATATACCTACAAGCGAAATATCCGCATGAAGCTGCATATGGACACGCGCTTTTCCCCGTTTTTATCTCCGCAGGGTACAGAAAACTGACGGTACGAAACCCTTCTGGTTCCGTACCGTTAATTAATTACTGCTGTGCTTTTGTTGCCGCACCAGAGATTGCACTACCACCTTCAGAAATATCCTGACCAACGCCACGCGTGGTATTACAGGCAGTTAATACTGAAGAAAGTACCAGGACTGAAAAGATCGCTGCAATTGTCTTCTTAACCATAATATCTTCCTTTTATAGCCAAAGTTGTTTTGTGTATAGCAACTTAAGAATAGACAAGATCCCGCCGATTGACGGACAAGGAAGCATTTTTCGGAAAATTAGACGAGCTTAGCTGGCCGCGTGAGAAATGATATGCCCAAGATCCTGGATATCTTCCCCCATGCCGCGCGTGGTGTTACAGCCGGAAAGCAATGCACTGGAGAGCGCTAACAGAAGCAGAATTTTAACGGTACGTTTCATCATCCCTGCCTGCAAAAATCAGGCGCAGCGGGCGCTGCGCCCTGACTATTACTTCACGCGTGATACGTATTCGCCGGAGCGGGTATCCACTTTGATCACTTCGCCAGTCTGTACGAACAGTGGCACTCTAACCACAGCACCGGTAGACAGCGTCGCTGGTTTACCGCCAGTACCGGCAGTGTCACCTTTCAGACCTGGATCGGTTTCAACGATTTCCAGCTCAACAAAGTTTGGTGGAGTAACAGCGATAGGCTGACCGTTCCACAGGGTCACGATGCACTCAGCCTGATCCAGCAGCCATTTTTCGCTATCGCCAATCGCTTTCGCGTCAGCAGACAGCTGCTCGAAAGTTTCGTTGTTCATGAAGTGCCAGAACTCACCGTCGTTGTACAGGTAAGTCAGGTTCATATCCACAACATCTGCGCCTTCAGCGGAGTCGGTAGACTTGAAAGTTTTCTCAACGCGGGTACCGGTCAGCAGGCGGCGCAGCTTAACGCGTGCGAATGCCTGGCCTTTACCTGGTTTAACGAATTCGCTGGCTTCAACCGCGTACGGTTCGCCGTCCATCATGATTTTAAGACCAGCACGAAAATCGTTGCTATAGTACGTTGCCATAAGGCCCTCTAAATTTGTTAACTGGTAGCTAAGCCACAAAATGGCGCATATTGTAACCCTAAACACCCCGTCCAGAGAAGATTGGTTATCGCAACTTGCCGATGTAATCACCAGTCCTGATGAATTGCTGCGTCTTTTAGACCTCGATCAGCACCCAGAGTTGCTTGCGGGCCGCGAGGCAAAGCGCCTTTTCGCCCTGCGCGTTCCACGCGCGTTTGTTGCGCGCATGGAGAAAGGCAATCCTGACGATCCGCTTTTAAAACAAACCATTACCTTGCAGGATGAGTTCATTACTGCACCAGGGTACAGCACCGATCCCCTGGAAGAGCAGAACAGTGTGGTACCGGGTTTACTGCATAAGTATCTCAACCGCGCCCTGCTGCTGGTCAAAGGCGGCTGCGCGGTAAATTGCCGTTATTGCTTCCGTCGGCACTTCCCTTACGCCGAAAACCAGGGAAATAAGCGCAACTGGCAGGTCGCGCTGGACTATATCGCCGCCCATTCAGAGCTGGATGAGATTATTTTTTCCGGCGGTGACCCGCTGATGGCAAAAGATCATGAGCTGGACTGGCTATTAACCCAGCTTGAGGCCATCCCGCACATCAAACGTCTGCGTATTCACAGCCGTTTACCGATTGTCATTCCGGCACGCATTACTGACGGACTGGTGTCGCGCCTGGCGCAATCCCGCTTGCAGGTGCTGCTGGTGAACCATATTAACCACGCGAATGAAATTGACGATGCATTTCGCGCGGCCATGGCGCGCCTGCGTAAAGTGGGGGTCACGCTACTAAACCAGAGCGTGCTGCTGCGTGGGGTAAATGATAGCGCCCGTGTGCTGGCCGACCTCAGCAACGCCCTGTTTGATGCGGGTGTCTTGCCCTATTACCTGCATGTGCTGGATCGCGTGCAGGGTGCGGCGCACTTCATGGTGACCGATGAAGAAGCCCGACAGATTATGCGCGAGCTGTTAACGCTGGTTTCAGGTTATATGGTACCCAAGCTGGCGCGCGAAATTGGCGGAGAGCCAAGTAAGACGCCGCTGGATTTGCAGCTGCGGCAGCACTAAAAGGCAGGTGGCGCTACGCTTACCTGCCCTACAGGGTCCGGGCGCAGCGCCATCACCGCGTTAACTCAGTTCGGGCACTTGTAGACCTGGCCGCTCATCTGGCTGGCGGTTGGCACGAAGCTGGAGAGCATTCCCTGCGTTGGGCTACTCACGCCGTAAATCACATTGCCGCCCATTGCCGCAGCCTGGTTACGCAGGGCATTCGCCGCACCGCGCATAGAGCCGCCCTCTTCACCATGCTGTCCCGACATCCAGTTGCTTTGCTCGCCCGTGGCCGTGCCTAACAGCTGGCATTCGCTACCCGGCTTATCTTCCACAAAGCGAACACCCTGGCCCGCCGCCGACAGCTCATTGCTGGAGCTACAACCCGCCAGCAGCAATGCTGCCCCTACAATCCCTGCACAGACTTTTACGCGCATGTTATTCCTCGTTTTCAATAAGCTGGACAGTAGTTGTCCGTGTCTAAATCTTATACCTAAAAGATGACCAAAAGAAAAATGCCGAGCATTTCTGCGAGCCAGATTCCGCCAGGCACTCCTCCGACATCTTAAATGAATTCTGATAATAGCCTTTGGGATATCGTGTTTTAGCCCTCGATCGTATGTAGTGGTGCGACGTACAACTTTTGTACGCAATGAAAAAGGGGGTTTCATGAGTGCATCATCCTCAGGAGAGGAAAAAGTGACATGGGTAGGCTATCTGGCGTTTGTACTCACCATCGTATTTTTCTCCGGTTTTTTCGCCAAAAGTACTGAATGGTGGCGCGTGCTGGACTTTACCGTCTTAAACGGTAGCTTTGGACCGGTCAACGGCGCCCTGACGTTTCGCGGCACAGGCGGAACGGGGGCGAAAGACGGGTTTTTATTTGCCCTTGAACTGGCGCCCTCGGTCATTTTATCGCTCGGGATCATTGCCGTCACCGAAGGTCTGGGCGGACTGCGTGCCGCACAACAGCTGATGACGCCTATTTTGCGTCCGCTGCTTGGCGTGCCGGGGATCTGCTCTCTGGCCCTTATCGCCAACCTGCAAAACACCGATGCGGCGGCAGGTATGACCAAAGAGCTGACCGACGACGGAGCAATTACCGACCATGAACGCGCCATTTTCGCTACCTTCCAGACCAGCGGAAGCGCCATTATTACCAACTATTTTTCTTCCGGCGCCGCGCTTTTCACGTTTATTACCGTCCCGGTGATCGCGCCGCTGGCCGTCATTCTGGTATTCAAATTTGTTGGCGCTAACTTCCTGCGACTGTGGATCGCCCGTATGGAAGATCATCGTATTCAGGAGGAAAAAAATGATCGCCCAGCCGCGTAAAAATATCATGGACATGTTTATTGATGGTGCCCGTCGCGGCTTTACCATCGCGACCACCAGCCTGCTGCCAAACGTGGTCATGGCATTTGTCATTATTCAGGCGCTGAAGGTGACGGGCCTGCTGGATATCGTGGGCAATGTTTGCGAGCCCGTCATGGCGCTCTGGGGGCTTCCGGGCGCGGCGGCAACGGTCCTTCTGGCCTCGGTGATGAGTATGGGCGGCGGCGTGGGGGTCTGCGCCAGTCTGGTCGCCGCCGGCTCACTCAACGGTCACGATGCCACCATCCTGCTGCCCGCCATCTATTTGATGGGCAATCCGGTGCAAAATACCGGCCGCTGCCTGGGTACCGCAGGCGTGAATCCGAAATATTACCCGCACATTATTACGGTTTGCGTCATTAACGCCCTGCTCTCAATGTGGGTGATGCAGCTACTCTTCTGAGGAGATAAAAATGGATTTTTCAGTGCTGGAACCCCATCTTTTCCGCAACGCACATCTCTACGCCCCGGAGGATCGGGGACATTGCGATCTGCTGATCGCTGGGGGAAAAATTGTTGCGATCGAAAAAGCGGGGCATGCAACAACGCGGATGGCGTGTCCTGAAACCGATCTCGCTGGAGCGGTGATTTGCCCGGGATTTATCGATCAGCACGTGCATCTCATCGGTGGCGGCGGTGAAGCGGGGCCCCACACCCGCACGCCGGAGGTGCGGCTGTCTGCGCTGGTAGCAGCAGGTATCACCTCCGTGGTTGGCCTGCTGGGCACCGACGGCGTCACCCGACACCCTGAATCACTGCTGGCAAAAACACGAGCGCTTGAGCATGAAGGGATCAGCGCGTGGATGCTGACGGGCGCGTACGGACTGCCTTCTCCGACGATTACCGGCAGTATTGAAAAAGATGTGGCGCTGATCGACAAAATCATTGGTGTGAAATGCGCGATTTCCGATCATCGCTCTTCCGCACCAGCGGACGATCGGCTCGCCAGCATGGCCGCCCAGTCACGCGTCGGCGGGCTATTGGGTGCCAAAGCGGGTATCTCCGTTTTTCACCTCGGCAACAGCCCGAAGCTGCTGGAGCCGCTCCTTAACATTCTGAATAACGCTGACGTTCCCCGCACGAAGCTGCTGCCCACCCATGTTAACCGCGGCGAGGCGCTTTTCCTCGCCGCGCTAAACTATGCTCGCGAAGGGGGTTATATCGATATCACCACCAGCATCAGCGAACCCATTGATGCCGCCACCGCCATTGCGACAGCCCGCGAAGCGCAGGTGCCGTTTAACCGTCTCACGCTCAGCTCGGACGGTAACGGTAGCCAACCGAATTTTGACGCAAATGGCAATCTGGTAGGTATTGGCGTGGCAGGATTCGAATCCCTTCCGGAAACCCTACAGCAGTTGGTCAGCCGCTATCACCTGCCGCTGGAGGAGGCGCTTCTGCCATTTACGCGTAATGTGGCGGAGTTTCTCGGGCTGGAGCATAAAGGACGGATCGCGCCCGGATGCGATGCCGATTTCCTGGTGTTGACGGACGATCTAAAAATCCACGAGGTCTGGGCGAAAGGCCGCCAGATGGTGCGCGAAGGTGTTGTGTGCGTGAAAGGCACCTTTGAGTAGCAGCTGGACAGGCAATAAAAAACCCCGGGCATCGCTGCCCGGGGTTCGTTCTGAGAGGTTCAGAACAACATGATTACATCATGCCGCCCATACCACCCATGCCGCCCATACCAGCAGCACCTAAGTCAGGCGCGTCGCCTTTAGGCATATCAGTAACCATGCACTCGGTGGTGATCATCAGGCCAGCTACAGATGCCGCATACTGCAGAGCAGAACGGGTAACTTTAGTTGGGTCCAGAATACCGAAGTCGATCATGTTGCCGTATTCTTCAGTTGCCGCGTTGTAACCGTAGTTACCTTCGCCCGCTTTCACGTTGTTCGCAACCACAGATGGCTCTTCACCGGCGTTAGAAACGATCTGACGCAGAGGCGCTTCCATTGCGCGCAGCGCAACTTTGATACCCACGTTCTGGTCTTCGTTCTGTGCAGTCAGGCCAGCCAGTTTAGCGGCAACACGCACCAGCGCAACGCCACCACCAGCAACCACGCCTTCTTCTACCGCAGCACGGGTCGCGTGCAGGGCATCGTCAACGCGCGCTTTTTTCTCTTTCATTTCAACTTCGGTCGCAGCACCGACTTTGATAACAGCGACACCACCTGCCAGTTTCGCTACGCGCTCCTGCAGTTTTTCACGGTCGTAATCAGAGGTTGCTTCTTCGATCTGCTTACGGATCTGACCAACACGGCCCTGAATAGCGGCTTCTTCACCCACACCGTCGATGATGGTGGTGGTGTCTTTGTTGATCACAACGCGTTTTGCCTGGCCCAGGTCTTCCAGGGTCGCTTTTTCCAGCTCCATACCGATCTCTTCAGAGATAACGGTACCGCCAGTCAGGGTAGCGATATCCTGCAGCATCGCTTTACGACGATCGCCGAAGCCAGGTGCTTTAACCGCAGCCACTTTCACGATGCCACGCATGGTGTTAACCACCAGGGTCGCCAGCGCTTCGCCTTCAACGTCTTCAGCGATGATAACCAGCGGTTTGCCTGCTTTCGCAACGGCTTCCAGCACTGGCAGCATTTCGCGGATGTTGGAGATTTTCTTGTCAGCCAGCAGGATGAACGGGCTTTCCAGCTCAACAGCGCCAGTCTCTGGCTTGTTGATGAAGTATGGGGACAGGTAGCCGCGGTCGAACTGCATACCTTCAACCACGTCCAGTTCGTCTTCCAGACCGGTACCGTCTTCAACGGTGATAACGCCTTCTTTACCGACTTTGTCCATCGCTTCAGCGATCAGTTTACCTACGGTTTCGTCGGAGTTAGCGGAGATGGTACCTACCTGAGCAATGGCTTTGGAGTCAGAGCACGGTACGGACAGCGCTTTCAGCTCTTCAACAGCGGAAGCGACAGCTTTGTCGATACCACGTTTCAGATCCATTGGGTTCATGCCCGCAGCAACGGCTTTCAGACCTTCAGTGATGATAGCCTGCGCCAGTACGGTCGCGGTGGTGGTACCGTCACCTGCAGCATCGTTCGCTTTAGAGGCAACTTCTTTCACCATCTGCGCACCCATGTTTTCGAACTTGTCTTCCAGTTCGATTTCACGTGCTACAGAAACACCATCTTTGGTGATGGTTGGCGCGCCGAAGGATTTATCCAGCACTACGTTACGGCCTTTCGGGCCCAGGGTCACTTTAACTGCATCGGCCAGTACGTTTACGCCGCGGAGCATTTTTACACGAGCGTCGTTACCGAATTTTACGTCTTTAGCTGCCATGTTCTTATTTCCTCAAATTCTCGTGCGTAAATTACGCTTCAACAATTGCCAGAATGTCGCTCTCGGACATGATCAACACTTCTTCATTGTCGATCTTCTCGGATTTCACGCCGTAGCCATCGTTGAAAATTACGATGTCACCAACTTTAACGTCCAGCGGCTGCACAGTTCCGTTTTCCAGGATGCGGCCCTTACCGACAGCGATGATTTCGCCACGCGTTGATTTGGCTGCAGCAGAACCGGTCAGAACGATGCCGCCAGCAGACTTGGTTTCAACTTCTTTACGTTTGACGATCACACGATCATGTAACGGACGAATACTCATTGATAGCTCTCCTTTGAGAAAGTCATTATCAGTTATGGATGACGCCGGCCCGCATGCGGTTTTCCGACTAGTGCCCTGAGAGATGGGGATAGCTTTTTCCCCCTTCAAGGGGGAGTTGAAAAAAAATTTTGCGAAAGTGTTACCATCCCCTCTCTTTTGGTATTGGCAGGACGATGTCAATGAGTGGACTTAAACAGGAGTTGGGACTGGCGCAGGGCGTTGGCCTGCTCTCAACCTCCTTGTTAGGTACGGGCGTATTTGCCGTACCCGCACTGGCGGCGCTGGTAGCAGGCAATAACAGCCTGTGGGCGTGGCCGGTGCTGATTGTGCTGGTGTTTCCGATAGCCATTGTGTTTGCCATCCTCGGGCGGCACTTCCCTGACGCAGGCGGTGTGGCGCACTTTGTCGGGCTGGCGTTTGGCCCGCGACTGAAGCGTGTTACCGGCTGGCTGTTTCTCTCGGTGATCCCGGTGGGTCTTCCTGCGGCATTGCATATTGCAACCGGCTTTGGACAGGCGCTGTTTGGCTGGCATAACGAGCAGCTCCTGCTGGCTGAACTGGGTACGCTGGCCATCGTCTGGTGGGTGGGCTCACGCGGCGCCAGCTCAAGTGCAAACCTGCAGACGCTGGTTGCGGTACTGATTGTTGCGCTCGTTGCGGCTGTCTGGTGGGCGGGCAATATCACAATTAAGGACATTCCCTTCCCGGCAGCGACAAACATTGACCATTCACAGCTTTTCGCCGCCCTTGCCGTTATGTTCTGGTGTTTTGTGGGTCTCGAAGCGTTCGCCCATCTGGCCTCTGAATTTAAGCAGCCTGAGCGCGATTTTCCGCGCGCGCTGATGATTGGCCTGCTGCTGGCAGGAACAGTTTACTGGGCCTGCACCGTGCTGGTATTGCACTTCAACGCATTCGGTGCGGATAAAGCGGCTGCCGCGTCACTGCCTGGCATAGTGGTACAGCTGTTTGGCGTAAAAGCGCTGTGGGTCGCGTGTATGATTGGCTATCTCGCCTGTTTTGCCAGCCTGAATATTTATATCCAGAGCTTTGCCCGTCTGGTGTGGTCGCAGGCGCTTTATAATCCTGAAAGCCGTCTTGCGCAGTTGTCCAAACGTCAACTTCCGGTGAATGCACTGAATAGCGTGCTGGGCTGCTGCGTGTTGAGTACGCTGGGTATTTACGTACTGAAAATCAATCTGGATGCCCTGATCGTCTACGCCAACGGCATTTTCATTATGATCTATCTGCTGTGCATGCTGGCGGGCTGTCGTCTGCTGGAAGGCCGTTATAAAGCACTGGCGGTCGTCGGGGGTGTGCTTTGCCTGCTGTTGCTGGCAATGGTGGGATGGAAGAGTGTGTATGCCATCGTCATGCTGGCAGGGCTGTGGCTGTTTTTACCGAAGCGGCAAAATCCGCAGGCCCGGTGAGCGATGCGCCACCGGGCATAAAAATCACCGATCGTCTTTGTGGTCTAAACGGTGGTGCTGTTCATCCTTACGCTGATACTCCCCTTCAAACGTATCGCCCGGGCCCGTACTGAAGCCACCGCCCGGCATACGGCTAAAACGCAGATGCGGCAGCAGCTTCATGGTCAGGTGTTTTTGCACTGGCGGCAGAAGCAGCAAAAGGCCGAGGAAGTCGGTAAAGAAGCCAGGCAGAATAAGCAGCAGACCCGCGATAATCAGCGACACGCTTTTGATCATCTCTTCTGCCGGGCTTTCGCCTGCAGCCATCTTCTGCTGCATTATCAGGAAATTTTTGAAACCCTGGTTACGCACCAGCGACATGCCGATGACGGAGGTGAAAATCACCAGAACCAGCGTCAGCAGGACGCCCAGTACATGGGCAACCTGGATAAAAATGGAAATCTCAATGTAAACATAGAGAAAGAAAGCAATAAATGGTATCCAGCGCACTGGCATCTCCTGTAGGGCAGGTGCCGTCAGGCCCCTGTCTGAATGTGTTCGCGACGCGCGTTTGTATGAAATGGTGGCAGTTAGCGAAAATTCAATCGGTTTGCACGGATATTTTTTCTGGAAATATTAAAGCGGTGACACATTTCACAGATTAATAATTATCATGGAATCGGCTCGATAATAAGTGATCCAGCTTACGGCAATTCGCTATCATCAGCATATGATCTCGAGCATCTGGCTGATTGAGGGAATAATCGTCGGTCAGAAAATATTCAAAACCACATATATACTGTGTGTTTAGTACAATCCATCGGCAGCTTGAAAAGAAGGTTCACATGTTAAACAACATTCGTATCGAAGAAGACTTGTTGGGTACCAGGGAAGTTCCAGCGGATGCCTACTATGGTGTTCACACTCTGAGAGCGATTGAAAACTTCTACATCAGCAACAGCAAAATCAGCGATATCCCTGAGTTTGTCCGTGGCATGGTGATGGTGAAGAAAGCCGCAGCGCTGGCCAACAAAGAGCTGCAAACCATTCCTAAAAGCGCGGCAAATGCGATTATCGCTGCCTGCGATGAAGTGCTGAACAACGGCAAATGCATGGACCAGTTCCCGGTTGACGTCTATCAGGGCGGCGCGGGTACCTCCGTCAACATGAATACCAACGAAGTACTGGCAAACATCGGCCTGGAGCTGATGGGTCATCAGAAAGGTGAATACCAGTACCTGAACCCGAACGACCACGTTAACAAATGCCAGTCCACCAACGACGCCTACCCAACCGGCTTCCGTATCGCGGTGTATGCCTCCGTGGTGAAACTGGTGGACGCCATCAACCAACTGGGCGATGGCTTCCAGCGTAAAGCGGTTGAGTTCCAGGATATCCTGAAAATGGGTCGTACCCAGTTACAGGACGCAGTGCCAATGACGCTGGGCCAGGAATTCCACGCATTTAACGTGCTGCTGAATGAAGAGACCAAAAACCTGCTGCGCACCTCTGAGCTGCTACTGGAAGTGAACCTGGGCGCAACCGCCATCGGTACGCGTCTGAACACCCCGGATGGCTATCAGCAGCTGGCGGTTCAGAAGCTGGCTGAAGTGTCCAACCTGCCGGTCGTGCCTGCGGAAGACCTGATTGAAGCCACCTCCGACTGCGGCGCGTACGTGATGGTACACAGCGCACTGAAACGTCTGGCGGTGAAACTGTCCAAAATCTGTAATGACCTGCGCCTGCTCTCTTCCGGCCCGCGCGCTGGCCTGAACGAAATCAACCTGCCAGAACTGCAGGCGGGTTCGTCCATCATGCCAGCTAAGGTGAACCCGGTCGTGCCAGAAGTGGTGAACCAGGTTTGCTTCAAAGTCATCGGTAACGACACTACCGTGACGATGGCCTCCGAGGCCGGTCAGCTGCAGCTGAACGTAATGGAGCCCGTGATTGGCCAGGCGATGTTCGAATCTATCCACATCCTGACTAACGCCTGCTACAACCTGCTGGAAAAATGCATTAACGGCATTACCGCAAATAAAGAAGTGTGTGAAGGCTACGTTTACAACTCTATCGGGATCGTCACCTACCTCAACCCGTTCATCGGTCACCATAACGGTGACATCGTCGGTAAGATTTGTGCCGAAACCGGTAAGAGCGTGCGTGAAGTGGTGCTGGAGCGCGGACTGTTGACCGAGGCTGAGCTGGACGATATCTTCTCCGCCCAGAACCTGATGCACCCGGCATATAAAGCGAAACGATATACCGATGAAAGCGAACAGTAACCGTTCAGGCTAGGCTTTTAAAGGCACGTCACTTGTGACGTGCCTTTTTTCTTTTTAGGCGTTACCAAAATACAACAATTCAATATCAACTTGTTAATAAGCAAGGCAGGTCCTTATGTTTGGAGCAGAACTCGTCATCGTCTTGTTGGCGATTTATTTGGGAGCAAGACTCGGGGGTATCGGCATCGGTTTTGCCGGCGGTCTCGGGGTGCTCATTCTTACCCTTATCTTTCAGATTAAACCCGGCGCAATCCCTTTTGACGTTATCGAAATCATCATGGCAGTTATTGCCGCTATCGCCGCTATGCAGGTGGCAGGCGGTATGGACTACCTGGTGAGTCTGGCGGAGCGTATGCTGCGCCGCCATCCTAAATACATTACCTTCCTTGCCCCGCTGGTCACCTGGTTTATGACCATTCTCGCGGGAACTGGCCACACGGCGTTCTCCACGCTGCCGGTGATTACCGAAGTGGCAAAAGAACAGGGGATTCGCCCGTCTCGTCCCCTCTCTATTGCCGTCGTTGCGTCTCAGATTGCCATCACCGCGTCGCCGATCTCTGCCGCCGTGGTCTTCTTCGCCGGTATCCTTGAGCCGATGGGCGTGAGCTACCTGACGCTGCTGGCGATCTGTATTCCGGTGACGCTGATTGCGGTCATGATTACTGCCGTGCTGTGTAACTTCCTCGGTGCCGAACTGAAAGACGATCCGGTTTACCAGGAGCGTCTGGCAAAAGGTGAAGTGAGACTGCGCGGTAGCCAGGTCTTCGAACTGAAGCCGCACGCAAAGCGCTCCGTACTGCTTTTCCTGATTGGTATCGTCGCAGTGATGTTCTACGCAACCGCCATCAGTGACACCGTGGGGCTGATTCAGAACCCGGTTCTGCCGCGTAACGAAGCGATTGTGGTGTTCATGCTGACTATCGCGACGCTGATTAGCATCACCTGTAAAATCGACACCAGCGAAGTGCTGAACGCCAGTACCTTTAAATCCGGTATGAGCGCCTGCGTGTGTGTACTGGGTGTGGCATGGCTCGGCGATACCTTCGTGAAGGCGCACATCAGCGATATCCAGACCGTAGCCGGCGACCTGCTGCACAACTACCCGTGGCTGCTGGCGGTCGTGCTGTTCTTTGCTGCGACCCTGCTTTACTCCCAGGCAGCAACCACCAAAGCGCTGATGCCTGCGGCACTCATGTTAGGCGTAACGCCGCTGACGGCGATTGCCTCTTTCGCAGCCGTTTCCGCACTGTTCGTTCTGCCAACCTACCCAACCCTGCTGGCAGCGGTTGAAATGGATGACACTGGCTCTACCCGTATCGGTAAGTACGTGTTTAACCACGCGTTTCTGATCCCGGGCGTGGTAGCAATTACGCTTTGCGTCATCCTCGGCTTTATCATCGGTGGCATTGTGCTGTAAACCTTCAGCCGTTGTAAAAATAGTTAAAATCGGGCCGCACTGCGGCCCGATTCATTAATGACCAATCGTCTTGCGTGATATAGTGAAGACTTTCGTGATGAGGAGGTCGACTTGTGAACACGCCTGATGCCGTTGTCGTACTGTGTACCGCCCCTGATGAAGCCTCTGCCCAGGATCTCGCCGCCAAAGTGCTGGCCGAAAAATGGGCAGCCTGCGTAACGCTTCTCCCCGGCGCAACCTCCCTTTATTACTGGGAAGGCAAGCTGGAGCAGGAGTACGAAGTCCAGATGTTGCTTAAAACCAACCGGGCGAACCAGCAGGCGCTCCTCGACTGCCTCAAGTCTCATCATCCTTACCAAACTCCAGAGCTGCTGGCGCTGCCAGTGCTCCATGGCGATAACGACTATCTCACATGGCTCAACGCTTCCTTACGCTGATCCTGCTGCTGTGCAGCACATCAGTATTTGCCGGGTTGTTTGACGCACCCGGCCGTTCAAACTTTATTCCTGCCGACCAGGCGTTTGTTTTCGATTTTCAGCAGAACCAGCACGATCTCAATCTGACCTGGCAGGTGAAAGAGGGTTACTACCTTTACCGCAAACAGGTCAGCATCACGTCCGCAAAGGCTAACGTCGGCGCATTGCAGATGCCCGCGGGCGAGTGGCACGAGGACGAGTTCTACGGTAAGAGTGAAATCTATCGTCAGCGCTTAAACGTCCCCGTCACGGTGAATCAGGCGGATAAAGGCGCCACGCTGACCGTGACGTATCAGGGCTGTGCCGACGCGGGCTTCTGCTATCCTCCTGAAACGAAGGTCGTTCCGCTTACTGAAGTTAAAGGCGCTGCCTCCCCTCTCCCCTCAGGGGAGAGGGCCAGGGTGAAGGGAGAAGGCGAAGCCACTTCAGATCTTCCCTTCTCAGCGTTTTGGGCGCTACTGATTGGTATTGGCATTGCCTTTACGCCGTGTGTACTGCCCATGTACCCGCTGATCTCCGGGATTGTGCTAGGCGGTAAGCAACGGCTTTCCACCGCCCGGGCGCTGCTGCTGGCTTTTATTTATGTCCAGGGCATGGCATTAACCTACACGGCGCTCGGCCTCGTGGTCGCCGCCGCTGGATTGCAATTCCAGGCAGCGCTTCAGCATCCTTACGTGCTTATTGGTCTGTCAGTTGTCTTTATTCTTTTGGCGCTGTCGATGTTTGGCCTGTTCACTCTGCAACTGCCCTCTTCGCTGCAAACCCGCTTAACGCTGATGAGTAATCGTCAGCAGGGAGGATCTGCAGGCGGCGTGTTCGCAATGGGTGCAATTGCCGGGCTAATCTGTTCACCCTGCACCACTGCGCCGCTCAGCGCCATCCTGCTGTACATCGCCCAGAGCGGCAATATGTGGCTCGGTGGCGGAACGCTGTATCTTTATGCGCTGGGGATGGGTCTGCCGCTCATTCTTGTGACGGTCTTTGGTAATCGTCTGCTGCCGAAAAGCGGACCGTGGATGGAGACGGTGAAAACCGCGTTTGGTTTTGTCATTCTGGCGCTACCGGTGTTCCTGCTGGAGCGCATCATCGGAGACGAGTGGGGAAGGCGTCTGTGGGCGATGCTTGGCGTCGCATTCTTCTCCTGGGCATTTATCGTCAGCCTGGGGGCGAAAAAGCCATGGATGCGCCTTGTGCAAATCCTGCTGCTGGCGGCTGCACTGGTCAGCGTGCGTCCGCTGCAGGACTGGGCATTTGGCGCGCCGGTGGGTCAGACGCAGGCGCATCTGGACTTCACCCGCATTAACAATGTCGATGAGCTCAATAGCGCCCTGGCTCAGGCAAAAGGTAAACCGGTGATGCTCGATCTCTATGCTGACTGGTGTGTCGCCTGCAAAGAGTTTGAAAAATACACCTTTAGCGATCCTCAGGTACAAAGCGCCCTGAAAGAGACGGTGTTGTTCCAGGCAAACGTCACGGCCAACAATGAGCAGGATAAGACTCTGCTTAAGCACCTTAACGTACTCGGGCTGCCAACCATTTTATTCTTCAATGAACAAGGGGAAGAGCAGCCAGAACAGCGTGTAACCGGGTTTATGGATTCAACGGCATTCAGCGCGCATTTGCGCAATCGCCAACCGTAAACAACACTTTAGACGGGACATACCGTTGGGAATAGCGGAGGAGATAACCGTGCAACGTGAAGACGTACTGGGACAAGCCCTGCAATTACTTGAGATTCAAGGGATCGCCAGCACCACGCTTGAGATGGTAGCCGACCGTATCGATTACCCTCTGGATGAGTTAACGCGTTTCTGGCCGGATAAAGAGGCCCTGCTTTATGATGCGCTGCGCTACCTTTGCCAGCAGGTGGATATCTGGCGCAGACAGTTGATGCTTAATGAAGAACTGACGGCTGAGCAAAAGCTGTTGGCTCGCTACACCGCCCTGACTGAATGTGTCAGTAACAATCGTTATCCGGGCTGCCTGTTTATTGCCGCCTGTACATTTTATCCCGATCCCGGGCATCCAATACATCAGCTGGCGGATCAGCAAAAGCGTGCGGCGCATGACTTCACTCACGAGCTACTGACAACGCTTGAAGTGGATGACCCGGCAATGGTCGCTAAGCAGATGGAGCTGATACTGGAGGGTTGTCTGAGCCGCATGCTGGTGAATCGTAGCCAGGCCGATGTGGATACGGCGCACCGCCTGGCGGAAGATATTCTTCGCTTTGCTCAGTGTCGTATGGGCGGGGCGTTGACGTAAGCGAATCAGCGAAATTTGGTCTTTTCGGCGCGTAAACCGCCAGATTGCCGTAAAGTTAAGCAATTGAACAGCTTTCCCCGAAATAATGTTGACGATAAGGCGCGATTGCGGTTTAATGCGCTCCGTTGCCCGGATAGCTCAGTCGGTAGAGCAGGGGATTGAAAATCCCCGTGTCCTTGGTTCGATTCCGAGTCCGGGCACCACTATTTAAAGAACCCAGCCTATGGCTGGGTTTTTGCTTTTCTGCGTTTATAAATCCCTTCTTTTATATTCTTGCTTCTCTTTCCGGTGAGATCGCGCAATCTGCTTTGCCGGATGGCGGCTTTGCCCTATCCGGCCTACGGGAAAGTTTCAAGGAGAGGAATAAAGTCCAAAGCAAAAAACCCCGCACCTTACGGTACGGGGTTCTTCTTGATTGATGCCTGGCAGTTCCCTACTCTCACATGGGGAGACCCCACACTACCATCGGCGCTACGGCG
>NZ_JBMKIZ010000012.1:0-38384 GCF_049237505.1 Enterobacter cloacae complex sp. SHL012
CCTCTTTCAGAGTCAACCCGTTATTTCAGGATTTTTTCTCTTCAACCGACCGGGTTGTCTGTGAAGTGATTCACATCTGCCGTGTCGATGGAGGCGCATTATAGGGATCCCATTTTTTAGCACAAGTATTTTTTAGATCTTTTTTTCCAACTGCTGATTTTCCGCGCTTTTCGCTGAAATCCCGCCCGATCTGCTTAAATATTGACGTATTTTGCCTTGCCTCGATCCCATATTATGATCAAAGTCTTCTGTCTAGCGCTCATCCTTAGAGGTAGTTATGTCTACTGTATTACGTCCTTATAAAGATCTGTTCCCCAAACAAGGCGATCGCGTGATGATCGATGCCAGCAGCGTAGTCGTAGGTGATGTCCGAATGGCTGATGATGTCAGTATCTGGCCACTCGTTGCCATCAGGGGAGACGTTAACTCTGTGTCGATTGGCGCACGTACCAATATTCAGGACGGCAGCGTTCTGCATGTCACGCACAAATCCTCTTATAACCCGGAAGGTAATCCACTCATTATTGGAGAGGATGTCACCGTTGGTCACAAAGTGATGCTTCACGGCTGCACTATCGGAAATCGCGTACTTGTTGGCATGGGATCGATTTTGCTGGATGGCGTCATAGTAGAAGATGACGTAATGATTGGTGCCGGTAGCCTGGTCCCGCAGAACAAACGGCTGGAGAGCGGCTATCTCTATCTGGGTAGCCCTGTAAAACAGATCCGCCCCCTGAAGGAGGCAGAGATCGAAGGATTAAAATACTCGGCGAACAACTACGTTAAATGGAAGAATGACTATCTGGATCAGGATAACCAGACCCAGCCCTGATCGTCTTCCTGCTGGTCGCGGATTAAATCGCTGGCTTCTTCTTCAAGATCCCAGCGATTTTCACAAAATATGTCTAAAGGGTCTGAACCGCCAAAACGACGTAGCAGCGTTTCCCCATGAATGGCACAGGTAAGCTGCATCCCCTGCACCAGCACCGGGAAGCAGACTGCTTGTTTATCCTCATCCCAGCGCTCTCTGTCCGGGAAGTGAATAGCCTGATTCACGCCGAAAGCTCCTGCTTTAACTTTTCTATCACCGGCTCGACTGCAGGTAACACACCATGCCAGAGCAGCACCGCATGCGCAGCCTGGCCCACCAGCATCCCCAGCCCGTCGGCTAACTGTTTCGCGCCATGTTCTTCACACCACATAAGGAAGGGTGTCTTCCCTTTCTGGTAAAACATGTCATAGAAGTACATATGAGAGTTGATAAGAGAAACGGGGATTGCCGGGATCTCACCATTAATGCCGCTGGACGTGGCATTGATGACCAGATCAAATTCACGGTCTTCGAGATCCTCAAGCGCGATGGCGCTCACGCTACCGGTATGGGCAAACAACGCCGCCAGCGCTTCTGCCCTGGAAAAGGTTCTGTTGGTAATGGTCACTGCACAGTCCAGTGAAAGCAGGGGCAACAGCACGCCCCGCGATGCACCACCCGCACCAATCAGCAGAACCCGGAAACCAGGCTTGATAAACGAAAGTCTTTCCAGATCGCTCAGTAAACCAATCCCGTCAGTGTTGTCACCCAGAAGGCGGCCATCCTCAAGCCGTTTTAAGGTATTTACTGCACCAGCAAGTGAAGCACGCTCGGTCAGTTCGTCTGCACGTTCAAATGCCTCTTCTTTGAAGGGAACCGTCACATTCGCCCCTTTGCCGCCCGCAGCGAAAAACGCCTCGAGCGTTGGGATAAATGCATCAACCGGTGCCAGCACGCGACCGTAAGGGTGATCTATCTGCAACTGTTCCGCAAATTGCTGATGGATCAAGGGTGATTTACTGTGTGCAATCGGGTTACCAAAAACAGCATAAGTTTCCATGAGATTACCCCTGGCGAAAACGTTCACCGGTTAATGCGTCGCGAATTTCGGACGGATTCAGGCGCCCTCCCGTCTCGCCGGCAGCAACCGGGAAATCATTCCCGAACTGTGCCAGCACTTCTTCGGTTGTCCGGCACGGGGGTAACCCGGTCAGATTCGCGCTGGTTGAAACCAGTGGTTTACCAAACGCCAGACAAAGCTCAACCACCAGCGGATGGTCGGTGACGCGCACCGCCAGCGAATCAAACCGTCCGGTTAACCAGCGCGGTGTTGTCGGCTGGGCCGGGAAAACGAAGGTCACCGGTCCAGGCCATACGGAGAAAATGGCTTCACGCTGGGCCGGGGTAAGCATGGAATCATCAATGTAAGGTTTAAGCTGCTCATAATTGGCCGCGATTAAAATCAGCCCTTTTTCGACAGGCCGTTGCTTAAGTGCCAGCAATCGGCCAACGGCCGTCTCACTGTCAGGATCGCAACCGACCCCAAAAACAGCTTCAGTTGGATAAGCGATGACTTCTTCTTTTTTCAGTACGTCCACTGCATACGCAATGGAACCTGATGGCAGGTTATTATTCACTGTTTTGATCCGCCGGAACCGGCTTTCCACATTGTTTACTGGCGCAGAAGCGTTTAATGCCTTGCGCGGTTTTCTTCTCGATGAGTAGCGGATAATGGCAATGCACGCAGATACCCGCTACCGGTTTGAAATTGATAACGAACTGGCAGTCAGGGTAACGATCGCAGGAATGGAAAGTCTTACCAAAACGAGAACGACGCTGTACCAGTTGACCACGTTGGCACTGAGGACAGGCAATAGCCGTTTCATCTGGCTTATCAATTTGTTCTGTATGCTCACATTCCGGATAACGGCTACAGCCAATAAACATACCGAACCGCCCCTGACGCAACGCTAATTCACCACCACAGGCAGGACATAACTGCCCCTCCAGAATTTTGACGATATGTCCATCCGCCTGGCTTTTAAGAGGACGGACATAATCACATTCCGGATAGTGTGAACAACCGAGAAACGGACCGTGTTTCCCGGACCGAATAACAAGTTCAGCCCCGCACTGCGGGCAGGGCTCGTTTTTATGCACCGTAAATAGTGCGGATTTGGCCATAACAACTCTTGGTGCTGCACATTTGAATTAATGCAGCATACCTTCATTCACTTCAAAGAGTAATTCTTCCATTTGCTGATAGGCATTTTCACAACCCGGGATATTAAACAGAACCATCAGGATCACCCATTTGAGATCTTCCAGTTCAAATTCTGCCGTATCCAGCGCCATGACGCGCTCTATCACCATTTCTCTCGTTTCGAGGTTTAGCACCTGAATCTGCTCAAGGAATAAGATGAATCCCCGGCAGCTGGCATCCAGCCTTTCACACTCTTCAGCGGTATAGATGCGTACTGACAATGGGTCAGAAGCAAGCTGCATCGGTTCGGCGAGGCCTTCCTGATAATCAGCCAGTTTTTCCAGCCACATCAACGCATTATAGATATCTTCCCGCTCAAACCCCGCATCGGTAAGATCCTGTGTCAATTTGTCCTGATCCACTCGCATTTCTGCTTCGTTATGGATGTAAGTCTCAAACAAATACATCAGTACGTCGAACATGGCATGCCCTCCTTAATCGGACATAGCCGCCGGGTACAGCTGCGATCCACCCTGCTAACTCCAGTTCGAGTAGCTGTGCTACCGTTACTGGCACAGGTTGGCCGGCACGTTCAGCGACAACGTCAACAGGTGTTACCTCATCTCCTACGTTAGCCAGGAGCTTAGGAAATGGCAATGCCACCTTTCCCTGATCTGACGAATAATATCGCTTTTCGGGATCTTCCTGCAGCCATTGCAACCCATGTTGCAAATTTTCAAGAATATCCCCTACCTCGGTTACCGGCGTTGCGCCCTGCTTTATCAGCCAGTGTGGCCCTTCGCAGCCGGGGTTACCTATCGGACCGGGCAAGGCGAAAACCTCCCGCCCCTGCTCAAGTGCGCACCGGGCCGTGACCAGAGAGCCGCTTCGCACTGCCGCTTCAACGACCAAGACGCCCTGGCTTAACCCGCTGATAATCCGATTACGGCGCGGAAAGTTTGCCGGTCGGGGCTGTGCCGAGAGAGGAAACTCAGACACTATCGCCCCGTCAGATTCAATAATCTGCATCGCCAGAGCCTGATGCCGACGGGGATAAACGCTAAACAGGCCGTTCCCCAGCACGGCCACGCTACGTCCTTTTGCGGACAGCGCAGCGTGATGGGCGACACCGTCAATACCGCAGGCCAACCCACTGGTGATTGTGAAACCGCTTTGTGAAAGCTGTTCGCACAGGATTTTCCCCCACCGCTCACCGTACCATGACGGCGCCCGACTCCCCACCACAGCCAGTTGGACAGTATTAAGTGTCGCTAAGTTACCTTTTACACATAATGCCCCAGGATAATCGGGAATCGTTCGCAGCAAAGGGGGATAAAAGGGATGGTTTGCCGTCAACAAATGATTTCCCGGCATTTCAAGCCACTTAAGGCTTCGCTCCAGTTCACTTTCCTCTAAGGCAAAGAAACGGATAGCCTGTTTTGCTGACAGCCCGGCGTCTATGACAGCAGGAACATCTATATTTGTCTGCTTGTGCAACCGTGCAGCGGCTTCCAGCATCCCATCACCACACAGAGAACCCGTGTGGATAAGCCGTAACCATATCTCGGTAGACGTCATCCTTTCCCCCTGCCATAAGCGGCCTGCGCAATCATTGCGATTGGTCACTGATGCTGTCAATCGACCGGGGTTTTGTCTAGAATAGAAGTAATATTCTTATCAACTCCTGAACACGACTCTGGAAATTTATGGCAGTTTTGCAAGTGTTACATATTCCGGACGAGCGCCTTCGCATCGTCGCTGAACCGGTTAAAGAAGTGAATGCAGAAATTCAGCGTATCGTCGATGATATGTTCGATACCATGTACGCTGAAGAAGGCATTGGCCTGGCGGCGACCCAGGTAGACATTCACAAGCGTATTATCGTGATCGATGTTTCTGAAAATCGCGATGAGCGTCTGGTGCTGATAAACCCTGAGTTGCTTGAAAAGAGCGGCGAAACGGGTATCGAGGAAGGCTGTCTGTCCATTCCTGAACAGCGCGCTTTGGTGCCACGTGCCGAAAAAGTGAAAATTCGCGCCCTGGATCGTGACGGTAATCCGTTCGAACTGGAAGCAGACGACCTGCTGGCGATTTGTATTCAGCATGAGATGGATCATCTGGTCGGTAAACTGTTTATCGATTACCTCTCGCCGCTGAAACAGCAGCGTATTCGTCAAAAAGTAGAGAAACTGGATCGTTTGCGCTCTCGCGCATAACGTCCCCCCGGATACAAGGATCATCGTGTCTAAAACACTACGTATTATCTTCGCGGGAACCCCTGATTTTGCAGCGCGTCATCTTGACGCGCTGTTATCTTCTGGTCACCAGGTTGTTGGCGTCTTTACCCAGCCGGACCGCCCGGCAGGTCGCGGTAAAAAACTGATGCCGAGCCCCGTAAAGGTGCTGGCAGAAGAGCATGGGCTACCCGTTTTCCAGCCCGCCTCCTTACGCCCTCAGGAAAACCAGCAGCTGGTTGCTGACCTGAATGCCGACGTAATGGTGGTGGTGGCGTATGGTTTAATTCTGCCAAAAGCCGTGCTTGATATGCCTCGCCTGGGCTGTATCAACGTGCATGGTTCCCTGCTCCCGCGTTGGCGTGGTGCGGCACCTATACAGCGCTCCCTGTGGGCGGGTGATGCTGAAACCGGCGTGACAATCATGAAGATGGATGTAGGTTTAGACACGGGCGACATGCTGTATAAGTTGACGTGTCCCATTACGGCAGAAGATACCAGCGCTACGCTGTATGACAAGCTGGCAGATCTCGGCCCACAAGGGCTCATTAAGACCTTACAGCAGCTTGCTGACAATACGGCGAAGCCTGAGGTTCAGGATGAGTCTCTCGTCACCTACGCCGAAAAACTGAGCAAAGAAGAAGCCCGGATCGACTGGTCTCTCTCCGCCGCTCAACTTGAACGCTGCATCCGCGCCTTCAATCCATGGCCAATGAGCTGGCTGATGATTGATGAGCAGCCCGTGAAAGTCTGGAAAGCGTCAGTGATAAACAGCGTCACAGCAGCTGCTGAACCCGGTACGATTATCGACGCCAGCAAGAACGGAATTCAGGTTGCGACTGCAGAAGGGATCCTGAATCTTGAGTCGTTACAACCGGCCGGTAAGAAAGCCATGAGTGCACAGGATCTGTTAAATTCCCGTCGCGAATGGTTTATACCGGGCAATCGCCTTGCCTGATCCAATATTTGCTTAAAGCCCGGTGTTCCGGGCATTTTTATTTTTACGGTTATGAAAAAACAAAATCTTCGCAGTATGGCGGCGCAGGCCGTGGAGCAGGTCATCGAGCAGGGTCAGTCATTGAGTAATGTCCTGCCTCCCCTGCAACAAAAAGTATCTGATAAAGACAAAGCCCTGCTTCAGGAGCTCTGTTTTGGCGTCCTGCGCACTCTCTCTCAACTTGAGTGGCTCATTAATAAGCTGATGTCACGCCCAATGACCGGCAAACAGCGCACCATACATTATTTGATTATGGTGGGTTTTTATCAGCTTCTTCATACCCGAATCCCCCCTCATGCCGCACTGGCTGAGACGGTGGAAGGTGCCGTTGCGATTAAACGTCCTCAGTTGAAAGGGCTGATCAACGGTGTACTGCGTCAGTTCCAGCGACAGCAGGAAGAGCTGCTGGCTGAATTTACGCAAAGCGAAACACGTTACCTGCACCCGGACTGGCTTCTGAATCGCCTTAAAAAGGCGTATCCACAACAATGGCAAAACATTGCCGAAGCCAATAATCAACGTCCACCGATGTGGCTGCGCGTAAACCGGAATCATCATACCCGCGATGCCTGGCTGAGCTTGCTCGAAGAGGCCGGAATGAGTGGATTCACGCATGATGCCTATCCTGACGCCGTGCGTTTAGCTTCCCCTGCACCGGTACATGCTTTACCCGGTTTTGATGAAGGCTGGGTGACCGTACAGGATGCCTCTGCTCAGGGTTGTATGACTTTCCTTGACCCGAAAAATGGCGAGCAGATCCTCGATCTGTGCGCAGCACCGGGCGGAAAAACAACGCACATTCTGGAAGTGGCTCCGCAGGCCAGCGTGATGGCAGTCGATGTTGATGAGCAGCGTCTTTCACGCGTCTACGATAACCTTAAGCGTCTGGGTATGAAGGCTCAGGTTAAGCAGGGCGATGGACGCAAACCCGCAGAATGGTGTGGTGAAACACAATTCGATCGTATTTTGCTGGATGCCCCTTGCTCTGCAACCGGTGTTATTCGCCGTCACCCCGATATCAAGTGGCTGCGCCGCGATCGTGATATCAAGGAACTTGCCCAACTGCAATCGGATATTCTTGACGCCATCTGGCCGCATCTAAAACCAGGTGGAACGCTGGTCTACGCGACCTGCTCCGTGCTGCCGGAAGAAAACAACCAGCAAATCGCGGCCTTCCTTAAACGCACTCCGGACGCTACGCTGCGTGATACGGGAACACCTGAAAACCCGGGTCAGCAGAACCTGCCGGGTGCGGAAGAGGGTGATGGCTTCTTTTACGCTAAGCTAATCAAAGAGTGATGTTGAGAACAGGTCACAAGATATGAAGATTATCATTCTGGGCGCAGGACAGGTTGGTGGAACGCTGGCAGAAAACCTGGTTGGCGAAAACAATGACATCACTATTGTTGATACCAACGGCGATCGTCTGCGCGTATTGCAGGACAAGTTTGACCTTCGCGTTGTGCAGGGTCACGGTTCGCATCCGCGCGTTCTGCGCGAGGCTGGCGCTGACGATGCCGACATGCTGGTTGCGGTCACCAGTTCTGATGAAACCAATATGGTGGCTTGTCAGGTGGCCTATTCGCTTTTCAACACACCAAACCGAATCGCGCGTATCCGCTCTCCGGACTATGTTCGCGATGCCGAGAAACTGTTTAATTCAGAAGCGGTTCCAATCGATCATCTCATCGCGCCTGAACAACTGGTTATCGACAATATCTATCGCCTGATCGAATATCCAGGGGCACTGCAGGTGGTGAACTTTGCCGAAGGGAAAGTCAGTCTGGCTGTAGTTAAGGCTTATTACGGTGGGCCATTGATTGGCAACGCGTTGTCCACCATGCGCGAACATATGCCCCATATTGATACGCGCGTCGCCGCCATTTTCCGTCACGACAGACCTATCCGCCCGCAAGGCTCTACCATTGTCGAAGCTGGCGATGAGGTCTTCTTTATTGCTGCCTCTCAGCATATCCGTGCGGTGATGAGTGAGCTACAGCGTCTCGAAAAGCCTTATAAACGTATTATGCTGGTCGGCGGCGGCAATATCGGCGCGGGTCTCGCGCGCAGGCTGGAAAAAGACTATAGCGTGAAATTGATCGAGCGCGATCAACAGCGGGCTTCTGAACTGGCGGAGAAGTTGCAAAATACGATCGTATTTTATGGCGATGCGTCGGATCAGGAGCTGCTGGCAGAAGAACATATTGATCAAGTAGATCTTTTTATTGCCGTCACTAATGATGACGAGGCGAATATTATGTCTGCCATGCTCGCCAAGCGTATGGGGGCAAAGAAGGTCATGGTGCTTATCCAGCGTAAGGCTTATGTTGATCTCGTTCAGGGCAGCGTTATTGATATTGCCATTTCACCGCAGCAGGCAACGATTTCGGCCCTACTTAGCCATGTACGTAAAGCGGACATTGTCGGTGTTTCATCACTCCGCCGCGGTGTGGCTGAAGCCATTGAAGCGGTGGCGCATGGTGATGAAACCACATCACGCGTTGTGGGCCGCGCCATCGACGAAATTAAACTGCCGCCAGGCACCATAATCGGCGCTGTCGTGCGTGGGAATGATGTCATGATCGCCAATGATAATTTGCGTATTGAACAAGGCGATCACGTAATTATGTTCCTTACCGATAAAAAGTTTATTACCGACGTCGAACGTTTATTCCAGCCAAGTCCCTTCTTCCTTTAATGAGTCGGGTGCTCGCATACGAGCACCCACGCTTTAACCGCTTAATTCCTGTGCCTTTTATTTTTCATAACGTTTAATTATCCCGAATGGCAAATAGCTAATCATTTGTTAAACTTATAGTCGTCAGCTGGCACAAGGAGAACATAATGAGTTTTATTAAAGAATTTCGCGAATTTGCGATGCGCGGGAACGTGGTTGATTTGGCAGTGGGTGTCATTATTGGTGCGGCATTCGGCAAGATTGTTTCATCATTAGTTGCAGATATCATCATGCCGCCTTTAGGGTTGCTCATCGGGGGCATTGATTTCAAACAATTCGCCTTCACGCTGCGTGAAGCGCAGGGGGATATCCCGGCAGTAGTGATGCATTATGGCGTATTTATTCAGAACGTATTTGATTTCGTGATTGTGGCGTTTGCTATTTTCATGGCTATCAAGCTGATCAACAGACTCAACCGTAAAAAAGAAGAGCCAGCAGCTGCACCAGCACCAACGAAAGAAGAAGTCTTGCTGACTGAAATCCGCGATCTGTTAAAAGAGCAGAACAACCGCGTTTAATCAGCAAATTAAAGCAGGAAGGCCAGTGGTAAATAAGCGATTCGCTTGCTTGCCACTGGCCTCCCAGTTACCCCGTTTTGCATGTTTGTTTTTACGCAGATAACTTCCCTTCCCTTTTTTATTCTTTTCAACACGCTGTCGAAAAAGCGGGTCGTGAAGTAAAGCCTCAATGGCATTGTCTTTAATTTGTCCCTTCGTATGCTGATAGTGGCTCATCTTTTCTCCTGAGCATGATTTATGACGACGGAAGTCTAGACCCGGGTGGATTAAAAATCAACATCCCCGCGTTTCTCCACTGGCCCCCTGTTCAAGGGCTTCAAGAATTGAACAATAAATACTGCTATGGGCCGTTCCACAGCAGGCATCATTCAGCCTTTGCAGAGAACGTTGCATGGTTTGCAGCTCCTGAATACGGGCTTCAACTTCATCAAGCCGGGCCTGCACGATGCTTTTTGATTCCTGGCAGGTATGATGTTCAGGATCGATGCGGATCGATAATAACTCGCGGATCGAGTCCAGCGTGAATCCAAGCTGTCGCGCATAGCGTATAAATCTTAAACGCTGTAGATCGTTATCGGTATAAAGCCGAAACCCGCCTTCTGTGCGTACTTCATGATCGATCATCTGCTGCTTTTCGTAATATCGGATAGTATCCGGCGTTACGTTCGCGAGCTTTGCAAGTTCACCGATACGGTACATCGCTACTCCTCGTTTATTTTCTGCATCAATCTTTCACTGTATTCGCCATGCAGAAATTCAGTACTCAACCCGGCCTGACGTAACTTGAGCTCGACAAGGGCAAGCCTGCGGCTAAGTTCAGTATGTCGTGGATCGTCCCGGCGAATACCTTTTAGCAAATCGATAAGTTCAACGGCCTCTCTGCGCTGCTCAAGCTCAGGAGGAAGACAGCCGGCGTTTTTTAGTAAACGGTATCCGGCCCGCAGTTCAGGCGCAATATGCGAATCATCTTCCAGCACAAGAGGTTCGCCGCTTCCGGGGAGATCGTCGAAATCACCTTTATTTTGGGCATCGCGAATATGGCGTTCTGCCCACTGGTCAAGCAACCACATCGTCAGCTCCAGGGGATGAACAGAATTAATACAGACATTGTAGAGAAGTGGGGATACTGCGGATATAAAAAAACCCGCCGAGGCGGGTTTTTTTACGTTACTGCAGATTACTCTGCAGCAGCTTCTGCTTTCTCTGAACGATCAACCAGCTCGATGTAAGCCATCGGCGCGTTGTCGCCTGCACGGAAACCACACTTCAGAATGCGAGTGTAACCACCGGCACGGCTCGCGAAACGCGGGCCCAGTTCGTTAAACAGTTTTGCCACGATCTCGTTATCACGAGTGCGGGCGAATGCCAGACGACGATTAGCAACGCTGTCAGTCTTGGCAAGAGTAATCAGCGGCTCAACTACGCGACGCAGCTCTTTCGCTTTAGGCAGGGTCGTCTTGATGATTTCATGACGAACCAGTGAACCTGCCATGTTGCGGAACATAGCCTGGCGATGGCTGCTGTTGCGGTTCAGTTGACGACCACTCTTACGATGGCGCATGACCTTATCCTTCTCAGTAAAACCTTAACCTGTGATCCGGTTACTCGTCAGCAATGCTTGCTGGTGGCCAGTTTTCCAGGCGCATGCCCAGAGACAAACCACGTGAAGCCAGCACGTCTTTAATCTCGGTAAGAGATTTTTTACCCAGGTTCGGCGTTTTCAGCAACTCAACCTCGGTACGCTGTACCAGATCACCGATATAGTGGATAGCTTCTGCCTTGAGGCAGTTAGCAGAGCGGACAGTCAATTCGAGATCGTCAACAGGGCGCAGCAGGATCGGATCGAATTCTGGTTTCTCTTCTTTCACTTCCGGCTGACGAACATCACGTAAGTCAACGAAAGCTTCCAGTTGTTCTGCCAGGATGGTTGCCGCACGACGAATCGCCTCTTCAGGATCGATTGTGCCGTTGGTTTCCATTTCGATGACCAGCTTGTCCAGGTCGGTACGCTGTTCTACACGCGCTGCTTCAACATTGTAGGCAATACGCTCTACAGGGCTGTAGCATGCGTCGACCAGCAGACGGCCGATTGGGCGCTCATCTTCTTCCGAATGAATTCGGGCAGAAGCCGGCACATAACCACGACCGCGCTGAACTTTGATACGCATGCTAATAGCTGCGTTCTCATCGGTCAGGTGGCAGATCACGTGCTGCGGCTTGACGATTTCAACATCACCGTCGTGGGTGATGTCGGCTGCAGTCACAGGGCCAATGCCAGATTTATTCAGAGTAAGAATAACTTCATCTTTACCCTGAACTCTCACCGCCAGCCCTTTCAGGTTGAGCAGGATTTCAAGGATATCTTCCTGAACGCCTTCTTTGGTGCTGTACTCATGAAGTACACCATCAATCTCAACCTCGGTCACCGCGCAACCCGGCATCGATGAGAGCAGAATACGGCGCAGTGCGTTACCCAGAGTATGGCCAAAGCCACGCTCTAAAGGCTCAAGGGTCACCTTGGCGTGCGTCGAACTCACTTGCTCGATATCTACCAGGCGCGGTTTTAGAAACTCTGTCACAGAACCCTGCATTGTGTCCTCTCTTTGGTACTAAGCTTTACTTGGAGTAAAGCTCGACGATCAGGTGTTCGTTAATGTCCGCAGACAGATCAGAACGTTCCGGCTGACGCTTGAACGTACCTTCCATCTTGCCAGCATCAACTTCCAGCCAGGTTGGCTTTTCACGCTGCTCAGCCAGCTCCAGAGCGGCCTTCACGCGAGATTGCTTTTTCGCTTTCTCACGAATGCTAACAACGTCATTCGCTTTAACCTGATAAGAAGCGATGTTAACAACACGACCGTTTACCATGATTGCTTTGTGGCTAACCAACTGGCGTGATTCAGCACGAGTCGCGCCGAAGCCCATACGGTAAACAACGTTGTCCAGACGACCTTCCAGCAGAGCCAGCAGGTTTTCACCTGTGTTGCCTTTCAGACGTGCTGCTTCTTTATAGTAGTTACGGAACTGACGCTCCAGCACACCGTAGATACGGCGAACTTTTTGCTTTTCACGCAACTGCACACCATAGTCAGACAGACGCGGTTTACGCGCACCGTGCTGGCCAGGAGCTTGTTCAATTTTACACTTGGTATCGATCGCGCGAACGCCAGACTTAAGGAATAAGTCGGTGCCCTCACGACGGCTCAGCTTGAGCTTAGGACCCAAATATCTTGCCATTTTCTATCTCCAACTAACCTAAAAAACGAGCGTTATACGCGACGTTTTTTCGGCGGACGACAACCGTTATGAGGGATCGGAGTCACATCAGTAATATTCGTGATGCGGAAACCAGCGGCGTTCAGAGCGCGAACAGTAGATTCACGACCCGGACCCGGACCTTTAACCATAACTTCCAGATTCTTGATGCCGTATTCTTTTACGGCTTCAGCGCAACGCTCTGCTGCAACCTGAGCTGCGAACGGAGTGGATTTGCGAGAACCACGGAAACCGGAACCACCGGCTGTTGCCCAACCCAAAGCGTTACCCTGACGATCAGTAATAGTAACGATGGTGTTGTTGAAAGAAGCATGGATATGAGCCACGCCGTCAGAGACTTGTTTTCTTACACGTTTACGTGCACGAACTGGTGCCTTTGCCATTATTCAATCACCCCGATTATTTCTTGATCGGTTTGCGCGGACCCTTACGGGTACGTGCGTTGGTCTTAGTACGCTGACCGCGCACTGGCAGACCACGACGATGACGCAAACCGCGATAGCAACCAAGATCCATCAGGCGCTTGATGCTCATGCTGATTTCACGGCGCAGATCACCTTCAACGACAAATTTGGCAACTTCGTCACGCAGCGTGTCGATTTGTTCTTCAGACAGCTCACTGATCTTAACATCTTCAGCGATACCCGCTGCAGCCAGAATGGCTTTAGAACGGGTCTTGCCGACGCCGTAGATCGAAGTTAATGCGATCACAGCATGTTTCTGATCAGGAATGTTAATGCCTGCTATACGGGCCACTATGCACTCCTACTATTTAATATGTACGCACCATGCTGAAAAGCCCGTTTTCAGGATACTCAAATGGAAACGTACAGACATACAAAAGATTGGCTGGCTAATCTAGCCAGCTCAACCCAACTTTGCAAGAAAAATATGCGAAATAATCAGCCTTGACGCTGTTTATGCTTCGGCTCGGCACTGCAAATCACACGGATGACACCATCACGCTTAACGATTTTGCAGTTACGGCATAATTTCTTGACGGAAGCACGAACTTTCATTTTTACTCTCCGTAACTTCTCAGGCGACCAATTAGCGGCCGTAGCCTTTCAGGTTCGCCTTCTTCAATGCAGACTCATACTGACTGGACATCATCAGAGTTTGCACTTGAGCCATAAAGTCCATAATCACGACAACAACGATAAGCAGTGAGGTCCCACCGAAGTAGAACGGTACTTTCATTGCATCACGCATGAACTCCGGGATCAGGCAGATAAAAGTAATATAAAGCGCACCAACCAAAGTCAGGCGGGTCATTACTTTATCGATATACTTCGCCGTTTGCTCTCCCGGACGAATTCCTGGTACAAATGCACCGGACTTCTTCAGGTTATCTGCTGTTTCACGCGGGTTGAAGACCAACGCCGTGTAGAAGAAACAGAAGAAGATGATCGCAGACGCATAGAGTAACACATAAAGTGGTTGCCCAGGCTGCAAATACAGCGAAATTGTTGTCAGCCAGTTCCAACCAGTACCGCCCCCGAACCATGACGCGATGGTTGCCGGGAACAGAATAATACTGGAAGCGAAGATTGCCGGGATTACCCCCGCCATATTCACTTTCAGCGGTAAATGTGTGCTCTGTGCAGCATAGACACGACGACCTTGCTGACGTTTCGCGTAGTTCACCACAATGCGGCGTTGACCACGTTCAACGAAGACAACAAAGAACGTCACTGCAAATACTAATACTGCAACCAACAGCAACAGGAGGAAGTGCAGGTCGCCTTGACGCGCTTGCTCGATAGTGTGGGCGATGGCTGGCGGAAGACCCGCAACAATACCGGCGAAGATAATGATTGAGATACCGTTACCGATACCACGCTCAGTAATCTGTTCGCCGAGCCACATCAGGAACATCGTCCCTGTGACCAGACTAACAACAGCGGTGAAATAGAATGCAAAGCCTGGGTTTAATACCAGGCCCTGCATACCAGGCATATTCGGCAGACCGGTAGCAATACCGATCGACTGGAATATTGCCAGCACCAGAGTACCGTAACGGGTGTACTGACTAATCTTACGACGTCCAGACTCCCCTTCTTTCTTCAATTCTGCCAGGGCCGGATGAACGACCGTCAGCAACTGGATAATAATCGATGCCGAAATATACGGCATGATACCCAGAGCGAAGATAGAAGCACGGCTGAGAGCACCACCAGAGAACATGTTGAACATTTCAATGATGGTGCCTCGCTGTTGCTCAAGCAGTTTGGCAAGTACAGCGGCATCGATACCAGGGATCGGAATAAAAGAGCCAATACGGAACACAATCAGCGCGCCGATAACAAACAGCAGTCTGCGTTTCAGCTCGCCAAATCCACCTTTGGCACTTTGAAAATCTAATCCCGGTTGCTTAGCCATCTGCTACTTATTCCTCAATTTTACCGCCAGCAGCTTCGATAGCAGCACGAGCACCTTTAGTAACACGCAGGCCACGAACAGTTACCGGAGTAGAAACTTCACCAGACAGGATCACTTTCGCGAACTCGATCTGAATACCGATAATGTTTGCTGCTTTCAGCGTGTTCAGGTCTACAACGCCGCCTTCAACTTTCGCCAGGTCAGACAGACGGATTTCCGCTGTGATCGCTGCTTTGCGAGAGGTGAAGCCGAACTTCGGCAGACGACGGTACAGTGGCATCTGGCCACCCTCGAAACCGCGACGTACGCCACCGCCAGAACGAGAGTTCTGACCTTTGTGACCACGACCACCGGTTTTGCCGAGGCCAGAACCGATACCACGACCCAGGCGTTTACCCGCCTTTTTAGAGCCTTCGGCCGGAGACAGAGTATTTAAACGCATCTCTTACTCCTCAACTTTAACCATGAAGTAAACCGCGTTGACCATACCACGAACAGCAGGAGTATCCTCGCGCTCAACGGTATGACCAATACGACGCAGACCCAGGCCAAGCAGCGTTGCCTTGTGTTTCGGCAGACGACCGATTGCACTGCGGGTTTGAGTGATTTTAATAGTCTTTGCCATGGTCAATTACCCCAGAATTTCTTCAACGGATTTACCACGCTTGGCAGCGACCATTTCTGGAGAATTCATATTTTCCAGGCCATCAATAGTTGCACGAACCACGTTAATCGGGTTGGTGGAACCATATGCTTTGGCCAGAACGTTATGAACCCCAGCAACTTCCAGAACGGCGCGCATTGCACCACCGGCGATGATACCGGTACCTTCTGAAGCTGGCTGCATGAATACACGAGAACCCGTGTGAACACCTTTAACAGGGTGTTGCAGGGTGCCGTTGTTCAGCGCGACGTTAATCATATTGCGACGGGCTTTTTCCATCGCTTTCTGGATCGCTGCTGGAACTTCACGCGCTTTACCGTAACCAAAACCAACGCGACCGTTACCATCGCCTACTACAGTCAGAGCTGTGAAGGAGAAAATACGACCACCTTTAACGGTTTTAGATACGCGGTTTACCGCGATCAGCTTTTCCTGCAGTTCGCCAGCCTGTTTTTCGATGTGAGCCATCTTACACCTCTACCTTAGAACTGAAGGCCAGCTTCACGGGCAGCATCTGCCAGTGCCTGGACACGACCATGATATTGGAACCCGGAACGGTCAAAGGAAACATTGCTGATGCCTTTTTCCAGAGCGCGTTCAGCAACAGCTTTACCTACAGCTGCAGCGGCGTCTTTGTTACCGGTGTACTTCAATTGTTCTGAGATAGCTTTTTCTACAGTAGAAGCAGCTACCAGAACTTCAGAACCGTTCGGTGCAATTACCTGTGCGTAAATATGACGCGGGGTACGATGTACCACCAGGCGAGTTGCACCCAGCTCTTTGAGCTTGCGGCGTGCGCGGGTCGCACGACGGATACGAGCAGATTTCTTATCCATAGTGTTACCTTACTTCTTCTTAGCCTCTTTGGTACGCACGACTTCGTCGGCGTAACGAACACCCTTGCCTTTGTAAGGCTCAGGACGACGGTAGGCGCGCAGATCTGCTGCAACCTGACCGATCAGCTGTTTATCAGCGCCTTTCAGCACGATTTCAGTTTGAGTCGGACATTCTGCAGTGATACCGGCCGGCAGCGGATGCTCAACAGGGTGTGAGAAGCCCAGAGACAGGCCTACTGCATTCCCTTTGATCGCTGCACGATAACCTACACCAACCAGCTGAAGCTTTTTAGTGAAGCCTTCGGTAACACCAACAACCATTGAGTTCAGCAGGGCACGCGCGGTACCAGCCTGAGCCCATCCATCCACGAAACCATCACGTGGACCGAAGGTCAGAGCGTTATCTGCATGTTTAACTTCAACAGCTTTGTTGAGGGTACGAGTCAGCTCGCCGTTTTTACCTTTGATCGTAATAACCTGACCGTCGATTTTAACATCAACGCCGGCAGGAATGACGACCGGTGCTTTAGCAACACGAGACATTCTTTCCTCCGATTAGGCTACGTAGCAGATAATTTCGCCACCAAGACCAGCCTGGCGCGCTGCACGATCAGTCATAACACCTTTAGAGGTAGAAACAACTGCGATACCAAGACCAGCCATAACTTTTGGCAGCTCATCTTTTTTCTTATAGATGCGCAGGCCTGGGCGGCTGACACGCTGAATGCTTTCTACAACAGCTTTACCCTGGAAATACTTGAGAGTAAGTTCCAGTTCCGGCTTGGTGTCGCCTTCAACTTTAAAATCTTCGATAAAACCTTCTTCCTTCAGCACGTTGGCAATTGCCACTTTCAGCTTGGCGGAAGGCATGGTGACCGCAACTTTGTTCGCGGCCTGACCGTTACGGATACGGGTCAGCATATCCGCGATCGGATCTTGCATGCTCATCTGTCTTTACTCCCGTGATTCAATTGGTAATTACCAGCTAGCCTTTTTCAAGCCTGGCACTTCACCGCGCATGGCGGCTTCACGCAGTTTGATACGGCTCAACCCAAACTTGCCCACATAACCATGTGGACGACCTGTTTGACGACAGCGGTTACGCTGACGAGACGGGCTGGAATCACGCGGCAGAGACTGCAGCTTGAGAACCGCATTCCAACGATCTTCGTCGGAAGCGTTCACATCAGAAATGATCGCTTTCAGTTCAGCGCGTTTAGCGAAGAATTTATCAGCTAAAGCTACGCGCTTTACTTCGCGTGCTTTCATTGATTGCTTAGCCATTCAGTAACCCTACCTTACTTGCGGAACGGGAAGTCAAAGGCAGCCAGCAGAGCACGGCCTTCTTCGTCAGATTTCGCAGTAGTGGTAATGGTAATATCCAAACCACGCACGCGGTCGACTTTATCGTAGTCGATTTCTGGGAAGATGATCTGCTCACGGACACCCATGCTGTAGTTACCACGACCGTCGAAAGACTTAGCGGACAAGCCACGGAAGTCACGGATACGTGGAACAGCAATAGTGATCAGGCGCTCAAAGAACTCCCACATGCGTTCGCCACGCAGAGTTACTTTACAGCCGATCGGATAGCCCTGACGGATTTTGAAGCCTGCAACAGATTTGCGTGCTTTGGTGATCAGCGGTTTTTGACCGGAGATTGCTGTCAGGTCAGCTGCTGCGTTATCCAGCAGTTTCTTGTCAGCGATCGCTTCACCAACACCCATGTTCAGGGTGATCTTCTCGACCCGAGGGACTTGCATGACAGAATTGTAGTTAAACTCAGTCATGAGTTTGTTAACTACTTCGTCTTTGTAGTAATCATGCAGTTTCGCCATCGTACTACTCCAAATTACTTGATAGTTTCGCTGTTAGACTTGAAGAAACGGACTTTTTTGCCGTCTTCGAATCTAAAGCCTACACGGTCAGCCTTGCCGGTAGCCGCATTGAAGATTGCAACGTTAGAAACCTGAATAGCAGCTTCTTTTTCAACGATGCCACCTGGTTGGTTCAGGGCCGGAACCGGCTTCTGATGTTTCTTAACCAGGTTGATACCTTCAACGACGAGTTTGCCGGAAGACAGAACATTTTTTACTTTACCGCGTTTACCTTTATCTTTACCGGTTAACACGATAACTTCGTCATCACGACGGATTTTCGCTGCCATGATTCGCTCCTTAGAGTACTTCTGGTGCCAGAGAGATAATTTTCATGAACTTCTCAGTACGAAGTTCACGAGTTACCGGCCCAAAGATACGCGTGCCGATAGGCTGCTCGCTGTTATTGTTCAAAATAACGCATGCATTACCATCGAAGCGAATGACAGAACCGTCAGGGCGACGAACACCCTTCTTGGTGCGCACCACTACCGCTTTCAGCACATCACCTTTTTTGACCTTACCACGTGGAATTGCTTCTTTGATGGTGATCTTGATGATGTCGCCTACGCCTGCGTAGCGACGGTGCGAGCCACCCAGAACCTTGATACACATTACGCGACGTGCACCGGAGTTGTCGGCGACGTTCAGCATAGTCTGTTCTTGGATCATTTTAGTGCTCCGCTAATGTCAACTACTACCTGAGACTCTAAAATCAGAGCCGTTAAAAAGCCCCATATCGAGGGCGCGGCATTATAACACCGCTTCTGCAATATGGGTAGAAAAAATAAACGGCTCATCGCTGAGCCGTTTATTCGTATTGAGAATGCGTACTGTATTACAGAACCGCTTTCTCTACAACGCGAACCAGCGTCCAGGACTTAGTCTTGGACAGTGGACGGCATTCACGGATTTCAACCTTGTCGCCGATACCACATTCGTTGTTCTCGTCATGTACGTGCAGTTTGGTCGTACGCTTGATGAATTTACCGTAGATCGGGTGTTTCACAATACGTTCGATAGCTACAACAATGGATTTCTCCATTTTGTCGCTAACAACACGACCTTGCAGAGTACGGATTTTATCGGTCATTACGCACCCGCCTTCTGAGTCAGTAAAGTCTTAACGCGTGCAACATTGCGACGCACTTGCTTCAGCAGGTGAGTCTGTTGCAGCTGGCCACTTGCAGCCTGCATACGCAGGTTGAACTGCTCACGCAGCAGGTTCAGCAGCTCAGCGTTCAGCTCTTCAACGCTTTTTTCACGCAGCTCTTTTGCTTTCATTACATCACCGTCTTAGTTACAAAGGTGGTTTTGATAGGCAGTTTCGCTGCTGCCAGGCCGAAGGCTTCACGGGCCAGCTCTTCCGGAACACCGTCCATTTCATAAAGGACTTTGCCCGGTTGGATCAAGGCAACCCAGTACTCCACGTTACCTTTACCTTTACCCATACGAACTTCCAGCGGCTTCTCGGTGATCGGTTTGTCCGGGAATACACGGATCCAGATCTTACCTTGACGCTTAACTGCACGGGTCATTGCACGACGTGCTGCTTCGATCTGACGTGCAGTCAGACGACCACGGCCAACAGCTTTCAGACCGAAAGTGCCGAAGCTAACATCCGTACCCTGCGCCAGACCACGGTTGCGGCCTTTGTGCACTTTACGGAATTTTGTACGCTTTGGTTGTAACATCAGCGACGCTCCTTATTTACGGCCTTTACGCTGCTGCTTTTTAGGTTGAGCAGCCGGTTTTTCCGGTTGTTCAACAGCAGCCATACCACCCAGGATCTCACCTTTGAAGATCCATACCTTAACGCCGATTACACCGTAAGTGGTGTGCGCTTCAGAGGTGTTGTAGTCGATGTCAGCACGCAGAGTGTGCAGCGGTACGCGACCTTCACGGTACCATTCGGTACGTGCGATTTCCGCGCCGCCCAGACGGCCGCTAACTTCAACTTTGATACCCTTAGCGCCCAGACGCATTGCGTTCTGTACAGCACGCTTCATAGCACGACGGAACATAACACGACGTTCCAGCTGAGAAGTGATGCTATCAGCAACCAATTTAGCGTCCAGTTCAGGCTTACGAACTTCAGCGATATTGATCTGTGCAGGAACGCCAGCGATATCCGCTACGACCTTGCGCAGTTTTTCTACGTCTTCGCCTTTCTTACCGATAACGATGCCAGGACGAGCAGTGTGAATAGTCACACGGATGCTCTTAGCTGGACGCTCGATAACGATACGAGATACAGACGCTTTAGCCAGTTCCTTAGTCAGGTACTGACGTACTTTAAAATCGCTGTCCAGGTTGTCAGCGAATTCTTTGGTGTTCGCAAACCAGGTAGAGTTCCATGGTTTTACAATACCCAGGCGAATACCATTAGGATGTACTTTCTGACCCATTGCTAGTCTCCAGAGTCTCAGCGATCGGACACAACCACAGTAATGTGGCTGGTGCGCTTCAGGATGCGATCTGCACGACCTTTCGCACGCGGCATAATGCGCTTCATGCTTGGGCCTTCATCTACGAAAATTTTCGCGACTTTCAGATCGTCGATGTCAGCGCCATCGTTGTGTTCAGCGTTAGCAATGGCAGATTCCAGTACTTTCTTGACCAATACCGCAGCTTTCTTGTTGGTATAGGTCAGGATGTCCAGGGCCTGCGACACTTTCTTACCGCGAATCAGGTCAGCAACAAGGCGAACCTTCTGTGCAGAAGAACGAGCATGGCGATGTTGAGCTAAAGTTTCCATCTCTTCCTCCTACCTTATTTCTTCTTCGCTTTTTTATCAGCAGCGTGGCCGCGATAAGTACGAGTCGGTGCGAATTCACCCAGTTTGTGACCAACCATTTCGTCGGTAACAAAGACTGGAACGTGCTGACGACCATTATGGACAGCGATGGTCAAACCGATCATGTTAGGAAAGATCGTTGAACGACGGGACCAAGTGCGCAGGGGCTTCTTGTCTCCGCTTTCCACCGCTTTCTCTACCTTCTTCAGCAAGTGCAGGTCAATAAAAGGACCTTTCTTGAGAGAACGTGGCATGGCTTATCCTCTAAAATTATTTGCTACGGCGACGTACGATAAATTTATCAGTACGCTTGTTGCTGCGGGTCTTCTTACCTTTGGTCTGAACGCCCCACGGAGTTACCGGGTGCTTACCAAAGTTACGACCTTCACCACCACCATGTGGGTGGTCGACTGGGTTCATCGCAGTACCGCGAACGGTAGGACGAACACCACGCCAGCGTGCAGCACCTGCTTTACCCAGAACGCGCAGCATATGCTCAGCATTGCCAACTTCGCCCAGAGTAGCGCGGCAGTCTGCTTCGACTTTACGCATTTCACCAGAACGCAGACGCAGGGTGACATAAGCACCATCGCGCGCAACGATCTGAACGTAAGTACCTGCGGAACGTGCCAGCTGACCGCCTTTACCTGGTTTCATTTCTACGTTATGAACGGTAGAACCAACCGGGATATTGCGCATCGGCAGGGTGTTACCTGCTTTGATTGCAGCATCAACGCCAGACTGAATCTGGTCGCCAGCTTTCAGGCCTTTAGGGGCCAGGATGTAACGGCGTTCGCCATCTTTGTACAGAACCAGCGCGATGTTCGCGGAACGGTTCGGATCGTACTCAAGACGTTCAACAACTGCTGGGATACCGTCTTTGTTGCGTTTGAAGTCAACAATACGATAAGCCTGCTTGTGGCCACCACCGATGTGACGAGTGGTGATACGGCCATTGTTGTTACGACCACCGGATTTGCTGTTTTTTTCCAGCAACGGAGCAAAAGGTTTGCCCTTGTGCAGCTCAGGGTTAACCACTTTAACTACGTGGCGACGACCCGGAGATGTCGGTTTACATTTAACAACTGCCATTGTATTACTCCTCCGACTTACTCAGCGCCGCCAACGAAGTCCAGGTTCTGGCCTTCTTTCAGGGTGACGTAAGCTTTTTTCCAGTCGCTACGACGACCGATACGCTGTCCGTGACGTTTAACTTTCCCTTTAACAACCAGGGTGTTAACGACTTCGACTTCGACTTCAAACAGTTTCTGCACAGCAGCTTTGATCTCTGCTTTGGTCGCGTCTTTAGCAACTTTGAGAACGATGGTGTTTGTTTTTTCCATCGCAGTAGACGCTTTTTCAGAAACGTGCGGTGCGCGAAGCACCTTCAGCAGACGTTCTTCACGAATCATGCCAGCATCTCCTCAACTTGCTTAACAGCATCAGCAGTCATTACGACTTTGTCGAAGGCGATCAGGCTAACCGGGTCGATACCAGTCGCATCGCGTACGTCAACCTTGTGCAGGTTACGTGCGGCCAGGAACAGGTTCTCGTCCAGCTCACCGGTGATGATCAGCACATCTTCCAGAGCCATGTCTTTCAGTTTCTGAGCCAGCAGCTTAGTTTTAGGCGCTTCTACAGAGAACTTCTCGACAACGATCAGACGATCCTGACGTACCAGTTCGGACAGGATGCTTTTCAGCGCGCCGCGGTACATCTTTTTGTTAACTTTTTGACTGTGGTCCTGTGGACGCGCAGCGAAGGTCACGCCACCTGAACGCCAGATCGGGCTCTTGATAGAACCTGAACGCGCACGGCCGGTACCTTTCTGGCGCCATGGCTTTTTGCCAGAACCAGTTACTTCAGCACGAGTCTTCTGAGCACGAGTACCCTGACGAGCACCAGCTGCATAAGCAACAACAACCTGGTGAACCAGCGCTTCGTTGAAATCACGACCGAAGGTAGTTTCGGAAACAGTCAGCGCGCTCTGCGCGTCTTTCAATACTAATTCCATTGCTATCCCCTTACGCCTTCACAGCTGGTTTAACGATCAGGTCGCTACCGGTTGCACCCGGGACCGCACCTTTAACCAGCAGCAGGTTGCGCTCAGCGTCAACACGTACTACGTCCAGGCTCTGAACGGTTACACGTTCGTTACCCAGCTGACCTGCCATTTTCTTGCCTTTGAACACTTTGCCCGGAGTCTGGTTCTGACCGATAGAACCCGGAACGCGGTGAGACAAGGAGTTACCGTGGGTAGCGTCCTGGGTACGGAAGTTCCAGCGCTTAACGGTACCAGCAAAACCTTTACCTTTAGAGGTACCGGTTACGTCAACTTTTTTAACGTCAGCAAACAGCTCAACGCTAATGTCCTGACCTACGGTGAACTCTTCGCCTTCAGCAAGACGGAATTCCCACAGACCACGGCCAGCTTCTACGCCAGCTTTAGCGAAGTGACCCGCTTCTGGTTTGGTTACACGGTTAGCTTTTTTAGCACCAGTGGTAACCTGAATAGCGCGGTAGCCATCGTTAGCCAGATCTTTAACCTGAGTAACGCGGTTTGCTTCAACTTCGATTACGGTTACTGGGATAGAAACGCCATCTTCAGTGAAGATGCGGGTCATACCCACTTTTTTACCGACTAAACCAATCATTGTTTCAACCTCTCAATCGCTCGATGACCTGATTAACCCAGGCTGATCTGCACGTCTACACCGGCAGCCAGATCCAGACGCATCAGAGCATCAACGGTTTTCTCAGTTGGCTCAACGATGTCAACCAGACGCTTGTGAGTGCGGATTTCGTACTGATCACGCGCGTCTTTGTTAACGTGCGGAGAGATCAGAACGGTAAAGCGCTCTTTGCGGGTCGGCAGCGGGATCGGACCACGGACTTGCGCACCAGTGCGCTTAGCAGTCTCGACGATTTCCGCGGTTGATTGATCGATCAGACGATGATCAAACGCTTTAAGGCGGATACGGATTCTTTGGTTCTGCATGAGACCAGAGCTCCAATTATTTTATAAACGAAAATGATTACTCCTCAAACCCATTACGATTGATGGGAGAGTGTAACCGTTCTTACGTAGCTCCCCAATTGGGAGCATTGTTGAGTAACAAAATGCGCTACCCAGGTTCATATCGAACCAGCCGTCAATTACGACAAGCCCGCGCATTATACGTATTTACAGGCTTAATGCAAGTCGACTGTGTCGATAATAACCAACCTTTTGCAAGACACGTACACTACTGGTCAATATCTGCTATCGCCTGCTTAACACGCGCTTCAAGATCGCCCTTTTCTCCGGCAGCAACCGGATGCTCAGCGTCGCTTTCCTCCGACACACTAACATCCGTCTCTTCCACCGGCACCGGCAAGGGACGCTTCTTATAGATATAGTGCTCCTCAGAAAGCCGATAATGCTGAGGCTCTGGTGATGAAGACGCGTGCAGAGCAATCCCGCGGTACAGGTAATACCCGACGATCGCGCAACCCACACTATATAAAAGCCAGGACAATGCGATGCATATCCCCGCCCAAAGCGGGCGCGGCATATCTGGCCGGACAAAGCGTACTTTGGGCTGCAAAGAGGTTTCCGTTTGCTCGCTCATATCGTCCCTCTTTCCTGAATCAACGTTGGACTTTCACCCAGGGCTTGCCATAGCCTGATAAGTGACAACTGTCCCATCACACCATCGACTTTAATCTTATTTTGCGCCTGAAACTGGCGGACCTTCTCAGTTAGCAGCGAACTCCATTCTCCCGTCCCTTCCGCCTCGACATTCAGCACGCGGCTCAGCATCGTATCAAGCCAGACAATGTCATCGGTGCTACTCTTCTTTGTTATGCTTGCGTTGCCGTCGGGCGATGGCTTCCACATTCGCGTCACATTCCCTGTCCAGACATGGCTGAACCATGCCTTATCAAGGATCCATGTTTGATTTCCTGACAGCACGGTAAGCGTGTTCTCTCCTCCCCCGATCACGACGACAGGGAAACTGGCGCTACCTGCTTTCAGGGTGGCGACCCAGGGAAGTCCGTCAGACAACAGTGTTTCAAGCGTTTCGGTGCCGGAAAGGCAGGCCATCCCGCCCCGGTATGCCTGATCGCACCAGGCTTCCCCTTTGTCTACCTCATACCCCCAGACGCTAAACAGTAAACTGAGCGATTCATTGGTAGACATCGTCTCTGCCATCAGTCGCGCATGAGTTGAGACAGGTCTTGAGAATTCTACAGGAAGCAACGTTGTGAGCGGTGGCAGCCAGCGGGAAAGAGGCCTGGCGAAGTATGCGCCTCCTCCACCACATAACACCGTTAACACCAACAGCAGCAACCAGGTTACGCCCTGACGGCCAGGTGCGGGCAGGTAACGCAACGCCTCACGCTGAAGAGAAGCGTCAATAATAGAGGCGGCGTGTTCCTCCCCCTCCATCTTATTACGACGAATAACCCCTCCCAGTCGCGCGGCAAGATGAAGATTGCCATCGCAACGTCTCATGCATCGTCTGATAAATTGTTCCGGAAGAGTGTTGGTTGTCTCAGGGACAATGCCTGCATGAGAGGAGATCACCTTGCGGTAATCTTTACTGTCCGGCGCGGGTATCTCAAACCATACCGGCTGTAATACCCGTAACTCGCGCTGCTGACGACGGTTGAATATCCCTGTAAGTAGCAATCGGGCTTGCGGCATCATGGTCATAAACGCCAGAATCGTTGAAACAAGCCCCCTGGAGATTCGGTGTCCATCTTCCAGGACAAACAGCGGCATACTGCCGTGTGTCACGGTCCCCGCGCTGTACAGCTCCTCCCAGAGCTTCTCAACAGGGAATATTTTTCCCGCCAGACTGTTATCCGTCTGCGAATCCGCAATAATCACCCACTCCCACAGGTAACCTTTTCGGTTCAAAGGGCTGATGGTGAGCGCGCGATAAGGCCACGCGCTAATCACCCCTTGCGCAAGCACACTTTTTCCTGACCCTTTACCGCCCTGTAATATTAGCCATTGTTCCTGAATTAACGTGGAAAACATGCTGTCCCGAATCAGACAATGCCGCGTAGTATAAAAAGTATTTAGCTCATCCATGAATAGCCGCATTACCTCGAAAATTATTCTATTCCTAAAACAGGGATATATATTGCATATGACTTGCTGCGTGCCAATGACTGATTATATTATGACGGACTTAAACAAGAAACACGTTCACTCTTAGTCATTCTTAAAAGTGATTTCATGGCAACCATCTCTCCCTTAGTGAAAAATGCGTTATCGTATCGCACCCTGAGCCTTATGATTATATTGACTAGCGCTATGGGTATCTTTATCTTCATTTACTCAGCATATATACAGTGGGGTAATAACAAAGCGTCGCTGATTAATGAGGATATCATCACGCCATTGAATAATTTTAATGAAAAATATAAATGGAATTTATCATCGTCAGTCAATAATCGCATTGACGCGCCCCCATTAGTGAGTGGCAACGTAGATACTCTGTCCCATATCCATTTAAGCGGTATTATTCATAGTTCGGATAAATTATCGTCCCGGGCCATTCTGCAGGAAGGGGGGGAACAGAATGTCTATTCTATTGATGATGTGCTTAAATCATCCAACAGCACGCGCATCATTGATATCACTAAGAACCAGGTGTTTTTCTCCTCAGGCGGAAACACCGCGCAGCTTACGCTGCTTACCGAACTGACGCCACCTGCCGCAACGCCAGAAAAAGTGAACGAGCAGCCGGCACCAACAGATGTCACATTGTCAGATTTTATTGAAGCGATTCCTGTCGTTGATAAAAATGTCTTGCGAGGATTGCGCCTTTTACCTCGCGGTAATACAGAATTATTTTCACGGACAGCCATTGCACCTGGTGACATTGCTATTCAGCTTAACAATATGTCTTTAACGCAACAGGCGAATATAACCCATGCGCAGGAGGCACTTAGACATCTGCAGACGGCGCAGATTACCCTCTTGCGAAATGCATCACCAAAACTAATTAATGTTGCCGTTCAACAATTCCAGGACGGTCAGGATAAATAAATGGATGGAACCTCCGCAAGCCAGCGACTGAAAGCGCTTTCGCTGTTTTTTTTGCTCATCGCCACCGCTAAGCCCGGATATTCAGCTGATTACACGGCGAATTTTAACGGTGCGGACATTCAAACGTTTGTCAACATCGTGGGACAAAACATGGGGAAAACGATTCTGATTGATCCCGATGTTAAAGCATCCATTTCCGTCAGAAGCGTAGATACCTTTAATAAAGAGGAATACTATCAATTTTTCCTGAGCGTACTCGACCTTTATGGCTTTTCACTTATCACTCTTGATAATGGCCTGCTGAAAGTCGTGCGTTCAGAAACCGTGAAAAATCTTCCAGGAAAGCTTACCAGTAATACGCAACCCGGCAAGGGTGATGAACTAGTGACACGTATTGTTTCTCTGGAAAATGTTCCAGCGCGATCGCTGTCTCCTCTGCTTCGTCAAATGCTCGATGGCGGTAATGTCGGTAACGTCTCGCATTATGAGCCCTCTAATGCGCTGGTCATTACCGGCAAAGCATCAACCGTCAATCGCATGCTGGAAGTCATTAAACGTGTCGATGTCATGGGTGACGAGCAAGAGCAAATTATCCCGCTGAAATATGCTTCCGCTGTCGATCTTGCCGATGTCCTTAACACGCTGTCGCGTGAGAACGCAAAAGAGGCACAACCTGCGACACTCCAAACGCACATCGTTGCCGATAAAAGAAGCAATGCGCTGATTATCAGAGGCTCAGAACGCGCCCGCGCAAGAATTACTGAGTTGGTAAAACGTCTTGATACCCAGGAGCAAGGGCAAGGAAACACGCGGGTATGGTACCTGAAATATGCCAAAGCGGATAAGCTTGTTGACGTTTTAACCGGTGTCACGCAAAAACTGAAAGATGGCAAAAGTGGCACAACCAATACGGCAACCAGCAGCAGCCGCGATATCTCTATTACTGCAGATGAACAAACCAACTCACTGGTTGTGACCGCCGATCAGGGTATTCTCCAGCAACTCGATGAGGTTATCGCTAAGCTGGATATTCGTCGTGCACAGGTTCTGGTGGAAGCGATTATCGTTGAAGTGCAGGACGGTAAAGGTCTGAACCTGGGTGTACAGTGGGCTGAGAAAAACGTTGGTGGACAACAGTTTACCAAAACTGGCCTGCCAATCTTTAACGCGGCACAGGGCGTGGGGGAATTCAAAGCAAACGGAGGGATCACCAGCGATAACCCAGCTTACAACCTCTTCAGTAATTATAACGGCCTTGCGGCAGGTTTTTTCAACGGCGACTGGGGGGTGCTCCTCACAGCACTCAATACCGACAACAAAAACGACATCCTGTCTACGCCCAGCATCGTTACGCTTGATAATAAAGAAGCAGCCTTCAACGTCGGGCAGGATGTGCCCGTACTTTCCGGTTCCCAGACGACCTCCGGCGATAATATTTACAATACCGTCGAGCGTAAGACGGTGGGGACCAAGTTAAAAGTCACCCCGCAGATTAACGAGGGTGATTCTGTTCTGATGGAGATCGAGCAAGAGGTTTCCAGCGTCGACACATCGACAAGCTCTTCCTCGCTCGGCCCAACCTTCAACACCCGAACAATACAGAATGCCGTCCTGGTGAAAAGTGGCGAAACCGTTGTGCTTGGCGGTTTAATGGATGACGCCAGTAAGCAAGAAGTTTCAAAAGTTCCCCTGCTGGGCGATATCCCTTTGGTGGGACAGCTTTTCCGCTACACATCCAATGAGAAAAGCAAACGTAACCTGATGGTCTTTATCCGCCCGACCATTATCAGAGACGATGAGGTCTATCGTTCACTCTCACGTGAGAAATACACCAATTTCAAAGATCTGCAAAAAGAGAGACGGGAAAAGCAAAGTGAAACACTGATTAACGTCGACAACATCAAAGAGCTTGAAGATCGGGCTTTTAATAATGCACCGGCGACACCGGACGCCAAAAATCCGTTCAGGGAAGGTCGAACGGAATGAGTCAGCACGCATGGAAAAAAGCGCAGCGCTATGGCATTGCCTTACAAGGAGAGACTCTCTTCTACTCGACAGATGCCACACTTGAGCATCTGCTCGAGTTCACATCCGTTGCGCCAGAGTGCACCTGTTTTACCCGGCTCCCCCCGCAGCAGTTTGCCGAAAAGCTGGAACTTATTTACCAACAGAACAGCGGGTCAGCCCAGTTAATTGCCGAAGATATTAATAATTCCGACGATCTCAATACTCTCTCTGAAGAGATCCCAACGAATGAAGATCTGCTGAACGAGCAGTCGGAAGCGCCGGTTATCAGGCTTATTAATGCCGTGCTCAGCGAAGCAATTAAAGAACACGCCTCAGATATTCATATTGAAGTGTTTGAAAAAGCGATGAGTATCCGCTTCCGGGTTGATGGCATCTTGCGCCCGGTGGTTCAGCCGAATAAAAAACTGGCGGCCTTACTCATCTCACGTATCAAAATCATGGCCAAACTGGATATTGCCGAAAAAAGGCTGCCGCAGGATGGACGCATTACCTTAAAAATTGGTCAGCGAAATGTGGATGTCCGTGTGTCGACGCTCCCGTCGCAGCATGGCGAACGTGTTGTTCTGCGTCTGTTGGATAAAAGTAGTCTGCGCTTATCCATCGATAAACTGGATATGTCAGCGGCAGACACACACAGTCTGAAGAATCTGCTTGCCCTTCCCCACGGTATTATTCTGGTCACGGGGCCAACGGGCTCCGGGAAAAGCACCACGCTCTACGCCATTCTCTCCGCGCTAAATAGCCCAGAACGCAATGTGCTTACGGTAGAGGACCCAATTGAATACGAACTGGAAGGTATCGGACAAACCCAGGTTAATAGCCGCGTAGATATGTCATTTTCCCGCGGACTACGCGCTATTTTACGTCAGGATCCTGATGTCGTCATGGTAGGAGAAATTCGCGATAACGAAACCGCTCAAATTGCGGTTCAGGCTTCTTTGACCGGGCATCTGGTGCTTTCCACTCTCCACACTAATAGCGCGTGCGGTGCCGTAACGCGATTACGGGATATGGGCGTTGAGCCGTTCCTTCTCTCTTCCTCGCTCGTGGGGGTGATTGCCCAACGTCTGGTCAGACGGCTATGCCCCCACTGTAAAATGGCTCACGCCGTGCGGCCTCAGGAGCAACAGCTTCTGCAAGCCCATGGGATTAATGCATCTCATCTCTGGCAAGCAAAGGGTTGCACCGCTTGCAGACAAAGCGGCTATCAGGGGCGCATGGCTATCCATGAACTGCTGCTCGCCACGCCAGAACTGCGTGACGCTATTCACAATGAGCGCCATGAAAGGCAGCTGGAAGAGATCCAGCGTCGTCATCACCTCAGCTTGCTGGCAAACGGTCTTCGCGTTGCGGCAGAAGGGATGACCTCACTTGAAGAAATCCTGCGGGTGACCTCTGAAGGTCAGACTCCAGCGGATGGGCGCCAATGAAATTTCACTGGACGGCGACGGACGCGCGGGGAAAACGCCATACGGGGCTGAGTGAGGCCGCGAGTGAAAGAGAGATGGTCGCGCAGTTGCGTAGCCAGGGGTTATTACCGCAAACGCTAAAACGGCAGCGACCCAAGGTTGCCCTCAGGGCTTTTTCGACACGAATCAGCCACAGCGAATTAACGCTTTTTACGCGTCAGCTGGCGACGCTGATCGCCGCGGCGCTGCCGCTGGATGAAGCGCTCGCCGTTGTTCAGCAGCAAAAAGAAAATAAAAAACTGGCCGACGTCATCACTTCTCTGCATCTCGCCGTTCTGGAGGGACAGCCCCTCTCTGTGGCCATGCAAGCCCACCCTCGTCTGTTTGATACGGTCTTTTGCACCCTAGTAAAAGCGGGAGAGACGGTCGGCCAGCTGGGCGCCGTTCTTGAAAGGCTGGCCGAATATAATGAAGCACGTCAGCAAATGCGCAGCAAACTCACACAGGCGTTGATTTACCCTGCCCTGCTCACAACGGTCGCCATTCTGGTGGTTATCATTTTGCTTACCACGGTGGTACCGAAGGTCGCCGCGCAGTTCACTCATCTTAAGCATGAGCTACCGCTTTCCACCCGAACGTTACTGGCTATTAGTCACTTTCTGTCGACATACGGTCCCTGGATCGCACTGACGCTGATCTGTGGTGGAACGCTATTCTCTTTCTGGCTGAAGCGCGGGAAAAACCGGGATCATTTTCATCGCTGGCTCATCGCGTTTCGCATTACCTCCCCGCTGGTCTGCGCGATCAATAGCGCCCGTTATCTGCGCGCCCTGAGTATTCTCAATCGCAGCGGTATTCCACTCCTGGAAGGGATGTCGCTCTCAGCAGAAGGTGTGGGCAACCGTGAAATTGGACAGCGGCTCAGCGACGCAGCAGAAAGTGTGCGCCAGGGAAATAGCATCAGCCAGTCCCTGAAGCAGACGCAAATATTTCCCCCCATGATGATTTACATGATTGCTTCCGGGGAAAAAAGCGGCCAGCTCGGGGAACTCATGCAGCGTGCAACAAATAACCAGGAGGTGCAGCTGCAAAATCGCATTTCGCTGACCCTGGCGATTTTTGAACCGGCGCTGATTGTTGTCATGGCAGCGATCGTTTTGTTTATCGTTGTCTCGATCATGCAGCCCATATTACAACTCAACTCATTGATGAATTAAGGAAAAATCATGGAAGCGCAGAAAAAGGAAAGGCAGCGTGGTTTCACGCTTATGGAATTGATGGTCGTCATCGTGATAATGGGGGTTCTGGCCAGCCTGGTGGTGCCTAACTTAATGGGCAATAAGGATCGGGCAGACCGGCAAAAAGCCGCCAGCGATATTATTGCTCTCGAAAATGCGCTGGATATGTACAAGCTGGATAATCATCGTTATCCCACAACAGAACAGGGCCTGGAGGCGCTTATTACCGCCCCAGCGCAAGCTCCCCGGGCTGAAAACTACAACCCGGACGGTTATATCCGCCGTCTGCCCGCCGATCCGTGGGGGAATGACTACATCCTGATTAGCCCGGGTGAGCATGGCGCGATCGATATCATGTCCACAGGTCCTGATGCTGAAACCGGCACCGAGGATGATATCCACAACTGGGATAACGATAAAAAGTCACGCTAAAAATGGCCCATCAGAAAGGATTCACACTGCTGGAGGTGATGCTGGTTATGGTCATCATCGCCCTGGCGGCAGCCGGCGTTGTCGCTATGCAAAGTGACAGGCTGAGCGCTACCGGAAAGCTACTGCGGCAGATCGATGTCCTCAGACAGACAGCAAAATACATGTCAGACGTGGCGCTACTGGAAAAACATACTGTCGGCCTTCAGCTCACTACTGACGGCTGGCTTTTCTATGCACCGAAAAAGGATCGCACCGGTGAATGGCAGTGGCAGGAAATAGCAAACAATGACAATTTGCCGTTACGCGGCGATTGGGACGCACCGGCCAGGCCTGACGTGACACCGTCGTCGGAGGAGGCCAAGCCGCAAATCGTCATCCTGCCCGATGGACAAGTCACTCCCTTTTCAGTGGTTTTCAACGCTAAAGATGGCGAAAAAATCGCCATTCTGCAATCACACGGCGCGCTGCCGCTTGAGGTCATTCGCTTTAAGGAACCGCAATGAAACAACAAAGCGGAATGCTGCTGCTTGAAGTCTTGCTGGCAATGGCTATTTTTGCGACCGCCATTATTGCACTCCTCAACAGTATGCAATGGCAGCTTTCAGCACTGGAAACGTTAAAACAGGAAACGCTAGCGCTTTGGGTTGCAGACAACGTACTCGTGACCTCGACTTACGGACAACTCGCCGCCAAAGAGGGAGCCTCTTCTCAATTAAATGAGACCTTCTCCTGGCAACTGGTTGAAGGGAAAAAAAGTTCGTCTCCTTTGCTTCAGAAAGAGGCCAGGGTGATAACGTCTGATGGCCGAACCCTCAGCCTGTATGCCTGGTCTTCAGATAGTAAGAAAACGGAGGCGAAGCATGAGTAAAGTCCCCAACGGCTTTACGCTTCTGGAAGTGATGCTGGCGATCGTCATTTTCTCAACGCTCAGCTTTCTGGCCTCTCAGGTGTTCTCCCAGGCAACCGAACAGTACCAGCGAGCCAAGAAGACTGGCGATGATTTTGAGGCCATCCAGCACACCGTGCTCATGCTTGAAAATGATTTAATGCAGTATGTCCCTCGGAAAAACCGGCAAACACCGCTCCCCTTCTTGAGTGAAAAAGAGAGCGTAATTTTCACAACACAAACCCGGGATCCCGCAATGCCTTTTGGGGCAACTTTCGTTTTGACGACCGTCCACTGGTATGTCGAAAACGACACATTATTCCGTGCAGTACGCTACTCATCCGACAGTGAAAAGGACGTGGCACCACAGCCCCTGCTGGATCATGTCTCCCATTTTTCTGCAACAATGACGCCGGCGGATGAAAAGAGCGTGTCAACGACAGCCACGATAACGCTGGAGCGTGACGGTAAAGCGGAAATAACCCGACGCGTTGTCCTGCCCGGCTGGTTTCCAGAAAAAAAAGCCGCCAGCCAACCTGCAGGAGCGACGCAATGAACGCGCAAAAAGGTTCTGCATTGCTGATCGTTTTAATGATTCTGGCGCTGATGGCTGCGCTGGCAGCAGAGATGACGATAAGTTTTCAGGTTCAGCTCCAGCGCACCCGGCGCATCAATGATAGCCTGCAGGGGAAATACGCTCTGCTCTACGCTGAAGCACAATCTATGGCACGTTTTCAGGAGAAGCCTCGAGACGTACTCACCCACTCGGAGAGTCCTGGCGACGACACCGACGTCAGCTGGCAGATAAACGATCTGCACCATTGCTACAACCTGAACGCACTGAAGAATACGCCGGAAGAACCACTGGCGACGCCACCGTATGAAATCAGCGTGTTTTACGCCCTACTGGAGAAGCTCGCCGTTGAAAAATACCGGGCAGAAGAGATCGCACAATCCATCGCAGACTACATCGATGATAACGACTCAACGCGCGTTAAAGGTGCAGAAGACGAATACTATCAACATAGTCAGCCAGGCTACCTGACCGCCGGTCAGGTGCTCTTTTTACCCACAGAAGTGCGCAAAATTAAAGGGATGACTGACGCGCTTTATCAAAAACTCGCCCCTTTTATCTGCACCCGATTCAGCAGTGACCTCGCCATTAATATCAATACCCTTACTGAGCAGCAAGCGCCGCTTCTGGCAGCCCTCTTCCTCAACAATATCAGCTTGTCAGATGCAAAAATGCTCCTGAAAAAACGTCCTGTAAATGGCTGGGAAAAGGTAGAGGATTTTCTTTACCAGGCCCAACAGGATTTCAGCGCAGCAAAACCGCTGGTGGATTCGCTTAAAAAACAGATTACAACCAGCAGCAGTTATTTTTTGACCACATCCACGGTTCATGAGGGTGACCTTACCTTTGGTATGCGCACATTTTTCATTTATGACGAAAAAACTAAAACACTCAAACTCTATTTACGCCAGCTTACGGATGGCAGTAGCGAACAATAAAGCAGTTAACGTCCCTGCGACGAAACTGCTTATCCGCCTTTCTGGATCGACGCCGAATGCCCTTGAATGGGTGGAATATGATGGATGTGGCTACAGCCAGGTTCAGAGTCTGACAACAGAACAGTTGCCGGAGATTGCCGCACGTCCGGCATCAGGATGCACTCATCTCGTTATTCCGGCCCAAAAGGCAACGAGCAGAATAATCGTCATCCCAGACGAAAATTACGAACTGACCGATCAAAAACTTCAGTGGCTTGCGGATGAAACACTGGACGAAGGCATGCCCCCGCTGCACTGGACGCTACTCTCTCGGGAGGGAACGCGAGTTTCCGTCATTGGCGTTGACGCCGACTGGCTTATGTCCCAGCTTCGTCTCTTTGCCGGGGCTGGTTTTAACGTCACGCATGCGACGATTGACGCCCTTCGCTTGCCAGCCTGTGAAAGCGGCTGGACGGTATTATCAGACAGCGGTGGATGGTTGCTCAGAACGCATGAGAACAGTGTTGCCCATCTGACAGCCTCCTGGCTGGCACAGCTGCTAGCGCATTATCCCCCGCAAGAGGTCGTCAGCTACGGTCCACTGCCAACTGGCCTTTCCGCGAAGGAAACGCGTCCCGCATGTCATAGTTTGATACTCCATCCACAGGAACCACCCGCTAACCTTTTGCACGGGAAAATGCGCCCGCCTGCCCCGTGCTCTTTCTGGACCACCAATATCAAACGCGTGGCGCTTTGCAGCATTTTACTGTTAGCCGTGAGTGCGTGTCTGGCTCAGGCTGTCGTGTATTTGCAACTTCGGGAGTATGAAAAACAGCTGAGCCACACACTGACGCAGCAATGGCAACGTTATATTCCAGAAAACAGGCATACCCGTAATCTGCGTACCTATTTACCCAGGCAGCTACAGCAACGATCGCCTGCCCCCTATTTGCTCTTACAACAGCTTCAGGCTCATCTGTCCGCTTTCCCGGGACTGGCGCTGGAAGGGGTGAGTTATAACCCGGCACGTAATGATTTACGTCTTTTTATTTCTACCCGCGATGAGCAACAGATCCAGGCGTTTTTAAATCAAAAACTGGCTGGCTACTCACTCAAAGTCGATAAACATGAACAGGGATTATGGACGATTCGAAATGATTAAACGCGCTCAGGAATGGTTTCACCAAAAAGATCCGCGTGAACAGCGGCTGCTACTCGCACTGCTTGTCTGCGGTGTCAGCATTCTTTTCTGGTTTGGGCTCTACCAGCCCCTGAAGCAGGCTACAGACACCATGCAATCCCGCTATGCTAAGGTGCAACGCGATCTGCAGTGGTTGCAGAAACAGGTTTCGGCTGCGGCTCTTCTTCCGGAAAAGAGACCATCAGGCTCCCTGGAGAATCAGGTTAAAAGCAGTTTGCACATGCTGGGCACTGCCGCAAAACTCCAGCGCACCGATAGCGGAGAACTGACTGTATCGGCCGACGCTCTCAGGATGGACGCTTTTATGAACTGGCTGGCGGTGCTACAGGGAGACTACGGTCTGCGGATTGCGGAACTTGAATTCCACGCCAGTGAACAGGGTACGGACACTATAATCCTGACGCGCCTGACGCTCGGAGTGAAATAAAATGGATAGCTCACTGGTTACTCTGTTTCTCATCATTGGCCTGCTGTCAGGAACCGCAATGGGTATACTCACCTGGCGTTTGCCTGCCGAGATTTTACGACCGTCTTCGACAGGCGAGGCGGGTTCAACGTCAGAGTTTACGTTCTCTGGCTCCCGGTGCTGCCAGTGTCAAACCCCACTGTTCTGGTACGACACGGTTCCCCTGCTCGGCTGGATGCTTCTCAAAGGGAAATGTCGCCACTGCGGCCAGCCTGTTTCAACACGCTATCCCTTGCTGGAAGGGCTTTGTGCGATGATGGCCGTCATTTGCTATGCCCTCCATTCAGCATCAATGATAATGTCACTGGCGCTTTTTCTGTTCTTTTGGTTTGTACTCGCACTCAGCGTGATCGATCTGCAGCATTACCTTTTACCCGACAAGCTCACGCTACCGTTACTGTGGGTTGGCCTGTTGTTTAATGCCTTTTTTGGCCCTGTTTCCTCCCAGGACGCCATTGTGGGTGCCGCTGCCGGCTATTTAATTCTGTGGCTGCTCTACTGGCTGGTCCGCTTAATCTGTCACAAAGAAGGGATCGGTTACGGGGATTTCAAGATGCTTGCGGCAGTGGGCGCCTGGTGCGGCTGGCGAGAGGTACCCGTGATCCTTTACGTAGCGGCAATCGCAGGGATCTTTTACGGGCTTCTGCTGTGGGTAAAAAAAGGGCATTTCGGTGACCCGATACCTTTCGGTCCGGCGCTGGCACTGAGCGGCTGGGGCTGTTTCTGCTGGGCAACGCTGTGAGGAGGCAGGAAGGAGGGTTTCCTTCCTGTATCAACTACTCTTTTTCTTCGCGGATTTGCGCCTGCAGATAGTTTTGAATACCCAGCTTATCGATCAAATCCAACTCGGTTTCCAGCCAGTCTATATGGCCTTCTTCATCGGCAAGGATCTCAATCATCATGTCACGGCTGACATAATCAAAAACGCTGTCGGCATAGGCAATGGCTTCACGGAGATCTTTGGCACCTTCAAGTTCCAGCCTGAGGTCGGAACGTAGCATCTCCTCGACATCTTCACCGATGCCCAGCTTGCCGAGATCCTGCAGGTTTGGAATACCTTCAAGGAATAAAATGCGCTCGATATATTTATCGGCGTGTTTCATCTCATCTATAGATTCATGGTACTCAACGTCGTTCAGACGTTTAAGTCCCCAGTTTTTGAACATTCTCGCATGAAGAAAGTACTGGTTGATTGCGACAAGCTCATTTCCCAATAATTTATTGAGATAACTTATGATTTTAACATCACCTTTCATTATATAGTCCCTCCGCTTCCACTCATTGAAGCGTAGATCGGGCTACGGGGATGTCAAAAAAAAGATGGGCGCTTACGCGATCTCTTTGTATTCCGGGATCTGCATCAACTCGTCCTGCATGATCTCACGTGCAGCACGTACACATTTACCGCATTGATTTCCAACCGGAACAAATTTGCGAAGCTGCTGAAATGACTGTGGCTGAAACTGGCGAACGGCCTGACGTATTTTTTTGTCGCTTACACCATTACATAAACAAACGTACATAGAGACTCCCGTTCAAATTATGCGCAAAGTGTAAGTGAGAATGGTTATGATTACAATAGCACAAACGCCAGAATACGGGGCGGGTGCAGGCAAAAAATGCGAAAGTTTGTGACAACACCTGAGCAGCACAAAACAAAAAAGGACGCCGAAGCGTCCTTTTTTAATTCGGAGATAATTAATTAGCCCAGAACTTTAGCAACAACGCCCGCGCCAACGGTACGGCCGCCTTCACGGATTGCGAAACGCAGACCGTCGTCCATCGCGATTGGGTGGATCAGAGTCACAACCATCTTGATGTTGTCGCCTGGCATTACCATCTCAACGCCTTCTGG
>NZ_JBMKIZ010000013.1:0-29209 GCF_049237505.1 Enterobacter cloacae complex sp. SHL012
CCAGAAGGCGTTGAGATGGTAATGCCAGGCGACAACATCAAGATGGTTGTGACTCTGATCCACCCAATCGCGATGGACGACGGTCTGCGTTTCGCAATCCGTGAAGGTGGCCGTACCGTTGGCGCGGGCGTGGTTGCTAAAGTTCTCGGCTAATTGCTGATAACATTTGACGCAATGCGCAATAAAAGGGCATCATTTGATGCCCTTTTTGCACGCTTTCAGATCAGAACCTGGCTCATCAGTGATTATTTTTGTCATAATCATTGCTGAGACAGGCTCTGCAGAGAGCGTATAATCCGAAAAGCGAATGAGCATTTCGATTTGGTTTGCCTCGCAATCGCGGGGTGAAAATGTTTGTAGAATACTTCTGACAGGTTGGTTTATGAGTGCGAATACCGAAGCTCAAGGGAGCGGGCGCGGCCTGGAAGCGATGAAATGGGTAGTAGTAGCCGTTCTGCTGATCGTAGCGATTGTCGGCAACTACCTTTATCGTGACATTATGCTGCCGCTACGCGCGCTTGCAGTGGTAATTCTGATTGCTGCAGCGGGTGGTGTCGCGCTGTTGACGACGAAAGGCAAAGCGACTGTCGCTTTTGCACGCGAAGCGCGTACCGAAGTCCGCAAGGTGATTTGGCCGACTCGCCAGGAAACATTGCACACCACGCTGATTGTAGCGGCGGTTACCGCTGTAATGTCACTGATCCTGTGGGGACTGGATGGTATTCTGGTTCGCCTGGTATCCTTTATCACTGGCCTGAGGTTCTGAGATGTCTGAAGCCCCTAAAAAGCGCTGGTACGTCGTTCAGGCGTTTTCCGGTTTTGAAGGCCGCGTAGCAACGTCGCTGCGTGAGCATATCAAATTACACAACATGGAAGAGTTATTTGGCGAAGTTATGGTTCCGACCGAAGAAGTGGTTGAGATCCGTGGCGGCCAGCGTCGCAAAAGCGAGCGCAAATTCTTCCCGGGTTACGTGCTGGTTCAGATGGTTATGAACGACGCGAGCTGGCACCTGGTGCGCAGCGTACCGCGCGTGATGGGCTTTATCGGCGGCACGTCTGACCGTCCGGCGCCAATCAGCGACAAAGAAGTTGATGCGATTATGAACCGCCTGCAGCAGGTGGGTGATAAGCCGCGTCCGAAAACGCTGTTTGAACCGGGTGAAATGGTTCGTGTTAATGACGGTCCGTTTGCTGACTTTAATGGTGTGGTTGAAGAAGTGGACTACGAGAAGTCCCGCCTGAAAGTCTCCGTCTCTATCTTCGGTCGTGCGACCCCGGTAGAACTGGACTTTGCTCAGGTAGAGAAAGCCTAAGCAGCGATCAAAAAAGCGGCGATTTAATCGTTGCACAAGGCGCGAGATTGGAATACAATTTCGCGCCTTTTGTTTTTATGGGTCTCGGCCCGTAAAACGAATTTTATTCACGGGGAGCCTCTCTGAGGCGCTATTACCCAATCAGAGGATTTTAGAATGGCTAAGAAAGTACAAGCCTACGTCAAGCTGCAGGTTGCAGCTGGTATGGCGAACCCAAGTCCACCAGTTGGTCCAGCTCTGGGTCAGCAGGGTGTGAACATCATGGAATTCTGTAAAGCGTTCAACGCCAAAACCGAATCCCTGGAAAAAGGTCTGCCAATCCCAGTTGTAATCACTGTTTACGCTGACCGTTCTTTCACTTTCGTTACCAAAACCCCTCCAGCAGCAGTTCTGCTGAAGAAAGCGGCGGGTATCAAGTCTGGTTCCGGTAAACCGAACAAAGACAAAGTGGGTAAAATTTCCCGCGCTCAGCTGCAGGAAATCGCGCAGACCAAAGCTGCCGACATGACTGGTGCCGACATTGAAGCGATGACTCGCTCCATCGAAGGTACTGCACGTTCCATGGGCCTGGTAGTGGAGGACTAAGAAATGGCTAAACTGACCAAGCGCATGTCCGTGATCCGTGACAAAGTTGATGCGACCAAACAGTACGACATCAACGAAGCTATCGCTCTGCTGAAAGAACTGGCTACTGCTAAGTTCGTTGAAAGCGTTGACGTTGCTGTTAACCTGGGCATCGATGCTCGTAAATCTGATCAGAACGTTCGTGGTGCAACTGTACTGCCACACGGTACTGGCCGTTCCGTTCGCGTAGCTGTATTTACTCAGGGTGCAAACGCAGAAGCTGCTAAAGCTGCTGGAGCTGAACTGGTAGGTATGGAAGATCTGGCTGACCAGATCAAGAAAGGCGAAATGAACTTCGACGTTGTTATCGCATCTCCAGATGCAATGCGCGTTGTTGGCCAGCTGGGCCAGGTTCTGGGTCCACGTGGCCTGATGCCAAACCCGAAAGTGGGTACTGTAACGCCTAACGTTGCTGAAGCGGTTAAGAACGCTAAAGCAGGTCAGGTTCGTTATCGTAACGACAAAAACGGCATCATCCACACCACCATCGGTAAAGTGGACTTTGACGCTGACAAACTGAAAGAAAACCTGGAAGCTCTGCTGGTTGCGCTGAAAAAAGCAAAACCAACTCAGGCGAAAGGCGTGTACATCAAGAAAGTTAGCATCTCCACCACCATGGGTGCAGGTGTTGCAGTTGACCAGGCTGGCCTGAGCGCTGCTGCAAACTAATGCCTTTACGTGGGCGGTGATTTTGTCTACAATCTTACCCCCACGTTTGCTAACAAAAGTTAGCGGCTAAAAGAATTGTTCGTTGGAGCCTGGCCTAATCCAGGCCTCCGTCGAAGACCGCAGGTGTTTCGCAAGAGACTTAATCCCCTGCGTAGACGGTGACAGAACGCTAAGATTATTTTTGGATATTCTGGCTTGTTTCTGCTCACCGTATTAAGACGCTCTTTCCGTTTGGGAGAGTGAAGTGAGTTCCGGAACATGAGTTCCGGCAAACATCCAGGAGCAAAGCTAATGGCTTTAAATCTTCAAGACAAACAAGCGATTGTTGCTGAAGTCAGCGAAGTAGCCAAAGGCGCGCTGTCTGCAGTAGTTGCGGATTCCCGTGGCGTTACTGTAGACAAAATGACTGAACTGCGTAAAGCAGGTCGTGAAGCTGGCGTATACATGCGTGTTGTTCGTAACACCCTGCTGCGTCGCGTAGTTGAAGGTACTCCTTTCGAGTGCCTGAAAGACACGTTTGTTGGTCCGACCCTGATTGCATACTCTATGGAACACCCGGGCGCTGCTGCTCGTCTGTTCAAAGAGTTCGCGAAAGCGAATGCAAAATTTGAGGTCAAAGCTGCAGCCTTTGAAGGTGAGTTGATCCCGGCATCGCAAATCGATCGCCTGGCAACCCTGCCGACCTACGAAGAAGCAATTGCACGCCTGATGGCAACCATGAAAGAAGCTTCGGCTGGCAAACTGGTTCGCACTCTGGCTGCTGTTCGCGATGCAAAAGAAGCTGCTTAATCGCAGTTATCTTTATAAAGCATTTGCTTACGTATAAACTTATTCTGATTTTCAGGAACAATTTAAATGTCTATCACTAAAGATCAAATCATTGAAGCAGTTGCCGCTATGTCCGTAATGGACGTTGTAGAACTGATTTCTGCAATGGAAGAAAAATTCGGTGTTTCTGCTGCTGCCGCTGTAGCTGTTGCTGCTGGCCCAGCTGCTGACGCTGCTGAAGAAAAAACTGAATTCGACGTAATTCTGAAAGCTGCAGGCGCTAACAAAGTTGCTGTTATCAAAGCAGTACGTGGCGCAACTGGCCTGGGTCTGAAAGAAGCTAAAGACCTGGTAGAATCTGCTCCAGCTGCGCTGAAAGAAGGCGTGAGCAAAGACGACGCAGAAGCACTGAAAAAATCTCTGGAAGAAGCTGGCGCTGAAGTTGAAGTTAAATAAGCCAACCCTTCTGGTTGCAGCCTAAGCAATTAGGCTGATGGCTGGTGACTTTTTAGTCACCAGCCTTTTTGCGCTGTAAGGCATCAGTAGCATTTCACACTGTTTGACTGCTGATTGTCCTGACAATGCATGTTTCTATCGACGACTTAATATATTGCGACAGGGTGCTCGCTCTGTGTAAATCGCGACGAAATGATTTAAGCGTGATAGCAACAGGTATTGCGGAAAGTATTCAATTTTCCGGTCCACAAAATGGTGTTGCACAAACTGTCCCTTCGTCGGACAGATGGGTCGACTTGTCAGCGAGCTGAGGAACCCTATGGTTTACTCCTATACCGAGAAAAAACGTATTCGTAAGGATTTTGGTAAACGTCCACAAGTTCTGGACATTCCATATCTCCTTTCTATCCAGCTTGACTCGTTCCAGAAGTTTATCGAGCAAGATCCTGAAGGGCAGTACGGTCTGGAAGCCGCCTTCCGTTCCGTGTTCCCGATTCAGAGCTACAGCGGTAACTCCGAGCTGCAGTACGTCAGCTACCGCCTTGGCGAACCGGTGTTTGACGTTCAGGAATGTCAGATCCGTGGCGTGACCTATTCCGCACCGCTGCGCGTAAAACTGCGTCTGGTGATCTACGAGCGCGAAGCGCCGGAAGGCACCGTAAAAGACATTAAAGAACAAGAAGTCTACATGGGTGAAATTCCACTCATGACAGACAACGGTACTTTCGTTATCAACGGTACTGAGCGTGTTATCGTTTCCCAGCTGCATCGTAGCCCGGGCGTCTTCTTCGACAGCGATAAAGGTAAAACACACTCTTCCGGTAAAGTACTGTATAACGCACGCATCATTCCTTACCGTGGTTCATGGCTGGACTTCGAGTTCGATCCAAAAGACAACCTGTTTGTCCGTATCGACCGTCGTCGTAAGCTGCCTGCAACCATCATTCTGCGTGCGCTGCAATATACCACTGAGCAGATCCTGGACCTGTTCTTTGAGAAAGTGATCTTTGAAATCCGCGACAACAAGCTGCAGATGGAGCTGGTGCCGGAACGTCTGCGTGGTGAGACCGCGTCGTTCGACATCGAAGCCGACGGCAAAGTGTATGTGGAAAAAGGTCGCCGTATCACCGCGCGCCACATCCGCCAGCTGGAAAAAGATGATATCAAACACATCGAAGTTCCGGTTGAGTACATTGCAGGAAAAGTAGCCGCGAAAGATTACGTTGATGAATCAACTGGCGAGCTGATCTGCCCGGCTAACATGGAGCTGAGCCTGGATCTGCTGGCTAAGCTGAGCCAGTCTGGCCACAAACGTATCGAAACGCTGTTCACCAACGATCTGGACCACGGTCCTTATATCTCTGAGACTATCCGCGTCGACCCAACGACCGATCGTCTGAGCGCGCTGGTTGAAATCTACCGCATGATGCGTCCTGGTGAGCCACCAACTCGCGAAGCGGCTGAAAGCCTGTTCGAGAACCTGTTCTTCTCCGAAGACCGCTACGATTTGTCCGCGGTAGGTCGTATGAAGTTCAACCGTTCTCTGCTGCGTGATGAGATCGAAGGTTCCGGTATCCTGAGCAAAGACGACATCATCGAAGTGATGAAGAAGCTCATCGATATCCGTAACGGTAAAGGCGAAGTGGACGATATCGACCACCTCGGCAACCGTCGTATCCGTTCCGTAGGCGAAATGGCGGAAAACCAGTTCCGCGTTGGCCTGGTACGTGTTGAGCGTGCGGTTAAAGAGCGTCTGTCTCTGGGCGATCTGGATACCCTGATGCCTCAGGATATGATCAACGCCAAGCCGATTTCTGCGGCAGTGAAAGAGTTCTTCGGTTCCAGCCAGCTGTCTCAGTTCATGGACCAGAACAACCCGCTGTCTGAGATTACGCACAAACGTCGTATCTCTGCACTCGGCCCAGGCGGTCTGACCCGTGAACGTGCAGGCTTCGAAGTTCGAGACGTACACCCGACGCACTATGGTCGCGTATGTCCAATCGAAACGCCTGAAGGTCCAAACATCGGTCTGATCAACTCCCTGTCCGTGTACGCACAGACAAACGAATACGGTTTCCTCGAAACGCCGTATCGTAAAGTGACCGACGGTGTTGTAACCGACGAAATTCATTACCTGTCTGCTATCGAAGAAGGCAACTACGTTATCGCTCAGGCGAACTCCAACCTGGATGACGAAGGCCACTTTGTAGAAGATCTGGTTACCTGCCGTAGCAAAGGCGAATCCAGCTTGTTCAGCCGCGACCAGGTTGACTACATGGACGTATCCACCCAGCAGGTGGTATCCGTCGGTGCGTCCCTGATCCCGTTCCTGGAACACGATGACGCCAACCGTGCATTGATGGGTGCGAACATGCAACGTCAGGCCGTTCCAACTCTGCGTGCTGATAAGCCGCTGGTTGGTACCGGTATGGAACGTGCTGTTGCCGTTGACTCCGGTGTTACTGCAGTTGCTAAGCGTGGCGGTACCGTTCAGTACGTTGACGCATCCCGTATCGTTATCAAAGTTAACGAAGACGAGATGTATCCGGGCGAAGCGGGTATCGACATCTACAACCTGACCAAATACACCCGTTCTAACCAGAACACCTGTATCAACCAGATGCCTTGTGTATCTCTGGGTGAGCCAGTTGAGCGCGGCGACGTGCTGGCAGACGGTCCGTCCACCGACCTCGGTGAACTGGCGCTCGGTCAGAACATGCGCGTAGCGTTCATGCCGTGGAACGGTTACAACTTCGAAGACTCCATCCTCGTCTCCGAGCGTGTGGTTCAGGAAGATCGTTTTACCACCATCCACATTCAGGAACTGGCATGTGTGTCCCGTGACACCAAGCTGGGGCCAGAAGAGATCACGGCCGACATCCCTAACGTGGGTGAAGCAGCGCTCTCCAAACTGGATGAATCCGGTATTGTTTACATCGGTGCGGAAGTGACCGGCGGTGACATTCTGGTTGGTAAGGTGACGCCGAAAGGTGAAACCCAGCTGACGCCAGAAGAGAAACTGCTGCGTGCCATCTTCGGTGAGAAAGCGTCTGACGTTAAAGACTCTTCTCTGCGCGTACCAAACGGTGTTTCCGGTACGGTTATCGACGTTCAGGTCTTCACCCGTGATGGCGTTGAGAAAGATAAGCGTGCGCTGGAAATCGAAGAGATGCAGCTCAAGCAGGCCAAGAAAGACCTGTCTGAAGAACTGCAGATCCTCGAAGCAGGTTTGTTCAGCCGTATTTATGCGGTGCTGGTTGCCGGTGGCGTTGAAGCTGAGAAGCTCGACAAACTGCCACGCGATCGCTGGCTGGAACTGGGCCTGACCGACGAAGAGAAACAGAATCAGCTGGAACAGCTGGCTGAGCAGTATGACGAACTGAAACATGAGTTCGAGAAAAAACTCGAAGCGAAACGCCGCAAAATCACTCAGGGCGACGATCTGGCACCAGGCGTGCTGAAGATTGTTAAGGTGTATCTGGCCGTTAAACGTCAGATCCAGCCTGGTGATAAGATGGCAGGTCGTCACGGTAACAAGGGTGTTATTTCTAAGATCAACCCGATCGAAGATATGCCGCACGATGCTAACGGTACTCCGGTAGATATCGTACTGAACCCACTGGGCGTACCGTCTCGTATGAACATCGGTCAGATTCTGGAAACCCACCTGGGTATGGCTGCGAAAGGTATCGGCGACAAGATCAACGCCATGCTGAAACAGCAGCAGGAAGTCGCGAAACTGCGCGAATTCATCCAGCGTGCCTACGATCTGGGTACCGACGTTCGTCAGAAAGTCGACCTGAACACCTTCAGCGATGAAGAAGTGCTGCGTCTGGCAGAGAACCTGCGCAAAGGTATGCCAATTGCAACGCCGGTCTTCGACGGTGCAAAAGAAGCTGAAATTAAAGAGCTGCTGCAACTGGGTGGTCTGCCAACGTCTGGTCAGATTACGCTGTTTGACGGCCGTACCGGTGAACAGTTTGAGCGTCCGGTAACCGTAGGTTACATGTACATGCTGAAACTGAACCACCTGGTCGACGACAAAATGCACGCTCGTTCTACCGGTTCTTACAGCCTGGTTACTCAGCAGCCGCTGGGTGGTAAGGCACAGTTCGGTGGTCAGCGCTTCGGGGAGATGGAAGTGTGGGCGCTGGAAGCATACGGCGCGGCATACACCCTGCAGGAAATGCTCACCGTTAAGTCTGATGACGTGAACGGTCGTACCAAGATGTATAAAAACATCGTGGACGGCAACCATCAGATGGAACCGGGCATGCCAGAGTCCTTCAACGTACTGTTGAAAGAGATTCGTTCGCTGGGTATCAACATCGAACTGGAAGACGAGTAATTCTCGCTCAAACAGGTCACTGGTGCCGGGTTAACCCCCGGCACCGGATTGTGCTAACTCCGACGGGAGCAAATCCGTGAAAGATTTATTAAAGTTTCTGAAAGCGCAGACTAAAACCGAAGAGTTTGATGCGATCAAAATTGCTCTGGCTTCGCCAGACATGATCCGTTCATGGTCTTTCGGTGAAGTTAAAAAGCCGGAAACCATCAACTACCGTACGTTCAAGCCTGAGCGTGACGGCCTTTTCTGTGCGCGTATTTTCGGGCCAGTAAAAGACTACGAGTGCCTGTGCGGTAAGTACAAGCGCCTGAAACACCGTGGTGTGATCTGTGAGAAGTGTGGCGTTGAAGTGACCCAGACCAAAGTGCGTCGTGAGCGCATGGGCCACATCGAGCTGGCGTCTCCGACTGCGCACATCTGGTTCCTGAAATCTCTGCCGTCCCGTATCGGTCTGCTGCTGGATATGCCGCTGCGTGATATCGAACGCGTACTGTACTTCGAATCTTATGTGGTTATCGAAGGCGGTATGACGAACCTGGAACGTCACCAGATCCTGACTGAAGAGCAGTATCTGGACGCGCTGGAAGAGTTCGGTGACGAATTCGACGCGAAAATGGGTGCGGAAGCTATCCAGGCCCTGCTTAAGAGCATGGATCTGGAGCAAGAGTGCGAGCAGCTGCGTGAAGAGCTGAACGAAACCAACTCCGAAACCAAGCGTAAAAAGCTGACCAAGCGTATCAAACTGCTGGAAGCGTTCGTTCAGTCTGGTAACAAACCAGAGTGGATGATCCTGACCGTTCTGCCGGTTCTGCCGCCAGATCTGCGTCCGCTGGTTCCACTGGATGGTGGTCGTTTCGCGACGTCTGACCTGAACGATCTGTATCGTCGCGTCATTAACCGTAACAACCGTCTGAAACGTCTGCTGGATCTGGCTGCGCCGGACATCATCGTACGCAACGAAAAACGTATGCTGCAGGAAGCGGTAGATGCCCTGCTGGATAACGGTCGTCGCGGTCGTGCGATCACCGGTTCTAACAAGCGTCCTCTGAAATCTTTGGCCGATATGATCAAAGGTAAACAGGGTCGTTTCCGTCAGAACCTGCTCGGTAAGCGTGTTGACTACTCCGGTCGTTCTGTTATCACCGTAGGTCCATACCTGCGTCTGCATCAGTGCGGTCTGCCGAAGAAAATGGCACTGGAGCTGTTCAAACCATTCATCTACGGCAAACTGGAACTGCGTGGCCTTGCCACCACCATCAAAGCCGCGAAGAAAATGGTTGAGCGTGAAGAAGCTGTCGTTTGGGATATCCTGGACGAAGTGATCCGCGAACACCCGGTACTGCTGAACCGTGCACCAACCCTGCACCGTCTGGGTATCCAGGCATTTGAGCCAGTACTGATCGAAGGTAAAGCTATCCAGCTGCACCCGCTGGTTTGTGCGGCGTATAACGCCGACTTCGATGGTGACCAGATGGCTGTTCACGTACCGCTGACGCTGGAAGCCCAGCTGGAAGCGCGTGCGCTGATGATGTCTACCAACAACATCCTGTCCCCAGCGAACGGTGAGCCAATCATTGTTCCTTCTCAGGACGTTGTACTGGGTCTGTACTACATGACCCGTGACTGTGTTAACGCCAAAGGCGAAGGCATGGTGCTGACTGGCCCTAAAGAAGCTGAGCGTATTTATCGCGCTGGCCTGGCCTCTCTGCATGCGCGCGTTAAAGTGCGTATCACTGAATACGAAAAAGATGCAAATGGCGAATTCGTTGCGCACACCAGCCTGAAAGACACGACCGTTGGCCGTGCCATTCTGTGGATGATCGTACCGAAAGGTCTGCCTTTCTCCATCGTCAACCAGGCGCTGGGTAAGAAAGCGATCTCCAAAATGCTGAACACCTGTTACCGCATTCTGGGTCTGAAGCCGACCGTTATCTTCGCTGACCAGACAATGTACACCGGCTTTGCTTATGCAGCGCGTTCAGGTGCATCTGTTGGTATCGATGACATGGTCATCCCAGAGAAGAAACACGAGATCATCTCTGAAGCGGAAGCTGAAGTTGCTGAGATCCAGGAGCAGTTCCAGTCTGGTCTGGTAACCGCGGGCGAACGCTATAACAAAGTTATCGATATCTGGGCTGCGGCGAACGATCGTGTATCCAAGGCGATGATGGATAACCTGCAGACCGAAACCGTGATTAACCGTGACGGCGTAGAAGAGCAGCAGGTTTCCTTCAACAGCATCTACATGATGGCCGACTCCGGTGCGCGTGGTTCTGCAGCACAGATTCGTCAGCTGGCAGGTATGCGTGGTCTGATGGCGAAGCCAGATGGCTCCATCATCGAAACGCCAATCACCGCGAACTTCCGTGAAGGTCTGAACGTACTCCAGTACTTCATCTCCACGCACGGTGCGCGTAAAGGTCTGGCGGATACCGCACTGAAAACAGCGAACTCCGGTTATCTGACGCGTCGTCTGGTTGACGTTGCACAGGATCTGGTCGTAACTGAAGACGATTGTGGCACCCTCGAAGGTATCACCATGACCCCGGTTATCGAGGGTGGTGATGTTAAAGAGCCACTGCGCGATCGCGTACTGGGTCGTGTAACCGCGGAAGACATTCTGAAGCCGGGTACCGCAGACATTCTGGTTCCACGCAACACGCTGCTGCACGAACAGTGGTGTGACCTGCTGGAAGCGAACTCTGTTGACTCCGTGAAAGTGCGTTCCGTTGTATCCTGTGACACCGACTTTGGTGTATGTGCGCACTGCTATGGTCGTGACCTGGCGCGTGGCCACATCATCAACAAAGGTGAAGCTATCGGCGTTATCGCGGCACAGTCCATCGGTGAGCCAGGTACACAGCTGACGATGCGTACGTTCCACATCGGTGGTGCGGCATCTCGTGCGGCTGCTGAATCCAGCATTCAGGTGAAAAACAAAGGTAGCATCAAGCTCAGCAATGCGAAGTCGGTTGTTAACTCCGCAGGCAAGCTTGTTGTGACCTCTCGTAACACCGAGCTGAAGCTGATCGACGAATTCGGTCGTACCAAAGAGAGCTATAAAGTACCTTACGGTGCGGTTATGGCGAAAGGTGATGGCGAGCAGGTTGCCGGCGGTGAAACCGTTGCAAACTGGGATCCACACACCATGCCGGTTATCACCGAAGTAAGTGGTTTCATCCGCTTTACTGACATGATCGACGGCCAGACCATTACTCGTCAGACCGACGAGCTGACCGGTCTGTCTTCTCTGGTGGTTCTGGATTCTGCTGAACGTACTACTGGTGGTAAAGATCTGCGTCCTGCACTGAAAATCGTTGATGCTCAGGGTAATGACGTTCTGATCCCGGGTACCGATATGCCTGCGCAGTACTTCCTGCCGGGTAAAGCGATTGTACAGCTGGAAGATGGCGTACAGATCAGCTCTGGTGACACCCTGGCGCGTATTCCTCAGGAATCCGGCGGTACCAAGGACATCACCGGTGGTCTGCCACGCGTTGCAGACCTGTTCGAAGCACGTCGTCCGAAAGAGCCGGCAATCCTGGCTGAGATCAGCGGTATCATTTCCTTCGGTAAAGAGACCAAAGGTAAGCGCCGTCTGGTTATCACTCCAGTAGATGGCAGCGAGCCGTACGAAGAGATGATTCCTAAGTGGCGTCAGCTCAACGTGTTCGAAGGTGAACGTGTAGAACGTGGTGACGTTGTTTCCGACGGTCCAGAAGCGCCGCACGACATCCTGCGTCTGCGTGGTGTACATGCTGTTACCCGTTACATTGTTAACGAAGTACAGGACGTATACCGCCTGCAGGGCGTTAAGATTAACGATAAACACATCGAAGTTATCGTTCGTCAGATGCTGCGTAAAGCAACCATCGAAAACGCAGGCAGCTCTGAGTTCCTCGAAGGCGAGCAGGTTGAATACTCACGCGTCAAGATCGCTAACCGCGACCTGGAAGCGAATGGCAAAATCGGTGCGACTTACGCGCGCGATCTGCTGGGTATCACCAAAGCGTCTCTGGCAACCGAGTCCTTCATCTCTGCAGCATCGTTCCAGGAAACGACTCGTGTCCTGACCGAAGCGGCTGTTGCAGGTAAACGTGATGAACTGCGCGGTCTGAAAGAGAACGTTATCGTGGGTCGTCTGATCCCAGCGGGTACCGGTTATGCATACCATCAGGATCGTATGCGTCGTCGTGCTGCGGGCGAACTGCCAGCTGCACCGCAGGTGACTGCTGAAGATGCATCCGCGAGCCTGGCAGAACTGCTGAACGCAGGTCTGGGCGGTTCCGACAACGAGTAATCGTTAATGCCGTAAATAAAAAACCCGCCTCGGCGGGTTTTTTTACATCTGCATTATTTCAATTCACTAACGGGATCCGTCGATAAAGCTCAATCATGTCGCCTGCCAGATCCTGAATCACCATGGCGTTCATCAGGTGGTCCTGAGAGTGAACGGTTATCAGGTTGACCGGGAGCTTGCCGGTTCCTTCGTCAAGACCGATAAGCTGTGTCTGGATCGTATGCGCATGCTTCACATATTCGCGAGACTCTTCCATTGCTTTTTCGGCTTCGTCGAACTCACCTTTGCGGGCCATTTGTAATGCCGTAAGCGCGGCACTTCGCGCCGCCCCGGCGTTGACCAGCAGTTCCATGATCGTTGTCTCTAAATCTTCCATGAGGTCACTCCAGCAGTTTGAGGGCTTTTTCCAGTACGGCATCGCCTTTCATCATGCCGTAGTCCATCATGTCGATCACCGCGACTTTTTTGCCCAGTGGGTCAGCCTGTGCCTGCAGTTTTGCCTGCTCGTATTTAACCTGTGGCCCCAGCAATACGATGTCGGCCGTCGCGATGTTGTCTTTAAACTCCGCAACCGGAACGGCTTTAATGGTGACTTCAACCCCTTTTTTCTGCGCGGCATCTTTCATACGTTGAACCAGCATGCTGGTTGACATTCCCGCTGCACAGCATAAAACGATGTTCTTCATAATCAGCCTCGATCTACATGTGTTTATTGATAATTATCCCGTGCAGACCGCTTCAACAACCGCTTTACCGCGATTGTGTGTCAGGCATCACAAAGAAAACGGCATTTTCCTGAAACCGGTTACAATTCTGACGGGAGGAGAGAAAATTAGCCGACGGTTGTTCGAACAATGCGGTTTTTTCCCTGCTGTTTAGCGCTATAAAGCGCGTTATCGACACTTCCCACAAGTTGTTCCAGCGGTTCGAAGTGCCATTCCCCCAGACCCGCACTGAACGTAACGTGCAGGTTTTCTTCCCGCCAGACGCGCCTTTCAACGGCGGTGCGCCAGGCGTCAAGCAATGAGAATGCGGCAGCGATCTGCTCGGCCTGGAAGATCACCGCGAACTCTTCTCCACCGTAGCGATAGACCGAGATGTTGTGTGGCTGCATTATCTGGATCCCTTCGCGCGCCACATTACGCAGGACAATGTCACCACTCAGATGTCCCCATGTGTCGTTGATCGATTTGAAGTTATCGATATCAATCAGCGCCAGTGCGAAAGGCTGGTGGGCGGTCAGCAGTTCATCCACATCATTGTCAAACGCGCGGCGGTTTTTGCAGCCGGTCAACGCATCGTGAGTCGCCTGGCGAACATACGCCATCTCCCGCTCTTTATTGGACTGAATCGTGTGGCTCAGCATCGCTTCCAGACGCGGTGCCTGGCTGACATCGCCCGTTTTGATCGCATTGATAATGGTCATTAATACGGTACGCGAGGCATGACGCAGATAAAGACCGAAGAGAATGATGATGATGGCTGCCAGCGCGAAGCCCCAGCCAACGATAGTGGTTTCGTGGCGGGTGATATCGGTAAGCGTCGCGCCAGATACCCGATAGATAACAAACCAGTCCGGGTTCGTGAAAGAGTAGTAGTAATACCAGGCATTGGTTTTCCGGTCGTAAAGATGGCCTTCGCCGCTGGTCATTTTGTCCATCAGCGCTTCGCTCACGTACTTTTTGAACAGGGCGCCTGTATCTGGGTGCAGCACGACGGTCCCGTCGCGTTCGACGACGAAGAATTCCCCTTGTACGGGGGCCACCATTTGTCGAAGGGTATACCCCATCGACGTCAAATCAAGATGAAAAGCGAGGGTTCCCTTGAGTCTGCCTTCTGTTGAAATCAATGGCTTATAAAGCGTAACTGTCGGATGCCCGGTAAAGTAGTCCGTATAATGATGGGTATAATGGCTGAAAATACTGGCTTCTGCGTGCGCGACAAACCACGGGCGCGTCCGCGGATCGACGTTTTTACTCTTTTCCGTGGGAGGCGCTTCTGGTGCGTGTAAATAATGCCCCTCTGTGTCGGCCAGCGAGATGGATGACACGGTCGGCATCAGGTTTTGCAAATGCATCAACATCTGCAGCCCTTGCGTCGGGTTGACGTTGAGCGTCTCATTCAGTATCTCGCTGCGGGCAAAGTACATCGCAGAGCGACCAAGGATATAGTCGTTTTCACGCAGGATTGATTCGGTATAGTTAACCGCCAGGTTATGCGTGAAGTTACTGTTAATCTTGTGATAATCCTCAAGGAAATCCTTTCTTTGCGAAAGAGAGACCACGACCGCGATCAGCGCAAAACTGCACAGGATCCCCGCGAAGCTGAGCATGATTGGCCGGGTAAAAGAGAGCTTTTTGCTGTGAAGTGCCATGAGTTGTACATCGATCCTGATGGTGAATATTTTTTGTCTGCCGATATCCTCTCAGCATAGTCGCTGTCCTGCGGTTCGCGGTGAATTATACGGAACACGATTTTCGGCAAGATGATTTATCTTAAGAATCACTAAGAAATTCCTTATCCATGTTTTTGCCGCCCCATTTATGCAAGAAATCGGAGGCAGGGCGAAACGAGGAAGAAGCTTTTCGCCCTGGCCAGCATCCCTTGCTGACCGGATGACAATAAAAAACCGGACGATCGCTGACAATCGTCCGGTTTTATCTTTCCGTAGTGTCTCGACACTTTTTTAACGTATTGCAGCGTGTTTCAACGTTATTGCGAGGCTCTTCCCAGCCAGCTGTCCCAGTCTTTCCAGACCGGCTGTAGGCCCTGTGCCGTCAGGGCGGCGGCGACTGCCTCCGGACGTCGCCCGTCATGCGGTGCAAACTGTTCCAGCTCCGGGTGATCGTCGGCGTAACCGCCCGGCTGTGTTTTGGAAAACGCGCTGACGTTGTTAATTGCCAGCGGGATCACGCGATCGCGAAACGCCGGGGACTCACGCGTTGAAAGCGATAATTCAACCTCCGGGGCGAGCAGGCGAAACGCGCAGATAGTCTGCACCAGCTGACGCTCATCCATCAGCGATGCCGGTTCTATTCCGCCTGCGCAGGGTCGCAGGCGGGGGAAAGAGATAGAATAGCGGCTCTGCCAGTAGTGCTGCTGGAGCCACAACAAATGCTCTGCCACCATGTAGCAATCGACCCGCCAGCTGTCGGAGAGCCCAATCAGCGCCCCGAGACCGATTTTATCGATCCCGGCGCGGCCCAGCCTGTCCGGTGTCTCCAGCCGGAAGAAGAAATCCTGTTTCTTCCCCTTCAGGTGGTGCCGGGCGTATGTTGCCTCGTGGTAGGTTTCCTGGTAAACCATGACCCCATCCAGCCCGAGCGATTTTAACTCCGCGTACTCATCCTGCGACAGGGGCTGTACCTCCATCTGCAACGACGCAAACTCGCGACGTATCGCCGGAAGGTGCTGACGGAAATAGTCCATTCCCACTTTTCCCTGATGCTCGCCCGTGACCAGCAGAAGATGTTCGAACCCCATTTCACGAATGGCGGCGCACTCACGTGCGATCTCATCTTCATCAAGGGTTTTCCGCTTGATGCGGTTGCTCATGGAGAAACCGCAATAGGTGCAGTCATTGGCGCACAGGTTCGAGAGATAAAGTGGAACGTAGAAGCTTACCGTGTTGCCAAAACGCTGGCGGGTAAGGCGCTGAGCGCGCTGCGCCATCGGTTCAAGGTACGCGCTGGCCGCCGGAGAGAGCAGGGCCATCAGGTCCTCACGGGTCAGATGACGGGCATTCAGGGCACGCTCCACGTCAGCCGCCGTTTTGCTGTTGATACGCAGGGCGATATCGTCCCAGTTGAGCTGACGCCAGCGTTCGGTAAACGTGCTCATGAGAGAGCCTCCAGAAAACCGGTCAGCGGGCTGGTGGCCTGCGCCTGAAAACTGCGCGAGCCAGGGCCGGATCCTCTTGCCAGCAAGCCGGCCTCTACGGCCATGCGGAACGCGCGCGCCATCATGACCGGATCGTCAGCCACCGCAATCGCCGTATTGACCAGTACCGCGTCGGCCCCCATCTCCAGCGCCTGCGCGGCATGGCTTGGTACGCCAATCCCCGCATCGACCACCACCGGCACGGTGGCTTGTTCAATGATGATCTCCAGCATCGCGCGAGTTTCGAGACCCTGATTAGAGCCAATTGGCGCACCCAGCGGCATCACGGCGGCACAGCCGACCTCTTCCAGACGCTTACACAGCACAGGGTCCGCCCCGCAGTAAGGCAGGACGGTAAACCCTTGCTGCACAAGCTTTTCTGCTGCTTTCAGCGTTTCAATCGGGTCCGGCAGCAGCCAGCGGGCATCCGGATGAATTTCCAGCTTCAGCCAGCGGGTACCGAGCGCTTCACGTGCCAGCAGTGCGGCGAAAATTGCTTCTTCCGCCGTTTTTGCACCGGAGGTGTTGGGCAAGAGCGTAACGCCTGCCTCCAGCAAAGGCGCAAGAATGGCATCGTTGTGCTGGCGCAGATCCACGCGTTTCATCGCCAGCGTCACCAGCTGGCTGCCACTTTCACGGATGGCCTCTACCATCAGCTGTGGAGAGGCGAACTTTCCGGTTCCGGTAAACAGATGTGAATCAAAGATTTTATCGGCAATATGTAGCATCTCAGCCCCCTGCGATAACCTGAAACAGCAGGATCTGGTCGCCGTCATTGACCTGCTGATGTTCCCACTGCTCGCGCGGCAGGATCTGTTGATTGAGTGCCAGCGCCGTTCCCGGCTTGAGCTGACGTAACTTATCGAGCAGGGCGGCAATGGTCAGCCCGTCGTCGCAGCTTATCGGCTCATCGTTAAACAGAATGCGCATCGCGGCCTCCGCATACCGGGCAGTGGCTGGCGCGGTTTAAGGCCAGATGGCGCCAGCCGCCTGAACGAGCGTCGAACAGCCGCAGCGTATTACGTTCCGTCTCCATGCCGCTGAGCAGCTTGATGGCCTCAAGCGCCTGAAGGGTGCCCATCACTCCGACTACCGGGCCAAGAATGCCTGCCGTGCGGCAGTTGCGTGCGGGCTCGGCATCGTCCGGCCACAGGCAGCGATAGCAGCCCTGCGCCCAGGGGGGCGTCAGGACCATCATCTGTCCGCCGAACCCCACCGCGCTGGCGGTGATCAGGGGCGTGTTATTGATCACGCAGGCGGCGTTGATCGCCTGACGCGTCGCCATGTTGTCAGTGCAGTCCAGCACCACGTCGGCAAGGGCAACCTCACGGTGCAGATTTTCATCGCTCAGCCGCGTCTGGAGTGCAATCAGTTCGATGTCCGGGTTGAGCTGATTCAGCCTCTGGCGGGTAATCTGCGCTTTGGGTTGATTAATGTCCTTTGTCGTGAAGAGGATTTGTCGCTGCAGGTTGCTGAGGTGCACCTCGTCGTCATCGGCCAGCACCAGCGTACCGATACCTGCGCCTGCCAGATAAAGCGCGGCGGGGGCGCCTAATCCGCCCAGACCAATAATCAACACCCGGCTGGCGAGCAGCTTTTGCTGCCCGTCGATGGCGATATCCTCCAGCAGAATTTGACGGCTGTAGCGCATAAAATCGCGGTCATTCATCGCCCGCTCCTGCCAGCTGTAAAAGCCGTGCCGTGGCCGCCTGCCAGTCCGCTGCCTGGGTAATCGCGCTGACGACGGCGATACTGCCGACGCCGGTTTCCAGTACCGCAGGGGCGCGTTCAAGGCTTATCCCGCCAATGGCAACGGTGGGGTAATCGGCCAGGCGCTTAACGTGTAACGCCAGCTGCGTTAAACCCTGTGGTGCGGAGGGCATCTGCTTGGTTTGTGTCGGAAAAACGTGGCCGAGAGCGATATAGGAGGGGTGCGCTGCCAGTGCCACGTCAATTTCCATATCGTCGTGTGTCGACACCCCCAGCCGCAGCCCGGCTTTGCGAATAGCGTTAAGATCGGTAGTTTCCAGATCTTCCTGACCCAGATGGACGCCGTACGCCTGGTGCTTAATAGCCAGCCGCCAGTAGTCGTTGATAAACAGACGAGCGTGGTAGCGTCGTCCCAGCGCGATGGCGGCGATAACGTCGGCCTCAACTTCTTCATCGCGCTTATCCTTGATGCGCAGCTGGAGGGTGCGAACGCCTGCCTCCAGCAGGCGTTGGATCCACTCCACGCTGTCCACCACCGGATAGAGCCCTAAACGGAAGGGCACGGAGGGGAAATCAGGCTGGTACATTAGGCCTCCTCTTTTTTGAGGTAGATCTCGCCGCCTTTCGCGCGGAAGGTTTCTGACATGTCTGCCATACCCACTTCGATGGTCTGTGCGGCGGCGTAGTCGCGTACCTCCTGGCTGATTTTCATCGAGCAGAATTTTGGACCGCACATGGAGCAGAAGTGTGCCACCTTGCCCGATTCCTGTGGCAGGGTTTCGTCGTGGTAGGCGCGGGCGGTGAAGGGGTCCAGCGCCAGGTTGAACTGATCTTCCCAGCGGAATTCAAAGCGCGCCTTCGACATGGCGTTATCGCGGATTTGCGCCCCCGGGTGGCCTTTCGCCAGATCCGCCGCATGAGCGGCAATCTTGTAGGTAATCAGTCCTTGCTTCACGTCCTCTTTATTTGGCAGGCCCAGGTGCTCTTTCGGCGTGACGTAGCAGAGCATGGCGCAGCCGAACCAGCCGATCATCGCTGCGCCAATCCCGGAGGTGAAGTGGTCGTAGCCCGGTGCAATATCGGTGGTCAGGGGCCCCAGAGTATAGAACGGCGCTTCGTGGCAGTGCTCCAGCTCCTCGGTCATATTGCGGCGGATCATCTGCATCGGCACATGTCCAGGGCCTTCAATCATTACCTGTACGTCATACTCCCATGCAATTTTTGTCAGTTCGCCCAGCGTGTGCAGCTCGGCAAACTGCGCTTCGTCGTTGGCATCGCGAATGGAGCCCGGACGCAGGCCGTCGCCCAGCGACAGGGATACGTCATAGGCAGCGCAGATTTCGCAGATCTCGCGGAAGTGTTCGTAGAGGAAGTTTTCCTGATGATGTGACAGACACCATTTTGCCATGATGGATCCGCCGCGGGAGACGATGCCGGTCAGACGTTTTGCGGTCATCGGCACGTAGCGCAGCAGCACGCCAGCGTGAATCGTGAAGTAGTCCACGCCCTGTTCCGCCTGCTCCAGCAGCGTGTCGCGGAAGGTTTCCCAGGTGAGGTTTTCGGCGATGCCGTTCACTTTCTCCAGCGCCTGATAAATCGGGACGGTACCAATCGGGACCGGGCTGTTACGCAGGATCCACTCGCGGGTTTCGTGAATATAACGGCCAGTTGAGAGGTCCATTACCGTGTCCGCGCCCCAGCGCGTTGACCAGACCAGCTTTTCTACTTCCTCTTCGATGGAGGAAGTGACGGCAGAGTTACCGATATTGGCATTGACCTTCACCAGGAAATTGCGGCCGATAATCATCGGTTCGGATTCCGGGTGGTTGATGTTGGCAGGGATAATCGCGCGGCCAGCGGCCACTTCGTCACGCACAAACTCCGGCGTGATGTTTTCCGGCAGGCGAGCGCCAAACCCTTCACCTGGATGCTGGTGGCGCAGCACTTCGCTACGGATACGCTCGCGGCCCATGTTTTCACGAATGGCGATGAACTCCATCTCCGGCGTGACGATCCCCTGGCGCGCATAGTGCAGCTGGGTCACGCGTTTGCCCGCTCTGGCGCGTTTTGGCGTCAGCAGACCGGTGAAACGCAATTCGTCCAGACCATCGTCGGCCAGGCGCGCTTTGGTGTACGACGAGCTTTGTTCGTTGAGTTCTTCACAGTCGTTACGTGCGTCAATCCACGGCTGGCGCAGCTTTGGCAGACCCCGCTGAACATTGATGGCAACAGAGGGATCGCCATACGGGCCGGAGGTGTCATACACCGGGACGGCTTCGTTATCTTCATATTGCGGGTTATCTTTGCTGCCGCCGATAAGCGTCGGGCTAAGCTGGATTTCGCGCATCGGCACGCGAATGTCGGCCTGTGAACCGGTGATGTATATGCGCTTCGAGTTCGGGAAAGCGGTACCTTCCAGGGTATCGATGAAGTGTTGGGCGTGTTCGCGCTGTTCGCGACGGGTCAGTTTAGTGGTAGACATAGCTCATTCCAGAAGTGAAGGACATGGCTTGTCAGACGACGGATGAAGCAAGAGAAGATCGCCTCAGGGGCGATACAACAGCAGTGTGACTCTTGTTCCCTTCGCAGGTATTAACCTGATCAGGTTCCGCGGATCCCGAATTAACGGTCTCAGCCCGCGCGTTTAAGCGCTGGGCACTCCGACAAGAAAAATCCCCCTCCGCAGAGGGGCGAATGGTTGTAAATTACTCGTTAACGATTAAGAACTCAAGCAGGGCGCGCGATGTTATCTTCGTTACTCACATCCAGGCCGTTATTCAGGACGAGGGCGATCAGCCTGTCTTCCAGCGTGAATCGCTCTTCCAGCGCTTCGCCAAGATCGGAAAGCGCCTGCTGGAACTCAAGATAATTGTCGTGATCGATGGCATTTTCGAGCGTGGAATCGTAGTAATCCATGATCTGCTGGGTGTTGGCTTCCAGCAACGGATAGAGTTTACTGGCCGCTAAATACGGCGTTGTCCCTTCCATTTCGCGGATAATACGTTCATAAATATTGAAATGTCCGTCGGACAGGTAGTCGACCAGGCTCTGACAAAAATCATCCAGCGCTTTTTCATTCAGCCGCATAAACGATTCTTTGCCAGGCTTAATACCGACCAGATTGTAATAAGCCACGAGTAGATGCTTGCGTACATGTAGCCAGCGATCCACCAGTTTGTTACTTCCTCTAACGCGCTCAGTCAGGCTTTCTAGCTGGTTTAACATGGTTGACTCCGCAAGGTTGAGAATTGAATCTGCTTATCCAAAATGTAACCACAATGCTAACAACATGTCAGTGAAGCGAAGGTAGTGCAATAGATATGGATCGTATTATTGAAAAATCAGATCTGGGTTGGTGGATCGTCAGTCACGAACAAAAACTATGGCTTCCTGCCGGGGAGATCCCTTATGGCGCAGCAGAGGCGTTCGATCTTGTTGGCCAGCCAGCACTGAAGATTGGTGAATGGCAGGGGGATGCAGTGTGGTTGATCCAACAGCCTCGCCGTCAGGAGATGGGATCGGTTCGTCAGGTGCTGGATCAGGATGTTGGCTTGTTCCAGCTGGCGGGGCGCGGCGTCCAGCTGGCGGAGTTTTACCGCTCGCATAAATACTGCGGCTACTGCGGCCATACCATGCACCCGAGCAAAACCGAGTGGGCAATGCTCTGCGGCCACTGCCGTGAACGTTACTATCCGCAGATTGCACCCTGCATTATCGTCGCCATTCGCCGTGAGGATACTATCCTGCTGGCGCAGCATACCCGCCATCGCAACGGCATTTATACTGTTCTTGCCGGTTTCGTCGAAGTGGGTGAAACGCTGGAGCAGGCGGTAGCGCGTGAAGTGATGGAAGAGAGCGGGATCAAGGTGAAAAACCTGCGTTACGTAACGTCTCAGCCGTGGCCATTCCCAATGTCCCTGATGACGGCGTTTATGGCGGAATACGACAGCGGTGAGATCGTTATCGATCAGAAAGAGCTGCTGGACGCGAACTGGTATCGTTATGACGATTTGCCTCTGTTACCGCCACCCGGCACCGTGGCGCGTCGGCTGATAGAAGATACCGTGGCGATGTGTCGGGCCGAGTATGAGTAGTGTTACACTGAGGCCATGACGCTTAAGGAACTGCAAAAATGACCGAACTGAAGAACGATCGTTATCTGCGTGCGCTGCTGCGCCAGCCCGTTGATGTCACCCCGGTGTGGATGATGCGCCAGGCAGGACGTTATCTGCCAGAGTACAAAGCCACGCGTGCGCAGGCAGGTGATTTTATGTCGCTGTGCAAAAACGCTGAGCTGGCGTGTGAAGTGACGCTCCAGCCGCTGCGCCGCTTCCCGCTGGATGCCGCCATTCTCTTTTCGGACATTCTGACCATTCCGGATGCAATGGGCCTTGGCCTGTACTTTGAAACCGGCGAAGGCCCGCGTTTTACCTCCCCGATCAAAAGCAAAGCCGACGTGGATAAGCTGCCGATCCCCGATCCGGAAGGCGAACTGGGCTATGTGATGAACGCCGTGCGCACCATTCGCCGTGAGCTGAAAGGCGAAGTGCCGCTGATTGGCTTCTCCGGTAGCCCGTGGACGCTGGCAACTTACATGGTTGAAGGTGGCAGCAGCAAAGCTTTTACCGCGATCAAAAAAATGATGTACGCCGAGCCGATGGCTCTGCATGCGCTGCTGGACAAGCTGGCGAAGAGCGTCACGCTCTATCTCAACGCGCAGATTAAAGCGGGCGCGCAGTCAGTGATGATTTTCGATACCTGGGGTGGCGTACTGACCGGGCGCGATTATCAGCAGTTCTCCCTGTATTACATGCACAAAATCGTTGATGGCCTGCTGCGTGAAAACGAAGGCCGCCGCGTGCCGGTGACGCTGTTCACCAAAGGTGGCGGTCAGTGGCTGGAAGCGATGGCGGCGACCGGCTGCGATGCATTGGGTCTCGACTGGACGACCGATATCGCTGATGCTCGCCGTCGCGTGGGCGACAAAGTGGCGCTGCAGGGCAATATGGACCCGTCCATGCTCTATGCACCGCCAGCCCGCATTGAAGAAGAAGTGTCGACTATACTCTCTGGTTTCGGCCAGGGGAAAGGCCACGTCTTTAACCTCGGCCACGGCATTCATCAGGATGTTCCGCCAGAGCATGCAGGCGTATTTGTGGAGGCGGTGCATCGGCTTTCTGCCCAGTATCACCAGTAAGGAGTGGTTATGGATCTCGCGTCGCTACGCGCTCGGCAAATTGAACTGGCTTCATCGGTGATCCGCGAGGATCGCCTGGATAAGGATCCCCCGCAGTACATTGGCGGAGCGGACGTCGGATTCGAGCAGGGTGGTGAAGTGACGCGAGCGGCGATGGTGGTTCTGAAATACCCTTCGCTGGAGCTGGTTGAGTACAAGGTGGCGCGTATCGCCACCACTATGCCGTACATTCCGGGTTTCCTCTCCTTTCGCGAGTATCCCGCGCTGCTGGCTGCATGGGAGCAGCTCTCGCAAAAACCTGACCTGCTGTTTGTGGATGGACACGGTATCTCACATCCGCGCCGTTTAGGCGTGGCCAGCCATTTTGGGCTGCTGGTGGATGTGCCGACCATTGGCGTTGCCAAAAAACGCCTGTGTGGCGCGTTTGAACCACTTTCCCCCGAGCCGGGTGCGCTGGCGCCGCTTATCCATAAAGGCGAGCAGCTGGCGTGGGTCTGGCGCAGCAAAGCGCGCTGTAATCCGCTGTTTATCGCGACCGGTCACCGGGTGAGCATGGACAGCGCACTGGCGTGGGTTCAGCGCTGCATGAAGGGCTACCGTTTACCGGAGCCAACCCGCTGGGCGGACGCCGTCGCTTCCTCGCGTCCGGCTTTTGTTCGTTGGCAGGAAATTCAGCCGTGATTCAGGTAAACTGCGGCTAATTTTCGATTCGAGACATCATCATGTTACAAAACCCGATTCATCTGCGCCTTGAGAAGCTGGAAAGCTGGCAGCACGTCACCTTTATGGCTTGCCTGTGCGAGCGCATGTATCCCAACTATGCCGCGTTCTGTAAGCAGACGGGCTTTGGTGATGGTCATATCTACCGCCGCATTCTGGATTTGATCTGGGAAACGCTGACGGTCAAAGACGCAAAGGTGAATTTCGACTCCCAACTGGAGAAGCTGGAAGAGGCGATCCCGGCCGCGGATGATTTTGATCTGTACGGTGTCTATCCGGCCATTGATGCCTGCGTGGCATTAAGTGAGCTGATCCACTCCCGTCTGAGTGGCGAAACCCTGGAGCATGCTATCGAAGTCAGTAAGGCATCCATTACGACCGTTGCGATGCTCGAAATGACCCAGGAAGGCCGTGAAATGACCGACGAAGAGCTGCGAGCTAACCCGGCGGTTGAGCAGGAATGGGATATCCAGTGGGAAATTTTCCGCCTGCTGGCAGAGTGTGAAGAACGTGACATTGAGCTGATCAAAGGGCTGCGTGCGGACTTACGTGAGTCGGGCGAGAGCAATATTGGTATAATTTTTAACCAATGAGACAACAAAACGTGATTTAACGCCTGTTTTGTCGCACCTCGACTCTTCCCTTCTGCCCCCCGTCTGGTCTACATTTGGGGGGCGAAAAAAAGTGGCTATCGGTGCGTGTATGCAGGAGAGTGCTTTTTTGGCATTTTCGTCGCACTCGATGCTTAGCAAGCGATAAACACATTGAAAGGATAACTTATGAACAAGACTCAACTGATTGATGTAATTGCGGACAAGGCTGATCTGTCTAAAGTGCAGGCTAAAGCTGCTCTGGAATCTACCCTGGCTGCTATTACTGAGTCTCTGAAAGAAGGCGATGCTGTACAACTGGTTGGTTTCGGTACCTTCAAAGTGAACCACCGCGCTGAGCGTACTGGCCGCAACCCGCAGACCGGTAAAGAAATCAAAATCGCCGCAGCTAACGTGCCGGCATTTGTTTCTGGTAAAGCACTGAAAGACGCTGTTAAGTAAGACGCGTGGCAGTGAACAGTTTTAGCGAAGGGGCGGCAACGCCCCTTTTGTCATTCCGGCGTGGAACGCTCGCGCTGGCAGGCGTGCTTCTGCTGTCTGCCTGCAGCCACGACACCTCTCTGCCACCGTTTACCGCCAGCGGCTACGCTGACAATCAGGGTGCGGTGAGGATATGGCGCAAAGATTCCGGCGGCGAAGTGCATCTGCTCTCCGCTTTCAGTCCGTGGCATAACGGCAATACGTCGACCGCGGAGTATCGCTGGCAGGGTGATTACCTGTCGCTGATTGAACTGAACGTCTACAGTAAAACCCCCGAACATGTGAAAGTGCGTTTTGACGACCATGGTGAGCTGAGCTTTATGCAGCGTGAAGTGAGTGGTCAAAAACAGCAGCTTTCCAGCGATCAGATTGCCCTCTACCGCTATCGTGCTGAACAAATCCGCCAGACCAGCGATGCGCTTCGTCTTGGACGTGTGGTGCTGCGTCAGGGGCGCTGGCATAACGATGGCACGGTAACCACCTGCGAAGGGCAGACGGTGAAGCCTGAGCTTGAATCCTGGGCGACCGAACATATTCAACGCCGTCAGCGTCATTCATCAATGGAAGTGAGTGTCGCGTGGCTTGAGGCGCCGGAAGGCTCTCAGCTGTTGCTGGTGGCGAACGAAGATTTCTGCACGTGGCAGCCGACAGAGAAGAGTTTTTGACGTAAATCCCCTCTCCCTTGAGGGAGAGGGTTAGGGTGAGGGGGAAAATTACTCGCCCTGCTCGCGCGCAATCGCACGATAACCAATATCCTGACGGCTAAAGCTACCGTTCCAGTGAATATCCGCCATCAGCGCATAGGCACGCTTCTGCGCTTCTGCAACGGTATGACCCAGTGCGGTAGCACACAGGACGCGGCCGCCGTTGGTCAGGACGCGCTCGTCGTCAGACAGTTTCGTACCCGCGTGGAATACCTTCGCGCCGTCAATCTCTTCCAGCGGCAGGCCGTGGATTTCATCACCGGTGTTGTAGTTACCCGGATAACCGCCCGCAGCAATCACCACGCCCAGAGACGCACGTTCGTCCCACTCTGAGGTTTTCTCGTCCAGCTTGCCTTCGCAAGCCGCCAGACACAGATCGACCAGGTCCGATTTCATGCGCAGCATTATCGGTTGAGTTTCCGGATCGCCAAAGCGGCAGTTGAACTCGATAACCTTAGGGTTGCCCTGCTTGTCGATCATCAGACCTGCATAGAGGAAACCGGTGTAGGTATTCCCTTCCGCCGCCATGCCTTTCACGGTAGGCCAGATAATGCGGTCCATGGTGCGCTGATGTACTTCATCCGTCACCACCGGGGCAGGGGAGTAGGCGCCCATCCCGCCGGTATTAGGACCGGTATCGCCATTACCCACGCGTTTATGATCCTGGCTGGTGGCCATCGGCAGAACGTGCTCGCCGTCGACCATGACAATGAAGCTCGCTTCTTCGCCGTCGAGGAACTCTTCAATCACGATACGGTGGCCTGCATCGCCAAAGGCATTGCCAGCCAGCATATCCTGAACCGCGGCTTCCGCTTCTTCGAGGGTCATCGCAACGATAACGCCTTTACCGGCGGCCAGACCGTCGGCTTTAATAACGATCGGCGCGCCTTTTTCACGCAGGTAAGCCAGAGCTGGCTCCACTTCGGTGAAGTTCTGATATTCCGCCGTCGGGATGTTGTGACGTGCCAGGAAATCTTTGGTGAAGGCCTTAGACCCTTCCAGCTGGGCAGCACCTTCCGTTGGTCCGAAGATTTTCAGGCCAGCAGCGCGGAACGCGTCAACTACGCCAATCACCAGCGGCGCTTCCGGGCCGACAATGGTCAGATCGATTTTCTCATTCTGGGCAAAGTTCAGCAGGGCCGGGATATCGGTCACACCGATGGCGACGTTCTGCAAAGCGGGTTCCAGGGCAGTACCGGCGTTACCCGGTGCCACGAAGACCGTTTTCACCCGCGGAGACTGCGCCGCTTTCCACGCCAGAGCGTGCTCGCGTCCGCCGTTACCAATCACTAATACTTTCATTTTTCTGCTCCGGGAATTAATGGCGGAAGTGGCGCATGTCGGTGAAGATCATCGCGATACCGTGCTCGTCGGCGGCGGCAATCACTTCGTCGTCGCGGATAGAACCACCAGGCTGGATCACGCAGGTAATGCCTACAGCGGCTGCCGCATCGATACCGTCACGGAACGGGAAGAAGGCATCAGAGGCCATGGCGGAACCTTTCACTTCCAGCCCTTCATCACCTGCTTTGATCCCGGCAATTTTCGCAGAATAGACACGGCTCATCTGGCCTGCGCCTATTCCGATGGTCATGTTCTCTTTGGCGTAGACGATGGCGTTGGACTTGACGAACTTCGCCACTTTCCAGCAGAACAGCGCGTCACGCAGCTCCTGCTCGCTCGGCTGGCGTTTGGTCACTACGCGCAGGTCAGCTTCTGTCACCATACCCAGATCGCGATCCTGAACCAGAAGGCCGCCGTTCACGCGTTTGAAGTCCAGACCCGGCACGCGATTTGCCCACTGGCCGCAAATCAGTACGCGCACATTCTGTTTTGTCGCGGTGATTTTCAGCGCTTCTTCGGATGCCGATGGTGCAATGATCACTTCAACAAACTGTCGGGAGATGATGGCCTGCGCGGTTTGGGCATCCAGCTCGCGGTTGAAGGCGATAATGCCCCCAAACGCGGAGGTCGGGTCGGTTTTGTAAGCACGGTCGTAAGCGTCCAGAATAGAGGTGCTCACCGCCACACCGCAAGGGTTGGCGTGCTTGACGATAACGCAGGCTGGCTCGCTGAACTCTTTCACGCATTCCAGCGCAGCGTCGGTGTCAGCAATATTGTTGTAGGAGAGTGCCTTGCCCTGAACCTGCTGAGCGGTGGCAACCGAGGCTTCTTTGATCTCTTCTTCTATATAGAAGGCAGCCTGCTGGTGGCTGTTCTCGCCGTAACGCATATCCTGCTTCTTGATGAAGTTCAGGTTCAGCGTGCGCGGGAAGCGGCCAGAAGGATCGTTGCTTTCACCGTGGTAAGCCGGCACCAGGCTACCGAAGTAGTTGGCGATCATGCTGTCGTATGCAGCGATGTGTTCGAAGGCTTTGATAGCGAGGTCGAAACGCGTGTCGAGCGTCAGTGACCCTTCGTTGGCATCCATCTCGCTAATAATGGTGTTGTAATCGCTGCTCTTCACCACGATGGCCACATCTTTATGGTTCTTGGCTGCAGAGCGCACCATGGTCGGGCCGCCGATATCAATATTTTCTACCGCATCTTCCAGAGAGCAGCCTTCGCGGGCAACGGTCTGGGCAAACGGGTAGAGGTTAACGACAACCATGTCGATTGGCGCAATATCATGCTTTTCCATAATGGCATCGTCCTGGCCGCGACGGCCAAGAATACCGCCGTGCACTTTCGGATGCAGAGTTTTGACGCGTCCATCCATCATCTCCGGGAAACCGGTGTAATCGGACACTTCGGTTACCGGCAGACCTTTATCTGCTAACAGGCGTGCGGTGCCGCCTGTAGAAAGCAGCTCCACACCGCGTGCAGAAAGTGCCTGAGCGAATTCGACGATACCGGCTTTATCAGAAACACTGAGCAGAGCGCGGCGGACTGGACGACGTTGTTGCATGGTAAATCCCCTGGATTTCACGATTACAGAGAGCGTTAGATGAATTTTCCTGCGAAAAACTCATCTAACACACCTGACGAGGCATCCTTGTGAAGCGCGAGCATTTTAACGAAAACGTTTGCGCAACGCTCGCACATTTTTACTTTTTCGTATCATTGTGGATAAGTCTGTGTGTAAAAGGGTATAAGGCGGGGTTTTGCTGTGGAATGCAGCAGTCAGTCATTTTTCTGTCATTTAGCGGTTGCGGCCTGCGGAGAACTCCCTATAATGCGCCTCCATCGACACGGCAGATGTGAATCACTTCACAGATAACCCGGTCGGTTGAAGAGAAAAAATCCTGAAATAACGGGTTGACTCTGAAAGAGGAAAGCGTAATATACGCCACCTCGCAACGGTGAGCGAAAGCCGCGTTGCAACTGCTCTTTAACAATTTATCAGACAATCTGTGTGGGCACTCAAAGTGACATGGATTCTTAATGTCTTCGGACAATAAATGAATACCAAGTCTCTGAGTGAACATAC
>NZ_JBMKIZ010000014.1:0-4625 GCF_049237505.1 Enterobacter cloacae complex sp. SHL012
TGGGTTTATTAGTGAGAAAGGTGGGGTTGGTAAAACTACGTCCTGTTATCACATTGCCGAAGGACTTAGTCGTTTTCATGAAAAACGTGTTTTAGTTATAGATGCAGATTATCAACGCGGAGGTATAACTGGAAGATTTTTCCCTAAACTGATCGAAAATTTTGGAAATCAAGCACCGCAAGGAACAACGTTATTTAACAAGTATCAGCAATTATATAGCGCAGCACAACAAACGACTGACATAGACATAATTAAATTTAATAGTGGCATCGATGTCATTCCAGCCGACCCTCGCTTATCAACCGTTTCAACTGATAAGCTACCTAGTACAAACAATATAAGATCGAACAATGCCATTCTTTTACAGCATTTAAAAACCATAAGCGCTGTATTATCACCTATTGCAGATAATTATGACTATATATTGATTGATTCACACCCCGAAGTTTCTGATGTCATGCGCTCTATAATCTACGCATCAGATTATTGTGTATCACCGGTAAAACTAGACAGGCAATCATCTATTGGTGTGGCCACAGTCATAGGTGAGATAAATAATGTAAATGAAGATATTGAAATGCTAAGAAAGGCACTGCAAGTCGGCGATTCATATAAGGACACAGTTTTCGCCGGAGCGATGGGAATGATGGCCAGAGAATATGCAGAAGAACTGAAGCAAACAGAGCAATATGAATACAACAGGCTTCGGCAAGCAGGTGACATCTTCAAGCACTACATAACGGAAGGTGATGGGCTAAGAGTAGCTGCAGCAGAGCGCGTTTCAGTGTATGATGTACAGATAAGTAACGCTTACAAACAAGCGTCACAGTTTAAGAACTTGACGATTGAGTTTATGAGGACTTGTCGATGATAGATATCCAAAAACTGATATCTTGGCTTGGCGTTGAGGGAGCTAAAGCTGGCTTGGATAAAAGTGAAATGACTAATGCCGAGCTAATTGAATCCTTTGGTAATTTACTTCCAAAGAACCCAAGCAAATTAAAACGTTCCGATCTCGTTGAGGAGATTATTTTAGCAACAAGGAGAATGACACATAAATCAGTTGAAGAACTGATGGAAATGTCAAAAGAAGATCTGTATTCATATTTCCACGATCAGAAATATAGCAGAAAAGAACTTCTTGATTTGTTATATACTCTTGAAATCAGACCGGGGAGCTCAGCAAAGAAAAATCTAACCGAGTTCACAATAAGTGAGATAAGTGATATTGGCATGTATCGTCGCGTAGCGAAAGGGAATCATGCATAAATAAAAGCCACCTGTGAGGTGGCTTTTTATAGGATAAAAAAATGCCATTTAATATAGGCGATATAGTTTACTTAAAGTCAGAATCAAAAGCGATGACGGTCATCGGATATGGATCGTCTCAAAATAACGGTTACATAGATCTAGCTAATTGTGCTTGGCTAGATAAAGACAACCGCTATTGCCAAATACTATTCTTGTTTCAAACGATCGAAAAAAGAATCAGTTAAAAACTGGCTTATCTTCATTGAGCATACCGGACGAACCTATTTACCATAACATCCGTTGCCCGCACCGCTGAAACGGGGTTGGCTGCGTTTCCGGTGCCAGACGCGAGAAAGTGGCGACAGACATGACGAAAAAACACCGAAAACGCAGCCGCTGGATATTACACTGATGCATAGTCATGCAGCCAGATGCATGGCGCGTAAAGTCACACTAAAATCAGCGCGAACGCCTTAAAAACCGGCAAATGCCTCTCCGGCAACTCACACAGCTCCATCACCAGGTAAAAACAGTTCAGCAGGGCTTCAATAACGTTGAGAATTTTCATCACTTCCTCCGGGATAAGTCACTACCATTCCGGTAGTCAGCCTATTTAGCAGGAACGCGATGAGCCCTTCTTCGTGCGGGCTGTCACCTCATCTTCGGACCATCGAAACTCTTCTGCTTCTGTCGGAGCGTCAGCTCCAGCTCGTTCTGACGCTGATACTCCAGTGCAGCCTTCTCCTCGATGGCATTCAGTTCCCGGACAAGCGGCGCAGCTGCTCGCTTAAACTCAGCACCTGCGTGCTCAAGTCCGACACGCGCTCGTTCAGCACCGCGTTCTCCCGTTGCATAAGTCCACACATGCTCCGCCATTCCGCGAAGGCGCTCTCCCATTCGTCCAGCCTTTGCGAGTAGTCCTGCTGTAGCTGCTCTAATGCGCTCAGCAACTGCTTTTCCAGCTCTGTCATTTTCCGCTACTCCTGTTTCAGGCGGATCCAGGTCGTCCCGTCGTAGGGGATGGCTTCGGCTTGCATCCCCGGCGGCAGGATAAGGAACCTCCGGCCGTCGTTGCTCTCCTGATAGCGTACTCCCCACGTCCGGGCGGTCATTTTCGCCAGGGTATCTTCCTGCTGACGAAGATGTGTGTAATTGTCGGTTATCTGCCGTCCCTGCCACCACAGAATGCTCCCGCTCGTGGCGATCAGCAGCGCTGACACCATCAGGATGGTGAGCCATGTCCTCCCGGCCGTCAGCAACACGCTCCGCCGGTTTTTCTCCATCGCCTCGCTCATACTCTGCTCGTGGGCGCTGATGGCGTCGCTGATTCTCCTCGCGCTTGCGTTCAGTTCCGCTCTGACAGACTGCTCGTGCTCGCTGAATGCGGCTTTCAGCATCTCGCCGGTACTCTTCTGCTGCGCTTTCGATTGCTGCTCTAAGTCCTTCGCCAGCGTTAAAAGACTGCTCATAGATGGCTCCCTTCAGTCGGATGTTTCGCCCCCCGTCAGGGTCGGCAATGCTGATACTGCTTTTCGTTGTACGCACCACCTCAAAACCTGCACCTTCAAGAGCCTCAGTGACGTCCTGACGGCTTTTCAGCTCCCCGGACGAGGCTAAGCTCAGCAGTCCACGGGTGATGGCTTCTGCGGCTTCCTGCTTCGTTTTCGGCAGTCCGGCCGGCGTAACCAGCGCCCGGCGGTTTTCCGGCGCGTTCGGATCGTGCAGCCCCAGTCTGCCGTTCACGATGGTCTGCCAGGCATCGATACGCGGCCGGTCGGCGCGGTCGTAGTACGGCTGGAGCCGCCTGCCGGTCAGCAGCTCGGTATTGGGGATCAGAAAGTTCAGCTCCAGACGCCCCTTGTCCTCGTGCTCCATCCACAGAATGCTGTACTGATCTTTATCAAGTCCGGGCATCAGAACCCGCTCGAAGCTGGCCATCAGTTTTTCCCGCTGGCCGGGAGGCAGATCGGCCTCCGCAAACGACAGGACGCCGGAGGTGTATTTCTTCACGTAAGGCGACGAGTCGATCAGCTCCCGGACTTCTTCCGGCTTCCCCTGCAGGACGCTGGCGCCTTCACGCTGCCGGTCTTTACCCAGCAGATAGTCCACCGGCCCGGCGCCACCGCCGCGACCGCGTGGATGAAATTTAACGATCATCGTCCGTTCCTTTCTCAAGAACGGCGTGCCGCAGCCGCTCAAGCCCGGCATCGATGGCCATCAGCGCCGCCACAATCTGCACCCGGTCATGACCGGTACCGACGCCGGCGTTAACACGGCGGGCTATCTGGTTCAGGTTGTTGCCCATACCGGCAAGCTGGCGCAGCAGCGCCGGCGAGATCGAAGGAAGTTTTGCGGTACGAGCCGGCTTTTCGTCCAGGCAGGTCTGCCGCATCCACGCCGCCAGCTGCCTGCCGTCGCAGCGCTCAAGTAGCCGCCTGTGCTCATCCTCCGTCACCCACATGGTGAGCATCTTGTTCCGTTTCTCTGACAAAACAGTCTCCTGATAACCCCGGGACGGGCGGGAAAACCTTTCCCGGTCGGCGCGGGGTTGGACAAGCCGCAGGCGCGTCAGTGGCTGTTAGCGGGTTTCGGGGCGCAGCCCTGAACCAGTCACGTAGCGCTAGCGGAGTGTATACTGGCTTACTATGTTGGCACGGATGCGAATATCAGTGAAGTGCTTCATGTGGCAGGAGAAAAATGCAGCAGCGGAGCGTCAGCAGAATATGCGATACAGGATATATTCCGCTTCCTCGCTCACTGACTCGCTGCGCTCGGTCGTTCGGCTGCGGCGAGCGGTACCGGCTTACAGGCGGGGCGGAAATTTCCTGGGAGATGCCAGAAAGAAGCTTAACAGGGAAGCGATAAGGCCGCGGCGAAGCCGTTTTTCCATAGGCTCCGCCCCCCTGACAAGCATCACGAAATCTGACGCTCAAATCAGTGGTGGCGAAACCCGACAGGACTATAAAGATACCAGGCGTTTCCCCCTGGTGGCTCCCTCGTGCGCTCTCCTGTTCCTGCCTTTCGGTTTACCGGTGTCATTCCGCTGTTATGGCCGCGTTTGTCTCATTCCACGCCTGACACTCAGTTCCGGGAAGGCAGTTCGCTCCAAGCTGGACTGTATGCACGAACCCCCCGTTCAGTCCGACCGCTGCGTCTTATCCGGTAACTATCGACTTGAGTCCAAGCCGGAAAGACACGACAAAGCGCCACTGGCAGCAGCCATGAGTAAAGGGGTGTACAAGATTTACTGAGTGAGAGTTCTTGAAGTATCAGCCTTAGAGAGGCTAAACTGGAATAACAGAATTTGGTTTCAGCGGTCTTGTACACCCTGTTACCACGGTTCAGAAGTTCCCCAACTTACTGAACCCTCGAAA
>NZ_JBMKIZ010000015.1:0-1442 GCF_049237505.1 Enterobacter cloacae complex sp. SHL012
TCGGTTTGGGAAGTAGCGCCACGCTGGATGCAGGTACAGCTGCCGGGAATGTCATGCATGTAGGAGCATTCGGGTTGCCAACTGGTGATGCTAGGGCCTTTAAAACAGATATGGCAGTTGCTCCTGATGGGACAAATTTCAATGCCCTGACTGAACCCGGTACATATCGTTTGCTGTTAGATATGGCGAAATCAACCTCAGGGCCTATCACCAGCTGGTACGGGTATGTTCAAAATTATGTTCGTATTTCAGATGCAGCCTTAACGCAGTTCTGCTTGCCGTATGCCAGCAAAACTGATGCAGGAAGGTTTTTTTTCAGAGGTTACAATACTGATGCATGGAGCCCATGGAAGGAGATAATGACGTCTGCAGTTTCTGACAGATTTATGAAAAATATTGGTGACGATCTCGATCCAGAAAAGGCGCTGGGCAACATTTCACGGATGGAGTTCAAACACTTCACCTTCAAAGATGATAAAACGCAAACCCCACGTCGCGGAGTGATATCACAGCAAATTGAGACAATCGATCCTGAATATGTCAAAGAAATTGGGGGCATATTACACCTTGACCAGACACCTCTGTTGCTCGATGCGCTGGCCGCGATAAAAGCCCTGGCAATCCGCGTCAGGGCTTTAGAGGGAGACGCTAAAGCTGCGGCTCCTGCCTCATCTGCTGGTTAAATAGGGAATCTTCAGGCATATCCAGGCGAACATCGATCCAGCTGTTCGCCGGTACGTCCATCGGTTCACCTTTGGTTTTGATGATCTCACCTTCATCGCTCAACATGTATTTTCGCTTAAACAAGCGGATTTTCAGACAACTGCTGTCGGTTTGATCTGCCTCAACAACACCAAGCTCCCCCATGCCGCCTGGGTCCATTGGCGGCAGTAGCTGCCATCCCTCAGAAGCCAGACCTGCTGAACCGATGAGCATATAAATACCCACATCGAGGCGAGAGAGAGTTATCCCCTCCGCTTCTGCGTTCGCCGTGCCGCAGCCGCACCAGACAAAACCATCCTCCGCTATATCGTCCCGCTGGCACGCTTCCTGGCTCGCTACGATACGGGCAACCGGAGACGCAGCTTTCAGGGTGCCATCACTGGACTTTGTGGTATTACCCGTGGTGTAAGCCTCCTGATATGACCAGGACGAGCCACCGTAATACGAAAACCACGTCCGCCGTAGAATATAGGCCTGATGAATACGGGTTGGTCGGCTGCCCCGATTGACGACTATAGACGTAATGCCGGTATTTGCAGTCAACCCCAGTTGGGTCTGTCCGTCATTTTGATGGGAGGAGAAACAGGTCGGTGTAAATGCGTCCATAGCGTCCAACAGTGGGCCGTCTCCGTTGATAGTTCCAAGCCCAAATGCTCCCACTTGCATGATGTTCCCGGCAGTCGTTCCGACGTCCTTCGTCGCGCTACTTCCCAAACCGA
>NZ_JBMKIZ010000016.1:0-954 GCF_049237505.1 Enterobacter cloacae complex sp. SHL012
TGTATGACCGGATACATAGGTGACAGATCAGACCGGGAACATAGGTAACACTTTTAGTCTATCCGGAGCACACTCTGGGTTTTTCGGTCGTAGTACGCAAGTGTTATTCCATTAAAGATGATGGCCTCAAGGCCATCATCTTGCTCTTCCAGCATGATGTACTCCCCAGTCAGTGCTTCACTCAGGAACACCGTACCCTTTTTTCCCATATAGAGGGTCCCCCTCGATTTCACCCTGTAGACTGTACCTCCTTCCGGATAAGCATATTCAGGAAGACGGCCATCCCAGTGTCGGTTTGAGGGTTGCCATACCGTTCCGGGCGTTGCACCCGCCAGTGCTTCATGCGGCCTTTCGTAGTTAAATTCTTTCCGGTAGTCACTGAACCACCGCTGTTGTTCTTCCATCGTCATGAAGGTGTTGCCCTGTTTCACCGCACTTTTCAGGGAGCGGTGCATTCGCTCATGGCGGCCATTTTCTTCCGGATGGCCCTTTCTGATACGCTCCGGCCTGATGCCCAGCTTGATTAGCCAGACGGCAAGACGACTTAATCCGGCTATTCCTGTTCCCGCGAAGGGCTGGCCGTTATCGGTTCTGAGCACTTCCGGCAGGCCATATTCCAGGAACGCATCCGTCAGGCACTCTCTGACAAAGGGTTCACTCTCACGGTGTGTTCCCCGGCAGCTGAGCAGATACCGGCTGTGATTATCGGTCAGGGTGAAAGGATGGCAGTACTCTCTGCTGAGCAGCCTGAACTTGCCTTTAAAATCAGCGCTCCAGACCTGATTGTTCTCACAGATGATGGTCAGGGGCTGGCGATTGCCTGGTGTTCTGCGTTTTCGTTTTTTATCCGGAACCAGGCCTTCGCGCTTGAGGATATCGCCGATAGTGCTGGCGGCAGGTACGGTAAAATCGACGTGATGATTGAGCAACCACATCCGCAGTTTTTTTGGCCCC
>NZ_JBMKIZ010000017.1:0-536 GCF_049237505.1 Enterobacter cloacae complex sp. SHL012
CCTTCACGGATTGCGAAACGCAGACCGTCGTCCATCGCGATTGGGTGGATCAGAGTCACAACCATCTTGATGTTGTCGCCTGGCATTACCATCTCAACGCCTTCTGGCAGTTCGATGGTACCGGTCACGTCAGTTGTACGGAAGTAGAACTGTGGACGGTAGCCTTTGAAGAACGGAGTATGACGGCCGCCTTCGTCTTTGGACAGGATGTACACTTCAGATTCGAACTTGGTGTGTGGCTTGATTGAGCCTGGCTTCGCCAGAACCTGACCACGTTCGATTTCTTCACGTTTGATACCACGCAGCAGAACACCAACGTTCTCACCAGCACGGCCTTCGTCCAGCAGTTTGCGGAACATTTCAACGCCAGTACAGGTAGACTTCGCAGTCTCTTTGATACCAACGATTTCAACTTCTTCACCAACTTTGATGATACCGCGCTCTACACGACCGGTAACAACGGTACCACGACCGGAGATGGAGAATACGTCTTCGATTGGCAGCAGGAATGGCTTGTCAATCGCACGCTCTGGTTC